>NZ_VUOB01000001.1 GCF_008386585.1 Solihabitans fulvus
AGATCTTCAGGACACTTCTAGGACGTGTCCGTGGCGCTGACCTGCCGGGCATGTTACTGACTGGTAGCCTTCCGCCGAGCCTCGCCGAGACTCCAGGACGGAAGGACACCACGGTGCTGTTCCACCCCAACACCTACGACCCCCAGCACCTGGACGCGGAGTCCCGGCGGCTGCTGCGGGCGGTCATCGACTGGTTCGAGGAGCGCGGCAAGCGCACGCTCATCGCCGACGACCTCGACCGCGCCTGGTACGCGGACTTCCTCGAGTTCGCGCGGCGGGAGAAGCTGTTCGCCACCTTCCAGACGCCGGCCGCCGAGGGCGGCGGCGACCCGAACAAGCGTTGGGACACCGCGCGCAACGCCGCGCTCAGCGAGATCCTCGGCTTCTACGGCCTCCAGTACTGGTACGCCTGGCAGGTCACCGTCCTCGGCCTCGGCCCGATCTGGATGAGCGACAACGGCAAGGCGAAGGCGCGCGCCGCGGAACTGCTCGACGACGGCGCGGTGTTCGCATTCGGCCTGTCCGAAAAGGACCACGGCGCGGACGTCTACTCAACCGACATGATCCTCACGCCGGACGGCAACGGCGGATTCCGTGCCAGCGGCGGCAAGTACTACATCGGCAATGGCAACGTCGCCGGCATGGTCTCGGTGTTCGGCCGCCGCGCCGACGTCGAGGGCGCGGACGGATACGTGTTCTTCGCCGTCGACAGCCAGCACCCGAACTTCGAGCTGGTGCAGAACGTCGTGGCGACACAGATGTATGTCAGCGAGTTCCGGCTGAACGACTATCCGGTGGCCGCCGACGACATCCTGCACGCCGGGCCCGAGGCGTTCAGCGCGGCGCTGAACACCGTCAACGTCGGCAAGTTCAACCTCTGCACCGGCTCGATCGGCATCAGCGAGCACGCCTTCTACGAGGCGATCACGCACGCGCACAACCGCGTCCTGTACGGCAGGCGCGTCACCGAGTTCGGCCACGTGCGGCAGAACTTCGTGGACGCCTACGCGCGGCTGCTCGCGATGAAGCTGTTCAGCGACCGCGCGGTGGACTACTTCCGCTCGGCCGGCCCCGACGACCGGCGCTACCTGCTGTTCAACCCGGTGACCAAGATGAAGGTCACCACCGAGGGCGAGCGGGTGATCGACCTGCTGTGGGACGTCATCGCGGCCAAGGGGTTCGAGCGCGACACCTACTTCCGCATGGCCACCAGGGAGATCCGCGGGCTGCCCAAGCTGGAGGGCACCGTGCACGTGAACCTCGCGCTGGTGCTCAAGTTCATGCCCAACTACCTGTTCGCGCCGAGCGAGTACCCGGCCGTGCCGACCAGACACGACCCGGCCGACGACGAGTTCCTGTTCCGGCAGGGGCCCGCGCGCGGCCTCGGCGGCGTCACCTTCCACGACTGGCAGGCCGCCTACCGGCAGTTCGCCGACGTGCCGAACGTGGCGCTGTTCCACGAGCAGGCGCGCGGCCTGCTGACGCTGCTGCGCGACGCGGCGCCCGACGAGGGGCAGCAGGCCGACCTCGACTTCCTGCTCAACCTCGGCCACCTGTTCACGCTGGTGGTCTACGGCCAGTTGATCCTGGAGCAGGCCGAGCTGACCGGGCTGCACCGCGACGTGCTCGACCAGCTCTTCGACGTGCTGGCGCGGGACTTCTCCGGCTACGCGGTCGCCCTGCACGGCAAGGCGTCTTCGACGGATGCCCAGCAGTCCTGGGCACTGGCGCACGTCCGCAAGCCCGTCGTGGACGCTGAGCGGTTCGACCGCGTGTGGCAGCAGGTCGCCGCGCTGTCGGGGGCCTACGAAATGCGCGCATAGCACCGTGTGGTAAGCAACAGCGGTGACCGCGAAGGAACCGTTCCAGCATGCCGTGCTCGAGGCCGTGCTGGAGCGGATCACCTTCGCCAACGAGGAAACCGGCTACACCGTGGCCAAGGTCGACACCGGACGCGGGGGTGGCGACCTGGTCACGGTCGTCGGCGCGCTGCTCGGCGCGCAGCCCGGCGAGTCGATCAGGATGCGCGGCCGCTGGGGCTCGCATCCCCAGTACGGCAAGCAGTTCCACGTCGAGGACTACACGACGGTGCTGCCCGCGACGGTCCAGGGCATCCGCCGCTACCTCGGATCCGGGCTGATCAAGGGCATCGGGCCGGTGCTGGCCGACCGCATCGTCGGGCACTTCGGCGTCGACGCGCTCGACGTCATCGAGCAGACTCCCGAGCGCCTGATCGAGGTGCCCAAGCTCGGCCCCAAGCGCACGAAGCTGATCGCCGACGCGTGGGAGGAACAGAAGGCGATCAAGGAGGTGATGGTCTTCCTCCAGGGCGTCGGCGTGTCCACGTCGCTCGCCGTGCGGATCTACAAGACCTACGCCGACAAGTCCATCGACGTCGTCCGCAAGGAGCCCTACCGGCTGGCCACCGACGTGTGGGGCATCGGTTTTCGCACCGCCGACACGATCGCGAAGGCGGTGGGAATCCCGCACGACAGCCCGCAGCGGATCAAGGCGGGGCTTCAGTTCACCCTCTCCGAGGCGACCTCGGACGGCAACTGCTTCCTGCCGGAGCAGCGGCTCATCGCCGACGCCATCAAGATCCTCCAGGTCGACGCAGGCGCGGTGATCGACTGCCTGGCCGAACTCGTCGTCGAGGAGGGTGTGGTCCGCGAGGAGTTGCCCGGCGAGGACGCCGAGGAGCCCGTGGTCGCGATCTACCTCGTGCCGTTCCACCGCGCCGAGATCTCCCTCGCCGGCCAGCTACTTCGGTTGCTACACAACAAGTCCGACCGCATGCCGGCGTTCGCCTCGGTCGACTGGGACCGGGCGCTCGCCTGGCTGCGCACGCAGACCAGCGCCGACCTCGCCCCGGCGCAGCAGGAGGCCGTGCGACTGGCGCTGACGCAGAAGGTCGCGGTGCTGACCGGCGGTCCCGGCTGCGGAAAGAGCTTCACCGTGCGGTCGATCGTCACGCTGGCGGCGGCCAAGGGCGCCAAGGTGGTGCTCGCCGCGCCGACCGGCCGAGCCGCCAAGCGTCTCACCGAGCTGACCGGCCACGAGGCGTCCACCATCCACCGCCTGCTGGAACTCAGGCCGGGCGGCGACGCGGCGTACGACCGCGACCGCCCGCTGGACGCGGACCTGGTCGTCATCGACGAGGCGTCCATGGTGGACCTGTTGCTGGCCAACAAACTCATCAAGGCAATCCCGCCCGGCGCGCACGTCCTCATGGTCGGCGACGTCGACCAGCTGCCGTCGGTGGGCGCGGGCGAGGTGCTGCGCGATCTGCTCGCCGCCGGCACGCCGATCCCGCACGTGCGGCTCACGCAGATCTTCCGGCAGGCGCAGCAGTCCGGCGTGGTCACCAACGCACACCGCATCAACGAGGGTGAGTTCCCACTGACGGAGGGACTGTCGGACTTCTTCCTGTTCCCGGTGGAGGAGACCGAGGACGCCGCGACGATGACCATCGACGTGGTGGCCAGGCGGATTCCGGCGAAGTTCGGTCTCAACGCGCGCCGCGACGTGCAGGTGCTCGCGCCGATGCACCGGGGGCCCGCGGGTGCCGGCGCGCTGAACACGTTGCTACAGGAGGCGTTGACGCCGCCCCGACCCGACCTACCGGAGCGCCGGTTCGGCGGACGGATCTTCCGGCTCGGCGACAAGGTGACGCAGATCCGCAACAACTACGACAAGGGCGCGAACGGGGTCTTCAACGGGACGCTGGGTGTGGTGATCGCGCTCAACCCCGAGGAGCAGAAGCTGACCGTGCGGACCGACGAGGACGAGGAGGTCGACTACGAGTTCGGTGAGTTGGACGAACTCGTGCACGCGTACGCGATGACCATTCACCGGTCGCAGGGCAGCGAGTACCCGTGCGTGGTGATCCCGGTGACGACGAGCGCGTGGATGATGTTGCAGCGCAACCTGCTCTACACGGCCGTGACGCGCGCGAAGAAGCTCGTCGTGCTGGTCGGTTCGCGCAAGGCCATCGGGCAGGCGGTGCGGACCGTCAGCGGGGGCCGTCGGCACACGGCTCTTGCGTACCGCCTACAGGAGTGAGTGCCAGCAGGCCCGCGCCGAAAGCGTGGATCATGCGGTGCAGACCGGCCCGGCGGAGCACGAGGGTCACCGTCTCGGAGATGCCGAGGATGCTGCTCTCCTGCCCGATGGTCACGGAGACCTCGTCGTCGCCGGTCACCTCCCAGCGGATCGGGGCCCCTTCGGCGATGACGGCGTATGAGCTGACGTGCACGGTGTTGTCGCTGATGAACATGGTTCCCGACCGTAGCCGGAGACGTATCCCGAGGTACATCCCTCGATACGGTGACGCTTGGTGAGCGTGTCGGTGCGGACAGATACGGTGCGTCCGACACATCACAGGGCAGGAACGGAGAACTCGGTGGCCGACCACAGCTGTCCCTCGGCGTTGCGCTGGTTGATCGGAGCCGAGCTGGCGCACTACCGCAACGCGGCGGACCTCTCGCTGGCCGACCTCTCGCGGCTGGTGGAGATCAGCAAGTCGAAGCTCGGCCACCTGGAGAGCGGCCGGCTGAACCAGTACCCGGTCGACATCAGCAAGATCCTCAAGGCGTGCGGCGCGGAACGCCAGGACATCGACCGCTTGAACTCGTTGACGGGTCGCGCCGAGGAAGGTTCCTGGGTGGGTGCGTGGACCGATGTGGTGCCCGACTGGCTGCGGACCATGGTCGGCCTGGAGTCGTTGGCGCGAAACGAGTTCGTCTTCGAACCCATCCTGTTGCCCGGCCTGATCCAGACCGAGAGCTACGCGCGCGAGCTGACCATCGCGGCCAGTCGGGTCCGGCCCGACCACAGCGAACGCCTGGTCGAGTTTCGGATGCAACGCGCTCGACTGCTGAGTAAGGACGAACCGCTGGAGTTGCACGCAGTGTTCAACGAGCAGGCACTGAACCTCCGAGTCGGCGATCAGGAGATCCTGCGTGACCAGTATCTGCATCTGCTGAAGCTCGCCGAACTGCCCAACGTCACGCTCCAGGTCATGCGGCCGGAAGGCGGCCCGCACTCCGCCGTGACCGGGCAGTTCATGCTCCTGGAGTTCGCGGACGCACGCCCCATCTCCTATGTCGAGATGCAGGACGGTGCGGTCTTCGTGAACGACTCCGACCGTGTGCGCACGTATAGCATGAGCACACAGAGCCTGGAGCGAATCGCACTCTCACCGGGCGAGACTTCAGCTCTGATCGAGCGCTTGATCAGGTAGGCCGGAGGAGGCAGCGTGAGCACATCCAAGCCCGCCAGCAACGGAACATGGCGCACCAGTAGCCGCAGCGGCGAGAACGGCAGTTGCGTCGCTGTGCGGTTCCCGACTGCTGGGCCGATTGGCGTTCGCGACTCCAAGAACCCCGACGGCCCGACGCTCAGCTTCGCGGCATCCGAACTGACCGCGTTCCTGACCGCGATCAAGACCGACCGGCTGGTCCCGTAGCCGGAGTCAGTCCTTGCGGCCGGTCATGGCGAGGCTGGCACCGAGGCCGATCATCATCAGGCCGCCGGTACCGCCGATCGCGGCCAACCGGCGCGGCGACCTGGCCAGCCACTCGCGCGCCGTCCCCGCCGCGAACGCGTACACGGTGTCCGACGTCATCGCGATCGCGATGAACACCAGGCCCAGCAGCAACATCTGGAGTGGCACCTGGCCGGCCGACCGGTCCGCGAACTGCGGCAGCACGGCGGACAGGAACACGATGCCCTTCGGGTTGGTGACGCCGACGACGTAGCCCTCGCGCAGCACCCGCCCGGTCCGCGTCGGCGCGGCGGTGGCGCTCAACGACTCGGCGAGCCCGCGCCGATGCCGGATCGCCTGAACCCCCAGGTACACCAGGTATCCAGCGCCGACGACCTTGACCGCCGTGAAGATCGCCGCCGACGCCTGCACCACCGCGCCGACCCCGAACGCGACCGCCGCGACCTGCGTGCAGGCCCCGAGCGCGTTGCCGAGCACGGTGACCAGCGCCGCGCGCCGACCGACGGACAGTGCACGGCTGACCGTGAACAGCACGCTCGGCCCAGGCACGACGATCAGTACGAACGACATCAACCCGAACGCGAGCACGTGGTCCATCGACACCATCTGGCCAGGCTAATCGCACTCACCTGGCGAGAACAGCAGGTATTCGATCTCCCGGCCCTGGAGCGACCGAGGGCGGGCCCACCCCCGGTCACTCACCGCACGGTCGACGTCACGGCCGCGTCAGCCGCAACCGCTGTCCGTCGTTGTCGATCTCGGCGATGCGAACCGACACACTCGCCTCGGCCTCGGGCTGCGGCCTGCTCACGAGCAACCCGTGGACGCCCTGCGAGACCTCGACGAAGGCGCCGAACGGCACGACCTTGACCACTCTTCCGTCGAGGACGTCGCCAACGTCGTGGCGTGCGACGAAATCGCCCCAGACGTCCTGATCCGGACGGGACATGATGATCACCTCCTCTCCTCTGCGAACTCCGACTCGCGGAACGCAGTGGATTCGGCGGGCCACGGGCCCGCCAGGTGATCAAGTACTAGCCGGGTACCCCGTCCGCTTGTGGCACTCGCGCATATGGCAGTTGGCCGACCCGGCAGTCACGCGTCGACCTTAGCCTCAGCGCGACCGGAAACCAATGCCCAGCGCGACTTCCGCTCCTCAGGACTGCTCGGCGTCCCAGCGTTCCCTGGCACCGGCGATGGCGTCCTTGTGCTCGCGCGACCAGTCGGCCAGCGCACGGATCGCCTCCGACAGGCTCCGGCCCGTCTCGGTCAGCCGGTACTCGACCTGCGGCGGAATCGTCGGGTACACGGTCCGCTCGACCAGCCCGTCCCGCCAGAGCCGGCGCGTGGTGAGGGTCAGCATCCGCTGGGAGATCCCGGGAATCGCCCGCTGCAACTCGCGGAATCGGCGTACGCCCTTGGCCAGCTCCACGACGACCAGCACCGTCCACTTGTCACCGATGCGATCCAGCACGTCCCGGATTCCGCAGTCGTCCTCGCCACACGGGCCGACCGCCACCGGCGCGCCGACCTCGGGGGTTACCGCGGTGTGCCCCACTGACATGGATGTGCCTCCTTACCCTCCGCATCGACGCTACCCATGCTGAACCCCGCTACCCAAGCCATGTCAGCGAAGGGACCAGTGTCGTGATTCTCGTTACCGGTGCGTCGGGCGCGCTCGGCGGTCTGATCGTCCGCAGGCTCACCGCCACCGCCCAGGTCGTCGCCGGCACACGGTCGCCGTCGCACCTCGACACCGATGTCCCGGTCCGGGCGGTCGACTTCGACAGGCCCGGCACGCTGACCGAGGCGTTCGCCGGCATCGACGTACTCGTGCTGATCTCGGCGGGCTACGCGGAGGACGACGTCGTCATCGCGCGGCACGACGCGGCCGTCGAGACCGCCGAGCGGGCCGGCGTGCGGCACGTCGTCTACACCAGCCTCGCCGGCTCGGGCGACCACCTCAGCTTCGCGGTCCCGCACCGCTGGACCGAGCGCCGCCTCGCCGCGTCGACCGTGCCGAGCACGATCCTGCGCAACGGCCTCTACGCCGAGCTGATCGGCGCGATCGCCGTGCAGACCACGGTCTCCGACGTGCTCACCGCGCCGTGGGGCGACGGCCGGATCACTGCGGTGGCCAGGGAGGATCTCGCCGACGTCGCGGCGCTGGTCGCCGCCGAGGCGCAGGCCGCCGTTGCCGAGGACCGCAGCAGCCGGCACGCCGGCCGGACCTACGAACTGGACGGTGTGGTGGCCATCGGCGGCGCGGACATCGCCGAGGCGTTGACCAGGACGCTCGGCAGGGAGGTGCGCTACGAGCCCGCCTCGCTCGGCGACACCCGCGCGGCCCTCACCGAGGCCGGCCTGCCGCCGTACCAGGTGGCTCATTCGGTCTCGACGTTCGCGAACCTGACCGCGGGTTTCCTGGCCGGCACGAGGACCGACCTACCCGCCCTGCTCGACGCGGACCCGCGTCTCCCGTTGGACGTGATCGTCGCGGGCAACGCCTGACCGGTCACCGGCGTCCGCCGGCCAGCCACCCCCATGCCCGCGCGCCTGCGGTCAGTGGCGGTTGAGCTGGTCGGCGAGCCGCTGCGCCTCCTGCTGGGTTCAGGGTGTTGTGGACGGTGGAGGTCGATTGGGAACGCGCGTTATGTCGCACCTGGACTCGACGATGCCGGGTCGCAATACAGATCAAGGCAATTGAGAAAGTGATTGTGCAGGAGGGGATTGTGGCCGCGTGAGCCAGCGCACCAGACAAGGGTGGCTCTGACAGTACCTGTATCACCAGGGTCTCCCAGACTTCCGGGACGCCTGTCAACCTGTTTGAGTCCAGCTACACGGAGGAGAAGTAATGGATCCACGGGACCGGACGCGCGACCGTGTCAGCACATGCTTCCCCGGCAGAAGGGACGAAGACCAATGGCGGACAACCAGTTCACCACTCACGCAGACCTTTTCGATCTGAGTGGGAAGTACGCACTTGTCACTGGCGGCACCAGGGGCATTGGGATGATGATAGCGCGCGGCCTACTCCAGGCGGGCGCCCGCGTCGTTATCAGCTCGCGCAACGCAGACACGTGCGCGGAGGCACAGCGTCTACTGTCCGAATTCGGCGACGTTCAAGCAATCCCCGCCGATCTGTCCAGGCATGACGAGTGTCAGCGCCTCGCTGATCTTGTCAAGGTCGACTCGGAACGCCTGGACATCCTCGTCAACAACGCGGGAGCGATGTGGCGCGAGCCGCTGGAGACGTTCCCGGACGAGGCATGGGACGCAGTGATCGACCTCAACCTCAAGTCGCCGTTCTGGCTGGTGCAGGCGCTGCTCCCCGCACTGCGCAGGGCGGGCACCGCCGATGATCCCGCGCGGATCATCAACATCGGCAGTATCGCAGGCATCCACGTCGCCGAGTCGCCCAACTACTCGTACGCCAGCAGCAAAGCGGCACTCCATCAACTCACCAGAGTGCTTGCCAGAGAACTGGGTCCACAGCACGTCACGGTGAACGCGGTAGCCCCGGGACCGTTCCCGTCGCAGATGATGGCGTCCACGCTCGATGCCATCGGCGACACGATCGCGGCGAAGGCCCCTCTGCGCCGGCTCGGCCGCGACGACGACATGGCAGGCATCGCCGTGTTCCTCGCCAGCCGGGCCGGTTCTTACCTCACGGGCACCATCATCCCCATCGACGGCGGCATCGCCACGACCGCATCAGGTACCTAGGCGCGAGGCTTTGCCAGCGGCCTACGGGCGCTCGTGAACATCTCCAAGTCGGGGCTCAACGCAGGCGTTCGGGTACCAGCAGTACCTCCCTTCGCCTGCGGACAGGGACTACGGTGACGAGGTGGCCGCGATCGATCTACGCACTGAGATCAAGGAATTCCTGAGCTCCCGTCGCGCGCGGATCACGCCCGAGCGGGCCAGACTGCCCGCCTACGGCGGCAACCGCCGGGTCAAAGGTCTGCGTCGCGAAGAGGTAGCTCTATTAGCAGGGGTATCGGTCGACTACTACGTGCGCATGGAGCGCGGCAGCCTCGCCGGTGCGTCCGATGGCGTGCTCGACGCGTTGGCCTCTGCCTTGCAACTCGACGAGGCCGAGCGCGACCACCTGTTCCACCTCGCGCGCCAATCCGGGGCGCCCAGCGGTACACGCCGGCGCAGGCCTGCCGTGGCGGTGCGCTCGACGCTGCAACAGGTGCTCGACGCCATCTCCGACGCGCCGGCCTGGATCTGTAACCGACGTTATGACGTGCTCGCCACGAATCAACTTGCCCGCGCGCTGTTCTCACCGGTGCTGGCCGACCCGCGACGGCCCGCGAACACAGCGCGGTTCGTCTATCTAGCTCCCGAGGCGGCCAGAGACTTCTTTGTCGACTACGACCACATTGCCGGTGACGCGGCCGCGAAGCTACGCATGGAAGCCGGCCGCAATCCGCACGACGAGGAGCTGATCGCTCTGGTCGGCGAACTGTCAACGTGCAGTGAGTTGTTTCGGCAGCGGTGGGCATCTCAGGACGTTCGGCTCCACCGGTCCGGACGCAAGCGCGTGCACCATCCGGTGGTGGGCCAGCTCGACCTGGACGTCGAGTCGATGGAGATGCCTGCCGAACCCGGCCTGCTCCTGAACGTCTACACCGCGCCCGCTGGCACGGCGACCGCGGACGGTCTAGCCCTATTGGCGTCGTGGTCGGCTGGCCAGGAGAGGCTAGCGACCGAGATTCAAGCACTCAGCTGATATTCCAACCTTTTCAGTCCGTCTGAGTCCCCAGGGTTCGGGTATCGGCACCGTCGCGAACGGGGGGCAAAGCGTTACGGCACAGGGCCGAGCCGCACGGGTCGAGCGGTCACTTGGCGGTGATCTTGTCGACCAGGCTCCGCGCGTCCTGGCCGACGCCGGTGGTGATCTGCGTGGCACCGCCGACGATCGGCGTGTTGATGCGCGGAGCGGACACCACGAGCGCGCCGACGACGATCGCGACCTGCTCCCCCGTGTTCTTCGTGGTGTAGTCCGCCCAGGTCTTCGTCCCCTGTGCGGTGAAGTTCAGGTCGACGACGTCCTTGCCGTCCTGGCCATGGCCGATCGACACGCTGCTGACCTCGGTGCCGTCGAGGAAGACGGGACCGAGCAGGTACCGGGACCGGCTGTCGGTGTCGCAGGTGACCAGCGGCAGCGCCGGATCGTCATGACCGAGCAGCGGATCGGAGGTCATGCGGGGGCAGTCGAGCTGCTCGAACGACCGCGACTGCGTTGCCGGGTCGGTGCTCTGCCGCTCCGCCTTCACCTGCTCCAGTTGCTGGCCGGGCACCTGCGCGGTGGCGGACATCGAGGGACCGTCGACCTTGAGGACGGGACGCCACTGCAACCGCGCGGTCGCCTTGGCCGCCGGGGCGGCGACCATGGAACTCCCGCTGGCCTGCCCGCCGGTCGACGAGGTGCACCCCGCCGCGCCGACGAGTCCGATCGCGGCGATCGCGAGGATCGCCGTCCTGCGCGCCAAGCCGAGCATCCGCGTTCGCCCCTGAATCCGTAGCCGCTGACAGTCGCGTCGAGTATGCGCCTCGATGACGATCTCGGAGTTCGAAACGACGAACCAGGCGGGCAATGCGCTTTCACCTGCGGCAGTTGCTGGTTCGGGTCAGGCGCGGCGGACCGCGATCCGACCGGCGCAACCTGGCACACTCCGGCTTACCTTCGCAGCCCCTCCATAACCAGGGTCAGGAAGCGGTCGGTGACGTCGGCCTCGCCAGGGACCTGCTCGTTCACCCACGCCAGCGCGGCGGTCAGGGCGAACAGCTCCCCGATGTCGAGGTCGGCACGGATGGTCCCGGCCTCCTGTGCGCGGGCCAGCAGCCGCGCCCCGACCTCGCGCATGGCCAGGCACGCGGCGTGCAGTTCGGAGCCGTCGTCGTGCAGCGCGGCCAGCACCGAGGCCGGCAGGCCTTGGTACGTGGTGGAACCCGTCGCGAAGTCGCGCAGCCAGCTCACCAGAGCGGCGTCGGGCGACGGGTCGGCGAGCAGCCCGTCCGCCTTCGCGCTCAGCTGCTCGAACTCGTTGCGCAGCAAGGCTTCCAGCAGCGCCTCGCGGGTCGGGAAATGCCGGTAGAGCGTGCCGATGCCGACGCCGGCGGTGCGCGCCACGTCGCGCAGCGAGGCCTCCGTGCCGTGTACGGCGAAGACGGCACGGGCCGCGGCCAGCACCCGCTCGTAGTTGCGGCGGGCGTCCGCGCGCATCGCGGGCTCGTCGGTCGTCGCCATTCGTCCCCTCCAGCACCGTTGCCAAGTGGAGCACTGCTCCGTATTGTTCTGGAGCAGTGCTCCGGATCGAGGCCGGAGTCTACCTCCGAAGGAGAACCCATGCCCTCGTCACAGAAGACCGTGCTCGTCACCGGCGCGACCGGCCAGCAGGGCGGCGCCGCCGCGCGGCACCTACTGGCCGGCGGCTGGCACGTGCGCGCCCTGGTCCGCGACGCGCACAGCGCGGCGGCCACCGCGCTGAACGCGCTCGGCGCGGAACTCGTCGTCGGCGACATGGCCGACCGCGCGACCATGGACGCCGCGGCCGAGGGCGCGCACGGAGTGTTCAGCGTGCAACGTGCCACGGACACTCCCCAGGACCGCTCGGAGATCACCCTCGGCGTGAACGTCGCCGACGCGGCCAGGACGGTCGGGGCGCACCTCGTCTACACCTCGGTCGCCGGGGCCGAGCGCGACTCGGGCATCAGCCACTGGGAAACCAAGTGGGAGATCGAGAAGCACATCGGGACGCTCGGCCTGCCCACCACGATCCTGCGCCCGGTCCAGTTCATGGAGAACTACGCGAGCCCGCGGTACGGCATCGGTTCCGGTGTGCTGTCCGGTTTCTTCGGGCCGGACCACCCGTCCCCGCTCGTCGCGGCGGACGACATCGGCGCGTTCGCCGCGCTGGCCTTCGACGATCCGGATCGCTTCGTCGGCCAGGCCATCGAACTCGGCAGCGATACCCCGACTCCGCGTCAGGTGGCGACGG
The DNA here is from genome assembly GCF_008386585.1 of Solihabitans fulvus. Taxonomy (GTDB): domain Bacteria; phylum Actinomycetota; class Actinomycetes; order Mycobacteriales; family Pseudonocardiaceae; genus Solihabitans; species Solihabitans fulvus. Next base: position 12,517 of record NZ_VUOB01000001.1, read on the forward strand.
CCATCAGGCGGGCCACCGGGCGCGACATCGCCTTCCACCAGATCACCCTGGCCGACATCGACCAGCTCGTCGCGAGCGGTGGGTACGACGCCGACAACTTCCGGGCGGCGCACGACTTCGCCGCCGTCAAGGGCGGTTGGCGGGTGGACCTGCCGGCGCTGCGCGCGATGTACCCCGGCCTGACCACGTTCGACACCTGGCTGGAACGCGGCGGCGCCGACCGGCTGCGTGCCCTGTTCGCCGCCCAGCCCGCGTGATCAGCGCGGCGGCTCGTCTACCAGCGCGGCATAGACGAGCTGCCGCAGCTCCTGGCACTGCCGTGCGGCCCCGGCCGGCCCCTCGCTTCGGGCTCACACCGTCAGGACGATCTTCCCCTGCGTGCTTCCGCTCTCCACCAGCTCGTGCGCCTTCCCGACCTCCTTGAACGGCAACACATGCTCGACGAACGGCCGCAGCTTCCCCGCCTCGACCAACGCGGTCAGCTGCTCCAACGAGGTGTAGTCGGGCTCGACACCGACGCCGGCGAACCGCAGCCCGGCCGCGCGGGCCTTCGCCGCCAGCTCGGCGTTGCCGTGGTCCACGGCCGTGACGAACACGCCGCCGGGCCGCAGCGACCGAAGCGAGCGCTCGCCGTAGTCCCCGCCGATCACGTCGTACACGACGTCCGCGTCCCGCACCACGTCGGTAAAGTCGACCGCGCGGTAGTCGATCACCTCGTCGGCCCCCAGCTCGCGGACGAAGTTGTGCTTGGCCGCGCTCGCCGTGCCGATCACGTAGGCGCCCCTTGCCTTCGCGATCTGGACCGCGACGTGCCCGACCCCGCCACCCGCCGCGTGGATCAGCACCTTCTGCCCCGCCTCGACCTTGGCGTAGTCGACCAGGCCCTGCCACGCGGTCAGCCCGACCAACGGCAGGGCGGCGGCGTGCGCGTGGTCCAGGTTGGCCGGCTTGCGCGCCAGCATCCGGGACGGCGCGGCGACATACTCCGCGTACCCGTTGGCGGCGCGGGGAAAGAACGGCATCCCGTATACCTCGTCGCCGACCTCGAACCGGGACGCGCCGAGACCGACCTCGGCCACGACCCCGGAGACGTCCCAGCCGAGGGTGAACGGCGGCTCGCCGAGCAGCGGGAACGCCCCTGACCGGATGTATGCCTCAACCGGGTTGACGCTGACCGCGTTGACCCGGACCAGCACCTCGGTGGGCATGGGCTGCGGGCGGTCCACCTCGACGACCTCGAGCACCTCGGGTCCGCCGAAGGACTTCTGCGTGATGGCCAGCATCGCAATGACTCCCTGAACCTCGGTGGCCGAGCGGTCCGCCCGGCCGTGATCACCATCCTGGCGTCTGTACTAACTCCAGTAAAGTAGGCACCTTGAGGATATCCAGGGAACGAATGGATACCGTCACTGACCTGTGGGATTCTCCCGGCCCATCGGAAGGCCGCGTGAAACGGCCCGCCGGAGCCCTCAGCCTCCCGAGAAGATCTGCTGCGACTCCCGGCCCCAGTCGGTGATCGCCTCGCGACCGTTGTGCACCTCGAGGACGATGACGACGTAGCCGAGCACGTCGCCGTCGGTGAGGGTGATCTCCTTGCGGGAGAAGGTGCTCGCGGAGTCGTTGACCGTGATCTCACCGTTGACGAGCTGGTCCCGCTTCGCCTGGTCGAGCGACGCGGTCAGGCTCCTGACCGCGTCCTCGCAGGTCGGTTCCTGCCGCTCGGCCTGGAGCTTCGCCCGGCCGGCGTCCCCGAGCAGGCCGCACGCCTTCGCCGTGTCGCCGGAGCCGATCGCGTGGTAGTACGCCTGAACCGTGGCGCCGTCGCTCTTGAGGAAGGCCTGGCAGCCGCGCGAGATCAGCGACAACCCGACGACGCCGCCCACCACGACGGCCAGCCCGGCAGCGGTCCGCTTCAGCCCCATGTCGAGCCCCCATCCGCTTCGGCGCCGTCACAGGCCGCGCCCGCCCGCCGCTCGACGGGTGCCGATTCTAGGGGCGGGAACGGATCATGAACAGGGTCGTCAATTCCCGCACAAGCCCGAAACGTGACGGTGTGGTGCCGGGGCCGCCGCCCCGACACCACGCCGACCCCCAATCTCACACCGCGATCGGCAGGACCCCGCGAACCTGCGGATCGGGGTGACCGAGAAGCCCGTACAGGGCAACCGACTCGGCGGCGCTCACCGAGTCCCGCAGGCCGATGCGCCGCCGCGCCTGCGTCAACACGTCCTCGCCGAACCTGGTGCGCCGCGCGGCCGGCCGCCACGCCACGGCGACCAGCACCACGGCGGCGAAGCCGAGCGACACCGCGGCCTGGAGCAACAACTCCCGCCCGGTCAACGCCTGCACGACCACCCTGGCGACGCCGACCAGCGTGACGAACGCCAGCGGCAGCAACGCGATCCTGCGGCGCGCCCTGGTCAGCTCCACGCCGGCGAGCAGCCCGAGCTCCGCGAGCCGCGCGCTGATCGCGGCGACCTCCCGGTGGTGCGCAAGTCGGTGCGCCAGCGCAGCGACCGTGCTGTGCGAGCCGCGCCGGACCTCGGCGAGCACCGCGGCCTCGACCCGGCCTGCGCCGTCCCCGGCGGCGGCGCGCAGCACGCCGGCGGGGCCGAACCGCAGCGTGCCCGCGTCGAACAGCCGGCCGACCGCGGCCTCCACGACCCGCGCGGTCCCCCCGGCGAGGCAGGCGAGCTCATCCACGGTGAGCGGCGCGGCTGCCCGGTCGGACCGCAACGGCACGGGCCGACGAAGCACCACGCGCGCCCACTGGAGGGTCGCCACCACCGCCAGCACGTAGCCGACAACGAAGTTGATCCCATCCATGGCCGTCCCTTTCCACGAAGGTGCCTGACCATGGTGTAACTGGGATCACTGTTCAGCGGTGATACTTAACACAGGCTTAGGCTGAATCTGGGCAAGGCTTAGCGCTACCAGCCGGTCGGCCGGCGCTATCGGACAGTTCGGTCAGCGCAACCGGACAAGCGAGCCGAGCGACTGCCTGGTGACGCCCCAGGACGGGACCTGCGGACGTTCGGACAGCGTGCCGACGACCCTGGCGGGGAAGCCGTCGAGCACCGAGCGCTCCGGGAACTCCGCGCGCTGCTTCACGCACGCCCCCGCGCCGATCACCGACTCCCGCCCGACGCGGCTCCAGTCGCACACGATCGCGGCGGGCTCGACGACGGTGCCGGCGCCGATGTGACAGCCGTGAATCATCGAACCTGGCCCGATGACCACATCGTCCTCGATGACCAGTTCGTTGTCCGGCAACAGATGCAGCACGCTGTTCTCCAGGATCTGCACCCGGGCGCCGATGCGGACCGGGCCGTGCGAGTCGCCGATGATCCGGACGCCGCCGCCGATGATCGTGTCCGGTCCGATGTGGACGTCGCCGGTGATTTCCGCGCTGTCCAACAGGATCGCCGAATCGGCGACGACCGGGCTCTTGTCGCGGTGGGAGTACAGGGTTCCCATGGTGGCTCCCGCTGGCACGTTTCCGGTGACCTCGGTCAGTGGCTGGTCGATCAGGTCGAGCTGGTTCTCGCGCAGGCTCGCGATCCGCGCGCGGTCCTCGTCGGTCGCCACCCTGATCAGGTGTCCTGGACGGCCGACGACGACCGAGTTGTCCGGGATGCGCGTGCCGGCCGGGACGAGCGTGCCCTCGCCGAGCACGCAGCCGTCGCCGAGGTGCGCGCCGGGCAGCAGGATCGAGCCGTTGCCGATCTCGCACAGGTTGCCGACGGTCGCGCCGAGCACCTGACAGCGGTGGCCGAACACGGTTCGCTGGCCGATCCGCACCGGATGGTCCGGTGTGCCGACGACGCTGGAGTTCTCCAGCACCGCCGAGTTGTGCCCGACCGTCACCGCGCCGTCGACGGACCGCAGCACGGTGCCCTGCGCGATGATCACGTCCGCGCCGAGCAGGACGGTGCCGAGCACGGCCGCCGAGTCGGCGATCCTGGCGGTGCCGACCTTCGGGGTGCAGTGCGTGAGGCTCATGACCCGTCCCCTCAGTCCGTGACCCTGCTGGCCGGGACGTGGTGCACGAGGTCGGCGTAGTCGGGGTGTTTGTCGATCCAGGCCTTGAAGAACGGGCACACCGGCAGCACCTCGAGCCCGTCGGCGCGCGCCTGGTCCAGCGCCGTGCGGGCCAGCGCGCCGCCGACACCCCTGCCCTCGAAGGCCGGGTCCACCTCGGTGTGGGTGAACACGATCACCCGCTTCGTGCGGTGGTAGGCCGCGAGTCCGGCGTGCGCGCCGTCCACAGTGGCCTCGTAGTGGTTCTGCTCGGGCACGTCCCGCACGTCGACGTCCATCAGCAGCCTCCTCGGTCGCCTCGATCATGCCAGCGCCGCCGAGTTCCGGCCGGTGCGCGGCGGCCGGCGCGGCGTCGGCCGGTCGACCGCCCGGAACCGGACTAGAGTCCCGTTGCTGTGGGTGACGAAGACAGCCAGACGCTGGAAATCGGTCCCGAACCGCGCAGGGAACGGGCGGACGCCGCGCGCAACCGGGCCAGGATCCTGGACGCCGCCGCTGCCCTGTTCGGGCGGCTCGGCGTCGCCGAGGTGTCGATGGACCAGATCGCCGCCGAGGCCGGGGTCGGCAAGGGCACGCTGTTCCGCCGCTTCGGCGACAAGGCCGGGCTGGCCGCCGCGCTGCTGGACGCCCGCGAGCGCGAGCTCCAGCAGGCGATCCTGAGCGGGCCGCCGCCGCTGGGACCCGAGGCGCCGCCCGGGGAGCGGCTGTGCGCGTTCGTGGCCGCCTACGCGGAACTGCTGGAGGCGAGCCTCGACCTGGTGCACCTGTCGGAGACCGCCACCCCCGGCGCCCGCTACCGGATCGGCGCGTACCAGTTCTGGCACCAGCACGTCCGCCTGCTGCTCGCGCAGGCGCGGCCAGACCTGGACGCCGGGTTCCTCGCGCACGCGCTGCTCGCGCCGCTGGCCGCCGACCTGCGCCGCGCGGTGCGCGCGGACTACTCGTTCGAACGGGCGGCCGACGGCGTGGTGGCGCTGGCACGGCTGGTGCTCACGGGACAGGCCTGACCCGGCCCGGTGGCAGTGCCCACCGAGCCGGGTCGCACGCTCGGCCGGCTCAGAAGTCCATGCCGCCGGTCGGATCGCCGGCCGGAGCCGGGTTGCGTTCCGGCCTGTCGGCGACGACGGCCTCGGTGGTGAGGAACAGGGCCGCGATGGAGGCGGCGTTCTGCAACGCCGACCGGGTGACCTTGGCCGGGTCGATGATCCCCGCCGCGATCAGGTCGACGTACTGGCCGGTGGCGGCGTCGAGGCCGTGACCGGCCGGCAGGCCGCGAACCCGGTCCGCGACGACGCCGCCCTCGTGGCCCGCGTTGACGGCGATCTGCTTGAGCGGCGCGGCCAGTGCGACCGCGACGATGTTCGCGCCGACGGCTTCGTCGCCGGTCAGGCCGAGGCTCTCGGGCAGGCCTGCGCCCGCCTGGACCAGCGCCGCGCCGCCGCCGGCGACCAGGCCCTCCTCGACGGCGGCCCTGGCGTTGCGCACGGCGTCCTCGATGCGGTGCTTGCGTTCCTTGAGTTCTACCTCGGTGGCGGCCCCTGCCTTGATCACCGCGACGCCGCCGGCGAGCTTGGCCAATCGCTCCTGAAGCTTCTCGCGGTCGTAGTCGGAGTCGCTCCGCTCGATCTCGCTGCGGAGCTGGTTGACCCGACCCGCGATTCGGTCGGCCTCGCCACCGCCGTCGACGATGGTGGTCTCGTCCTTGGTCACGACGATCTTGCGCGCGCTGCCGAGCAGCGGCAGGTCGACGTTCTCCAGCCTGAGGCCCACCTTCTCCGAGATCAGCTCGCCGCCGGTGAGGATCGCCAGGTCGGTCAGCATCGCCTCGCGACGGTCGCCGAAGCCGGGCGCCTTGACCGCAACGGACCTGAAGGTGCCCTTGAGCTTGTTGAGGATCAGCGTGGCCAGCGCCTCGCCCTCGACGTCCTCCGCGATGATCGCGAGCGGCCGGCCGGTCTGCATCACCTTCTCCAGCACCGGAAGCAGGTCCTTGACCGCCGCGATCCTGGACGCCACGAACAGCAGGTACGGGTCGTCGAGGACGGTCTCCATCCGCTCGGTGTCGGTCGCGAAGTGCGGCGCCAGATAGCCCTTGTCGAACCGCATGCCCTCGGTGAGTTCGAGCTCCAACCCGAAGGTCTGGCTCTCCTCGACCGTGATCACGCCCTCCTTGCCGACCTTGTCCATCGCCTCGGCGATGAGCTCGCCGATCGCGGGGTCGGCGGCGGAGATGGAGGCCGTCGCGGCGATCTGCTCCCTGGTCTCGACCTCCCGCGCCGTCTCGCGCAGCCGTTGCGTGACGGCCTCGACGGCCTTGTCGATGCCGCGCTTGAGCGCGATCGGGTTGGCGCCGGCGGCCACGTTGCGCAGGCCCTCGCGGACCAGCGCCTGGGCGAGCACGGTGGCGGTGGTGGTGCCGTCACCAGCGACGTCGTCGGTCTTCTTGGCGACCTCCTTGACCAGCTCGGCCCCGATCTTCTCCCACGGGTCCTCCAGGTCGATCTCCTTGGCGATGGACACGCCGTCGTTGGTGATGGTCGGCGCGCCCCACTTCTGTGCCAGCACGACGTTGCGGCCGCGCGGGCCGAGCGTCACCTTGACGGCGTCGGCGAGCGCGTTCATGCCGCGCTCGAGCCCTCGGCGGGCGTCCTCGTCGAACGCGATCATCTTCGACATTGCGTTGTCGTCCTCTCCCTGCGTGCCGGGGTGGTCGGCGGCGGCGCCCGCGACGGCTGGATCTCAAGTCCCACCGACGCCGACCACCGGGTTGGCACTCTCATGCCTCAAGTGCCAACCGAAGAGTACACAAAAGTGCGTGCGCGCAAAAATGCGCGCGCGCAACATCGGCTGTAGAGTGGCCCCATGAACACGAACGAGAGCGGCGGGCTACGCGAGCGCAAGAAGGTCGCCACGCGCGAGTCACTCAGCGCGGCGGCGTTGCGCCTCGCCCTGGAGCACGGCCCGGAGAACGTGCGGGTCGACGACATCGCCGAGGCCGCCGGGGTGTCACCACGGACCTACAACAACTACTTCTCCAGCCGGGAGCAGGCGATCGTGGCCGCGATCGCGGCGGAGCGCGCGCTCCGGGTCGGTGCGGCCCTGCGCGCCCGGCCGGCCGACGAACCGCTGGCCGAGGCGGTCATCGAGGCGGTGGTCGAGCAGTACGGCGCGGGCAGCGAGCCGACCGGTGACGCGCTCATGCTGATCACCTCGACACCAGGGTTACGTGCCGAGTTCGTGGACACCGTCGCCGGGATCGAACAGCCGCTCGCAGCGGCCATCGCGGCCCGCACCGGCAGCGACGACGAACTCGGGATCGCCGTGCTCGCGGCCGCGGTGTCGGCCGCCGCGCGCGTTGCCGTCGCGCGCTGGGTGCGCCCGGCACAGGACACGCAGCCCATGGGTCTCGTCGTGGTGTCCAGCAGACCGCTGGCCGATCTCCTACGAGAGGCGCTCGCACACCTGACCCCCGCCCTGACGTTCCCTACGAGGTAGCCGCTCAACTCGCGACCGCCCTGACGTTCCCCAGGAGGTAACCGCTCAACTCACGACCGCCCCAACTCACGCGCAGGGTCACGCGCAGGGCCACGCGCCGCCCACCCACGTCGACGTCGCATGTGAGCCCGCTCATGGTCGCCGACAAACGGACCGCAGTCCGTTACAGTGAAACGGACCACGGTCCGATTCGTGGTCGGCAGCTCCAGACCAACACACCCAGACGGAGGCCCACGCCGTGAGCGACCTGTTGCACATCTCCGCGTCACCCCGAGGCGAGGCCTCGGAGTCCCTGTCCATCGCCAGGACCTTCCTGGACACCTACCGAACGGCACACCCCGAGGACACCGTCGACACCTTCGACCTGTGGGACGGCACGCTGCCCGAGTTCGGACCGGCCGCGGCCGAGGCCAAGATGGCCGTCTTCGCCGGCCAGACCCCCGAGGGCGCGGCCGCGCGGGCCTGGGACGCCGCCCGCCGGACCTTCGAGCGCTACGCCGAGGCCGACCGGTACCTGTTCAGCGTCCCCATGTGGAACGCCGGCGTGCCCTACATCCTCAAGCAGTTCATCGACGTGGTGAGCCAGCCCGGCATGGTGTTCGGCTTCGACCCCGAGCGCGGCTACTCCGGTCTGCTGCGCGGCAAGAAGGTCGCCGTGATCTACACCAGCGCGGTGTACGGGGACGGCCGGGACCTCGCGTTCGGCGCGGACTTCCAGCGCACCTTCTTCGACGACTGGCTGCGCTGGACCGGGATCGACGACATCACCGAGATCCACTTCCGCCCCAACCTGGCCACCGCGACCGCCGACGAGGGCAGGCGCGCGGCGCACGCGCTCGCCGTCGACGTGGCCAAGAACTTCTGATACACCAAGGAGAATCGCTTACCGAACCGGAGGAACCACCATGCCCCAACGTGAACCGATCGCCTTCGCGGACGGCCTGCGGCTGGTCGCCGAACTCGCCGAGCCCGAGCACTGGCTCGCGGTGCTGGTGACCCAGCGGCCCTCGGGCGAACCGTCGACGTCGGTGGTGAACGTCGGCATCGTGCCGCACCCCGCCACCGGCGATCCCGTGCTCGCGTTCGTGGCCAGGGGCGCCACCGCGAAGCTCACCAACCTCCGGCGCAAGCCCCGCGCGACGCTCGTGTTCCGCGCGGGATGGGAGTGGGTCGCCGTGTCCGGGCCGACCGAGTTGGCCGGCCCGGACGACGCGCTGCCCGGCGTGTCCCTCGACGGCCTGCCCGGGCTGCTGCGCGACATCTACCTGGCCGCCGGCGGCGAGCACCCCGATCTCGACGAGTACGACCGGATCATGGCCACCGAGCGCCGCACCGCCGTGCTGCTCACCCCGGAACGTTTCACCACCAACCCGCTGGGCACCGACCACGAGGAACCTCAGTGACGACAACGGAAATCCAGCGTCCCGCCGTGCTGGCCGGGACGATTCAACTCTGGTCCGACCTGCTCTGCCCGTTCGCGCACGTCGCGATCCACCGGCTCGTCACCGCGCGGCGGCGGCTCGGGCTGGACGGCCGAGTGACCCTGGATCACCACACGTTCCCGCTCGAACTGTTCAACGGCCCGCATCCCCGGCCGGGCACCGACACCGAGGCCGTCGGGCTCGGGCAGATCGAGCCCGCGGCGGGCTTTCGGGTGTGGACGCAGCCGGACTGGCTGTACCCGTCGACGGTGCTGCTCGCCGCCGAGGCCGTGCACGCCGCCAAGGCGCAGGGGCTCGGCGCGGCCGAGGAGCTGGACCGGGCGCTGCGCGCGGCGTTCTGGGTCGAATCGCGGTCCATTGCGCACCGCAAGGTGATCCTCGACGTCGCCGGCGAGACCGGCGCGGTCGACGTGACCGAGCTGGCCGCGGCGCTGGACTCGGGCTGGCACCGGGCGGACGTGATGGCCGACTATGCCGTCGCGAGCACCAGCGCCGTCAACGGCAGCCCGCACCTGTTCCTGCCCGACGGCACCGGCGAGCACAATCCCGGCCTGACCGTGCACTGGGAGGGGCCGTGGGCGTCCGGCTACCCGATCGTCGACGAGGACGACTCGGGCTGGGCCGAGACGCTCGTGGAGCGTGCCGCCGCATGACGGCAGTCGCGCCGCAGCGGGTCGTGGTGGGCTCGCTGGACACGAACTGCTGGATCGTGCGGGCCGAGGGGGCGCGGCAGGCGCTGCTGGTCGACCCCGGCGACGAGGCCGAGCGGGTGCTCGCCGCCGTGGCCGGCCTCGACGTCACCGCGATCGTGCTGACCCACACGCACTACGACCACGTGCTCGGCGTGGCGCCGGTCGCGGCGGCCCTCGGCGTGCCGGTGCTCGGGCACGCCGAGGAGGAGGCCGTGTGGCGGCACGAGCTGGCGCACCTAGCCGAGCACGGCCACTTCGACGCCGGCACGGCGACGGACGAGCTGCTGGCCGAGGGCAGACCACCGCGCCCGACCGCGGAGCTGTGGTCCGGGGACCTGGACGGCCACCTCACGGACGGCCAGGTCCTCCAGGTCGGTCCGCTGCGGGTCGAGGTGCTGCACACCCCGGGCCACACGCCGGGCGGTGTCAGCCTCTCGGCAGACGGCCACGTGTTCACCGGCGACACCCTGTTCCCCGGCGGCTCTAAACGGTTAACAAGCTCGAAGGACCTCACCGGTCTCGGTGAGCTGAGGATTCCCCGAACGGGGCCGCCTGAGACATCAGGTGGCCCCGTCTCGCTGTAGGGCAGCAAGACGGGGCCTCGACGGACAGGAGGGTCCGCCGTGGCACCAAATCCTGCCAGCACCGAGAACTCGAACGAACGCACCCCGATCGACTTCACCCGGTTGACTCCAGCTCAGGCGGACGGCCTGGCGTGCGTGGTCTGTGGCGCCGACTACCTCACGGTCCGCGTCCCTCACCGGCCCATTGGCCGATCGGCAACCGGCAGCCAGGTGTTCGTCTGCTCCCCGACGTGCTCCGGCGGTGGCGCGTGAGCGTCGAGTGCATCGTATGGGCGCTGCGCGACGCCCCGATCCCCCGCGACCGCCGGGACGCCCCGTCCCTGGCCCTCACCCTCGTCGGCCTGGCCAACCACGCCAGCCCGGACGGCACCGACGCCTTCCCGGCCGTGTCCACCTTGATGAGGTACACGCGACTGTCGGAGTCGACCGTGCGCCGCGCCCTGGACACCCTGCACGAGTTGGGCTTGATCACCCCGTCCGACCCCGCCGTGATCGTCGCGAAGATCAAGCGCGCCGACCGCCGGCCGCAGGGCTGGAACCTCGCTGTCCACAAGCGTTATCCACAGAACGACGACCGGGTGTCACCACGACACCCCGCCGACCAGCACGGGGTGTCAACTCCCTCCGACGGGGTGTCAACTCGCACCGAACGGGGTGTCACGGTGACACCCGAAACGTCCTTGAACCGTCCAGAGAACCGTCCTTCGCGCGAGCGCGCCCCCAAGGGCGCTCGCACGGCCGGAATGCCACCGGTGTGCGGACGGTGCGACGCCCGCGAGTCCGACCCGATCACCGCCCGAGTCATCTGGCTGGATGCCGACCACACCCGCTCCCAACGGTGTCCTCGCTGCCACCCACACGCGACGACCGGCACGGTCGGAGGTGGACAGCGATGAGCGCACCGTCGACGGACATCACCGACCAGATCCGACAGGCCATCCAGGCTGCCCGTCAGGCGGGCGAACCCCGTCCCGGACGGCCGGCGTTGATCAAGCTCACCAACGCGACGGACCACCAGGTCCGCAAAGCGCTGGCGACACTGGCGGCCGAGGACATCAGCCTCCCGCCAGAGCCCCACGTCGAGGCCGAGACAACCGAGGAGCCGGGCGGCGACCTGGCGGAGGACACCAGCCTGGCAGCCGAAGATCACCAGCTACCGCCCGCGATCGAGCCGGAGCCGACAACCCTCGCCGAGGTGGCGTCCGGCGAGCACCAGCCGACCGTGCCGAGTCCCAACGGCAGGCTGCCGAGGTCGTGGCCGCTGGTGTTCATCGGATTGGCGGCGGCCGTGGCCATCTGGGGCGGCTGGGTCCGCCTCGGAGAGCTGACCGGGTTCGGCCCGATCAACCTGCTGCCCGGCATCGGACACGGCTTCACCCTGGACACCGCCGTGGTGCTTCCCCTGTCGGTCGAGTTCTACAGCGCCTACGCACTGCGAGTCCTGCTGGCCTCCGATCGTCTATCGGCGAGCACCCGGCGGTTCGCCCGCCGCTCGTTCCTCGCCAGCCTGCTGGTGGGTGGCGGAGCGCAAATCGCCAGCCACGTCATGGCCGCCGCCACCGTCACCAGTGCGCCCTGGCCGGTCACCACGCTGGTGGCCTGCGTGCCACTGCTGGTGATCGGGCTGGCGACCGGGCTGGCGACCCTGGTGAAGCGCGACGCCAGTACTGGCGGTGCGGACCAGTGACGCACCCCAAGCTGAGCGTCGAGGACGCGCCCGGCAAGCTGGTCCCCTTCCCCGGCACGGCCGACGCCCCTCGCTCCGAGGTGTTGACCGGCGAGCTGGTGGACGAAGCCGAGTACCAGCGGACTCGTGCCCGACGGCTGGCCGAGAGCATGGTGTCTCGGCTGCCGGCTGTGTGGCAGACGCCCGAAACCGCACGACAGGCCAGCGCACAGCTCGCAGGGCAACTCGTCGCGCTGCCCGTCCGCTACCCCGGCTCGGTCGGTCGGGGCCTGGCGGTCTCGGCGCGGGCATGGTGGTCGTGGGTCCGGGTCGCGGACTTCTATGCCGCTGCCAGGACCGCCGACCGGCTCGCGGACCGGTGGTTGGAGATCGCCGCGATCCGCAAGCGGCGGGCCTGGTGGTCGCTGACCGCCATCGGCACCGCCGCCAGCGGCTCGCTGGTGACCGACCTCGCGGCCGGCCCGCTGCCGCTCTTGCTCACCGGCGGCGCGGTCTCGGCCGGCTTGGCGCTACTCGGGCGCCGCAAGGACGGAGCTGGTGGCAGGAAGGCCGTCGTTGGTCCTCGAACCCTGGCCTGGGCGATGGACGGTGACCACCTGGTGGAGGCGTTCCGCGACGCCAAGCTCATCGGCAGGGACGAAGGACTCGCCTTCGTTCGACTCCCCAAGCGGGATGGGGCTGGCTGGTATGTCGTGGTCGACCTGCCGCCGTCCCGCCGCGCATCGAATGCGGTGGCGCACCGGGAGGATCTCGCCTCGGCGCTGGCTGTGGATGAGTCCCGGTTGATCATCGAGCGCGTTCGCGGCGACGACGGGCACGCCGGTCGCGTCTCGCTGTGGATCGGGGATTCCGACCCGTATGCGGCGATGCCGGTCGCATCGCCGCTGGCGAGCGCGGAGGCGTGGGACCTGTGGACCGCGCCCCCGTTCGGCTCCACGGCGCGCGGTGGTGTGGTGGCGGTGCCGGTCGTGTGGACCTCGCTACTGGTCGGCGCGATCCCTCGCATGGGCAAGACCTACGTGATGCGGCTGCCGATGACCGCCGCCGCACTCGACCCGCACGTGCGGTTGATCATCGCCGATGGCAAGGGCGGCAAGGACCACCGCCCCTTCGAGCTGGTCGCGCACCGGTTCATCCGCAACACCCGCCCCGAATCGGTGCTGCGGTTGATCGCGGTGCTGGAGGAGGCTGCCGCCGACGTGGAGAACCGGTTCGAGCGACTGTCCGACATGGACGACGAGGTCTGCCCGGAGTCAAAGGTGACCCCGGAGATCACCCGCAACCCCACCTTCGGGATGCCGCTGACGGTGATCGGCATCGATGAGATCCAGAACTACCTGGAGGACGACACTCCACTGGACCTGGACAACCCCAAGAGCAAGAAGCGTGGACAGCGGATCCTGGAGCTGTTGACGTTCATCGCCAAGACCGGTCCGGCCGCCGGCTACTCACTCGTGCTGGCCACGCAGAAGCCTGACAGCGCGGTGATTCCCGACAAGCTCCGCGGCCAGCTCGGCACGCGGTTCGCGCTGAAGGTGATGACCTGGCAAGCATCGGAGACCATCCTCGGCGCGGGCACCTATAAGGCCGGCATGGACGCCTCCAAGCTGCTGAAGTCCCACAAGGGCGTCGGGCTGCTGTTGGGCGCCGACGGCGAGACCGACCTGGACGCCGGAGAGGCCACCGCGGTGCGCACGCACCTGCTGGCCATCAAGGAGATCCGCGTCGCCTGCCACCGAGGCCGGGCGCTGCGCGAAGCCGCGGGCACGCTGAGCGGCGACGCCGCCGGGAATCGCGCCGTCGGCGACCTCCCGCCAGAAGTGGCCGCCCGCATCGCCGACGTGACGGCGGCCGGCGTCGCAGCGGTCGAGGTTGAGGATGCCGTCCTGGCCGAGGACCTGCCCGAGGTGCTGGGCCTGCTGGTCGAGGTGATCGAGGACCACGAAGCCGGCCTGGTCGCCACCTTCGAGCTGGCCGGGCGGATCGGCTGGGAGGCGAAGGCTCTCGGCGAGGCACTGCGCCGGGCCGGCGTACCGGCACCAGTCCCACCACGGCAGCGGATCAACGGCTCCCCGCACCCGGTGTCCGTGGCCGACTTGGATGCCATCCGGGTCGCCGTGATCGGTCATATCGACGGCTGAGGACGCGCTCGGGGGTCTGCACAGGGTGTGCGGACCCCCGGCTCCCTGCCGTGCGGACCTCAACACGTCAGGGGCCTTCGCCGAGCAGCCACAACACCCGTTGGGGTTGTCCCGCCGCCGGCTTGCACACCCAGCGAGATCGGTCCCCACAACACCCTGCAACACACGCTTCAAGGCCGCCGGCATCCCGTCGGGAGGTCCGCACACCATCAAGGAGGATCCTGTGCCACGGTCCACCGTCAGCACGTCCCGCGAGTTCCGGCCGCTGCGCTGGCTCGGCCTCGCCGCCCTGGCCTGCGTGATCTCCTATCTCGTCGGCACGGTCTCAACCACGCCGACCGTCGCACCACAGACGCCTCCAGCCTGCACGCGCTGAAGTCTCTCGCAACTGAGGGGCTGCTCGGGCACCACGCCCGAGCAGCCCCTCAGCCAACAGCACTAACCATCCAGACGGCCAGCCTTGATCGCGGCTAAGAAGCTTCCGAATTTACGATCATCGAACGTCAGCGTCCCCGCCTGGGGTGCCTTGCTGTCGCGGACGGCTGAGCCTGTTGCCAGGCAGGCCAACTCCACACACTCGTTGTTGCCACCGCTGCGGCTGGACTTGCGCCAAGTGACGCCGGACAGGTCCATCGTCGCCACATCTCCCTACCTCATGCCAGGTCTGCGATCGCCGCAGAGATCAACGCGGCCGACTCTGACGCGCTCAGAGCCGCCGCCACGGCTCCATCAAACACGCTCATGAACCCGCTGACCGCGTCCGGGTCCTCGACCCATTCGCCGCCTGCCGGGTGTTCGAGGTAGACGTTGGGCGGATCTTCCGGGTCGGGGAACTCCAAGATCGTGACGGGACCGCTCATCGTGCCGATCGCACCAGCACCGAACGGCAACACCTGAATCGTCACGTTCGGCCACTCACCGAGTTCGAGCAACCGTTGAAGCTGCTCGCGCATGATGTCCGGTCCGCCGATGACACGGCGGATCACCGCCTCGTCGATCACAGCGTGCAGGTGCAGCGGATCACGTCCGGTCAGCAGACGCTGACGGCTGACACGAGCGGCGACAGACTTGTCGACGCCCTCGGGCGCGACGAACTGGTCCGCGGTGTGGACGGCGTGCGAGTACGGCTCGGTCTGGAGCAGACCTGGCACGAGCAGCGGCTGAAGGAAGAGGCCACGCGAGGCTTCGGCTTCCAGCTTGACGTAGGACCGGAACTTGCGCGGAAGCGCGTTGAGGAACTCTGGCTGCTTGCCGCGTTGCGCCGCGTCTTCCCACATGTCCAGCGCACGAGTCCGGATCTCGTCGTCGACCGTGTAGAAGGCGAGCAGGATCTCCAGGTCGCTGTGTTTGATCAGCACCTTGCCGGTCTCGAACCTGCTGACTGTCGCGTCGGAGCAGTGCAATCGCTCCATGACCGCGTCGACGCTGATCTCGCGCTCCTCGCGAAGGCTGCGGAGGAGCTGGCCGAGTCGGCGCTTGCGCTTGGTCGGTCCGCTCTGCGTGGCTGCCACGGCTGCACCTTAGTCGCGGTGATCGTCAGTGCGTAGTCACTCAGACGGTGTATCGACAGTGTGTAATTACACTTTGTACGCTACGTTCCGCTGGCGGGACTGCGCCCCTACCCATCCAGGGGACGTGGCACCGGACAGGCCACGTGCAAACGCGCGCCGCAGTCCCGCTGGCCCAGAACGCGAGTGGCATCGGATGTGGGGACACCAGCCACCCGCGACGCCCGGTGGGGCTGCGGTTCCCGAGTAACCGGGAGGCCGTGGCATCGGACATGCGTGGCTTCCGCGCCCCGCAGCTCCACCGGGCACCCCTGCCGGAAGCATCGGAGCGTCAACGTGGCCAACCCGGCGGACATCATCGCGACCAGCACCGCGGGCCTGTACCTGGTGGCACGGCTCGTGCACGTCAGACGACACGGCTGTCGCCCCGACCCGATCGACCGCGAACTGCTGGCCCAGCGCGAGCGTCGCTGCCGGGTCGTGCTGAACACACAGCCCGCCCTGCGTCGGGACGAACCGTCGGACGTGTTGTGACGGTGGTCAGCCATCTGTACTCGCTGAGTTGGCCGCCTGGCGCGCCGGTCAGGTTCACAGTGCGGGTTCAGGCAGCCGAGATCCTGGCCGTCGTAGGTGTCGACCGCCTCCGGCGCATCGCCGAGTTCCGCGCCGCCAAGTGGCGCGACGTCGCTCTCAACACCGCGTTCAACGCCGGCGCCGTGCGATCGCGGCTGCGGGCCGACGAGTGGCAACGCATCGCCGAGGCGGTATGAGCAACCAACAGGCCGCACGCCGGCCGGATGTGGAGAACAGGATGAGGTTCGATGTGGTGTGCGTACCAGGTTCGGCAGCGTCAGCGAAGTTCCTGCGCTTCGCCGCCGGGAACGTGGGGCTGCGACTGCTGCTCGACCCGGTCGAGGTGACCCTGCACCCCGCGCTCAGCCAGAACGGCGAGCGGGAGCTGGCGATGTTCCTGCGAGAACTGGCCCGCGAGGCAGCAGCGGCGGCAGCCGTTCTGGACCCCGACGGCGAACCCAACAAGCACGTGCTGATGCTGGACGACCAAGCCAATCGCTTCGGTGAATCCGGTCCCGGCGCACCGTGACGGCGTCCGCGAGCGTCACAGTGACCGCTGCACCTCGTGCAGCTCGTTGAGCACCTGACGCGGGCTCGCGGGCGCGACCACGATCCACCTCTCCTTGGCCACGGAACGGCTGACCTGCAACAGCCATCGCCCGTTCACCGTGTCCACATAGGTCACCGGCCGGGCAACCCGGTAGCGGCGGCCCATCTCGTCGCGGCCGGCCGCATAGAGCTGCCCGCTGCCGGTCCGGGGGTAGCTGAGGACTTCCCGCAGCCGCGCCACGTCCGGATGCGCGTCCTGCGCTGATCGGCCCGCCAAGCCCACCCAACTCTCCTCGCCCGCCGTACGGTGCCGGGTGCCGAGGAAGTCGGCCTCGGGGACGTTGAACGACCGGCCCCATCCCCCCGGCACGTCGGGAAGTCGTGCGATCAGCTCCTCGGCCAGATCGCCGGCACGGATCGAGGACACCTGCACCCGGTCCGCGGTGCAATCCCTGACGGCCAACACCGCTTCGTTTCCCGACGCGGCGGCCAGGACGCCCCAGTCGCCGTTGGGTGCGGTGATCAGCCCGTAGCACTCGACCTCGGGACGACCCAACACCGCCACAGCGGACCGGAACTCCTTCCGCAGTCCGCCCGCCTTCACCAAGCCCTGCTCGCCGAGCACAGTCCACGCCCGCTCGTCGATCTCGCGTGCACCGTCTTCGTCGCGCCACACCGCCGCCCCCGACAGCGTGGGGTGCGGCTCGCCCCGATTGTCCCACCGCAAGGCGGTGGTGAGCACCTCCAACGGCAGCTCGACCGGCTCGACCAACATCCCCGCACAACCCCCTGATCCGGCGTTCGCCCCCAGCTCCATCAGCTCATGCCAAGCCCCGGCCACGACGAATGCGGCCGGGGCACCGTGCTGCGCTCAGTCCTCACCCAACACCGGCGGCGCAACCAACGGCAGCTCGCCCACGATGTCGCCGCTGTAGTCGTCGTGGAGGTAGCCGGCCGAGCGGTGCTCCCCGTCCTCGCCGCCCTTGCCGCGCCCCGCCGAGGCCATACCGCCCACGCCCTGCTGTCCCGCCGCGCCACGGGCGCCAGCCGTGCCGGCACCGCCGCGTGCGGCGGCAGCCTCCTCGGCGGCCAGCGCACCGGCCTTCGGGCCGGACCCAAGGCCCTTCTCGGCAAGGTTGCCGGTGCCCGCGCCGATTCCTCCCGGGAGGTTGCCGCGCAAGCCAACGCCGCTGCTCGGCTTGCCGTCGACGCTCAAAGGACCACCGACGACGAAGCGGCCCGGAAGACCGGCAGGGCCGCCGATCACGCCAGGCGTGTTGCTTCCGACGCCTACGTTGGTGCCGAGCCCGGTGCCGGTGTTGCCGCCGACGAGACCTGTGCCGGTTCCCGTCGCTGTCCCGGTCGCGCTGCCCGAGGTGCTGGTGCTCCCCGGCGGGCCGCCGACGTCAGAACTGCCGATAGGCGCGGTGCCGGTGTTGCTGTTGTCGGTGCCGGTGTTCCCGACGACGTTGACAACCTGGTTGCCAGCCGGGGTGTTGATGCCAGGGACGGAGCTCATGCCCGGAGTCGACGTGGCATTGGGCTGCCGGCTCGTCGTGCCGGTGTTGTTGGCCGTCCTGGTGGTCTGTGGCACTCCGTCCCACTGGCCTTGGCCCGGTGGAGTGATCGTCGGGGCCGGCGTCGCCACGCTGACCACCGCCTGGTCGCTACTGAGACCCATGTAGCTGCTGGGCAGCGCGCTTCCACTCTCTGAGCTGGTCTTGACGTAGTTGTCGTAGATCTGGACGTTCTTGTGCGCCTTGTCGTTGTAGTCAGAGATCTGCTTGACCAGATCGGTCTTCCACGGCGTCGCGTCGTTGATCAGGTTGCTCGACGGCGGCGTGTCCGGCACCGGCACGACCTCGTGGTAGGAGTTGAAGAACGTCGTGTGCTGGTTGAGCATCGCTTGGTTGGCCTTGTCCAACTCGCCCTGCGACTGCGCCAGCACCCGAGCCAAGGGCGCCGCGCCCGCCTGCGCCGCCGCAGAGGCATCGCCCTGCCAAGCGCTATCCATCCGCCCGATCAACGCGTTGATCCGGTTCTCCAAGTCGGTGTGCTCCTGCTGCGTCGCGTAGGCAGCCTGCGACGCGTCGGCGACCGTTCCTCCGCCCTGGCCACCCCGGAGCTTCTTGTAGATGTCGGCAGCCGACAAGCTCGCCATCACGAACCTCCCGCCAGAGTCTTGACCACCATGCCTGCGATCTGCTTGGCGGCACTACACGGATCAGATTTCAGCGGTCCATTAGCCGCCTGCACCATGGCATCGAAATTGAGACTGTCACTGACACCCACATCCACATTGCACGTACCGCGACTGCGGTTGTCCGTCACGCCGTAGATGACCGCCGGATATCCGTCAATGTCAGGCAATACAGTAAATAGGTCGAGTGAGCTTCGCTTGCCGTAAAGAGCCGACAGGCCATCCTTGTTTCCGGTGACGAAACCGACGTCGAGGCTGACGCCGCTGTCCAGGTTGCTCCAGTGACAGTTGGGGCCTGTGGCATCTGCCTTCGGATCTCCGGGAGTGGAAAGGCCGAACTGCTGGAGTTGAGCGGACTGAAGCATCGTGCAAGGCGCTGCCTGGAACTTCGACGTGTCCAAAGGCTTGGCGACGTGTGGAGCGCTGGCCGAGGACGAGGTCGGTGAGGACGACGGGCTGTCCGAGCTGTCGGCGGACTGACGAGGAGGCGGCGGCGAGGAAGAACATCCGGCAATTAGCAATCCCGCAGCCGCAATGCCCAAGACGATCGAAGGGGTCCGACGACGCACGTTCAGAGCCTTCCTTCAATGTTCTTGGCTGCATCCGCAGCAGCCTGCTCGGTCTTCTGATAGACATCCATGGCCGATTGAAGCTTCTGAATGTAATTGCTGACGTAGTCCTGCATGTCCTGGTTGAGCTTCAGATAGGCATGGCCAGAATCGTTGGCTAGCTGAGCGAAGCGCTTGCTGGCATCCTCATCACCAGGAGGTTTGACCTGAACCATGCGCTGAGCAGTCCTCGCAACCTTTTGGAGGTCATCGCGGATGCCCTGGAACTCCTTGATGATGCCCGGCATCTCCTCCGGGGAGAACTTGTAGCCCCCGGCACCGCCGCCATTGATCAGCGAGGAGGTCGGCCCGGTCAGGCCGAGCAGGTCGGACATGCTCGTCAACTGCGGACTGCCGTCCTCTGGTGTGGTGAGGTTGTTGACCAGGTTCGACACCTGGTCACCGCCCTGCTCTGCCATCGCCCCTCCCCGAGTTCGCCAACCGGCCCGTACTCGGTGCGTAGCCGGTGGCGAGCTGAGGGTAACAAGGCATGCCAGTGCCCGGAACGGTTCCCAGTGGCCGATAGCCAATCAGTGGCAACTCGATGCAGAACTTGAGTAGTTTCGCCTAACCCACTGATACGACACACTGAGTAACCGACCGGATCGCCTGAGACACCTCCGTGTGCGATGGTGAGTGGCGTGGATCGCCCGATTGGCGAGCGGCACGCGCCGGTGAGGGACGCACGGGCCGCACAGTGCGATCGAGGCGACAACACGCGGCGACCTCGACGGCCGCTGCGGTCAGACCGGCGGGACTACGCAGGGCCAGTCGGTGCTTCGCGTCAGCCGACGCAGGGATTCGACGGAGAGGGGAATGGCTGTGGCGCCTCCGGACGGAGCATTAGCAGTCACGGCGGATTCGCTGGGCAAGGCCGGCCAGGACGTCATGAACACCGCCGACGAGATGAACCGCAACGTTCGCGCGCACAGCGGCGCCCAGGAGGGTGACGGCGGGGCGAACCGATCCTTCGCCACGGCGCAGGCCCACGCGGACTGCGAGACCGGGTGGCAGGACGCCCTGACGGTGTTCGGCACCAAGATCGCCACCGCCGGGGACAACATCGTGCTCAGCGCGGCGACATACCAGGGCGTCGAGAACGCCAACCAGCACCTCCTACAGCCCCGGTGACGCGATGATCTCGGTTCCCGATCTCCGCGACGCCGAACCCAGCATCTTCACCCGCGACGCCCAACGCTGGAAGGACCTGGCCAGTCAGGTCGCCGACCGGGACAAGCACCTTGCGAGCCTGGCGGACTGGCAGGGCGCGGCCAGCGACGCGGCCAAGGCCAACCTCGGCGAGCAGCGCAAGAAGCTTGCCGATGCCGCCGAACAGTTGGGCAAGATCCCTCCGGTGCTGACGGCGGTGGGCGACCGGCTGGACCGAGCCCAGCAGAAGCTGCGCGAGGCGACGAACACCGCACGGGACAACGGACTGGACATCCAGTCCGACGGCACGGTCAAGCCCGCCGAGTTCGTGCCCGCGCCACCGGGCAGGGACCCGTCGCCGCCGCCGATGCCGGGGCAGCCCGCGCCGTCGAGTCCGCCCAGCGCGCAGCAGGTGGCGGCACAGTTGACCACCACCGTGCAGGACCTCCTGCGGGAAGCGACCTCCGCCGACGAGGAGGCCGCCGCGGCACTGCGTCGGCTCACCGCACAGGCCACTGGATTCGCCGTCGCCCCAGGAGATCCGACTGTCACCTCGGCCAGCGCCGCGATCCCCGCGCGAGGCACCGCGCCTGCCGAGGTGAAGAAGTGGTGGGACTCGCTGAACCCACAGCAACAGGAATCGCTGCTGTTCGCGCACCCCGACCAGATCGGCGCGTTGGACGGCATCCCAGCGGTGTTCCGCGACCGCGCCAATCGCGACGTGCTCGGCGAGCAACGATCTCGCCTGGACGAGGAACGCATCCGGCTGGAGAGCAAGCCCAACCGCAGCGACGACGAGAACCGTCGCCTCGACGACCTCAAGGGCAAAATCGGCGGCCTGGACGCAGTGGCCGACCGGCTCAAGACTGCTCCCAGCAGTGACCACCCTCAGCCCTATCTGCTGGGAATCAGCACCGACGGCAACGGACGCGCCATCGTCGCGATGGGCAACCCCGACACCGCCGCCAACGTCGCCACCTACGTGCCAGGAACCAAGGCAAGCTTGGCATCCTGCAGGGGAGACCTCCAGCGGTCCGACACGACGAGCCGTGCCGCAGAGAAGGCCGGCTCGCCGTCGACTTCGGTGATCGCCTGGATCGGCTACGACGCGCCCCAGTCGATCGTGCCCGAGGCGGCTGAGGACAAGTACGCCGACGGCGCCGAGAAGGACCTGAGTCGGTTCCAGGACGGCCTGCGCATCACCCACGAGGGACAACCGTCGCACAACACGGTGGTTGGCCACAGCTACGGCACCACGGTGGTCGGCCACACCGCCCGCGACATGACCCTCAACGCCGACGACGTGGTGTTCGTGGCCAGCCCCGGCGTCGGCGTCTCAGACGTCCGCGACCTCCACCTCACCGGCGAGACCCCAGACCAAGTCGCCCAGCACGTGCACGCCACCGTCGCCCAGTACGACCCGATCAACGTCTCCGCCGGCATTCACGGCCCCTCGCCGACCAACCCTTCGTTCGGCGGCACCACCTTCGACAGCAACCCCGGCGAGCCGGGGCCGTGGTACAAGCTGGGCTGGAACCCCGGCGTGCACAGCCAGTACTGGGACGACGGCAACAAGGCACTGAAGAACATGGGAGATGTCATTGCCGGAAAACCCACCTCGTAGGGAAGTGATGGCGTCGGGCACGCGAGCGGGCCGGAGGTGGCCGATCCTGTTCGCAACGCTGGTGGTGCTGGTCAGCATCGCCTTGACGGGCTGCGGGAGCACGGGAGGATCTGTGAAGAACACCATCACCGAGCAGCAGGCGACCACTCGCGTTGAGGACTACGCGAAGCAGGTCGTCGCGGCGCTGCCCGCACAAGCACGTCCCGAGAAGTTCTCGGCCAACACCAACCAGTGCGACGACCCCACCGACAACGGTCCAAAAGGGAGAGTCATCGCGTCCTTCGAGTACGAAATCCACGATCTCCCCAGGGAGCAGTACAACAACTACTTCGACGCGCTGCGGAAGTGGTGGACCGACCACGACTTCCGGGTGCTCACCGACGACCGCCCCAAGGATATGTACATCTGGGTGGAGAACAACCAGGACGGGTTCCGGATGGCCTTGCAAGCCAACGACCTGGGCAAGCTCTATCTGACCGCGACCTCCCCCTGCGTATGGCCGAAGGGAACACCCGCGCCAGGAGCAACCGGGTAACGCGGCAGACTCCGCAGTCAGCAGATCCCCGTCGAGCGCCTCAATCAAGCGGGGGAACGAGCCTTCTCGATATCCTCTCCTGTAGGCAGTACGACGACCGTCTCGCCGGTGCGGCATCTGCCCCTCACTCGCACCCGGCGCCAATGAAGATCGGCAGCACGATCACGTCAATGAGGCTGTGGTTAGAACGCTCGCCTGCGTGGCGTCGGTACCGCCGGAGGCTTGTACGCCGCCGGCCGCTGGCCAAGTCAGCCGTTCTCCAATGCGGCAGGCCGTCGAGCCGTGTCTGCGGGTGAAGCCGACACCGGCACAGCCTCGTGTCGGTCGGCAGTGCGGGCGCGGTCGGTGTCGATGCCGGGCTTGGTGGGCATGAGCGGATGGCCGTCCAGTTCGGTGCGGGCCGCATCGAGTTGCTGGACGGCTGCGGCGAGCAGCCGGTACCGGTGCCGCTCAGCGAGAACCAGCAACGCCTTGATGATCGCCAAGACCACAACCAGCACGCCGGCGAACACCTGCGAGGCGGGCGACTTGCAGGCGGCGGCGGTGCGGGCGGCGGTGACCAACAGCGGCATCGCCGTGCCCCACCGAATCCAAGGACGCGCTCGGCAGAGCGGCCAGAGGGTTCGAGGCGGCCACCGTGCGACTGGCCACCCAGCTCGACGGCCGACGACCGCCTGCTGGACATGATGATGTCGACCAGCCTGAACGCGAGGCCGTGCATGCGCTCGCTCGCGGCGACACGGACGCCGCCCGGGACCACCACGTCAGTGCCGACACCCACCTTCACCAGATTGCCCACACTGGACAGCGTCAACCCCGCGAACGCAGTGAACGGCGCCCACGCGACGGGGACCGCTGAGCACCAGTCCATTGCGCCGAAGGTGGGCCGCCTGCGAGGTAGCAGTTGGAGCGATGCGTTCGTCGGACTTGGTCCTACGGTTCTGTACTTGCAGGTGCTTGGGCTGCATGCGTACTCGACGGCGACTGTCGGGTAGTCGCCGTCGAGAGCGAGGTGATCCGATAGCCTCAACATGTGATCACAGGTGAGCTGAAGAGCAAGATTGACCGGGTCTGGGACGCCTTCTGGTCCGGAGGTATCTCCAACCCGCTGGAGGTCATCGAGCAGATCACTTACTTGATGTTCATCCGCCGGCTGGACGACATCCAGACAGCCAAGGAACGCAGGGCGCTCCGGACGGACAAAGCGGTCGAAAATCCGATCTACGCCGAGGACAGTCAAGTCCTGCGCTGGTCCCGTTTCACCAACGAGGCTCCCGACAACATGCTCACCGTCGTCCGCGACGAAGTGTTCCCTTGGCTGCGCACGCTCGGCGGCGAGGATTCCACGTACTCGCATCACATGAAGGACGCCCGCTTCACTATCTCCACACCCAATCTGCTCGCCAAGGTCGTCGACATGCTCAACGAGATCCCACTTGGTGAACGGGACACCAAAGGCGACCTGTACGAGTACATGCTTAGCAAGATTGCGACCGCTGGACAGAACGGGCAGTTCCGGACCCCACGCCACATCATCCAGTTGATCGTCGAGATGATGGCACCGGGTCCCAAGGATGAGATCTGCGACCCGGCATGCGGTACCGCGGGCTTCCTCGTTGCCTCCGCTGAGTACGTCAATCGGACGCATCGCGAGGCCCTGCTGGAGCCTGCGCAGCGCAGGCACTTCAACGAAAGCATGTTCCACGGCTTCGACTTTGACAACACCATGCTGCGAATCGGCAGCATGAACATGCTGCTTCACGAGGTAGAGAATCCCGATATTCGCTACCGCGACTCCCTCGCGCAGAGCACCGCAAGCGAAGCGGAGAGGTACTCGCTAATCCTTGCCAACCCTCCCTTTGCTGGCAGCCTGGACTACGAGGCCACCGCGAAGGACCTGCAAGCGGTCGTAAAGACCAAGAAGACCGAACTCTTGTTCCTCGCCCTGTTCCTGCGGCTCCTGAAGCCCGGCGGGCGAGCGGCTGTCATCGTGCCGGACGGCGTGCTGTTCGGCTCCAGCAAGGCCCATAGGGACTTGCGCCGCATCCTGGTCGAGGATCACAAGCTCGACGCTGTAGTTAAGCTACCCAGTGGGGTCTTCAAGCCATACGCCGGCGTGTCTACCGCCATCCTTTTCTTCACCAAGACCAACAGCGGCGGCACGGAGAACGTCTGGTTCTATGAAGTCACTGCGGATGGCTGGAGTTTGGACGACAAACGTATCCCGCTGCTTACCGAAGGTAAGCTCGGCCCAATTACCAGCGAAGGGCTGGACGACGCCGATCATGCTAAGAACAACTTGCCCGACGCATTGACCCGCTGGAGTCAGCGCAACGGCACCGAACAGGATCGTGCTCGAACCAAACAGAGCTTCTGCGTCCCAAAGGCCGACATCGCCGCACCCGCCTACGATCTCAGTCTCAATCGATACAAGGAGATCACCCACGAAGAGGTCAAGCATCGAAGTCCAGTCGCGATCCTAGACGAGCTCGAACGCATCGAGACCGAGATCCAGCAGGGAATGAGCGAGCTTAAGGGGCTACTGGGGTGAGTCGTACAACTACGCCAACTCAACATTTTCCGATTCAGCCTTTGAGCTCAGTTGTTGAATTTCTAGATCACTTGCGTCGCCCCGTAAAGGCAGGCGACCGCCCAAGCGGGAGCTACCCATACTTCGGAGCAAATGGACAACAAGGGACCATCGATGAATATCTCTTCGATGAGCCGCTAGTCCTGCTCGCCGAAGATGGAGGACACTTCGAAAGCCCAGAGCGTGGAATCGCCTACAGGATCTCCGGAAAAACATGGGTCAACAATCATGCCCACGTACTTCGTCCGCGCGAAAATATGGACTCCGGATTCCTTTGTCGAATTCTTGAAAATCGCGACGTTACTAGATTCATTACAGGAACTACTCGTGCAAAATTGACCAAGATGGGCGCTTCGCAGATTCCCATTCCGGTTCCCCCGGTTGATGTGCAGCACCAGATTGCGCATCTACTAGATAGCGTCGATGCACTGCGCACGAAACGTCGAGAGGCAATCTCCTTCCTCGACGAGCTAACCAAGTCCATCTTCTTCGAAATGTTCGGCAATGTAGTCAGGAACGATCGAGGATGGAATGAATCGCAGACCCTTGGAGAAGTCGCCCACGTAACATCGGGAATAACCAAGGGTCGAAAGATGTCAGCAGAGCCGACGCGTGCCGTTCCATTCATGGCCGTCCTCAACGTACAAGAACGACACCTCAATCTATCCGTCGTCAAAGACATTGAAGCCACTGAGGCTGAGATTGAGAGATACCAGCTTCTGAAAGATGACCTATTGCTCACCGAAGGCGGTGATCCCGACAAGCTTGGGCGCGGCACCCTCTGGCGAAATGAACTTCCGGAGTGCATTCATCAGAACCACATATTCCGCGTTCGCCTTGAAAGAAACTCAGCGATTGAGCCAGTCTTCCTGAACTGGCTCGTAGCATCGGAAAGAGGGAGAAGGTTTTTTCTTCGT
Organism: Solihabitans fulvus; assembly: GCF_008386585.1. Classification (GTDB taxonomy): domain Bacteria; phylum Actinomycetota; class Actinomycetes; order Mycobacteriales; family Pseudonocardiaceae; genus Solihabitans; species Solihabitans fulvus. Next base: position 38,852 of record NZ_VUOB01000001.1, read on the forward strand.
TCGGCAAAACAGACGACAGGCATCGCCTCCATTAACTCTACCCAGCTCAAACAATTCCCCCTCCTAATCCCACCTGCCGAACTTCAGCGTAGCTTCGCTCAGCGAATTGATAAGTTGGAGCAACATAAGGCATCGAATGCTACGCACCTCTCAGAGTTGGACGCCTTGTTCGCGTCTATTCGACACCGCGCGTTCCGCGGCGAGTTGTGGGACGAACCTGTCATCTAACGCTTCGTCCGGTCTGGCGCTGACCCGCACCCGCCGCATTTAGGAAGGGCATCACCGTGAGCAACTTTGGGTTCCTCAAGGCCGAGTGGCCTGACCTGCACGTTGAGGCGGTGCATGCCGAGCGGCTGGCTGTAGCCGATCCGCGGGCGTCGTGCTTCTACGCCCGCCGGACCTTGGAGCTCGCCGTCACTTGGCTCTACCAGGCCGATGGCTCACTTCATCGTCCCTACAGGGACGACTTGGCGGCCATGATCGCGGAGCCGACTCTGGTCACAGTGGCCGGTCCGGGAATCCGAACGAAGATGGACGTCATCCGACGCCAAGGCAACACGGCGGTCCACCGACACAGCCCGGTGGCAGCGAACGACGCGATCCGCGTCGTCACCGAGCTGTTCCACGTCATGTACTGGGTCGCGCGCACCTACTCCCGCAATCCGGCTGATCTGCCAGCTCAGGGGCTCGCGTTCAACCTAGCCGTCATTCCCCGGCCATTGTCCGCCGACGTGCGAAGGGCCAGGCTGGCCGAGCTCCAGGATCAGGCAGAACGATATGCCGCGCAAGACGCCGAACTCGCAGCCGAGCGGCAGAAGAACGAGAACCTTGACGCCGAACTCGCCGCGCTGCGAGCTGAGATCAAGGCAGCCAAGACAGCTAACGAAGCTCGGCCCGACACCCACGACTACAACGAAGCCGAGACCCGCACTCTGATCATCGACCTTCTACTGAAGGAGGCCGGGTGGGCGCTCGACCAGCCGAACGACCGTGAGTACCCGGTCATCGGGATGCCTACCTCCGCGTCGCCATCCGGTAAAGGCAAGGTCGACTATGTCCTGTGGGATGACAACGGCAAGCCGCTCGCCCTCGTTGAGGCGAAGCGCACGACCCGCGACCCTCAGCAAGGACAACACCAAGCCGAGCTCTACGCCGACTGCCTTAAGGATAAGTTCCAGCAGCGCCCAGTCATCTTCTGCACCAACGGCTATCGCACCTACCTGTGGGATGACGTCAACTACCCGCCGCGCGAGGTCCAAGGCTTCTACACCAAGGATGAGCTACGACTGCTGATCCAGCGCCGGGCGAGCCGGCTCACTCTGGCCAAGCTCCCCATCAACGAGCAGATTGCGGGACGGCACTACCAGTCGCACGCGATACGGCGTATCGCCGAAGCGTTCGAGAACGACGCTCAACGTCATGCCTTGCTCGTCATGGCGACCGGTTCGGGCAAGACCCGCACTGTGATCGCGTTGACCGACCTGATGATGCGGGCGAACTGGGCGAAGCGAGTCCTCTTCCTCGCCGACCGGAAAGCGCTGGTGACTCAGGCCACGAACGCGTTCAAGCAGCACTTGCCGAGCGTTCCCACTGTCAACCTGTTGACAGAAAAGGACCTCAGCGCCCGCGTGTTCGTCTCCACCTATCCGACGTTGATGAACATGATCAACGAGGTGGACGGTAGCGGACTGCGGCGCTTCGGTCCTGGCTACTTCGACATGATCGTCGTCGATGAGGCGCACCGGTCCATCTACCAGAAGTATGGCGCGATCTTCGACTACTTCGACGCTCTGCTCGTCGGCCTGACCGCGACCCCCAAGGACGAGATCGACCGCAACACCTATCGCCGCTTTCAACTGGAGGACGGCGTCCCCACTGACGTCTACAGCCTGGATGAGGCCGTCGCCGAGGGCTATCTTGTCGCGCCCCGCGCCGTGGACGTCCCGCTCAAGTTCCAGCGCGGCGGCATCAAGTACTCCGACCTGTCCGACGAAGACAAGGAGCGCTGGGACGAACTGGAGTGGGACGAGGACGGCAACGTCCCCGACGAGGTCACCTCCGAGGAGCTTAACAAGTATCTGTTCAATGCCGACACCGTCGACAAAGCTCTGCAGACCTTGATGACCAACGGCCTCAAGGTCGCGGGCGGCGACAGGCTCGGCAAGACCATCATCTTCGCCGCGAACAACAAGCACGCCGAATTCATCGCCGAGCGCTTCGACGTGAACTACCCCGAGTACAAGGGCCAGTTCGCCCAGGTCATCACCTACCGCAAGGACTACGCGCAGAGTCTGATCGAACAGTTCTCCGACCCCACCAGGGCTCCGCACATCGCCATCTCAGTAGACATGCTCGACACCGGTATCGACGTACCAGAGGTCGTCAACCTGGTCTTCTTCAAACTGGTGCGCTCCAAGACCAAGTTCTGGCAGATGATCGGCCGAGGCACGCGCCTCGCACCGGACCTGTTCGGCCCGAACCGTGACAAGACAGGCTTCCTTGTCTTCGATCTGTGCCAAAACGTCGAGTTCTTCAACCAGAATCTCATGCCAGCCGAAGGCCGGCTCGCACCCCCCTTGGGCCAGCGCTTGTTCGAACGTCGCGCCGATCTCCTCCTTGCGCTCGACCACCAGCATCCAGACTCGGTGCCGGCGGCTGAGAATGGCGACGACGGCACGACCAGCGAAACCGGTCTTCGCTGGGACCTAGCCGAACGCCTGCATCAAGAAGTCGCAAGCATGAACCCTGACAATTTCTTGGTGCGGCCTCACCGCGAGCAGATCGATACCTTCACCGACTTCGACAGTTGGCTCAGGCTCACTCCCGAAGCTCACGCGGAGGTCGTAGACCACCTTGCGGGCCTTCCTACTGCCTTCCGCGAGAACGACACAAGCGAAGAGGCGAAGCGGTTCGACCTACTTGCGCTGCGCCTCCAACTCGCCCTGATCAACGCCGAGCCTGGATACTCACGGCTTCAAGCTCGTGTCCAGGAAATCGCGTCCGCACTCCTCGACCAGCTCACCATCCCTGCCGTCCGCGCTCAGCAGGAACTCCTCGACGAACTCGCTGGCGACGAGTGGTGGCAGGACGTGACCCTGCCGATGCTGGAGACCATGCGTCGACGCATCCGCAGCCTGGTCAAGCTGATCGAGAAGACCAAGCGTGGCGCCGTCTACACCGACTTCGAGGACGAGCTGGGCGAATTGACCGCCGCATCGCTGCGCGGCATGGAGACCGGCGCTGATCTCACCCGTTTCGAGCAGAAGCTACGTATCTACCTCCGTACGCACGAGAACCAGCTCGCCGTCCAGAAGATCCGCCGCAACCGCCAGATCACCGTTACCGACCTCGAAGAGTTGGAACGGATTTTCATCGAAACCGGGATCGGCACCGAGGCGGAGATCAGCCAGGCCAAGACCAACTCCGGCGGCCTCGGCCTGTTCGTTCGATCGCTCGTTGGACTCGACAGGGAGGCCGCCGTGGCGGCGTTCTCGAAGTTTCAGGAGGGCAAGACCTTCACGTCTGCTCAGCTCCGCTTCGTCAATGAGGTGGTCGACTACCTCACCTACAACGGCGCACTTAACATCGATATCCTCTATCGAGCCCCTTTTAACTCCATCGCTCCCGGTGGACCAGAGGACATCTTCCTTGAGATAGACATCCAAGCAATGATCACGACAATTCATTCCGTGACCGCCACCGCAGTACCAGCTTAGTAAGCTTGTCGTCACCGCAAGATTCTTCGTCGGAGAACGGCACTCAACTGGTCTCGCACGGCCCAGTCGGCCATGAGAGGCCAACGTGCGAGTGCTCGCCCCGTTGGTTCGGCCGTATCGGACTGATGATCGGAGTCCTCGGGCTCAGCTTGGGTATCGCGATCGTCGGCCACGGCTATCGTGATCGGCCGCGAGGCGTTGATGCTGGCGATCCGTACACGGCCGGCCGCTGATCAAGTCGGTTCGCCACCGGTGCGGTAGGTCGTTGCGCAGTGTCCGTCTGGGCTGTCGGCGCCTGCCGGGCCTCGCGCCAGTCGGCGGTGCGGGTGTTGTCGAGGTCGAGCTGGCTGGACACGACAGGGTGGCCGGCCAGCGCGGCGCGAGCCGTGTCGAGCTGCTGGCGGGCCGAGCCTCGCAGTCCGTGCTGTCGTCGGATGCGGTGGCGGTCGGCGACGGCAAGCAGGATGTCGATGACCTTCAGGACCAGCAGCAGCACAGCGGCCAACACCACTGGGGTGGGTGACTTGCAGGTGGCGGCCACGCGGGCGGCGCCGACCAGCAACGGCAGCGCAATGCCGGGCTGAAGGGGACGACGCCGGCGCTGGTGGCGTTCGAGCTGGGCGGCGCGGGCCAGATGGTCGGCGACCCGGTGAAGGTTATGGGGTTCGGGGTCGAACCGGGCCAGGACCACAACGAGCTCAGCAGTGTCGCCGACAATATAGCTCCAGCGGTCAGGGTCGTCGCCGATTTCCTCGCCGATCGCGGTCTCGGCTCGGGCCAGGACGCGTTCGACTTCTCGCCACGAGTTGTGCAGCGACGGCTCCCCTACGGGGTTGGCGGCTTCCTTGTTCCACAGGCGCAGCACGAAATCATGCGAACTCGGCGACGGTTCGTCCCAGCGTGCACGCAGCCGGGGCAGGCTCAGGTCACGCCGCAGCGTGGAACCGCCGAACCACAAAAGTTCTCCGTGTCCGTCCTCTGGTGCCAGGGCCACCGTGTAACCGGCGAGCCTGCCACCGGAGACATGCGGCTTGTACAGCACTCCGCCACGGTCCAGGCGAGCTAGGAAGCCCGCCTCGCCGTTGGCAGCGCTTGCCGCCTCGGCCACCAACTGGGTCAGCCGTTGACGATCGGTGCCCGCTGTCGTCGCACGCTCCAGCTCGGCACGGGATGTCGACTTGCGGCCCGCGCCCAGCGGAGAGGTGCGGGTCAAGCCGAGACGTTCCTCCACGGCCAGGCACCACGCGCGCCACCGAGGGAAGTCGCGGTAGAGGTCGGCGATGGTCCCGTCGCCGCGCACCAGGTTGACCAGCAGATGCACGTGGTCGTTGCCCTCGATGGACTGGCCGTGGTGCACCGCGACCCATCGGCAGCCGCCGGCGCCATCGGCATCAGGGCCGAAGCCCATGTGTTCGACGGCCTGCTCGACCAGTTCCCGCCAGGTGCCGTCGCCGAGCGTGCCGTCAGACTTCGGCACGGACAGGACGACGTGGTAGACGTGACCGCCGGGCACGACAACGTCGTGTCCGGTCATCGCGGCGTCGATGTCGCGCGCCAGCCGAGGCAACCAGCCCCGGGTTCCGATCAGCTCGGTGAACGCCCCACCGGCCAGCCACTCCGGATCCCACGCCGCGACCAGGTGGGGCTTCGTGTGTTCGTTGGCCTTGCCGGGGCCGAACAGGTAGCGCAGCAGCCCGCCGGTGTCGCTGCCACGCTTCCCGTCCTTCGGCGCCTTGGCGATCACCGGTCTCCCGGTTCGCGGGAGGGGTCCGCCGGGTTGATCGCGCCGAGCACCTCGCGGTGCAGCGTCAGCGTCGCCTCGAAGTAGCGGAGCGCGCCCGCGAGTTCGTCGGGAAGCTCGCCGGTGGCGTTGGTCGCGGCGGCCATCTGGTTCAGGTTGACCCCGATGCGGATCAGCCTGGTCTCCACGACGTCCAGCCGCTCGACCCACCACCGTTGCTCGCGCAGGCTCCACCCATCGGTGGACTCCCGCAGCGTCGACTCGATCAGGAACCTCGGGATCGACAACTGGGCAACCGCAGCGCCGATCACCAGTCGGGCATAGGTCTCGTCGGTGGTGCGGATGTTGATGCGCTGAGGCGATCCTCCTCGGACTCGGCGCTGCCGGCGCGGCTTCCTCTTGCGTTCAACCATGACGTACTTCCCCCATCGCGCTCGTCGGCGCGGTTCGCCTCCCCGCGAACCGCGTGCCGCACTCGTCCCCCGCGACGAATGTCGTCGCGGGGGAAGAGCAGGATGTCGCCCTGCGGCCGGAGACTGCAGGGCGGGCAGGACGCCCAATGGGTGCCCTGATTGCTAACTTGCTTCCCGGAACCAGGTCCCACGGTCAGCGGACGTTCTGGCCGTCGAACGTCGTGAACGCCGCCGCCGGCGAGCGACCTCGGCACCGCCGCAGGCGGTCTGGACGTCCGTGAACTGGCACCCTGCGGGCAAGTGGTACGCCCAGCTTTCCCGGCTCGCGATGGTCCGCAGCGAACCGGGAAAGCCACCTTCGCAGCCCTACACCAGGTACCCGCCGACGGCGGCAAGTCCCTCGCCGGGGCGGGAGCCGCGGCCGTCTTCACAGCCCCGACGCCCGCGCCGAACTCACCATTCAGCTCATTCAGATCANNCTTGATCTGAATGAGCTGAATGAGCGTCGCCGGGCTCCGACACTGGCTCGTCGGTTGACTCCAGCGACCAGCAAGATCCCTGCCCGTACCCGCTGCGCTGCGATGTCACCCCTGCCTTGCGACGGGCCCGCTTCAGTGTCGCCTCAGCGAACCCGTCGGCTCTGCCGGCCTTGACGACGTCGGCGAACTTCGCCGAACCTCCCTCGTCCATCAGGTAGCCTCGTAGCCACTGCGCGGCCTCGGAAAGCTCACCGCTCGACTCGCCCTCGCCCGCCCGTGCCTCGCGCAGGATGTCCTCCACCGAGCGGTCGGCTTCACCAAGCAACACGAACCGACCCGTGCGAGCGATCCCCATCCGTGTAGGTACCTCTGCCTCCTCGATCCGGTAGGACAGCGACGGCAAATTGCTGCGCCCCAGGCTGTTCTTCACCTCGGTCACCACGCCCCTGCCATCGCCCGCCGCGTCGTCGGAGGCGAACCCGAACACCGAACGCGGCACGTTCTTGAACGCCCCCGACCCGGTGATCAACGACGCGGCGTCCAGATGGGCGCCCTTGCCGAAGTGCGCGATGCCCAGCACGACCGCGCCCGTGCGGTCCGCGATCCCGGCCAACGGGTCGAGCACCTGCCGCACCTGACGTTCCCGATGGGTGTCGAGCTTCTCGGAGATCACCGACATCAGCGGGTCGATCACGACCAGGCCCACCCGGTCCTCCACGATCGTCCGCTCCAACAAGGCGTTGTCCACCGGCAGCGACAACTGGGCGACCCGATCCAGCTCGGTCACCACGTCGAAACGTGCCACCTTCGCGAGGTCGGCTCCGGCCGCGATAAGCCGGGGGACCAGGGTGTGCTTCCAGGAGTCCTCCACCGCGACGTACAACACGGTGCGAGGCTCTCCTTTCCAGATCCCCGGCAGTAGGCCGCAGGTGGTCTGCGCGGCCATCCAGATGGCGAACGAGGACTTCCCGGTCCCCTCCCTGCCGGCGGCGACCGTGATCGACCCGGCCGGGATGCGGCCCTGCCCCTGGGGTTTCCAGGCCCACGGCACCGGCTCCGGCTCGATCTCCGAGGCCCACGTCAACCGTGCCCTGCGGCGAGCTTCGGCAGGCGCGTCCGGTGTCGTGCGATCGTCGTTGACACCCATCAGGCCGCACCTCCGGCGAACACGGCCAGACGGTCTCGCATGGTCTGGCACGCCGCGAACTCCTCGGCCACCGCCTCGTCAAGGCGGTCCTCCGCCGAGGTCTGAGCAACCAGCCGCAGCCGGTCGCCGGTCTGGATCAGCCGACGCCGCCAGGCCGCCCACAGCACCTGTCCGGCGTAGAACCACGCCGACGCCGGCACCACGCTGGAGGTGTAGACATCCGCCAGACATTTGCTGAGCACCTTCAACTGGTGCTCGCCGTTCACCGCCGCCGAGGACCGCGCAACGGCGAAGACCGCCGCCGGATCCGGCGCCACGCCCTGATCGACGCACGCGCGGGCCAACCCGAGCACCACCCGCAGCCGGGGGTCGGCGATGTCCTCTTCGGACACCAGCTTCAGTAGCGCCGCGGCTCCGTCCGGGGCCTGGTGCAACAGCGCGCCGACGAACGCGACTTCAACCTCGGTCACAACCATGATCCCCGACTCGCCGATGTGGTTCTCACCGTGCGATGTGGACAAGCAAGTGGCGCGGGTACGGTTGAAGCTGGCTGTTCCGGTCATCTGGGCGGCGGCTCCTTGCCGGGGGCCGCCGCTCCTTTGTGTCTGGGTCACGCTGCATCGCTCCTTGCCGTCGGAGTCCTGCGTCGCGCTTCCGGAACGGAATCGGTATCGCCGTTGAGAATCGCCGCGATCCGCGCTCGTTGTCGCGCGCTGAAGGGTGGTGCGTTGCGAACGATCTGTTCGACGTACTCCTCAAGTCCCGGACAGATCGGAGCCTGCCCGGCGGCGCGTGATGTCGTCCGGCACCTTGTATTGCGCCGAGCGTGAGTGTCCTTACGCCTCATCGCGCAACACCCCCGCACTGCGGTGAGCGTCAGCGAACGCGCGGAGATCCTCAACGGAGATCCGCACGGCGCGGCCAATACGGATGCAGGGAAGCTCCCCCGACCTGATGGCGCGGCGAACTGTCACCTCGGAAACGCTGAGGCACTCCGCCGCCTCCAGGGCAGCAAGGAGTTGAGGCTGATCAATGTTGTCTGCCACGGTGTGGCCCTTCCAGAACAGGAAGGCCAGCGACAGGCTATGCGACTAGAGCGCTCCCCCGGGCGCACACGGCCTGACGCGGCCCTCACTGTTATGAGCAGCAAGGGGCGCACCACGACCGGGAGCACGAGCCACGCGCGGCTCGGCAAGCACAGCACTACCTGGTGGTCGAGTCACGCGGACTGGTGGCGTGTTTGCCCCAGGACTCGCTGTTGGCTTCGGGACTAGCCAATCCGCGCGGAGGAGCCTGAACAGCTCCAGCAGGAGCGCAACTGGCAATTTCCGCTTGGCAGCCAACGCCAGCAGAGTCAAGAACCTGATCAGCCTCAGCGCGATGTCCAACCTGCGGGCAAGCGCTGCGCGCTCCTCCACGTTGGTCCAGCGCATCGGCGGATACACGATGTCCTCGCCCACCCTGGCCGAGAAGGCCGATTTGTCGGTCAGCAGCATCAGGTCTTCGTGCACGACATACGGAACATCACCAGTGCGGTCAAGCAACTGGCGACGCTTCGGATGGTTGCCCGCCCAACGAGATCTCGCCGCGTCGTCCTGCTCGACAAATGTCTCGAAGCCGAGAATCAGCCCGCGCGACAGCTCGGCCTCGATCGTCTGGTGTTGCTCGGTCGGCAGAGCGGTCCTCAGATCGTGGAGCGCATGGACCTTCAGCCGAATCTCGCGAGCGGAGAAGCACTCCGGATCGGCGGCCGACGCCAGGACTCGACGTCGCGCGCTGTCGACGTCAATCTCCGTGCTCCCCCGAGCAACCATGTGATCAGACTAGACCGCTCGGGCCCACGAGTCGAGCGTTTGGGTTAGTCGCCGGGCTCGGGCAGCGATTCATTCCACCGCAACAGGTCCATCGACGGCTTCGTTCTGCTCGCCGTCACGCTCGAACCGAACCTTGACGGACTCGGGTTTGAAGCCTGGGCCTCCGCGAGCGGGCATGATCGTCACCGTCACGGCCATCGCCTCAAGCAACGCGCGTTTCTGAGTGACGGCGAGCTTCTGCCAGCGCTCCTTCGCCTGTGGGCCAACCATGTCAGCGACAACATCCGCAGGCATCCCTTGCACCACATGCATTGCCTGACGTTCGGCCTTCAACAGATCCGGACGGAGCTTCGCGCTGATCCGACGCAGTTGCTCCCGGTCGATGTCACCAGTCGCGAAGTCGTCAGCCGCCGCGTCCAATCTGGACCGGATTCCCTCGGCTCGGTCCCGCGCCGCGCGCGCCTCCCTGTCGTCCCGCGTCAGCAGGTCGCGGGCATCAGGCTCCTGAAGCCGCCGAACCACCACCCGCTCAACAAGATCGTCCACCCATGCCTGCCGTCGTCCGACGCAGGAGGATGGCCCGTCACAGACGTAGACCGTCGTCTTGCCCATCTCTTTATGGCGCGGGTTGAGCCACTTCTGGGTCACCCGCAGGTGCGCGCCGCAGCCTTCCTTGCCGCAGCGGCCGATACCGAAGGTCAGCAGGTGGGTTCGGGCGCCACTGCGGGCCTTGACCCGAGACGGATCTGTCACCAGTGCGACCACCTGATCATGCAGATCTCGATCAACGATCGGTGGCCAGGCCGCTGGACCGAAGTCCTCTCCCCCGCGTGCACGGCGTCCGATGTTGGCCAAGCGGATGGCTAGCTTGCGAACCGAGCTCGGCCTCCACGGCTTGTCGCCGCCGTGCGCCGTGGGAACACTCCGGGCGTTGAAGTCTGCGGTGATCGCCTTCAGCGACTCGCGGGCGAGAAGGCGATCCACGATCTCCCGCACGATCGCGGCCTGCTCCGGGTTGATCTCGTCGTACCAGTCGACAACGTCCCCGCGCTGGTTGCGGACCTTGACCCGCTGCCAGCCGTACAACACCGCGCCGTTCGCCTTGCCCTCTTCGGCACGCTGGCGGGCCGCCGCCTCGACTCGCTCCGCCTTGACTTCCGACTCCATCGTGTCGAACTCGCCCAGCAGCCCGGCCAGCGCACGACCGTGCGCCGAGGTCATGTCGATGTCCGAGCCCTTCACCAGCGCCACCGAGACGCCGGCCTTGGCCAGCTTCTCGATCGCGTCGACCCGTTCGCGGCGGTTGCGCCACAGCCTCGACATCTGGAAGGCCACGATCCGGGTGATCTTGCCGGACATCGCCGCGTCGATCAGCTTGTCGTACTCCGGGCGGGGACCACCCTTCAGTGCGGACAGGTCGTTGTCCACGAACACCAGGTCCTCGCTGACTGTCCAGCCGCGCCGCTCGCACAACGCCAGACCATCGGCGACCTGGCGCTGGACACCCTTCTCCAGCCCTAACGGGTCCTCGCTGATCCTGGCGTAGATCCCCACCGTCTCGGCCATGTCGGCCAGGGTAGCGCGTGTTCACCGATAATGTGATTTACTCTTCCCCGGCGGCCCCGGCCTCACCGGCTGGCCGCTGTCGGACTTCCCCACCATCATCGGGTCCGTCCGCAGGCTGCTACACGAGCTGCCGCTCGACACCGTCGTACACCCAGGCCACGGCCCGGACACCACGATCGGTCGGGAACGGCCCGCATTGCCGGACTGGGAACGCCGAGGCTGGTGAGCACCGCGTCGGTGGCCGGACCGCCTGGTCGGTCCGGCCACACCGCGACGGTCTCCTCGCCGGTCACGACCCGTCCGGCATCACGATCTTGGCCTCCAGGTCCGCGTGCTTGGCCAACAGGTAGAGCAGGTTCGATCCGTCGATCAACTCCATCGGCTTGTTCGCGGCGAACTCGTAACTGGTCGGCCCGAAACCCGAGGTCGTGACCAGGATCCCCTTCGAAGCGCCCTCGTTCTGTAGCGTGCCGAACAGGTCGCGGACGGAGGACACGTCGACCGTGTTGCGGTACCTCTTGGCCTGGATCACCACCTTGCCGCCGAAGATGGGCCGTGGATCGAAGGCGACGCAGTCAACGCCGCCATCCCGCGACGGTCTGGTCTGCTTCGTGTCCAGGCCCATCTTCGCGAAGAGATTCTGGATAAGGCTCTCGAACTCCGTCGGCGACAACTCCATCAGGTTCGGGCGAGCGTCCAGACCTGAGAGCACATCGGTCTCCTCGATGAACCGCTTGTCGACCATGTCGAACTCGAGCACGGGCCGAACCGGCGCCAGCTCGCCAGGCTTCTTGGAAACCGAGGCGTTCAGCCGCTCCAGGCAGGCGAGGGGTTCGACACGAGCCAGGTCGAGGTCGTCGAACACACCACGCGTCGTGCGCACCGTAACCAGGCACGGGCTGATCTGTTTGCCGGTGCCCGGATCGGTCGTGGTCACTATCGCGTTGAACACCACGGTGTCGACCACGCCGCCACGATCGGCCTCGAATATCTCGTGCAGAGTCCGCAAGGTCACCTGCGCGACGACCGAACCGTACAGACCACGGATGTCTTTGAGTGGCCTGGCGACCGACGTGATCTCGTCCTTGGACTTGACGTAGCGGTACTCGCGTTCAGCCGGCACGCAATCGAGCGCCGGCAGTTCGTACTCGACGACGAGCTGCCTCGACTCGGGCACATAGGCCACTCGATACCGTTGCGGGAACGCGGCCGGATAGTCGGAGTTCGCGAGCACCAAGGTGAAGTACTCGACGATCGCGTGCGGCTCACCGGCACTGAACGCACTGGCGAAGGCGTCCACATCCGCGTTGTGCTCATCCACCTCACGGATCCGCTGCTCGGACTCCAGCTGATACTGGCGTTCGGCCGCCGCAAGCTTGCTCTGCCGCTCGCCCTCGGCCATGCGATGGTGCTCCTGCGCCGCCTCGAAGCGTTGCCGAGCGGCCGCTGCGTGCTGCTGCCACTGTTGGTCGGCGTCCTCGAACTGCTGTCTGGCCGCAGCCACGGCCCGCTCGTGACCGGCCTTGCCGCCAAACAGTTTGGCAAGTCCGGCCGGGGGCACTGGCGCGAACTGTTCGAAGACCGGTCGCACGGACAAAGGTTCCATCACCGGTGGCTGCTGTGGCACGGCCAATCCGCCGGGACGGAATCCGGGGTGCGCGACCTTGCGCTTCAGGGATTCGAAGTCGATGTGGTCATCGACCTCGAGTGTCGCGGCGAGCAGTCGTTCCAACTCGGCGACGGTTGATTCTAGGTCGGCGTTCAACTGTGCTGTTCGTGCGAGCTGCGCGTCAAGGTGGGCTTGCTTCCGGCGCTTTTCCGCGTCGGCTTGCGCTCGGACATCCGCCTTTGCCTTCTGCTCGGCCAAACGGTGCGCTGCCGCGACAGTTCGCTCAGCCTCACGGCGAGCCTGCTCCTGGGCGCGAATGTGTGCGGACTGCGCCCGTTGACGCTCTCGCTGGGCCCGCGCCGCCTCTCGCTGTATCTGGACGAAAATGCCAGTTCGACGTGCCATGTCCACTCCCGTGCCAGATGATGCGGCCATAGTCACATCGGTCCTTGGCACATGTTCGCTACATCGGGCAGCTACGACATTTGGGCGAGAACCGGTTCGGCGATGAAACCACCCACGGATGGCGATGGCGCCGAGTGTCGAACGGCAGGACGTCGAATGCGACGGCCACCCGCTCAGCCCTTCAGGCCGCTGGAGGTCAGTGAGGCCACGAAGTTGCGCTGTCCCACCAGAAACGCCACCAGCACCGGCAGTGTGGTGAGGACGTTGCCGGCCATCACCGCGGACCACTGGCTGCGGTGTTGGCCGGTGAACGTGGTCAGGCCCAGTTGGAGCGTGTAGTTGTGTTCGGTGGAGATCACGATCAGCGGCCAGGTCAGGTCGTTCCAGGTGGTGAGGAACGTGAGCACGGCCAGGGTGGCCAGGGCCGGTCTCGCCAGCGGGAGCACGATCCGGATCAGCACGCCGAGGCGGGTGCAGCCGTCGATGCGGGCCGCGTCCTCGAACTCGGGCGGCAGGGCGAGGAAGAACTGGCGCAACAGGAACACACCGAACGCGGACACCAGGTTCGGCACGATCAGCGCCGGTAGCGAGTCGGTCAGGCCCAGTTGCCGCATCAGCAGGAACGTCGGGATCATGGTCAGCTGGAACGGCACCACCAGCGTCGCCATCAGCAAACCGAACACCACCCCCGCGCCACGGAACCTCATCCGCGCGAACCCGTACGCCGCGAGCGAGCACAGCACCAGGTTGGACAGCACGGTCGCGCCGGCCACCAGGCAGGAGTTGCCGAACCACACGGGGAACTCGGCGTTGCGCAACACATAGGTGTAGCCGTCCAGGTGCGGCGACGACGGGAACAGCGCGGGCGGGAACCGATTGATCTCCGCGTTGGACATGAACGACGACAACCCCAGCCACACCAGCGGCAGCGCGAACAGCACCGCCATCGGCGCGAGCGCGAGGTGCCACGGGTTGAACGGCAACAACCGCCGCCGAGAACGCCCCTTGGGGCGATCGTCCCCACCCTCCCCCCTTCCGAGGGTGGGGACGCGCCCTCCACGCCGTCGCGCCATCGTGGTCATCCCGCCCTGCCTCGCATCCTGCGCAGCACCAGCCGCGCAACCGCGAGGCCGAAGACCGCGACCGCGACGACGTAGGCCACCGCAGCACCGTAACCGGCGTCGAACTGTTGGAAAGCCTGCTGGTACACGTAGAACACCACCACGGTCGTCGCTCGCAACGGACCGCCGTTGGTCGTGGTGTACACCAGTTCGAACAGCTGCAACGCCTGAAGTGTCTGCCACACCAACAGAAACACGAGGACCGGCGTGATGGCGGGCAGGGTCACGTGCCGGAACACCGCCCGCCGGCCCGCGCCGTCGAGCCTGGCCGCCTCGACCAGGTGCGTCGGCACGTCCTGGAGCGCCGCCAACAGCACCACCACGCACAGGCCGATCCCACCCCACAGGGAGATCGCCACCAGCGTGGCCATGGCCTGCCGAGGATCCTGGAAGAAGCCCTGCGGGCCGATGCCGACCCGCGCGAGCGCCGCGTTCGCGACGCCGTAGTGCGGGTCGAACACGAAGGAGAACAGCGCGCCCTCGGCCGCCGCCGACACGACGAACGGCACGAACACGCAGGTGCGGTAGAACCCGGCGAACCGCACCGGCTGGTTCAGCATCATCGCGATGCCGAGCCCGATCGCGATGGACAGCGGCACGAACAGCGCCGTGTAGTTCAGCGTGTGGCCGATCGCCGCGCGGAACACCGGATCCTCGGCGAGCCTGCGGTAGTTGGCCAGCCCGACCCACTTGCTCGGCGCAAGCAGGTCATCGTGCCGCAGCGACAACAGGAACGCCCACACCATCGGCCCGATGTTCAGCCCGAGGATGAGCACCGAGGCCGGGAGCACCAGGCCCCACCCGCTCGGGTGCTCGCCGAGCAGCCTGCGGCGGAGGCTCGTCGACATTGGTCAGAGCTCCTAACACGATGGCGACACGATGGTGTTCGAGCGGGGAACTACGGGCCCTTCAGGGCGGTGTCGCCGTCCTGGGCGGCCTTGTGTAGCGCGGTCGCGGGATCGGTCTGCCCGAGCAGCGATCCGACCAGCGCCTGCCCGACGGCCGCCGACACCTTGGGATAGGCCGCGACGGCCGGCCGCGCCCGCGCGCCGGGCAGGTTGTCCACGAAGACCTGGATGCCGGCGACCCGCTTGACGAAGTCCTGGTAGCCGGGCTCCTTCAGCGAGGCCCGCCGGATCGGCAGGTTGTCGACGCCCTGGGTCCACCTGATGTCCTGGGCGGGGTCGGTCAGCCAGGTGATGAACTCGATGGTGGCCTTGGACCGCGCCGAGCCGTTGTCGAACAGCACCCAGTCGTCCGCGCCGGAGATCGTGGTGTGGTTGCCGCCGAAGCCGGGCAGCCCCGTCACGCCGTAGTCGATCTTGGCGTCGACGATGTCGGGCAGCGCCCACGGCCCGGCCACGAGCATGCCCATCTTGCCGTCGTTGAACAGTTGGTTCATCCGCTGGCTGCTGGGATCGGAGTCCACGAACACCGACTTGTCCACGGCCGCCATGTCGTGCACCAGGGACAGCGCGGTCCGGCCCTGGGGCGAGTCGAACGCGGTCGCGCTGTGGTCGGGGTTGAGGATGTCGCCGCCCTGCTGCCACAGCATCGGCCACAGCCGCCAGACGGTGTCCTCCGCCCCTGCCCCCGGCCAGCCCGTGCCGAACGTGCCGCTGCCGGCGTCGGTCAGTTTCCTTGCCGCGGTGCGGAAGTCGTCCCAGCTCCAGCTGTCGTTCGGGTAGCCGATCCCGGCCGCGTCGAAGAGCTTCTTGTTGTAGACGATGCCGAGGTCGTCTACCAGGGCGGGCATCCCCCGCACCCTGCCGTCCACGGACGCGGCCTGCTGTTCGGCCGGCCAGAAGTCGTCCCAGCCGAAACCGTTGGCGTGCACGGTGTCGGTCAGGTCGAGCACCTTGGGGCTGCGGGCGATGTTCGCGAGGTCCGAGCCGAAGATGTAGGCCACGTCGGGATAACTGCCGGCGGCGAGCGCCGCGGTCACCTTGGTGGTCATCTGGTCGGCGAGCACACCGCCCAAGTTGCCGTCGACCTCGATGTTCGGGTGGGTGCGGTTGAAGTCGGCGATCAGTCCGTCGATCGTCTTCTTGGCCGCGTCGTTCTGGCCGTGCCAGAACACGACTTTCACCTTGCCGCCGGACACGGTGTCGCCGCTCCCGCATGCGGCGAGCACCGACGCGCCGAGCAGTACGGCGACTAGCAGACCAAGCGTCTTCGGTCTTCGCATGTCGAACTCCCATGTTCGTCGAGATGCTCAGATGCCGAGCAGTTCGCCTCCGTCGACGACCACGTCCTGCAACACGATGTGGTTGCTCTCCGGGGAGAGCAGGAACGTCGCCACGTTGGCCACGTCGGCTGGTGTGCCGACCCGGCCGTCCAGGATCGGGGACCGCAGCGACTCGGCGCTGCCGGCCGCCAGGTGGTCGACGGAGGGGTGGTCCTTGGCCAGCGCCCGCATCATCGGGGTGTCGGTCACGCCGGGCGAGATGGTGTTGACTCGCACGCCACGCGCGGCGACCTCCATGCCGAGCACTCGAAGTGCCTGGCGCATACCGGCTTTCGACGCGCAGTACGCCGCCTGGCGCATCCTGGGCAGCCGCGCAGCGATGGAGGCGACCGCGATGATCGAACCCGACCCGCGCGCCACCATGTGCCGCGCGTACTCCTGCGCGACGAAGTACACGCCGAGCAGGTTCACCTCGAGCAGCCGCAGGAACTCCGCGCGCTGCACGTCGAGCGCCGCGGCGGCCGCGAAGGCGCCGGCCACCAGCGCCACCCGCTCGGCGTCGGCGGTGCCGGCGACGAACGCCGACACCGCGTCGGCGTCGGTGATGTCCAGCTGTTCCGCGAACACGTCGAAACCCTCGGCGCACAGGGTTTCGGCGACCTGTTTGACGGCCTCGCCGCGCGCGTCGGCCAGCACCAGCCTGCGGGTCCACGGCGCGGCGGCGAGGTTGCGTGCCATCTCCGCCCCGATGCCTTGCGCCGCACCGATCACGACGGTCGTGCCGGCGGTCATCGGTGCGCCCCGACCGTGCGGACGCCGTCCGGCATCAGGTCGCCGTGCGCCGCGATCAGGCTGTCGCACAGCCGCCGGATGTCCGGCAGCGACAGCGTGGCCGCGGTGTTCGGGTCGAGCATGGCCGCGTGGTAGACGTGTTCGCGCCTGCCGTGCACCGCGGCGCGGACGGTCAGCTCGCACACGTTGAGGAAGGTTCGGTTGAGCGCGGCCAGCTGCGGCGGCATGGTGCCGACGCTGAGCGGCCGGACGCCGGTCTTGTCCACGACGCACGGCACCTCGACGCACGCGCCGCCAGGCAAGTTGTCGATCAGGCCGTTGTTCTCCACGTTGGCGTAGATCGCCCGCGAGTGTCCGGTCTCCATGGCGAGGATGATCTGCGGGGCGTACTCGTTGGCGCTGCCGGCCGGCCCCTCGTCGGCCGGCAGCGGCGCGTCCTCGGCGAGCAGCCGTCGCGTTTCCCGGTACTCCGCAAGGTTTTCCTCGCTCATCGCGACGTAGGAACCCGGCTCGATGCGGAAGTGGTCGATGTCGTCGTCGCGCCGCATGAACCACGGCAGGTACTCGGCGCTGTGCTCGCTGGACTCGCTCGGGAAGTAGCCGAGCCGCCGGTACAGCTCGACGCGCACCGTGCGGGCCAGCTCGGGATCGCGGTCGATCGCCTCGTCCAGCCTCGGGTAGAGGTCCTTGCCCTCGTGTTCGAAGCGCAGCAGGAACGCCTGGTGGTTCACGCCGGCGGCCAGGAAGGAGACCTCCTTGGCCGGCACGCCGACGAGCGCGGCGAGCTTGTCGACGGTGTTGGGCACCGAGTGGCACAGGCCGACGACGCGCTGGTGCGAGCTCGCGCCGTAGGTCGCCCAGCACACCATCGCCATCGGGTTGGTGTAGTTGAGCAGCCACGCGTCCGGACACAGCTCGGCCATGTCTGCCGCGATGGCGCGCATGACCGGAATGGTGCGCAGCGCACGGAAGATGCCGCCGATGCCGAGGGTGTCGCCGATCGTCTGGCGCAGCCCGTATGCCGCCGGGATCCGGTGGTCGCGCACGGTCGCCTCGTGGCCGCCGACCTGGATCATGTTGATCACGTAGTCGGCGCCGGCGATCGCGGCCCTGCGGTCGAGGTGCGCCTCGATCCTCGGCGCGGCTCCCGCCGTGCAGGCAACCCTGCGCGCGATCGCCTCGGCGGTGGCGAGCCGTTCCGGGTCGATGTCGTGCAGCGCGATGGTGACCGTGGCGAGCGCGGAGTGGGAGAACAGGTCTGTGAGCAGCATCCTGGTGAAGGTGACGCTGCCGGCCCCGACAAAGGCGATTCGCGCCATTTGGCCGACTCCTCAGTTCTTCATCATGAACTAGATTTCCTTCATGGGAACCGAAGCTAACAGCGGGTCCCCGTCCCGACAAGGCGATGCGTCCGCGTTATCCGCAGGAAGAACCCAAGTGGCCCAACCGTTTGCGAGCCAACTGGAGTGACAGATGCACCGTTGCAGCAAGGAGCCCGCACTGGCGGACTACCGACCGCGCAGCCGGCTTCGGTTGCCGGCGCACGAGGTGCCGCGCGCCAGGTTCCCCGCCATCGACGCGCACAACCATCTCGGCCGCTGGCTGCACCCCGACGGCGACTGGGCGGCGCGCGAACTGTCCGGTAGTCGCAACGACATGGACTGGGCCGCGCCGTCGGTGCCCGAGCTGCTGCGCACGATGGACGAGTGCGGCGTCGAGGCCGTGGTGAACCTCGACGGCGGCTGGGGCGCGGAGCTGCGCGCCAACCTGGACCGCTACGACCGCGCGCACCCCGGCCGGTTCCACACCTTCTGCCAGCTCGACTGGTCGCTGCTGCGCGAACCCGACGGCGTGCCAAGGCTCCTGCGCGGACTCGCGGACTCGGTCGCCGAGGGCGCGCGGGGCCTGAAGGTGTGGAAGACGCTCGGCCTGCACGTGCGCGACGGCGCCGGCGACCTGATGCTGCCCGACGACGAGTGCCTCGCGGACCTCTGGGACGCGGCGGGCGCGCTGGGCATACCGGTGCTGATCCACGTCGCCGACCCCTCGGCGTTCTTCGATCCGGCCGACGAACGCAACGAGCGGCTGGAGATCCTGCGCGCCCACCCGGACTGGTCCTACGCCGACTCGGGATTCCCCCGGCACGAACGGCTGTTGGCCGCGCTGGACACGGTGCTCGGCCGGCACCCCGGCACCGTCTTCGTCGGCGCGCACGTGGCCAGCTGCGCCGACGACCTCGGCCTGGTCGACAGGATGCTGGACGAGCACCCGAACCTGCGCGTGGACATCGGCGCGCGGATCGCCGACCTCGGCCGGCAACCCCGCGCCGCGCGGCGGCTGCTGCTGCGCCACCCCGACCGGGTCCTGTTCGGCACGGACCACTTTCCGCCCAACCGCACCGAGTACGCCAGGTACTTCCGGTTCCTGGAGACCGACGACGAGCAGTTCCCCTACTCCGACGACGACCCGCCCGGCTTCGGGCGCTGGGACATCTCGGCGCTCGACCTGCCGGACGAAGTACTGCGCGCCGTATATCGGGACAACGCGCTGACACTGTTGACACCGAAGGAGAAGCTGTCATGACCGACCGTCTGCTCGGCAAGGTCGCGCTCGTCACCGGCGCCGCGTCCGGCATCGGCAGGGCCACCGCCACCGCGTACGCCGCCGAGGGCGCGCGGGTCGTGCTCGCCGACCTGAACACCGAACGGGCCGAACAGGTCGCCGAGACCATCCGCGCCGACGGCGGGCACGCCGTCGCCATCGGGGTCGACGTCACCGTCTCCGCCCTGGTGCGGCGTCTGGTGGAACGGACGGTGGCCGAGCTGGGCTCGATCGACGTGCTGTTCCACTCCGTCGCGGACGTCCCGTTCGTGAACACGCAGGACGCGCGCCTGACCGAGCTGGACGAGCAGGTGTGGGACCGGATGATCCGGTTGTTCCTGACCGGAACGTTCCTGGTGTGCAAGCACGTCGGCCGCCAGATGCTCGCGCAGCGCGGCGGCTCCATCGTGCTGGTGGCCACCACCGACGCGCTGGTCGGCGTCGCCGGGCTGGACGCCTACACCGCGGCCAAGGGCGGCGTGCTGGCCTTGACCCGGTCCTTCGCCGCCGGCATGGCGCCGGACGGCGTGCGGGTCAACGCGATCTGCCCCAGCTTCGTCACCACCGAACCGCAACTGGAGTGGCTGGCCAACAGCGAGTCGCGGGCGCTGATCGACCGGCTGCACCTGTTGCCGATCCCCACGCCGGAGCAGATCGCCCCGCTGGCCGTGTACCTGGCCGCCGACGAGTCCGATGCGGTCACCGGCTCCACCTTTCCCGTCGACAGCGGCTACCTTGCCTTCAAGGCGAACCTCGACGTGATGGGCGCCATGCGCGCGACGGAAGGACACCGGTGAGCACCGAGCCGACAGTGGTGAAGTCCGCCGACCGGGTGTTGGCGGTCTTCGACCTGCTCGCCGAGCGCGGGCCCCTGTCGTTCTCCGACATCTGCGAGGCACTCGAACTGCCGAAGTCCTCGACGCACAACCTGTTGCACACCATGGTGATTCGCGGCTACCTCGACCGCGACCCTCAGCAGAAGGCGTTCCGGCTCGGCGTCCGCGTCTGGCAGGTCGCCCAGCACTGCACCGACGTCGAGCACCTGCGCAGGCTGCTGCGGCCGCTGATGGAACGCCTGGTCGAACGCACCGAGGAGACCGTGCAACTGGCGACGCTGGACGGGGTCAGCGCGGTGTACCTGGAGATCGTGGAGTCCCCGCACCCCATGAAGCTCACCTCGAAGGTCGGCTCGCGGCTGCCGGCGCACGCCAGCGCGGTCGGCAAGGTGCTGCTCGCGCACCTGCCGGCCGGCGAGGCCGGGGCGAGGCTGGCCGGGGCGGACCTGGTCCGGATGACCGACCGGACCCTCACCACGGTCGACGCGCTGCTGCGCGACCTGGCGCTGACCAGGCAACGCGGCTACGGCCTTGACATGGAGGAGTTCGTGATCGGCTGTCGCTGCGTGGCGATGCCGGTGCGCAACGCCGATGGCACGGTCATCGCGGCGCTGTCGGTGTCCATCCCGACCCCGCGCTACAGCAGGGAGACCGCCGCGGCCGCGCGCGCCGAACTCGCCGCGACCGTCGCCGAGGCCGAGCGTCTGATCGGGTGAAACACCCGCAGGCCAACGGGTGTGTCGGCCTGCGTAAGACCGCATTGGGGGCTTGTTCACTCGAACCGTTTTGGCTTTGGTCGCCAGGACGTGTCGTTCGCCCTCACCGTGGAGGCCCGCATGCCCGAACTGTCCCGTCGCTCCCTGCTCAAGCTGACCGCAGCCGGCGCAGGCGGCGCCCTGCTCGGCGGCCTCGCCCCGAGCGTGCTCCGGCTCGACCGGCCGGCCCAGGCCGCCGGCAGCCTCGACGCGGTCAAACACGTCGTGGTGTTCATGCAGGAGAACAGGTCGTTCGATCACTATTTCGGTGGACTGTCCGGAATGCGCGGCTTCGACGACCGCACAGCGGTGCTGCGCAACGGGACCGGTGGGAAGACCGTGTTCGCGCAGCCGTCCGGCAGCGGCACCGAATACCCGTTCCGGCTGGACACCACCGTGATGGACGGCCAGGGTGTCGCCGACCTCAGCCACAGCTGGTCGACCGGGCACCAGGCGTGGCACGGCGGGAAGTCGGACGCGTGGGTGGCCGCGAAGGGCGGCCTGACCATGGGCTACTACACCAGGGCCGACCTGCCGTTCCACTACGCCCTCGCCGACGCGTACACCACCTGCGACGCGTACTTCTGCTCGGTGATGGGCCCGACCAACCCCAACCGGCTGTACGTGTTCACCGGCATGATCGACCCGACGGGCACCGGCGGCGGTCCGGTCACCGACAACACCGAGCCGGGCGGCGGCTTCACCTGGACCACCTACCCAGAGCGCCTCGAGTCCGCCGGGGTCAGCTGGAAGGTCTACCAGCAGACCGACAACTACGACGACAACGCGCTCGCCTGGTTCGCGAACTTCAAGAACGCGCAGGCCGGGAACCCGCTGCACGACCGGGGACTGGCGACCGTGCCCGACGTGGCGGCCGCGATCCGCGCCGACGTCACGGCGGGAACGTTGCCACAGGTCAGTTTCGTGATCGCGCCGGCGAACAAGTCCGAGCACCCGCCCTACCCGCCGGCCTACGGCGCCGCCCTGACGGCCGACATCCTCAACGCGCTGGCCGCCGACCAGGCGACCTGGGACTCGACGGTCGCGTTCCTGACCTACGACGAGAACGACGGGTTCTTCGACCACATCGTGCCGCCGACGCCGCCCGCCGGCACGGCGGCCGAGTTCGTCGGCGGCGCGCCGATCGGCCTCGGCGTCAGGGTGCCGATGGTGGTGATCTCGCCGTGGAGCCGCGGCGGCGCGGTCTGCTCGCAGGTGTTCGACCACACGTCCGTGCTGCGCTTCCTCGAGGCGTGGACCGGGGTGCACGAGCCCAACATCAGCGACTGGCGGCGGGCCGTGTGCGGCGACCTGACCTCGGCGTTCGACTTCGGCGGCGCGGACACCAGCATCCCGACGCTGCCCGACACGGCGGCGCTGGTCGCCGCGGCCGACCAGCAGCACAGGACGCTGCCGGCCGCGTCGGTGCCGGGCACCACCGCGCAACCCAGCCAGGAACCGGGCACCCGCACCGCGCGTCCCCTGCCCTACCAACAGAACGCGACCGCGCGGGTCGACAGGGCGGCCGGCAGGCTGTGGCTGACGATGACCAACGCGGGGTCGGCGACCGCCCACCTGGCCGCCTACGTCAACGCGTACCGCACGGACGGGCCGTGGCAGTACGACGTGCCGGCCTCGGGCACCGTCAGCGACTACTTCAGCGTGCAGCGGTACGGCAAGGGCAAGTACGACATCTCGCTGCACGGCGCCAACGGCTTCCTGCGCCGCTACGTCGGCGACATCAACGCGGCGGGCGGTGTCGTCGAGGTCAGCCCGGCGCTCGATCCGGCAACCGGTCTGCTCACGGTGAGCATGGCCAACACGGGCGCTGGCGCGGTGACGGTCACGGTGCGCGCCAACGCGTACCGGACCGACGGCCCGTGGCAGTACCAGGTGGCCGCAGGCGCGACCGTGACCGACACGTGGAACGTCGCCGCCTACGGGAACCACTGGTACGACCTGACCGCGACCGTCGACGTCGACCCGCTGTTCTCGCGCAGGTTCGCCGGGCACCTGGAGACCGGCCAATCAGGCGTGACCGGCTGATCCGCGTTGTCTGCCCCGGGGGCGGGCCCAGCGCCGGTAATGTGGTCGGAGTGACCTCAGCCAGGCCCGCCCCAGGGAGACTGCTCGCCACGAGCGACATCCACGTCGCCTACGCCGAGAACAAGAAGATCGTGCAGAACATGCGCCCCGACTCCTCGGACGACTGGCTGATCGTGGCCGGCGACGTCAGCGAGACCATGGCCGAGATCGAATGGGCGCTCGGCCTGCTCGCGGAACGGTTCGCCAAGGTCATCTGGGCGCCGGGCAACCACGAGCTGTGGACGCCGAAGAACGACCCGGTGCAGCTGCGCGGTGAGCAGCGGTACATGCACATGGTGCAGCTGTGCCGGCGGCTCGGGGTGCTGACCCCGGAGGACCCGTTCGCGGTGTGGGAGGGCGACGGCGGTCCGGTGACCATCGCGCCGCTGTTCCTGCTCTACGACTACAGCTTCCGGCCGGAGGGCACCACCAACAAGGAGGAGTCCCTGGCCTACGCGCACAGCACCGGGGTGGTGTGCACGGACGAGTACATGCTGCACCCCGACCCGTATCCGAGCATCGAGGCGTGGTGTTGGGCGCGGATCGAGCACACCCAGCGGCTGCTGGAGGCGCGCGACCCCGACCTGCCGACGGTGCTGATCAACCACTGGCCGATGGTGCGGGAGCCGACGAGGATCCTGCGGTACCCGGAGTTCGCGCAGTGGTGCGGCACGGAGTTGAGCGCGGACTGGCACCTGAAGTACAACGCCGTCGCGTCGGTGTACGGGCACCTGCACATCCCGCGCAGCACCGTGTACGACGGGGTTCGGTTCGAGGAGGTGTCCGTCGGCTACCCGAGGGAGTGGCAGCGGCACAACCACCCCAAGGGCGTGCTGCGGCAGATCCTGCCCGAGGTGGCCCGGTGATCGAGGAGCTGCTGCCCGACGCCGTCGCCTGCGCCGAGGCGTTCGACGACCCGGCGGACGCGGTGTTGTTCGCCGAGGAGGAGGCCCTGATCGCCAAGGCGGTGGACAAGCGCCGCAGGGAGTTCACCACCGCGCGGCACTGCGCCCGCCAGGCGATGGCCAAGCTCGGCTTGCCGCCTGCCGCGGTGCTGCCGGGGGAACGCGGCGCGCCGCAGTGGCCGGCCGGGGTGGTCGGCACCATGACGCACTGCGCCGGGTATCGGGCCGCGGCCCTTGCCTTGGACACCGAGGTGGCCTCGGTCGGCATCGACGCCGAGCCGCACGACGTGCTGCCCGACGGGGTGCTCAAGGCGATCGCGGTGCCGGCCGAGCTGGCCTGGCTGCCCTCGGTCAGCGCGGCCCATCCCGACGTGTGCTGGGACCGGTTGTTGTTCAGCGCCAAGGAAAGCGTCTACAAGACCTGGTTTCCGCTGACCAGGAAGTGGTTGGGCTTCGAGGACGCGTCGGTGACCGTGGACCCGGTCGGCGGGACGTTTCAGGCGCGGCTGTTGGTGCCGGGGCCGTTCGTCGCCGGTGCGGAGCTGACCGGGTTCACCGGCCGGTGGATGGTGCGCGACGGCCTGATCCTGACCGCGATCTCCGTGTAGGGACCGGTTTCCCCGCGCTGGGGCCGGTTTCCCGGCGCGGGGATCAGTTCGCGGCATGGGGATCAGTTCGCGGCATGGGGATCAGTTCGCCGCATGGGATCGGTTCGCCGCATGGGATCGGTTCGCCGCATGGGATCGGTTCGCCGGGTGGGGGTCAGTTCGCGGCGAACGCGTCGGCGTTCTCGGTGGCCCACTGGCGGAAGGTGCGGGCGGGCCTGCCGAGCAGGGTCTCGGTGGTGTCCGCGACGGCGACGGGGTGGTCGGTGGCGGCCGCCCACAGGTCGAGCAGCAAGCGGAGCACGGGAGCCGGCATGTATCCCCCGAGCTGCTCCTCGGCTTCCGCGCGGGTGATCCGCACGACCGGGATGTCGCGGTCGAGGACGTCGCCGAGCACGGCGAGCTGCTCGCGGAAGGTGAGCTGCTGGGCGCCGGTGAGGGTGACCGCACGGCCCCGCAGCGAGTCGCCGGTCAGCGCCTCGACGGCGATGTCGGCGATGTCCGCCGGGTGGATGGGCGCGAGGCCCGCGTCCGGGTAGGCGAGCTGGATCGGCATCGACCGGCCGATGAAGTGGGTCCAGCCGAGCGCGTTGCTGGCGAAGGCGTCCGGGCGCAGCAGCGTCACGGTGAGGTCCGAGTCGGCGAGGGCGCGTTCGACGGCGAGGCTGTGCGAGGCCAGCGGGTCGGTCTCGGCGTCGGGGCCGAGCACCGATGACGAGGACAGCAGGACGACGTGCTCGACGCCGGCCTGTTCCGCCGCCTTGATCAGCTGGTGGATGCCGGCGGGCTCGGGGTAGAGGAACACCTGCCGGACGCCGGCGAGCGCGGCCTCGAAGGTCTCGGGCTGGTTGAGGACCAGCTCGGCGACCTCGACGCCGGCGGGCACGGTCAGCTCGGCGGGCTTGGCGCTGGCGGCGCGGACGGGCACGCCTGCGGAGTGCAGGCGGTTGATGACGGCCTGGCCGACCTTGCCTCGGGCGCCGGTGATGAGGGTGGTCACGATGGGTCTCCTTCTCGGGTGTCGACCTCGTTGCCGACATATGTATGTTTGCATGCACATAGTTTCGTGTCAACACATGCCTTCACGATGTCACGGAGGTATCATGGGCACATGACGCCGAAGGAGCCGAGCACGGCCGACGAGCTGCTGGACGCCGTCGGCCCGGCGTTCTCGAAGCTGCGCCGCACCTCACTGCTGGAGGTCGAGAACCCCATCTCGGCCAAGGACCTGAGCCGGACCCTGGTGCTCAACCACGTCATGGAGGGCACCAGGGACACCGACAGGGAGATCACCGTCGGCGCGATCGCCGAACTCCTCGCCGTGGACCCCTCGGTCGCCAGCCGCATGGTCAGCGACAACATCAAGGCCGGCTACCTGATCCGCGCCGCCTCCCAGCAGGACGGCAGGCGCACCGTCCTCCAGCTCAGCCCGGCGGGCCGCGAGCTGATGACCCGCTTCCGCCGGCACCAGCGCTCCGCGTTCGAGTACATCACCGGGGACTGGTCGGAGCGGGACCGGCTGGAGTTCGCCCGCCTGATGCTCAAATACGCCGACTCCCTTGCCGACCTCGCCAACCGGGGCCCGGCCGCCAAGGCGTGACGGTCAGCTCGCGGACACCGTCCGCGCCCGCGCCGAGATCGCCGCCAGGATCTCCGACTGGTGGTTGGCGACGAAGAAATGGCCGCCGGACAACACGGTGAGGTCGAACTCCGACTCGGTGTGCTCGCGCCACGCCTGCGCCTCGTCGAGCGTCGTCCGAGGGTCCGCGTCGCCGGTGAACGCGACGATCGGGGCGCGCAGCGTCGCCCCCGGCTCGCACCGGTAGGCCTCGATCGCCCGGTAGTCGCCTCGGATCGCCGGGATGATCATCCGCAGCATCTCCTCGTCCCCGAGCAGCCGCGAATCGGTGCCACTCAACAACGTCAGCTCCCGGACCAGGCCGTCGTCGTCCTTGGTGTGCACCAGCTCGTCCCGGTACCGCGACGGCGCGCGCCTGCCCGAGGCGAACAGGGCGAGCGGCACGATCCCGGCCCGCTGTTCCAGCCGCCGCGCCACCTCGAAGCCGACGGTCGCGCCCATGCTGTGGCCGAACAGCGCCAGCGGGCGGTCCAGCCACGGCCGCAGCGCCGCGAAGATCAGGTCGGCGAGTTCGGGCACCGAGTCGACGGTCGGCTCGGTGTGCCGGTCCTGCCGGCCCGGGTACTGCACGGCCAGCACGTCGACAGCGGGCGAGAGCGCCCGCGACACCGGGAAGAAGAAGCTCGCGGACCCACCGGCGTGCGGCAGGCACACCAGGCGCGTCGCGCTGTCCGGCGCCGGGTGGAACCGGCGGATCCACCGATCGTTGTCGACCTCAACCGCTGACATCGGGCCCCCATCCGAAGACGATCACGCAGCACCATCCAACCGACTCGGGCGGCCGACGTCCAGGCGCCCCAAGGGCCGACACACGGCGGCGCCCCGGGACCGACGGGTCCCGGGGCGCCGCTCCGCCCTGCGATCGGGCGTTGGTCGTGCTCGCGGTCAGGCGCTGGTCGTGGCCAACTCCGGCTCGACCGCGTCCTCGACCTTGCCGCGACGGGCCTTGCGCCGCTCCTTGACGCCCTCGGTCATCGTGTAGAGCGTCGGGATCAGCACCAGCGTCAGGATCGTCGAGGTGATCAGGCCACCGATGACGATGACGGCCAGCGGCTTGGAGATGAACCCGCCCCCGCCGGTGATGCCGAGCGCCATCGGCGTCAGCGCGCAGATGGTCGCCACGGCGGTCATCAGCACCGGCCGCAACCGGTGCCGGCAGCCCTCCACGACCGCGTCCCGCACGCTCATCCCCTGTTCTCGATACTGGCGGATCAGGTCGAGCAGCACGATCGCGTTGGTCACCACGATGCCGACCAGCATCAGCGCGCCGATCATCGACGCCAGCCCCAACGGCGTGTCGGTCAGCAGCAGCAGGCCGATGCCGCCGGTCGCCGCGAACGGGATGGACACCAACAGGATCAGCGGCTGGACCAGGCTGCGGAACGTGCCGACCATGATCAGGTACACGATCAGGATCGCCGCGAGCATGGCGAGGCCGAGCGAGGAGAACGAGTCGCTCTGCTGCTGGCTCACGCCGCCAAGTGTGGCCGTCGCGCCGGCCGGCAGGGTCAGGTCGCCGACCCGCTTGGTGATGTCCTTGCTGACCGCGCCGAGGTCCTTGTCGGTGGTCTTCGCGGTCACCGTGGTCGCCATCTTGCCGTCGATGCGGTTGATCTGCGTCTGCGCGGGCGCCTTGACGATCTCGGCGATCTGCTCCAGCCGCACGGTCTGCCCGCCCGCCGAGGACACCGGGAGCTGCCGCAGCGCGGTCGTGTCGGCCAGCGTCGTGGCGTCCCGGACGGTGATGTCCTGCTGCTTGCCGTCGACGTTGAGCTTGGCGACCTTGTCGCTGCGGGTGATCCGGCTGATCACCCTGCCGACCTGGGCCTCGCTGAGGCCGAGCGCGGCGGCCTTGCGCTGGTCGACGCGGATGGTGATCTCGTCGGCCGCCTTGGCCAGCCCGCTGGTCACCTCGCCCGCGTTCGGCGCGCCCTGCACGGCCTTGGTGACCTGGTCGGCCGCCGTGGCCAGCGTGGCCTCGTCCTGCGCGGAGACGGTGACGGCGACACCGGAACCGCCGAGCCCGCCCTGCTGGCCCTCGGCGACGGTCACCTTGCCGACGTCGGACAGCTTCGCCGTGGCGTCCCTGACCTGCTGCTGCACGGTCTTCACGTCGACACCCGGCTTGGCGGTGACGTAGTAGTCCGCGGTGTTCGTGCCGGAGTCGCCTCCGCCGGAGGCCACGCCCCCGCCGCCGACGGTGACCTGATAGGACTTCACGCCGGGCACCGCCCGAAGGACGGTCTCGACCTTCTTGGCGGCCTCGTCGGTGGTCGTCAGGTTGGTGCCGGGCGGCAGCTCCTGCTTGGCGGTGAAGGTGTCCTGGCCCGACTGGTCCAGGAAGTTGGTCTTCACCATGGGCAGCAGCACGCCGAAGGTGCCGATGAGCAGCAGCAGGCCGATCGCCAGCACGGTCTTGCGCTTGCGCACCGCGAAGCCGATCACCGGCAGGTAGGCCCGCTGGAGGAAGCCGCTCTCGTCGCGGCGCGTCTCGGCGGCCTGCGCGCCCGGCTTCGGCGCCTTGAGGAACCAGAACGCGAGCACTGGCACCACGGTCAGCGACACCAGCAGCGAGGCGATCAGCGCGATGGTCACGGTCAGCGAGAAGGCCGAGAAGAGCTGGCCGACGAGGCCGCTGGTGAACGCGATCGGCAGGAACACCGCGACGGTGGTGAGCGTGGACGCGGTGACCGCGCCGGACACCTCGCGCACCGCGTCGAGCACGGCGGAGCGCTTTTCCTTGCCCTGACTCAGATGCCGCTTGATGTTCTCGATCACCACGATGGAGTCGTCGACCACGCGGCCGATCGCGATGGTGAGGCCGCCGAGCGTGAGCAGGTTGAGCGACATGCCGCCGACCCACAGGCCGATCAGCGCCACCAGTAGTGACAGCGGGATCGACACGAGCGTCACGAGCGTGGAACGCAGCGACAGCAGGAAGATCAGGATGACCAGCGCGGCGAACAGCAGCCCGAGC
This sequence comes from Solihabitans fulvus, assembly GCF_008386585.1. Classification (GTDB taxonomy): domain Bacteria; phylum Actinomycetota; class Actinomycetes; order Mycobacteriales; family Pseudonocardiaceae; genus Solihabitans; species Solihabitans fulvus. The sequence continues at coordinate 68,246 of NZ_VUOB01000001.1, forward strand.
AGGCCCTCGGTGGTGAGGTCCTTGATGGAGCTCTGGATGAACGGCGCCTGGTCGAACACCACGGTGAACGCGGCGCCCCCGCCGAGCTTCTTGGCCAGGTCGGGCAGCTTCGCCTTGACCGCGTCGGAGATCGAGACGACGTTGCCGTCCTGCCCGGTCATCACGGCGAGGCCCAGGCTGGGCTTGCCGTCGGTGCGGGTCAACGAGGTCGACTCGGCGAGCACCTGCTTGACGTCGGCGACCTCGCCGAGGGTCACCGGCTTCGGCGCGGCCGCCCGGTCCGCGCCGGCGGCGGCGAGGGCCATCGGGTCGGGAGTGAGCAGGAAGTTCTGCACGTCCGCGAGCGTGTTGAAGGTGCCGCCGACCTGGATCGGGAACGCGTTCGCGCCCTCGTTGACCTGCCCGGCGGGCAGCGGCGTGCCGGCGGTGCGCAGCGCGGCCTCGACGCCGTCGACGGACAGGCCGGCCGCGGCGAGCTTGGCGCGGTCCAGCCGCACCTCGACCTGCTGGTCGCGCACGCCGGTGACCACCGCGTCGCTGACGCCGGGGATGCTCTTCAGCTCGGCGGTCGCGGTGTCCTGGAGCTTCTTGGCCAGGTCCTGATCGTTGTCGGCGCTGGCCGCGAGGTAGACGGCGGGGATGTCGGCGATGCTCTGCGTGCCGACGGACGGGGTCACGCCCGCCGGCAGCTCACTCTGGATCCTGCTGAGCTTCTGCTGGAGATCCTGGGTGGTCTTGCCGATGTCGGTGCCGAACTTGTACTCGAGCGACACCACGGCCATACCGTTGCGGGACAAGGAGGTCATCTTCTCCTGGCCCTGGCTGCCCTGCACCGCCTGCTCGATCTTCTCGGTGACGGTGCGCTCGACGATCTTCGGCCCGGCGCCCGGGTACACGGCCGTCACCGTCACCGACGGCTGCGAGATGCTCGGCAGCAGCTCCTGCTTGAGGGAACCGGCCGCGAAGAGCCCGAACAGCAGCAGGCCGATGGACATCAGGGTGATGAGCGCGCGGTTGGCCAGGCTGATCCTGGCGAGATGCCTCATCGCGCCGCTCCTGGGCAGCGTGGGGCACGGGCAGGCGGTCTGGTCACGGTTCCCCCTCGAAGTGACTGCTGTGCCGCAGATCTCACATGCCGACTGCCGGTCACCCCGGGCACGCAGAGTCGCGGTGCGACCAAAATACCGACCCGTTCGGCGGCATCGCGTCCGTCTTTGGTTCCTGTCCGTGTCATTCCTTAGGTGTTCTTGAACGGACCGTGTTCGACGAAAGGCGGACGGTCCATCGGGGTTGTCCCCTCGACGAACGGCGCGAGCAACCCGGGCACCGTGTCCTCCGCGAGCCGCAGCCCCTCGGCCACGCCGACGTCGCGCACCCGGTACGAGCCGACGCCCGCCGCCGTCGCGGCGACCACCGTGCACAGCCCCGACCTGCGCTGGAGGACGGATCGGCCGATCGTCCACCCGACGATGCCGCCCTGGTGCAGGGCGACTGTCCGGCGTGAGAACGTGCCGGCGCGGGCGACCAGGTACGGCCCGACGCGGCCGTGCCCGAGCGCCCGGTAGGCGTCGACGCCGAGCAGCACCCCTAGGGGTAGCAGCACGATCGCCGTGACGAGCGCCACGATCCCGAACACCGGCCACCACCGACCGAGGACGGCCAACGGCGTGACGAGCGCCACTGCGCAGGCGAGCCCCCGGATGATCCGGCGGCGCAGCGCGGCTCCCGGATGCCGGTAGAGCGCGGCCAGCGTCGGCGACCGGCGCTCGCCGAGCACCTCGGCGGCCACCCGCAGCGCCTCGGCGCGCGGCGCAGGCGGCAACAGCGCCCCCCTCGCCCGGTTCTCCTCGGCCCTGCCCAGCCCGCCGGCCACCGCCTGCACCCTGGCGCCGCCGCCCCAGCGCAGGAACATCGGCTCGTGCAGCTCGACGCCGCGCAGCCGCCGCTCCTCGATGGACACGGACCTGGTGACCAGCAGCCCCCGACGCACCCGCAGCACGCCGCCGTCCAGTCGCTCCAACCGGAAGCCCCACCAGCCCTCGACGTACCGGCCGACCGAGCCGAGCACGCCGAGCGTCACCACGACCAGCAGCAGGACCGGCGCCCACACCCACGGCGACACCGAGCCGACACCATCGACGATGGCGCGCACCGGCCCGAGCGCCAACGGGTCGACCCGCAGCTCGTGCAGGATCCGGTAGGCGGTGCCGAGCACGGCGAAGAGCCCGGCCACGCCCCAGATCGTCAGCGGCGCGTAGCGCAGCCAGGCCGGGTCGAACCGCGCGATCGGGGCGCGCTCGGCCGAGATGTCGTTGCGCCGCACCGCATCGAGCAGTTCGCGACGCAGCCGGTCGGCGCGTCGCGCGGTCAGGCCGTCGAGGCGCAGTCCCCTGCCGGCCTCGCCGGTGCCGACGCGCACGGAGGTCAGCCCGAACAGCCGGTGCACCGGGTTCGCCACCAGGTCGACGCTGCGGACCCGGTCGAGCGGGGTGGCCCGGTGCCGGCGGAACAGCAGCCCGGACCGCAGTTCCACCCGTTCGCCGGTGACCCGGAACCGGCTGGTGGCCAGGCGCACCAGGTTGAGGCCGGTGACGACGAGGAAGGCGCAGGCGACCGACGCCATGGTGAGCACCGCGCGCAGGTCCGGCTGGCCCCCGGTGGCCAGCAGCGTGCCGGCCGCCGTCAGCAGCGGCGGGCCGAGCCAGGCCAGGTGCACCGGGACCAGCCGACCGCTCAGCCGCTCCCACGGCGTCTCCACGGAAGCCGCAGCAGCGGCAGTCGCGGCAGCGGCAGCAGCATTCGTGGCAGCAGCAGTCCCGGCAGCAGCAGTCGCATCAGGTCCAGCCGCGTCAGGTCCAGTGGTCATGTTGCGTCCCCTTCGGTCGCCTGCGCCGCTCCCGTCAACAGGGCCACCACGTCGGCTGCCGTCCGGCGGTCCAGGCCGCGGATGCGGACCGCGCCCGAGGCGGACGCCGTGGTCACCTGCACACCGGACAGCCCGAACAGCTGCTCCAGCGGTCCGCGCACGGACTCCACGGTCTGCACGCGCGACATCGGCACCACCCGCCAGCGCTGCCACAGCCACCCAGAAGCCGTGTAGACGGCGTCCCTGGTGGTCTCCCAGCGGTGCACCCGGTACCGCCAGCGCGGCATCACCGCGAGGTACGCCACGGCCGGCAGGACCGTGCCGAGCGTCAGCCAGCCGAACACGAACCGCGCGGGCGGAATCACCAGCCACAGCACGGCGAACACCAGCGGCGTCGGCAGCGCGACGAGCGCGGCCTGCGCGGTCCACCACGAGACGGCGCGCCGCTCGACCCGATGGCGCGGCGGCCGCAACCGCCACGTCTCACCGCTCGGCATGCGCGTGCCTCTCGCCTGCGCGGAGCCTGCGGCTGCGCACCAGCACGACCGCGGTGCGCGCCAACACCATCGCCAGCGCCAGTAGGACGAAGGCGTTCGCGAACACATCTGGTCCGCTGATCCGGTTGGTCACGCAGAACCGGATCAGGCCCTCGGTGAACCAGTGCTCGGCGCCGTAGACGAACAGCACGCGCGCCGCCGACACCAGCACCCAGAACGCCGCGTACAGCGCGCCGCCGCTGGTGCGCACCACGCCGTCCTGGTCGAGCCGCGCGGGCAGCAGGACGCCGGCGACCAGACCGAGGATGATCCCGACGCCGGCGCCGGTCACCTGGAGCGCGAGATCGTTGCCGGCCAACGACGGCAGGCGGAAGAACACCGCGATGACGACGGCCACCGCGACGAGCGGGCGGATCAGCCGCATCCTGGTGACCCGGCGGCTGCCGAGGTCGCTGGCGAGAATCACGATCAGCACCGTCACGCTGACCGCGACGGTGGTCCACAGTGCACTCAATTGCATCGCCCTCACTGGCTCGGTTCCGACTCGACTCGACGCTATGGCGCGGATCGGCCCGCCGGGACGACCGAGCGACTGACCCCGCTGTCCACCGGTCGACGGACAGCGGCGCGCCGCAGACGTGATAGGACTTGGGTCGTGCGCGATCCCATCCCCCGGCCCGAGTCCCCGACAAGGGCAGTGCCGGACGCGAGCCTGCGCTGGTTCGGCCTGTGGGACGCCTACTTCGCGGTGTCCTATGTGATCACTGTCGGGCTGCTGATCATGTCCGGCGGAGCGTCCGGGCGGGTGGCCTACGCGGTCGTGGCGCTCACCCTGATCGTGCCGTGGTACGCCGGTTTCGGCCGCAGGCTGATGACCAGCGCCGGCGGCGGCCGACCCGCTGTGGTGTTCGCGGTCGGCCTCATCGCGCTGTTCGTCGCGGCGATCGCGCTGGACGTGTCCGCCTCCTACGCGCTGTTCGCGATCTGCCCGATGCTGCTGATGAGCCTGGCGACCGGCCCGGCGCTCGCGATAGTGCTGCTGGCGAACCTGCTGCCGACCACCGTGGTGTGGCTCACCACGGGGTCGCGGGAGAGCGCGCTCGGCCTCCTGCCGGCCGCGCTGCTGAACATCGCGCTCGCGGTGCTGCTCGGGCTGTGGATCACCAGGATGGCGCGGCAGAGCCGGGAACGGGCGCGGCTGATCGAGGAGTTGCGGCGCAGCCGCGCCGAGGTGGCCCAACTGTCCCATCAGGCGGGCATCGCGGCCGAGCGGGAGCGGCTGGCCAGGGAGATCCACGACACCGTCGCGCAGGGACTCACCAGCATCATCGGGCTCGTGCAGGCCGCCGAGTCCGAGTTGGCCGACGCGCCGGACCTGGCCCGCCGGCATCTCGGCCTCGCGGCGCGGGCCGCGAAGGAGAACCTGGCCGAGACTCGGGAGTTCGTCGCGGCGCTGACCCCGATTCCGTTGCGGGACAACCCGTTGCCCGAGGCGGTGCGTCGGCAGGCTGACGCGCTCGCCGCGGAGACCGGGCTGTCCGTGCGCTACGCGGCGACCGGCGCGGAGTTCCCGGTGCCGACGGCGGTCGGGGTGGTACTGCTGCGCGCGGCGCAGGAGTCGCTGGCGAACATCCGCCGGCACGCTGGCGCCGTCGAGGTGTCGGTGCGGCTGGACTACGGCGATTCCGGTGTGCGGCTGACGGTCGCCGACGACGGCGGCGGGTTCGAGGTGGATCCGGACAGGGAGGGCTTCGGCCTGCGTGGTCTGCGCGGCAGGGTGGCAGACATCGGGGGTGCGGTGACGGTGACGAGCGATCCGGGGGTCGGCACGGTCGTCGAGGTGGTCGTGCCGCTGCGCGGCCCGGAGGGAGCTGGCGTGGCGGAGGTGGGCGGAGATGCCTGAGGGCGACGAGATCCGGGTGTTGCTGGCCGACGATCACCCGGTGGTGCGGGAGGGCCTGTCGGCGATGCTGGAGTCCGCGCCGGACATCTCGGTGGTCGGCATGGCTGGCAGCGGCGAGGAGGCGGTGGCGCTCGCCGCCGCGGTGCGGCCGGACGTGGTCCTGATGGACCTGCGGATGGGCGAGCTGGACGGGGTGACGGCCGCGGCGCGGATCCTGGCCAGGTCACCGGAGGTTCGGGTGGTCGTGGTCACCACCTACGAGAGCGACGCGGACATCCTGCGTGCCGTCGAGGCCGGGGCGGTCGGCTATCTGCTCAAGGGTTCGTCGCGGGCGGAGCTGATCGGCTCGGTGCGCGCGGCCGCGCGCGGCGAGACCGTGCTGTCGCCCGCCGTGGCGAGCCGGCTGTTCCGAGCGCGTGCGCCGGAGCCGAACGCGTTGTCCGAGCGGGAACGCGAGGTGCTGCGGCTGGTGAGCCGGGGCCTGACGAACGCGGACATCGGCAGGGAGCTGTTCATCGGCGAGGCGACGGTGAAAACGCATCTGCTGCGGGCGTTCAAGAAGTTGGACGTGTCCGATCGGACCGCCGCCGTGATCGTCGCGTTGGAACGCGGACTGCTCGGCACCTGAATCGGCCGGGCAAGAAATTCGGACCGTTAACCGTGAGTCCGGCCGAACTCGAATCGAATTCGGCCGGACGCACCGTCAACTAAGAGCTACTCAAGCAACTACGAGCTACGCAAGCTTGTCGAGCAGTGCCGCGCGCTGCTTGTCGCCGAGGCCGGCCGCGCGCCGGTTGGCGTCGACACCGGTCTCCTCCATGAGCGCGGTCACCTTGGCGGGGCCGTAGCCGGGCAGCGCCTTGAGCAGCTGCACGACCTTGGTCTTGCCAACGAGCACGTCGGTCTTGGCGTTGGCCAACACCTGCTGGATGGTCTTCTCGCCGCTCTTGAGCGACGCCAGCAGTTCGGAACGAGCCTTCCTGACCTCAGCCGCCTTGGCCAAGGCTGCCGCACGCTGCTCCGGAGTCAAGGTAGGTAGAGCCACTCTTCACATTCCTTCCACTGAGGACAGTCCACACCGCACACCTCAGACGGCACTCAACCACCTCACCAGGGCATTCAGCAAGCCAAACGCGCACCAGTGGCGGATTGCACCAGCCCGGTGACCAGGTGACGCACAAACGACACAAGCATGGTTACCCGTCGGAGGGCAAGTCCACACGCCCTTGTCGCGCAAAAGTTTGTCTTACTTCTGTCACCTGGTCGGACACCCCAACGGAGCCGGACGGCTACCCCGCGTGCCGAATCGTGTCGCCCTGACACGGCCGACCGACCGCGCCGCACGCCGATCGGATCACACTGTCCGCTGTGGACGGTGTCGGCCCGAGACGATCACTCGAAGGAGGGATTCTCTTGCCCACCAAGGGATTACCGTCGAGCGGGGCCTACAGGACGCGGTCGACCGACCGCGCGGGGCAGGCCGGAGCGGCGCTGACCGGATCCGCGCGACCGCAAGCCGGATCCGTCACCCTGCGCGACAGAAACGTTACAGAGTAGGGCGCATCGGTCCGACACCCACGGTAACGAGGAGGCCGGGGTGGTTTCCCTCGGTCAGGGCTGTCATCATGGAGGGGTCCCGGGACCTTCGTCCCGACGACGGTCTGCGCCCTGCAGGTCGCCTGACGGCGGTTCGCGATGCATGGATCTCGATCCAGATGTCCCGAGGCCCCGTTGTTGGGTCGCCTCAGGTCGAAGGAAGGTGCCGCATGACCTTGGCCCGACACGCCAGCCCCGTGAACGAGAACGACCGATTCGCCGAGTTGCGGGCGAGCGAGAAGATCCACTGCGAGATCCAGAACGGCAGGGCGGCCCGTCTCGTCGCCCATCACGCCTCCGACGCGCAGGACTGCGGACGTCTGTTGGAGATGCTCGGCCTGGAGGCCGTCGACGGTAAGCGGCAGATGACGACCTGATCGCCTGGCCGGGCGACCGCGAACCGGCGACAGCGCGAAAGGGGCGGTTCCCACTCCGATGGAATGGGAACCGCCCCTTCGCTGTGTTCCGACCGGCTAGGTCAGATCAGACGACGGTCACGCCGGTCGCCTGCGGACCCTTGGCGCCCTGGCCAAGGTCGTACTGCACGCGCTGGTTCTCCTCCAGGCTGCGGAAGCCGCCGCTCTGGATCTCGGAGTAGTGCACGAACACGTCGGCGCTGCCGTCCTCGGGCGCGATGAAACCGAAGCCCTTTTCGGCGTTGAACCACTTCACGGTGCCGTTAGCCATGATTTGTCTCCTCAACAGGTGACGGATGCGGGAAGCCGCCGATGCGGCGACCCGGGCCTGTCTCAAGCGGGAGGACTCTCTCCCACAACCTGGAGGAAACCCACACACGAGCAACATCATCGTTTCGCGAGCGCGTCGAAATCGCGCCAGCAAAACCACTGACCGATGACAGTCAACCACACTTCCCGGGGTCGCGGGGTGTGACGGTCCCCGCGACCGGCCCGTTCACCCGACCGAGTGCGTCACACCCTCGGCGCGGCGGATCGGAGGGCGGGCGACGCGGTCAGGCCCGGTAGACCAGCGTGTACCGCCAGAACAGGTGGCGCCGGATGATCGCGCCGGGCAGCAGCCGACGGGCCTCGGTGCGGATCTCGGCCAGGGTCATGCTCGCCGGCAGCACCGGCGCGCGGTGCCCGAGCGCGGATCGACGGTTACCGGTGAGCAGCACGGCGTGACCGAGCCCCATGGCGACGTTGGCCGGCACCGCGGCCAGGCTCAGCCACCGGTCCGAGCGGGTCTCCTCGCGGTAACAGCCGAGGATGACCAGCGTGCCGCCCGGCGTGAGCAGGCCGCGCAGGCGTTCGACCGCGGGACCGAAGGGCAGGTGGTGGATGCTGGCCAGGCAGCTGATCGCGTCGTAGCGGTCCAGCGGGAGTTCGAGGGCGTCGCCGACGAGGAATCGAACCGACTTCCCCGCCGTCGCGGCCACGGCCGCCGCCACGGTCGGCGCGGACCGGTCCACGGCGTCGACGTGGTCCGCGCGCGCCGCGAGCCTGCGGGCGAAATCCCCTGTGCCGCAACCGATGTCGAGCGCGCGCGAGACGCGCGCGGGCAGCCTGCGGAGCAGGGTGCGGTGGTAGTGCGCGTTGTGGTCCCAGGCGAGCACGCGCATCACCTGGTGCAGTGCGGAGACGAGAGCGGTGGTGGCACCGGGCTCAGCCATCCAGGTCGGTCCTTTCGGCGACGCGGGCGAGCAGGGCGACGAGCTGCCCCCGTTCGGCGTCCGAGAGCGCGGCGAGCAGCCGGTCGTTGGCGCGGCCGACGAGGCGGTCGAGACGGCGGAGCACCTTCCCGCCCTCGGCGGACAGCGTGATGGCGTTGCGCCGCCGATCCCGGTCGTCCCTGGCGCGCACCACCAGCGCGCGCTCCTCGAGTTCGTTGAGCACGGCGACCATGTCGCTGCCGTCGATGTCCAACTGCCGCCCCAGTTCGGCCTGCGCGACCGGGCCGCACTCGGCGATCGCCGCCAGCACGAGGTAGTGCCGCCTGCGCACGCCACACTCGGCCAGCTCGTCGGTGAGCAGCCGGCCCCCGCGCGCGGCGGCGCGCTCCAGCAGCAGGGATGGCAGGCGCCGCAAGGCTTCCGGACTCGACGTCACGGCCGACACCCTACCCGGCGGCTCGTCGCGTCCCCTTGACGCGACCGACGATCACGGTGTTAACGTTGGTCTCACCAACGTTGGTCTCACCAATGAATACGGAGCAGCCCATGCGCATCGTCCGCTACCACCAGCACGGCGGTCCCGAGGTGTTGCGGATCGAGGAGGCGGACACGCCCAGCCCCGGTCCCGGCGAGGTGCTGATCAGGACCGAGGCCGTCGGCGTGAACTACGTGGAAACGCTGCGGCGCGGGGCGACGCTGCGCGCGTCCGGCGCCGCGTCGACGGCAACCACCCGCGCGCTGCACTCCGGACTGCCCGGCGCGCCCTCCGGCGACGTGGTCGGCCCGGTCGTCGCCGTCGGCGACGGCGTCACCGGTGTCCGCGTCGGCGACCGCGTCGCGACCGTCGTCCGCGACGGCGCGTACGCGGACCACGGGATCGCGCAGGCACGCTGGCTGGTCCCGGTGCCGGCCGGGATGGACGCCGCCGAGGCGACGATCCTGGCCTCGCCCGCGCAGGTGGCGCTCGGCGTGCTGCGGACCGGGCGGCTCGCGGAAGGCGAGACCGTGTTGGTGCACAGCGCGGCAGGGGCGATCGGGCACCTGCTCGTCCAGCTCGCCAGGGCGCTTGGCGCTGGCCGGATCATCGCGACGGCGAGTTCGCCGGAGAAGCTGGACTTCGCCAGGTCCTTCGGCGCGGACGTGGCGATCGACTACCGCTCCGACGCCTGGGCCGACGAGGTCGCCTCGGCGGCGGGCGGCCGCGGTGTCGACGTGGTCGCGGACAGCATCGGCGGGGAGGTCCTGCGCGCCGGTCTCCGGCTGCTCGCGCCGTACGGGCGGCTGGTGGTCTACGGAGCCATGGGCGACCTCACCGAGCCTGCGGCGTCGCCGATGGACGTCTTCGGCATGAAGTCCCTGACCGGCTTCGCGTTCTCGGAGCTGCGGCAGCACCGTCCCGACCTCGTCGACGACGGCATCCGCGAGGTGCTCGGGCACGTCGCGGCCGGCCGGCTGCGGGCCGCCGTGCACGCTCGGCTGCCGCTCGCGGACGCGGCCGAGGCGCACCGGATCCTGGAGTCCCGCACGCAGCTCGGCCGCGTGGTGCTGGTGCCCTGACGCGGCGGCCGCGTTGTCGGTGTCGCCCGGCATCATGTGGCCGACAGCACGAGGCGGAGGGGGACGGCCATGGTGACCGTCGAGGACGTGCGGCGGCTGGCGCTGACGCTGCCGAGAACCACCGAGCACCTGATTCGCGACCGGGTGAAGTTCCGGGTCGGCCAGATCGTGTACGTCGCGTTCTCGCGCGACGAGACCACGATGGGTTTCGCGTTCCCGAAGGAAGAACGCGCCGCGCTGATCGAGGCCGAGCCGACGAAGTTCCACCCGCCGAGGCCGTCGGACGAGCGGTACAACTGGGTGTGCGTGTGGCTGGCCGCCATCGACGAGGACGAGATGACCGAGCTGGTGGTCGAGGCCTGGCGGATGGTGGTGCCCAAGCGAGTCGCCGCCGCGCACCTCGACGGCCTGATCGGCAAGGCCTAGCCCGGAAACCCTTGCGGGGCAACGCTAGGGCAGCACCTGTCCGACGATGCGCGCGTACATCCGCACCGGGCTTGGCACCGACGGCGAGCTGAGGAAGCCGGGCAGCATCGGCAGGTCGAGGGCGAAGGGCACCAGCCGGGTGTAGAGGGAGTTCGCGTCGGCCGGGCGGTCGGCGGGCTCCTTCGCCAACAGCTCCTGGATCAGCCGGTCCAGCTCGGCCGGCGCGCCGGGCACCGAGGGCGGCCGCTGCCTCACCTGCTTGTCGAACACCGCGTACGCGGTCGGGCCGGTGAACAGCTGCCGCCCGGTCACCATCTCGTGCAGCACGCAGCCCAGCGCGTAGAGGTCGCTGCGCGGCCCGGCGATGCCGCGCTGGATCTGCTCCGGCGCCATGTACGCCGGGGTGCCGAGGATCTGGCCCGCCCTGGTGAACTGGGCGACGTCGCTCTCGCGCAGCATGGCGAGCCCGAAGTCGAGCACCTTCACGCTGCCGTCCGGGCACAGCATCAGGTTGGTGGGCTTGAGATCCCGGTGGCAGATGGACAGTTCGTGCGCGGCGGCCAACACTGCGCACGCCTGGGCCGCGATGGCGGCGGCCCACGGCACCGGCAGCGGGCCGTGCTCGCCGACCAGGTCGGCGACGGTGACGCCGTCGATGAACTGCATCACCTGGAACAGGCGCTGGTCGTGCATGCCGAAGTCGTAGAGCGTCGGCGCGCCGGAGTGCTCCAGCCGCGCCAGGATCCGCGCCTCGCGGATGAACCGGCGTTCCAGCTCGTCGTCGGGCCCGCCGGGCAGTTGCAGGAACTTGACGGCCACCCTTCGGTCGAGGTGCTTGTCGTGGCCGCCGTGCACGGTGCCCATGCCGCCCCGCCCGAGGGGCAGTTCGTCGAGCTCGTAGCGGTCAGCGATGAGCATCCGGCCTCCCCAGGAACCTCCGTTGTGCCTAGGTGTTGGGCCGGAGGTGACCGTCGACAAGTCCGGCAAAGCCTAGCCCGACCAGCTTCTCCCCCAGTTCCGCCGCATCGCGCACGGCGTCCGCCAGCGCGGCGAGCTGGCGGAACGCCCTGCCGTACGCGCGCTGCTCGGCCAGGGACAGCCTGGGCAGCTGCGTCCGGCGCGCGTCCATCCGGCTGGAACCGGGGTACGCGCGGGGGTCTGCGGACCGCAGCACCCCGGCGAGGAAGTCGGGATCCAACCGCTCCTGGTCGACCCGGTAGCGGGCCAGGTACGGGCCGAGCACCGCGCCGTCGGTGTCGACGACCCTGGCCGCGCCGGTCGGCGCGGCGACGACGTCGCCCCTGGCCAGGGTGACCAGGCCGGGCTGGTGCTCGGTCCGGCCGGAGGGCGCGCTGCCGGTGGCCAGGTCGTCGGCGAGCAGCACGGGTAGGTCGCCGCCGTCAGTGCGCAGCCTGGTCGGCGCGTGCGCGATGGTAAGCAGGCCGGCCCTGGCCAGCTCGCCGATCGTGGTGGTCGGCGGCGTCCTCGGCTCAGCCAGCACCGCGAGGTCGGGCAGCGGGAGCGCCGCCGCGCGCAGCCGGTCCAGCGTCGCGGCGAACTCGGCCCCGAGGTCGCGGCCGGGGTGCCGGCCGCCGTGGCAGGCCGGGCTGAGGTCGACGTCCTCGTCGAGCAGGTCGATGACGCGCACCGCGCGACCGGGGGCGGGCGGCTCGGCGGCCGGTTCGCGCAGGTGCTGCCGCCAGGCGGTCTCGACGGCGGCCAGGTCGCCATCGGCCTCCATGGTGAGCAGGTGCGCGGGCGGCGGCTCGCCGGGCAGCGGGCGGCGCAGCAGCCACAGGTCGGGGCCGCCGTCGGTGAGGGTGACGACGGCGCGCAGGGTGCCGGACCGCAGCAGGTTCGCCCTGATCCGCCGACCGGGGCGGCGGCTCGCCGCGGCCTGCGGCATCAGGATCGCCACGAGGCCGCCGGGCCGCGCATGCGCGAGGCAGTGTTGGAGCCAGGCCAGTTCGGGCTCGCCGCGCGGCGGCAGGCCGTGTTCCCAGCGCGGGTCGGCGGTCAGCTCGTCGTAGCCCCAGGCGCGGTCGTGCAGGGGCGGGTCGCAGAGCACCGCGTCGACGAGCTCGCCGGGAAAGCCGTTGTGCCGCAGGGAGTCCGCGACGACGAACGCGGCCGGCACCTCGCGAAGGCCGAGGCGGACGGCGGCGATCAGCGCGGCGGACGGGGCGGTCTCCTGGCCGAGCGCGCGGGCGGCAGGCGCGGCGAGCAGCAGCGTGCCGAGCCCACAGGCCGGGTCGAGCACGGTGCCGCCGTCCTGGCAGGCCAGCCGCGCCAGCAGGGCGGCGATGTCGGCGGGGGTGCCGGACAGCCGTCGCGAGTGCGCCTCCTGGTAGCGCTCGCAGAGGAACTCGAAGGCGTCCAGGCTGCCGCGTTCGGCCGCCAGGTCGGTGATGAGGCCGATCAGCGCGGGATCGGTGAGCGCGAGGCCGTCGTGGCCGGGCGGTTCCCGGCCGGCGAGGCGGGCCAGCAGCGCGCCGGCGCCCGCGACGAGCTCGCCGAGCCGCAGGTCCTCGCCCGAGGCGCGCAGCTGCTGCCAGGCGCGGTCGGCGAGGGAGACCTCGAACGCCTTTCCGTTGCGCCGCAACCAGCTCTCCACCTCGCGCAGCGAGAACAGCGGGCTGGACGCGGTGCCGCCGACGGGCTCGGGGAAGTCCTCGTGCCGGCGACGCCAGTTGCTCACCGCCGCCCGCCCCACGTCGCCGAGCCGCGCGATGTCCGCCGCGGTCACGGTCGTGTCCTGGCTCATTGCCGCGATCCTAGGCCACCTCGCACACACGGTCCACAAGACTCATGCTTGTGAACTCTATTCACAACTGCTCTACTGCATGCATGACGCACGACACCGAGCTGGGACTCCGCTACGCCGTCGGCACCGACCTCGGCTTGCACCGCGAGGTCAACGAGGACTCGGCGTACGCGAGCCCGCGCTTGCTCGCCGTCGCCGACGGGATGGGCGGACACGCGCACGGCGAGGTAGCCAGCTCGATCGCGGTGGCCGCGATGGCCAAACTCGACGACCGGCTCGCCGCCACGGACCGGCAGGGCGTGGACCCGCTCGCCGCGCTGGCCGGCGCGGTCTCGGCCATCGCCCGGCGGCTGGCCGAGGTCGCCGACCAGGAGCCGCAGCTGCGCGGCATGGGCACGACGCTCACCGCGCTGCTGCCGTTCGGGCCGGGCTTCGCCGTCGCGCACCTCGGCGACTCGCGCGGCTACCTGCTGCGCGGCGGCGAGCTGCGTCAGCTCACCCACGACCACACCTTGGTGCAGGCGCTGGTGGACGACGGGCAGCTTCCGCGGGAGCAGGCCGCGCAGCACCCGCGCCGGTCGATGCTGATGAAGGCGTTGCAGAGCACCGGAAGCGGCGAGCCCGACCTGTTCCTGCACCAGGCGGCAACCGGCGACCGGTACCTGTTGTGCTCGGACGGCCTGACCGACGTGACGCCGGACGAGGACGTGCGCGGGGCGCTGGCCGAGGCCGCCGATCCCGACGCGGCGGTCCGCCAGCTGATCGAGCTGGCCAACCGGGCGGGCGGACCGGACAACATCACCTGCGTGGTCGTCGACGTGCGCGACCGGCCGTCGGGGCGCGGCGGCAGGCGGATCGTGCGCGGCGCGGCCGAGGGAACCGTGGACGTCCGGACCAGCCGGTTGCCCGGCTGGCTCCGCCGCCTACTGGCCCAGGCGTGAGGTCCAGAAACGGCGGATGCCCGGGAACCACATGGGTTCCCGGGCATCGGCCGAGCTGGCGCTACCGGCTGATCAGACGCCGGACGTCGACTTGATCCAGGCGCGGCTGTTCGCCACGCTGGCGTAGTTCTGCGAGCCCTGCGGGTTCGAGCCGGAGTTGCTGCCGGTCGAGCAGACGCCGACCTGCACGCCGTTGGACAGCTCGGGGCCACCCGAGTCGCCGTGCCACGCGGCGCCGTTGATGCCGACGCTGGCGATCGCCCTGCCGCCAAAGGCGTCGGAGCTCGAGCCGGTCACGCGGACGTTGGCGGTCTTGAGCACCGGGGAGGGCGGGCTGGAGTTCAGCGTGCGGCCCCAGCCGTAGATCTGGTTGGTGCTGCCGGTCGCCGGGTCACCGTTGCCCAGCTTCATGTAGGTCGTGGAGACCGCCCTGGTCAGGTGCAGCAGCGAGATGTCGCCCCTTGGCGAGGCCAGCTGCCGGTCCACCGGGACGTCGGTGCCCTGGCCGAGCTTGTTGCTGCCGACCTTGACGTGGATGCCGGCGGAGTTCAGGCAGTGCTGCGCGGTGAGCACCCACTGCGGCGCGATGATCGTGCCGGAGCACTCGAAGCCGCCGTAGGTCGTGACGTTGTTCCAGAGGATCTGGGCGCCCCAGCCGACCGTGGGTGCGGAGCCGCCGCCGATGATGTTGGGGGTGCTGGTCTCCGCGGACGCGGTCGAGCCAATACCGAGGCCGGCGACCAGGGCCGCACCGCACACCGCGGCAGCGATCTTCAACATGCGCATCGAGTTCGTCCCTTCGAGGGAGAAAATGGCAGGATCTCCGTGCCTCAACGGAATGTCGGGGAATTGAGGCTCGGAGCATTTCGTCGATACGACGCAGTTGGGACGCTATGGCGCTCGGACGGCGACGTCACCCTCCGTTCGTAGTACGACGTTGACGGTTGACACTGCGGCGGTTCGGCCAAACCGGGGATCAGCTCCTGGCCCCCGACCGGACAAATTGGTCGAACCATTTGCCGAGTTGCGGCGATCGGTCGATCTAAGGTGAGCAAGATCACCGACCGGCGTCCGCCCGTCACCCGACCGCCCTACGCGATCGCCCGCCCTTGACGGGGTTCGCCCCTTCGAGTCGCCAGTCCACTTTTCGAGTGAGAGTCGTTTCACAATCGACGGCCACTCGGTGACAAAAGGGCGTTCTGGGTAGCCAGTTCGAGGCACGTCCGGTGCAACCGGCCACATCCTGCGCAAATGTCACATATGCGGACTAGGCTGTCCGAGGGAATCTCGCACCAACCATATCCGTGACCACACCGCCGTTTATGTCTGTCCGCATGCTCGATGAGGTGGCATTGTCGATGACGGCGGTTATACGGCACGGACAGCACGGGGGGAGAGCATCGTGTGCACGCGGATTGATGTGCGCCGGACCAGTGGCGGGCTGAGGCTGTTCGTGCATCCGCCGGGCGCCAGCCAGTGGACAACCCGGCTGCCCTATCCGCACGCGGAGAACCTGATCGCCGCCATTCGCACGCACCGCAGCTGCACCGTGCGGACCGGGTCCGACGCCACGCTGGCCTACCTGCCCGACGGCTCGGACACCGAGGACGCGACGCTCGCCTGCCTCACCGGCGAGCCGACCGGGGATCTGCGCAACGCCACACACCAGCTGCACCTGAGCCCCACCGACCGCCGGACGCTCAGCGACACGCTGCGTGCGCACCTGCCCGACCGGATGACCCCGCTCGACGGCAGCACGGAACCGTCGATGTCCTGAGGGACACCATCAGGACGCCGAACGTTCAATGGCGTTCTTCATGGCACATTGCGACGCCTAACGTGCCGATTCCGCTTCCCCTACGGGCACAGTTGCGCCGGAGACCGGGAAAACGATCCGCCGGCTGCCGCGACGGTGTCGCGGCAGCCGGCGGACGACCGGGGAATGGCCGTGGACCGGCGCTATCAGCGCTGGGAGGTCCGGGTACGCCAGTCGATCGGCCGGCCGGTCCGTGGTGCGGAGTTAGTGTTGTGCATGATGTCCTCCATCGACGCGGGAGTTGGTTGCGCCACTTGCCTTTTCATGGCCACCCGGTGGGCTAGCGACAGCTCGGTGTGCGCGCGGTTATCTTGACGGCTCCAGAACGGTGACTGGGGGAATTCGCCGTGCGACGTCATGATGATCAGCCAGAGCCAGGGTCGAGCGCCAGCCGTCTCGCCGGTTTCGCCGTGTGGCGATGGCGAATGTGGTCGCTGCCCCGAGGCGTGCTGGCGTACCTGCTGGCCGTGGAGTGCCTCGCGGTCGTCGGCGTGGTCGCCACCGCGCGGCTCGCGCCGATCACCTCGCACTCCCTGATGTGGTGCGGATTGCTCGTCGTCGGCGCGGTCGCGCACCTGGAGACCGCGCGCGGCATCGAGCGGATCAGGGAGCTCGCCGCCGAGGGCAGCCCGCACGCCCACCTCCAGTCGATCTGGATCTTCGCCGGCCTGCTGCTGCTCCCGCCGCCGCTGGTGGTCGTGGTGATCGCGGTCAGCTACGCACATTCCTGGGTCAGGGTGTACCACCGCAGAACCACGTTGCACCGCAAGGTCTTCTCGGCGGCCACCGTCGTGCTCGGCTGCTGCGCGGCCGGGTCCGCGCTGACGCTGGCCAGTGCCGGACATGCCGCCCCCTACCTCATGTTCCTGGGCGGCCCATGGGGTCTGGTCGCCCTGACTGTCGCCGCAGCAGCCTACTTTCTTGTCAACTACGTCCTCGTCGTCGCCGCCATCATCGCGACAAACCCGGAAACCCCAGGGCGAACCGCACTAGGCAGCCTCAACGACGCGCTCACCATCGGCGCGGCCGTCGGCCTCGGCAGCGGCATCGCGCTGGTCACGACGGTCCGCCCGTGGCTGCTGCCGATCCTCATGGTGACCGTCCTCGCGCTGCACCGCGGCCTGCTGCTGCCGCAGTTCCAGGCGGCGGCACGCACCGACACGAAGACGGGACTGGTCGACCCGGTCTTCTGGCACGAGGTCGCCGGCCGCGAACTGGTCAGGGCGCGCAGACTCGGCTCGATGGTCGCCGTGCTGATCATCGACCTTGACCACTTCAAGCGGGTCAACGACCGCTACGGCCACCTCGCGGGCGACCAGGTGCTCCGCGAGGTGGCCAACGCAATCCGGCGTGAGGTGCGGGGCGTCGACCTCGTCGGCCGCTACGGCGGCGAGGAGTTCGCGGTGGTGCTGCCGGGCACCAACTACGAGGAGTTCACCGCCATCGCCGACCGGATCCGCACGGACATCGGCAGACTGAGCGTGCGGGTGGCGGCGCTGAGCCTGCCGGCCACCGTCGACGGACTGTCCGCGTCGATCGGCGCGGCCGTCTACCCGGACAGCGGAACCGATCTCACCGCGCTGCTGCTCGCCGCCGACGCGGCCCTGTATGAGGCCAAGGACGGTGGCCGCAACCAGATCCGCCTCGCCGCCTCCGCTCACCAGATCCCCCAACAGGTTCAGCGACCCTGACGGGCCGATCCCTTGCCCGGCAAGGAGATCAGGACACCGGCTCGCGCTCGATCCGGCTGACCACGTGGTCGATCAGGCCGTACTCGCGGGCCTCCTCCGCGCTGAACCAGCGATCCCGGTCGCCGTCGGCGATGATCTTCTCCACCGGATGGCCGGTCTGCTGCGCGGTGAGCTCGGCGACCTGCCGCTTCATGTTGCTGAACGCCTCGGCCCTGATCGCGATGTCGGAGGCGCTGCCGCTGAGGCCCGCGTGCGGCTGGTGCATCAGGATTCGCGTGTGCGGCAACGCATAGCGCTTGCCCGGCGCGCCGGAGGACACCAGGAACTGGCCCATCGAAGCGGAGAACCCGACGGCCCAGGTCGCCACGTCGGGCTCGATGAGCTGCATCGTGTCGTAGATCGCCAGACCCGCCGTGACCGAACCGCCGGGAGAGTTGACGTAGAAGGTGATGTCCCTCGTGGAGTCCTCCGCGGCCAACAGCAACAGCTGGCCGGTGATGCGGTTCGCGCTGTCGTCGTCGACCTCAGTGCCGAGGAAGACGATTCGCTCCCGCAGCAGCAGCTCGAACACCGAGTCGTTCAGGGTCAGCCCACCGGTCATTGTTGGTCCCTCTCCAGGAAAACGCGACTTGATCTCGTTCGGCCGACCGTAACGAGATCGCGACCGGGACGAGCCGCGCGTTCGCCGAGAGCGTGGTTCGTTCGCTCTGAGCGTCACGCCTCGGGCGAGACCACCAGGTCCAGTGTGGCGCTCAGCGCCTCGGCGCCGCGCTCGGTGAGATTCACCGCGCGCTGCTTGGGAATCCTGGCCAGCCACCTGCGGTCGAGCATGGTGACCAGCAGGCTCGCGCCGAGCGAACCGGCGAGATGCGGCCGGCGCGCGCTCCAGTCGTAACAGGTGCGCAGGGCCGACGGGTCGACGGCCCGTGGCGCGACGCGGTCGAACTCCACGCCGAGCTCGCCGAGCACCGAGGCCGCGCCGGGGCCCAGCGCCCACAGCTCCTCCTCGGCCTGGTGGCCCGACGACACGACGGGAGTGATGGCGCGCCTGCTGATCAACGCGTCGGTGATCGCGACGGACAGGTGGCCGGCGAGGTGGTCGTAGCAGATCCGCGCGAACCGCAGCGCCTTACCGCGCACGCTCTGCCGCAGCGACCGGACCGGCCGGGGCGGCGCGAGCCTGGCCAGGGTCTCCAGCGCGGCGGCGACGTCGACGCCGGCAATGCGGTAGAAGCGGTATCGCCCGCGCCGGTTGACCGTGATCAGGCCGCCGTCGGTGAGCTTGCGCAGATGCGCGCTGGTGGCGGGTGCGGACAGGCCGGCCTCGCTGGCCAACGCGGACGCGGACAGCTCGTGGTTCGCGGCCAGCGCGAGCAGCATGCACGCCCTGGCCGGATCGCCGAACAGCGCGGCGACCGCCGCGACGTCGGCGTCGCCGCCGGACCCGGGACATCCCGGGCAGCAGTGACCAAGGCTCGTCATTACCTCACAGTAACCCGCCATGGTTCCAGGTTCGTGGAACTGTTTTCGCGCGACTATCGGTCTGTGACAGATACTTCCTCCAATCACGAGGCCACGGGTGACGTTCTGTCATCCGATGCCGCCCTCGGCGCGGAAAGCGCGCGGACGGGTGATGCGGCCAAACGCGGTTGGGGGCTTGCCGGGGTCTGCACCGGTTTCGCTCTGGTCATCCTTGACGCCAATGTGCTGAATGTTGCGGTGCCGACGCTGCGGGACCAGTTGGCCGCGAGCACGAGTGCCCTGTTGTGGATCGTCGACGCGTACACGCTGGCGTTCGCCGCGCTGCTGCTGTCCACCGGACTGCTCGGCGACCGCTGGGGCGCGCGGCTGGGATTCCAGGCGGGCCTTGTCGTGTTCGGGGTCGCCTCGGTCGGCTGCGGGCTCGCGCCGACCGTCGGCTGGCTGATCGCCGCCAGGGTGCTCCAGGGCGTCGGCGCCGCGCTGCTCGCCCCGACCTCGCTCGCGCTCATCCACGCCGTCTACCCGGCCGGCCGGATCAGGGTGCGCGCGCTCGGCATGTGGGCGGCGATCTCCGGGCTGGCGTTCGCGGCGGGGCCGGTGGTCGGCGGCGGACTGGTGCAGACGGTCGGCTGGCGCGGGATCTTCCTCGTCAACGTGCCGGTGTGCGCGTTCGCCCTGCTGTTGGTGGCGACGCGGCTGCGCCCGGTGCCGGCGCGCCCGGTCGCGCTCGACCTGGTCGGCCAGGCGCTCGCCGTCGGCACGCTGACCGCGGTGACCGCCGGGCTGATCGAGGCGAGCAGGATCGGTTGGGGCGCGCCGTTCGTGGTCGGCGCGTTCGGCGCGACCGCCCTCGGCCTCGCGCTTTTCGTGCTGTGGGAACGCAGTCGCGCCGAACCGCTGATCCCCACGGCGGTGCTGACCTCGCCGCCGCTGCGGGCCGGGCTGCTCGCCGGGGCGGCGTTCAACTTCTCCATGTACGGGTCGCTGTTCGTGTACACGCTGACGCTGCAACACATCCGGGGCTACGCGCCGCTGCTGACCGGCCTCGCGTTCCTGCCGCTGACCATCATGCACACCCCCGTCGCGACGAGGCTCGCCGGCCCGTGGACGGCGAACCGGGGGCCGAAGTGGCCGCTGCTGACCGGACAGCTGTGCACGCTGGTCGGCTCGGCCGGGTTCGTCGTGGCCGGCACCCTCGCCTATCCGGTGCTCGCCGCCGCGCTGCTGGTGTTCGGCGTCGGCTCGGGACTGATCACCACCTCGATGACCACCCTGGTGCTCGCCCACACCCCGCAGGACAGCGTCGGCGTCTCCTCCGGACTGCTCAACGCGAGCCGCCAACTCGGCGGCGTGCTCGGTATCGCACTGCTCGGCTCACTCACCGCCAACCACCTGCCCGACCGGATTCCCGTCGCGGAGGTCGTTGCCACGCTGGCGATCGCCGCGTCCGTGGCGGTGACCGCGCGCAGCCTACGGGCCTGACGCGCACGCCAGCACCAGGAATCCCCGGCCGCAAAGGAGATCTTCGTTGCCAGCAAATACCGTTCCGTTGGTGATCATCGGCGCCGGGCCGTACGGCCTCGCGTTGTCGGCGCAGTGCAAGCACCTCGGCGTCGAGCACGTCGTGTTCGGCAGCCCGATGTCGCTGTGGCGGGACCACATGCCGCGCGGCATGGTCCTGCGGTCCCACGCGGACTGGCACCTCGACCCGCTGGAGGAGTACACGCTGGAGCGGTACGCGGTGGAGTCGGGGCTCGACAGGTCCGAGCCGGATCCCATCCCGCTGAGCCACTACCTGGCCTACGCCGAGTGGTTCCAGCAGCGCAGGGGCCTGACCGCCGACCGCCGCGAGGTGACCCGCCTCGACGCGGCGGGTTCCGGGTTCGCCGTGACGCTGGACGACGACTCGGTCGTGGACGCGGACCAGGTCGTGGTGGCCACCGGGCTCGGCGCGTGCCCGCACGTGCCGGACGAGTTGGCCGCCGCGCTGCCGGAGGGCCGGTACTCGCACAGCGGCGACCGCGTGGACCTCGCGACGTTCACCGGCCGGTCCTGCCTCATCGTCGGCGGCCGGCAGAGCGCGTTCGAGTGGGCGGCGCTCGCCGCCGAGCACGGCGCGGCCGAGGTGCACGTCTCGCACCGGCATCCCACTCCGGTCTTCGCGCCGGCCGACTGGAGCTGGGTGACCCCGCTGCTGGAGCGGTTCGACAGCGACCCGGCGTGGTACCGGACCATGGCGCCGGACGAGCAGGACGCGATCACCGAGCGCATGTGGCGCATCGGCAGGCTCCAGCTGGAGGCGTGGCTCGCGCCGAGGATCGACCGGCCCGAGGTGCGCCTGTGGCCGAACTCGCAGATCCGGTCCTGTCACGAGGATCCGGAAGGCGGGCTGCTCGTCGCGCTCGACACGGGCCGGTCGCTCGCGGTGGACCACGTGCTGCTCGCCACCGGATACCGGATGGACGTCGCGCGGCTCGGGTTCCTCGCCTCGGGCTCCGCGCTGGCCGGCGTTCGCGTCGACGGGGGCTTTCCGGTGCTGGACGAGCACTTCCAGTCCACCGTGCCTGGCCTCTACTTCACCAACAAGTTCGCCGTTCGGGACTTCGGACACTTCTTCGACTTCACCGCGGCGGCGCGGGTCTCCGCTCGGATCATCGCCGACCACGTCCGCCTCGGGCTGCCGGCGACCAGCCGGTGACCGAACGGTTTTCCCCCAACCGCAAGGAGAACAGGAGCACCGTGAACAACGCATCGGCTCTCTACACCATCAAAAGATCGTGCCTGCACAACGTGCGGGTCACCTCGTCCGTGCGCGACTCGACGGCGGACATCCCCGAGGGGATCGTGCTGCCGGCCGCCATGATGGAGATGATGGACTTCGCGCCGTTCGAGCAGGTCATCGTCACCAAGATCGGCGGCGACAACTGGATGAACCGGATGCACAGCTTCGTGTTACCCGGTGAGGGCGACGCGGTCGAGGTGCGCGGCGCGCTGGCGCACCTGTTGGCCGTCGGGGACGTCTGTTGCGCGATCTCCCGCACCACGCTCAACGCCGAGCAGCACGAGCAGCAGCTGACAGAGCGGTTCGACATCCCGCTGGTCGACGCCCGCTTCTACCCGGAGGAGGAGGTCGTCAACGACTACAGCAAGGCGAAGATCCTGCTGGAGAACAACGGGCAGTACCGCAAGGTCGACTTCCTGCCCGAGGACGTGGTCGCGCAGCGGCGCGCGCTGCCGAGGACCGTGCTGTCCAACCTCCTTGCCGGGCTGGAGATCCAGGAGGTGGAGCGGCGCGGCTGCATCGAGATGAGCGCCGAGCTGCCCATCGAGTACATGCGGCGCGCCGGCTTCTGCGCCAACCAGAGCATCCTGGTGTACAACCAGAGCCGCGGTGGCGCGTCCGCCGAGAGCTACGTGGTGCCCAGCCTGACCAAGAAGACGATCGGCATCTCCGGCGCGCTGTCCGCGGTGGCCGACCTCGGCGACCGCGTGTCGGAGGCCGCCTACGTCAGCACCACCGAACAGTTCACCCCGACCATCTGCAACCTGCGCAAGGATCCCGTCCCGAGCGCCTGATCCGGCTCGGCGTTGTGGGCCGGGTGGCGGGGCCCACAACGCCGAGCTTCTCGGTTCAGTTTCTGGCTCCATCGTCAGCTACGACTGAGCCCTTCGCCGTCAGAAACCAGTGGTGCCGTTAGGGGTGCCGAGGCCGGTCGGTCCGTCGTAGCCGGGGCCCGCGGTGCACAGGTAGCTGCCGCCGCAGCTGCCGTTGTTGCCGGTCGTCACGTCGAACAGGCCGGCGGTGTGCGTGTACGGGTACGAGCCGTAGGTCACCGCGTTGCCAGCCAGGGCGTACACGCTCGCGATGATCGGCGAGGACGCGCTGGTGCCGCCGACCGTGACCCAGCCGTCGGCTCCTGCGACGAGCCCGAGCGAGATCAGGAAGTCGCAGAAGAAGCTGGTGCCGCAGGTGTTGTAGGTGTCGTAGACGCCGAGCCCGGTGGCCGGGTCGGCCACGGCGGACACATCGGCGACGGTCCGGTTCGCGCAGCCGGTGTCGTGCTGCCAGCCGGGCTTCGGCTCGAACGCCGAGCAACCGGAGCCTGCGCCGGACCAGGTCGACTCGGTCCAGCCGCGCGCGTTGGTCGCCCTGGTCAGGCTGGTGCCGCCGACCGCGGTGACGTACTGGGACGACGCGGGCCAGCTCACGCCGTAGCCCGAGTCGCCGGAGCTGGCGGTGATGGCGACGTTCGAGTGGCTGAGGTGCGTGTCGGCCGCGAGGATCGTGCTGTCCTCGGCGCCGCCGTAGCTGTTGGAGATGGCCACCACACCCGGTGTGCCGGCGGCGGTGTCCACCGCGGTCATCAGCGGGTCGGTGTTGGGCGAGTCAGCCTCGACCAACAGGATGTGGCAGCTGGGGCAGGTGGCCGAGACCATGTCCAGGTCGAGGCTGATCTCCTCGGCCCAGCCGGGGTCCGCCGCGGGCAGCGGCGCGGCCTGGCCGTTCTGGTTGACCTTGTGGAAGCAGCCGTTCGCGGTGGTGCACGCGGGCAGGCCGTAGGCGTTGCGGTACACCGCGAGGTCGGCCTCGGCGTTCGGGTCGTCCTGGGCGTCCACGATCGCGACGGTGCGCCCGGAGGCACTCAGGCCGCCGGTGCGGTAGGCGGACTGGAGATCCGCAGGGCCGAGCCCGACCGGGCCCGGCGTGGTCAGCGGGGCGAGCCTGCCGTTGCTGGCGCGCCGCGCGTGCAGTTTGCCGAAACAGCCGAGCTGGTGGGCGCCGTGTGCGGCGCAGCCGAAGTCCAGCGTGGAACTCGCTGAGAGCGAGGGAGACGCGGCCGGTTCGGCGGCCGAGGCCGGGGTGGACGAAACGGTCAACGACATGGCAATCGTGGCACAGGCGGCTAACGCAGGGAGCAACCGGTGTTTCATGCGGACCCCACTTCACAGGACGGGTGCGGCGGCACCTGGTTCAGGAGCGCCGCTCCCATGCTGGGACCGCGCACATCCCGTGACAATGCGCCGAAGGTGTTCGGCGCACGCACGGTGTCGCTGCGACGAAGGTGGCCTCCGCCAAGGACGGATCCAGGGCGGAGGCCACCTTCACGGAGCCGTTCGGCTCAGCTCACGGTGTAGCTGTACGGAATGCCGACCAACTCCGATCCGCTGCCGGCCAACGGGTTGACCGTGTTCACGTAGACCATGCCGTGCACCTGGGTGCCGACCGGTGCGGTCGGCGTGATGCTGAACCTGATGCTGCGACTCACCCCCGGCGCGACATACACCGGGGTGGCGGCGGGGCCGCCGACCGCGCGCTGCCAGTAGTCGCCGGTCTCGGACGTGGTCCACGGGTCGAACGCCTGCGTCTCCGCCGACAGGGACACCGTCGCCGAGCCGGCCGCCGAGCCGTTCGGGAACGGCCCCGGCTGCTGCACGTCCAGCGTCCACGAACCGAGCGCCAGCTGCTTCGCCCTGGCCACGACGGTGGTGGTGTTGCCGCCGTTGCGCGGCGCGCGGGCGAAGATCTCCGGATTTCCCTTGTCGTTGTAGAGATCCAGGTCGACGGGCATGGTCGCCGACGCGGTCGCCGCGAGCTTGCTGGTGTGCGGTGGCACGATCCAGCTCGGCTGCGTCGAGGTGCTGGTGTGCAGCGGCAGCGTCAGTGTGGTGTCGCCGACGTAGGGCTTGAGGTCCACTGTGGACTGTCCGGCGAGCCTCGGGTCGAGGAAGAAGTACTGGCCGGCGACCCCTGCGTTGGTGACCTCGATCGAGCCGGTCGTCGTCGTGCCGGATTTGATCTTCGTGCCTAGGCCGTCTGGCAGGTTGTTGGCCCGCGCGTTGACGGCGTCGAAGCGGACCTTGCCGGTCAGCTGTTCGCTGAACTCCTTGCCGCTGACCGCGTTGGTCAGCACGACGAGCAGCTGCCAGCGGCCGGCGGCGGGTTCCCGCACGGTGAGGCTGGACGTCCCGGTCGGTTGCGCGGAGGTCTTGTCGTTCCAGGTCGCCTCGGTCGCGTTGACGTCGCCGGACAGCAGCTGCTTGTCCGGGCTGACCAGGTAGAACTCCAGCGCGGTGCCGGGGTCAGGCGCGGTCAGGTCGACGGTCATGCTCCGCCGGCCGGCCGGCACGTCCAGGTAGAAGCCCTTCTCCTGACCGAGGACGCGACCGACACCGCCGGTGATGGTGGTGCTGAACGCGTTGTCCCCGTTGGCCTTTGTGGGGATGAGCGCCCTGCGCGACACCGGCAGCGACAGGTGCTGGCCGGCGTCCGAGTCGAACTGGATCGAGGCCGGCACGTCGCCAGCCGAGGCGGGCAGCGGCACCCGCAGGTCGAAGGTGGCCGAACCGCCTGCCGGGATCACCCGGCGGGTGGTGCCGGTGACGCCGGCCGAGGCGTAGTCGTGCCCGACGATGCGCAGCTGCGCGTTGCCGGCGAAGGTGCCCGGCGGCAGCGGCGGCTCCTGGAGGTGCGCGCGACCGTTGGCCCACAGGATCTTCACGGTCCAGGTGCCGGGGATCGGGTCGTGCACGTTGATGAACTGGTAGTTGGTGAACTTGTAGTCGTAGGACTCCTGCACCAGCCTGCCCTGCGGGTCGACCAGCAGCATGGCGAGCGGGCCGGAGCTCTTGGTGCCCGGCCAGACCATCGTCATGTCCAGCAACGGGGTGCCCGGCGACACGGTGAACGTCACGGGCGCCGAGGCCTGCGCGCCCTCGGCCGGTGTCGGGTTCGCGGCGGACGCGGAGATGGGGACCGTCCTGTCCTGCAAGGAGGTCTGCGCGCCCTCCGTGCGGGAGGTCGCGGTGACGGTCTGCGGCGCCGACCCGGTGTTGGTCAGGGTCACCGAGGCGTTCTGCGTGTCACCGGCGTTCCCGGTCAGGTCGAGCTGGCTGACCGAGGGCAGCAGCGCGGTGCCCGCCGCCGTGGTCGGCCTTCCGTCGTCGGTCCTGACGGACAGTGCGGCGCGCACCGCGCTGTAGCTGTCCAGCAACCCGGAGCCCTGCTGGTCAGCCGGCACGTTGAGGTCGGTCGCCGTGCCGGTGAGCAGGCGCTTGACCAGGTCGGGCGACGGCCGCACGCCGTGGTGGGTGCGCTCGTAGGCCTCCATCACCAGCGCGGCCGCGCCGGCGACGAGCGGGGCGGACTGGCTGGTGCCGCCGAAGGTCTCGGTCAGCCCGGTGCAGTCGTCCCAGCGCGGGTCGACCGTGCAGTCGGCCATGCCGGCCATGGCGGGCGCGACCAGGTCGACGACCTTGTTGTTCAGGGTCGGGCCGCCGGAGGACAGCCCGGTGATGTTGTTGTTCACCCAGGTCTTGTAGCCGTACGCCTGGGCGAGCAGCCGGTAGGAGGTCGAGCCTGCCGCCGCGATCACCCTGGGGTCGCTGGCCGGCGAGCCCACCGTGCCGGACACGCCGGAGTCGCCGCTGGAGGCGACCACCGTGACGCCGGCATTGATCGCGGCGCGGTCGGCCAGCGTGATCGGGTCGGTGTCCGGGTCGGGATAGGGGTTGCCGCCGAAGGACTCGCTGAGGATGTCCACCTTGTCGTGGTTGACCGCGTAGTCGATGCCGCGCACGAAACCAGAGGTGGAGGAGCCGTTCTGGCCGAACACCTTGATGGCGACCAACTGCGCGTCCGGCGCCATGCCGCGCAGCCGGAAGGTGCAGCCGCGCGGCAGCCCGGCGTAGGGCAGCTCGGTGGACAGGTCGTAGGTGCGGCTGCCCTGCGAGACGATGGAGCTCGCGTCGCCGAACGCCTCGCCGCCGCCGCTGGAGTCGCGCAGGCCGTCACCGGAGAAGTCCTGGTAGTCGACGATGGCCCTGCTGCCGTCCGGCCGGATGAAGTCCGGGTTGCTCGGGTCGAGGCCGTCGGCGATGACCGCGGCCTTGATGCCCTTGCCGGTGGCCAGCGAGTGCGCCTGCACGGCGCCGGGGTCCTGCGACTCGGTCCTGGTGATGTCCAGGGCCTCGGGTTCGAGCAGGGGCTTGGCCGGGTCGGCCGGGCAGATCTGCTGGCTCGGCTTCGGCGTGGTGTCCTTGGGGGTCGCGGACCGCGCGTGCGCGTTCGGGTAGATGGTCAGGTCCGGCACGACGGCCGCGACGGCCGGATTGGCGCGCAGCCGCTGGATGTCGGCGGGCTTGGCCTTGGCCGCGACCGCGCTGACCGTGTTGAGCTGCACGAGGTCGGTGGCGCCGTGTCCCTTGAGGTCGTCGACGACGGACTGCTGGTCGCCCGCGACGGTCTTGGCGCGCTGTTCTGCCTGCACCTTCGGCTTGAGGTCGGGATGCTGGTCCCGCATCACCACGATCACGCTCTGCGGCGCGCCCTGCGCGCCCGAGGTGTCCGGCGCCGCGCTCGCCTGCGATGGCGCGACGATCGCGACCACCACCGCCGAGGCGGCCGTCAGTGTCAGAAAGGACCTTCCGGTTCTCACCCTGTCTCCTGTTCGCCGACCCGATGGATCATGGCTGGATCCTTCGGCACGGCGTCCCCGCGCGCTACGCCCATTCGTCGGTGCCGGAGCAGGGTTGTGCGAGTTTTGCGGCCATGGCGCGGTTTGCGCGCGCCATGGCCGCAAAACCCGGACGGAGCTAGGACACGGACAGCGCGGCGTCGTCGATGACGAACGACGTCTGCTTGGTGTAGTCCTCGGCCCCGGTGAACTTCACCGTGACGGTCTTGCCCGCGTACGCCGCCAGGTTGAACGTGCGCTGCGTGTAGCCGCTGCCCGCGTTCAGGTTGGAGTAGGTGGCGAGCGTGCTCAGCACCGCGCCGGAGCCGTCCAGCACCTGCGCCTTGAGCGTGTCGTAGGCCCTGGTGGTGGTCGTCTCGGCGGTGTCGACGTGCAGCCAGAAGCTCAGCCCGTAGGTCGCGCAGCCGGTCGGCAGCGTGACGGTCTGCGCGAGGGTGTCGGTGTGCGTGCTGCCCTTGCCGCCCAGCCAGGCGTCCCAGGAGCCGCCGTGCGCGGGCTGCGCCGAGCCGCTGTTGACGATCGACGCCGAGGACGCGGTCCACGGGCTCGCGGCGCCGCTCTCGAAGCCGGGGTTGCCGAGCAGGTTGGCCGGCGTGCAGCCGCCGCCGCCCCCGGTCGGGTTGATGGTCCAGCCGAACGAGGTGCTGCCGCTCGGGCCGGTGCTGTCGGTCGCGGTGACGTTCACCGTGCCGGTGCCTGCGGTGGTCGGCGTGCCGGAGATCAGGCCGGTGCCCGCGTTGACGGACAGGCCGGCCGGCAGCCCGGTGGCCTGGTAGGACAGCGTGCCGCCCGCGGTGTCGCTCGCCTGGAGCTGGAGGCTGGCCGGGGTGCCGACGGTGCCGGTCTGGTTGCCGGGGTTGGTCACGGTGACGCCGCCGGTGGTGCCGCCGCCGGTGCCGGCGAGCCACGCGGTCGCGTTGAGGGCGAGCGCGGCGTTGTTGGCGCCGGGGTCGTTCCAGCCGTTGTAGACCTTCTTGCCGGGCTCGCCGGTGCCGTCGTCCGGCGGGGAGCTGTCGCCCCAGACGGCGACGCGGCCGGAGCCGAAGGTGCTGGTCACGAAGAACGCGTTGGTGTTGCCGGGGGTCGCGGTGCTCAGGTACAGCAGGCCGCGCACGTTCGGGTTGTCCGCCGGGTTCAGCGTGAAGGTGGTGCCGTTGGCGATGAGGCTGTGCTGGACCGAGCCGAACGACCCGTTGAGGACGGGGTTGGCCGGGTCGTTGATGGCGACCGGGAAGTCCTTGACGATGTTCTTCAGATCGACCGAGAAGCCGAACGGGTCGTTGTTGGCGACGCCGTTGTTGGTCATCAGGTCGTTGATGATGGCCGGCGAGTCCCAGCCGTCGTTGTTGCGGTCGCTGCCGGTGTGGTCGGAGATCAGGAACAGGCCGCCGCCGTTCTGCACGAAGTGCATGAGCGCGGCCTTCTCCGCCGAGCTGAGCACGATGTTCGGCTCGGGCAGCACGAAGGTGTCGAAGTTCGTCAGGTCCAGCGGATTGCCGGTGTTGCCGTAGCTGATGGAGTTGCCCGGCGGGAGGGTCTTGAGGCTGTACTGGCCGGTCCGCTGGAGTGCGACGCCCCAGGAGGAGATCGCGCCGGTCCAGTCGGTCTCGCTGGCCGGCGCGGGGTTCTGCGCGAGGGGGTCGGGCATGCTGGTGCTGATGATCCAGTCCGCGTTGCCGGCGGTCTCGGCCTTGGTGTCGTCGAACAGCACCCGGTGCTGGGTGGCGGCGGCTCGGTGGGCAGGGGGCACCGAGGCGATCGCGGGTGTGACGGTCGCTGCGGCTAACAGCCCGCTCGCGAGGGTCACTCCGGCGAGCGCGAGTTGTCGAAGTCGCATGGAACCTCCGTGGTAGGACGTCACGAGGACGTACGGCGGATCCAGATTGCCGGGTCTGTCCTCGGCTCAGCCAGGAGAATTCCAGGGCGATTTCGTTAACAAATAACCACGTCCATAAAACGGACGAAGATACTTAACGGGCCTTTCCTCGCATTGTTCGGCCGCGAACTCAGCCGGCCCGGTGCGCCTTGAGCTTGCGCCACACCGAGTCGAGCGCGGCGAGGTCGCCGTCGTCGAGCAGGTCGGTGAACACCGGGGCGAGGCACGCGCGCCTGGTCGCGTCGGCGGCGGCGAACACCTCGCGCCCGTGCTCGGTGAGGGCCACCTCGACCGACCTTGCGTCCACCTCGGAGGGGGTGCGGCTGACCAGGCCGCGCTCCTGGAGCGCGTCGAGCACACGCGAGACCTGGCTGCGGCTGAGCATCGTGCTGGCGCCGAGCGCGGAGGCGGACACCGGTTCGGTGCGGCCTGAGAGCCACAGCATGACCTCGAACCAGGACAGCGGCAGGTCGTGCGCGCGCCTGAGGGCGCGGCCAACGTGCTCGGCCAGGGTCGCGCCGGCCCAGACCAGCCCGTAGAACGCATGGTCGGCTAAGGGCATCCCCCCGAACGCCGGAAGCTTCGCGCTGCTCATCCCGCCATCGTACGTCGTTGTGTGTACGCACACGAAAGCCTGCTAGTGTGTGTACACGCACGGAACTCGTCAGCAACGGAAGGCCGACATGTCCCCCAAGGTTGTCCTCATCACCGGCACCTCCTCCGGCATCGGGCTCGCCGCCGCGGTGGCCGCCGCCAACGCCGGCTATCGCGTGGTCGCCACGCTGCGCGACACCTCGCGGGCCGGCGCGCTCCGCGAGTCCGGCGGCGACCTCGACGTGCGCCAGCTCGACGTCACCGACCCCGCCTCCGTCGCGGCCTGCATCGACGGCGTGATGGCCGACTACGGCCGGCTGGACGCGGTCGTCAACAACGCGGGCGCCGGGCACCTCGGCACCATCGAGAACGAGTCGGTCGACGAGGTCCGCCGGGTCATGGAGGTCAACTTCTTCGGCGTGGTCCAGGTGACCAAGGCGGCGATGCCGCACCTGCGCGCGTCCGGCGGCCGGCTGATCACCGTGTCCAGCGTTGGCGGCGTCGTCGGCCAGCCGTTCAACGAGGCCTACTGCGCGGCGAAGTTCGCCGTCGAGGGCTTCATGGAGAGCCTGGCACCCGTCGCCGCGCGTGTCGGCGTCGCGGTCACGCTGATCGAGCCCGGCGCGGTGGCCAGCGAGTTCGTCGCCAACCTCCAGGTCGACCCCGCCGAGGTGATCGCCAACGCCGGGCCGTACGCCGAGGTGCTCCAGGCCTACGTGGCCCGCACCCGCAGCTCGTTCGGCACCGGCGCGCAGACCCCGGCCCAGGCCGCCGAGCCGATCGTCGCGGCGCTCACGGCGGAGCACCCCGCGCTCCGGGTGCAGACCTCGGAGTGGGCGACGGCCTTCACCGGCACCAAGCTCGCCGACCAGGATGGCGGCAAGGTCCTCGGCCTCACCGCCACCTGGATCGCCTGACCACGGCGACACCGGCCCCGGCCGGCGCGCCTCGGGGCGGCCGGGGCGCCACTCAGCCCTTGAGGAACGCGCGGACCTGGGCGAACACCTCCTCTGGCTCCTCGACGTGGGAGAACGAGCCGCTGCGCTCCAGCACCCGCACGGTGATCCTCGGCGCGTACTCGGCGAACTCCCGTTGCAGCCTCGGGTACAGGGCGCGGTCGAACCGCCCGGCCAGCACCAGCACCGGCGCGGCGATGTCCTTCAACCTCGGCCGGAAGTCCGGGATCTGCGCCACCTGCCCGCCGATGATGAAGTCCACGTCCGCGCCGACGAACAGCGGATACAGCTCCAGGTTGCGCGCGCCAGGCTCGCTCAACAGCTTGGCCGCGTTGCCAGGGTCGTAGAACCGCACCAGCGCGGTGGCCGCCGCGAACTGCTCCCGCAGCCGGGGGTCGGTGGACACCGCGCCCTCGCGGCGCAGCTCCTGGATCCGGTCCCACACGTCCGGGTGCTGGTTCTCCAGTTCGCGGTTGATGTTCGCGTGGTTGCGCTGCCACATCTCCGGGCTGTGCAGGCTGTTGGCCAGCACGAGCGAACGGACCAGGTCGGCGTGGTCGAGCGCGAGCGCCTGACCGAGCAGTCCGCCGTAGGAGAACCCGTAGACGTGCACCGGGCCGAGGTCGAGCTGGCGGATCAGCTCGGCCACGTCGGCGACGTCCCCGGCGAAGGTGATCTCGCCGAGGTCCTCCGGCGTGTCCGAGCGACCCCGGCCGTGCAGGTCGACGTAGATCACCTGGAAGTCCCCAGCCAGGTCGCTGAAGAACGGGTGGAAGATCACGTGCGACCCTGCGGGGCCGAGCCCCGCCAGCACCAGCAACGGCTCCCCCGCGCCCTCGGTCTCCACCCACAGCCGATGGCCGCGCACGTCGTAGTGCCGGCCGGCGGGATGCTGGACGGTGGTCGGAGCTGCCGACATCGAACCTCCTGAAGCTGGTGTGCCGCGCGGATGTCCACCGCGCGGGTCTGTGTCGACCATGGTCCGCCGCCCGGCCACGGGCCGGAACGGCGGCCCGGTCACGCTGGCGGCCCGGTCACCCTGGCGCCTCGGTCACCGCGTGGGCGGCGCGGCCCGGTCCGCGGGGTCGATGCGTAACTCGTCCTCCAGCGCTCGCAACAGCCGATAGTCGGCCCACAGCTGGTCGTTGCTCTCGTGGGCGAGCACCGCGAAGCCGAGGTCGAGGCTGCCGAACAGGTCCCTGGTCCGCTCCACCAGTGCGCCGCTGCGGACGTTGCGGATCGAGAAGTGGTGGCTGGCAAGGCGTTCCACCCCGTCCAGCACCTCGGCGTTGCGCAGCACGCCGGACTCCCGCGCGATGTGGAACACCACGAGCAGGTGGCACAGCAGCCGGTAGTGGTCGGGCACGTCCTGCTCGCCGGCGAAGTACCGCACGGTGCGGTCGATCTGGCTGTCCCCGGTCGCCACCCGGCAGAACCGAGGCTGGCCGCCGCCGTGCGCCCGCGCGCCGATCTCGATCAGCCTCGGGCCCTCGTCGGTGAGCATCACCTCGACGTGCGCAGGGCCGAACCGCAGGCCGACCGCGTCCAGCACGCCCCTCGCGTACGGGAGCAGCTCGTCGAGCACGGGATCGGCTGGCTCGATCCACTCCATGCTGTCGTAGACCGCCATGTACTCGCCGTTGTCGATCTTGTTGTACCGGCACACGTCGACGACCGTATGCACCCCGTCGTGGCTGACCGTGTCGACGACGTACTCCGTGCCGGTGACGAACTGCTGCACCACCAGCCGGTCGTTGACCAGGCCGAGCCGGTTCGGCACGCCGATGAACGCGTCGAACACCTCCCGCCAGCCGCGACCGCCCGCGACCTTGGTGACGCCGTCGGTGCTCGCGCTCTTCGGCGGTTTGACCACCAGGTCGCGGCCGAGCAGCCCGGACCGCTCGATCCAGACGGTCACCTCGGCCGGATCGGCGGTGCAGACCTGCGGGATCACCGGCAGGCCGGCCGCGGCGACCGCGGCGGCCATCTCGCCCTTGTGCCGCCGCGCGGCGGCCAGCGCCGGCACGTTCGCCACTGCCGGCACCACCCTCGGGGCCAGGGCGTCGGCCAGCTCGACCCCGGACTCGCAGCCGGCCAGCACGCAGCGCGGCGCCAGCTCGGCGAGCCTGCGCAGCACCGCGTCGTGGTCGCCGGCGAACGTGATGATCTCCGGGAAGTCCTCGGGGACGTAGGACGAGGCGTACACCTCCGGCGGCTCTGGACCGGACAGGACAGCCACCACGGGCACGCCGGCCGCGCGGAAGGCCGGGGCGAACAACGCGCCAGAGGAGTACGGGTCCACGATCACGGCGGGACCGGTCGGCTCACCGTGCGGCATCGGGCTCCCCCTGTTCGGCCAGCAGCGCGACGGCCGCGCAGAACCGCGCCCAGGCGTCCTCGACCTGGGGGCTGAGCGCCCTGGCCCGCACCGCCGCGTGCACCAGCCCCGGCTCGACCACGTTGCGCACCGCGATCCCGTTGCGGCGCAGGTGTTCCGTGTACTGCTCGGCGTCCACCCGCAGCGAGTCCAGCTCCGCGCTCATGATGTAGGCGGGCGGCAGGTCGTGGAAGGAGCCCGACACCAGCGGCGACACGTACGGGTCGGCGGCCTGTTCTGGCTCCGCGCAGTAGCACTTGGTGTAGTACTCCATCTCGCCGCCGGTCAGCAGTGGGGCGTCCGCGCCGCCGTGCCGCCAGCGAGTGAAGTCCAGCACCGGGCTGATCAGGCCCTGCCCGCGCAGCGTCGGGCCGCCCCGGTCCCGGCACATCATCGACACCGTGACGGCCATGTTCGCGCCGGAGCTGTCGCCGCACAGCACCACGGCGTCGGTGTCGATCTCGACGCCGAGCGCGGCCGGCCTCGTCACGATCGCCGACAGCGCGCCGAAGCAGTCCTCCAGCGCGGCGGGGAACGGGTGTTCCGGGGACATCCGGAAGTCCGGCGCGACGGTCACCAGGCCGGACCTGGCGGCCAGCTCGGCGACCACGGTGTTGTGCGTGTCCAGCGACCCGACGACGAAACCGCCGCCCCGGAGGTAGACCGCCAACCCCGCGCCGCTTCTGGTGCCCGGCTCGTAGACGCGCACCGGCAGGTCGCGGCCGTCGTGCCGCACCACGGCGTCCCGCACGGCGACGCCGTCGGGCACCGGGTACGGGAAGACCTTCGTCAGGCCGAGGTACAGCCTGCGCTGCTCCTCGACCGGATAGGTGTAGAAGTCCGGTGGCATCGCCTCGTTGCACAGATCGACGAACGTCTCGATCCCCTCGGCGTAGCCCATGGTTCCTCCAGTCACTGTTCGTCGGCGCGGTGGGACGGCGTTGACGGCGTTCGGCGTGCTGCGGTGCGGGTCAGGAGGTCGGCGCGGCAGGCTCGGCCGCCCTGCGGCGACCACGCAGGTCGGCAAGGACGCCCCGGCGCACCAACGGCGGCAGGCACAGCACGGTGCCAAGCGCGCCGATCCACATGGCCCAGGACAGCCCGGCCAGCTTGATCGACAGGGACGCGAACAGGCTGCCGACCGGCACCGCGCCCCACAGCAGGAAGCGCTGCACCGAGTTGACCCGCCCGAGTAAGCCCTGCGGTGTGACGGTCTGCCGCAGGGTGAGCGAGGTCGGCCCGAAGGAACCCTCGCCGACGCCGTGCACGATGCTGCCGGCGACCAGCCCGACCGCCGAGCCCGCGCTGCCCGCGATCGGCATCAGCACGATGCCGGTCACCGAGACGAAGGCGCCGAACACCAGGGTGCGCGGCGTGCCCCACCGCTCGATCAGCCTGCCGGACAGCATGTTGCCGACCGGGAAGCCCAGCGCGGCGGCACCGACCACCAGGCCGATCCAGCTCGCGTTCAGGTGCAGGACGTCCTTGCAGTACAACACGATGATCGCGTCGATCATGCTGAGGAACAGCACGTAGACGCTGCCGCAGGACAGCACCGGCTCGAGCAGCGGGTGCCCGAACACGAACCGCAGCCCCTCCCTGATCTCGCGAACCAGCCAGCCGCGTTCGCGTTCGACGGCCGGTGGCCGCTCCTCCCGGTGCCTGATGCCCAACAGGGAGACCACCGAGACCGCCCTGGTGACGCCGTTGACGAACACGGCGGCGACCACGCCGAAGAACTGGATCAGCGGGCCGGCCAGCACCGGCCCGAGCGATCTGGACACCGACTCGGAGAAGAACAGCCTGGCGTTGCCGCGATGCAGGTTCCTCGGGTCGGCGAACAGGGTTGGCAGGTAGGAGTTGTAGGCGACCTGGAAGAACACCGTGGTGCAGCCGCTGACGCCGACCAGCAGCATCAGCAGCCAGAACGGCAGCAGGTGCCGCCAAGCCAGCAGCGCCACGGTGAGGAAGCAGGCCGCCTGGATGGTGTCGCAGACGATGAGCGTCGGCCTGCGGCGCAGCCGGTCGAGGATCGCGCCGGCCGGCAGGCCGAGCGGCAGGAACGGCAGGAACAGGGCGAAGGGCAGCAGCGCCGCCTGCGCGTTGGACGTGCCGAGCACGGTGACCGCCAACAGCGGCAGCGCGACCACCATGAACTGGTCGCCGAGCAGGCTCGTCGACTGGCCGGCCCACAGCATGCCGAAGTCGCGTCTGGCGGTCGGCGCGTCGACCGGTTCGGCGATCGCCCTGGGCTCCTCGGCCGGCTCCGCCATCGACGCCGCCTCTGCTGCCTCACTCATGCCGTCCCCCTGGCACGTCATGGCGCGTCGTGTCGCGCGGTCGGTTCGCCAGCCAACTCACCCATGGCTCCTCGCTCGCGGCCGTCCCCGGCACGAGCGCACGACCCCACGCCGCCTCGAACCACATGTCGCTCCTGCCTCCCTCCTGGACCGGCTGATTCCGGGTTCCTGCCTTCTGAACCCCAAGCGGGGCGAAACGGTTGCAGTCCTCCTGGGTCATCCGGTCGATGCCGGCTCCTCCACCGTCCTGAGGGTGATCGCGACCGCCGCGACCTCGGCCGCCGCCGTGCACACCTGCTCGGACGGCCCCGAGGTGACCACGTAGGCGTACCTGCTGGTCACGTGCCCGACCGGCGGCAGTTCGAGGCGCTGTCCCGGCATGGCGAGCACGGCGACCGTGTCCACCTCGGGCGGCAGGCCGGTGCGGTCGACGTCGACGCCGGCGACCACCGTGTCGGCGCTGGGGTACAGGAAGGTCACGCGGGCGACCCGCTGTCGTGGGGCCGGCAGGTCCGGCTGGGCGCCGACGGTCACCTGCACCGCCACGCGTCCGGGGTCGATGCCCGAGGCCACCGACGCGACATAGGGGATCAGGTCGCCGCCGAGCCGCCCGTTGATCTCGATGATCCTCGGACCGTCGGCGGTCAGCATGACCTCCGTGTGGGTGAGGCCGTTGCGGAATCCGACGGCCCGGTGCGCGCGTTCGAGCAGGTCGACGATGTCGGGGTCGGCGAGCAGCGGATCGGCCGCGTGCACGACGTGCCCGACCTCCTCGCAGTGCGGCGGAAAGCCGAGGATCTTGCGGGCCACGAACAGCGGGGTAAGCACGCCGTCGACGACCGAGGAGTCGACCGAGATCTCCTCGCCGACCAGGAACTCCTCGACCAGCACGCCGATCTCGAACCTCGGCGCGCCCGGCTCGGTCGCGTCGCGGGACATCGGGTACGCGGCGGCGAGCTCGTCCCGCGTGGACACCTTGACCACGCCGATGCTCGCGCCGAGCGCCCTCGGCTTGAGCACCACCGGGTAGCCAAGGCTCGCCGCGGCCGCTGTGGCCTCGGCCAGGTCGGCGACCAGCACGGACTCGGCCTGCGGCACGCCGGCCTCGGCCAGCGCCCGCCGGGTCAGATGCTTGTCACGGCAACGGTTTGTCGCCTCGGGGTGGCCGCCCGGCAACCCGAGACCCCTGGCCACCTCGGCGGTCTGCACGGTCCGCAGCTCGTCCCAGCACAGCACCCCGCCGACCACCTGCCGCGCCGCGAGGTCGCGCGCCACGGCGAGCATCGCGCGCACGTCGAGCGTGTCGACGACGGTGTGCCCCGCGACGTAGTCCAGCTCCCAGGTCGGTTCTGTCGCGGTGAACAGCCACACCCGCGCGGACCGCGCCACCGCGCTCAACAGGTACTCGCGGTAGAGGTGGAATCCGCTGCCGACCAGGATGATCAACGGCAGCTCGGCCAACGTGTCCTCGACATCCATGATTCGCGCGTCTCCTCGTGCTCGAACCGGACCACTCGCCCATCCTCCGGATGCCGACCGGCGGGCGACCGAACACATCGTGGTGAGCCGGTTTCCCTCGGCACACCGCCGTAAAGGTGCACTCGCCCGCCGGTGGGTTCGGCCGGGCAGCCCCCGGCCGCCACCCGGCTCGGTGACGGGACCGCAGGACTGCGATCATCGGTCGACGGCCCACGGCCGCGAGGAGAACGGGGAGGCGCAGGTGGATCTGGACCAGCACACGGCGAACCGGTCGCGCACGCACACGTGGTCCCCGCCGCCGACGCGGGAGGAGGCCGCCGGCCTGTCCGGTGTCGAGTTCCTGCGCCGCATCGTGGACGGACGGTTCCCGCAGGCGCCGATCTCCAGCGCGCTCGGCTTCCACCTCGTCGAGGTCGACGAGGGCAGGGCCGTGTTCGAGGGCGACCCTGGAGACCACCTGTACAACCCGATGGGGTCGGTGCACGGCGGATTTCTCGCCACCCTGCTCGACTCCGCGCTTGGCTGCGCGGTGATGACGATGCTGCCGCCGGAACGTGGCTACACCACCGTCCAACTGGGTGTGCACCTCGTTCGGGGAGTCACGGCCAGCACCGGCCCGCTGCGCTGCGAGGGCACCGCCGTGCACGTCGGCAGGACCGTCGCCACGGCAGAGGCGCGCGTGGTCGGCGTGGCCGACGGTCGGCTGTACGCGCACGGCACCACCACGTGCGCGGTCTTCGCCAGGTAGCGGTGCGGTGTCCGGGGACGCCTGCGGGGGCATCCCCGGACACCGCGTCAGCGTGCGGCCGGGCGCATCGGCGGGAAGCGGATGTCGCAGTCCTGTCG
This sequence comes from Solihabitans fulvus, assembly GCF_008386585.1. Lineage (GTDB taxonomy): Bacteria > Actinomycetota > Actinomycetes > Mycobacteriales > Pseudonocardiaceae > Solihabitans > Solihabitans fulvus. Next base: position 106,317 of record NZ_VUOB01000001.1, read on the forward strand.
TTCACCAAGCGGCACACCGAACTCCTCGGGCTCGGGACACTCGGTCACGCGGTACGGGTGCGCCGGCGAGTCGGGATGGCTCGACGCCGGCAGGAAGCCGACCGCTCTGATCGTGGAACTGGCCGACCCCCGTCGATGCCAGAGCAACCACTCCGGCGCCAGCACGTCCACCCCGGGATCGGCGGCTGGCACCCGGTAGGCCACCGCGCGGTACGGCCCGCGCAGGATCACCACCTCGACCACGTCCGCCTCGCGCCGGGTCGCGGCGATGGTGTGCACGTTCGGTTTCCGCCCATAGAAGTAGATCGTGAAACCCTGAGAACTCAGCACGCTCACCAGATCCCTGATGTAGTCGGTGCCGAGGCTGACGGCGTTGCCGTTCATCTACCTCCCTTTTCTGTGCTGCTGGCGGCGCATCGGCGCACGGCTCGACCCGGAACCGCGATGGCCACGCTGGGCAACAAGGTAGACACACCGACGGCCGAGGGCAGTCCGGGCACCCACAAGGGCCCCTGGCGGGCGGATCATCGTGTCCGGAAACCGCCGGCATGTCGTCGAAGGGCCGGGCAGGATCGGGCCAAGGGCCCCTAACGGCGCCTGACAACACCTGACGGCTCCCGACACAACGAAGGGACACCCATGCACGAGGCCGCGCTGTTCGATCTGGACGGCACCCTGGTCGACACGGAGCCGCGCAGCCAGGCAGCGTGGGGCAGGCTGTTCCGCACGCACGGGGTGCCGCACGACGAACGCCTGCTGGCCTCGTTCGCCGGCAGGCCGGGCCGCGAGGTGCTTGCCGCGCACCATGATCAGTTCGGCGACGAGCACTCCGTCGACGATCTGCTCACCGAGGCGATGTCCTACGCCACCCTGCCGGCCGCGCCGGTGGCCGGCGCGGTCGAGCTGGTGCGGCGGCTGCACGAGCAGCGGGTGCCGGTCGGCGTGGTCACCTCGGGCACCAGGGACTACGCGCACGGCGAGCTGGCCGTGATCGGCCTGCTGCCGCTGTTCGCGGTGGTGGTCACCGCCGAGGACGTGGTGCGCGGCAAGCCGGACCCGGAGGGCTACCTCGCCGGCTGCCGGGCGCTCGGCGTGCCGCCGGGCCGGGTGGTCGCGTTCGAGGACGCGCCGGCCGGGGTCGCCGCGGCCAAGTCCGCGGGGCTGCACTGCGTCGCGCTCACCACCACCCAGCCCGCCGACGCGCTGTCCTCGGCCGACCGGGTGGTGGCGGACCTGACCGCCGTGCGGTGGCCGCTCGGCAGCGCCTGACGCCGTCAGGCGCTCTGGTCTCGCCGCCGGGACGTGCCGACGAACGCGATCGCGGCCACGGCGCACACGATGGCGGGAAGCGCCAGCGCGACCCCGGCGCCGTGCGGGTTCGCCTCGGACGCCCGGACCGTGACGAAGGCGCCCATGACCGCGACGCCGAGGGTGGCGCCGAGCTGGCGCACGGCGTTGAGCAGCCCGCCCGCCGCGCCCGCGGTTCCGGCCGGCGCGGCGTTGACGATGGCGCTGACCAACGCCGGCATGGCAAAGGACACGCCGAATCCGGTGAGCACGAGACCGAGCGCGAGCCAGCCGTAGCCCGCTCCGGTCAGGGTCGCGCAGCTGAGGATCGCGCCGCCCACGACGAGCAGGGCAAGGCCGACCAGGATCGGCGGGCGCGCGCCGACGCGCGCGACGATGCGGCCGGTGATCGGCGGGTTGAGCGCGAACGGGATGGTGAGCGGCAGGAAGGCGAGGCCGCTGGCGACCGGGCTGAGGTGGCGGTCCTGGGCCAGCAGCAGCGGCAGCACGAACAGCCCGCCGGTGAGAGTGAAGTTCACCGCCGCGCCGGCCAGTAGCGCGGCCCGCACGTCGCGGGTCCGCAGCAGCGCGCGGTTCAGGACCGGGGTCGCGCTGCGCCGCTCCAGCATCGCGAACACGATCCCGGCGAGCACCGCCGCGGCGGCCGACCACGCCGTGTGAGTCCAGGCGCCCGAGCCGACCGCGATGAGCGCGTCGGTGGCCAACGCGAGCGCGGCGCACACCATCAGCTGCGCGGCCGGGTCGATCCGCCGGTCGCCTAGGGGGCAGCGCACCGCGGGACCGGCGGTCAGCCCGAGCACGAGCAGCGCGATCGGCAGGTTGACCAGGAAGATCGCCCGCCAGCCGGCCAGGTCGACCAGGACGCCGCCGACGACCGGGCCGGCGGCCACGGCGGCACCGCTGATGGCCGCCCAGGTGGCCACCGCGCGCGCCCGCAGCGCGGCCTCGGGGTAGAGGCGGGTGATCATCGCCATCGAGGCCGGCACGCACATCGCCGCCGCCACACCGAGCAGCGCCCGCAGGGCCACCAGGGTGCCAAGATTCGGCGCGAACGCGCTCAGCGCCGAACCGAGTCCGAAGGCCGCGACGCCGATCCGGAACATCCGGTGCGCGCCGAACCGGTCGGCCAGCGCGCCCGCCGAGAGCAGCAGCGCGCCGAACGCGACCGTGTAGCCGGTGATCGCCCACTGGAGCCCGGCGACCGCGCTGCCGAGCGAGGCGGCCAGGTCCGGTTCGGCGACCGACAGCACGGTCATGTCCAGCAGCACCATGAAGTAGCCGAGCGAGATCCCCAGCAGCGCGCGGGTCCGCCCGCGCGGTTCGTCCGTGCTGGCGGGGCGGCCGGAAGCCGTGCCGGCTCGGCGGCCGGACGCACGGGTGACGGCAGAAGTCATGTCGAGTGTCTCCCCAGGAGGTGGTGGATGCGTGATCCACTCTCCGATGCGCCGGCACCCGTCTCCACCGGCGCAGCCGCACGTCCGTTCGGAATTTCCGAACGCCTGCCGGGGTTGGTCGGGAACGGGAGTCGAGACGGTAGGGGGCGGAGTGGAGCTACGACAGCTGCGGACCTTCGAGGCCGTGGTGCGGCACGGGACGGTCACGGACGCCGCCGTCGCGCTCGGTCTCGCGCCCTCCTCGGTGTCGGAGCAGATCAGGACCCTGGAGAGGTCGCTCGAGGTGACGCTGTTCGACCGCGGCCCGAAGGGCATGCGGCTCACCGGCGCCGGCGAGCGGATGCTGACCTGGGCGCATCGGCTGTTGAGCCAGGCGGAGCAGGCCCGCCGCGAGGTGACCGAGCAGGGCGCGGCGCTGCGACTCGGCGCGTTGGAGTCCATCGCCGCGACCCACGTCCCCGTGGTGCTCGCGCGCCTGTCCGAGCGGCGTCCGGAGATCGGTGTCCAGGTGCACGCCGAGATCAGCCGCGACACGCTGCTCGACGACGTGGCGGCCGGACGGCTGGACGTCGCCCTGCTGCTGGACAACGGCGACACCCTCGGCGCGCTCGGCTTCGAGCCGCCGACGGAGCCGCTGGCCTTCCTCGACCTCGCGCCCGTGCCGCTCGCCCTCGTCGCCGCCCCCGGCCATTCGTTGAGCGGCCGGCCCGATCTCCGCCCCGCCGACCTGAGGGGCGAACGCCTGCTGGTCAACAACAGCCCGGCCTGCTCGTTCTGGATGGCGGTCGAGCAGACCTTCGACGCGGACATCGAACGGGTCAGGGCAGGTGGGGTCGCGGTGATGCGGGCCTGGGCGCAGCAGGGCCTCGGCATCTGCCTGCTCCCCGAGTTCGCCGTCGCGACCGACCTCGACTCCGGTTCGCTGGTCCGGCTCGGGCTGCCCACCCCGGCCCTGAGCCTGCGGCTGGTCTGGCGCGCGGACCGGGAGACGCTCCCCGGGTTGCGCGACATCCTCTACGCGGCCAGTTCCTAGTCTGGCCCAGCTCCTAGCCGGCCTCGCTGTCAGTGGCCGCGCCGCCAGACGAGGGCGGCCGCCTCGTCGGCGTGCACCTGCCAGGCGAGCCTGCGGAAGCGCAGCACGAAGGTGAACACCAGGATCGCGCCGACCACGGCGGCGAGCACGACCAGCAGCAGGCTGCCGGCGAGGCCGGCGAGCGCCAGCCCGACGCCGCCGACGAGGACAGCGACCACCGCGTGCAGGGCCGCCGCGCCGTCCCGGATCCACACCCACCGCCTGCCGCGCTGCACCGCGGTGAGCAACGTGCCGGCCAGCGTCGTCAGCTCCTCGTCCGGCACGCCGAGGGCGAGCAGCCGCCTGGTCAGTCCCTCGCAGGCGGTCAGCTGCTCCGGCTCGACGAGGACCAGCTCGCCGGTCCTGGTCTGGCTGCGCACCTCGACGGTCCTGGCCCACAGCGCGAGCGCCAGGTAGTAGCGCACGACGGGGTCGCCGGGCTTGGCCACCTCGATGGCGTCGAGATCGGACACGGACGTGTGCGCGGTGCCGAGCATGATGTTGGCGTGCGCGAGACCGAGCCTCGGCACCAGGGCCGTCGGGTCGAGGCGACAGGCGATGACGAACTGTTCGGCCGCCATCGCCCACTCGCCCCTGGCGAGGAACACGTCGCCGAGGCCGGTGTGGCTGCGGGCGTCCGGTTCTCGGGCCACGGCCAGCTCGTAGGCGCGCTGGGCGTCGTCGATCCGCGCCTCGGCCAGCGCCTCGGCCTCATCGGAATCGCCCGCCGCCGACCACTCCGGGTCCGCCCCCCATTTGAGTGAAATGTTCCGCCAATCCCTGCCGCCCTGCCACACGTTCGGAGTATTGACGCTCATCGCCTATTCGACCGCCTATCACAATCACGCCGTGCAAACGTTCTCCACCATTGCTCCGTGCGCTACAGTTTCCCTCAAAGTGATCGGAGAAACATCGAGTTGACGTGATTTTCCGAGGGGGCCTGCACCCGTGGTACTCCATTCGGATGACGCAGCCGAGACGACCCAGTTGAGTTCGCGATCACTCGGATTGCTGTGCGCCGCAGGATATCTCGTCGTCGGCGGCGCGTTCGCGGTCGCGATGCTGGTGCCGCCCGCCGGCGCGACCGTGGCCGGGATCCCGCTCGCCGCCGAGGCCTCCCCCGTCACGCAGGCGCCGACCCAGCCGTCGACGGCGGAAAACAGCACGACCGACACCACGACCAGCACCGCGCCAACCACCACGACCCCCGCCGTTCCGGCCGGATACACGCCGGTCACCGGGCCGCAGGGGGTGGCGAGCGTCGCGCCGACCGGCTGGCCGTCGCATCCCCTGGCCAACAGCGTCGGCATGCAGCTCGACGACCCCGGCCAGCCGGGGCTGACGGGCCGGTTCGTCCGGCTCGGCGCGGCACCCCTTGACGCACACGACCTGCTGACCAGGCGGACGGCCGGCGAAGCGGACTTCCGGACCGGAAACGGCGGCTACAGCAGGGTCCAATTGAACTCCACACTTCTGCGGAATAACGCGGCCGTGGTGTGGGAGTTCGAATACGACTATTCGACCAAGACGATCACCCAGCGCCGACACGTGAAGATCCTGTACTGGGAGACGCAGGGATACGAGTACTACGTGTACGCCTCCGCGCCCGCGGACCAGTGGCCGACGATGGAACCGGTCTACCAGGCGATGGCCGCCAACACGGCGCCGTGACGAGCGCGGGAACCGACCACCACAAGACGGGCGAGGACAATGACTGCGCAATCCCCCTACGGGCTCGGACAAGGCGGCCAGCAGCCGCCCGAACTGCGCAATGACACGACGCGCTACCTGTGCGGGGCCGCGCACACCGACCGGCTGTTCGCCGACGAGGCCATCCGGGAACACCTCGTCGAGCCGACCCGCGCGGTCGCGCCCTCGCCCGGCGTCGACTCCAGCGCGGTCCTGCACGAGGCCGTCGCGGCGCGCACCCGGCGCAAGATCCGGGACGGCGCGCTGACCCTGCTGATCGTGGTGTTCGCGGTGGCGGCCCCGCTCGTGCTGCTCGGCTGGGTCCTGCTGGCCGTCGTGGTCGCGTTGCCGAGACTGACCGGACGTGCGTTGATCCGGGGACTGCGGCTGGTCGGGCCGAAGGGCGGCGGGCTGGCCGGACTGCTCAACGGGCTGATCGCGTTGGCCGTGCTCGTCGTGGCGGTGTCCGTCGTGCTCGGCAACGCCGGCTCGAGCGCCACGTCGTTGCTGGAGGGCTGGAACGGCCAGGCGGCCACGATCATCAGCTACGTGATGGCGGCGCTGATGCTGACGCTGCTGATCTCCGACCGGTTCGTGGTGTCCTCGCTGCTGACGAAGAGCCTGCGCCGCAGCAGGTTCACCCCGACACCGACGCACGACTCGTGGAGCGGCGAACGCCTGATCCGCTCGCTCGGGCACGAGCTGTTCGCCGGGCCGCTCGCCGAGTGCCGGACGCGCGCCTCGCAGCAGGGCCAGCAGGTGGCCGCGCGGGAGAACCTGGTGGTGTACCGCGACTACGAGCCGTTCCTCGGCGCCGGTGTCAGCCACAAACCGTGGCTGCTCACGCTGCCGCTCGACCCCGGGGAGGACGCGGCCACCGAACGGCCCCGGCCGCAGCACCCGGGCGGCCCGCCGTTCGCGATGGCCGAACTGTACGACGCGATCGAGCAGGATCTGCTTCTGCTGCACGGATCGGCGTCGCTGGTGCCCAGCCACCGGTTCCGAGGGCTGTCCTCGTTCCACCAGGTGGTGGTGTCCGCGGACGAACTGCTCGACCACATCAGCGAACCGGGCACCAGGACGGTGCTGCCGCAGCTCCAGGCCAGGCCCAACCAGCAGCTGCCCGAGGCCGAACTGCGGGCGCTGATGGAGCAGCCGACGGAGTGGATGCGCTACTACCGCGGTTTCCGCGTCGAGACCTGGGACCGCGACCTGGTCATCTCGGCGTACCTGCACGTCGGCGCGGACGACCGAACCCTCTACGTCGAGTGGACGCCGTGCGTGCTGCTGCCGGTGCGCCGCGAGTACCAGGAGCTGGACACGCTGGTGGCGAACCCGTGGCGGGCCGTCGGCCAGGGCATCATGCGGCTGGTCAGGCTGCCCGTGACGATTCCCGGCCGGTTCTGGCACACGGTGGTCCGGCTCCGGCCGATGCCGCAGCACGCTGGCGCGCTGGTGCCGGCGAAGTACGGCGGCAGGCGCAACCTGCGTGAGCTCGGCGCCGACGAGGCGGTGCACAGCTACTTCCAGCGCGCCGACGTCGACCGCTACCTCGGCATCCTCGAGGGGCGGCTCAACCGCGCGATCGGCAGGTTCCTGGAGCGCAAGGGCATCTCGGTGACGGAGTTCATGGCACAGGCCGCCGCGACGAGCACGACCCTCAACTACATCGGTGGCCCGGTGCTCGGCAACATCATCCAGGCCACGAGCATCGCGGGCGGCATCACCACGCAGCAGCCACCGCCCGCCGCCTGACGGGCACACTCCGCAGGACCGGGCCGCGTACCAGCAGGTTTCCCGTGCCTCCATACCGGAACGTCCACATGGTGAGTCCGCGACTTTCTGCCCTAGCACGGAGTGTCATCGGTCCCTAACGTTGGGTGCGTCCTGCTCCCCCTGCGACAGGAGTTGCACCAGTGAAGAAAACCCTGCGGATTGTCGGCGCGCTGGTCGCGCCGGTCGTCGTCGCCGCCGTGGCCGCGCCGATCGCCCTGGCCAGCCCGGACCGTGTCGCCCTGGCCAGTGACGTGGTCGCCGACCTGAACTCCGCCACCAGCACCGGGGCCGTCGCCGGCGACCAGCGCGTGTCGGTCGCGGTCAGCCTGAACCTGCGCGACAGCGCCGGCCTCGATCGGTTCGTCGCCGAGGTCAACGACCCGAATTCGGCGCAGTACGGCCAGTTCCTGACGCCGGAGCAGTTCACCGAGCGGTACGCGCCGACCACCGACCAGGTGCAGCGCGTCAGCGACTACCTGCGCGGCCAGGGCCTTTCGGTCGACTCGGTGAGCGCGAACCGGCTCGTCGTGGACGCGACCGGACCGGCCGCCGCGGTGGCCAAGGCGTTCGGCACGACGCTGGCGAACTATCGGGACGGACGGACGAACAAGTCCTTCTACGCCAACACGAGCGCGCCGACGCTGCCCAGCGAGATCGCGTCCTCGGTGCTCGACATCGCCGGGCTGAGCAACCGGACCGCGCGGGTGCACCACGCGCAGGTCGACCCGCACAACGGCCCCGGCGGCGGCTACACCCCCGCGCAGCTCAAGGGCGGCTACGACGTCGGCCCGCTGGCCAGCGCGGGCTTCGACGGCAAGGGCCAGAAGGTGGCGCTGCTGGAGTTCGACGGGTACCAGCAGTCCAACATCTCCACCTACGTCAGCCACTACGGCCTCGGCTCGCCGACCCCGGTGACGAAGCAGGTCTCCGGCGGCTCCGGGCCGCTCGGCGGCGGCCAGGTCGAAGTCGAACTGGACATCGAGGCGGTGCTGGCGATCGCGCCCAAGGCGAACATCACCGTGTTCGAGGCGCCCAACTCCGACCAGGGCGAGGTCGACATCGTCAACGCGATCGTGGCCAGCAAGATCCCGGTGACCTCGATCAGCTGGGGCCTGTCCGAGAAGGGGCGCACCACCTCGAACATCCAGGCGGTGTCCAACATCTACAAGCAGGGCGCCGCGCAGGGGCAGAGCTTCTTCGCCGCCTCCGGCGACAGCGGCTCCGACGACAACGGCGACGGCAGCACGTCCGTCGACTACCCGGCGAGCGACCCGAACGTGACCGGCGTCGGCGGCACCAACCTGACCGTCACCTCCGGCAACGCGTGGAGCAAGGAGACCGGCTGGAACGGTTCCGGCGGCGGCTACTCCTCGGTGTTCGCGCTGCCGAGCTTCCAGAACGGCGTGAAGATCGGCACCAGCGGCAAGCGGCAGGTGCCGGACGTGTCCGCGCAGGGCGGCCCGACCGGGATCTCGGTCTACACCCAGGGCCAGTGGACGTCGGTGTACGGCACGAGCGGCGCGGCGCCCATCTGGGCCGGCGTCGGCGCGGTCTACAACCAGGACGCCGCCTCGAAGGGCAAGCCGGGCCTCGGCGCGGCGAACGCGAAGCTGTACTCGCTGGCGAAGACCAACTTCCACGACATCACCAGCGGTAGCAACGGCGCGTACAGCGCGAAGAGCGGTTTCGACCTGGTGACCGGCATCGGCACCCCGGACGCGGCGAAGATCGCGGCGGGCGGCATCAAGTAACGACGCGAACACGACACCTCGGGCCCTCGGTGCGCTGCGTCACAGCGCACCGAGGGCCCGAGGCGCATACGCCGGGTCGCGACGCGCACGCGGTCGGGGTGATGTCTCGGGATGGTCTCAATCAGGTCCTGCACCCCGGAACAGGGCAACCAGCGCCAGGGGCGGGCGTCTTCTGCTTCGTACATCGCGGAGCCACCGTCCACACCGGCCGGTGCGCCTTCTACTGGGGGACAACAATGAACGCCATTAAGCGTCGGGTTCTGCCGCGCCTGATTCCGCTCGCTGCCATCGGTGTTTTCGCGCTGGCAGGCTGCGGAAACGGCGATGCCACGTCGGCCGCGCCGACCTCGGCCTCCGCGTCGTCCTCGGCCTCCGCGCCGGCCTCGGCGTCGGTCCCGGTGTCGACCTCGGCCACCGCCTCGACGGCGAGCACCCCGTCCTCCGCGCCGAAGCCCGCCCCGGCCGGCGACCCCGCGTGCCCCGTGTCCACGGTCTCCGCGCCGCCGATGCCTGCGGTGCCCGAGCTGGAGTCCGTGCCGGACCAGTACGCGGTGTCGATCAAGGTCACCGGCCTGCCGGCGAACCCCACGTTGAAGCCGGGCGCCGCTCCCACGGAGTTCTCCGTGACCCTGTGCAACAACTCGCCGGTGGACTACAAGAGCATGGCGCCCGAGGTCCTGATGGGACACTGCTCCTGCGCGCCGAACCCGACGACCACGCCGGAGGGCACACTTCAGCTGTTCGACAAGGCCAGCAACAGCTGGAAGGACATCTCGCCCTTCGCCGCCGGCCTCGGCATGGACTTCGCCGGCGTGCCGAAGGTCGGGCAGGCGTTCCCCAAGGGCACCTCGCTGACCTTCAAGTACCGGGTCAGCCTGGCCGCCACCATGACGGCGGGTCAGGGCGGCATCGCGGCGTACGCGATCTCCCTGCCGCAGCACAACATCGCGGGCTCGGTCACCGCACCCGTGGCCGTCGTCAAGTAGTTCGTCGCGACCGGCGGTCGGCCGAGGCGGATCTGTGTTCGGCTTGACGCCACTCGGCGCGATGGCACGCCCGTCGCGCCGAGTGGCGTCCCGACCAAAGGTTGTCCCAGGTCACATCCGTCGAACCCGGGTCAGCGGGGCCACCCGGCAGGGGTGACAATCCTCCCTGCGATGACGAGCGACGAGAACCAGGTCAACGGCGGAGTGGCCGCGCCACGGCAGTGGCGCAGGCTGTTGATCTCCGCGGTGGTGCTGGTCGCGGCCGTCCTCGTGCTGCGGGACAAGCTGCCCGACCCCGGTGACGTGATCACGGCCGTGCGCTCGGCCAACCCGCTGTGGCTGGTCGTGGCGCTGCTCGCGGAGGGGTTTTCGCTCCGGATGTTCGCTCGCCAGCAGATGTGGCTGCTGCGGGGGTTCGGGGTGTCCGTCTCGATCTGGCGGGCGCTCGCGGTGACCTACAGCCGGTCGGCCATCAGCATCACCATGCCGGCCGGGTCGGCCGTCTCGGCGGGCTTCGCCTACAAGACGTTTCGGCGCTGGGGCGCGAGCCCCGAGGTCGCCGGGACGGTGATGATCCTGTCCGGGCTGCTGTCGTTCGCCGGCCTCGCCCTGCTGTTCCTGTTCGGCTTTCTGATCACGCTGTCGACCGAACCGACGCACACCTGGCACACGCATCCCGCCATGTCGGTCGTCGCCGGTGTCGCGCTGGTGGCGCTGCTCGGGCTCGCGGGGTGGGGCGCGGTACGCCGACGTCGACCGCACCGCGTCCTGCCCGCCTGGAAGCCAGGGACGGCGCGCACCGACGACGGGCCCGCCGACGTCCCGGTCGCCGACGGAGTCGGGGACGCCGAGGTCGACGGGCCGAAGTGGCGGCGGGCGGTGCTCGGTTGGATCGCCACCGGACGCGGGGCGCTGCGGGCGGCCGGGTCGCTGCCGTGGCGCTATCGGCGCGGCGCGCTGCTGTTCGCGATGGCCAACTGGCTCACCGACCTGTGCTGCCTCGCGGCCGTCGCCCAGGCCGTTCACCTGCCGTTGAGCTTCTTCGAGTTGGGCACCGTGTACGTGGTCGTCCAGTTGGTGCGGCAAGTACCCGTCACACCCGGCGGGATGGGCGTGATCGAGGCCAGCCTGCTCACCTCGCTGCTCGCCGCAGGAGCCGGGCAGGCCCCGGCCGCCGCCGCTGTGATCGGCTACCGGCTCTTCTCCTGCTGGCTGATCATCCCGGTCGGCCTGTTCGCGTGGGCGATGCTGCGCCGGTGGGCGCGCCGTGCCGAACCGGACCCGATCGAGCCATGACCGTCCGCCCGGCTCCGCGCCGAACCGAGGTCCGCACGGCCGGTGACGGCGATCTTCGCCAGCATCCATAACGGGTCGATCGATTCGGCTTCCCAGGCCGGCAGGGCCACCTACAGTGCGCGCATGACACGACGGATGTCCCGGCCCGTGGCCGCCGCGCTGGCGGCGCTCGCCGCCGGCGCGATGCTCGCCGGTTGCAGCGCCCTGGTGGCCGGGACCCCGATGGCGGCGCACGGAGTCACTCCGAGCCCGTCGCCGAGCCCGTCGCCCAGCTCGACCGACCCGACCGGCGGCTCGACCTCGGACACGACCAACTCGCTGCTCGGCGACATAACCACGATCGACCCGTGCAGCCTCATCGCCGACGGCGACCTCGCCTCCGTCGGCGGCACGCCCGGCCCGAAGCGGGTGGAGGCGCTGGACTACTGCGTGCTCCCCGTCGACCAGGGCGGCGGCGTGAAGGTCGAGATGTACTACGGCCAGCTCAGCCTCGTGAGCAAGCTCCCGGCGACCAAGAAACCGGGAAAGGCGTACGGGTCGCTACAGACCTTCAACCTGTCCGAGGACACGTCGCTGTGTGAGCGGCAGTTGGTGCTCCCCGGCGAGTTGGCGATGCAGGTGCAGGCCCAGGCCATCGAGGGCACCCCCACCGCGGCGAAGCTGTGCGAGCTGGCCGACGCCGCGACGGGCCTGGTCGCGCGGACGGTCAGCGCGCCGGACCAGGTCAAGCACTTCTCGTTCCCGTCGAACTCGCTCGGCTCGCTCAACGCGTGCACCTTCATGACCCGCGACGTGATGCTCGGGCTGCCGAACATGTCGGTCGGCGCGCCTACCGACTACCCCGCGCACCACATGTGCCGCTGGGGTGTGCCGGGCGCCACCCAGCCGCACGCGTACCTGATGTTCAACGCGGGCAAGGTGACGCCGACCGGAACCGAGCACGCCGAGGAGGACATCGCCGGCCGGCACTCCCTCATCTCCAAGAGCACGTCGGGCAACCGGGCGGTGTGCGACATCCAGGCCGCGCACATCCCGTTCGGCGACTCGTCCGCCGGGCTGACCGAGATCGCGGAGATCTCCGCCACGCTGCCGGGCAAGACGATCGACGACGCCTGCGGGACGGCCCGCGCGATCGCCGCCGTCATCTGGCCGAAGCTGCCGCACGCCTAGCGAGTGCTCCCTTCTGGTCCGTTGAGACGCCGCGAAACGTCCGGCCGCGCAGGACGAACTGGACGTTCCACCACAACAGATCATCTCGCCCGACGGCCCGGAACTGTTCTGTTAGCGTCCCGCCGCACGCGTGATCAGGTCTGGTAGCGGCCGGCGCGGCCGACCGCTGGCGTACGAGGGGATGCCATGCGAACAAGGAGATCGCTCGCGCTGTTGGCCGCCGTGGCCGCAGCGTCGAGTGTGTTCGGGGTACAGACAGCCGCACTGGCGGACGCCGGCGGTCACCCCGCCGGGTACCAGCCACTGTCGGCGGCCCAGGCCGACCAGCTTTCACAGGACGTCAACACCTCCGTCGTGGTGCTGTTGCGCGACCAGCCGACGCCCTCGGCCAAGGGCAGCGCGCAGGCGGCCGCGCGGGCCAACGCGATCGGCGCCAAGCAGTCATCGCTGCTCGGCGAGCTCGATCGCGTGCACGCCAAGAAGGTTCGGAGCTTCCGCGCCGCCAACGCGGTGGCCGCCACCGTCTCCAAGGACGAGGCCAAGCGGCTCGCCGACAACCCCGACGTGCTGTCCGTGGTGCCGGACTCGGTCATCAGGGGCGCGCGGCCTAGCGTGCCCCCTGCCGGCGCTGCCGCCACTTCCGGGACACGGCAGGGTTCGCCCGCTGCCGAGGTGTGTCCTGCGCCGGGCAAGGTGATGTTGGAGCCAGAGGCGCTGCCCGTGACGCACACCGCGTCGGACGACCCGAACGCGCCGACCGCGCACTCCCTCGGCTACACCGGCACCGGCGTCAAGGTCGCCTACATCGCCGAGGGCATCGACATCGACAACCCGGACTTCATCCGGGCCGACGGCAGCCACGTCTTCGTCGACTACCAGGACTTCAGCAGCGACGGCTCGGCCGCGCCGACCAGCGCTGGCGAGGCGTTCCTCGACGCGAGCGCGATCGCCGCGCAGGGCCGTCAGGTCTACAACGTGCAGAACTACAGCGCGATCGGCCTGCCGACCGCGTGCGACATCCGGGTGCTCGGCACCGCCCCCGGCGCGCAGCTGGTCGGGCTGAAGGCCTTCGCCGACAACAACTTTTCGACGACCTCCGCGCTGCTCCAGTCGATCGACTACGCGGTCAACACCGCGCACGTCGACGTGCTCAACGAGTCGTTCGGCTTCAACCCGTTCCCCGACAAGGGTTCGCAGGACGCGGTTCGGCTGTTCAACGACGCCGCCGTCGCCTCTGGTGTGACGGTCACGGTGTCCAGCGGGGACGCCGGCATCACCAGCACCCAGGGCTCGCCTGCCACCGACCCCGCGGTGGTGTCGGTCGGCGGATCCACGACGTTCCGGTGGAACGCGCAGACCGGGTATGGCGGCTACTCGCCGTTCGCCGGCGGTGGCTGGCTCAACGACAACATCAGCTCGCTCAGCTCCAGCGGCTTCGACCAGGCCGGCCGCCTGATCGACCTGGTCGCGCCTGGCGACGGCAGCTTCGCGCTGTGCACGCCGGACGTCACGAGGTTCACCAGCTGCACGGACTTCCGTGGTCAGCCGAGCCCGGTCGAGCGCAGCGGTGGCACCAGTGAGTCCGCCCCGCTGACGGCCGGGGTAGCGGCGCTGGTCATTCAGGCCTATCGGCACGCCCACCACGGGGACAGCCCCGATCCCGCGCTGGTGAAGCGGATCCTCACCAGCACCGCCGACGACCTCGGTGTGCCGGCCGACGAGCAGGGCGCCGGGCGGCTCAACGCCTACAAGGCGGTGCAGGCCGCGCTGTCGGTGCAGACCGCCGCGCCGACCGGTTCGACGTTGCTGGTCGACCAGACGCAGCTGGACGGGGTCGGAAAGCCTGGGAGCCAACAGGACTGGCAGGTGCGGGTGACCAACACCGGTGCCGCAGCACAGGTTGTCCGGTTGGACGGGCGCGGTTTCGGTGCCGCGCAGAACAAGCAGTCGAGCAGTGTCACCCTCGATGACGGCACCAGCCAGCACTTCGCCGACTGGGCCGGGGTCAACAACAACTATCAGAAGGTCACCTTCACGGTCCCGCCGAACACCGATCGGGTCAGCGCGTCGATCGCCTATCCCGGCGATCCGACCGCGTCGCTGAACGCGCGGGTGCGGCTGATCCTGATCGATCCGCAGGGTCGGTACGCCGCGCACTCCCTGCCGCAGGGCGTCGGCAACTTCGGCAACATCGACGTGCACTCGCCGGCCGCCGGCACCTGGACCGCCGTCATCTTCGGCCGCGTCGCCGCGAGTGGCGGCACCAACGGCACGGTGCTGTTCGAGGCGACCACCAACAACACCACCGGTTTCGGCTCGGTCAGCCCGTCCAGCCTGACCCTCGCGCCCGGCCAGACCGGGACCGTGCACGTCTCTGCGTCGACACCGACCGGCCCTGGCGACGCGAGCGGCGCGCTGGTGCTGAACGCGGGCGCCGACAACCGAACCACCGTGCCGATCTCGGTGCGGGCGCTGGTCGACACCGCGCACGGCGGTTCGTTCAGCGGGACGCTCACCGGCGGAAACGGCCGGCAGACCGACATCGGGCAGACGAACTTCTACCAGTTCGACGTGCCGGCGGGTCAGCGCGATATCGCCGCGAACGTGTCCCTGAGCAAGGATCCCGGCAACTCCGTGGTCCTGTTCCTGATCGATCCGCAGGGTCAGGAGGTCGCGCGCGGCACGAACCGGCTGACCACGGCCTACAACCCGACCACCAGGGCCGGCACGCTGCAACCCGTGGCGCAGACCGATCTCTACGCGCGCAACCCCCGGCCCGGCCGGTGGACGCTGATCGTCAACTTCGCCGGCGCGATCGTCGGAGACGCGCTGTCCCAGCCGTTCCGCGGCACGATCGGCTTCAACAAGGTCGACGTGCACGTCACCGGGCTGCCCTCCGGCGGCACGCTGGCGGCCGGAAAGCCCGTAACGGCAACGGTTACGGTGCACAACACCGGGACCGCGCCGCAGAACGTGTTCGTTGACCCAAGGTTGGCCGGCGCGGTGCCGGTGCAGCTGGCCGCTGTCGAGCCGGCCTCGCTCGCGCTGCCGATGCCCGGCGGCGCGGCCTCGCCTTCCTGGCTGGTGCCGTCGCAGACCAGCGGAGTCGCCGTCGTGGCGAAGGCGACGCTGCCGGTGACGTTCGACTTCGGCCCGGAGTCCGGCGATCCCGACCTGCCGGCGGCGATCCACGGCACCACGGCGATCGGCGGGGTGCTCGGTCACCCGGTGGCCGCCGGCCTGTGGGCGGCGGACCCGGCGGAGATCGGGCCGTTCGGGCCCGGCGGCGCGCCTGCCGGCTCGGTCGACCTGTCCATGACGGCGTGGACGGAGGCGTTCGACCAGGCCGCCACCTCACCGGTCGGCGACCTGTGGCGCACGTCGGTCACCCCGTCGACCTCGTTGGCGCTGCTGACGGTTCAGCCGGGCCAGACCGTCACCATCCCGGTGACGTTCACGCCGACCGGCCCCAAGGGTTCCGTGGTGCGAGGCACGCTGTACGTCGACTCGTTGGTCGTCGGCAACACCCCGCAGCTGACCGCGCTGAACTTCGCGGACCCGGCTGACACGCAGCCGTCCGGCAACGAGCTGGCCGGCCTGCCCTACGAGTACCGCGTCGGATAACTGGAGAGAGGCAAGGGGTGCTGGCGCACGGTTCTTCGCGCGTCAGCACCCCTTGACGCCGTTGGCCGTCAACGAGTGGGCGGCGACGGTCTAGGGCTGTTGGTCCAAGACCTCGGCGAGAAAGTCCAGCAGCAGTGCGGTGATCTCGGCCGGGCGTTCGAGGGCTGGCAGGTGACCCGACCAGGGCAACTCCACATACCGGGCACCGGGCAGGCGCTCTGCAAGGTCCAGCGCGATGTCCCGGAAGTCGACCACGTCGTGCGCCGCGCCGACCACCAGCGCCGGCACCGCGATCGAGGCGACGTCGACCTCGGTGGTGTGCCGCTCGGCCCCGTTGCCGGCCGTGAGCCGCACGTCGAGCGTGTGGCCGAGCATCCTGCGCAGCTGGTCACGGGCCCGGTCGTCGGCGGTGGGACCGAGCCACGTCTCCACGTTGAACTCGACCGCTCCGACGACGTCGCCCGCCGACAGCAACACCTCCTGGCGCTTCGCGTACGCCAACAGGTCCGGCGACGGCGTGTGGCCGGGAGTGCCGGCGCACAGCAGCGCGAGCGCGGCGACGCGGTCCGGCCACCGCGCGGCGAACTCCTGGGCGATCCGGCCACCGAACGACGCCCCGATCACCACCGCCTGACTGACGCCGAGAGTGTCGAACAGCTCCAGCACGTCCTCCGCGTCGCTGTATGGCTCGGTCCCAGGTGGTGTGTCCCCGAAGCCGCGGAAGTCCGGCCGCACCACGCGATAGCCCGCGTCGAGCAGCGCCACCCACTGCGGATCCCACATGCGACGGTCGCAGACCGACGAATGCAGCAGCACCAGGGTCGGGCCGGCCCCAGCCACGTCATGGGTGAGAGTCATGCCCACGAGCGTAGGACAACGCGGCCGCCACGACCGGGTGGCAAGGACGGGACGTGGCCGGGAGGAGATGCCGCCAGGCGAGGCGGGCAGGCGACTCAGCGGGTGGCGAAGGTCGACAGGCTCGCCACACTGTCGGCCACCGCCGCGAAGCCGTGGTCGAGCATCGCCAACTCGTACGCCTGCACCGCCGGCAGGAGCCGCTCGGCGCCACGGTCGACCTCGATCAGCCTGCGGCACAGCAGGGCCGCGTCCCGGAACGCGGTGTTCGCGCCCTTGCCGCTGGACGGCGGCATCACGTGGACGGCGTCGCCGAGCAGGGTCACCGTGCGGGTTCCCCAGTGTGCCACCGGCTTGGCGTAGCGGATCGTCAGCGGCGAGCTGTTCGTCGCGTCGGCCTGCCGCACCAGTTCGACGAGGTCGGGGTGCCAGCCTTCGACGAGGTCGCACACCTGCTCGTGTGCCACGGTCCAGTCGGCCGGCGTCGCACCGGCCGGCAGGCTCATGGACCACCGCAGGTAGCTGGTGGTCCTGGGCAGCACGACCTCGGGCGCGAGGTCGGCGGCGGCCAGGTGCGGCGGGCGGCGGAACGCCATCTTTCCCAGCAGCATCGTCACCCCAGGGCCCTTGACGATCGTGCCGAACCCGGGCACCAGCGCGGCGAAACGCTCGGTCAGCTCGGTGCGGCCGAGCACGCCGCTGCCCGGCACGTCCACGATCTCGGCGTCGGGCAGCAGCTGGCGGCGCACCGGGGAGCCGACGCCGTCCGCGCCGACCAGCAGGTCGCCCGTTGCGGTGCTGCCGTCGGCGAAGGTCGCGCGGACGGTGCCGTCGGCGAGTTCCTCGTACGCCGTGAACGCCTTGCCGAACGAGATCCGGTCGGTGAGGCCGGCGAGCAGTAGGTGCCGCAGCACGTGCCGATCGGTCGCCATGCCGCCGTACCCGGGTTCGAGCTGGGTGACCAGGTTGAGCTGTTCGTCGACGATCCGCCGCTCGCCGGAGATCTCTCCGGTGCTCGCGTCGAGCACGGCGTGCAGGCGCTGCGGCAGGCACTCGCGCAGCGCGTCGAGCCCGGCGCCGCCGATCCCGATGCGGAAGCCCTGGTACCGGCTGTTCACACCGGACTCCCGCTCGTAGATCCGCACGTCGATGCCCGCCCGCACCAGCCCCTGGGCGAGGCACAGACCGCCGACGCCCGCCCCGATGATCAGCACTCGCATGACGAAACCCCCAGTTTGAACAGCGCTCAATTGAACGATGCTCAATTTACTTGGTCAGTGTTCAAGTGGCAAGATGCCACAGGAGACCAGGGAGGTTGCCCATGCCACTGCGGCAGGTTGATGTGCTGCACGGCGCGATCGAGCTGCTCGACGAGGTCGGCCTCGACGAGCTGACCACCCGTCGCCTCGCGGAACGCCTCGGCGTCCGGGTGGGCGCGCTGTACTGGCACTACCCCAGCAAGTCGGCGCTGTTGGACGCGATCACCGAGCTGATCATCGCCGAGGTCGTCGCCGAGCCGCCGCCCTCCGGCGACTGGGCCGAGCAGTTGCGCGAGCTGGCGGCGCGGGCGCGCAGGTCGATGCTCGCGCACCGGGACGGCGCGCGGCTGGTGTCCTCGTTCAGCACGCCGCCGCCGTCGGCCATGGCGTACATGGCAAGCCTGATCGAGGTGCTGCGCGCGGCGGGCGCGTCGAAGCGGGACGCGGCGCTCGCGGCCGACACGATCACCAGCTTCACCAACGGCTACACGCTCGAGGAGCAGGCCCGCAAGGTCGGCACGGTGTCCAGGAGGCAGCTCGACGCCGCCTTCCACGCCGAACTGCGCATCATCCTGGCCGGCATCCGCGCGGAACTGCTCGGCTGACGGTCGCGCGAGGTTGCTCAGCCGACGGCCGCGCGCGCCGCACGCGCGTGACCACGACCACCCGTCCGGGGGAATCCTGGGCGGCCACCCGTGTTGAACTGAAGGTGACACCCGCGACCCGCTACTCGATCCTGGACCGCTCGCGCACCCGGCACGGCCACACCCACGCCGAGGCGCTGCGCGACACCGTCCAACTCGCGATCGACGTCGAGAAACTCGGCTACCACCGGTTCTGGGTGTCCGAACACCACAGCGTGCCCGGCATCGCAGGCTCGGCCCCGACGGTCCTCGCCGCCGCCGTCGCGGCCGCGACCAGCCGGATCCGGGTCGGCACCGGCGGCGTGATGCTGCCCAACCACCAGCCGCTCGTGGTCGCCGAGCAGTTCGGCGTGCTCGAGTCGCTCTTCCCCGGCCGCATCGACATGGGCCTCGGCCGCTCGGTCGGCTTCACCAACGGCATCCGCCGCGCGCTCGGCCACGACAAGGACGACGCCGACCGCTTCGCCGACCAGCTCACTGAGCTGCTCGGCTACTTCACCGGCGACCAGGCCGCGCACCCGCAGGTGCACGCCCGCCCGGCCGAGGGACTCCGGGTGCCGGCGTTCGTGCTGGCCACCGGCGCCGGCGCGGCGACCGCGGCCGAACTGGGGCTCCCGCTGGTCATCGCGCCCGTGCACGGCGAACAGCGGCTGCTCGACGCGATCGGCGACTACCGCGACCGCTTCCGCCCGTCGGAGCAGTCCCCGCGCCCCTACGTCGTCATCGCCAGCACGATCGCCGTCGCCGAGACCACCGAGCAGGCCAGGCGGCTGCTGGTGCCCGAGGCGTGGTCGACGGCCTACTCCCGCGCCCACGGCGTGTTCCCGCCGCTGACGCCTGCCGAGGACGTCCTCGCCCTCGACCTGACCGACCGGGAGCGGGCGCAGTTCGACGACGCCATGCGCGGCCACCTGCACGGCACGGCCGAGGAGGTGGCCGCCGCGCTGCGCCATCTGGTCGAGGGCACCTCGGCCGACGAGGTGCTCGTGACCACCAGCACCTTCGACCGGGCCGGCCTGCTCGACTCGCACCGCAGGCTCGCCGAGCTCACCGGCATCGCGGCACGTCCTGGCACTGCCGAGGGTCCGCCGAGCGCCGGGTCACCCGAGGAGGTACGACGCATTGCGTAGGCCAACCGGGTGATTGCCAGTCGTACCCACTCCGCCGTGCCGGACCGCTGCGACATGATGTCAAGTCGAACAGGTGAGCCAGATCTATCGGGGGTGAGCGGGCCCTGCTGACCGCAACGCGCACGAATCCGGCGTCCAGCGTCGGACGTGGCACTGTCGCGCGCGCGGCGCGCCGGTGAGCGCCGCTGGGCAGCCCGGCAACCTGCCGCTGGAGTTGACCACGTTCGTCGGCAGGACGCGGCTGCTCGCCGAAGGCGCGCGCAGGCTGCGCACGACGCGGCTGCTCACACTGACCGGCGGGGGCGGCTGCGGCAAGACGCGGCTGGCGCTGCGGCTCGGCGCCGACCTCGCGGACGACTACCGCGACGGCGTCTGGCTGGTCGACCTCGCCGCCCTGTCCGAGCCCGAACTGCTCGACCGCGCCGTCCTCGTCGCGCTCGGGATACTGGACCAGTCCGGGCAGGCCGGCCTCGCCACGTTGATAGACCAGTTGCGGGACAAGCAACTCCTGCTGATCCTGGACAACTGCGAACACCTCGTGACCGCCGTCGCCAGGCTGGTGCGCACCCTGCTCCAGACCGCCCCCGAGGTGCGGGTGCTGGCCACCAGCCGGCAGCGGCTGGAGGTGCCCGGCGAACACCTGATGGACGTGCCGCCCCTCTACGTCGGCGGCGTCGAGAGCGTGACCGACGGGCCGGAGGGCCAGCACGTGCACGAGGCGGTGCGCCTGCTGATCGACCGGGCCGCCGCGGTCGGCGTCGAGCTGACCCCCAGCGACTGGCCCGCCGCGATTCGGCTGTGTCAACGGCTGGACGGGATCCCGCTGGCGCTGGAGCTCGCGGCCGTGCATCTCGGTCCCCTGTCGGTGCAGGAGATCCTGGACCGGATGGACAACCGGTTCGCACTGCTCGGCGGCGGCGTCCGGTACGAGCAGTCGCACCACCAGACGCTCCAGCTCGCGCTGGACTGGAGCTACGAGCTGTGCACCCCGGACGAACAGGACCTGTGGCGGCAGCTCTCGGTGTTCGTCGGCGGTTTCGACCTCGCCGCCGCGGAGAACGTCTGCGTCGGCAAGAACATCGAGGCGCTGGTCACCAGCCTGGTGCGGCAGTCCATCCTCACCACGACCGCCCGCTCGGGCCGAACCCGCTACCGGCTGCTGGAAACCGTGCGGCAGTACGGCGCGCGGCTGGTGTCGGACGGCGAGGAGACGGCCGCCCTGCGGCAGCGGCACGCCGACTACTACCGGGCCATGGTGGCCACGGGCAGCCAGGACTGGTGCAGCCCGCGCGAGGCCGACTGGATGGTGTGGCTGCGCGACGAACTGCCCAACCTGCGCGCCACCCTGGAGTACTTCCTCGCGCGGCCGGAGCAGACCCCGCGCGCGCTCGAGATCATCGTCAACCTGACCCGCATCCGCTTCTGGTTCTTCAGCGGACTGCTCGGCGAGGGCCGCGGCTGGTTCCGTCGGGCGCTGGACGCCCATCCGCCGACCGCGAGCGCGGCGCAGGTGGTGGCGCTGGCCAACGACATGTGGATCAGCCTGTGCCAGGGACAGCCCGACCAGGCCACGTCCCTGCTGCGGCGCTGCCAGGCCGCCGCGGCCGAACTGGACCGCGACGGGGCCGCCGCGGTCGCCGACTCGGCTTACGACACGCACACCGTCCTCGGCGCCACCCTGTACGCGGAGGGCGCGCACGCGCTGCTCGCCGAGGGCGACCAGCGGTCCATCCGGATCCTGGAACGCGCCTGCGCGGCGTTCGCCAGCACCAAGCCGGACAACCCCGGCGACACGTTCATGGCCGCGCTGCTGCTGGCCATCGCGGCGGCCTTCACCGGCGACCGGGCCGCCGCCATGACGCACGCGGACAACTGCCTGCGGATGGCCAAGGCGCTGCGCGCGGACTGGTCGGTCTGCTGGGCGCTGTGGGCGGTTGGCGTCGCCGAGCTGCGGCACGGTGACCCGCGCCGCGCGACCGCGCTGTTCCAGGAGGAGGAGGCGCGCGGGCTGCTCGGCAACATGGGCGACGCCTGGGGGCCCGCGTGGAGCCTCGGCGGCCTCGCCTGGGCAGCGGCCGCCAGCGGCCAGCACGAACGCGCCGCGCGGCTGCTCGGCGCGGCGCAGCGGCGACAGGAACGCGGCGGCGTGCTGCTGTCCGGACTCATCCCCTACCGGCAGGCCCAGCAGCGCGCGGAGGCGCAGGCGCGGCGCGGCCTCGGCGCGGAGGAGTTCGCGGTGCAGCACGCGATCGGCGCGGCGCTGCCCTACTCCGAGATCGTCGAGTTCGCGTTGACGCCGCAACCCGACGCCGAGCCGTCCGGCGCCCCGTCCGACGTGCTCACCGCACGGGAGTACGAGATCGCCAGGCTCGTCGCGGCGGGCAGGACCAGCAAGAACATCGCGGCCATGCTGGTGATCTCGGCGCGCACGGTGGACCGGCACGTGCAGAACATCCTGGACAAGCTGGAGTTCCGCAGCCGCGCGCAGATCGCCGCGTGGATCGCCGAACGCGGCGCCGGCGTCGGTCACGGCGCGAGCCACACGGGCTAGGCCGCGTCTGTGTCAGGAGGCCCGGCAGCTGGCCGATGAGCCCGCCGACCTGAGCACCACCGGCAGCTCGACGTAGCCGTTGATGATGCTGCTCGCCCTGCGCCGCAACGCCTCCGGCGGCACGGCGAGCCGAGCGTCCGGGAAACGCGTCGCCAACCGCCGTAACGCGATCTCGCCCTCGAGCCTGGCCAGCGGCGCGCCGAGGCAGTGGTGGACGCCGTGGCCGAAGCTCAGGTGCGTGCCGGTGTGCCGACGCAGGTCCAGCTCGTCGGCGCGGTCGAACCTGCGCTCGTCCCGGTTGGCCGATCCCAGCGAGATCAACACGATCTCCCCCGCCGGGATCGCGGTCCCGCCGATCACCACCGGCTCGGCCGTGAAGCGGTGCGTCGCCATCCGGATCGGGCTGTCGAAGCGCAGCAGCTCCTCGACGGCGGCCGGCACCAGCCCCGGCTCGGCGCCGAACCGGCGCCACGCCTGCGGATCGCCCATCAGCCAGCGAACCCCGTTGCCGATCAGGTTCGCCGTGGTCTCGTGGCCGGCGACCAACAGCAGGAACATCGTGCCGACCAGCTCCGGATCGGTCAGCCGGTCGCCGGACGCCTCGGGCAAGATCAGCGCGGACAGCAGGTCGTGGCCGGGTTCGGCGCGCTTGGCCGCGATCAGCTCGGCGAAGTAGGCGGCCATCTGGTGCGACGCGGCGACACTCGTCTCGGGCTCCTCCGTCATCAACTGGCTCACCCAGTCCCGGAACGCGAACCGGTCCGCCTCCGGCACGCCGATCAGCTCGCAGATCACCGTGAACGGCAACGGAAACGCGAAGGCCGTCACCAGGTCTACCGCCTCCCCTGCCGGCATCGCGTCGAGCAGGTCGTCGGCCATCCGCTCGATCCTCGGCCGGAGCAGCTCCACCCGTTTCGGGGTGAAGTCCCTGGCCAGCAGCCGACGCAGCCGGGTGTGCCTCGGCGGATCCGAGAACAGCATGTGCGGGGCGAACACCCCGGACACCTCGACCAGCTCGCCCGCCTCGGCCAGCCGCGCCAGCATGATCTCCGACAACCCGGCGGCGTCCTTGCTCAACCGGGGATCGGCCAGCGCCGCGCGGGCCTCCTCGTAGCGGCCGACCACCCACACCGGCACGGAACTCGGCAGCAGCGCCCTGTGCACCGCGCCCTCCGCGCGCAGCAGCGTCGCCACCTCCGCCGCGCTGTCCCAGTACGCACTCGTGAACAGGTCGACGTTGCCCGACGAGCCGATGTGCGCCACGGTCATCCTTCCTGCGACGGCGTGGCTCCGTGGGCGCCTGGAGGGGGTGAGCCTGTACAGGCCCGCCGCCCAGTCGGGCCTGCACAGGCCGCCACCGCAGAGTTCCCAACACGAACTCTCGACCGCCGGCCGCGCAGCCGACCCCCACCGGCTGCGACACCGTGGCCGTGTGGCGTCGGCGTCGCCCCTCCTCACCGCTGACGCGGTGAGCGGTGAGGAGGGGGACTGTCCCCGTCGCGGTGACCGCGAAACACGCCTTCCGGGTGTCACGGACGAGCCTCGCGCACGCGCATGTACCGGCGCATCGGCAAAATCGGCCATCCGGACAGTACGTAGCGGATCAGGCACTACGTAGCCTGCGGCGTCCGGCCGGTGACGGTCCGCGAACGACGGCGACCACGGTCCGTGCCCGACAGAGGCCCCGGCCGCCCCCGGTCGCCGGTTTCCCCCGAAACCGCAGGTAGACTGCGTCCCGATGAGACGAAAGCCCACCCCGCCCCTGCCGCAGCGGCACGGACTGGACCCCGCGCGCCTGAAGCTGCCCGCCGAGGGGCCGTGGGCGACGATCCGGGACCACCTGGTCGACCGGCTGCCCAGGGTCGACCCCGGCCGCATCGACATGATGCTCCGCGAGGAGCGGATCGTGGACGTGCACGGGCCGATCGCGCCCGACGCGCCGTTCGCACCCAACTCGTTCGTCTGGTTCCACCGCGACCTGCCCGTCGAGGTCCCGGTGCCGTTCGACATCACCGTGGTGCACCGCGACGACGACCTGCTCGTCGTGGACAAGCCGCACTTCCTCGCGACCATCCCCCGCGGCAAGCACATCGTCGAGACCGCGCTCGTGCGGCTGCGCAGGGACCTCGGCCTGCCACACTTGATCCCCGCGCACCGGCTCGACCGGGTCACCGCGGGGCTGGTCATGTTCGTCATCCGCCCAGAACGCCGGGGCGCGTACCAGACGCTGTTCCGCGACCGGTTGGTGCGCAAGGAGTACGAGGCCATCGCGCCGCACGATCCCGCGCTGCGCCTGCCGTGCGTGGTGCGCAGCAGGATCGTGAAGGAGCGCGGCATCATCACCGCGCAGGAGCTGCCGGGCGAACCGAACAGCGAGACGCTGGTCGACCTGATCGAGCACCGCGACGGGCTCGGCCGGTACCGGCTGCGGCCGACCACCGGCCGCACCCACCAGCTCCGGCTGCACATGAGCGGGCTCGGCGTGCCGATCCTCGGCGACGACTTCTACCCGGTGCTCACCGAACGCCCGCTGGACGACTTCACCGATCCCCTGCAACTGCTGGCCAAGGTGCTGGAGTTCACCGACCCGATCACCGGCGAGCCGCGCCGCTTCGAGAGCGGCGCCACGCTCAGCGCCTGGAACTGACCCTCGTCCAGCGCTAGAACCCTTGGCAGTCCTCGGGTTCCGTCCGCCGGGCCCGCGCCGACCGGATGACCGCCACGCCCGCCACCACCGCCGAAACCACGAGCAGCGCCGCGCCGACGACGACCAGGATGTGCGCGCCGGCGGTCAGGCGGGCCACCACCTCGTCGTAGGTCTCCTGCTGGACGAGGGCGCCGCGCGGGGTTCGGCAGCTGTCGGCCACACCCATCACCTTGCCGTCGCAGGTCGGCGTGCTGCCGTCGAGCTGGTGGATGCCCAGCAACAGCAACACGATTCCCACGACAGCGACCGCGGCGAGCAGCGCTGCGCCGCAGCCGAACCTGGCGCGGCCCCGCGCCGACCAGCCGTCCCCGGCCGGGGAGGAACCGGGCAGCAGCAACGTGAGCAGCTCCGACACCCGCTCGCTCGCGACCTGCTCCGCGTACTCGGTCTGTGCCGAATCGGGCGGCAGTTCGTAGAGCAGCCACACGTACGGCCCCGCGCACAGCGTCTGCGGCCCTGGCGGCGCGGCCCGCAGCAGCGACACACCCGTGCGGAAGGCGGGATGGGTCGCGGTGTTGGCCTCAAGATGCCGGTGCAGGCTCGCGCGGGCGTCCGCGCTGGAGTCGAACGGCCGCAACGGGTACTTCAGCCTGAGGCCGTCCTGCCGCGAACCGCCGGAGGCCGCCTGCAACCAGCCCCACTCACCCACGGCGGCGGCTCTCCGATGTCACGTCCGAGCCTCCGCGATCGTTCTGCCGATGTGCGGAGAGACGTTAACCACGGCCGATGAAATCGCGATGAAACCGCGAAATCGGGCAGCGACCGACCCCGGCGGGACGCCTGCCGCCGGGGTCCTGCCTGGTCAGCCGCGTTCGATCAGGTGCCCAACGACGTCAGGGCCGGGGTGCGCCGAGCCGGAGCCGTCCCGGCGCGGGTCCACCTCGGGCAGCTCGACCGGCACGCCCCGATCGGTCGCGCCTGCCGGGCGCGGACCGATCCACGCCAGCCGAAGCCTGTTGTCCCCCTTAAGGAATCGCTGCGCCCGGACCCCACCGGTCGCCCGGCCCTTCGCCGGGTACTCGGCGAACGGCGTCACCTTCACGGCGGTGCCCGTCGAGGTCACCACCATCGGCTCGCCGTGCTCCTCGTCGTCGGTGCGGACCGCGCCGAAGAACACCACCTCGGTCTCCCCGGCCAGGTTGATCCCGGCCATCCCGCCGCCCTTGAGGCCCTGCGGCCGGACCAGCGTCGCGGCGAAGCGCAACAGCGAGGCGTCCGAGGACACGAACGCGAGCGTCTCCGTCCCGTCGGCCAGCCACGTCGCGCCGACGACCTCGTCGCCGTCCTTGAGGCCGATCACCTCGAACTCGTCGGAGCGGACCGGCCACTCCGGCGCGCAGACCTTCACCACGCCCTGCCTGGTGCCCAGCGCGAGCCCCGGCGACTCGGCGCCCTGCGCGCCAAGCGGCGCGATGCCGACGACCTTCTCGCCCTTCTCCAGCGGAGCCAGCTCGGTGGCCGCCATGCCGCCGCTCAGCGACACCGTGCCGCTCTGCTCCGGCAACACCGGCAGCGGCAGCACGTCGGTCTTGAACGCGCGCCCCCGGTTGGTGACCAACAGGATCTGACCGCGCGCCGTCGAGTGCACCACCGTCGCCACGGCGTCGTTGTTGGTGCGGCCCTTGCGGCGCCTGGCTTCCGATGCCTCCTCGGACTCGGCGGCCGTCCTGGCCACCAGGCCGGTCGCGGACAGGATCACCTGGCACGGGTCGTCCGCGACCTCCAGCGGCCCTGCCGGCCTCGACGCGGCGAGCACCTCCTTGAGGTCGCCGTCGATCAGCGCGGTCCGCCGCTCGGCGGCGAGATCCTTCGCCACGGCCGCGAGTTCGGTCGAGACGACCTTCTTCAGCACCGCGTCGTCATCGAGGATCGTGGACAGCTCGGCGATCTCGGCGCGCAGCCGCTCCTGCTCGGACTCCAGCTCGATCTTGTCGTACCGGGTGAGCCTGCGCAGCGGCGTGTCGAGGATGTAGGTGGCCTGGATCTCCGACAACGCGAACTGCGTCATCAGGCCGTCCTTGGCCGCCTGGGCGTTCTCGCTGCCCCTGATCAGCTTGATGACCTTGTCGATGTTGAGCAGCGCCTTGAGCAGGCCCTCGACCAGGTGCAGGCGTTCCTCGCGCTTGCGGCGGCGGAACCGGGTCCTGCGGGTGACCACCTCGTACCGGTGCGCGAGGAAGACCTCGAGCAGGGCGCGCAGCCCAAGCGTCTGCGGCTGGCCGTCGACGAGCACGAGGTTGTTGATGCCGAAGGACTGTTCGAGCGGGGTGAGGCGGTAGAGGTCGGCCAGCAGCGCCTGCGGGTTGACGCCGACCTTGCACTCCACGACCAGCCGGGTGCCGTTCTCCCGGTCGGTGAGGTCCTTGACGTCGGCGATGCCGGACAGCCGCTTGGACTTGGTGACCTCGTCGGTGATCTTCTCGATGATCTTCTCAGGGCCGACGCCGTAGGGCAGCTCGGTGACCGTGATGGCCTGCCGGCCTCGGCTGCCCTCCAGCGGACCGATCTCCACCTTGGCGCGCATCCGAACCACGCCCCGGCCGGTTTCGTAGGCGCGGCGCACCTCGTCCAGCCCCAACAGCATCCCGCCGGTCGGCAGGTCGGGGCCGGGCACGAACTCCATCAGCTTGTCCAGCGTCGCGGTCGGGTGCGTGATCAGCCACCGCGCGGCCGCGACCACCTCGCCGAGGTTGTGCGGGATCATGTTGGTGGCCATGCCGACCGCGATCCCGGACGTGCCGTTGACGAGCAGGTTGGGGAACGCCGCCGGCAGCACGGAAGGCTCCTGGAGCGAACCGTCGTAGTTGGGCCGGAAGTCGACGGTGTCCTCGCCGAGCTCACCCACCAACAGCATGGCCTCGTTGGACATCCTGGCCTCGGTGTACCGCGACGCGGCCGGACCGTCGTCCGGGCTGCCGAAGTTTCCGTGCCCGTCGACGAGCGGCGCGTTCATCGAGAAGTCCTGCGCCAGGCGGACCATCGCGTCGTAGATCGCCGTGTCGCCGTGCGGATGGTACTTACCCATGCAGTCGCCGACGACCCTTGAGGACTTCACGTAGGCGTGCGTCGGGCGGTAACCCTGTTCGTGCATGGAGAACAGGATCCTGCGGTGCACCGGCTTGAGGCCGTCGCGGGCGTCGGGCAGCGCGCGGGAGTGGATGACCGAGTAGGCGTACTCAAGGTACGAGTCCTCGATCTCGGTCTTCACCGGGATGTCGAAGACGTTCGCCCCCGCCCGGTCGAAGGCGGACGGGTCGACCTTGGTCGTGGTGGCCTTGCGGCGTGCCATAGCTCAGCGCTCTCCTTGAAAATGCCTACGCGTCACGGGCCTGTGCATGACGGGCCTGCGCATCAGACGTCGATCGCGGCCTGGTCGACCCGCGCGGCCGACTCGACCAACCAGTTGCGCCGGGGCTCGACCTTCTCCCCCATCAGCAACTCCAGCGCCGCCTCGGCGGCGTCGGCGTCGTCGAGGTTGATCCGGCGGACCGAGCGGGTCGCGGGGTTCATCGTGGTGTCCCACAACTCCTCCGCGTCCATCTCGCCGAGGCCCTTGAACCGGGGCACCGGCGTGACGATCTGCTTGCCGGCCTTCTCCAGCTTGGCGACCGTGGTCTCCATCTCCCGCTGGGTGAAGGTGAACCGGGTCTCCGGGTTGCGGCCCTTGGTCACGATCTTGTGCAGCGGCGGCATCGCCGCGAACAGCCTGCCGTCCTCGATGACCGGGCGCATGTACTTGGCGAACAACGTGATCAGCAGCGTCCGGATGTGCGATCCGTCGACGTCGGCGTCGGCCATCAGGATCACCCGCCCGTACCGCATCGAGGCCAGGTCGAAGGTCCGCCCGGTGCCGGCGCCGAGCACCTGCACGATCGAGGCGATCTCCGCGTTTCGCAGTGTGTCGGCGAGTCCGGCCTTCTGTACGTTGAGGATCTTGCCGCGCAACGGAAGCAGCGCCTGGTACTCCGAGACCCGCGCCATGCGAGCGCTGTTGTGCACGAACACACCGGCTTCGAGCGCGAAGTTGTGATATTGGTCGACAGTCAGGTCGTACACATCGGCAGTCTCGTCCAGCGCCTGCACGGACACGACGCTGTGGTTGACCAACGACGCCGCTTCCCGCAGCCGGCCGTAGTCACCCTCGTAGTGGTCCAGCAGTCGGTCGAACCTCAATCCTGTTCGGGCGACACGCTTACGCTCAGCGTCATAGGCGTCCGCCAGGTCGACGTCGGGTACGGACAGCAGCGCCGCGAGCCGCTTGAGTGCGGCCACTCGGCGACCGTCGATCTGCCGTGCGACTCGTTCCTGACGCGGCACGGTTGCCACATAGCGCGCCCGCCCAGCATGGATCTTCGCGAGATGACCGGTGCCGGGATCTGACATGCGCTCCTTCATGCGCACCGAGTGTTGAGCGCCGAACTCGGGGTTCTCCAGGCGCCAGGTGACCACTGCGGCCCTTTGACGTTCGCGCTCGGCCGGATCGGAGAACTGCTGGACCGTCGCCGCCGAGCGCCACGCAAGCAACTCCTTGTCCCGCCACTGCTCGCGCGATCGCTCGCTCCACTCAGCCCGGCGCGCAGGATCGGCGAAGAAGGCCCGCACCCGCTCGGCTGCCGCTGCGCGGTGTTCCGGGTGCGCCCAGTAGTCCGCCTGACGCTCCCGCATGCGTTCGGCGTAGGAAGCCCGCTCCGCGTCGCTGAGTGAGGCGTACCAATCCTGGAATCCTCGCTCAAGACGCTCGCGGAACTCCGGATCGTCGTTGAGGGCGGCAAGTCGCGCGAGGCATGCCTCCCGGAAGTCGGGATCCTTCCACTGTGCCGACAACGCGGCCGACTTGATTTCAAGTCCGCCGTTGACCAGCCATGCACGGTAGCCCTCGTGTACGTGGTCGCCCATCATCGAGGCGTGCAGGGCGCTGTGGTCCGCCCAGGTCATCCGACGGAGGTTACGAGGGTCGTTGTTGCGCTTGTTGACATCAACATGGTGCCGGACGTTTCCGTTGTCCGCGCTGTCCAGGTTGTGGCGCAGGTTGTAGGCGTCCGCCACGTAGTGCGTGTAGACCCACTCGTCGCGATCGTTCATCCACACGCGCTCGTAGCCTTCGAGCTTGTCGCCTGCCGCCTTGGCTGACACCGACCGATACAGCGGCATCAGCGAGTCGCCTGCGCACAGGGCATCGGCCCGTCGGTAGGACCCATCGCGGAGGCGGAAGAGGTGGTCAGGGGTGCATCGCACCGACTCCCCGTTGTCGAGAGTGACCCGCACAAGCGGCGCAGCCCTCTTGGTGAGCCTCGGTTCCACAAGGGGGGCAACGACGACCCGCCCAGCTTTATTGGTCGTGTAACCAAAGTGGGTGATGCCCTGCGCCCAGTCTGCGGTCAGATCGGCGAACGACCGGCTCTGCCCCGAGGCAAGCGCGACCATTGTGTCGCCAGTGAAGCACCCGAGGGCGCTGTCGCCCTCCACGAGAAACAGCTCACTGCGGGAAACGCCGGTGCTGCGGCAGTCCACGAGCTTCGGCGGCATGGCCGCGCCCTCGAGCGCGGTCTTGCGGCGGGCGGCGTCCTTCTGCTGCTTCTGGGTCAGCCGGACGCGGGCGGCGTCGACGACCTTTTGCAGGATGGTCTTGGCCTCCGCCTTGGTCTTGCGGTCCTCGGTCCACGCCTTGATGTGCCGCTCGACGACGCCCTGGATGACCTTGGTGATGCCGGCGGTGGACAGCTCGTCCTTGGTCTGCGAGGTGAACTGCGGCTCGGGGATCCGCACGTGGATCACGGCGGTCATGCCCTCGAGGACGTCGTCCAGCGTCGGCATGTCCTCCTTCGGCTTGAGCAGGCCCCTCGTCTTGGAGATGGCGTCCTGCACGGCCTTCAGCGCGGCGCGGTCGAAGCCCCTGCGGTGCGTGCCACCGTGCACGTTGCGGATGGTGTTGGTGAAGCACTCGATGCGCTGCTCGTATCCGGTGCCCCAGCGCAGCGCGACCTCGACCTCGGCGCCGCGCTCCACCTTGGACCGCATGACGCCGTTCTCGTCCGCCGCGTTCTCCAGGTAAGTGCCCTGCCCCAGCACGAGTAGCGTTCCCGAGACGGCCTTCTCGCTCGCCGGGGCGAGGAAGTCGACCATGTCGGACAGCCCGTTGGGGAAGTGGAACTCCTCTTCCCCGATCTCCCCGATCGGGCCGTCGGTGGCGGCGCGGAGCACATAGGTGACGCCGGGCACCAGGAACGCGGTGTTGCGCAGCTTCGTGCGGACGGCCTCGACGTCGAGGGCCGCGCCGTTCTCGAAGTAGCGCGCGTCGTGCCAGTAGCGGATGGACGTGCCGGTCGACTCGCCGCGCTTCATCTTGCCGGTCACATGCAGGCCGGACCGCTGGGTGAACTTCGCCTTCGGGCCGGGGCCGTCGAACTCGCCGGGCACGCCGTGCGCGAAGGACATCTGGTGGACCTTGCCGTCGCGCCGCACGGTCACGTCGAACCGGTGGGACAGGGCGTTCACGGCGGACGCGCCGACGCCGTGCAGGCCGCCGGAGGTCTTGTAGCCGGACCCGCCGAACTTGCCGCCCGCGTGCAGCCTGGTCAGCACCAGCTCGACGCCGGAGAGGCCGGACTTGGCGTGCACGCCGGTGGGGATGCCTCGGCCGTCGTCGTCGACCTGGACGCTGCCGTCGGCGTGCAGGGTGACGACGATCCTGCTGGCCTCGCCGGCGATGCCCTCGTCGGTCGAGTTGTCCACGACCTCGGTGAAGAGGTGGTTGATGCCGCGGCTGTCGGTGGACCCGATGTACATGCCGGGTCGCTTCCGAACCGCTTCCAGACCCTCGAGATGCGTGAGGTCGTCGGCCCCGTAAAGGGTCTCAGCAGTCACAGGGTCGCTCTCCCAGATTGTCGCGCGCTGGCTTCGGCGTGCGCGGTGTGGCTGTCACACCAGCGGCTCACCGTACTTGAGCGTAACCCCGGTCCCCGACAAGTCCGGGTAACTCGGCGCCGAGGGGCCGACCTGCGCCGATCCGGGGCCGAGGTGTGTGGCGTAGATCATTTCGCGGCGGCGGGCGGTCCGACGTCGCCGTTTCGTCCGGATCGGGTGCTCTACCGTTGGGTTCGTGCGTTTCGGGGTGCTCGGTCCGCTGGCCGTGTGGACGGGCGACGGGCGGCCGGTGCGAGTGCCCGAGGTGAAGGTGCGCGCGCTGCTGGCCGACCTGCTGGTGCACGACGGCCTGCCGGTGTCGGTCGATCGGCTGACCGAAGACCTGTGGGGCGCGTCGCCGCCGGGCAATCCCGGCAACACCCTCCAGACGAAGGTGTCGCAGCTGCGGCGGGCGCTGGAGCTGGGCGAGCCCGGCGGGCGGGGCCTGGTGGTGCGCCAGTCGCCCGGCTACCGCCTGCGGATCGAGCCGGACGCGGTGGATGCGGTGGACGCGCGGCGGTTCCGGGAGCTGGCGGCGCGGGCGCGAGCGAGCGGGGAGCCGAGGACGGCCGCTGGGCTGCTGACGGACGCGCTGGCGCTGTGGCGGGGGCCCGCGTTCGCGGACGTCGCCGACGAGGAGTTCGCCAGGGGCGCGATCGCGCGGCTGGAGGACGAGCGGCTGGTCGCGGTGGAGGAACTGGCGGAGGCGCGGCTCGCGCTCGGCGAGCACGGCGAGCTGGTAGGTGAGCTGGGCGACCTGGTGAGCAGGTATCCGCTGCGCGAACGGCTGCGGGCAGCCCAGCTGCGCGCCCTGTACCTGGCCGGGCGGCCGAGCGAGGCGCTGGCGAGCTACGGCGAGCTGCGCTCCCGGCTGGCCGACGAGCTCGGCCTCGACCCGAGCCCGGCGCTGGCCGCCTTGCACGGCGCGATCCTGGCGCAGGACCCGGCGCTCGCTGCGTCGTCTGGGGCGGCGTCCGGAGCGGCGTCTGGGGCGGCGTCGTCCGGGGCGGCGCGGCCTCGCACGAACCTGCCGGCGCAGCTCACCGAGCTGGTCGGCCGCGAGGACGAGGTACGGGAGGTTCGCGAGTTGGTCGGCTCCCGGCGGCTGGTGACGCTGACCGGCCCAGGCGGGGTCGGCAAGACCCGGCTGGCGGTGGAGACGGCGGCGGGGCTGGTCGAGGCGTTCCCGGACGGGGTGTGGCTGGTCGAGCTGGCGGGCGTGGAGCGGTCGGTGGGTACCGGTCCAGTCGAGCCGGCAGGTGCGGAGCGGTCAGTGGGCGCCGGTCCGGCCGAGCCGGCAGGTGCGGAGCGGTCAGTGGCGACGGCTACGGGGATTGCTGGGGTCGCGGGGATTGCCGGAGTCGCTGGCAGGTCGACCGACGGTGCGGGCGGAACATCGGGCGGCACGGGCGAGCCGCCGCGGGGTGCGAGCGGGCCGGCGGGCGGCGCGGGCGAACTGCCGCACGGCGCGAGCGAACCGTCGCGTAACGCGGGCGAACTGCCAGACCACGCGGGCGGAACACCAGGCTGCGCAGGCGAACCGCCGCAGGGCACAGGCGAACTGCCGAGTGGTGGGGGCGGGGAGGCGCTCGGTCCGGTCAAGCCGGCGGGCGTCGAGCGGTCGGTGGCGGCGGCTACGGCGGCTACGGCGACTGCCGGGGTCGCGGGGATTGTTGGGGTCGTTGGTGGGCCGGCCGGCGGTGCCGGCGGAACGTTGGGCGGCGCGGGCGAACTGCCGGACGACGCGGGCGGAACACCGGCCTGCGCGGGCAAACCGCCGCACGACGCGAGCGAGTCATCGCATGGCGCGGGCGAGCTGGCAGGCGGTGGGAGCGGGGAGGCGCTCGGTCCGGTCGAGCTGGCGGGCGTGAAGCGGTCAGTGGCGGCGGCTACGCGGATTGCCGGGGTCGCGAGGATTGCCGGGGCCGCGGACGGGTCGGCCGGCGATGTGGGCGGAACGTCGGGCGGCACGGGCAACCCGCCGCAAGGCGCGAGCGAACTGCCGCAGAGCACGGGTGAACCGCCGCCCGGTGGAGACGGGGAGGCGCTTGGTGCGGATGAGCGGGTCGCGGAGGCGGTCGCGTTGGCGTTGGGGGTTCGCGAGGACATTCCCCCGGGTCAGCGGTCGACGGAACGGGCCTCCTCTGCCACCACGCGGCTCGTGGAAGCGTTGCGTGCCAAGCGTTTATTGCTCGTGCTGGACAACTGCGAGCACGTGGTCGGGCCGGTCGCCCGGCTGACGCGGCTGCTGCTGCGGGCGGCGCCCGAGGTGCGGGTCCTGGCCACCAGTCAGGATCCGCTCGGGTTGGCCGGCGAACGGCTGCGGCCGGTCGCACCGTTGGCGGTGCCGGAGCCTGCCACACCGCTCGATCCCGTGACGCTGCGGCGGTTCGGCTCGGTGCGGCTGTTCGAGGCGTTGGCCGTGACGCGGGACTTCGCGCTCACCGTGGACAACGCGGCCGCCGTTGCGGCGATCTGTCGGCGGCTGGACGGGATCCCGCTGGCGTTGGAGCTGGCGGCGACGCGGTTGCGGGCGCTTGGCGTGCACGAGTTGGCGGCCCGGCTGGACGACCGGTTCCGACTGCTCACCGCCGGCCACCGGGACGCGCCCGCCCGCCAGCGGACGCTTCGGGCGATGATCGACTGGAGCTGGCAGCTGCTGCCGCCGCGCGAACGCGTGGTGCTGCGCAGGCTGGCCGTGCACGCGGACGGCTGCACGTTGGCTGCGGCGGAGGCGGTGTGCTCCGGCGACGGGGTGCGGCCGGAGGATGTGCTGGATCTGTTGGCACGCCTGGTGGATCGCTCGCTGGTGGTGCTGGCCGACGGCGCGGCTGGCGCCCGGTACCGGCTGCTCGAGTCGGTGGCCGCGTACTGTGTGGAGCGGACGAGCGAGTCCGGGGAGTCGGCGGAGCTGCGGCGGCGCCACCGGCGGTACTACCTGACGCTCGCCGAGCGCGCCGAGCCTGCGCTGCGCGGTGCCGAGCAACGGCTGTGGCTGGAGCGGCTGGACGCCGAGGCCGGCAACCTGCGCGCCGCGTTGGACGGCGCGGTGCTGGACCAGGCCCCGGCGGAGGCGTTGCGGCTGGTCAACGCGCTGGCCAGGTACTGGCTGCTGCGGGGTCGGCTCGGCGCGGCGCGGCGGTCGCTCGATCTCGCGTTGGCCGTGGACGGCGACGCGCCGAGCGCGGACCGGGCGGTGGCCTCGGCGTGGCGGCTCAGTGCAGCACAGCGGTCGCTCGATCTCGCGCTGGCCGTGGACAGCGACGCGCCGAGCGCGGACCGGGCGGTGGCCTCGGCGTGGCGGCTCGGTTTCGCGTTGTTGACGGGCGATACCGCCGTGAGCACGGACCGGGCGGCGCGGATCGACCTGGCCGTTCTGGCGGTGCCCGATCCGGCGGCGCGGGCCATGGCGCAGTGGTTCCTCGGCTTCGCGGTGTTCGACACCGGCGACCTGGCCGCGAGCGCCGACCTGGCGCGCGGCGCGCTCGCCGGCTTCGGCGCGGTCGGGGACGACTGGGGTGTGGCCGCCGCGCTGGCGCTGCTGGCCAGGCAGGCGCTGGTGGGCGGCGACCTCGGCGCGGTCGAGCGGGACGGCGCGCGGAGCGCGGCGCTGTTCGGCGCGCTCGGCGATCGCTGGGGGCAGTTGCAGACCGTCAACTCACTCGCCGCGCTCGCGGAGGTCGCTGGCGACCACGAGCGGGCGGCCGGGCTGCACCGGGACGGGTTGCGGCTGGCCGAGGAGCTGAAGCTGTGGCCGGAGGTGTCCTACCGGCTGTCCGGGCTGGGCAGGGCCGCGCTGCTGGCCGGCGAGCACGACCGGGCGCGGGAGCTGCACGAGCGGGCGCGGCGGCTGGCCGTCGACCAGGGCTTCGCGTTCGGCGAGATCTTCGCGGAGATCGGCCTCGGGCTCGGGGCGCGGCGGGCCGGGCGGCTGGACGACGCCGAGGCGCACCTGCGCGGCGTGCGTGACTGGTATCGCCGGATGACGGCCCCGTCCGGCAACTCGCTTGTGCTGGTGGAGCTGGGGTTCGTCGCGGAGCAGCGCGGCGACGCGGCCGGGGCGTTGGCGTGGCAGACGGAGGCGTTCGAGGTGGCGCACGCCAGCGGCAGCGTGCGGGCGGTCGCCCTGGCGGCCGAGGGCCTTGCCGGGGCGATGGCGCTGGCCGGCCGGCACGGGGACGCGGCGCGGCTGCTCGGTTCCGCCGCCGCGCTCCGGGAGTCAGCGGGAGCGCCGCTACCGGCCGCCGAGCGCGGGGACGTCGACCGGATCGGCACGGCAGCGCGGAACACCCTCGGCGCGGCGGCCTTCGCCGTCGAGTTCGAGCGCGGCGCCGGGCTGGATCCCGCCGAGCTGCTGCCGCGCTGAAAGTCTTAGGTGGTGGTGGTCCTGGACCGGGTCAGGAGCCTGCGCGACCGACCGATCGCGAGCACCACGAGGACGATGGCGGAGAAACACGCCCAGAGCACGACGAGCGGCCAGAGGTCGCCGACCTGGTAGGTCTGCCCCCGCTCGCCCATGCAGTACATGGTCTCGGTGGTGCCCTCGCCGACGTAGGTCGTGACGAGGACCGGCGTGCGGTGGTCCGCGTCGCACAGCAGGGGCGCGACGACCTTCAGCATGCCGGGCCAGATCATCGACACGATCGCGAGGACGACTGCGGTCGCCACGAGCAGGGCGCCGAGCGTGCTGGCCCATCTCACCAGCCTGCGTCGCAGGGTCATGACCGTCCGCTCGTCAGGTAGGTGCCGTCGGCGGTGAAGGTCGCGGTGCCGGCCCCACGGGCGGAGGACACGATGGCGGTGACCGTCACGACGTTGTCGACCTTGCGGATGTCGACGTCCTCGACCCACGAGTCCGGCAGCCCCACCCGCGTCCGCGCCAGGTCCACGATGTCCTCGATCCGGTTCAGCGCGGTCACGCCGGCGAGGGAGAACGTCTGCCCGGCGAGGTCGTCGCCGGCGCGGAGCTTGACCGGGGCGGGTTCCGCGAGCGCGCGGTCCGCGTAGTGGTAGGTGTCCAGGTCGCCTGGCCTGGTCGGGCTGCGCACCTCGAACGTCATGGTGGGGTCCGGCGTGGCGAG
Source organism: Solihabitans fulvus (assembly GCF_008386585.1). Lineage (GTDB taxonomy): Bacteria > Actinomycetota > Actinomycetes > Mycobacteriales > Pseudonocardiaceae > Solihabitans > Solihabitans fulvus. The sequence goes on from NZ_VUOB01000001.1 coordinate 143,513, forward strand.
CTGCACGGATCTGACCATGACGTCGGTGACCCCGAGCCGCGCGAGCAGCGCCGCGGTCGCCTGTTTCGGCAGTTCCACGGCGATGCCGCCGCCTCTGGCCCGCACCATCGCGTTGAACTCGTCCTTGCTGACGTCGCCGCCGCAGGCGGTGAGGCTCAGCAGCGCGGCCACCGCGACCAACCAGGCGAGCGTCGCCCTCATCTGTGCACCGCGCCAGCCTGCGGGGTGGCGCCGACCGGGTCGTGGTCGACGGCCAGGGCGGCGAACTCGTGGATCAGCGGGCTGCGGCGGCTGCTGTCCCACGCCAGGCACACCTGGTTCGGCGGGAGGTCGTCGACTTCGAGGTGCACGAGGTCCCTTCGGGTGTAGAAGGTGGCCGTGGACAGCGGAAGCACCGCGACGCCCCGGCCCGCCGCGACGTGTTCGAGCTTTTCCTCGACGGTCTTCATGGCCGGCAGCGGCGGGCGTCGACCGGTGCGCAGCTCGGTCGCGAGGTCGCGCCACTCCGGCACCGCGTCCGGGTCCTGGAGCAGGTGCTCGTCGGCGAGCTCCGCGATGGCGACGGACTCCCTGCCGGCCAGCCGATGGTCGACAGGCAGCAGGACCACTCGCGGCTCGCTCAGCAGCGGCCGGAGTTGCAGGCCCCTTGGGTCGACGGGCATCCGCACGTAGCTGACGTCGACGCGGCCGTCGTGGATCGCGGCGACCGAGTCGTGCCAGTCGGTGCGGAACACCTCGACGGTCAGCTGCGGATGCCTGCTCGCCATCGCCCTGACCGCGGCGGTGACGATGAGGCCCGGCATGAAGCCGACGGTGAAGCTGTCCGGGCCGCGCGCGGCCCTGCTTACCCTGCGGCGCAACGCATCGGCGCTGGCGAGCAGCGGTCGCGCGTCGACGAGCAGCTGCTCGCCTGCCGGGGTCAGCTCGGTCGCCCGCCGGTCCCGCAGGAACAGCTGCGCGTGCAACTCGGTCTCCAGTGCCCTGATCTGCCTGGACAGCACCGGTTGCGCGATGTGCAGCGCCTCGGCGGCCCGGCCGAAGTGCAGCCGCTCGGCGACGGCGACGAAGTAGCGCAGCTTGCGCAGGTCCACGTCCATCACCGGCCCCCCTTCGCGCTCGTCCGCCGCCGCGTCGCTGATACCCCGAGGGTATTACAGGCGTGGGAATGGGTCTTGGACGCCGGCCCGGGCAGGCCAGCACAGTTGACCATGTCAGTTCGGCACAGGGAAGGCTTCTTCATGGATTTCAACGGACAGCGGGTCGTCGTGCTCGGCGGCACCTCCGGCATCGGGCTGGCCACCGCGGCCGAGGCCGCGCGGCGCGGGGCCGACGTCGTGGTCGCGTCCAGCCGGCAGGCCAGCGTCGACCGGGCGCTCGCGCAGCTGCCGGAAGGCTCGGTCGGCCGGGCCGTCGACCTCACCGATCCCGCTCGCGTGCAGGCGTTCCTCGACGACCTCGGCGGCCTGGACCACCTGGTGTTCACGGCGGGCGAGCCGCTGGCGCTGATGCCCCTGGACACTATGGACCTCGACCACGCCAGGGAGTTCTTCGGGCTGCGCTACTTCGGCGCGCTGTCGGCGGCCAAGGCGGCGGCCCCGCTCGTGCGCGCGGGCGGCTCGATCACGCTGACCACGGGCACCGCGGGCGAACGTCCCAGCGCGGGCTGGTCGGTCGCGGCGAGCATCTGCGGCGCGATCATCGGGTTGACCCGCGCCCTCGCGGTGGAACTCGCGCCGCTGCGGGTCAACGCCGTCTCGCCGGGTGTGGTGCGCTCGCCGCTGTGGGACTCGGTCCCCGAGGCGGACCGCGAGCAGCTGTACGCGGCCACCGCGGCGTCCCTGCCGCTTGGCCGGGTCGGCGAGGTCGAGGACGTCGCGCGCGCGTTCCTCTACCTGATGACCCAGCCGCACGCGACCGGCACGGTGCTGGGAGTGGACGGCGGCACGCTGCTCGCCTAGAGCTCCTAACACGATGACTGTCCGACGGAGTGACGCCCAGGCGGCGCCTCGCCGCGTTGTCGTCGCCCCACATGGCTCCGCCATGAGGGGCTCCTCCGCCTTGCGACGCACCACCTGGACGCCACTCCCAGTCGAACGCCATCGTGTTAGGAGCTCTCAGCGATCACCGACAATGTCCGGCATGACTACGTTGTTCGTCGACGGCTGGTTCGGCCCCGACCCCGGTGACTGGCAGGAGCTGTGGGCGCTCGGGCTGCCGGGGTCGGCGCGGGTCGTGCAGGACGACTGGGAGCGGCCGGAACGCGGCGCGTGGATGGCCCGGTTGGACGAGGCGGTCCGGCAGTGCGCGGAGCCGCCCGTGCTCGTCGCGCACAGCCTCGGCTGCGTCACCCTCGCGCACTGGGTGGCCGACGGCGCGCGGTGGCCGGTGCGGGCCGCGCTGCTGGCGACGCCCGCGGACGTGGAGACCAACCGGAAACCGGAGATCCGCGGCTTCGACCCGATCCCCCGCGTCGCGTTCCCGTTCCCGACGATCCTGGCCGCCAGCCGCAACGACAGCTGGATGACACCCGACCGGGCAAGGTCCTTCGCGCGGGACTGGGGCGCGCGCCTGGTCGACGCGGGCGAGGTCGGGCACCTGACCGTCGGCGAGGGCGTCGGCCGGTGGCCTGCCGGCGCGGAACTGCACGCGGAGCTGCTCGGCGACGGCGTGTCGGCGCTCGGGCCGTCAACGTAGGCCCGGCCGACGTAGGCCCGGCGCGGGTGCGCGGATGCTCAGGGCGTCGGTTTGCCGGCGCCCTTGAGCAGGTCGTTGTGGCCGACCAGGAAGGCCGCGTAACCGAGCAGCACGAGGAATCCGGCCGCGCCGCACAGGACCAGCGCCCGCAGCGGGCCGGACAGCTGGGGCGCGGTCAGGCCGAGCACCACCGACAGCGCGGTGGTGCCGAGGCCCGTTCCGCAGAGCAGCCCGGTGGCGAGGTGGTAGGCGGGCCGCGAGTGCAGGTTCTTCCGCCAGACGTTGCGACCGCGCACCCAGCTCTCCCAGTGCAGCGTGTCCGCCGAGGGCAGCTCCGACTCCCCCGACGGGGCGCGCGGCACGCGGAGCTGCGCGTTGATCTTCTTCTCCAGCTGCCACAGGAACCATCTGGCCCGCAGCAGTCGCTGGACCTCGCCGTACCACACGAACCAGACGAACATCAGCAGCAACGGCGCCAGGCTCAGGATTCCGGTGCGCAGCTGGAGGTTCGACCAGTTGGTCAGCACGCCGGTGTAGATCACGGCCGTCGCGGCCAGGCCGTACGCCAGGATCGTCTGCTGGTTGGACAGCGCGGCCAGCAGTTCGGCGCGGATGGCGAGGTACTCGTGCTGCATGAAGGTGATGCGGGCCCGGATCCGCTCGACGGCCGGTTCCGACGCGGTGGTGCCGGCGGGGCGACGGGGTTTCCGGATCGTCAAGGCGGCTCCCGGCAGTAGGCCCGCGCGGCGCATGTCGACGCGGGCGTCAGACTAGGGCTCCTCAGGCTAGGGCTCCTCAGGCGGGCAGCGCGCTCGGCACGGTCCGCAGGTGGCGGATCGGCGTCGCGCGCAGCTCCCCGATCAGCGCGGCGACGGCGCGGGCGTGCGCCATCGCCGGGGCGGCCACGTACCCGACGTGCCTGGTCGGCGGCCGGACGCCCAGCTCGGTGACCTCGATCCCGGCCGGCGCGCCGACCAGCGTGAGCCTCGGCATGATCGCCATGCCGAGGCCCTGGGCGACCATGGACAGCACGACACTGTCGTCCCCGACGGTGACGCTCGGCTGCGGCAGCCAGTCCTGCTCGGCGTACCACTGCCTGGTGTAGCTGGAGCAGTTCTCGTCCCAGTCGATCAGCGGCAGGCCGCGCGGGTTGCAGCGCCCGACCGGGTGGGCGAGCACGTACGGCTCCTCGAACAGCTCGCGGACCAGCAGGCCGTCCGGCACCGCCGAGGTCGGCGAGATCGTCGCGATGCCGACGTCCGCGCGGCCGTCCGCGACCTCGCCCGCCGTGCCCCTGCCCAGTTCCCGCACGATCCGCACCTGCGGCTCGACCTGCGGATACCGCGCGACGAGTCGTTCCAGCGCGGCCGGCAGCACGTGCGCGGCCGCGCTGCGGAAGGCCGCGATCCGCAGCGGCCCAGCCACAGTGTCCGCGTCGGCGCCCCTGGCCTCGGCGCGCAGGGTCTCCAGCATCCGCAGGATCTGCCTGGCGTGCGCGACGGCCCTGACACCGGCGGCGGTGGGTCGCGCGCCGTACCTGCCGCGCTCGAACAGCACCGCGCCGATCTTGCGCTCGCAGGTGCGCACGGCGTGCGAGACGGCCGACTGCGTCATGCCGAGCGCGGTGCCCGCCGCCGTGAAGCTCCCGGTGCGGTCGACCTCGACCAGCAGGCGCAGCTCGTGCGGGGCGAGGTCGACGGGAGACGGCGCGGCGAGATCGGTCACCGCCGCAATCTAGCCCGTCCATGAACCGCGCTCATGCAAAAGCGGGTTCCATCACCACCGACGTCTGCCCAGGGTCCACACCGTTTCCTACTGTCATCGCCAGAGCGGCTACGAACAGGAGAAACACGATGTCCAGCAAGGCGCGGTACGTGCACCAGGTCGGCAGGCCCACCGGGTTTCCGACCCCCGACAACTTCGCCTTCGTCGAGGACGGTATTCCCGCCGTCACGCCCGGCACCGCGCTGGTGGAGAACATCTACCTTTCCGTTGACCCGTACATGCGGCAGCTGATGGACGACGACGAGGACAGCTGGGATCTGCACACTCCGCTGGACGGCCGGTCGATCGGCCGGGTCGTGGCGAGCGAGGACCCCGGTCTCGCGGTCGGCGACCTGGTCTTCCACCGGCAGGCCTGGCGGACGCACGCGCTGGTCAGCGCGGCTACCGCGCAGGTGCTGCCCGCGTTGCCAGGGGTGTCGCTCAGCGCGCACCTGAGCATCCTCGGCGGCACCGGGCTGACCGCGTACGTGGCGCTGACCAGGATCGCGAGGCTCCAGCCCGGCGAGACGGTGTTCATCTCCGCCGCGGCGGGCGGCGTCGGGACGGCGGCAGGGCAGCTGGCCAGGGCGCTCGGCGCCGGCCGGATCATCGGCAGCGCCGGGTCGGCCGCGAAGGTCCGGCACCTCACCGAGGACCTCGGTTTCGACGCGGCCTTCGACTACCACGACGGTTCGGTCACCGACCAGCTGCGCGAGGCCGCCCCGGACGGGATCCAGGTGTATGTGGACAACGTCGGCGGCGACCATCTCGAGGCGGCCATCGACTCGCTGGTCGACCACGGCCGGGTCGCCTGGGTCGGCGCGATCGCCCAGTACAACACCGCGGAGCCGCCGGCCGCGCCGCGCAATCTTTTCGAGGTCCAGCTGAAGGGCGCCCGCGTCGAGGGCGTTCGGGTGAGCGAGTGGCAGCATCTGAAGCCCGAACTGCTGGACTTCGCCGCACCGCGCATCGAGTCCGGGCTGATCGTGCCGGACGAGACGATCGTCAACGGTTTCGACGAGGTGGTGAACGCCTTCCTCGGAATGCTGCGCGGGGAAAACGTCGGCAAGATGATCGTCCGGACTTCGCCGGAGTGATCCCGCACAGGCTCAATTGGACGGATTGCGTCGACTCGCGGCCGCGCCGCGCTTGATGCCGCCGGGGCGCGCAGATAGCACAAAAATATCCGACGTCACCGCCTCGTCGGATGGCTGCGGCCAGCGCGGTTATGTATAGTGCCTTCGTGGTGATAACGGTCGGCACAGCGACCGGTTCCAACTCGGAGTGTCAGTCGTTGCTCGGCTCCAACCAGGAAGATTGCCTGGTCAGTCGGTATACCCTGGCAAGTCGCACAGAGTAGGCGGAACAAGCATGGCGCAGAAGACGATTGTTGAGCTTATCGACGACCTGGACGGTGGAACGGCCGAGGAAAATGTCGCCTTCGGCCTCGACGGCGTCCAGTACTCGATCGACCTGTCGGCCAAGAATGCCGGCAAGCTGCGCAAGTCGCTGGCTCCCTATGTGGACAAGGCCCGCCGTGCCGGTGGCCGCAAGCAACGTGGCGCCGGCACGTCAAGCACGGTGAAGGCGGGCGGCGACCGGGAGCAGAACCAGGCCATCCGGGAATGGGCGCGAAGCAACGGTCACGAGATTTCCGACCGAGGCCGTATCCCGCAGGAGCTCGTGCTGCGGTTCCAGGCCGCGCACGGTTCCTGAGGTTCGGACGCCGGGCCACCCGTTCGTTGTCACTCGGGCGGGTGGCCCGGTCGTCGGCCCGCCGCCCCGCGCGCGCCAGCAGTCGTCAGCGCGGCAGCCGGCCCGGGTTGTCGTGCAGGCCGGCGAGCAGGTCGCCGTCGCGATTGACGCGGTCGAGCACGTCCGGCGCGGTACACACCAGGTCCGCCGGCCTCCGGCAGGACTCGACCTCCTGCCAGGTCACCGGGGTGGACACGGTCGGGTGGTCGCGGGCCCGCAGCGAGTAGGGCGCGACGGTGGTCTTCGCCGGGTTGTTCTGGCTCCAGTCGATGAGGACCTTGCCGGCGCGGCGCGCCTTGGCCATCACCGCGAGGACGTGGTCGGGGTGCTCGCGGGCCAGCCGCTGCGCGACCGCCCTTGCATAGCGGGAGGTCCGTTCCGCGTCGGCGACCGCGACCGGCACGTACAGCTGAAGTCCTTTGGCACCACTGGTTTTCGGGTAGCCGGTGAGCCCGTCCTCCGCCAGCACCTCGCGGATCAGCTCGGCGACGCGGCAGCAGTGCACGAGGCCGGCGGGCTCGCCGGGGTCGAGGTCGAACACCACCAGGTCCGGGGCGCGCCTGCCGCCGCGCGGGCCGACGGTCCACTGCGGCACGTGCAGCTCGATCGCGGCGAGGTTGGCCGCCCACACCAGGCTGGGCAGGTCGTCGATCATGGCGAAGTCCGCGGTCTCGGACCCCTTGCCGCTGCCCGGGGTCGGCAGCCGCATCGTGCGCACCCAGTCCGGCGCGTGCCGCGACACGTCCTTCTCGAAGAACGACCCGCCGTCCACCCCGTCGGGATAACGCCGGAAGGTGACCGGCCGCCCGGCCAGGTGCGGCAGCAGCACGGGGGCGATCCGCGTGTAGTAGTCGATCACCTCGGCCTTGCTGAAGCCGTCCGCCGGGTAGAGCACCTTGTCCAGGTTGGTGACCCGCAGCCGCCGCCCGTCCACCCGCACGGACACCGGTCCCGACTCGGGGACGGCGGTGCCGCTCCTGCGCACCATCCAGTCCCGGCCTTCGCCGCCGCGCGACCTGCGGAAGAACACGTACCTGCCGTCGACGCGGTCGCCGTGCAGCACCACGTCGATCTCGTCGCGGGACCACTTCCGCGTCTCGTAGCTGCCGCGGTCCCAGATGGTCACCGTGCCGCCGCCGTACTCCCCCTTGGGGATCTCCCCCTCGAAGGCGGCGTAGTCCATCGGGTGGTCCTCGGTGTGCACGGCGAGCCGCACGGTGCCCGGCTCCATCACCAGACCCTTCGGCACGGCCCAGGACACCAGCACGCCGTCGCGTTCGAGGCGCACGTCGTAGTGCAGCCGCCTGGCGTGGTGTTCCTGCACGACGAACGTGTCGTCGTTGCCGGTGGGCAGCGGACCTTCGGCCGGCACGGGCTCCGGGGTCCGGTCGGCGTCGCGCCGGTCCCGGTACTCCGTCAGATCGGCCATGCGTCCGTGCTCCCCACCGGTCGGCCACCGCACGTCCATTGTGCGGTGGCGCGCCGGCGTTCGCAGCGCACCTGGGCGCGGCCGCCGTCGCTCAGATCGCCGCGAGCGCGTCGACCTCCACGCGGAACGCGGGATGCACCAGTCCGCTGACCTGGACCAGCGAGCTGGCCGGCGGCGCGTCCGGCGACAGGTACTCGTCCCGGACCCGGCGGAACGCGGGCAGGTCGGCGAGGTCGGTCAGGTAGATGGTGAGCCGGACGACGTCCGCCATGGTCGCGCCTGCCGCCGCGAGGGCGGTCGTGAGGTTGTCGAAGACCTGCCTGGTCTGGGCCGCCGCGTCGCCCTCGCCGACGAGGTTGCCTGCCGCGTCGAGCGGGACCTGGCCGGACACGGCGACCATCCGCCCGCCGAACGTGACAGCGTGGCTGTAGCCGTTGACCGGGGGCAGCCCGTCGGGGCGAACGTGGTGCTGGTGCATCGGAGCCCTCTCTGCGCGAAGTGCCTGCGCCCGCACCGTATCCGAAGACGATCAGCTGCGGCCGGGCGCTCGGGCCGCGCCGGTCAGGCGGGCTTGCCGGGCCGCAGCGCGGCGAGCTGCTGCGCGAACGGCACGACCTCGTCGATGGTCGCCTCGGCCACGGTCGCCTCGGCGGAAGGCCGGTTCGTCAGCAGGCCGGCGAGTTCCCCTGCGGCGCGCTCGATCCGGTCGGCGAGGCCGCCCGCGCCCGCGTCGCCGACCGCGCCCCAGTCCTCGGACGCGGCGTACACCGCCGTCGGCGGCACGATCGCGCGTAGGTAGCCGAACATGGGGCGCAGCGCGTGCTCCAGGGCGAGCGAGTGCCGCGCGGTGCCGCCGGTCGCGGCGATCAGCACCGGCTTGCCGATCAGCGCGGTGTTGTCGAGGACGTCGAAGAACGACTTGAACAGTCCGCTGTAGGAGGCCGTGAAGATGGGGCTGACGGCGATGACGCCGTCGGCCGCCGTCACGGCCTCGGTCGCCGCGAGCAACCTGGGACCGGGAAACCCGGTCACCAGGTTGTTGGCGATGTCCACGGCCAGATCGCGCAGTTCGACCACGTCGACGTCGACCGCGCGGCCCGCACCGGCCAGCCGTCGCCCGGTCGCCTCGGCGAGCCGGTCGGCCAACAGGCGGGTCGAGGACGGCTGGCTCAGCCCGGCCGACACGACCACGAGCCTCAACGTGTTCATCTTCGCCACTCCGCGCGATCTCGTCGTGTTGTTCTTGTGGTGGGACTTGCTGTTGTACCTGTTTGCCGTTGTTCCTAGTGCGCTGTCAGGCGATGGAGCCTGCGGGCTCGGCCGCTGCCGCGTCCAGCTCGGCCACGTCGCGGCGGGCCAGCAGGGCCGCGTGCGTAGGGCCGTCGGGCACCTCGGCGGGCCGGCCGGCGGCGAACTCCTTGCGCAGCACCGGAACGACCTCCTCGCCGAGCAGGTCCAGCTGTTCGAGCACGGTCTTGAGCGGCAGTCCGGCGTGGTCCATCAGGAACAGCTGCCGCTGGTAGTCGCCGAAGGACTCGCGGAAGGCCAGCGTCTTCTCGATGACCTCCTGCGGGCTGCCGACCGTCAACGGCGTCTGGCTGGTGAAGTCCTCCAGCGACGGGCCGTGGCCGTACACGGGCGCGTTGTCGAAGTAGGGCCGGAACTCACGGACGGCGTCCTGGGAGTTCTTCCGCATGAACACCTGCCCGCCGAGCCCGACGATGGCCTGCTCCGGCGTGCCGTGGCCGTAGTGCGCGTACCGCTCCCGGTAGAGACTGATCAGGCGCTGGAAGTGGTTCTTGGGCCAGAAGATGTTGTTGGCGAAGAACCCGTCGCCGTAGAAGGCCGCCTGCTCGGCGATCTCCGGGCTGCGGATGGAGCCGTGCCAGACGAACGGCGGCACGCCGTCGAGCGGCCGGGGCGTGGAAGTGAAGCCCTGCAACGGGGTGCGGAAGCGGCCCTCCCAGTCCACGACGTCCTTGCGCCACAGCTCGTGCAGCAGCGCGTAGTTCTCGATGGCCAGCGGGATGCCCTGGCGGATGTCCTGCCCGAACCACGGATAGACCGGCCCGGTGTTGCCGCGCCCCATCATCAGGTCCACTCGGCCCTCGGCCAGGTGCTGGAGCATCGCGAAGTCCTCCGCGATCTTCACCGGGTCGTTGGTGGTGATCAGGGTCGTCGAGGTGGACAGGATGAGGCGTTCGGTGCGCGCGGCGATGTAGCCGAGCATCGTGGTCGGCGAGGACGGCACGAAGGGCGGGTTGTGGTGCTCGCCGGTCGCGAAGACGTCGAGGCCGACCTCTTCGGCCTTGAGGGCGATGGCCACCATTGCCTTGATCCGCTCGTGCTCCGTCGGCGTCCGACCGGTGGTCGGGTCCGTCGTCACGTCGCCGACGGTGAAGATTCCGAACTGCACCACGGCTCCCCCTCTCCAAGTAGTTAACGCTTCAACTACTTGTCTCAAACCCTAGCGTAACCGCCGCTATTCCCCGCAGCACGCCCGTGTTTGCCCAGGTCAGCGTGGCTTATCTCACGGAAGGACCGACGCGGCGGCCGCGCGCCGCAGCGCGGCCAACTGGTAGAGCGCGGCGAACTCGGGGCGGCCGTGGTCGATGAACCGTTCGACCGCGCGCTCGACGGGCAGCAGCGCGATCTCGGTCACCGTCTCCATGCCCTCGCCGACGCTCGGTGCGTCGACCAGCCGCACGTCCGCCCAGCCGAGCGCCGTGGCGAACCTGGGATGCGGCAGGTGCGACCGGTACGGCGTCTCCCGGCTGGACAGGCACTCCCAGGACGCGAACAGCTCGTGCCGGACGACCTCGGCGCCCACCTCCTCGCGGAGTTCCCTGTGCAGGGCGTCCGGCACGCTCTCCCCCACGTCCAGCGTGCCGCCCGGCATCTCCCAGCCCGACTCGACGGTGTGGATCAGCACGCAGTTCGCGCCCACGAACGGCACCATGTGCACGTTGCCAACCAGCTCGGGCCGCGGCGGCCGCGGACGGAAGCGGGCGGTCATCGTTTCCCACACCACCGGCCCGGCCAGGACGGCCCTGAGGTCGGCCGGCAGGGCGGCCAGCGCCCCGGCCGGCCTCGCGTACCAGCGAACGGGCCACTGCTCGCCCGCGACCTCGCGCGTCTCGTCTCGCCCGGCCAGGTGGTGGAACCCGGCGCGCTCAGCGGCCCGTTGCGAGCCGAGGTTGTCGGCGTGCGCGAACAGCCGGATCTCGTCGACGGTCCACGCCTCCGCGACGCGGTCGCACAGCTCGCGCAGCGCCCGGCTCGCCACGCCCCTGCGACGCGCGGCCGGCGCGACCCAGTAACTGACCTCGGCGACGGCGTCCCGGCGCGTGGCGGCGACGTTGGCGACCAGCGCGCCGGTCGCCGCGTCGGCGACCGCGAAACCGATGGCGTCCTCGTTGCCGCGCAACTCGTCCATCGCGCGCCGCAGCTCCTCGACGGTCAGCGCGGCGCGCTCGGTGGTGAACCGCAGGATCTCCGCGTCCCGCGCCGACACGTACCAGTCCGCGTCGGCGTGCGTCCACGCGCGCAACACGATCTCCATGGGTATCCCCTCTCGCGCCGTGTTGAGCAGACTCACGACCGTCCTGTTAGGACAGTTGAGTCAGCGAATCTCGCATCGGACGGCGAACCGTGCGGCCGGGTCAGCAGACCGAGATGGTGACGGCGAGCGCGCCGGGGCCCACGTTGACCCCGATCGCCGCGCTGACCTGGGTGAGCGCGAACTCCTGGCCGCCGGGGATCCTCCTGCGCAGCTGCGCCAACAGGTCCGCGCCCCGGTCCGGCGCGGCGAAGTGCTCGACGCCGATGTCGACCCGACGCTGCCCCGCCACCTGCACGGCCTGGTCGACCAGCTTGCCGACCGCGCGGTCCGCGCCGAACACCTTGCTGAACGGCTCGACCTCGCCGTCGTTCACCGTGAGCAGCGGCTTGACCGACAGGGCGGTGCCGAACTTCTTCGCCACCGTACCGATGCGGCCGCTGCGGTGCAGGTACTCCAGGGTGTCGATGTAGATCAGCACCCGCGCGTTGCGCATCCGCCGCTCGGCGACGGCCCTGACCTCGGCCTCGGTGGCGCCTGCCGCAGCGGCCTTCGCGGCGGCCACCGCGGCGAAACCCATTGTCAGGCCGGAGGATTCGCTGTCCACCACCTGCACCGGAATCCGCAGCTTCTCCGCGGCCGCCTTGGCCGCTTCGGCGGTGGTCGAGAGCCTGGAGGACACGTGCAGCGACAGGATGGCGTCGGCGCCCTGGCCCCAGGCCTGTTGGTAGGCCCAGAAGAACGCGTCCGGCGTCGGCGGCTCCTGCGCGATCGGCGTCCCGTCGTGCATCGCGTTGAGCAGCCGATCGGTGGTCACCAACGACTCGTCGTTGAAGGTCGTGCCGATGCCGATCTGCATCTGCACGACCGAGATGTTCCACCTGCTGGCAAGCGCAGGGGAAAGCGAGGCGGTGGAGTCGGTGACGACTGCTACGCGTGGAGTCACGAGGGTGGAGGTTAACCGATCGGATCCGGACCCAAGATCACCACCGGGTGCGCTGCCGTGATCGCAGCGTTTTCCTGCGGCGATCGCGGCGGTTTCCTGCGGAGGTAAGGGAATTGCACTGTGCGCGGGCCGGTCTGATCAGGCGTTGTTCGGCGGATCGTCCGTGGTGGACGCGTCGTCAAGGGACATCGGGTGTTGGCGCGTGTGTTCCAGCGCGTCCAGCAGCTGGCTGGTCTCGGTGAGCAGTTTCACTTTGTACGGCCCTCGCCGCAGCAGTCGGACCCGCTCGATCTCCGCCGAGGTGCGCGGGAACGCTCCGTCGTCGTGCGCGTCGGGCCGCAGCCACGGGGTCCACCAGCAGCGCACCTTCCTCGGCGCGCGGTCGGCCCCCACCAGCAGCCCTCGGTCTGCGTGCGACGCGGGGTCGACGCCGATCGTGGGGTCGTCCCAGAGGGCCGTGGCCAGGCGCGGGTCGACCGGCCCGAGGACGATGCGGTCCGGCAGGGCGCGGCGAAGCTGGGGGTCGGTGAGCCAGTCGGCCGGCGGGTTCACCACGACCAGGTGCATGTTGACTCGGCTGCCCACCACCGCGATCTGCCGCAACGCCTCGACGGACTGTCCGGCCGGCCGTTCCCCGTCCCGGCAGTGCTCCGCCAGCAGCGCGTCGAGTTCCTCGGCCTGGTCCACGATCACGACCACCCTCGGCAGGTCGCCGACCTGAAGGCGCTCGCCGGCCACCGCCGCGAGCCTGGCCAGGAACTCGCGGCGCACGAGGGCGAGCAGCGCCGCCAGCTCGGTCGCGGTGTGCGCCACCCTGGTGCCGGCCCAGTCGTCCAGGTCCCGCAGCTCGGTCCCGGTGGTGTCGAGCACGCAGGTGGCGAGGCTGTGCCTGGTGACGCCGATGACGAGGCTGCGGAGCAGGCCGAGGAGCTCCGGTCGGCGGTCGCCGAGGATCAGTAGGTGGGTCGAGGTGTGCTCGCCGCGCAGGTCCCAGTAGGCCGGCCGGCCGTCGGTGTCGATTCCGAACGGCACCGACAGGTACGGCAGTCCCTCCGGCATCGGGTGTGGGTACAGCAGCCGATCCGTCGGCAGACCCCCGTGCTCCGCGTCGGCCCCACTGTCCATCGGTGCTGCTCCGTTCGGCTGCCGCCATGATCAAGAAAAGTCGGTGGCGACGAACAGTGTCACAGACTCCGCCAGCGGACGAACCCGCAGCTCCCGGCGTGTCTCGGGGCTTCGAGCGACGATCACGAACGGTGTCGGCGACGGTCCGGAGAGTGAGTCTGACGAGCAAAAACCACACGGTTTAGTTAAGGTGGTGTTCCGGCGTCGAGAACGGAGACCGCGCGATCATGGAGACCGAGTCTGATCAAGTGGACAAGTACGGCATTCCGATCATCCCGGCGGCCGTCAACGTCTCGCAGCAGAAGCGCGAGTCGATCATCGACGCCGCCGTGACCGAGTTCCTGCGCGAGGGGTACACGGCGGCCTCCGTCGACGCGATCGCCACCAGGGCCGGCGTGTCCAAGCCCACCATCTACAAGCACTTCGGCAGCAAGGAGCGGTTGTTTCTCGCGGTGATCGGCGGCATCCTCCCGGCCACCTACGCCGACCTGGAGCCCTGTAACTCCACCATCGCCGACGCGCCGGACCTGCGTGCCGCGTTGGTCTCCCTGACTGGCGACTGGGCCAGGCTGCTGCTGCGCGAGGACATCATGACGTTGCGCAGGCTGGTCATCGGCGAGATCGACCGGTTCCCGCAGCTGGGCAACCTGTGGTACCAGGTCACTTACGACATGAACAACCGCCCGCTCGTCGAGGCGTTCACGATCCTGCACGAACGCGGCGCGCTGAACGTGCCCGACGCCGCCCTTGCGGTGCAACAGTTGGTCGCGATCACCGTTGGAGTTCTTCAGCTCGTCAGGACCTTTCAGCCCAGTGCCGCGATCAGCGATGCGGAGCTGGGCCGGACGATCGCGTCCGGCGTCGACACGTTTCTTGCCAGGTATGCGATGTGACGCCGGGACGACGGCGTCAGGAGCGCCCGTTGCGTGGCCGGGTAAATCGGTGCTGTCGGCGCAGGGTGAGCGGCTAGCGTGATGCGGTGCCTGACATCGCATCGCTGTTGACTGCCTACGACGAACAGCTTCGCCCCGCCGAGACGAGCAATCTGTCGCCGGGCGTGGTGGCCGAGCTGGACGGGCCCGTCACCCGAGTCGTCGGGCAGCATCGGGGTTTCCTCACCGGCCCGCGCGACCTCGGCGTGTCGCTGGGAGAGCTGGACGCGCTGATCGCGCGGCAGCGGGACTTCTTCGCGGCGCGGGGCGAGGCCGTCGAGTGGAAGACCAGGGGGCATGACCTGCCGGCGGAGCTGCCCGATCGGCTCGTCGCCGCCGGATTCGTGCCGGAGGAACGCGAGACCGTGCTGATCGGCGCCACCGAACAGCTGGCCGGCACCACGCCCACCCCGCCGGACGGCGTGACGATTCGGCCGGCCGACGGGGCGGAGGACCTGCGGCAGATCGCCTCGGTGGCCACCGAGGTCTGGGGCGAGGACCGGAGTTGGCTCGCCGACGAGCTGGCCGGTCTGATCCGGCGCGGCCGGACCGTGGTGCTGGTCGCGGAGGCCGGCGGCCGGGTCGTGTCCTCGGCCAGGCTGGAGTTCGAGCCCGGCACGGACTTCGCCGGGCTGTGGGGCGGCAACACGCTCGAGCAGTGGCGCGGCCGGGGCATCTACCGGGCGCTGGTCGCCGCGCGAGCCGGCTTCGCCGCGGCGCGCGGGGTCCGCTATCTCCAGGTCGACGCGTCCGAGGACAGCAGGCCGATCCTGACCAGGCTGGGTTTCGTCGCGATCACCACCACAACTCCTTACGTGTGGGCACCAGCGCAGCCCGCCTAGGACTCTTGGGCTCAGTCCCGACAGGATCTGGCGTGTCAGGCTCTTCCGTTGCGGCCGGGGGCGGTGGCCAGCCTGCGGGTGACGACGGGGATGACGATCGCGGCGGCGATCAGGTGGCCGACCGCCAGCATCAACTTGGTCGAGCCGGCGGTGTGTGCGGCGGCCAGCGGACTGGCCAGCGACACGACGGTGAGCGCCAGCGTGGCGCGTAGGTAGGTGCGAGCCGGGTTCGCCGCGTAGCGGGCCAGCAGCACGGCGAGCACGGTGCCCCAGAAGACGCAGATCACCGTGCCCATCGCGAACAGGCCGACGGTGATCGGCCCGGCCTCGGCCGCGCCGGGAGAGCCTGCGGACATCGGCACGCCCACCGCGCGCGCGAGCAGGCCGTACACCTCGGTCGCGACTGCGGCCGCCACGCCGGCGAGCGCGCTGACCAGCCAGACCCGGCGGGAGCCGAACGCGGTGGCTTTCCGCTGCGTGGTCGTCTCGGTGCTCATGGGGGGCTCCTTCGCGGTTCGCGACGCGTCCACGGCGGACGCGTTCTGCCCATGGGTCGGAGCCGCCGGACCTGTCTCTACATCGACGGGGCACTCGGTCCGGAAGAAGTCGACGAGAAGTTCCCTCGGGCGGATGTCGAGGACGTGGTGGCCGCTCCGACTTGCCAGGACAGCGCGCCGTCGGGGCGCGAACCGGAGAGGATGACCACCATGAAGTACCTGATGATGATCTACGGCAACCAGGAGAAGTGGGACTCGTTCCCCGCCGAGGAGTGGCCGGCGGCCATCGCCAAGCAGGACGCGTTCAACAAGAGGTACCAGGAGACCGGGGAGCTGATCGGCGCGTACGGCCTCGCCGACGCCGTCAACGCCATGCTGGTGCGCCGCAAGGACGGCTCCCCCGCGATCACCGACGGCCCGTACCTGGAGACCAAGGAGTACATGGCGAGCTTCTACCTGCTCGACTGCGAGAGCGAGGAGCGGGCCAAGCAGATCGCGGCGGACATGCCGTGGGCCGACGTGGAGCCGGTCGAGCTGTGGCCGATCCTGAACGACGCGTCGGAAGACCTGTGACCTCGGATCGGCGCGTCGAGGACCTGCTGCGCGAGCTGGCGCCGCAGGTCCTCGGCGCGCTGGTCCGCCGGCACGGCCAGTTCGACTCGTGCGAGGACGCCACGCAGGAGGCGCTGCTCGCGGCCGCGCTCCAGTGGCCGACCGAGGGCACGCCGGACAACCCGAGGGGCTGGCTGATCACCGTCGCCTCCCGCAAGCTGCTCGACCAGCTGCGCAGCGAGCAGTCGCGGCGGCGCAGGGAGGACCACATCGCGGCGGCCACCCCACAGGCCGAGCTGCTCGGGCGCCCGGCCGACGCCGACCCGGCCACGGACCGGGACGACTCGCTCGCGCTGCTGTTCCTGTGCTGCCACCCCGCGCTGTCCGGGCCGAGCCAGATCGCGTTGACGCTGCGCGCGGTCGGCGGCCTGAGCACGGCACAGATCGCCGCGGCCTTCCTCGTCCCGGAAGCGACCATGGCCCAGCGGATCAGCCGCGCCAAGGCCAGCATCAGGTCGAGCGGCCAGCCGCTGGCCATGCCGGCCGAGGCGGACCGGGCCGAGCGGCTGCGCGCGGTCCTGCACGTGCTGTATCTGGTGTTCAACGAGGGCTACACGGCTACCAGCGGCCCCGACCTGACCGCGCCCGCGCTGTCCGACGAGGCGATCCGGCTCGCCAGGTGGCTGACGCGGCTGCTGCCCGGCGAGGCCGAGGTCTCCGGGCTGTTGGCCCTGATGCTGCTCACCGACGCCCGCAGGCCCGCGCGCACGCTGCCGGACGGCAGCCTGGTGCCGCTGGCCGAACAGGACCGGAGCAGGTGGGACCGGGACCGCATCGCCGAGGGCGTCGCGCTGATCAGCGCGACGCTGCCGACGGGGGCGATCGGGCCGTACCAGTTGCAGGCGGCGATCGCCGCGGTGCACGACGAGGCCGAGGACGTGGACAGCACGGACTGGCCGCAGATCCTTGCCCTGTACGGGTTGTTGGAGACCCTGGCGCCGAATCCGATGGTGACGCTCAACCGCGCGGTTGCGGTCGCGATGGTGCGCGGGCCCGCCGAGGGGCTGGCTCTGCTCGCCGGGCTGGAGTCCGACGGCCGGATGGCGCGGCACCACCGGTTGCTCGCGACCCGCGCGCACCTGCTGGAGCTGTCCGGGGAGGTGGCCGCCGCCGTTGCCAGCTATCGGGACGCGGCGCAGCGCGCCACCAGCGGCCCGGAACGCCGGCACCTCGCCGCCCGCGCGGCGCGATTGGGCGGCGAGGGTGCTGGGTGACCCGCGTTGATCGCGTCAGGCGTCTGGTTTTGCGGTGAAGTCGACCTCGGCGGTGTCGACCGTTCCTGCGGTTCGGCCGGGGGCGCGGTGGTAGCGCCAGTACAGGTTCGTGTGGGCGATGACCTTGTCCGGTGTCGGTGCGCCGAACGAGGACAGGTCGTCGGTCGTGTGGGCGTCGCCGACCAGCGTCGCGTCGTAGCCCCGGACGATCGCGCCGTGCAGTGTCGAGCGGATGCACTCGTCGGTCTGCGCGCCAACGACGAACAGTCGACCGATGCCGCGCTCGGCGAGCACCGACTCAAGGTCGGTCTCCTCGAAGGCGTCGGGGTATCGCTTCTGTACCAACGGCTCCGCGTCGGCGCGCACGAGTTCGGGAACGTACTGCCAGCTCTCGCTGTCCTTGGGCAGGTCGTCGCTGTTGTGCTGCACCCACACGAGGTCCACGCCCTCGGCACGGGCCTTGTCGACCAGGGTGGCGATGTTGGCGACGACGGTGTCCCGGTTGATCGCCTGCCCCACCACGCCGTTCTGCACGTCGACGATGAGCAGGGCGGTGTTCGGTCGATCGACAAGCGTGGTCACGGGGCTACCTTCCTTGGCACGGGCGGATCACAGTCCCGGTCATGGTAGGCCGATCGGGTTGACGGGGTGGTTGCTCCGGAGCACCCCGCGCGGGTCGCGCCGCTGCTTGATCGCGCGCAGCCCGTCCAGGGTGTCCTCGGGGAACGCGAGCGCGGCGGGTTCCTCCGGCGCCAGTTGGGTGAAGGGCTTGCGGCCGCTGACATACGGGCCGAGCGCGGCGACGATCTCGCGCTGCCTGGCGCGCACGGCCAGCTCGACCGGCGGGGTCGTTGGAATGCCGACCATGGACAGCAGGTAGGGCTCGGCCAGGTGCCCGGCCGGGGTCTCGGACGGCCGCGCCAGCCTGCCGCCGAGGTGCCGGAGCTGCATACCCACCAACGGATCGATGGGCGCGGCGAGCAGCGTCTTCGCCGCGGTGTCGTCGAGGTCGGTGAGGAGTTCGGCGCGGAACACGCTGGCGCCGGGGTCGGTCGGGTCCGAGGTGATCTCGCCCAGCTCGGCCACCCGCAGCCTGCGGCGACCGTCCACGAGCAGGCCGTCGACGCGCTCGAAGCCGCGCAGCAGCGACCGGCCGTCGGACTCGTCGCCGAGGTAGGTCGCGTCGACGGTCACCACCGGCGGTCGGTCGGCCGGTCGAAGCAGGCTCAGCCAGACGGTGAGCTCGTCGGGCGCCCGCGCGGTGATCTCCCGGAACGTCTCGAGCAGCTGAGGCGCGCGCTCTGCCGGCCACACCATCCGCCCGCCGAACAGCTGGGGCGCCGGGTGCAGGTCGTACTCCAGGGCGGTCACCACGGCGAAGTCGCCGCCGCCGCCCCGCAGCGCCCAGAACAGCTCGTGGTCGGTCTCCTCGGTGATCGTCGCCTGGGTTCCGTCCGCGTCGACGACCTCGAACGCCCGCACACCGCCCGCGGCGAAGCCGTGCTTGCGGCCGAACCAGCTCAGGCCGCCGCCGAGGGTGTAGCCGACCACGCTGACCTCCGGCGAGCTGCCGGCCAGCCCGGTCAGGCCGTGCCGACCGGCCTCGGCCTGCGCCCTGCCCCAGCGCACGCCAGCGCCGACCCTGGCCACGCGCTGCTCCGGCCGCACGGCCAGCTCGTCGAGGCGCCCGGTCCGCAGCAGGATCACGCCGGCCACGTCACCGGACGCGCCGTGGCCGCTCGGCTGGGTGGCCACCGTCAGCCCGGCCCCGCCCGCGTAGCGGACCAGGGCGGCCACGTCGTGGGTGTCGGCGGCCTCGACCACCGCGAGCACCGGCTGCTCGACGGCCAGGTTCCACGGCCGTCCGGCCTGCTCGAAACCGGCGTCCCCGGCCACCTGCACCCGCCCCCGGACGTGTCGGCGCAGGTCGTTCGCGATGCTCATGCTGCTCATTCCTTGCTGGTACGGCTCGGGGTTGTGGCGCGGGAGGGCGCGGGCCACAGGTGGTGGTCAGTCCAGCTCGGCCAGCGGCCAGGGGCGGGCGATGGCGCCGAGGCGGTTCCACGCGTTGATCACGGTGATGGTCCAGATCAGCTCGGCGAGTTCCTTCTCGTTGAACTGCGCGGCCGCCGCGTCGAACACCTCGTCGCTGACCGGTCCGTCGGACAGCCGGGTGCCGGCCTCGGTCAGCGCCAGCGCGGCGCGCTCGCGGGCGGTGAAGAAGGGCGTCTCGCGCCAGACCGGCAGCGCGTACAGGCGGCGCTCGTGCTCGCCGGCCTCCCTGGCGTCCCTCGAGTGCGTGTCGACGCAGTAGGCGCAGCCGTTGAGCTGCGAGGCGCGGGCGCGGACGAGCTCCAGCAGCGAGGACTCCAGGGTCGTCTTGCGGGAGGCGGCGTCCAGGGTGCCCATGGCCTTGTTGATGTGCGGGGCGAGTTCGCCGACGGCCAGCCGGACGGGCGGGACGACGGTCTCTGCGGTGCGGTTCTCGGTGCTCATGGCGACGACGTTAGGCGTGGACTGGCCCCACGGTAAGCTCCGATTTCGTGTCGGAATTTTGGGCCAATTTCGGTGTCGACCTGCACCTGGAACTCGACCTGTCGGGCGGTCGGCAGGCCGGTCTCGAACGCGCCCTGCGCGATGCGGTCCAGGACGGCAGGCTCGCCCCCGGCGCCCTGCTGCCGGCCACCCGCAGGCTGGCCGCCGAGGTCGGCCTGTCCAGGAACACCGTGAGCGCGGCCTACGGCCAGCTGGCCGCCGAGGGCTACCTGGTCGCCCGCCCCGGCGCGGGCACCGAGGTCGCGCGGCTGGCCTGCCCTCGGCCGACCGCGTCGCCACCGCCCCACCGCGCCGCCGGGCCCCGGCACGACCTGCTGCCCGGCAGCCCCGACCTCGGCTCGTTCCCGACGGCGGCCTGGCTGCGGTCGACCCGCCGCGCGCTGCTCGCCGCGCCGGCCGAGGCGCACGGCTACGGGGATCCGCGCGGCCGGCTCGAACTGCGCACCGCGCTGGCCGAGTACCTCGGCCGCGCCAGGGGCGTGCTGGCCGAGCCGGAGCGGATCGTGATCACCTCGGGCTACGTGCAGGCGCTCGGCCTGCTGGCCAGGGTCCTCGCCGCTGCGGGGACACCCGTGATGGCGATGGAGGATCCCGGCCTCGCCGACCACCGCGAGGTCGTCCGCAGGGCCGGGCTCGCCGTCGTGCCGCTGCCGGTCGACGAGCGCGGCGCGCGCGCCGACCTGCTGCCGGGCAGCGGGGCCGGGGCGGTCGTGGTGACCCCGGCCCACCAGTACCCGACCGGCGTGACGCTGGATCCGGCGCGCCGGCACGCGCTGACCGCGTGGGCGAGGTCCTGCGGCGGGCTGGTCATCGAGGACGACTACGACGGCGAGTTCCGCTACGACCGGCGCCCGGTCGGCGCGGTGCAGGGCATGGCGCCGGACCACGTGGCCTACGTCGGCAGCGCCTCCAAGACGCTGGGGCCGGCGCTGCGCCTCGCCTGGCTGGTGCTGCCGGCCCGGCTGGTCGCGCCGGTGGCGGAGGCCAAGCGGTACCTGGACGCGCAGACCGAGTCCATCGGCCAGTTGACCCTGGCGGACCTGATCACCAGCCACGGCTACGACCGGCACGTCCGCGCCTGCCGGCTGCGCTATCGGCAGCGCCGCGACCTGCTGATGGCCCGCCTCGCGCCCCGGCCGGGGCAGCCGGAGCCGTCGTTCGCCGTGCACGGCATCGCCGCCGGCCTGCACGCGCTGATCAGCCTGCCCGACGGCGGCCCTACCGAGCGGGAGGTGCTGGCGAGGGCGGCGGCGCGCGGCCTGATCGTCGGGCACCTCGGTCCGCACTGGCACGAGCAGGGCGACCATCCGCAGGGCGTCATCGTCGGGTACGCCACGCCGACCGAACGCGCCTACCCGATCGCGCTCGACACCTTCGCCAGGGCGCTGCACGGCACGGGCGCGCCCTGACCGGCGGCCAGGTCACCGAGTACCGCTGGGCCCGACCGGGTCGGACGCGGCCGGGGCCTCGACCGGCCCAGTCGGACCCACGGTTCTGGACATACTCCGCGCACGCGTCATCGGGGCGGAGCCAGCTTCCGCAACCGCGGTGTGTTCGGCGTTGGCGTTCTCGCACGATCGAGGGGCGCGGCGCAGTGAGCGGGGAGCGCATTCGTCTGGCAGCGTGAGCGTGTGTCCACATCGAGTGCCCTGCCAAAGTGGACGGTGGCCGCGCCCGCCGCCGCGATCGTCGTGCTCGCGTTCACCTGGGGCCGGACGCTGCCCTGGCCGCTCGTCACGCTGGCCGCGGTGTGCCTCGGCGCGGCCGTGCTCGCCGCCGTGCACCACGCCGAGGTGGTCGCGCACCGCGTCGGCGAGCCGTTCGGGTCGCTGGTGCTCGCCGTCGCCGTGACCGTGATCGAGGTCGCGCTGATCCTCACCATGATGTCCGGCGGCGGCCCCAAAGCGTCGGCGCTGGCCAGGGACACCGTGTTCGCGGCCGTGATGATCAGCTGCAACGGGATCGTCGGGCTCTCGCTGCTGGTGGCCGCGATCCGACGGCGGGTCGCGGTGTTCAACGCCGAGGGCACCGGCACCGCGCTGGCCACCGTGGCCACCCTGGCGACGCTGAGCCTGGTGCTGCCGACCTTCACCACCACCAAGCCCGGCCCGGAGTTCTCCACGACCCAGCTGGTGTTCGCGGCGATCGCCTCGCTGGCGCTCTACGGGTTGTTCGTGGCCGTGCAGACCGTGCGACACCGGGACTACTTCCTGCCGGTCGCCCAGGACGGCAGCCCGCTGACCGAGGACCACCACGCCGCCCCGCCGAGCAAGCGAACCACCGTGATCAGCCTGGTGCTGCTGCTGGTCGCCCTGGTCGCGGTGGTCGGCGACGCGAAGGCCGTGTCGCCCGCGATCGAGGCTGGCGTCGCCGCCGCGGGGCTGCCGGCCTCGGTCGTCGGCATCGTCATCGCGTTGCTGGTCCTGCTGCCGGAGACGCTCGCCGCGAGCAGGGCCGCGCGCCGGGACCGGGTGCAGACCAGCCTGAACCTCGCGCTCGGGTCGGCCATGGCGAGCATCGGGCTCACCATCCCGTCGATCGCGCTCGCGTCGATCTGGCTGACCGGCCCGCTCGTGCTCGGCCTCGGCGCGACCCACATGGTGTTGCTCGCGCTGACGGTCGTGGTCGGCACGCTCACCGTCGTCCCGGGGCGGGCGACGCTGTTGCAGGCGGGCGTGCACCTCTCGCTGCTCGGCGCGTTCCTGGTGCTTGCCGTCAGCCCGTGAGCCGCTGTCGGCTCGTGAGCCGCCGTCAGCGGGATCGGCGACCCACGTAGGAGACGATCAGCAGCGTGATGCACAGCAAGGTCAGGCCGCCCGCCCACATGCGCATCGAGTAGCTGATCCCCGCCAGGGAGCCCGCCGCGTTGACCGCGCCGCTGACGACCAGTGTCGTCCACAGCAGCACGGACAGCGCGACGCCACCCGCGCCGCCGCGACGGGACTGCTTGATTTCGTTGTGGTTGCTCATGTCTAACACGCTACGAGCGGGCCGAGGCGAACACGATCACCCTCGCTCCCCAATCCATGGTGGACCTAACTCCACCAACCCCGACAGCGGTCACAGCCAGCCAGCCTGGCGGGCGATGCGGATCGCGTCGATGCGGTTGCGCGCGCCGACCTTGCTGATCGCGTTGGACAGGTAGTTGCGCACGGTCGCCGGCGACAGCGACAGCTGACTGGCGATCTGCTCCGTCGGGATGCCGGTCTCGGCCGAGCGCAACACATCGGACTCGCGGGCGGTCAACGGGCTGCTGCCGGTCTCCAGCGCGGCGGCGACCAGTTCCGGGTCGATGACCCGCTCGCCGGCCGCGACGCGGCGGATGCCGGCGGCCAGCGCGTCGCCCGGCGCGTCCTTGACGATGAAGCCGCGCACGTGCACCTTGAGCGCCCGCAACAGGTTGCCCGGCTGGCTGAGGCCGGTCAGCATCAGCGCGCGGCACTCCGGCAGCCGCTCGTGCAGCTGCGCGGCGGCGGTCAGGCCGTCCATGCCGGGCAGGTCGATGTCCAGGACGGCGACATCCGGGCGGACGCGCAGCGCGGTGTCCAGGATCTGGTCGCCCCGGTCGAGTTCCGCGACGACCTCGATGTCGTCCTCCAGCCGGAGCAGGGCGGCCAGCGCGGTGCGGATCAGGTGCATGTCCTCGGCGATCAGCACGCGAATCATGTTGGCTCCTCTGGAATCTCGACGGCTAGCCGGAAGCCGCCGTCGGGAGTGCGCTGTGCCGTCGCGGTTCCGGACAGCGCGGCGGCGCGGGCGGCGAGCCCGCGCAGGCCGGTGCCGTCGCCGGTGGCCGCCGCGTCCCGCACCCCGTCGTTGACGATGTCCAGTCGTGCCAGGCCATCCCGGCTCGTGGCGGTGATCGAGCACCTGGTCGCGTCGCTGTGCCGAAGGATGTTGGTGACACCCTCGCGGACCGCCCACGCGAACAGCCGCTGCCCCGGCTCGGCGAGTCCCGGCAGGCGCACGTCGATCGTGGTGTCGACGCCGGCGGCGGCGAGCAGCGCGACGGCGCCGTCGGCCTCGACGGACAGCGACACGGCGTGCTCGTCGTGCGTGACGGCGCGCATCCCGTGCAGGGTGTCGCGGGCCAGGGCGGTGAGCTCCGCGACCTCGGCCCGCGCGGCGCGCGGATCCCTGGCCAGCAGGCGCAGCGCGAGATCTCCCTTGAGCGACACCGCGGACAGGCTCTGGCCGAGCAGGTCGTGCAGGTCCCGCGACACCCGCAGCCGCTCCCGCCCGACGGCCAGTTCGGCCAGCTCCGCCCTGGTCGCGTGCAGCTCGGTCAGCACCCGCACCAGCCGCGCCGCGCAGTACAGGATCATCGGCGGCACGGCGGAACACGCGCCGTAGAAGACGCCGTAGACGAGGTTCCAGACGGAGCCCGGCGGAACGCCGGCGAGCTGGATCGCGATGTCGGACACCAGGATTCCAACGGACAGCGCGATCCTCGGCCACCCGCGCAGCAGCATCAACACGGACGCCAGCGCGAACCAGGTCGCGGACAGCCACGGGCTCCACCAGCCGAGCAGCCACATCGGCAGGTAGGTCAGGGCCGCAACGGCGAGCAACGTGCCCGGCCAGCCCCTCGGCCGGGCTGACCGCGCCGCGGCGAGGCTGTGCCGCAGTTGCAGCGCCACCAACGGAATGCCGAGCAGGATCGGCACGGCCGGGTGGCTCGGCGCGGGACCGGCACCGGCGCTCAGGCCCGTGTAGCAGATCGGCACGGCGATCATCGGCAGGTGGATGGCGATCAGCAGCCACCGCGCCTGGTTCGCGGTCGGCGTGGCGAGGCCAGCCGGCGCGGGGCGTTGGCTCCTCACGCGGCGATCACCCGCCGGACCTGCTGGCCAGCCTCGTCGGAACGGAGCTCCACGTCGACGCCGCCTGGGCGGCAGGTCACCGTGATCACGCAGTGCCGCACCGAATCCGCCTGGAGCAGCCGGGCCACCTCGGCCCGCAGGTCCGCCAGCAGCGGCTCGCGGACGTGCTCGGGGAACGCGTCGACCGGCGGCACGAGTCGCGCGTCGATTCCGGTGGCGCGCAACAGGGTCACGGCCGTGTCCAGTTCGGCCAGCAGCGGGGTGCGTTGGAACCCGGCGACCATGCGACGCGCGTCGCCCAGCGTGGTCCTGGCCGCGCCGACCACCACGCGCAGCCGGTCGGCCGCCTCGTCGGGGTCGGTGTCGACCAGCGCGCCGGCCTGTTCTCCTGTGGCGACAATGGTGTCCAGCGCGGTGCCCAGCGTCGCGCGCAGCTCGCCGTCGATGCGCAACCGCTCCCTGGCCACCGCCTCGTCGGCGAGCAGCGCGCGGCCGGCCCGCAGCTCGCGCGTCGCCGCCATGAGCCACACCGGGACGGCGAGCAGGATGCCGTTGAGCAGCACCCAGACGCCGAAGAACACCGCCCACGACGGCACGCCGGCCAGGTAGGCGACCGGCACCGGCGTGACCACCAGCAGCACGAAGAACGGCACCGCCCATGGCCTGCGCAGCACGAGCAGGACGGACGCGGCCAGCGGGTAGAGGGAGGTGACCCACTGGATGCCGACGACCGGCAGGACCGCGCCGATCACCACGGCCATCGCCGCCAGGGTCCATGGCGCGGAGCGCGGCCGGCTGCCGTGCGCGGCGCGCCGCACGTGCGCGAGGTGGAAGGGCAGGTACGCCACGGTGGCGGCGACGGCGAGCGGCGCGTGCCTCGCGTCGGTCAGCGCGATCCTGGCGACGCCGATCGTGACGATGAGGGAGCTGCTCGTGACGACCGACGCGAGGGCCAGGGCGAACACCCGGCTCGACTGCTGCTGCTCGTCCAGTGTGGCCCTCACCCGTGCAAGACACCCGTCGGCCGTCGACGCGTGTGACGGTATTCGCGGCAGGCTGACCAGGGCAAACGACGCGGTCATGAACGGGTGCGTTCCTCACTTCC
This sequence comes from Solihabitans fulvus, assembly GCF_008386585.1. Classification (GTDB taxonomy): domain Bacteria; phylum Actinomycetota; class Actinomycetes; order Mycobacteriales; family Pseudonocardiaceae; genus Solihabitans; species Solihabitans fulvus. Next base: position 169,366 of record NZ_VUOB01000001.1, read on the forward strand.
CGGTAGTCGGGCGATCACGTTCCGGCAGAGCCCCCATTCTCGAATGTCCACAGGTGTCCGCTGTAGATGCGGATGTCCACAATCGACGATGATGTTTGTCATCGTCGGCCGAGGACATCGACATCTGTCTGCCGGCCCGGTCGCGGGACAACACTTCAACCCATGACGAACCCCGAGATCCGTCCCTTCCGGATCGACATTCCGCAGGCCGACCTCGACGACCTCCGCGACCGCATCGCCCGCACCCGCTGGAGCGGCGACATCCCCGGCGCGGGCTGGAGCCGGGGCGTGCCGGTGGCCTACCTGAAGGGGCTGGCCGACTACTGGGCCGACGGCTACGACTGGCGCGGGGCCGAGGCGCGGCTCAACGAGTTCCCGCAGTTCACCACCGAGATCGACGGCCAGGACATCCACTTCCTGCACGTGCGCTCCCCGCACGCCGACGCGACCCCGCTGCTGCTCCTGCACGAGTGGCCGACGTCGGTCGTGGCGTTCCTCGACCTGATCGAGCCGCTGACCAACCCGGCCGACCCGGCCGACGCGTTCCACGTGGTGGTGCCGTCGCTGCCCGGCATCGCGTTCTCCGGCCCGATCCGCGAGGCCGGCTGGACCTACGGCCGCACCGCGGGGGCGTTCGCCACGCTGATGGAGCGGCTCGGGTACGCGAGCTACGGCGTGCAGGGCGCGGGCGGCGGCGCGTTCATCGCCGCCGACCTCGGCCGCCAGGACACCGCGCACGTCCTCGGCATCCACGTGAACGCGCTGCTCGCCTTCCCCTCCGGCGACCCGGCCGAGTTCGCCGGCCTCACCGAGGTCGAGCAGGAGCGCCTGGCCAGGCTCCAGAACTTCCGCGACGACATGATGGGCTTCGCCCAGATCCAGTCGACCCGGCCGCAGACCGTGGCGTACGGCCTGCACGACTCCCCCGTCGGGCAGCTGGCCTGGATCGTGGAGAAGTTCAAGGAGTGGACCGACACCGGCGCCGAGCTGCCCGAGGACGCCGTGGACCGCGACCACATCCTCACCACCGTGAGCCTCTACTGGTTCACCGGCACCGCGGGCTCCGCCGCCCACCTCTACTACGAGAACGCCCACGACGTGAACGGCTGGGGTCCCAAGGATCCCGGCACCGTCCCCACCGGCGTCGCGGTGGCCACGCCGACCGACATCACCGTCCGGCGCTTCGCCGACCGCGACCACAACATCACGCACTGGACCGAACTGGAGCGCGGCGGCGCGTTCCTGTCCATGGAGCAGCCGGAGCTGCTGGTAGAGGACGTGCGCACGTTCTTCCGCTCGCTGCGGTGAGCTCGCCTAGGCGGGCGGTCCGGGTGTCCGCCTAGGATCGCGCGTGGCGACGAGGAACCGGGCGAAGGGGCGTCGAGTGGACGGCAGAGCACCGGAGGGCCGCGTCCGCGTTGGCGTGCGCGACGTTGGTTCGCGGGTCGTGCTGCGCTACCGGCTGACCCCGCAGGAGCACGGCCCGTACGGCGAGAGCCTGACCGACGTGGTCGGCGAACTGCTGGCGTGGACCGATGGCCCGGACGGCCACGCCGTGGTTCGCCGCAGGTCCGGTGACGAGGTGACGGTCGGGCTCGACCGGCTCGTCACCGGCAAGGTGGTCCCGGCCACAGCGCGCCCGGCGCGGGACCGGCGGCCGCCGGCCGGGTGAGCGCCGGCACGCGGCCGACTGCTGCCCGATCTGGACCACCCCGGGGCCCGCGCGTCCACGCTGCTCGGCCCGATCACCGGCCACCGCGTTGGCCCAACTGCGCGCCGACAACCCGAAATCAGGAGATACACCCTGGTCCGGACCGGTCTGATTACGAAGACTGGTCCGGACTTCGCGCCTTCGACGGGCCGTCGCAGGCGTGCGGGTGGGTCTATTTCACGATCACGGTGGTGCAGTTGGTGACGGTGTCGGCGTGGGTGACGTAGCAGGTGTTGTTGAAGCTGGTCGATCCGCCGTCGATGGTGTCGGGTTTGGCTCCGGGATAGAGGAAGTCCCCGGCGAAGACGACACCGTTGCCGCTGCCGCGGAAGGCGATGTTGTCGGCTCCGAAGCCGCCGAAGACGATGTTGCCGCCGCTGAGGGCGATCCGGACTCTGTCGGTGCCGGAGCCGACGTAGATCCGGACGACGCCAGTGATGAACGAGCCGAGGGTGTCGTTGCCGCCCAGCCCGCACACTCTCGTGGCCCTCAGCGCCGGGCCGAATCCGGCGATGATGGTGTCGTTTCCGGTCGTGCCGGTGGCGTTGCAGAAGTTGGCGTTGGTCACGGTGTTGTTGGACGTGGCGGTGTTGTTGGCCGTGTTCGGGTCCGGCGACGGCGAGGACACACTGCCGGTGGTGTTGAGGGTCCCGAGTCCTTCCGGTTCGATCAGCAGGGTCATCGTGGCGCTGGCTCCCACGGCGAGGGTGCCAAGGCTGCACGAGATGCCTCCGCCGGCGAAGCTGCAACTGCCCTGGCTCGACGTCGTCCAGAGGAGGTTTCCGGGGGCGGCGGCGTTGGTGATCCGCAGGGTGGCGGTCACGTCGGATGCCGCGATCGTCGGGCCGTGGTTGGTGACGGTGAACGTGTAGCGGGTGTAGCTGCCCAGCGCCGCCGTGGCGGTGGAGACGATCGTCGAGGCCGGGGCGGAACTCAGGGCGGCCGAGAGGTCGGCGGCGTCGTAGGTGTACCGGTCTGCCGCCGAGGTGGCACTGGTGCCGGTCGGTGTGGTGACCGTGACGTCCACGATCCCGGATCCGGCCGGTGCCGTCGCGGTGATCGACGTGTCCCCGTTGACGGTGAAGGCCGAGGCGGCGGCACCGCCGAAGTGGACAGCGGTGGCGCCGGCGAGACCGGTGCCGGTGATGGTGACGGTGGTGGCGCCGGCGAACGGTCCGTGGTTGGGATTCAGGCCGGTCACGGTCGGCAGGCCCGGGGCGAAGGCCACGCCCTGCGGGTTGCGGCCGAGGGTGATGCTGCCGGTGACGGTGTTGCTGGCGGCGTCCACGACGGTGGCGTTGTTGCCGTAGAAGTTGGTGACGTAGTAGAAGGTGCCGGACGGGTCGACCGACAGCCCGTCCGGGCCGTTCAGGCCGGTCGACACCGTCGTGACTACGGTGTTGCTGGCGGTGTCCACCACATCCACGCCGTTGGGGCCCATGACGTACAGCCGGGAGCCGGAGTGGTTGGTGGCCAGGAAGGTGGGGCCGGCGCCGACCGGGATGGTCGCGGTGACGGTGTTGGTGGCGGTGCTGATCACCGAGACGGTGTTGGTGTTGCGGTTGGCTGCGTACACGAAGCCCCCGGCCGGGTTGGCCGTCATGGCGTACGGGTTGGTGCCTACCGGGACGGTCGCGGTGATCGCATTGCTGGTGGTGTCGACCAACGCGACGTCGTTGTGGTCGTAGTCCGAGACGTACAGCCACCGGCCGGAGGCATCGGTGGCCACCCCGGACGGACGGGAAAACCCGGTCACGGTGGCGATGACGGTGTCACTGCCGGTGTCGATCACCGAGACCTGGCCACCGCTGCCGCCGTAGCCGGTGGCGAACGCGCGGCTGCCCGAGGGGTTGAAGCCGATCCCGTAGGGGCTGCTGCCCACGGGGATGTTCGCGGTGACGGTGTTGCTCGCGGTGTTGATCACTGACACGGTGGTGCCGTACAGGTTGGTCACGAAGATTCCGGCCCCGTTCGGGGCGGCGGCCACGTGCTGCGGGTTGTTGAACCCGCCGATTGTGCCCACCACCGTGCCGGTGCTCGCGTCGATCACCGACACGGTGTTGTCGTTGCCGTTGCTGGCATACGCGAACGGGCCACCAGCCGCGTGTGCCGGCGCGGCCAATCCGATCAGACCGGCTGTGCTCACGGCCGCAGCCGCCAGGGCCGCCACCAGTCGACGCCATCCGCGCCGACTGCGGGCGGCCGTGCGTGTCTCGATGCGAATCACGGGAGATCCCTCCCTGCTAGGGCGTGGCCTGTCCCGGCGGGCCGGAGGCCCGGACTTGACACGGCAGACCACGTCAGTGCCCTCGACCGGCCATTCCTCGACCAAGCGCCAACGATGGTTTTGGCCATGGGTTGCGCCGTTGTCGGCAAGCCGGCGATATGCGCCTATCAGGATTACATAAATCAGGTTCCACGAACGAGTGAATAATACTGAACACGCAAACCCGACACCAATGGCCTATTGCGGCGCGATTGACATGCACGCGATCCTGGCAAGCCAGGCAGATTCCTGGCCGCCTTTGATGTTGATATTGCCCGGGCTCGGCGGTGTGACGTGCGACGAGACGCTCGGCCACGTTGACCTGGCCCAGTCCGGCAGCGGGCGATCACCGGCGCCCGACAGAAAGGGGCTAACATACTCGGCGCTACTGACGGTGGCGATGGAATGGACTCCGATCACCCTGATTGCGCAATGCCAAGGCGACCTGCACACAGACGTGTTTTTCACAGGGAGGGCAAAGTTCTACTGTGAACACAAAGCACGAGTCGCGCGCGTGGACTCGAATGGCGGCGCTATCCAAGTCCACGCCAACGTTGATCTGAGTAGATCATTTACCGCGCCCCCTTGTCTAAGAGTTCGCAATTCGCCTCATTCGCGCTTTTGTGACGGCCGCGGCCGTGCACGAGCTGGCGTTCTGGCAGGCGTCATCTGGGTAGGAAGACGGCAGCGGCGGCGATCAGCGGCCCGAGCACCGGGATCGCCGCCTGTAGCTCGCTGAGCAGCGTCCGATCGACGCCGATCACCTGCTCCAGTTTCATTCGCTGCTCGGCGGGGTCGATCAGCGCAGCGCGGTCGGCGGGTGGATCGGCGACCGCCCCGGCAGCGGTCGGATCGCCGCCAGCTCACGCCACCGCGCCAGGCCGTTCAGCGCCACCAGCCCGGACGAGCCGCACAGGGTCACCGCCAGAGGCGATGGCTGAGCTCGTCGGTCACTCGATGCCTTCGATGATGCGGAAGTCGCGCTCGACGCTGTCGGAGAGAGCCACCAGCGCCTTCTGGTAGACCTCGCTCTCGTATGCCGCGACGGCCTGTTCGAAGCTGTCGAACTCGATCAGAACGACGCGTTGCGTGATTCCGGCCTCGCGGGCGACGACTCGGCCGTCACGGGACAGGAGCCGCCCGCCCCCAGCTCGCACGGCCGGACCGGCCAACGTGTTGTAGGCAGCCAGCCTCTCCGGGTCGGAGATAGCGCGGTACACACTGACCCAGTAGCCCTTGGCCATGGAAACCTCCCGTGTTCGGCCGGACACGTCCGACTTCGCGTGATGCATAGAGTATTCATATAAATCTTGTATGCTTCACCCATGAGCCGTCAAGCCGCCACTCCTGGCGCTGCCACTGCGATCGGGTCGGCCCTCTACGGGCTGGCCACCAGGGCTGTGCGACGCCTTCCGCGCGATATGAGCATCACCTCCGCCGCCACCCTGGCCACCCTGCACAGGTCCGGCCCGCGACGCATCACCGATCTGGCCGCGATCGAGGGTGTCACCCAGCCCGCGATGACCGTCCTGGTCCGGGTGATGGAGGAGTCCGGACTGGTCGAGCGGAGGGGCGACGCGTCCGACAAGCGGGTCACGCTGGTGTGGCTGGCCGAGGCCGGCGAGTCGTACGTTCAGACGCGGCGCCAGGCGGGCGTCGATGCGTTCGCGCGGCTGATCGACGAACTCGCCGACGACGAGGTCGAGGCCCTGGTGGCGGCGCTTCCGGCGCTGGCGCACCTGGCAGAGCTCGAAAACCAGGATCGAGAAGGGCAGAAGCGGTGACGGAGCGCACCCTGGAACGCTCCGAGGCGCGGCTGCTGGTCCCCGCCCTGATGTTCATCGCCCTGGTCGTGGCAGCGGTCGCCAGCCTCGGGACGCCGCTGATCACCAGTGTGGCGACCACGTTCCACGTCTCGCTCGACAGCGCGCAGTGGACGCTGACCGTCGCACTACTGAGCGGCGCCGTCGCCACGCCCGTCCTTGGCCGGCTCGGAGCCGGCCCGCACCGACGGGCCACGATCCTCGCCACGCTGGCGATCGTCGTCGCCGGCAGTGCGCTCACCGTGCTGCCGCTGCCGTTCGCGTTCTTGCTCATCGGCAGGGCCGCCCAGGGCGTCGGGCTCGGTCTGACGGCGCTGATGATGGGCGTGGCCCGGGACCATCTTCCCGAGGAGCGCAGCACGGCGACGATCGCCCTGATCTCGGTGGTCTCGATCATCGGCGCCGGCGTCGGCTACCCGCTCACCGCACTGCTCGCCGAGATCGGCGGCGTGCAGGCCGCCTACGGCTTCGGTCTGTTCGTCACCGCTGTCGCCTTCCTGATCGCTTGGCGTTCCATGCCCTCGGCTCCCGAAGGCCGCTCCGCTCACGTGAACGTGGCGGGCGCGCTCGCTCTGGCGGGCGGACTGTTCCTCGTCCTGTTCCTGGTCGGCCAGAGGAGTCTGTGGAGCCGTCACCTCGCCGTGGCGGTGGTCCTCGCCGTCGCCGCCGTGCTCCTGCTGTGCATCTGGACCGCCTCCGAGCTGCGCAGCAAGACGCCCCTGGTCGATGTCCGGGCGGTGCGGCACCCGGCGGTCGCCGGAGCGAACATCGCCATGTTCGTTGGCGGGAGCGGCATGTACCTCCTGCTCACGCTCATCACGCGGTACGCGCAGACGCCGCACAGCGCCGGCTACGGCTTCGGACTGACCACCTTCGTCGCCGGGCTGGTCCTCATCCCGTTCTCGGTGCTGGGGTTTGTCGCCGGCAAACTCACGCCCCGGGTTCGGACGCTGATCGACGCACCCGTGCTCCTGGCCGGCAGCGCGGTCATCGTCGGCGGCGGGTTCGTCCTCTTCGCCGCGGCCCGGTCGAACCTGGCCGAACTGCTCGTCGCGATGGGTGTGCTTGGCTTCGGCGTCGGCAGCTTCTCAGCCGCGATGCCCGGCGTCATCCTGGCCGTCACACCCAAGAGCGAGACGTCGAGCGCGATGAGCTTCAACTACGTCGTCCGCAGCGTCGGGTACTCCCTGGGCAGCGCGATAGGCGGCCTGGTCCTGGCCACCGGCACCGACACCGGTCATCTCTTCCCGAACGACCACGCCTACACCACCGCAGCGCTGGTCGGCATCGCCGCGATGGCGGTCACGACGCTGGCCGGCCTCGTTCTCGCCCGCCAACGCCCGGTGCGCTCTCGTCGTGGCCGTTGATCATTGACCGACACAGCGGCTCGATCCGTGCCACAGCTCATCCTGGCACCAGCTTGGCGAATCGGGACGGCCGCACAGGCCAAATCGGCATGGCCGCAATGCCGGCCATGCCGGGACCATGGACCGATGGTGACCCAGCGCACATCGGCCCCGACCCCGCACGGGCAGGGCGCGGCACATGACAACTGACCCGACGCGGCAGGCCACGAGTGAGCCCTCCCACCGCCCGGTGTACCGGCTGCGCCGGGGCGAACTCGGCGTGCTGGACATCGCGACCTCGACGATGGCCAACATCGGGCCAGCGTTCAGCTTCTACTTCAGTTTCGCCGGCATCGTCGCGGTGTCCGGCATCGCCTCGCCGCTGACCGTGCTGGTCGCCGCCGTGGCGATCTTCCTGCTGGGCAACACCTTGTCGGTGTTCTCGGTGCGGATGCCGAGCACCGGATCGTTCGTCAGCTTCATCGGCCGCTCGCTCGGCGCGATCCCCGGCGTCGCGTCCGCGGTCACGCTGATCGTCGGTTACGTCATCGCGCTGGCCGGGGTCATCGCGGCCACCGGCGCCATCACCGCGTTGCTGCTCAAGGACTTCCTGCATCTCACTGTGTCCTGGCAGCTCCTCTCGGCGGTCTTCGTGGTGTTCGCGTTCGTGGTGATGGTCACCGGGGTCAAGGCGTCCACGCGCGTCGCCGGGGCGTTCTTCCTGGTGGAGATGGTGGTGCTGGCGATCGTCTCGGTCACGCTGCTGATCACGCACGCCGGGTCGATCAACCTGCGGCCGTTCGACCCGGCGAACTTTCCCGGCGGCCTCAAGGGACTCGGCCTCGGCTTCCCGCTCGGGGTCTTCCTGTTCGTCGGCTGGGAGAACTCGGCGACGCTGGCCGAGGAGACCGCCGACCCACGGCGCAGCATCCCGAGGGCGATCTTCGCCAGCGTCGCGTTGATGGCGGTCACCTACCTGGTCATCTCCTACACCTCGATCGTCGGCTTCGACGACAGCACCTCGGCGATCGCCAAGGCGGACATCCCGTTCGTCGATCTCGCCAAGTCGGTCGGCGGCGCGCTGGGCGTGCTGGCGATCGCGGCCGGGTTCACCTCGACGGTCAGCGTGCTCATCGCGGCGGCCAACTCGCAGACCCGGTTGCTGTTCAACGCCGGGCGGGAACGGCTGCTGCCGGCCGCGCTCGGCCGAGTCACCCGGCGCAGCCAGACACCGTTGGTCGCCTACCTGGTGTTCTTCGTGGTCGCGCTGGCGATCACCTTCGGCTACGGCTGGCGCAAGGAGCCGCTGGTCGCGTTCGGCGACCTGGCCACGCTCGGCACCATCATGATCATCGTGGTGTACCTGGTGGCGAACCTCGGCCTGCCCGTGTACATCCTGCGGCACGATCGGGATCGGCTCAGCGTGGTCCGGCACCTGCTGCTGCCGCTGCTCGGCGCGGCCGCGCTCGTCTATCCGCTCTACAGCCTGCTTCAGCCGGGCCAGGAGGCGCCGTTCAAGTACTTCCCGCTGATCACCCTCGCCGTGCTGGTGTTGGCGGCCGGCTACGCCACCGTGCTGCGGCTGGCCGATCCCGGGGTCGGTGACCGGCTCGGCTCGATCATCGCCGATCACTGACCCGGCTCGGACCTGCCCGGTTCGCCCTTGCCTGGTTCGGACCTGCCCGGCTCGGCCTCACCCTGGCTCGGCCCGCTCCTGCTCGGTCGGCAGGAGTTGCAGCGCGAGCCACAGTTCGGCGCGCACCCCTGGCGAGTCGAGGCCGCGGCCGGTGAGCTGCTCGACCCTGCGCATCCGGTTGCGCAGGGTGTGCCGGTGCACGCCGAGCCGGGCGGCGGCGGGGTCCCACTGGCCGAGCTGCTCCAGCCACACCCGCAGGCTGGCCAGCAGCGTGCCGCCGTGCTCGCGGTCGTGCCGGACCAGCGGGGCCAGCAGCGACTCGGCGAACGCGCCCGCCGCGTCGGCGGGCAACAGGCTCAGCACCCCGGCGCCGGCGAGGTCGGCGAAGCCGGTGACCGGCCGGTCGTGCCGGACGGCGGCCGCCGCGGCCTGGGTGGCCTGCCGGTGGCCCTCGGCGAACCGGCCGTAGTCGACGGGCTCGGACACGCCGACCCGCAGCGCCGGGACCCGCTCCGGCAACCGGGACACCCGGTCGGCCGCCGCGCCGTCGGCGCCGGCCAGCACCAGCACGGTCCCGTCGAGCGTGGCCACCAGCGCGGGCCCGTCGGACCGCGCGGCCTCCGCGTCCAACAGGTCCAGCGCCGCCCGGCGCGCCGACGCGGTGCCGGCCAGGGCGAACACCCGCACCGGCGGCGCGGGCAACGGCCCCCACACGTCCCCGGCCGCCTCCCGGACCAGCTCGGTCTGGCCGGCCAGCAGCAACCGGAACAGGCCGGTGTGCAGCCTGGCGTGCGCGGCCCGCACCGCGTGCGACCGCGCCAGCCCCATGGTGAGCAGCGCGGCGGCCGTGTGCACCAGGTGCTGGTCGGCCTGCGGCGCCGTCAGGGGTCGGCCGACCGCCAGCACCCAGCGGGCCCCGTTGCCGAGGGTCTGCGCCCAGACGTGCGCGTCGGCGCAGGCGAACGCGGTGCTGGCCGGGCCACCCTGCCGGCGCAGGCGGTCCACCTCGGGGCGCAGCTCCGGCAGCCGGTCGGCCGCGCGGGACGGCTCGGCGTGGATCACCTGTCCCGCCGCGTCCAGCAGCAGCACCCAGCCGTCGACGAGGTGCGCGAGGCGGCGCACCACGCCGGCCGGCCCCGGCCCGGTCACCGCCGCGCGGGCCAGCTCGCGTTGGGCCTGGCTGGTGCGGACCAGCGCCGCGTACTGCTCGGCCGCCACCGCCATCGACACGGCCTTGCTGATCGCGATGAACGGCGTCTGCCTCGGCACCTCGATCAGCGGCAGCCCGGCCTCGGTTGCGGCGTCCGCGAGCACGGCCGGCACCCGCGCGTGGCTGAGCCCGACGCCGAACCCGAGCCCGGCGACGTCGGCGTCGGCCAGCCGACGGACGAACGCCCGGCACTCGCCCGCGTCCTCGGCCGGCAGGCACAGCCCGGTGGTCAGCAGCAGCTCGCCGCCGGTCAGGAACGGCGTCGGGTCCAGCAGCTCGCTGCCGTGCACCCAGCTCACCGGCCGGTCGGTCACCTCGCCGCCGAAATGCGCGACGAGGCCCATCGCTGGGTCGGCGAGCAGCGCCCGCAGCGTCATCGCCACGCTGTCACCTCGACGAAATGGTGCGTCATCGCGCCGAACCTAGCCGAATCCGACACTGCGGAGGGGCCAGGTCGGGGCGACGCTTGGCCGATGAGCGAGAACATCGGACGGCGACTGGTCACCGACATCCCTGGGCCGCGCTCGCTGGAGTGGCAGCGGCGGCGGGCCTCGGCGGTGGCCAGCGGGGTGAGCAGCGTCCTGCCGGTGTACGTGGAGCGGGCCGAGGACGGCCTGCTGCACGACGTGGACGGCAACGCGCTGATCGACCTCGGCGCGGGGATCGCGGTGACCAGCGTCGGCGCGGCTGCTCCGCAGGTGGCCGACGCGGTGGCCGCGCAGGCGGCGCGGTTCACGCACACCTGCTTCATGGTGAACCCGTACGAGGGCTACGTGCGGGTGTGCGAGGAACTGAACGCGCTGACCCCCGGCGACCACGAGAAGCGGTCCATGCTGGTCAACTCGGGGGCGGAGGCGGTGGAGAACGCCGTCAAGATCGCCAGGCACGTCACCGGCAGGGCCGCGGTCGTGGCCTTCGACCACGCCTACCACGGCCGCACCAACCTGGCGATGGCGTTGACGGCGAAGAACATGCCGTACAAGCACCGGTTCGGCCCGTTCGCCGGCGAGGTCTACCGGGCGCCGATGTCCTACCCCTTCCGCGACCCGGCCGGCCTGACCGGCGAGGCGGCCGCGCGGCGCGCGATCGACCACATTCAGTCGCAGGTCGGCGCGGATCAGACGGCCGCCGTCCTGATCGAGCCGATCCAGGGCGAGGGCGGCTTCGTCGTGCCGGCGGAAGGATTCCTGCCCACCCTGGCCGCCTGGTGCGCCGACCGTGGCGTGCTGTTGATCGCCGACGAGGTGCAGACGGGCTTCTGCCGCACCGGGGCGTGGTTCGCCAGCGAGCACGAAGGCGTGGTGCCCGACCTGGTGGCCACCGCCAAGGGCATCGCGGCCGGCCTGCCGCTCGGCGGGGTGACCGGCCGCGCCGAGCTGCTGGACGCCATCCACCCCGGCGGGCTCGGCGGCACTTACGGCGGCAACCCGGTCGCCTGCGCCGCGGCGCTGGCCGCGATCGCCCTGATGCGCGACCGCGACCTGGCCGGCGCGGCGCGGCGCATCGAACAGCGCGTGCTCCCCCGCCTGACCGCGCTGGCCCGGCGGCACCCCGAGATCGGGGACGTGCGCGGACGCGGCGCGATGCTGGCCGTCGAACTGGTGTCCCCGGACACCGGCGCGCCCGACGCCGCCCGCACCGCGCGGATCGCCAAGGCCTGCCACGCCGAGGGCGTGATCGTGCTGACCGCCGGCACATACGGAAACGTGCTGCGCTTCCTGCCGCCGCTGGTGATCCCGGACGCGCTGCTGGACGAGGGTTTCGACGTCGTGGAACGGGCCATCGCCGCGGAGCACTGACCGCCCGCACCCCGAGTCCGACCCTCGTTCCGGTTCCAACGCCGACTCCGGTTCCGGTTCCGGTTCCGGTTCCGACGCCGAGTCCGGCTCCAAGCCCGACGCCAAGCCCGGCCCCCGTGCCAGCTCCAACTCCAAGTCCGGCTCCAAGTCGACTCCAAGGCCGTGGACCCAAGCTCTGTTCCACACCAGAGAGCACGCCAAGCCCGCTCTCCCCGGCCATTCATCAGGAGATCGTCATGTCCGGCACGAAGGTCCCGTCCCGCGCCACCATCGGCACCGTGCTCGCCGTCCTCGGCGCCCTCTTCATCATCTACGTCGGCGCGAACTACCTGCTGCTCCCCGAGACGACGGCGTCGAGCTTCGGCCTGCCGAGCTGGCCGCACGGGCAGGGCGACGGATTCCTTGCCCTCAAGGGAATTCGGGACGTCGTGTCCGGCCTCACGATCCTCGTCATCGTGGTGGTGGGCAACCGCCGCGTCCTCGGCTGGATCATGCTGGCCCAGGCCGTCACCCCCATCGGCGACATGACCACGGTGCTGTCCTCGGGAGGATCGACCGCCACCGCGTTCGGGGTGCACGGAGCCACCGCGGCCGTGATCGCGTTCACCGCGCTGCTTCTGCTCAGCGGCTCCAGGGTTCGGTCACCGCAGCCGGTCGCCTGAGGTCGTATCTTCCTGCCGGACAAGAACAATCCCAACACAAGGAGCAACTCCGATGTCGCTGATCGTGCCGAACTTCGACGAGTCCGTTGTCGTCCGCTCCGCCGAGGCGGAGGTGATCGGCCAGGCCCCGACCACCATGCGACTGCTGGCCGACAGCAGCTCGACCGGTGGAGCGCTGTCCACCCAGCGGGTCACCCTGCTCGACGGCGCGAACGGCGCGACGCCGCACCACCACACCAAGTCCGCCGAGCTGTTCTACGTCATCGACGGCACCGCCCAGCTCCTGTCCGGCGAGGAGATCGTCACCGCCGAACGCGGCGACCTGGTCATCGTGCCGCCGGGCAAGGCGCACGCCTTCGGCGCCGCACCGGGCGAGAACGCCGACATCCTGATCGTCATCACCCCAGGCGTCGAGCGGTTCGAGTACTTCCGCCACCTCGAACGCATCGCCTACGGCAAGGTGCCGCCAGAGAGCCTGCTCGACGTGCAGGAGCTCTACGACAACCACTTCCTGGAGAGCGCGGCCTGGACCAACGCCAGGTCCTGACAGCGCCGGACCAGCCGTGACGCGAGGCCACCCGGACCGCGCGCACGGCTGGTCCACTTGCCCTACCGGCGACGAGCGGAGAGGGTGTGACCATGAGCGACGAGCAGCGGGACGGCGTGACGCTGACCAACCTCGACCAGCCGCTGTTCGACGGGGCCGAGGCGACCAAGCGCGACCTGGTCGACTACCTCGACGCCGTGCGCGACCGGATTCTTCCCGTGTTGCGGGGCAGGCCGCTGTCTGTGGTCCGGGTGCGGCCGGGGCAGGAACCGTTCATGCAGAAGAACCTGCCCAAGTACACGCCGGACTTCGTCAGCACGACGCAGGTGTGGGCGGAGCGGTCCAAGCGGGAGATCACCTACGCGCTGTGCGACGACCGCCGAACGCTGCTGTGGTTCGCCAACCAGCGCGCGGTGGAGTACCACGTGACGCTGGGGCTCGCGGGACAACTGGACCGGCCCACGTACCTGGTGCTCGACCTCGATCCGCCGGAGGGCGCGGGGTTCGACGTCGTCGTCGGCGCGGCGAAGCTGGTGCGGCGGGCACTGGCGGACGCCGGGCTCACCGGCGCGGTGAAGACCAGCGGCTCCAAGGGTGTGCACGTGTTCGTGCCGGTGTCCGGGCACGCGGACGACGTGGCCGCCGCGACGCGGGCACTGGCCGCCAGGGCCGAACGCCTGGACCCCGAGCTGGCGACGACGGCGTTCATCCTGGACGACCGGCACGGCAAGGTCTTCCTCGACTCCACCCGCGCGCACGGTGCGACCGTGGTTGCCGCCTACAGCCCGCGCATCCGGCCGAGCGCCAGGGTGTCGTTCCCGCTGGCGTGGGAGGACCTGGACCGCGTCTCCCCCAACGACTTCACCATCCGCACCGCCCCCGGCCTGCTCGGCGACCGCGATCCGTGGGCGGAGCACCTACCGGCGCCGCAGGAGCTGCCGGACGAGCTGGTCGCCGAGGGGCACACCATTCCGGTGGCGCGGGTGCAGGCCATGCACGAGGGCAAGCGGCGGGCCCGCGCCGCGCGGAACGAGTGACCCACTCGCGGCGACCACCGGCACCGCCGGTCGGGAGTCCGGGCCTACTCCCGCGCGCGGACAGGGATTTCCCGCGCCGCCTGCTCGGAAGTCCTTTCGTCAGTCCAGGATCTTGGCCATGAGCATGGTCGCCGGCCCGAAACCGGCTCGCTGGTAGAACGGCATCGAGCGATCGCTGGGCGACAGCACGATCCGCGCCGCGCCAAGGTCGCGGGCGTGACCGATGGCGGCGTCGAGCAGGGCGGTGCCGATGCCGTGGTTGCGTTGCGCGGCAAGGACAAACGCGTTGCCCAGGTAACACCAGTGCGACGCCGGCAGGCCCGGCCTCGGCATCCGACGGAACTCGGCGAGGTTGACCATGCCGACCGGCGTGCCGTCGAGTTCGGCCAGGTAGGTCACCCGACGCGGCGCTTCCTCCTCGTACCACTGCGCGAATCGCCCTTCGAAGTCGAGGTCGCCGAGCGGCCCGTCGGCCTGCTCCTCCGACCACGCGCGGCGCAGCACGGCCAGCCGCCCGGTGTCGTTGTCGGTGGCCTGCCGGACGATCAGCGCTTCGGACGTGGATGGCATGCGGTGATTCTCACGCCCGTTGATCGTCGTGAGCCACTCGATTACTCGACGGAGCGCGATCGTGAGCGGACGGATCCTGCGGTCCGGCGCGGGCTCGACGGCCGGCTGCGGGGCGTCCGGGCCCGCCAGTGGCCGCGACGCGAGCACGGGCCGTTGCGCTACGACTTGACGGTGGCGCCGAGGAACTCGGCGACGAGGTCGGCGATCATCGTGGCGCCCCTGGTGTTCTGGTGGACCAGATCCGTGGTCAGCTGTAGGCCACGGCGGCGGGCGATGCTGTCGAACGAGCGGCGCAGCACGAAATGCTGGGTGGCGGCGCGGGCGGACAGGGCACGGCCGTCCCGGAACGGGATGCCCGGCGTGTGCCCGCCTGCCGTCAGGTACGCGGTCTGCCGCTCGTTCAGCGGCAGGTAGGCGAGGCTGCGCGCCTCAGCGACCTCCCGCACCACGGCGCTGTACTGCGCGGAGCGCCGCACGGATTCGGAGTCCAACTCCTCGCCGAGCGTCGGCAGGGAGAGCAGGGCGACCCTGGCCCCTGTCTCGCCGGTGAGGCGATCGGCGATGGCAGCGAGGTTCTGCCGGTACCAGTCGATCGTCGGCCGCGTCGGCAGCTTCTTCATCCGCGTCATCATGCGGGTGTTCTTCTCGGTCAGGCTCGCGTTCGCGTCGTTGGTGCCGATGAGCACGGTCACCACGTCGGGCCGTGACTCGATCACGGAGTCGAGGCGCTGGAGCGCGTTGTAGGCGAGGTCGCCGTTGACTCCCGCGTTGGTGAAGACGAACGGCCCTCCCTCGGTGCGATGTTCGAGCATCGCGACGTAGTCGGCGCTGACCTGGCCTCGGGTGATGCTGCAACCGAGGCACACGACACGACGGGGCGTAACTGACTCCATGACGATTCCTCCAGTTGGTGAGTACTCACTAACTGCTAGAGTGGTGAGTACTCACTAACTTGTCAAGACGGAGGCGCGATGAGCACTCGTGACCGCATGGTGGACGCCGCCGCGCACGTGATGCGAACCAGGGGCCTCGCCCGCGCCACCACGAAGGAGATCGCCAGGGAGGCCGGCTACTCGGAGGCCGCGCTCTACCGGCACTTCCGCGACAAGACGGACCTGTTCGTCGCCGTGCTGACCGAACGCGTACCCAGCACGCTCGGCCCTGTGCTCGGCGGCCTGACCGGGCGCGTCGGGCAGGGCTCGGTCCTGGACACCGTGACGGAGGTCGCCAGGGCGGCCATCGGCTTCTACGAGCTGACCTTCCCCATGGCCGCGTCGGTGTACTCCGAGCCCGAGCTGCTGACCGCCCACCGCGCTGCCCTGCGCGAGCGCAACGCCGGCCCGCACCTCGTCGGCGACGCACTCGCCGGGTACCTGGCGGCGGAGCAGCGACTCGGCCGCGTGCACCGGGACGCCGACCCGAGGGCCGCCGCCGAACTCCTGATCGGCGCCTGCCTGCACCACGCGTTCATCAGCAGCTTCAGCGGCGAGCCCGGCGACGCCGACGCCGCCGACCGAGCGGCCGCGGCGCTGGTCCGCACCCTCATGGGCGGCCTCGACCCGCAACGGCCCGACCGCCCCGACGCGAGTCGCGAGTAGGGGCTGCCGGGCCGTTGCGTGACGTCAGAGCTTGACCGGGTACACCGGCTCGGGGATCTCCGGCTTGATCCGGTTCTCCACGAAGATGCCGTGCCACAACATGAACACCAGCAGCGCCCAGAGCTGGCGGCTGCGGTCGAACTGGCCGGCCTTGTGCTCCTCAAGCAACGCGAGCACTGCCCGCTTGTCCAGCAGCTCGTCGGTCCTGGAGTCCGCGATGATCCCGCGCGCCCAGTCGTACATCTCGTTGCGCAGCCACAGGCGGATCGGCACCGGGAAGCCGAGCTTGGGGCGGTTCAGCACGTGCGCCGGGATGATCTTGGCCAGCGCCCTGCGCAGCGCGTACTTCGTGGTGCCGCCTGCCAGCTTCTGGTCGACCGGGATGCTCGCGGCGATCCGGAACACCTCGGTGTCCAGGAACGGCACCCGCAGCTCAAGCGAGTTGGCCATGGTCACCTTGTCGGCCTTGGTCAGGATGTCCCCGCGCAGCCAGGTGAACAGGTCGACGTGCTGCATCCTGGCGACCGGATCCCAGTCGCGCGAAACCTGGTACCAGGGCGCCGTGACGTCCTGGAAGCCGATCCGCTCGTCGTAGTTCCGCAGCACCGCGCGCAGCTGCTCGTCGCGGAAGTTGCGGGCGTTGCCGTAGTACCGCTCCTCCAGCGTCAGCGCGCCGCGTCGCAGCAGATCCTTGCCCCGCACGCCCTCGGGGATCTTCGTGGACACCTTGCCCATCAGCTTGCGCACGCCGCCGGGCACCTTTTCGAACGGTGCAAGGGAAAGCGGCTCGTTGTAGATCGTGTAGCCGCCGAAGAGCTCGTCCGCACCTTCGCCGGACAGCACCGCCTTGACGTACTTGCGCGCCTCCCGCGCGATGAAGTACAGCGGCACCAACGCTGGGTCGGCCACCGGGTCGTCCAGGTACCAGATGATGAGCGGCAGCGACTCCATCATCTCCTGCGCCGACACCACCTTCACCACGTGCCGGACGCCGATCGCCGCCGCGGTCTCGGCGGCCACGTCGACCTCGGAGTAGCCGTCCCGGTCGAACCCGCTGGTGAACGCGATGAGATTCGGGTTGTGCTGCTTGGCAAGCGTGGCCGTCGCGGTCGAGTCGATGCCGCCGGAGAGGAACGCGCCGACCGTGACCTCGGGGTCGGAGATCATGTGCTTGGACACGGAGTCCCGCATGACGTCGGCGATGCGCTCGTACAGCGCCTCGGCCTCGGCCTCGCCGTTGACCGGCGTTGCGGCAAACCTCGGGTGGAAGTACCTGGTGAACTCGACCCGACCGCCGGGCACGATCCGGAACGACGTGCCGGACTCGACCCGCCGGATGCCGGTGTGCAGCGACTCGGGCTCCGGCACGTACTGGAGCACCAGGTAGTGCTGCAACGCGGTGCGGTCCAGCTGCTCGTGCACGCCGAGCGGGCCGGACAGCTCAAGCAGGCTCTTCTTCTCGCTGGAGAAGGCGGTGCCGCCGGGACCGGTGGAGTAGAACAGCGGCTTGATGCCGAACGGGTCGCGCGCGCCGAAGACGACCTTCTCCTGCGCGTCCCAGATCATGAAGGCGAACATGCCGCGCAGCTTGGTGACCGCGTCCGGGCCGAGGTGGTGGTACGCGGCGACGACGGCCTCGGCGTCGCCCTCGGTGTTGAACCTCGTGCCGAACCGCGCGGCGAGTTCCGCGCGCAGCTCAAGGTAGTTGTAGACCTCGCCGTTGAAGTTCATGGTGTAGCGCCTCGGGGCCTCCGGCGGGCCCCAGACCAGCGGCTGGTGCGAGTGCTCGAGATCGATGAACCCGAGCCGGTTGAAGCCGTAGACGACCTCGGCGTCAGCCCAGGTGTCGGTCTCGTCGGGGCCCCGGTGCCGTTGGCAGCGCAGCGCGGCGCCCACGGCGGCGCGTGCCGCAATCGCTTCGCTCTCGGTGGCGCAGATCAGTCCAAGCACTCCACACACGTGTACGCACACCTCATGTCTACGCCGGGCACAGGATGCCCCCAGTATGCCGTGCGCCGGTGACCGCTACGACGTTCGGTCGGTGTCGCCGCCCCTTACCCGGCGGGACGAGGCCCTACCGGGCCGAAACTGAGGGTCCCGCGTAGGCATCTGCCCGATCCGCGTAGATCACCCGTGGCGCGATACTCGGCATGATGACCATCCCGGACGTTCGCCCCGCCATCCTGACCCGCCGGATGGCGCTGCTGCTGCTCGCCTCGTTCGCCGCCATGACCAGCTTCTACCTGCTGCTGTCGGTCGTCCCCCTGTACGCGGCGACGGCCGGGGCCGGCGGGGTCGGCGCTGGCCTCGCGACCGGCGTCATGATGCTGGCCACCGTGCTGGTGGAGCTGGGCACGCCGCGCCTGATCGGCCGCTTCGGCTACCGGGCGGTACTCGCCGCCGGGCTGACGCTGCTCGGCCTGCCCGCCGCCGCGTTGGCCGCGTCGCAGGCGCTGCCGTTCGTGCTGGTGGTGTGTCTGGCGCGCGGCGCGGGGCTGGCCGCCGTGGTCGTCGGCGGCACGGCGCTGGTCGCCGAGCTGGTGCCGGCGGAGCGCCGCGCGGAGGGGCTCGGCCTCTACGGCCTCGCCGTCGGGATCCCCGCCACGGTCGGCCTGCCGCTTGGCGTGTGGCTCAGCGACCACCTCGGTTTCCGGCCCGTGTTCGGCCTCGCCGCCGTGGTCGCCCTGGTCGCGCTGGCCGCCGTGCCCGGCCTGCCGTCGCGGGGCGGGCAGGCCGACCACGACGAGCGGGCCGCGCCCGGCGGGGTGCTCGGCGTGCTGCGCACCGGGGCGATCGCCAGGCCTGCGCTGGTGTTCGCCGCCGTCACGCTCGCGGCGGGCGTCGTGGTGACCTTCCTGCCGCTGGCGTTGTCGCCGTCGGCGCGTCAGCTCGCCGCGGCCGCGTTGCTGGTCGAGGCCTCGGCCGCGCCGCTGGCCCGCTGGGGCGCCGGGCGGTTCGGCGACCGGCACGGCTCCGGCCGCCTGCTCCTGCCCGCCGTGCTCGCGGCCGCCGTCGGCACGGCCGCGCTGGTGCTGGTGGACAACCCGGTCGCGCTGCTCGCGGGAATGGCGCTGTTCGGCCTCGGGTTCGGCGCGGCGCAGAACGTGACGCTGGCCCTGATGTTCGACCGCGCGAGCAAGGCCGAGTTCGGCCGGGTGAGCGCGCTGTGGAACCTCGCCTTCGACGGCGGCATCGGCGTCGGGGCCGTCGGCTTCGGCCTGCTGGTGGGGCCGGCAGGCTATCCGGTCGGGTTCGCGGTGACCGCCGCCGTGCTGTTCGCGGCCGCGCTGCCCAGCCTCTGGGACCGACGGACCGCGGGCTAGCGCTTCGCGGTCGTGTAGGTCAGGTGGGTCACCCTGGACGACGCCTCCACGCGGGTCTGCTCCAGCGCGAGGCGGTCGGGGTCCACGCGGTCGAACAGGCGGATGCCGGTGCCGAACAGCACGGGCGCGAGGGTGACCACGAACTCGTCGACCAGGCCGGCGTCCAGGTACTGCTGGATCGTCTCGGCGCCGCCCGCGATGCGCACGTCCCGGTCGCCCGCGGCCTCGCGCGCCTTGAGCAGCGCGCTCTCGATGCCGTCGTTGACGAAATGGAAGGTGGTGCCGCCCGGCCGCTCCCACGGGTCACGCCTGGTGTGGGTGACGACGAAGACCGGGGTGTGGAACGGGGCCTCCTCCGGCCACGCCAGCTCGCCCGCCTCGAACATGCGCTTGCCCATGACGCTCACGCCGGTGCGCTCGTACGTCGCCCGTACGAAGTCGTTGTCTAGCCCCTCCTCGCCGCCCTCGCCGAGCTTGGCGCTCTCCCGGAACCAGCGCTGTGGGAACACCCAGGCCTGTAGTTCCGACCACTTCGCCAGCCAGCGCTGGGCCCTCGGGTCGTGCTGACCCTTGGGCGAGAAGACGTCCTCGACGGGCACGGCTTCCGGCGCCATGAAGCCGTCCAGCGACATCGTCACGCTGAAGAACACCTTCCCTGCCATCAGCTTTCCGCTCCATTCCTGGTGATTTCGTCTTGGGTTGGTTCGTTTGGGGTTGGTTCGTTTCGGGTGAGTTCTGCGACGTAGGCCGCCAGGTTGCGCAGGGTCTGCTCGCCGCCTTCGATCGCGTGGTACTTCGTCACGGCCTCGTCGCGCAGTTCCCTGGTGGGGAACAGCGTGTGCATCACGATCCGGGTTTGCTCGCCGGCCGACTCGAAGGTCAGGACCGACTCGAAGGCGTTCGGGTCGTCGTGGGACTCGCCGTGCAGTAGCTCGATCCGTTCCGGCGGGACGATCTCCCGCCAGGTGATCCACTCCTGGTAGTCGGTCCCGTCCGGCCCGTGCATGACG
Source organism: Solihabitans fulvus (assembly GCF_008386585.1). Classification (GTDB taxonomy): domain Bacteria; phylum Actinomycetota; class Actinomycetes; order Mycobacteriales; family Pseudonocardiaceae; genus Solihabitans; species Solihabitans fulvus. The sequence continues at coordinate 189,904 of NZ_VUOB01000001.1, forward strand.
AAGTCCCACTCCCCGCCGACGCGGAACTCGAAGGACCGCGTGCTGGTGGTGAAGCCCTCCGGCCCCCACCACCGCGACAGGTGCCGGACTCGCGTGAACGCCTCGAACACCAGCTCTCTCGGGGCGCCGATCACCCGGGAGATCACGATCTCGCGGTCCGCGATCGCGGGTGCGGGCTCGCCGCCGCTACTGGTCGTCGTCATCGGGTGATCCCTCCTGCCTTGCCTGCTTCAGCTCCTGCACGTACTGGTCCAGCCGGTCGAAGCTCTCGCTCCAGAACTGCTCGAAGCCGCCAACCCACTCGTGGACCGGCCGCAGTCCGCCTGCGTCCAGGCCGTACAGCCGCTGCCTGCCCGCCTCCCGGACCCGCACGAGCCCGACCTCCCGGAGGACCCGCAGGTGCTTGGACGCCTGCGGCTGGGTCATCCCCAGGTTCCGCGCCAGGTCGGTCACCGGCCGCTCGCCGCCCCGCAGCAGCACCAGGATCTCCCGCCGCTGCGGTTCGGCGATCGCGTTGAACGCGTCCGAGGTCGTCGCCGCTCGTGCCATGACACCATCATATGCCCATATGGGAATGCGTCAACTCCCCGTCACAGCACGGGAGGTGCTGTGACGGGGAGTGACGGGCTGGAACTGTCAGGCAGGCGGACGGCAGCTGGAAGGCCGCCGACCGTCCTAGTCGCCCTTGACGTTCAGGATCTGGCGCAGGGTGTGCCGGACCTCGACGAGGTCGGCGGCGTCGGCCATCACGATGTCGATGTCCTTGTACGCCTGGGGAATCTCGTCGATGAACGCCGCGGTGTCACGGAACTCGATGCCGGCCATCGCGGTCCGCAGGTCCTCGTGGGTGAACGTCCGGCGAGCCGCCGAGCGCGAGTAGTTGCGGCCGGCGCCGTGCGGCGAGGAGTTCAGCGACAGCCGGTTGCCCTTGCCGACCACGACGTAGCTCGCCGTGCCCATGCTGCCGGGGATCAGGCCCGGCTTGCCCTCGGTGGCCTCGATCGCGCCCTTGCGGGACACCCACACGTCCTTGCCGCGGTGCCGCTCGCGCTCGGTGAAGTTGTGGTGGCACGCGATGCGCTCGATCTCGACGACGTCGGTGCCGATCCACTCGGACGTGCAGGCCACGACCCGGTCCATCATCTCCTCGCGGTTCTGGAGCGCGAACTCCTGCGCCCACCGCAGTTCCTTGATGTAGGACCAGAACTCGTCCGTGCCCTCGACGAGGTAGGCGAGGTCGGGATCGGGCAGCGAGATCCACCACTTCGCGCAGAGTTCCTGCGCCACCTTGATGTGACGCTGGGCGATCCGGTTGCCGACACCGCGCGAACCGGAGTGCAGGAACAGCCACACCGCACCGGTCTCGTCGACGGTGACCTCGATGAAGTGGTTGCCGGAGCCCAGGGTGCCCAGCTGGAGAGCCCAGTTCGCGCCATAGCGGGCCGGATCGAACCCGCTCTTCTCGGCCTTGGCCGTCAGCGCCTCGATGCGGGGCGCCGCGGTGTCGGTGATGGCGGTGTTGTAGTTGCCCGCCGACAGCGGGATGGCCCGCTCGATCGCCTCGCGCAGCTCGGACAGCGGCTTCGGGTGCGCGGTGACGTCGTCCAGGTGGAACTGGGTGCGCACGGCGGCCATGCCGCAGCCGATGTCCACACCGACCGCGGCCGGAATGATCGCGCCGAGGGTGGGGATGACGGAGCCGACCGTCGCGCCCTTGCCGAGGTGTGCGTCGGGCATCAGGGCGAGGTGCGGGAAGATGAACGGCATGCCGGCAGTCTTCTCAGCCTGTTCGCGAGTGCTGGGCTCCAGAATGGATGCCCAGTTCATGAGTCGCTTGCTGATCTGCTGCACGGGACTGCTCTCCTGACGGGTCAAGCTGATGGGTTGGCGGGTCACGGACCTGCGCCGCGATGGTCGCGGGCAGACTCAGTGTGACCGATCAAGGTCGGTCGCGCCGCCGAATTTCGCCCCGCCCGGACCGGGTCGGTGAGGTCCGCCGGCACCGCGCTGAGTTCGTGAAATGGAGTGAACATCGGCGCCACCGCACGCGGAACCCTGTGTCGTGTCATCAGGATTTCATCGGACGCGGTTAGCGTCGGCTCGGTACTGCGGTGAAGTCTCTCGAAGGGGCAGGCATGCGCCACGATGATGGCACCGGCACGAACCAACCAGCAGCGGACGTTCTCGGCGGCACGGCGCCGCGCATAAGCCGTTCGACCTTCCTCAAGGGCGCGGCGGGTGCGGTGCTTGGCGCGGGCGCCCTGTTCGGCGGTGTCGGCGGCGCGGTGGCCGCCGCCGCGACCGGCGCGTCGAGCAGCCCGAGATCCCCGTTCCCCGCCGGCTACGTCAAGGACCTCACCGGCAACGAGACGGCCAGGTTCGGCTTCACCGGCACCGATCTCGGCTTCACCGCGAAGACCAACCACGGCTACTGCATCTCGATCTTCGGCGACACCTTCGACCAGCCTGTCCCCGCGCCGACCGACACCGGCTGGCGGTCGCCGGTCGGGCTGCGGCAGTCCAACGGCGACATCCAGAACGGCATTCGCTGGGACAACTGCATCGGCGGCGACCGCGCGAAGAAGATGATCCCGTACGACCCGGTCGACGACGAGACCGCGCGCAACGTCCCCGGCCAGCCGCGCACCGAGATCCCGAACGACCTGGTCCACCTGCCCGACGGCCGCTACATCATGACGACGTTCGGCGTGCGGGACTGGGCCGACCCGACACACGGCGGAATCCCCAGCGCGGGCGGCAGTTGGCGCACCTGGTACTCCCGGATGTGGACGTCGACCGAGACGCACGCCGAGAACTGGGAACGCACCTGGAACCTGGACACGAACCAGCAGAACATGGACTTCTGGAACGCGGGCGAGTGGTCGCACTTCCAGAACAACTCCATGATCATGTGGCCGAACGAGCCCTTCGTCTACATCTACGGCACGAACGAGGGGCGGTGGCGCGGCGGCGGCATCCACCTGATGCGCGTGCCGTGGGACCAGATGTGGCGGCCAAGCGCGTACCAGTTCTGGGGCGACAACGGCGGGTGGGACTGGCGGCAGAACGGGCCGTCGACGCCGATCCTGTCGCCGACGGACGGAAGCGACGCCATCGGCGAGATCTCGGCGCAGGTCATCGACGGACAGGCCGTGTTGTCCTACCTCAACGGGCGATACGGCGCGGTGACGGTCAGCGCGCCATACCCGACGGGAATGTGGACCGCGCCCAAGATCCAGGTGACCTACCTCCAGGCCGCGAACCTCTACGCGCCGGTCGTGCACCCGTACTCGACGACGGGCAACACCCAGCTGTTGGTGTCGCAGTGGATCACGCAGGGACCGGGTTCGCCGTTCTACGGCGTGCGGCAGTGGTCCGGCTCGCTCAACAGCCTGCGCTTCGCCGAGGCGGCGACCGCCGAGCGGCTGGTCGTGACGTCGCAGGAACCCGCCCACCCCGGTCACCAAGGGCCGCTCGCGCCGCAGTTGCAACGACTTCCGCTCCAGGATCGGATCGCGATCCTCAGCGCCAACGCCCATGACCGCGTGAGCCGCGACGACATCGCGGCCGTGGCGACGGGACAGCGCTGACCTGAACGTGTGCCCGGCCGGGAGCCCCCAGTGCCCGGCCGGGCACGCCCAGTTCGGCGGCCCGGACTTCGTGCCGGGGTCGGGAAGTCAGGCCTGGTCGCCCACGAGCGCGAGTGCGCGCGACTCGGGAACTCCCAGCATGAGCAGGCTCGTGATCGTCGCTGCTCGGGCGTCGAGGGGCACGGTCGACCGATCGCTGTCCGCGATGGCGAACACCACGCCGTAGGCAAGCTGGCTCAGCATGCCTGCCGGCAGGTGCTGGGCGAACACATCCCTGTCCTGGCCCCGTTTCACGAGGTCGGCGAGGAGTTCGTCGACCGGCCCGAGCAGGCTGTGGATCGCCTCGCCGTACTCGCCGCGGCGCAGTGCCAGCAGCACTCGGTACCGGTGCGCGACCGGCCAGACGCGGGCGATGAACTCGACCCACGTCGCGTCCGCGTCCGCGTGAGCGGCGTTGGCTTCGGTGAGCACGGCTGTCATCTCGGCGACGGCCCGTTCCGTGAGTGTCCGAACCAGGTCGAGGCGCGAGGGAAAGTGGCCGTAGACGGTGCGGCGGACGACGCCGGCAGCGGTGGCGATGTCGCCCATCCCGGCGTCGGGGTTGTCTCCCAGCACATCGAGGGCGACGTCGAGGATGCGATCGCGGGTCTCGTTCATCGAGCGCGCACGGGAGGACTCGGTGGGCACGGCACCATTGTTGCACACTGGTGTGCAATGAAGTAGGTTGCACACCAGTGTGCAATGAGAAGCTGTGCCGTGCCTCGAAGCTCAGGAGACGAAGGCCATGACCGCACCGACGTCGACTCTCGTCCGCCCGTTCACCGTCTCGATCTCGGATTCGGAGATCGACGACCTGAAGCGGCGACTGGCCAGAACTCGATGGCCGGATCCGGAAACGGTGGGCGACTGGTCGCAAGGGGTTCGCGTGGAGAACGCCAGATCTCTGGTCGACCACTGGGAGCGCGGCTACGACTGGCGGCGCTTCGAGTCCGAGCTCAATCGCTTTCCCCAGTTCCTGACCGAGATCGATGGGCTGGACATCCACTTCATCCACGTCAGGTCCACAAACCCCAACGCGATGCCGCTGATCCTCACGCACGGATGGCCGGGCTCGATCGTCGAGTTCCTGAAGCTGATCGGCCCGCTGACCGATCCGGTGTCATTCGGAGGAGACGCCGCCGATTCGTTCGACGTCGTCGTCCCGTCGCTCCCCGGGTTCGGGTTCTCCCAGAAGCCCACGGAGACCGGGTGGACCGTCTCGCGCATCGCAGGCGCGTGGGCGGAGCTGATGAAGCGCCTCGGCTACCCGAGGTGGGCCGCGCAGGGCGGCGACTGGGGTGCCGTCGTCACCACCGCCCTCGGCGCCAGGCAACCTGAGGGGCTGCTCGGAATCCATCTGAACACCCAGTACGCCTTTCCCGCGCAGATACCCGACACCTTGTCGCCAGAAGAGCGCTACGCCGTGGAGACCCTCGCCCGCTACACCGGCGAGCTCGGTGGGTCGAACCACCTTCAGGGCACGAGGCCGGAGACGGTCGGATTCGCCCTGGCGGACTCTCCCGCCGGTCAGGCAGCGTGGATCTATGAGAAGTTCCAATCCAAGACCGACAACCACGGGCTCGCCGAGGACGCCCTCGGCGTCGACGACATGCTCGACGCGATATCCCTCTACTGGTTCACCAACAGCGCGGCGTCGTCCGGCCGCATCTACTGGGAGAACAGGTCGCTCACTTTCGCCGGCCCGAAGCTGACGCTTCCGGTCGCGGTGACCGTCTTCCCAAGGGACATCCCACGCCTGCCGCGAAGCTGGATCGACGACACCTACAGCAATCTGATCCACTACGGCGAGGCCGACAAGGGCGGGCACTTCGCGGCCTTGGAACAGCCCGAGATCCTGGTCAGCGAAATCCGCACCGGCCTGCGCGCCCTTCGTTCCTGACATGCCGCCGGCCGGCTAATTCGGTGCGGGGTGGCCGGTGGCTGCTCCGGCGGCGGCCGCCACGGCGAGCACGAGGATCGTGATCACCGGACTGTCGAACGGAGATGGGTTGTCCGTGCGCGAAGTGGCGGCCTGGTCGGGGGTTGGCCGAGGGTCGTCCCGAACCGGCCCCGGCGCCGGGTCCGTGGTCCTGGGCACGGCCGCAGGGCTTTCGGTCTGCGGGGGCGGTGCCGGTGTCGCGGCAGGACTTGGCGCCGGCTGGCCGGGACTCGGTCGCGTGGTTTCCCTAGTCGGCGCAACCTGTTGCCGGGTGTGCGGCGCGGGCGGCACCAGCCTCGGTGGGGCGGGCGGCACGATCACCGGCGGTGTCGGCGGTACCGGCGGCACGATCACCGGGGGCACCGGCGGCACGATGACGGGCGGGACCGGGGGCACGATCACCGGCGGTGTCGGCGGTGTCGGCAGAAACGTTGGCGGCACTGGAATAACGGTGGTACGAGCCGGCGGCGCGGGCGACTGCGGGGACGCGGCGGCGACCAGATTCCCCAGTCCCATCAGGGACACGGCGATGCCGAAGGCGGTCAGCGTGGCGCGCACCGCCGTCACCGGTTCGGCGTGAAGGCGGCCAGGGCGTCGCGCAGCGGCTCGGGATCGATGTGCAGAACGCCGCGGTACGGGCTGCGGGTGGCGAAGACGACGAAGACTCCCGTCGCGATCACCGCCGCCTCGGCCAGCAGCGGAATCATGGACGCGGCCGTGTGCGGCAGCCCCATCAGCAGCACGTGTCCGAGCGCGGCCAGCGCGGTGAGCACCAGGCACGCCAACAGGCCCTTCGGCAGACTCGTGGTCGCGTCGTGCAGGCGGCTGCGCCGCGCTTCCGTTGCCACGTCGAGATATTTCAGCACCCGCGTGCGGGCCGCCTGCACGGAACCGTCGGTCGTGCGGATCGCCAGCACGCCGGAGGCGATGCGGGGCAGGGACTGGTCGGGGTCGCGCTCGGAGTCCCTGGTCGCTAGCGCGGGCCACTCCAGGTCGAGGACCGTCTGGGTGTAGGCGCGGACCTCGCCCTGAAGTTGTTCGCCGCCGGGCAGATCACCGAGGCTGGCGAACAGGCCGGCCAGGGCGGCGGCCTCGTCGCGCACGTGGCCGGTGGCGTGGTCGTAGGCCTGCCAGGCGGTGATCACCGACAGCGCGAGCGACACCAGGAAGAGCGCGTTGAGCATCGCCCCCACCGGGCCCGTCGCCTGGTCGTGCCAGCGTTCCCTGCGCTCCCCCAGGCGGGTGGTGCGCAACAGCAACGCGGCCGCCGCGACCAACACGACCACGCCGAGCGCGACCAGCGCGCACCAGATGATGATCTGTGTCATCGCGTCTCCTACCGTTGCGGGACAGGGCGATCGTGCTGAACGTAGGCCCTGGGAAACGCACCGTCGACGGTCCGGACGGGACAATCGCTCAATGCAGTGAATCCGGCCAGCGCGGCTATCGACCGCTCTTCGCGGCGACGAGACTGCGCGACCGCTGACAGGCCGCGATCCGCCAGCTACGGTGACGCGACCGGCCGCGAACCGGCCGAACTCCGGATGGCCAAAGGGGTGTCGCCGTGCCCGCCGACCGCGTCGGTTTCCTCGCGGTACTGCGCGTGCCCGAGTTCCGCGCGATGTGGGCGGCCGAGCTGCTGTCCATCGCGGGCGACCAACTCGCCAGGGTCGCCCTGTCGGTGTTGGTGTTCCAGCGAACCGGCTCGGCGTTCCTGACCGGCCTCACCTACGCGCTGACGTTCGTGCCCGCCCTGGTCGGCGGCATCCTGCTGGCGGGCCTCGGCGACCGGTATCCCCGGCGCGACGTGATGGTCGCGGCCGACCTCGCGCGGGCGGCGCTGGTCGGCCTGATGGTGGTGCCAGGCATCCCACTGTGGGCGCTGTGCGCGCTCGTGGCGCTCATGACGCTGCTCAACGGCCCGTTCAAGGCCGCGCAGCAGGCCCTGCTGCCGGACGTGCTGACCGACGGGAAGTACGTGACCGGCATGGCCATCAGGAACATCACCAGCCAGTCGGCCCAGCTGGTCGGTTTCGCCGGCGGCGGGGCGCTGGTCTCGGCCGTGAGCCCGTCGGTGGGGCTGGCCATGGACGCCGGCACCTTCCTGCTGTCCGCGCTGCTGCTGCGCCGAGGAGTCGGGCACCGCCCCGCCGCGCGCCGAACGCCGACGCGGCCGTCCTTTCTTGCCTCCACCGGCGCGGGCATCCGCCTGGTGTGGCGCGATCCCGGCCTGCGCGCGCTGATCGCGCTGTGCTGGCTGGCCGGGTTCTACGTCGTGCCCGAGGCGCTGGCCGCGCCCTACGCGGGCAGTCTCGGCGGCGGGGCGCTCGCCGTCGGGTTGATCATGGCGAGCGACCCGGTCGGCAGCGTCGTCGGCGGCATCGTGTTCGGCAGGTGGGTGCCGGAGCGCGTCCAGGTGCGGGTGATCGGCCTGCTCGGCGTCGCGGCGGGGCTGCCGCTGGCGTTGTGCGTGCTGCGTCCGGGACTGATCGCCTCGATGGTCCTGTTCGCGCTGTCGGGAATGGCCGCGACCGCCTACAACATCCAGGGCACCGCGTCGTTCGTCCGCCGGCTCCCCGACGAGCAGCGGGCGCAGGGCGCCGGGCTGCTGTCCACCGGCCTGATCACGGTGCAGGGACTCGGCGCGCTCGTCGCCGGCGCCCTCGCGGACCGAATCGGCCCGGCCCACACCATCGCCCTGGCCGGCATGACCGGGGCGGTCGTGGCGGTTCCCATCGCGCTGGGGTGGAGCCGGGCGCGTCCGAAATGGTCGGCGGAGGAGTGAGTGACAGGTGGCTCACGTGTCGCGGTTGCGCATGACGGCGGCCTCCCTCCACTGCTCCGGAGCGGCCGACGAACAGCGTTCGTGGCCGCTGGCCGTGATTGGGTGGACACTGGTGGTAGACATCACCCAGGGATGCGTTCGTCATGAGTATGAATGACACCGGCCCGCCTGTTCGAGCCGTTGCGCGCGTCCGAGATCGCATGTCACCTCGTCGGTGGAGTCTGTTGGCGCAACGACCGCGCCTGATCGGTTACGTGCTGCTGGTCGAAACAACCGCGCTGGCCCTCACCGCGGCGACGGCGGCCACCGTGTCGATCCGCCCCCGCGAGGTCGCGGTGCTCGCCGCGCTCGCCGGGATGGGCGTCCTCCAGGCCGAACTCGGGCGGCAGGTCGAGCGGGTTCGCCGACGCGTCAACAACACGCCGCACATCAACATGACCTCGGTGTGGACCTTCGCCGGGGTGCTGCTGCTCCCGACGGTCCTCGTCGCGGTCCTGGTCGCGACGCTGTACCTGCACCTCGCCGTGCGCAGCTGGTACCGGTTGCGGCGCGTGCCGGCGTTCCGCACCGTGTTCAACTCGTGCCTGGTCATCCTGACCTGCCACGCCGCCGGATTCGTGCTGGCGCGCACCGGGATCGACGGCATGGACGGCGCGCTCGACAGGGGTTGGACCAGCATCGGCGCGCTCGCCCTCGCCGCCGTCACGTACTTCCTCGTCGGCGCGCTGGTCGCCGTGCCCGGCCTGAGCGTCACCTCGCGCTCGTTCCAGGAGTTGTTCGGTGGCTGGGCGGACAACCTGCTCGAGGTCGCCACCCTGTGCCTCGGCATGCTCACCGCGCTGGCGCTGGCCACGTTCCCTGCGCTGGCCGCGGTCGTGATCCCGCCGCTGTTGCTGCTGCACCGCGGCGTGCTGGTCAAGCAGCTGGAGGTCGCGGCGACGACGGACGAGAAGACCGGGCTGTTCAACACCCTCGGCTGGCACAACCTGGCCAGCCACGAGCTCACCAGGGCCAAGCGCGACGAACATGCCAGCTTCGGCGTGCTCATGGTCGACCTCGACCACTTCAAGCTGATCAACGACCGGCACGGCCACCTGGCGGGCGACACGGTCCTCAAGGCCGTCGCCACGACGATCGGCCACGCGGTCCGCGACTACGACTCGGTCGGCCGGTTCGGCGGCGAGGAGTTCGTCGTCCTGCTGCCCGACATCGCCGAGACCGAGGTGGTCACGGTGGCCGAACGCATCAGGGACGCCGTGGCGCGGCTGGAGGTCGAGGTCGCCGACGGGGACGAGGAGAAGGTCATCACGGGCCTGTCCGCGTCCATCGGGGTCGCCACCTACCCCGGTGCCGGCACCGTCGTCGAACGGCTCCTCCAGGCCGCGGACACGGCCCTGTACGAGGCGAAGAACACCGGCCGCAACAAGGTCGTCAGCATCGTCGACGTGGCCTGATCCAGGGTGGCAGGAACCTGCCGTTTCTGGCTCGGCGCAAGGCTTCCCGTCCGGCCCGGCGCGCTCCTAGGATCGCCGTCATGCGTACCTACCGGTTAGTAGCTTCCCTCGTCGCGGCGGCCGCCATCGCCACGGCCCTCGCCGCGCCCGCGCAGGCCGTGTCCCTGACGATGCCCGGCTGCGGGGACGCCGTCCAGGTCTCGACCTTTCACCAGGGCAACGGGGACTTCCTGGAGAACCTGGCCTTCGACGGCGAGGGTGGCCTGTGGATCGCGAACTCCTCGGCCAACCGGATCGACCGCTACGCGCCGGACGGCCGCGTGACGGCGACCGTGCCGGGCATCCGCGCGGCGGCCTCGATCCGCAAGCGCGGCGACTCGCTGTACGTGAACTACGGCGACGGCGTGCCGGATCACCTGCTGCCGTTCAACAACGCCGGTGTGGTCCGCGTCGACCTGGCCACCCTCGCCGTGTCGCCGTACGCCGATGGGCTGCACGTGGCGAACGGCTCCGCGTTCGACTCCGCCGGCAACCTCTACGTCAGCAACAGCGGTGGGCTGACCATCGCCCGCGTTCGCCCCGGCGGCCAGGTCGAGCCCGCGTGGGTCACGCTGCCAAGCACCCCCAACGGCGTCACCGTCATCGGCGACACCCTGTATGCCACGCTCACCCTGGACCTGCGTTCCCCGGTCGTCGCCGTGCCGCTGGCCGACCCCGGTGCCTGGCGAATCCTCACCGAGCTGGCCTCGCCGCTGTTCAAGGGGCTCGACGACGTGTACGCGGGCCCAGACGAACAGCTCTACGTGGCCGGCAACCTGGTCGGCGAACTGTTCCGCGTCGACCCGGCCACCGGGTCGGCCTGCCTGCTCGCGGCCGGCCTGCCGGCGGGAATCACCAGCCAGGTCACCAACGGCATCACCAGCGTCAGCATGGCGCACGACTTCGGCCCGTACGCGGGCGACCTGTTCCTGACCGCCGGCAACGGCACCATCACGCGACTGTCCACGCGTCACTGACGCGGCGCCCCGCATGACTTGCCACGCAAGCAGGTTCGGAGCGTTACGGAGTGCCGGGGACGCTGCTAGAGCCGCCCCGGCAGCAGCCAGGAGCGGGGGTTGAGGCCGCCGAGGGCCGTGTCGACGATGCGGTCGGCGTACTCCTCGGTGAGTGGACCGGTGCGCAGGAGCCAACGGTTGAGCAGCGGGCCCCAGAGCAGGTCGATGGCCACGTCGAGGTCGATGTCCGTGTCGAGCTGTCCGGCCTTCCATGCCTTGCGCAGGCGCTGACGCTTGATCTCCTGCATGGGTTCGTGCAGGCGTTCACGGTAGGTCGCGGCCAGCTGCGGGTCGTGCGCGATCTCGGTGTTCAGCGCGCGCAGCGGCTGGTCGTAGCGGGGATCGTTGAGCTCGGCGACCGTCGCGCGGAGGGCGGTCTTCAGGTCGCGGGCCAGGTCGTCGGTGTCGGGCAGCGCGGCGGTCCGGGTCTCCCGGTCCTCGCTCAGCATGAGGACCGCGTCGACCAGGACCGCCCCCTTCGAGGGCCACCAGCGGTAGATCGTCTGCTTGCCGACACCTGCCCTGGCGGCGATCGCCTCGATGGTCAGTTTCGCGTAGCCGACCTCGCCGACCAGGTCGAACGCGGCGGTCAGGATCGCCCGGCGCGAGGCCTCGCTGCGACGGGTGGCACTTGGCGCGGCCTTGGGCTGTTCGGACATGCGGCGACCGTACAAGAGTCAAGACGAACCGTCTCGTCTTGAGAGCAGCGAGACGAAACGTCTCGTCTTCAGGAAAGCAAGACGAACCGTCTCGTCTCCAGAAGCGAGATGAGACGGTTCGTCTTGACTCAGGTCGCGCGCAGTTCAGAACTGTGTGGACGCTCCCCTGTGTGCACCTAGCATCGGCAGGCATGATCACGGTGGCTACCTGGAACGTGCTGCATCGCATCCATGCGGAGAACTGGGGCGACGGTGAATTGGGACGGTGGCCGGACGAGTCCGCTCGAATCGCGGCAATCACAGCGCGATTGGTGAAGCGAACGGAGCACGTCGTCGCTCTCCAGGAAGTCAGCGGTGACCTTGTCGCCAGCCTCCGCGACGCCATGCCTGACCGGACCGTCCACACATTCAGGTATCCCCGCGTCCCGCGCCCCCGCAGCGGTACATCTCCCCTGCGCGATCCCAGCGAACACCTCGTGCTTCTGGTCGATGGACCTAGCGAGGAGGTTGCCGCCGAATCCTTCGAGGACGACCCGGGCAAGGGAGCGCTCATGGTGCGGACGGCGGGAACACTCGTCATCGCCACCCACGTCAGGGCGGACGAGCGTCGCACACGCCAACTCGCCCGCCTCGCTGAACTGGCTACCAAGTCGCCAGAAGGCACGTCGATACTGCTCGGTGACTTCAACACCGAACGCGCCGCCGTGGCATCGGGCCTCGGCAGCGGCTTCACCGTCGCAGACCTCCCTGTGGATGGGCTGCCGACTCGGCCGGGTACGTCGAGTTCGAAGTCGCAGCGCATCGACCACGTGGTGGTGTGGGGAACTGGGGTCGATGGCGCGGCGGTCGAGGACGTGGACGGCCTCTCAGATCACAACATCGTCCGCGCGACCGTCGCCGCGTGAGCCACCTCGGCACATCGTCCAGGTCTCCTGGCATCGGCGGCCTCGCCGGATTCCCGCTCTCCGGGCCTGCCGGTGTCCGGGGCGGCAGCGGTGTCGCGGCCTCAGCGAAGCTCGTGACGTAGTCCGTTCAGGAGGAGCGCCAGCAGGCGGTCGGCTTGCGTGGCGCTGTCCGGGCCGTCCTGGGCGGCCCAGGCGATGGCGCCGATCATCTTCAACACGTCGGCCGCGTCCGCATCGGCGACGACCGCGCCTGACTGCCGTGCCCGCGCCAGCAACGCGGCTCCCACCTCGAACAGTTCCGCATGCCAGGTCGACACCACGGACTGCTCGCGGTCGAGTGCCGAGTTCATCACCGCGGCCGACAGGCCTCGATAGGTCAGGCCGTGCTGGAGCGTGGCGCGCAACCAGGTGGACAACGCGGCGAATTCGTCCTCGGCCGTCTCGAGCCCGCGACCCAGGTCGACCAACGCGGCGATCCGCTCGGCGAGCACCGCCTCGATGAGATCCAGCCGGGTGGGGAAATGCCGGTACAGCGTGCCGCTGGCCACTCCGGCCCGCCGCGCGATCTCGTCAAGGGAGGCGTCCGTGCCGGACTCGGCGAACGCGATTCTCGCCTGCTCGACCAACTGCTCGTAGTTACGTCGGGCGTCCGCGCGCATCGGACGCCCGGCACGCGACCGCGAGTCGTGACCTGCCAACGCAATCACCACACCCTTGTCAACCGGGGACACAGTCCGTTACCGTCTCCACCTAACCGGACCATGCCTCATGTTACTGGCATGGCTCCCCCGGCATGGAGGGGCCTTCCGATGGCGCTGACCGAACGCGACCGAATCGACATCCACGACCTGATCAATCTCCACGGCCACCTCACCGACGCCGGCGAGCTGGACCGGGCGAGTGAACTGTTCACCCCAGATGTCGTCTACGACCTGGACGACTTCGGCCTCGGCTCAGTACACGGACCCGCGGCCCTGCGCGAGGCCGCGCTCGCCATGGGCGCCGCCAATCCGGTCGGCCATCACGTCACCAACATCGTGATCACGCGGATCGACGATGGTTCCGCGCGGGTCCGGTCCAAGGGAATCGGTATCAAGGCCGACGGAACGGCCGGCAGTGTCGTCTACGACGACGTCGTCACCCGCCGACCCGACGGCTGGAAAGTCAGCTACCGCAAGGTGATCGCCAGGCGAACGCCCCTCGGCGGGCACGAGGTCGGTCCGCGCGCGGTTCTGGAGCTGCATCGCCAGGCCGCCGTCGACCAGTCCGTCGAGGACATGCGGCGCGTGTACGCGATCGACGCGGTCCATGAGTTCCCGTTCGCCTATCCCGGCGTGCCGTCCCGGTTGGCGGGCCGCGACAACATCGTGAACTGGATCGCCGCGGGGTGGCAGGCCAATCCGCTGAAGTACGAGCATTACCGCATTCTCGCCATCCACGACACCAGCGACCCGGACACGATCATCGTCGAGCAGGAGGCCCTCGGGACCAGCCCGACCACCGGCGAGTTCGCGCTGCCCAACATCATGGTGCTCACCGCGCGCAACGGGCAGATCGTCCGCCTGCGCGACTACGTCAACATCCTGGCCGCCGCGGCCGCCCTGGGAGACGAGCTCCCAACGCGCGAAGAGGCTGAGACGGCACGGTGACTGCCGGGCGGTAGCGTCGGCGGATGCGATGGCATCTCGTGCTCGAATTCGTCGTTGCGGTGACGCCAATCTGCCTGACCCCGGGGGCCAGCTTCACCCTTGTCACGCAACGGGTGGCCACGGCAGGCGGCGCGACGGGCTGCTGGTCGCGGCGGGCACGGCGACCGGCCTGTGCGTGCACGCCACGCTGGCCGCGATCGGACTGTCGGCTCTGGTGATGCAGTCGGCCAAGGCGTTCACGGCGGTCAAGCTGGTCGGCGCGCTCTACCTGGTCTGGCTCGGGATCACCACGTTCAGGGCGGCGCGCCGCCGTCCGTCCGCGCCGACCCGGTTGCCCTGGACCGGGCACGGCGGCTACCTCCAGGGCTTTCTCGGCAACGTGCTGAACCCGAAGGCGGCCGGCGTGTACCTGACGCTGGTGCCGCAGTTCGTGGATTCCGGCGGCAGCGTGGCCGGGCAGATCGCCGTGCTCGCGGTGGCCCATGTCGCGGTGGCGGTGAGTTGGCTGACGGTGTGGACGTTCGTGGTGGCCGCTGCGCGGCGGACCATCGGTTCGGGGTGGTTCAAGACCGCGATGAGCCGGGTCACCGGAGCGGTCCTGGTCGCGCTCGGCGCCAGGAGCGCGGTCAGCAGTTGATGGTCGGCCTCGGGTTGGGGTGCGGGCAAGGGTTGGGGTCGCGGGGTGAGGGTTCGGGTTGCGGGGTGAGGGTTCGGGTTGCGGGGTGACGCGGTGGTGGTCGGCGTGGACCGGTGTGTGGTCGCCTCCGGCCGCGGCGGATCGTGGCGTTACCTCGGTTCCAGCGCGGCCGTGTCGGCGATCTGCTCGAAGCTGCTGACCTGGCCGTCGGTCACGTGCCAGACGTGCGCGAACCGGGCGGTCGCCTCCTGGCCGGTGGACCGGTGCGTGCCGGCGTAGCGGCCGAGGGCGACGACCGCTGTGCCGCCGTCGACCAACTCCTCCACGGTGACGGTGAAATCCGCCCAGTCGCACCCAATCCGCGCGAGCACGCCGTCGATGATCTGCTCCGCGCCGACGTAGGTGCCGCCGTAGGGCGAGCCGGCCGCCTCGGTCCAGGTCGCCCCCGGGGCCAGCACGGCGAGCATGCCTTCGACGTCGCCCCGGTCGGATGCCGCGTAGTGCGCGCGGACGAGGTCAAGTGCGTCGCTCATCGTGTTCCTCCTGCTCGGTCAGACCGGTTCGCCGTCGGCCGGGTACTCGACGCGGCCGAGCGGGGTGATCAGCGCGCCGCCCGGCGCGGACCGGACCTCGCCGTGCTTGTCGATGCCGAAGAACATGCCGGTGGTGCGCATCGCGTCGAGATCGTAGAGCCAGGTGGTGGCCACCGGGATCCGGAACTCGCGGAAGGTGAACACGTACCGCCCATCCGCGATCCGCCACGCGGTGGCCAGGTCCACGTCTCCGTGCCCGCGCTGCTCGCCGACCAGGCACTGCCAGGCGTACCGCGTCGAGCTGAGGTACACGTGCTCGTAGAGGTGGTTCGGGCTGTACCGGTAGAGCGCGCGCCAGCCGATCAGGTCCCTGGTCGGGGCGGGAGCCTCGCCGGCTGGGGCCACGCCGTCGCCGAGGTCGAGCACGCCGGGGCGGAACTCCTGGGACACCCTCGGCACGCCGGGCTCGGCCTCCTCGGCGATCCGCGAGGTGACGGTGAGCGTGCGGCGCGTCGCGACGTCGGCGACGAGGACCTCGGTGACCAGCGGGCGGTCCAGGAAACTCCGGTGCACGAAGAAGATTCCCGGCGCGCCCTCGACGGCCTCGTAGGCGTCCTCGCCCTCGGCGTCGCCTGCCCGCCAGGCCACGCGCGAGTCCGTGAACCGCAGCGCGGTCTCGCCGTTGCCGTCGCGCACCACCCAGTTCCGGCCGTGGAGCGCGCGGCTGGCCGGCAGGCGGTTGCCGTCGATCCCAGCGGCGAAGTCGTCCATCGCCTTCCAGTCGTACGGCGCACCGTCCTGTGTGGACATTCTGATCTCCTGACGTGTCACAGCGTACGGCCGAGTTCGATGGTCGGCAGGTCGACGGCGCTCGCCCCGGCATCGGCGGTGAGCACCGCGCCGCTCATGATCGAGGAGTCCTGCGATGCCAGAAACGCGATCACCGAGGCGATCTCCTCGGGCTCGGCCGGCCGCCCCAGCGGGGTGTTCTCGGTGACCAGCGCGTACGCCTCGGCGCGGCTGATGCCGCGCGCCGCTCCGAACTCGTCCATCTGCACGTCGCCCATGGCGGTGCGCACCCACCCGGGGCACACCACGTTGGCCCGCACGCCCTTGCGGCCGTAGTCGCGGGCGATCGAGCGGGTCAGCCCGATCAGGGCGTGCTTGGTGGTCACGTACCCGCACACGCCCGGCCCGGAGAACAGCCCGGCGAGCGAGGACACCAGCACCACCGAACCGCCCCTGACCAGCAGCGCCGGCAGGGACTCGCGGATCGTGACGAACGCGCTGGTGAGGTTCGCGTCGAGACTGTCCTGCCAGGACTTGTCGTCGGTGTCGAGCGCGGCGCCGAGGCCGTGCCCGCCCGCGTTGGCGACCACCACGTCGAGCCGGCCGAACCGGTCGACGGTCTCGGCGACCACCGCCCGCATCGCCGAGGAGTCGGCCGCGTCGGCGGAGAGCGCGAGCGCCGCGTCGCCGAGCGGCTCGGCGACCTCCCGCAGCGGGTCCGCGCGCCGACCGGTCAGCACCACCCGCGCGCCATCCTCGACCAGCCGGCGCGCGGCCGCCGCGCCGATTCCGGTGCCGCCACCGGTGATCAACGCGACCCGGCCGGCCAGTCGGTTGGCTCCGCTCATCGGTTCGTTCCTCTCCTCGTGCGTCAACTGGTCACCAGCCCACCGTTCGGGCTGATGATCTGCCCGGTGAAGTACGCGCCGTCCGGCCCGGCCAGGAACGCCACGGTGGCGGCGATCTCGGCGGGCAGCCCGAACCGGCCGAGCCCGATCTGCTGCTCGATGACGCGCCGCAGCACCGGCCGGATCACGTCGCCGAGCGGGGTCTCGACATAGCCGGGGGCCACCGCGTTCACCCGGATGCCAAGCGGCGCAACGTCCCTGGCCACCGCCTTGGTCAGGGCCTGGATGCCGCCCTTGGCCGCCGAGTAGTGCGGCAGGTGCTCGCAGCCGGTGAGCCCGCAGGTCGAGGAGATGTTGACGATCACCCCGTCGCGCTGCTCCCGCATGACCCGCAGCGCGGCGCGGGTGCCGTAGAAGGTGCCGTCCAGGTGCACGCTCAGCATCCGGTGCCACGCCTCGTCGGTGATGCCCAGCGTCGCGTCCAGCACGGTGGTCGGCTCGCCGGTGGCGGCCTCATCCACCCGCGCGGCCAGCCGGTCGAAGGCGTCCTCCGCCTCCTGCCCGCCCCGGATGCCGGCGTTGTTGACCAGGATGTCCAGCCGCCCGTAGCGGTCGACGACGGCGGCGACGGCGTCCTCGAGCTGCGCCGCGTCCGAGACGTCCGCGCAGACGGCCATGCCGCGCCGGACCAGTCCCGCCGTCAGCTCGGCTCCGGTCGAGTCGATGTCGAGCGCCGCGACCAGCGCGCCCTCGGCGTCCAGCCGACGGGCGATCGCCTCGCCGATGCCGGAGCCGGCCCCGGTGACCAGTGCCACCTTGTCCTCGATGCTGCCCATGTCCGGTGACGCTAGTGAGCCGACCGGCCGATCCCCCGCCATCGGCGCTGGCCGGTGCGCTGATGGTCAACGGGTGTTCGTTGTCGGGCAAGTGTTCTTCGTCTCTCCGCCGCAGGCTGTTGCAGCATCAACGCGGGACGGAGACGGCATGACCACCCAGCTGCACGAACAGGCGTCGAGCACGGACGACCAGCGCCGCAGGAACGCGGTGCTCGGGTTGGCCACGCGGGCGGTGCGCGCGGAGTCGAGCAGCGTGCTGGCCGCGACAGTCCTGCTGGTCCTGGTGATCGGCGCGCTGCGGCCCGCGTTCTTCAGCGTCGGCCAGCTGCGCGACGTGCTGAACAGCTCGGTGTACGTGGCGCTGCTCGCCGCCGGCATGTCGTTTCTGTTGTCCATGCGGGAGATCGACCTGTCGGTCGGCTCGATCTTCGGGCTGTCGCTGATCTCCACGGCGCTGCTGATGCGCGGCGGGGTCAGCCCGTGGCTGGCCGGCGCGCTCGGCGTGCTGCTCGGCGGCGTGCTCGGGCTGGTGAACGCCGTTGTGGTGCACTACATCGCGATCCCCGCGTTCGTCGCGACCCTGGCCACGATGCAGCTGTACCGGGGGCTCGCGGTCGCGTTGGGCAACGGGCAGCAGGTGACCGGGCTGCCGTTGGACGACTCGTTCTTCACGGTGCTCGGCGGCACCGAGCTCGGCCTGCCGGTCAGCGTCTGGGTGCTGATCGCGGTGACGCTCCTGCTCACCGGGTTGCTGCGGTTCACGCCGTTCGGCTACCGGGTCAGGTCGATCGGGTCCAACCCGGACGCCGCGGCGTTCTCCGGCATCTCCATCGCCGGCACCCGCACGAAGGTGCTGGTGTTGATGGGCGCCGTCGGCGGCCTCGCCGGCGTGTTGGGGCTGGCGTTCTTCACCTCGGGCGACCCGAACATCGGCACCGGCTTCGAGTTGCAGGCGATCGCCGCCGCGGTCATCGGCGGCACGCCGCTGCGGGGCGGCACCGCGACCGTGTTCGGCGCCGTGTTCGGCGCGATCCTGCTCGGGGTCGTGTCCAGCGGGCTCGTGTTCTTCAGCATTCCCGCCAACTGGAGCTCCTTCGCCACCGGACTGGTGGTGCTCCTCGCGGTCGCCGTGGACAGCGTCCTGCGCAGCAGGCGACGCGCCCGCGAGTCCGCATTCGGGCTGTAGCGGCATCCACTCAGGATCTCGAACGGTCCCTCCCCCACAAGGACATTCCGCCCCCACAAGGAAAAGAGGTCACCATGCGTCCCTACTGGTGCGTGGCGGTCGCGGCCGGTGTGCTGCTGGTCAGCGCGTGCGGCGCGGCAGGCTCCGGTGCGGCGGGCTCCGGCGGTCCGGTCAAGCTCGCCTTCGTCTACGCCACCTCGTCACAGAACCCGTTCCAGGAGATGGCTTTCGGCGCGAAGGCGGCCGCGGCCGACATCGGGGGTGTCGACCTCGCGCTCAGCGCGCCGACCGGAATCAACGGGCCGCAGGAGGTCACCCAGTTCCTGTCCACGATCCACAACTCCAAGGACGGGGTGGCGCTGGAGACGCTGACGCCCGACCTGTTCGTGCGGCCGCTGAACCAGGCCGCCGACCTGAACGTGCCGGTGGTCGCGGTGGACACCGCGCCGCCGGCCGGCACGAAGGTCGGCTTGTTCATCGGCAACAGCAACACCGAGCTCGGCAAGGCGCTCGGCGAGGAGTTCGTCAAGCAGGTCCCGGCGGACGCGACCGGCGAAGTGGTGCTGGGCAACGACATTCCCGGCCTCGGACTGCTCCAGCAGCGACTGGACGGGATGCGGTCGGTGATCAAGGCGAAGCGCCCCGGCCTGACCATCAGTGGACCGTTTGACTCCGGCTCCGAGCCGACCAGCAACTTCAACAACTGGAACGACATCGTGAAGGCGCACGCCAACGCGATCGCGTACCTGGGGGTCGGCGCGCAGGACGCGGTGTCGTTGGCACTGATCCAGAAGAACACCGGGCGGAAGTTCCTCGCCGGCTCCTGCGACCCGGACACCTCGGCGTTGCAGGCCGTGAAGGACGGGTACGTGTTCGCGCTGGCGTCGCCGGAGCACTGGCTCAAGGGCTATGTGGCGCTGCGGCTGCTGGCCGAGCGCGCCAAGTCCGGTAAGGCGCTGCCGACCGGGTGGTGGAACACCGGGTCGCTGGTGGTGAACTCCGCCAACATCGACCAGATCATCGCACGGCAGCACGACGAGGGCAGCCGCAAGGCCGCGTTCAAGGCGGAGACCGACAGGCAGCTCGCGAACCCGAGCGGCTACCTGCGTCCGCTGGCCGAGGCCAACTGATGGACGCGGCGCTCGCGGCCACCGGCATCGCGAAGGCCTACGGCGGAGTGACCGCCCTCGCCGGAGCCGACCTGACGCTGCGGGCCGGCTCGGTGCACGCCCTGCTCGGCGAGAACGGCGCGGGGAAGTCCACCCTGATCAAGATCATCACGGGCGCGGTGTTCCCGGACGGCGGGAGCCTGCTGATGGACGGCGCGGAGACGCGCTTCAGCAGCACCGCGCACGCCGCCGCGAACGGCGTCGCGGTGGTCTCCCAGGAACTCAACCAGTTCCCGGACCTCGACGTGCTGGCGAACCTGTTCCCCATGCGCGAGCCGACCAGGGGTCCGCTGCTGCGCCGCGCCGAGATGCTGGCGCTGGCGCGGCCGGTGCTGCGGCAGCTCGGCGTCGACGTGAACCCACGGCGGCGCCTGGGCACCCTTTCGTTGGCGCAGCGGCAGTTGGTGGAGATCGCCAAGGCGCTGATCGTGCGGCCGAAGGTGCTGATCCTGGACGAGCCGACCTCCGCGCTTGACCCGGCGAGCTCCGCGCGGCTGCTGGAGATCCTGCGGGTGCTGCGGGATCGGCGGGTGGCGGTGGTGTTCGTGTCGCACCTGCTGGAGGAGGTGCTGAGCCTGTGCGACGAGATCACCGTGCTGCGCGACGGGCGCACCGTGCTCGCCGGCCGACCAAGGGCGGAGCTGGCGATCGGCGACATCGTGCACGCCATGCTCGGCAGCCTGCCGCCCGTCGCGACCCGCGGTACCCGTCGCGGCGTCGACGCGTTTGGCGTGGAACTGGTGGACGTCAGCGTGCCGGACCGGCTCAGCGGGGTCAGCCTCGGCGGCGGCCGGGGCGAGATCGTCGGCCTGGCCGGGCTGGCGGGCTCCGGCCACACCACCGTCCTCGAGGTGATCGCGGGGCTGCGGCGGCCGAGCCACGGCACGGTCCGGCTGCCCGACGGTCGCGCCGCGCCGCGCGACTTCCGAGCCGCCATCCGCGCGGGTGTCGCGCTGGTGTCCGGGGATCGGCGGCGGGTCGGGCTGATGCTGGACAAGCCGATCTGGGAGAACACCGCGCAGGTCGCGTCCGTCGCGCTCGGCCGGGGCGGAGGGTTGCTGCGGGTCGGGCCGCTGCGCGCGGCGGCGCGCGAGCTGGTGGATCGGGTGCGGGTCCGGCCGGCGACGGTGGACACCAGGGCGGGGCTGCTCTCCGGCGGCAACCAGCAGAAGGTAGTGCTGGCCAAGTGGTTGGCGGCCGATCCCTCGGTGCTGCTGCTGGACGATCCGACGCGGGGTGTCGACCTCGGCGCCAAGGCTGAGATCCACGCGCTGCTGCGCGCGATCGCGGACGCGGGGGCCGCGGTGCTGCTGTGCTCGACGGACCTGGACGAGTTGGGCGCGGTGTGCGACCGGGTGCTGGTCTTCCATCGGGGCTCGGTGTGCGCCGAGCTGACGGGCGATTCCATTGACCAGCACACGATCCTGCACACCATGAACACGGGAGTCGTGGAGGTGTAAGTACGGGCTGTGGAGCGCGGGCAGCCTCAGTCGACCGAGCGGTCCAGGGCGTCGAGCAGCCAGGTGTGGGTGACGCCGACCGGCGCGGGTTCGTCGGTGATCTCGCCGGCGAGGCGCCAGTAGCGGCGCATCTTCGGGTGCCGGTCGGCGGCGGTGCGCCGGTTCAGTGCGCGCCGGAACTCCGGCGTGTCGCCGGTGCCGAGCGCGGCGGCGTGCGCCGCGACGAACCGGTCGAGCGCGGGCCCCGGCTCCGGTCCGACCCCGGCCGCCACCTGGGGGAACGCCAGCTCGCAGGCCGCGTCGACGGCGGCGTGCAGCGCGCCGAGGTCGGCGATGCGGTCGTGGTTGACCAGCGTGCTGGCCCGTAGCTGGATGGCCAGTGCCCGGTCGGCGGCGAGCAACACCAGCTCGGCGTAGGCGACGACCTGCGCTGGGGTCGGCAGCTCCGGCGGTCGAGGCGCGCCGATGTCGAGGAACATGCGGGCCGTGTCCGGCGGGATCGGTCCGCTCGTCATCGGGCGCCAGAGCCGAACGAGGGTGTCGTGCGCGGCGAACCCGTCCTGCACCTCGGACAGCAGTTCGAGCCGGGCGGCGCGGTCGGTGGGTGCGGCCTCCTCGACCGCGCGGAGCGCCGAGCGTCGCCAGGCCAGCGTCGCCACCTCGCGGTCGAGCGTGGCCCGCTCGGCCGCCACGGCGTCGGCGAGGGAACAGCCGCCGGCCAGGACGTCGGTGATGGACCGCAGGCCCAGCCCGAGCCCGCGCAGCCGCCGGACCAGGTTCAGCCGGTCGACCGTGGCCGCGTCGAACCGGCGGTGCCCGCCGACGCTGCGCGCGGGCTCCAGCAGCCCCTCGTCGCAGTAGAAGCGGATCGTGCGGACGGGCACGCCGGTCCGCCGCGCCAGGTCGCCGATGCCGAGTGTGTCGCCGGTCACTATCGGTTGAACCTCCAGCCGAGTGGAGTTCCTACGGTACGTCCATGGAGATCGCACGACTTGTCGAGGGACTGCACGAGCGCACCGCCGGGCTCGCCGAGGCGGTGGCCGGCGCGGACCCGACCATGCTGGTGCCGACGTGTCCGGAGTGGCCGCTGCGGGTGCTGGTCGGGCACATCGGCCAGGCCCACCGCTGGGCAGCGAGCATCGTCCGGTCCGGGCCGACCCCGGTGCCGGACCCGTTCGACGCGGACCCCGGCAGCCCGGCGGACTGGCCCGACTGGCTGCGGTCGGGCGCCGAGGACCTCGCCGACGCGGTGCTGGCGGCCGGCGAGGGTCCGGTGTGGACGTTCTTCGGCCCGGCGCCCGCGACGTTCTGGCTGCGCCGAATGCTGCACGACACCACCGTGCACCACGCCGACGCCGCGCTCGCCACCGGCACCGCGTTCGAGGTGGCGCCGGACCTCGCGGCCGACGCGATCACCGAGTGGCTGGAGCTGGTCTCCGACCCGATCGCGACAACGATCAAACCCGCCTTCGCCGAACTGCGCGGCACCGGCCAGACCCTCCGGCTCCACCCGGACACCGGCGCGGGCTGGCTGATCACCCGCACTCCGGACGGCTTGCGGTGGGCGCATGCCGCCGACGCGGCGGACGCGACGCTGGCCGGCCCCGTCCGGGACCTGCTGCTGGTGCTCACCCGACGGCTGCCGGCCGGCCGGGTCACGATCACCGGCGACCGCGACCTGGTCGACCACTGGCTCACGCACACCGCGGCCTAGGACGGCCTGCTCAAATCGGGCCCCCAACCAACACAGCAAGAACCAGGGAGCGCCCTCAACCAAGCCGCCTGACCGACGAATCCCATTCGATGGACCCCGGCCGACGCATCGGCAACCCTGTCCGGGTGACCGCGATTGATGTCCGGCCTGCTGTGGCTAGCGATGCCGCCTTCATCCGCCGCACGCTGGAGGCGAGTTGGGGTGCCACGATGGTGGCCGTGCACGGCGAACTGATCGACGCAGCGACACAGTCCGTCTTGATTGCCCGGGATGCCGAACACCGCCGCGTAGGGCTGTTGACCTACCGGGCCGAGCCGAGCGATGTCGCGTGGGAGATCGTGTCGCTGGACGCCACTACGCCAGGTGTCGGCGTGGGAACCGCGCTGATCAGCGCCCTGCGTTCCCAGGCCCGCCAGTCCGGGGTCCAACGTCTGTGGCTGGTCACCACCAACGACAACACGGATGCGCTGCGCTTCTACCAGCGTCGAGGCTTCGATCTGGCCGCGCTGCATCGCGACGCGGTGACCGTCGCGCGGCGGCTCAAGCCCGCCATTCCCCAGCTGTCGAACGGAATACCCCTCCGCCACGAGCTTGTCCTGGACATGCGGCCCTAGCTTCGCCAGCCACAAACCCACTCCACTGGACCAGCCATGGAGGAGTTTGACATTGAGGCACGGGAAACGTGCCGCCACAACGAGGTCACCGGGACAGCAGCGACCGCAACGCCGTCGTCGGCAATGCCGGAGTCCGGTGGCCCGCACGGCCGACCATCTCCTCGTTGCACACCAACGCGTTCAGCACGGCCTCCTCGACGGACTGCACCACCGCGTCCAGGAACGGGTCGATGCGGCTCCACGGCACGAACCGCATCGACTCGTACCATGGCGTGTCCTGGTCGGGGAAGGCGCTCGTCAGCGCGCCGGGGTTCGCGGTGGAGAAGGCCAGGAACAGGTCGCCGGAGAAGTGCGAGCCGAACGTCCCGGTGCGGGCAAGGCCCAGCGGCACCCGCCTGGCCAGGGCTGCGCACTGGCCGGGCAGCAGCGGGGCGTCGGTGCCGATCACGACGATCACCGACCCAGCCCCTGGCACGGCGACGCCCTCCATCGGGTTGTCCTCGGCCAGCTGCGGGCCGACGTGGACGCCCGCCACCGTGAGGTCGCGCCGGGAGCCGAAGTTGGCCTGTACGAAGGCTCCCACGGTGTACCGGTCCGCGCCGTGCGCCACCACGCGGGAGGCCGTGCCGCTGCCGCCCTTGTAGCCGTAGCAGTTCATGCCGGTGCCGCCACCGACCGAACCCTCCGGCACCGCTCCCCCGCGCGCCGCGTCGATCGCCGCGACCGCGTGCGCGGGCTGGACCGTCGGCGCGTTGATGTCGTTGAGGTAGCCGTCCCAGGTCTCGGCGACCACGGGCAGCAGCCACTGGTCCGCCGCGCCCGGCCGCTCGCGGACCACCCAGTCGATCACGCCACGGTGACACGGCCCCACCGCGTGCGTGTTGGTGATCAGCACGGGCAGCGTGAGCGAGCCGGACTCCGCGAGCCACGCGGCCCCGGTCAGCTCGCCGTTGCCGTTGAGGACGTGCGTGCCGGCGGCGCACGGGACGTCGAAACCGGAACGGCCGCGCGGCAGGATCGCAGTGACCCCCGTGCGCACCCCGGCGCCCTCGACGAGGGTCGTGTAGCCGACCTCGATCCCGGGCACGTCGGTGATCGCGTTGTGCGGGCCGGGTTCCCCGTGCAGCGGGATGCCGAGGTCGCGAGCGCGGGTCACAGGTCCTCCAGGGCGCAGCGGGTCGCGGTGGCAGCGTACGAGCGGATCGCCGACTCGGCCACGGCGACGTCGAGGGCGGGCACGGCGAGGGTGAGGTGCAGGCCGTACCCGTCTTCCAGCGTGACCAGGTTGCGGGCGATCGACAGCGGATCGGCGACCAGGTCGAACACGCCGGTCGCCGCGCCGGCCTCGAGGATCGCCGTGTAGATGGCCACCTGTCGTTCGTACAGCGCGATGTGCCGCGCCGCGTAGACGGGATCGCGGCGCGCGACGGCGCCCAGTTCGTAGAGCAGCAGGCACAGTTCGTCGTCCGGGCCGGCCGGGAGTCCACTGTGGATGGTCGCGAGGAGTCGAAGCCTCGGGTCAAGGTGGTCGCGCGCGACCCGTTCGCGGGCGACGCAGAACCGGTCGACCGCCTCCCGCTGCACCTCGGCCAGCAGCTCGGCGAGCGAGGGGAAGTAGTAGAGCACCGATCCAGAGGACATGCCGGCGCGGTCCGCGACGTCACGGAGCCGGAGGTCCACGATGCCGCGCTCGACGACGGCCGCCCGCGCCACCTCGACGAGCTGCGCGCGGCGCTCGGCCGCCCTGTTTGGTCGTGCCATGCGGCCATTCTTTGCAGACCGTTCAGGGAACGCAAAGCCCGGAACGTTCACGGCTTGAACTCAGTGGCTCAGGCAACTTTGATGCCACCAACACGTGGTTTCTCGAAGGGGGTTCGGAGAACTCGACCTGAGGAGGACTGCCTTGGCCACGCTTCGCAGAAGACTCAAATTCGTTGGCACACTGCTGATCACGCTGTCGGCGATCAGCCCGGCCTCGTCCGTGTTCATCATCGCCCCCGGCGCGATCGGCACCGCGGGGTCCGGCGCGTTCTGGAGCTTCCTGCTCGCCGGGATCGTCGGGCTGTTCATGGCGTTCGTCTATGCAGAACTCGCCTCGGCGTACCCGCTGGCCGGCGGCGAGTACGCCATCATCGCGCGGGTGTTGGGGCGGCTGCCCGGTTTCGTGGCACTCGGCCTGATGTTGGTCACCCAGCTGTTGATCATCTCGGTGATCGCGCTCGGTGTCGGAACCTATCTCTCCGTCCTGGTGCCCGGCCTGCCGGGACAGCCGGTGGCCGCGGTGGTGTGCCTGGCCGCCGCAACGGTCGCGGTGTTCGACATCCGGCTGAACGCGTGGGTGACCGGCGTGTTCCTCGCCATCGAGCTGTTGGCGCTCGGCGTGGTCAGCTGGCTCGGGCTCGCGCACCCGGCGCGGCCGTTCACCGAGCTGCTCGCGCATCCCGTGACGGGCAACGGCTCGGTGCCGGCGTCGGTCGGCGTCATCGCGGTCGCCATGGCGGTGGCCATCTTCGCCTACAACGGGTACGGCTCGGCCGTGTACTTCGGCGAGGAGACGCGGGACGCGCCGCGCGGCATCGCCCGCGCGATCCTGTGGGCGCTGGGGATCACCGTGCTGGCCGAGCTGATCCCGGTGACGGCGGTGCTGCTCGGCTCCCCCGACCTCGGCTCGTTGTTCGGCGCCGGCAACATGATGTCCTACTTCCTCACCGCGCGCGGCGGCGGCGCGCTCGACACCGCCGTCAGCCTCGCCGTCGCGCTTGCCATCATCAACGCGGTGCTGGCCATCGTGTTGATCAGCGCGCGCATGGTGTTCAGCACGGCCCGCGACGCGGCCTGGCCGGCGCGGGTCAACCGTGGGCTGTCGAGGATCCATCCTCGCTTCGGCACGCCGTGGATCGCCACCATCCTGACCGGCGCGGCCAGCGCGATCCCCTGTTTCCTGCCGCCGACCGTGCTGCTCGTGGTCACCGGCACGTCGATCGTGGTCGTCTACGCCGGGCTGTGCCTCGCCGCGATCGTGGGGCGGCGCAACGGTTCCACGGCGCACGCGGCCTACCGGATGCCCTGGTTCCCGGTCGCCCCGGTGCTCGCGCTGGCCGCGCTGGGATATGTGTTGTGGCAGAACGCCCTTGACACCGCGATCGGCCGGCCCAGCCTGCTGGTCACGGTCGGCATCGGGGTCGTGGCGGCCGCGTACTACCTCGGCGTGCTGCGGCGGCGGGGCTCGTGGACGCTGCGCGGGCCGACAGATTAGGGAGACGCTTCGGCGATCATGGTCGCGGCCCGTTCCGCGATCATGATCGTCGGGGTGTTCGTGTTGCCGGTGACGATCGTTGGCATGACCGACGCGTCCGCGACCCGCAGGCCGGCCGCCCCGTGCACGCGCAGCCGAGGGTCGACGACCGCGCCGACGTCGGGGTCGACGCCCATCGCGCAGGTGCCGGCCGAGTGGTGGTAGGTCGTCACGGTCCGGCGAACGTACTCGGCCAGGTCGACCCCCTGACCCGGATACAGTTCGGCCGCGCCCCAGGGCCGCAGTGCCGACGCCGCACCGATCTTCCTGCCGAGCTCGACCCCGGCGACCAGCGCAGCCAGGTCGGCCGGCGCGGACAGCACGCGCGGGTCGATCAGGGGCGGACCGTCGATGTTCCTGGCCGGCAAGGTGATCCGGCCGACGCTCGCCGGCCGGACCAGGCCGGCCATCAGCGTGAAACCGTTGTCGGGGCCGGACATCCACGGCTCGTACAGCGGCGCACTGAAGTGCAGCGGTTGCAGGTCGAGCGCGCCGGGACGGCTGTGCCAGAACAGATGCGTCTGCGTCGCGGGGAGGCCAGGGGTGTGTTCGATCGGGCGCTCCGCGCCGAAGATCACCGGGGCAAGCCAGTGGTCCTGGAGGTTCTCGCCGACGCCGGGCAGGTGCGCCGCCACCTCGACGCAGAACGCGCGCAGGTCGTCGGCGGGGCCGATGCCGGACCGCAGCAGCAGCGCTGGCGACCCGATCGCGCCGGCGGCCAGCACCACCTCGGCCTCGGCCATCGCCTGGCGCGGCGAGCCGTCCTGCCGCCACTCGACGCCTCGGCACCGCCCCCGCGACACCAGCAGGCGGGACACCTCGACGCCGGTCAGCACGGTCAGCCGGGGATCGTCGAGCACCGGCTCCAGGTACGCGTGCGCGGTGGTCCGCCTGCGCCCGTCGGCGATGGTGAACTGCATGCGGCTGACACCGGCCTGGGCGCCGTTGTTGTAGTCGGGGTTGTACGGCACGCCGGACTCGACGCAGGCGTCGAGGATGGCGCGCTGAATCGGGTCCGGGGTGTAGTCGCGGAGCACCGGCAGCGGCCCCGAATCGATGGCGCGGAACACCGGTTCGACGTCCGCCCAGGACCAGCCGGGGTTGCCGAGCGCGGCCCAGCCGTCGTAGTCGGAGCTGGTGCCGCGCACGTGAATCATCGCGTTCAGCGCGTGCGAACCGCCGAGCACCCTGCCCCGTGGCAGGTGCAGCCGCCGGTCGGCCGCATGCCGTTGCGGCACGGTCCGCAGGCCCCAGTCCTGCTTGCTGTCCCACAGTTCGTGCATGCGCAGCGGGTCGTGGATGGCGGGGTTGGTGTCCCGATCTCCTGCCTCAAGCAGCAGCACCCGCGCGCCGGTGCGGTCCAGCAACCGGCGCGCGAGCACCGAGCCCGCGGTGCCGGCGCCGACCACGACGTAGTCGGCTGTCACCACGCCGTGGCCGGCCTCGGCCCGCCGCGGTGTCACGAGGCCGCGCCGAACCTCGGCGCGGGCAGCTCGCCGACGGCCACGTGCACGATGCGGAGGTCGCTGTAGAAGTCGACGCTGTGCGCGCCGCCCTCCCTGCCGACACCGCTGGCCTTGATGCCGCCGAAGGGGGTGCGCAGGTCCCGCACGTTGTGCGAGTTCACCCAGAGCATCCCGGACTGCACGGCCCGCGCGACCCGGTGCCCGCGCGCCAGGTCCCGCGTCCACACGTAGCCGGCCAGGCCGTAGCGGGTCGCGTTGGCGAGTTCGACGGCCTGCTCCTCGGTGTCGAACGGGGTCACCGCGACGACCGGGCCGAAGATCTCCTCCTGGAAGATCCTGGCGTCCGGCGCGACGTCCGCGAACACCGTCGGCGCCAGGAAGTTCCCTTCCGGCAGGTGGTCCGGCCGGCCGCCGCCGGCCACCAGCCGCGCCTGCGACCTGCCGATCTCGACGTAGTC
Organism: Solihabitans fulvus; assembly: GCF_008386585.1. GTDB lineage: Bacteria > Actinomycetota > Actinomycetes > Mycobacteriales > Pseudonocardiaceae > Solihabitans > Solihabitans fulvus. The sequence goes on from NZ_VUOB01000001.1 coordinate 218,984, forward strand.
CAGCACCCGCGCGTAGTGCTCGGGGTGGATCAGCGCACCGACCTCGGTGGCGGGGTCCGCCGGCAGTCCGACCCTGGTCGCCCGCGCCCGCGAGGCGAGGGCCTCGGTGAACTCCTCGTAGACGGAACGCTCGACGAGCACGCGGGAACTGGCCGTGCAGCGCTCGCCGTTGAGCGAGAACACGCCGAACACGGCGGCGTCCAGGGCCGCGTCGAGGTCGGCGTCGGCGAACACCACGCAGGGCGACTTGCCGCCCAGCTCCATGGACAGCTCTTTGAGGTGCGCGGCGGCGGAGCGCATGATGATCTGCCCGGTTCCGCTCTCGCCGGTGAAGGACAGCCGGGGCACGTCGGGGTGCGCGACCAGCGCGGCGCCCGCGGCCTCGCCGATGCCGTGCACGAGGTTGAACACCCCGTCCGGCACGCCCGCCTCCGCCATGATCTCGGGCAGCAGGCTGGCCGACAGCGGCGACCACTCGGCCGGCTTGAGCACCACCGGGCAGCCCGAGGCGAGGCTGGGCGCGAGCTTCCAGGTCTCCAGCATGAACGGCGTGTTCCACGGCGTGATCAGCCCGGCGACGCCGGCCGGCTGCCGGATCACGTAGTTGACCTGCTTGCGCCCCACCAGATAGGTGTCCTCGTGCAGCGCGACGATGACGTCGGCGAAGTAGCGGAAGTTCTCCGCCGCCCGGTGCGCCTGGCCCTTGGCCTGGGTGATGGGCAGGCCGGTGTCGAAGGTCTCCAGCTCGGCCAGCCGGTCGGCGCGCGACTCGATCGCGTCGGCGATCCGGTTGAGAACGCCGGCGCGTTGCCTGGCCGGCAGGTCGGGCCACGGGCCGTCGGTGAACGCGCGCCGCGCCGCCGCGACGGCGAGGTCGACGTCGGCCGCCTCCCCCGCCGCGACGCGGCCGTACTCCTGGTTGGTGACCGGGTCGGCCACGCCGAAAGTGCCACCGTCCACACTGGACACCGACTTGCCGTCGATGTGGTGCAGCAGCTCGGCCGGCAGGTCGACCGGGCGGGGAACTGCGGTCATGGTCGGGCTCCTCACGCGAAGGTCGGGGCGACGAGCAGGTGTTCGGCCTGCGCGCGCAGTTCGGCGATCCGGCGCAGGCCGGCCGGGGTCGGCTCGATCAGCGGCGGCCGCACGTGGCCGCTGCCCAGCACGCCGAGGTCGGCGAGCACGTGCTTGGCCGGGGCCGGGTTGGTCTCCACGAACAGCAGCTCCACCAACGGATGCAGCTGGTAGTGCAGGTCGATGGCCGCCTCGCGCTCGCCGGCGGTGTAGTGCTCGTACATCCTGGCGACGGCGGCGGGCGCGAGGTTGGCCAGCGCGCTGACGAACCCGGCCCCGCCGATCGCGAGCAGCGGCAGGCACAGCAGCTCGATGCCCGACCACATCAGGAAGTCCCGGCCGCAGGCGTGCAGGACGTGCGAGTAGTGCTCGAAGTCCTTGGTGGTCTCCTTGATGCCCACGATGTTGTCGTGCTCGCGGCGCAGCCTGGCCACGGTCGCCGGCGCGATGTCCACGGCCGTCCTGGACGGCACGTTGTAGATCACGATGGGCTGGTCGGGGAACTCCCGCGCGACCGTGGCGTACCACGCGTGCAGGCCGTCCTGGGTCGGCCTGCTGTAGTAGGGCGTGATCACCAGCGCGAGGTCCGCGCCGAGGCGGTGCGCCTGCTCGGTCAGCTCAAGGGTCTCGTCCAGCTTCGCCGAGCCGGTGCCCGGCAGGAACGGGAGCTCGTCGGCGGTCTCCTCGGCGACGATCCGCATCGCCGCGACCCGCTCGGCCACGGTCTGCGCGCTGGGCTCCCCGGTCGAGCCGCCGATGGACACGCCGTGCGAGCCCGCCTCGCGCTGCCAACGGACCAGTCGGCGCAGGCCGTCCTCGTCGAGCGCGCCGTCGGCGGTGAACGGCGTGACCAGCGGGGCGAGCGAGCCCCGGATCGAGGCCGGGTCGGAACGGAACCTCATGTCGGGTCCTCCAAACGGGTCAGGGGCAGCAACGCCCGCACGGTTGTGAGTTTGTGTCGCCGCGCGAACTCCTCGACGACGGCGGCGGGTTCGCCCGTCCGCAGCAGCAGGAGCAGTTCGTCGTGCTCCCGTACCGACTCGCTGGCCCGGCCGGGCACGAGGCTGAAGGTGGAGCGGCGCATCAGGTCCAGCCGGCCCCACTCGCGGTCGATCAGCCCGCGCACGTGCGGGTTGGGGCAGGCCGCGCACAGCAGCAGGTGGAACTCGCGGTTGAGGCGGGTGAAGCCGAGCGGGTCGAACTGTTCGAGGCTGGCCCGCATCCGCCGGTTCAGCTCGGCGGCCCGGTCCAGCGTGGCGGTCTCGATCCGGCCGACCGCGCTGCCGACGGCGTAACCCTCAAGCAGCGCAAGGGTTTCCATCGAGTGCCGGTACTCCCCGGGGTCGATGGCGGCGACCTGCGCGCCGATGTTGCGCTCGAACACCACCCAGCCCTGCGCCTCCAGCTGGCGGACGGCCTCCCTGATCGGCACCGGGCTGATCTTCAGGTCGCGGGCGAGCTGATCGAACACGAGCCGGCTGCCGGGGCCGTAGTGCCCGGACACGATCCGCTGCCGGATCGTCTCGTAGGCGTACTGCGCCTTGGACCTGCCCTCCAGCAGCGGCTCCGTCACGGGGACTCCCCGGCGAGCACCCACCGCTCGTACTCGGCGCGCTTGGCCGGCCCGAGCGGGTAGAGCCCGTCGATCGCGTCGCCCGCCTCGACCCGGTGCAGGATGAACCGTTCCTGGCGCTCCTGTTCCTCGGCGTCCCTGGCGACCTCGTCGACCAGCGCAGGCGGGATGAGCAGCACGCCCTCGCCGTCGCCGACCAGCACGTCACCCGGCCGCACCAGCACGCCGCCGCAGGCGACGTCGACCCCGGTCTCCCACGGCACGTGCCTGCGGCCGAGGACCGCGGCGTGCGCGCCTGCCGAGTAGGTCGGCAGGTCGAGGTGGCCGAACGACGGGCTGTCGCGCAGGCAGCCGTCGGTGACGATGCCGGCGGCGCCCCGACGCAGCGCGCGCATCGCCAGGATGTCGCCGATGGTGCCGGCGCCCTGCTCGCCGCGCGCGTCGATGACCAGCACCTCGCCGGGTCCGAGCTGTTCGACGGCGCGCTTCTGCGCGTTCATGCCGCCGCCGCGCTCGGCGAACAGGTCTTCGCGCAGCGGCAGGAACCGCAGCGTGTGCGCGATGCCGACCATCCGCAGGTCCGGCCGCGCCGGGCGGAGACCGGTCAGGAACGTGTGCTGGAGGCCGCGCCTGCGCAGCTGGCTGGACAGCGTCGCGGTGGACACCGAGCGCAGCGCCAACCTGGTCGCGGCGCTGATCGCGGGCACCGCGTTGCCCAGCGCCGCGGCCCGGTCGGCGGCGGTGACCTGGGGCCGCGCGCCGGGCGCCGGCAGTTCGTCCTCGGACTCTCTGACGTGGTTGCGCAGCGGTTCGGTGTCGCCGACGGCGACCTCCACCAGGTCGCCCGGCTCGACCACGGTCGCGCCGGTCGGCGTACCGGTGAGCAGGATGTCGCCCGGCTCCAGGGTGACCAGCCTGGACAGGTCGGCGATCAGGTAGCCGAAGTCGAACAGCAGGTCGGCGGTGCTGGCCTCCTGCGCGAGCACGCCGTTGACCCAGGTCCGCAGCCGCAGCGCGCCGAGGTCGAGCTCGCGCGGGTCCAGCAGCGCCGGCCCGACCGGGGTGTAGCCGTCGGCGCCCTTGCTGCGCAGGTTGGATCCCCGGTCCGCGTGGCGGAGATCGTGCACGCCGAAGTCGTTGGCCGCGGTGATGCCGCCGATGTGGTCGACGGCGTCGGCGCGGTCCACCCGGCTGGCCCGCCTGCCGATCACCACGGCGATCTCGCCCTCGAACGCGGACAGCGTGGTTCCCTTGGGCCGCACCAGGTCCCGGCCGGTCCAGGACAGCGAGGACGGCGGCTTGAGGAAGTAGGACGGCTCGGCGGGGAACCTGCCGCGTTCGGCGGCGCGGCTGCGGTAGTTCAGGTGCACCGCGATGATCTTGGACGGCTTGAGGCCGAGGGGGTGTGCCACTGCGTGCTCCTGGAAGGGTCGGTACGACCTAAATCGGTACGGCCTAAGCCGGCACAGGGAAGTCCACGATCACCTGGCCGGTGCCGCTGCTCGGGAAGTACTCGCACAGCTGCTCGCCGTGGCCGGTGTAGGCATCCCAGCCCAGCAGGCCGAACAGCATCGCGGTGTCGGCCATCGCCGCCTCGCCGGTGCAGCGCTCGTTGTAGGTGGGCAGCGTGGCGAGGAACTCCGCGATCCGGCCGTCCCGCCACTGTTCGAGCACGACGCGGTCGGTCTGCTCGTTGAACGGGTTGCTGATTCGGTTCAGGTACGCCGAGGAGATCTCGTTGGTGGGGAACTGATGCGACAGCGAACCGCTGGCCAGGAACGCCACCTTTCGGTCGCTGCGCAGCACGGCGCGCGCGATCGCCTCGCCGACGCGGCGGTTCTCCTCGATCGTCGAGTAGATGTTGCAGCCGATCGGCAGCACCGCGAGCGGGTCGCCGTCGCGGTTCATGAAGTGCATCGGCACCAGCGTCGCGTACTCGAGGCCGAGGTCGGTCACGTTGTGCACCAACGCGTGCTGCCCGCCGTTGTCGATCTCCTCGCCGACCAGCGCGGCCAGTTCGGGGCAGCCGGGGTAGTCGTAGACGAGGTCGGCGATGAAGTGCGGCAGCTCGTGCGAGGCGTAGCTGCCGTGGTGCCGCGCCTTGCCGTTGAGGTGGAAGCCCATGCTGTTCATCCAGTGCGAGTCCGCCACCAGGAAGGTGTCCGCGCCGCGTTCCCGCGCGCGCCTGCCCACCTCGGCCAGCCCCAGCTCCGCGGGTCGCCGGATGCCGTGGTGCCGGCCCGGCTGCACCGACAGCCAGATCGACGGCACGTGCGTGATTTTCGCGGCCAGCACCAGCTCACCCATGGTGACCTCCTCGATCGAGGATCGTGTAGCAAATCGAATACGATTCGCCCGAGGCGACGGCGACGCCGCTGATTCGCCCTGGCGCCAACAGGTCTAACAAAGCCGACGGGCATCGCCTTGACCCGCAGCGCACGGCCGTTGACGCGCAGCGCATGGGCCGTGTTCCCGGCGGACTCCGCAGGTAGCGCCTCTTGACGATTCCCGGGAGAAGGCACAGGGTGCCTGTCACACACTGTGACTCGCTCGGCAAGGAGGCCACGTTGACGTACCTGGTCAGCACGGCGGGCACCCCGGCGGCGCAGCAGTTCGAGTTCTGGGAGTCTGCGGTCTCCAGGACGTTCGTGCCGCTCGAGGTGAGCGCGGGTGAGCGTTCGGTGTTCCGGGGCAGGCTGCGCGGCGAGAACCTGGGCAGCGTCGGGGTGTACGAGGCCACCGCCGACGCGCACGTGGTGCGCCGCACCAACCGGACGATCTCCCGCGTCAACCCCGACTACTACAAGCTCGGCCTGCAACTGCACGGCACGGCCAAGCTCAGCCAGGACGGCCGGCGGGCCGCGCTGCTACCAGGCGACTTCGCCATCTACGACACCACCAGGCCCTACACGCTGGCCTTCGACGACGTGTCCTCGACGCTGGTGCTGATGTTCCCGAGGGACATGCTGTGCCTGCCGACCGGGCACGTCGAGCGGCTCACCGCGACGCGCTTCACCGGCGGCTCCGGAGTCAGCGGCATCGTCAGCACGATCCTGGTGCAGCTGGCAAGGAACCTCAACGATCCGCACGTATACGGCAGCGTCCGGCTGGCCCGCAACGTGGTTGACCTGCTCGGCACCGCGCTCGCGGATCGGGTGGACTATCCCGACGTGCCAACGGAAACCGCGCGAAGCGCGATGCTGTTGAAGATCAAGTCATTCATCGAGTCGCGGCTCAACGACCCCGGCCTCAGCCCCAACGAGATCGCGGCGGCGCACCACATCTCGACCCGCTACCTGCACAAGCTGTTCAGCGACGCGGGCACCACGGTGTCGGGTTGGACCCGGCACCGCAGGCTGGAGCGCTGCGGCCAGGACCTCGCCGACCCCAGCAAGCAGCAGCTCGCCATCGGCACCATCGGGGCCCGCTGGGGCCTGGTGGACGCCTCCTACCTGAGCCGGGCGTTCAAGACCGAGTACGGCGTGAGCCCGAGCGAGTACCGGCACCGCAGCGCGCTGCACCGCTAGGGCGCATCCCGTGGATCATGTGACGGGATCGCGGAGCCAGAGTCGGATCGAGGCGACATCGATGGTGCGACTGGGGCTACCGGCGGACTCCCGGCGGCAAGTGGACACGGCAGGATCACGACGACACCCTCGGCCCCGCCATCCCTCAAACGGACGAGACGCGGGGAACGGACCCGCGTGTGGTGACGGTGGCTGCGGGGGTGCGCCCACGCGATCATGGAGCGGAGCGCGGCAGGGGCTCGACGGTGAGCATCGGGTGATAGGTGCCGGTGTCCTCGGGTTCGCCGACGGGACGCCCCTCGGCCTCGACCCACGCATGCGCGGCGAACGGGCTGACCCGCACTCCGGTACGCCAGGTGGGCCACGTGCCGCCAAGCCGGCACAGCAGGGCGGTTGCCAGCGAACGCTGGAGGCAGTAGCGGCCGGCGCACAGGGTACTCACGGCGGTCACCTGGTGGCGGGTCGCCAACGCCGTCGCATAAGGGGCCGGCGCCGCGCCGCGACGCACCGCGCGCAGCACGGCCTGAATCTGCCTTGGCGACAGGTGGGCGAGCAGCCGGGCTGCCGACACGGCGGCGTGGGCCGCGACCCGGCGAGACAGCGAAGGCCGGGCACCGTCGGTGTCGAGGGTCTGGCGGTGGCTCATCGCGCGGTCACCAGTCCGGCCCGGGTGAGCTGGTCGAGCAGGGTGGTGACGTCGGCCGCCGCCCGTTCCCTGGTCACCGGGCGCGCCTGCGTGAGTCGGTCGATGATCTGCTCGGGGTCGTGGCCGTCCAGGAATGCGCGCACCACCAAGGCTCCGGTCGCGTTGAGCTGCCAGTAGCGGCCGGCCCGCCCGTCGAGCAGGACCATGCCGTCCTCGGTGGCGGAGCAGGTGACATCAGCGCGCAGCCGTGGCATGGCTGGACTCCTCGGGATCAGTTGGCTCCAGACCGGCGGGAACGGGGTGGGCGGCGACGTCACGCAGCCACGCCTCGGCGCCGATGGTGTACTCCAGTTCGGCTTCGTTGCGGGCGAGCAGCCCAGGGCTGAGGAATGCGCTGCGAAGCCGGTTCGAGTCAACGACTCCGGCGCCGGCGAGGTGGGAGTCTTCGGCCCAGGCGGCGAGGTCGCGGCGGTGTTGTTTGACACCGCGATGCCATTCCTCGCCACAGTGGTCCTTGGTGACGCGCCGCAGCACCCGTTCGGGCACGACGCCGTCCATGGCGGCAGCCAGCAGGGGCTTGTACGTCCACGGGTCGAGGGCCTCGTGTGGCCGCACGGCGAGACAGGCGGTGATCACGGCGTCGTCGCAGAACGGACTGTCCGTGGGCAGCCCCAGCAGGGTGGTGGAGTGCTCGATCCGGGTGGCGACCCAACCGGCCTCCTGTGCCTGCCCGATCCACCGGTGCTGGGCATGGTCCCCGGACAGCGGACGACCGTCTCGAGCGGCGGCGCGGAGCAGGTCGGCCACGAGCACGCCGGCCTGTTCGCTGGCCCACGACGGAAGGCGTGTGACCGCACCCCAAGCGTGCGGCACCGACCTCGGATCCGTTGGCGCGTAGAGCTGTCGGGACAGCCCGTCGAGCCAGCGGCCGTAGGAGCGGCCGTCGAGCAGTGCACGTGCTGTGGCCGTCAGCGGCCACCGTTCCCTGGCCCGCCAGCCGGCCGCGTGCCGCAGCGCCGTGACGGGTTGGCGACGCAGCAGGCCGTGGACGACGCCGTTGGGCGGCTGGACGGCGTGGTCGCCGCCGTGACCGCCCACCCGGCGTACCGCGCCCCTGGCGCGCAGGGCCGCCGCGATGGAGGCCTGCTGCGCCTGGTCCCGCAGCGCCAGGGACGGCTCGTCGGCTGGTTCCTGGCGTTCGTTCAGCCCGGTGAAGCAGGCTGGCAGGTCGGTGGACGGGAAGACCAGCGACTGCGCGTCGGGCAGGAGCTCCGCCGCGTGGCGGGCGTAGTCGCGGTCCTGGTTGCCGGGGGCCGTCCAGTGCAGGGTCGCGGTGATCAGCCTGGCCCCGGCCTCGGCGGCCAGGAAACACACGGACGTGGAGTCCATGCCACCGGAGAGGTCGGCGGCGAGCACCTCGCCGGGCCGCACCCGCAGGGCGACCGCGTCCCGCAGCGCGGTGCGCAGGGCGAGGGCTCCCTTGTCCAGCGGCGTCGTGTTGTCCGGTGGACGCCACCACGTCAGGGTGCGGTGGCGTCCGTCGCGTTCCAGCAGGAGCGCCTGTCCGGGAGGCACGGCGTGAACGCCCCGCCACATCGCGCCGCCGGCCACCGGGTGCGGCGCCGGCGGGACGCAGAGGCGTGCGGCGAGTTGGCCGGTGTCCACCTCGGCGCCGATCAGCCAGGCCAGGATGCGGGCCCGGTCCGCGCACACGGTCACGCCGTCGACGGCCGCGCGGTACAGCCGCCGCGTCCCGAACGCGGTGCCGCGCGCGTATCCCCGGTCGCCCAGGGAGGCGAACACGTGGAAACTGCCGTGGGCGCCGCGCACCGCCTCCTCGACAGCGGTGGGTGTCGGTGTGCCGCGCAGCCGCGCGGCCAAGTCCGGTGCGCTGAGCGAGGATGGCCCCGCCACCGCCAACCGGACGTCCCCGACGCGCGCGAGTGCCACCTGGTCGGGCGACCAACGGCCGAGCAGCCACGGCCGACCGGAAGGATGCGGCACCCGCTGCGGAGCGTGCCGCCGCAACCGGGCCAGCAACTCGGGCGGCAGGTCCTGGTCGGGCAGCACCACGAACCATGACGTCGACACCTCGGGCATGGCAGGCACCTTTCCCGGTGGCGGGCGGGTCGGAAGGAGGTCCGCCCCGCCCACCGCGCGTCGTTACTGGGACATCAGGGCGTGGCCGCCCTCGGGGACCACGTGCGGACCGCCCTGGGTGTGGTCGGCGAATCCGCCGACCTCGACCAGCAGCGGGGTCTCGTAGATGTCGGACGGTTCGATGCTCAGCGGCTCACTCACTGTGGGCGCCTCCACTTCGCGGGCGGGCCTTCCGCCCTCCGTGACCGAAGCTAGCCACGGGCGATGAAACTCCGATGAACTCCGATGACACGCTCGTCAGCGGAGTCGGCATGGCTGGCTCTACCGCAGTTCCTTGGGGCGCACAGGATGTCGCCGCGGTACCGCCGCTGCGCCGGCGCGGGATGCGCGCTGTGTCAACGACCATGCGCTGACAGGCAAACCTCCGCCGACACCCCCGACCCACACTGGCAGCGAAGCACCAGTGAGCGGAGGGAAAGCCATGCGCACGGAGGGTCTCTACATCGACGGCCAGTGGGTGCGGCCGGCCGGCGCGGCCGAGTTCGCCACCCTCGACCCGGCCACCGGTCAGCCCATCGCGCGGTGCATCGAGGCCGGCCAGGCCGAGATCGACGACGCGGTCGCCGCCGCGAGGGCCGCGCTGCACGCGCCGGACTGGGCCAGGATCTCGGCGGCACAGCGGGGAAACCTGTTGTGGCGCCTCGCCGATCTCATCGAGGCCAACGGGGAAGAGCTGGCCCAGCTGGAGACGCGCGACCAGGGGCAGCCGCTCGCGGTGGCCCGCGCGGTGAGCGTGACCGGCGCGGTCGACCACTTCCGCTACTTCGCCGGCTGGTGCAGCAAGATCGACGGTGCGGTGAATCCGGTGTCCTACCCCGACACGCTCCAGTACAACCGGCGCGAGCCCGTCGGCGTCTGCGCGCTGATCGCGCCGTGGAACTTCCCGCTCATGATCATGTCCTGGAAGTTGGCCCCCGCGTTGGCCTGTGGCAACACCGTGGTGCTCAAGCCGGCCGAGCAGACGCCGCTGACGACCGTGCTGCTGACCCAGCTGTGCACCGAGGCCGGCATTCCGGCCGGCGTGGTCAACCTGGTGACCGGCGGCCCCGAGGTCGGCAGGGCCCTGGTGCGGCACCCCGGCGTGGACAAGGTCTCCTTCACCGGGTCCACCGAGGTCGGCCGGTCCATCGTCGCGGCCGCCGCGCCCGACCTCAAGCGGGTCACGCTGGAGCTGGGCGGCAAGACGCCGACGGTCATCGCCAGGGACGCCGACATCGACGCGGCCGTCGCGGGGAGCGTGCGGGGCGGGCTACTCAACAGCGGCCAGGTCTGCGCCGCCTACGCTCGGTTCTACGTGGACAGGGCGCGCGCGGACGAGTTCACCGAGAAGCTCGGCAAGGCCGCGGGCGCGTTGCGGCTCGGCCCGGGACTCGACCAGGAGACGCAGCTCGGGCCGCTGGTGACCGAGGAGCACCTGGCGCGGGTGGACGGTTTCGTGCGCGGCGGCATCGAGGCGGGCGCGCACCTCGTCACCGGCGGCGCGCGGGCCGGGGGCGAGCTGTCGGCAGGGAACTTCTACCGGCCAACGGTGTTCGGCAACGTCGACGACGGCATGGCGATCGCCCGCGAGGAGATCTTCGGTCCGGTGCTCGCCGTGCTCGGCTACGACGACGAGGACGAGCTGGTGCACCGGGTCAACGACTCGCCCTACGGGCTGGCCGCCTCCGTGTGGAGCAACGACGTCCGCACCGCGCACCGGCTGGCCGAGCGGATCCGCGCGGGCGCGGTGTTCGTGAACATGCCGTGCGTGCCGGACGCGGCGGGCCCGTGGGGCGGCTTCGGATCGAGTGGCTGGGGCAGGGAGATGGGCAGCCAGGCCATCGACAGCTTCACCGAACTCAAGGGCGTCTGGCTGCACTACGGCACCGAAGCGACGCAGTGAGCACGCCCTACTGGGTGGCGGGCCGCGCGCGGCGCGGCGACGAGGTCGTCGCGGTGCGCAGCCCGCACGACGGCGCACCGGCCGGGGCGACCAGCCAGGCAACGGCCGAGGACATCGAACTGGCCGTGCGCCTCGCCGACCAGACCCAGCACGAGGTGGCCGCGCTGCCGGCGCACGTGCGGTCCGCCGCGCTGGACCACGTGTCGCGCCGGCTGGCCGAGCGAGCCGACGAGGCCGCCGACCTGATCACCGCCGAGTCCGGCAAGCCGATCGCCTGGGCACGAGCCGAGGTGACCAGGGCCGTCGGCACGTTCCGGTGGGGCGCCGAGGAGGCGCGGCGGTTCTCCGGCGAGCTGCAACGCCTGGACACCGAGCCAGGCTCGACCGGGCGGCTGGCGCTGGTCCGGTACGTGCCGAGGGGGTCGGTGCTGGGCATCACGCCGTTCAACTTCCCGGTGAACCTGGTGGCGCACAAGCTCGCGCCGGCCATCGCGGTCGGCTGCCCGATCATCATCAAGCCGGCCCCCGCGACGCCGCTGTCCGCCCTGCTGCTCGGCGAGCTGTTGGCCGAGACGGAGCTGCCGGACGGCAGTTGGGCGGTGCTGCCGATGGCCAACGAGACCGCGGCCCCGCTGGTCGGCGATCCGCGCCTGCCGGTGGTGTCGTTCACGGGGTCGGACGCGGTCGGCTGGCGGATCAGGGACCAGAACCCGCGCAAGCACGTGGTGCTCGAACTCGGCGGCAACGCGGCAGCCGTCGTCTGTCCGGATTGGACGGACGCGACGGACCTGGACTGGGCCGCGCGGCGCATCGCCGAGTTCGGCATGTACCAGGCCGGGCAGTCCTGCGTGTCCGTGCAGCGGGTCTACGCGCACCGGGCGGTGTACGACGCGCTGGTCGACGGGGTGCTGCGGCACGTCGCGGCGCTGGGCACCGGCGATCCGCGCGACCCCGGCACGCACGTCGGCCCGTTGATCAACGCGGCCGCCGCCGACCGGGTGCAGTCCTGGGTGCGCGACGCCGTCGACGCGGGCGCGCGGCTGCTGACCGGCGGCGGCCGGACCGGGAACACCCTGTCCCCCACCGTGTTGGCCGACGTGCCGGCCGGGTGCGCCGTGCTCACCGAGGAGGTCTTCGGCCCGGTGCTGGCGCTGGTCCAGGTCGACTCGGTCGACGAGGCGTTCAAGCGTGCCAACGAATCCCGCTACGGCTTGCAGGCCGGCGTGTTCACCCACGACCTCCGGCTGGTGTCGCGCGCGGCGGCGGAGCTGCGGGTCGGCGGGGTGATCGTCGGGGACGTGCCGAGCTATCGGGCGGAGCAGATGCCCTACGGCGGGGTGAAGGCGTCCGGGGTCGGGCGGGAGGGCGTGCTCGCGGCGATGCGCGACCTGACCGAGCCGAAGGTCGTGGTGCTCAACGGCTTTCAGCCCTGACGGTGGCCGGGGCCGAAAGCCGTTGCGTGCCGCCGTCGAGACGTCAGTGTCCGCCAACGGCGGGATAGATGGTGTTGCTGAGCAGCCGGCCATGCGCGCCAAAGGTGAAGTGCACCGGGCGAACGCCGTCCTCGTGCAGCCCGAACAGCGTGCCGTGCGAGCGAAACAGCCGATGGTCGGCCACGGTGACCGCCGCGCACGGAATCACCTTCTCCCGCCAGGCGAACAGGTAGATACCAGGGCGGATCCGGTAGTAGGCGCAGGCGTCCGTGTCGGCCAGGCCGCGCTCCGGCCCGGACAGGCAGTGGAAGCTGTACCAGTGCTCGCTGAGGTACACGTGCTCGTAGTGGTGTTCCCTGCTGTAGGACCAGAGCACCCGCCGGCCGAGCAGGTCCCCGCTCGGCGCCGGCGGCTCGCCGGTCGGCTCCACTCCCTCGACGGTGCCGGTGTGGAAGCTCTGCGTGACGACGGTGGGCCGCTGGTCCGGCTCGCCGATCGCGCTGCGCACCAGCAGCGTCCTGCCGGCGGATAGGTCGAGCACCAGTGACACCGCGCCGGCGGGATCGTCACCTCGGTGGAACGACACGTAGTACAGGTCCGTGTCGACCTCGAACACCTCGCAGGCGTCCTCGGCGACCCGCTCCCCCGACCACCAGCGCACGGTGTCGGCGCCGAACTCGTGCCAGACGCGTTCGCCGCCGGCCAGCAGCACGGTCACCTCGCGGCCGGCCAGCTTCCTGCTGTGCGGCGCGCGGTTCTCGTCGAAACCCGGCGCGAGCCCGTCCAGCGGCAACCACGTGCTGGTGTCCTCGGTGTTTCCCATGACGCTCCTCTTGGTCAGTGTGCGCAGTGACAGTCGCCCGGCGGGCAGTGCCGGCAGGACGCGGTCCCGTCCGGCAGGTCCAGCGCGGGGTTGCGGTCGCAGAAACCCACCGGCCGCAACAGGAATCCGCTGTAGTCCACCGGCATCACCGGCCAGTCCTCCGGCCTTGGCAGGTGGGTCGGCCCGAACACGTGCCACAGCACCACATCCGTGTCGACCAGGTCGCGGTCGGCGGCCGTCCACGCGGGCAGGCCGGCCCCGCCCGCGTGCTGGTTCGGGTAGTCGCCGGCCGGGAACCGCTCCCACTCGTCGTACCTGGTCACCCAGAGATGCCTGGTGGCGAAGCGGGCCCGCGCCGTGACCGTCGCCTCCGGCTGCGCCAGCAGCGTCGGGCCGGGGCGCGGCACCAGCTGGTAGGCGCGCCGCCGGCCGAGCCGATTGCGGCTGTCCGTGCTGCGCACCAACCAGGTCCTTGCGGCCGAGGGGTCGGCCAACCGCGCGGCCTCCGACTCCCTGCGCAGCACGGTGGTCTTCGAGGTGAAGGCGTTGCCGTGCGGATTGTCCGCGCCGATCGGCAGGCCGACCAGGTCGACCTCCTCGACCGTGTTCCGCACGCCGCCGACCTCCATGTCCAGCCTGGCGCAGAACAGGTGCTGGTGCACCGGGGCCAGCAGTCCCGGCGCGATCTCGGCGGCGTGCGGCGAGTCCGTGCCGGGCTCCGCCGCGCCGCAGAACACCACGCCGGTCGCCTTGGCCTCCAGCTCGATGGTGCCGTCGAGGTAGAAGTACCAGAAGAAGCCGTAGTCGTAGTTGCCGATGGTGGTGAAGAACGACACCACCAGCCGCCGGGATCGGCGCACCTCGCTCGCCCCGGTGAGGATGTTGGTGTGCTTCCACAGGACGCCGTGGTCCTCCTCGTGCAGGCACACCACCTGCGGAATGGTCAGCGGGTCGCCGTTGTCGTCGGCGACCACGCCGTCGAAGTAGTGGATGACGCCGAGGCAGTCGCAGCCCAGCCGCAGCGAGTTCGCGTTCTTGCCGAGCAGGTACTCGCCGGCGTCGAAGTAGCTGATCCAGTGCCGCCACGGCGTCGGATCGCCGTAGGGCACGACCATCTCGGGCGCCGAGGCGCGGTAGACGACCGGCCGTTCCTCGCCGGCCTCGGTGAAGGAGATCTGGTGCAGCGTAAGGCCTTCGCGGGCGTTGAAGCCGACCCGGAACCGCCAGTTCTCCCAAGCGACCTCGGTGCCGTCGACCCGGAAGCTGACCCCGTCAGGCTGGGTGATCTCGATCGGCCGCAGCGTGCCGCGCGCCGGGCCGACCGCGGCGGCGTCGACGTTGCCGTGCTCGGCGGGGATGGGCACGTCGCCGCTGTCCTCCAGCCGCAGCACCGCGCCGCTGATCAGGTCGACGTCCGCGATCAGCCCCTCGACGGGATGCGCCCACGGGCTGTCCTCCTCGTGGTGGCGCAGGAAGGTCAGCGCGCGCAGCACCCGGCGGTCGCGTTCGGCCGGGTCGTCGAAGAACCCCGGTGACAGCGGCGCGACGAACGCCAGCGACCAGTCCTCGACGCCGCGCCTGCGCATCGCCGCCTGCCAACGCGGATCTGCGCGGACCAGGTCGGCGCACCGGTCGTACTCCGCGAGCAGCACGGCCGGTTGCCCGTAGGGGTGCGTCGCGGTGTCCAGGTCGTGCCAGGACGCCACCGCACCGGCCACCAGGTCGACGACGGCCTCGGCGGCGGCGCCGGTCGCGGTGTCCAGCAGCACCGCCTGCGCGCGGCGGGAGAACGGCGCGCCTGCCCGGTGCGCGCGGACCTCGTCCTTGGGCGGCTCAAGCAGGAGCACGCAGGGGAATCTGATGCTGTCGCCGACCCTGCCCGCCTCGGCGAGCACCGCCCGGACGCGCGCGATCTCCGCGCCGGTGAGCGGGTCGAGTGGGTGCCGGACCGCCTGCTGCGTCGCCGTCATTGGCGCAGTATCGGCGGACTCGGCCGGCCGGTCTTGCCTCCCGGTGTACAGCGGTTGACCGGGAGCGAACCCGTGCGTCCACGAGCAAGACCCGGTCGCCCACGGACAAGCCCGGATCTGGTCCCGTCCCGAATACTTCGCCGGGGCAGGAAGGAGGGCCGATGGCCACCGGGTACGTCTATCACGAGCTGTACGCCTGGCACGACACCGGCAGTTTCGTCGGGATGCTGCCGGCCGATCCGCGCCTGGGTCTCCAGCCGTTCCAACACTTCGAGAACGCGGAGACCAAGCGGCGGATCCACGAGCTGATCGTCGCGACGGGACTGATCGACCGGCTGGTGCGGATCGGCCCGCGCAAGGCCACCGACGAGGAAATCCTGTTGGCGCACACCGAGGATCACCTCCGGCGGATGGTCGAGCAGAGCGAGCAGGACCGGGGCGGCGACGCCGGCGACGGTGGCAGTCCGTTCGGCAAGGGCGGCGTGGAGATCGCGCGGTTGGCCGCGGGCGGCGTGATCGAGGCCGTGCAGGCGGTGCTGGACGGCACCGTGGACAACGCCTACGCGCTGGTCCGGCCGCCCGGCCACCACGCGCTGCGCGAGCACGGCATGGGGTTTTGCATGTTCGCGAACCTGGTGATCGCGGCGAAGGCGGCGCGCCGCAGCCACGGCGTCGAGCGGATCGCCGTGGTGGACTGGGACGTGCACCACGGCAACGGCACGCAGGCCGCGTTCGCCGACGACCCGGCCACGCTGACCATCTCGGTGCACCAGGACCGGGTGTTCCCGCCGGACTCGGGCCACCTGCACGAGCGCGGCACCGGCGCTGGCGCGGGCTACGCGCTGAACATCCCGCTGCCGCCCGGCACCGGCAACGGCGGCTACCTCGAGGCGATGCGCCGGGTGATCGTGCCGGCGCTGCACCGGTTCCGGCCGGACCTGATCCTTGTCGCCTCCGGTTACGACGCGAACGCGGCGGACCCGCTGGCCAGGCAGATGGTGACGAGCGCGGGCTACCGCGAGCTGACCGGGCTGTTGTTGGAGGCGGCGGCCGAACTGTGCGGCGGGCGGGTCGCGATGTCGCACGAGGGCGGCTACAACCCCGTGTACGTACCGTTCTGCGGGCTCGCGGTGATCGAGGCGATGGCCGGCGTCGAGCCGTTCCCCGACCCGTTCGAGCCGAACTTCGGCGGGATGGGACAGCAGGAGCTACAGCCGCACCAGGCGGCCCTGCTGGACCGCGCGGTCGGCCTGCTCGCGGACATCCATCCCGCGTGAACCTGCAAGTCTTGAGAATATCCGGTAACGATCGCTTCGGGATCGTGCAAGCATGTTCGACCGGGCGGGTTCCTTGCGGCTGTGCCGGTTGATCAGCTGGAGGCGGTGAGTGATCGGACGACGTCTGCCGAGGCTGATCTTGCTGTGCGGCCTTCCAGGCTCGGGCAAGACGACGCTGGCGAAGCGGCTGGCGAGCGAGGTCCCTGCCCTTCGCTTGTGTCCCGATGAGTGGATGGCCGAACTCGGGGTCGACCTGTTCGACGAACAGTTTCGAGACCGCCTTGAGCGTGTGTTTCGCAAGCACGCGCTGGACTTGCTGAGGATCGGCCAGAGCGTGATCTTGGAGTTCGGCTTTTGGTCGCGTGCGGAGCGCGACGAGATGCGGGTTGCGGGCCGGGCGCTTGGCGTCTCGGTGGAACTCCACTACTTGGCGGTACCGTTTGACGAGCTTGTCCGCCGGGTTGACGCTCGCCACAGCGAGGGAATGGTCGGCACCGTACCGATCACCCGCGAGTTGATGACGGAGTATCAGCGGTTGTTCCAAGCTCCTGGTCAGGACGAAGTGGACCTGTTTGACTACTCGCAGCCGTAGGCGAGCTGCGACTATCCGGTAGCGATCGTCTGCGGCGTGTGCGACATGCACGCGGTGTCGGTGTGGCGGGCTTCGGATCTCGACACGGCCAACTGACCAACGACGGCGCCCACCATGCCTGCCGTGAACCTGGATACCGGCGATGCTGTCGAGCTGGCCGAGTTGCTGCGGTGGGGACATTTGGCGAAGAAGTCGTAGCTGCGGTAGCCCTCGCCCAGGTCGTAGTACTTCCACGGCTGCTCACCGCTGGCCGCCGCGCCACGGAGGATACTGTCGCGGTCGATGAGGACCTGGATGGTGCGCACGTTGCGGGAGCCCTCGACTGATCGCCTGGACGATCTCCACGACGTACTCGCCGGCCAACTGCACCCCGAACGGCACGACCCAGGGTTCGGTCGAGGCGATGACCGGCTCGGTGCGCTCGTAGCCGGCCAGGGCAGGCTCCGCCGGCGCACCGACGGGGCCTGCCGCGCACCCGACGACGCGTCTAGCGCAGCAGGGCCAACGCCTTGGTGAGACCGGGATCGCGCCCGGCGGACAGGTCCTCTGCGGTCATCGGGGCCTGGTAGTCGACGGCGACGCCGATGGTGTTGACCATTTCCCGGTTCGCGCCGAGTTCGTGGAGCTTCGGCAACAGCAGGTGCTGCCGTCGTCGAGGACGAACCCAGCGCCTGGCCCGCCACGACGCCGGCGGTGCGGGTGCCGACCAGGCGGCCGAGGCGCAGATCCTTGACCGAGCTGGCAAAGGAGTCACAGGCCGACGCGCACATGCCGTCGGTGAGCGCCACCAGCGGAAGGTTCAGCAGGGGCACGGAGTCGTCCGTGCGCACGGCCGTGCAGTGGTCGTGCACGTCGCACTGGTAGCTGGTGGTCCTGCCGTGCGCGAAGGCGCCGAGCAGCTTGGCGACCTCCTCCCCTCGGCCGCCGCCGTTGCCGCGCAGGTCGAGAACGAGCCCGTGCAGCGTCGCGCCCTTGCGCAGGTTCGCCACGGCGGCGAACACCTGGTCGGCCACCCCTGGGAAGAAGCCGGGCACCGTGACGACGGCGACCCCGCCGGGCAGCAGCGTGGACTCGACCTTGGGCGGGGCCTGCTGGAAGGGCGCGGGCGTGATCGTGGCGGCGACGGTGCCGCCGGTGGATGGGCGGCGCAGCGTGAGCCGCACCGGCTGGCCCTGCTTCGCCTCGCCGAGCCACGCCAGCACGCCCTCGGACAGTTTCCCGTTGACGAACAACGGCAGGTCGTTGATCGCGACGATCTCGTCGCCGAGCCGGATCCCGGCGTTCGCGGCAGGGCCGCCGGGAGCGACGTCGGTGACGTAGAGCGGGCCGACCGTCGACGAGTCAAGGCGCGGCGCGCCCGCGGCGTTGGAGAAGCGCAGGCCCAGCAGCGGAACGTGCGGGTTGGGGCCGGGACGCTGCCAGCCGGCGTGGTTGTCGCCGAGGCTGTCCACCATACCCCGGATCGCCGCCTCGGCGACCGCCTGCCGCACCTCGGCCCCGGCGGGCAGCTCCGCCGCGATCCGCTGGTAGGCGGCGGCGAACGCGGCCCAGTCGGCGTCCCGGTGGCCGGTCAGCGCGGGCAGCGTCGCGTCGGGTTGGTCGACACCGCGGCCGCGCAGCTCCTTGGTGATCGCGGCGAATGCTGGCGCCAGCAGGGCGCGGTCGTCCAGCACCGGCCCGCTGTAGTCGTTGGCGAGGACGCAGTAGTAGGCCGCCTCGATGGTGCCGATGGTGGTCGCGGTCAACGGTGGCGGCGGCCCCGGCTGGTCGGGGGCTTGTGTGCACGTCGACCGGTGGTCGGCGGTCGCGGCATCGGGATCGGCGCTGGCGAACAGGTCGGCGGAGGCGAGGCCGACGACACCGACCACGATGGCCGCGACGGCGGCGGCGAGAAGTTTTGGTTTCACGCCGCGAACGATCGCGGTCGCCGGCTTGCCCTGGCGTGAACGCAAACGTTAACGCCACCGTTGCGCCGGCTCTGTTATTCCAGTCGACATGCGGATTCTGGTGGCCGAGGACGAACGGACGCTCGCCGACCTGGTGGCCGAGGGGCTGCGGCGGCACGCGATGGCGGTGGACGTGGCCTACGACGGCGACGCGGCCGCGCAGCGGCTCGCCGTGCACGACTACGACGTGCTCGTGCTCGACCGGGACCTGCCGCTGGTGCACGGCGACACGATCTGCCGGGACCTGGCCGAGGCCGGCGCCCGCACCCGCATCCTGATGCTGACCGCCGCGGCATCGGTGCGCGACCGCGTCGCGGGGCTCGGGCTCGGCGCCGACGACTACCTGACCAAGCCGTTCGACTACGGCGAGCTGGTGGCGCGGGTGCAGGCTCTTGGTCGGCGCAGCCGGGCGCCCGTGCCGCCGGTCCTCCGGCGAGCCGGGATCGTGCTCGACGTGCCGCGCCGCCAGGCCAGCCGCGACGGCCGTCACCTGTCGTTGTCGGTCAAGGAGTACGCCGTGCTGGAGGTGCTGCTGCGGGCGGACGGCGCGGTGGTCAGCGCTGAGGCACTGCTGGAACAGGCGTGGGACGAGCACGCCGACCCGTTCACCACCGTGGTCCGCTTCATCGTCAGCAGGCTGCGGGCCAAGCTCGGGGAACTGGCGTGCATCCGCACCATTCCGGGCGCCGGATACCAGCTGTGAGGCGGCGCGGCACGGTGCGGCTGCGGCTGACCGCCGTCCACACCGGCCTCTTCGTCGCCACCTCCGCAATCCTGGTCCTCACCGTGAACCTGTTGCTACAGACGATGTTGCACCAGAGGGTCGCCGGCATGAAGATCGCCGAGGCGGCGCCGCCGACGTTCGCGGGGCCGCCGAGCGGTTCGCCGATGACCGGGGCGGTCATGGGAGACGTGGCCGATCTGCCCGACGCGGTGCTGCGGTACCAGTGGACCGTCTCTGGTGTCACGATCGCCGCGCTCACGCTCGTGTCGATCGCGGCGGGCTGGTGGCTGTCCGGCCGGCTGCTGCGCCCGCTGCACCGCATCACCGCCACCGCGCGGCGGCTGTCGGTGTCCACGCTGCACGAGCGCATCGCGCTGGCCGGTCCGCGCGACGAGCTCACAGAACTGGCCGACACCTTCGACACCATGCTCGGCCGCCTACAGTCCGCTGTGGACAGTCAGCGTCGGTTCGTCGCCAACGCCTCGCACGAGCTGCGCACGCCGCTCGCCATCCAGCGCGCCGCGATCCAGATCGGGTTGGACGACCCGACCCCGCAGCGGCTCGACGAGATCCGCCGGGAACTCCTGCTAGCCAACCACCGCGCCGAGCGGCTGATCGAGGGCCTGCTGGTGCTGGCCCAGAGCGAGCACGGCCTGGAAACCAGCGAACCCGTTGCGCTCGACGCCGTCGTCCGGCAGGCCGTCGGCGAGACTCCCGGGGAGGGCATCGCCGTCACGCTGGCGACCGAACCCGTCCAGGTCGCCGGCGATCCCGTGCTGCTGCACCGGTTGGTCGCCAACCTGGTGCACAACGCGGTCCGCCACAACCGATCCGGCGGGACCGTCGAGGTGCGCCTCGCTTCGACGGGCGACCTCACCGTCCGCAACACCGGCCCCGAGGTCCCTGCCGACCGGGTCGACGAGCTGTTCGAGCCGTTCCGCCGCCTGCGTGCCGCCAGGACCGGGCCGTCGGACGGCGCCGGTCTCGGCCTGTCGATCGTCGCCGCGATCGCCCGCGCCCACGACGCCGCCGTCACCGCCCGCCCCAATCCCGGCGGCGGTCTCGAGCTGACCGTGCGGTTCCGCGCCCGGCAGGCGACCTCGGGCGCGGAGAGCCGCCCTGTCATGATCTGAAGCCAAACGGGTTGGCGGAGCGGAGGAACTGAGTGTGGCTGACGACGCGCGGGAACTGACCGGGGAGCTGGTGGTCGACGGCGACGTGCCGGCCACGCCGACGCTGTCGCCCGACGGGCGTTGGGTCGCCTTCGTCGTCGCCTCGGTCGGGCGGGCCGGCGACCATCCGGTCAGCGCGCTGTGGATCGCCGCCGTGGCAGGGGATCCGTCGCCGGTGGCGTTGACGTCGGGAGTCACGGCGGACTCGACGCCCCGCTGGGCGGCCGATTCGGCAACGGTCTTCTTCCTGTCGGATCGAGTGGAACGCGGAGTCCCGCAGCTGCACCGGATTCCGCGCACGGGCGGCGACGCCGAGGCCCTGACCGCGTGGCGGGCCGGGATCGACGACCATCTCCCGCTGGCCGACCCGAACCTGGTCGCGCTGGTCGCACGGGACGAGCCGACCGAGGAGGACGTCCGCAGGGCCGAGCGGCGCGACGATGCCGTGGTGCGGGGCGAGCGGGTGCCGGTGGCGCGGTTGCGGCTGCTGGACCTGCGGACCGGGCGGATCCGAACTCCGTGCGCTCACGGCGATCGACACGTGGCCGAAGTGGCGCAACGGCCCGACGGCGGGCCGCTGGCGGTGCTCACGCTGGCGACGCCCGATCCGGACCCCGGCCTGCTCGAACCCCGGCTGCACCTGGTCGACCCGGACGGCGACAGCGTGCGGGACCTCGGCCCCGCAGGGGTTTTGGCGTCCGATCTCGCGTGGTGGCGCGACGAGACGGGCTGGCGCCTCGCGTACCTGGCGGTCACCCCGCCCGGCCTGGTCGGTGGGACCGCGGTGTTCGACCTGGCCGTGTCGGCGAGCGGGCCATCGGCCGAGCACCGCAACCTGACCGCCGGGATGACCGTGTGTCCAACGGAACTCGTCCAGCTCGACTCCGGCGGGCCGCTCGCGCTGGTCGCCGACGGCCTGGACTCCGCGATTCACCGGCTCGACCCGGCCCGGCTGCGCTTCGCGGAGGTCGGCCGCATCAGGGGTTTCGCCGGGTCGCTCACCGTGAGCCGGCGCGGCGACGTCGTCGCGGCTGTGCTCAGCACGGCGCACGAACCCAGGGACGTGCACGCCGGGCCGCCGCACGGGCCGCTGCGGCGGCTCAGCGACACCAGCCCGGCGCTGCGTGAAGTCCGGTGGGGAGGCCAGGAACGCCTGTCCTACCAGGCATCCGACGGCCTTGCGCTGGATGGACTGTTGATCCTGCCGCCGGGACGGTCGCGGCGGGACGGGCCGTTCCCGCTCGTCACGCTGGTGCACGGCGGCCCGTACGACCGGTACGCCGACCAGCTCCAGCTCGGCTGGTATCCCTCGGGGCAGTGGTTGGCGGCGGCGGGCTACGCGGTGTTCCTGCCCAACGCGCGCGGCGGCCAGGGGCACGGCCACGAGTTCGCCGCGCGGGTCGCCGGCGCGGTCGGCGACGCCGAGTGGACCGACGTGCTGACCGGCATCGACGCGTTGGTCGCCGACGGCGTCGCGGACGCCGACCGGCTCGGCATCGGCGGCTGGAGCCACGGCGGCTTCGCGGCCGCGTGGGCGGTCGGCCAGACCGACCGGTTCAGGGCGGCCGTCATGGGCGCGGGCATCAGCGACTGGGGCATGCTCGCCGGGACCGGCGAGCATGGGCGGTTCGAGGCGGGCCTCGGCGGCAGCATCGGTTGGGAGGGAACGGGACCGCACCCGCATGACCGGCGCAGCCCGATCTCGTTCACCGCCAGGATCCGCACACCCGTGTTGATCCTGCACGGCGAGCAGGACACGAACGTCCCGTTAGGACAGGCGGAGTTCTTCCACCGCGCGCTTCGCCGGTTCGGGGTCGAGCACGAGTTCGTCGTCTATCCGAGGGAGGGCCACGCGATCCGGGAGCGCGGCCACCAGCTCGACCTGCTCCGCCGCACCCGCGCGTGGTTTGACCGATGGCTCGCGCCGCGCGTAGCGGAACCCGCGCTGACCACCGACGCATGACAACGCCGGCGCCGGGCCGGGCCCGCGCGGGCCCGGTCCGGCGTCACCCCCGGTGGTGGTTCGGCGTCAGCCTCGGTCGCAGAGCGCGGTGTTCATGACCTCGCGCCTGTCGATGACCGCGCCGTTGCCGCCGTTGCCACTGCCGCTGCCGCCGCTCAGGCCGGCCGTGCTGGTGACGTTGAGCGTGATGAACGTGGACCTGCCGCTGGCCGTGGCCGCCACGAGGGACGTGTAGCCGGGCCACAATCCGTAGTGCCCCCAGGCCGTTTCACCGCAGGGCAGCTGGAACTTGACGATGCCGAGCCCGAGGTAGTCCCCGGAGGCCGCGTCGACGATCGAGCCGACCGTGAGCATCTCGGCCAGCTGCGCCTGCGGCACGACCTGGCCGGCCAGCAGGGCCTGGAGGAACTTGGTCTGGTCCGCTCCGGTGGACACCAGGCCGCCGCCGGACCCGCCGACGCTCGGCTCGGCGATCTCGCTGATGTCGGCCCAGAAGTACGCGCCGAGGAACCACTGCGCGACGTAGCCGCGCTCGCTACCCGCCGGCATGGACCGGTCGCCCGGCGTCGGCAGGTAGGTGTTGGTCAGGCCGAGCGGCGTGGTGATCCTGGACGACACCTCCTGCGCGTAGGTGTTCCCGGTGATCTTCTCGATGATCATGCCGGCGATGATGAAGTTGGTGTCGGAGTACTGGCAGCCCTTGCCAGGCGCGAACAGCGGCGGCTGGGCGAGACCCCAGGACGCAACCTCGGCCAGCGAGTGCGGACCGAGCTGGTTGAGCGGGTTGAACCCGCCCTGCGCCGTCATGTAGTCGGCGATCCCGCTGGTGTGGTTGAGCAACTGGCGCACGCTGATCTTGCTGCCGTCGTACCCGTTGCCGTCGACCACGCCGGGCAGGTAGGTCTCGACAGAGGTATCCAGCTGGACCTTCCCCTCGGCGACCAGCTGAAGGACGATCGCCGCGGTGAACGTCTTGGTCAGGCTGCCGATGTGCGCCTTGGTGTCGGCGTCGATCGGCGAGACGCTGCCGACGTCCCGGCTGCCGCTGGCCACGGTCCACATCGTCGCGCCGTTCCGGACGGTGACGCCGACGCCGGGCGCCTGGTTGCTGGCCCGGTACCTGTCGGCGATGTCCTGGGTCGCCGCGTGCGTCGCGGGGTCCGCGGCCGCCAGGGGCGCCAGCGCCACGGTCGCCGCGACGACCGCGACACTCGCCGTCGCCAGCAGCCACCTGGCCGGTCTGGACTTCGTACGCATCGTGTCTCCTTGTCTGCGGACGGTCACTGACGGCGACGATAGTGGGGAGCCATGAAATTCCTATGACACGGCGGATCCCGGGGTCGTCTTGACCAGCTGGGTGAGGAAGTCGGTGTTGGTCGGCGTCCTGCGGAGGCCGTCAAGGAGCATGTCGACGGCCTGCGGGCTGTCCCTGCCGTCCAGGGCCCTGCGCAGCGTGCGGGTCGCCAAGCGTTCCCCCGCCGACAGCAGCAGCTCGTCCTTGCGGGTGCCGGACTGGCTCACGTCGACCGCGGGATAGACTCGCTTGGCCGCGATCTTCCGGTCCAGCTTCAGCTCGGCGTTGCTGGTTCCCTTGTACTCCTCGAAGATCAGCGTGTCGCCGGCCGAGCCGGTCTCCACGAGCGCGGTCGCGAAGATGGTCAGCGAGCCGCCGTTCTCGATGTTGCGGGCCGCGCCGAGGAACCGCTTCGGCGGGGTGAGAGCGGACGCGTCCACGCCGCCGGACAGGATCCGCCCGGACGCCGGGGCGGCCAGGTTGTAGGCGCGGCCGAGCCTGGTCAGCGAGTCCAGCAGCACGACGACGTCCTCGCCGAGCTCGACAAGGCGCTTGGCGCGCTCGATGGCCAGCTCGGCGAGCGCGGTGTGCTCGTGCGGCGGACGGTCGAAGGTGGCGGCGATGACCTCGCCGGGCGCGGCGCGGGCCAGCTCGGTGACCTCCTCGGGACGTTCGCCGACCAGGACGAACATCAGGTGGCACTCGGGGTGGTTCCTGCTGATGCCGTGCGCGATCGCTTGCAGCACAGAGGTCTTGCCCGCCTTGGGCGGGGCGACGATCAGCGCCCGCTGCCCCTTGCCGACCGGCATGACCAGGTCGGTCACCCTGGCGGTCATGGCGTGCGACTCGGTCTCCAGCCGCAGGCGTTCGTTGGGGTACAGGGGAACCAGCTCCGCGAACGCCGGCCGTGCCGAGGCGTGCGCGGGGTCTCGTCCGTTGACGGTGTCGACCTGGACGAGGGCAGCCTGTTGCCGACCCTTGCCGGCCGGGCCCGCCTTGCCGGTGACGGCGTCGCCCCGGCGCAGCGAATGTCGGCGGACCAGCGCCGAAGAGACGGAGACGTCGCCGGGGCCGGGCAGGTAGCCGTCGGCGCGGAGCACGGCGCGGTTGTCCACGATGTCGAGGATTCCGGTCACTGAGGCGAGCGAACCGTCCACTCGGGACTCGTTGACGTGGTCGGTTTCGGTGCGTTGACTGGGAATGATGGTGGTGGTGATCATGAGAGTTCTTCTTTCAGGTTCGGTGGATGCGCGGCGACCGGGCCATGGACAGGCCGATGCTTGCCGCAGACGGAATCCCGGTTCGCGCTGGAAATGGTTGCGGCACGGGGGCCGCGGTCAGCGATGCGACGAGAGATCCGAAGGTTCCCGTGGGAGGCGTTTTCACTGCCTGCATCCACATTGGGGAGACGTTGGGGACGTTACGCGCTGGACGGCCGCGGCGCAAGGGTGTGCCCGGTCACCCGGTCACCCGGTCACCCGGTCACCCGGCCGGACGGCGGGACGGCGAGACGGCGGGCACCGCCGATCGGCGGTGGACCCCGGGCCGCGCCGGGCGGCATACTGGCCGGCGATGATCGGCCTGCGGGATGTGGTGGTGGTCGGCGGCGGCCACAACGGACTGGTGGCGGCCGCGTATCTGGCGCGGGCCGGGCTGTCCGTGCTTGTGCTCGAACGCCTTGACCACGTCGGCGGCGCGGCGGTGTCCGCCCGCTGCTTCCCCGGCGTCGACGTGCGGCTGTCGCGCTACTCGTACCTGGTGAGCCTGCTGCCGAGGAAGATCGTGACGGAGCTGGGGCTCTCGATTCCCCTGCGCCGCCGCCGGATCTCCTCCTACACACCCGTCGGCGATTCGGGCCTGTTCGTGGACACGGCGGACGACGAGCGCACCTCCGCGTCCTTCCGGCGCGTCACTGGCGGCCCGCGCGAACTGGCCGCCTGGCGGGACTTCTACGACCTGGCGGGCCGCGTCGCGCGTCGGGTGTTCCCCACGCTCACCGAACCCCTGCCGGACCGGGAGTCCCTGCGCCGCGCGATCGACGACGAGCGGGCCTGGCAGGTCATGTTCGGCAGGCCGCTCGGCGACACGCTCGGCGAGCTGTTCACGCACGACACGGTGCGCGGGGTCGTGCTGACCGACGCGCTGATCGGCACCTTCGCCTCGGCCGACGATCCGGGCCTGCGGCAGAACCGATGCCTGCTGTACCACCTGATCGGCAACGGGACCGGGGACTGGGACGTGCCGATCGGCGGCATGGGCGCGGTCACCGACGCGCTCGCCGACGCGGCCCGCTCCGCGGGCGCTGAGCTGGTGACCGGTGCCGAGGTCGTCTCGGTCGACCCGGCCGGCGAGGTGCGCTATCGGTTGCGGGACAAGGAGATCAGCGTCGGTGCGAGGCACGTGCTCGGCAACGTCGCCCCGCACGTGCTCGCCGGCCTACTCGGCGAGACGCCGCCGCAGCCCGCGCCAGAGGGCGCCCAGCTGAAGGTGAACATGGTGCTGCGCAGGCTACCGAGGCTGCGCGACCACCGCGTGACGCCGGAGGAGGCGTTCAGCGGCACGTTCCACGTCAACGAGGGCTACGACCAGCTGGCCACCGCCTTCGCCGAGGCCGACGCCGGCCGCATCCCGAGCCTGCCGCCGTGCGAGGTCTACTGCCACTCGCTGACCGATCCCTCGATCCTCGGCGACGCCGAACGGGCGGCCGGCGTGCAGACGCTCACGCTGTTCGGCCTGCACATGCCGGCCAGGCTGTTCGAGCACGACCGCGAGCAGGCGCGCGACCGCGCGCTGCTGGCGACGCTGCGGTCGCTGAACACCGTGCTCGCCGAGCCGATCGAGGACTGCCTGCTGCGGGTCGACGGCGAGCCGTGCCTCGAGGCGCGCAGCCCGCTCGACCTCGCCGACCAGCTCCGCATGCCGGGCGGCCACATCTTCCACCGCGACCTGTCCTGGCCCTACGCCGAGGATCCGGCGCAGGCCGGGCGGTGGGGCGTGGAGACGGCGCACGAGCGGATCCTGCTCTGCGGAGCAGGCGCCGTGCGCGGTGGCGGCGTCAGCGGCATTCCCGGGCACAACGCGGCAATGGCCGTGCTGGCGCGCGAGGCCTAGCTTTCTCCCTCGACGCCTCTACCGCGGCCTCGGTTTCCGCCCCTACGTGCGCACCCGTAGCCTGGCCGGGTGAGCGATCTCGACGCCGTGTTCCGGGAGTTCCCGCCGCGCTACCTGCACCGACCGTGGCGCGAGTCGGACGGGGTGCCGGCCGAGGACGTCAACGCCGCCGAGCGGCGGGTCGGTCACCCGATGCCAGGGTCGCTCCGCGCGCTCTACCGCACGATCGGGGCGTGCGACGAGTTGTTGAACAGTCACAACGTGTTCGTTCCCGTCGAGCGGCTCGCCGTCGACGGCGGCCACCTCGTGTTCGCCGACGAGAACCAGGACGTGGTGTCGTGGGGCTTCCCGGTCGAGGTGCTCGGCAGCGAGGATCCCGAGGTGTGGCAGCGCGTCAACGACGGCGGCGAGGAACCGCCCTGGTACAGCGAGGAGAAGGCGCTCGCGGACTTCCTCGGTGAGATGTTCGACTGGATCCGGGCGGACGAGGCGAACTAGGCCGTCGCGGCACAGGGAATCCTTAGCTGGCCCCGATCTGGTAGCCGATCCCGCGCACGGTGCCGATCAGCGGCGGATCGTGCAGCTTGCGCCGCAGCTGGGCGATCACGACGTCCAGCACGTTCGACGCCGGGTCGGCCGCCTCGTCCCACGCGTGCTCGATCAGCTGCTGCCGCGAGACCGGCCGGCCCGGCGTCATCATCAACCGTTGCAGCACAAGGAACTCCTTGCGGGTCACGGTGAGGAGCACGCCGGCCCTGCGCACGTGGTGTCGGTCGCCGTCCAGCTCGACGTCCGCGTGCCGCAGCACCGTCGGCTGTCGCGCCGTGCCGCGCCGGCACAGCGTGCGCACCCGCACGAGCAGCTCCGCCATTGCGAACGGCTTCCCGAGGTGGTCGTCGCCGCCGAAGCGCAGGTCGTCGACGCGGTCGGCCACGCTGTCCCGCGCGGTCAGGAAGAGCACCGGCGTCGCCCAGCCCGCCTGCCGCCTGCCGTGCACGTACCGCAGCGCGTCACCGGCGGGCAGCATCCGGTCGAACACCGCGCAGTCGTAGGAATTCACGAACAGCGCCTCGTCGGCGGCGGGCAGGTCGGCGGCGGTGTCCACGGCGAAACCGGCGCCGCGCAGCGCCACCTCCAGCGCCAGCCGCAGGTTGTCGTCGTCCTCGGTGACCAGTACCCGCACACCGGAACGCTAGCGCGCGATGGCCGCCAGCACGTCGTCGACCAGCAAACCGCGCAGCTCCTCGACGGTCGGCATCCGGCCGAGCAGCCGCAGCCGCTGCGACTGCGCCTTGCGCACGCCCTCGAACAGCCTGCGCGCGTCCCTGGCGTTGCCGAAGTTCGGGTCGTCCGCGATCCGCGCGAAGTAGTCGACCAACACCGGGTCGGCGGCCCTGTCCAGCTCGTAGTCCCCCGCCGACACCATCCTGCCGATGATGCCGAGCAGTTCGTTCGGGGTGTAGTTCTCGAACTCGACGGTCTTGCCGAACCGGGACGCGAGACCGGGGTTGGCGGACAGGAACTCGATCATCTCGCCGGTGTAGCCGGCCACGATGACCGCGATCTCGTCCCGGCGGTCCTCCATCATCTTGACCAGGGTGTCGATCGCCTCCTGGCCGAAGTCGCCGCCCGAGGCGGCCGACCGGGACAGCGTGTACGCCTCGTCGATGAACAGCACCCCGCCGATGGACTCCTCGAACACCGACGCGGTCTTCTCCGCCGTGTGCCCGACGTACTGGCCGACCAGGTCGCGCCTGGCCACCTCGTGGAACTCGCCGCGCGGCAGCACCCCCAGTGCCTTCAACAGCTTTCCGTAGATCCGCGCCACCGTCGTCTTCCCGGTGCCCGGCGCGCCCGCGAAGATCAGGTGGTGGCTCGCGGGCCCGACCGACAGCCCGGCCCTGCGGCGCCAGTCGTTCACCTGGAGCTCGTCGACGAGGGCGCGGACCTCGGACTTCACGCCCGGCAGGCCGATCATCGTGTCGAGGTCGGCCAGCAGCGCGTCCAACGCCTGGTCACCGCCCGCCGAACGGCCCGCGTCCTCGCCGGTGGTCACCGTCGCCGTGGCGCCGTCGGCCAGAGAGATGCCCGGCGCGGCGGTGTTCTCGACCCGGCACCCCTCGACGGCGCCGCCGCAGCCCGGGGCGAACGCGATGCCGACGCCGCGCGTGTCGCGGACCGTGCAGCGCCGAAGCACCGGCGCGCCGTGGTTGGCCACCGAGATGCCCTCGTCGCCGGTGCGGGACACCACGCAGCCCTCGACGACCGGCCTGCCGTACTGGTAGACGTACATCCCGCGCAGCCCGCACCCGGTCACCGTGCAGTCGCGGATCACCGGGTCGGCGCCGAGCGAGACGACGATGCCGTCGCCTGCCACGTCCTGGATGGTCGTGTCCGCCAGCCGGCCGGGCGTGCCCTCGATGACCACGCCCTGCTCGGCCCCGGCGATGGCGCACTCGGTGACCGCGAAGGCCGCCGCGCCCCGGATGCTGATCGCGGGCCCGCGCCCGCCCGCGATGGTGCAGCGCTGCGCGGTGAGGGCGGTGTCGTCGACGGCGATGGCCGCGCCGCCCGCCAGCAGCCCGATGCCTTGCAGCACAACGGATCCGCCGGTCGCGCGGAGCACCGGCCAGTCGACGCCGCTGCCGTCGACGACCACCGTGGCGCCGTCCGCGGCGGCCAGCGTCACCCGCCGGTCGGTGAGGTCGATGGTCTCCGGGTAGGTGCCGTCCGCGATGACGATGACCGCGCCGTCCGGCGCCTCCGCGAGCGCGTCGCCGATGGTCGGGTAGGCGCCGGGCTGGTGCGCGACCAGCAGGGTCCGCCCCGGTGTCGAGAGTGTCATCAGCCCGCCTCGTCCAGCAGCCAACCCCGGTCGGCGACCTTGACCCCGGCCTGGAACCGGCTCCTGGCGCCGAGCCGGTTCATGATGTCGGCGACCATCCGCCGCACCGTGCGCACCGAGATGCCCAACCGCGCCCCCGCGGACTCGTCGGTGCTGCCGGAGCAGAGCAGCGCGAGCAGGTCGCGCTCCCGGCGGGTCAGCACGGCGGCGTCCTCGGCCTCGGTGGGGTCCGATGGCACGAGCGGCACCGCGGCGGGCCAGATCCGCTCGAACAGGCCCGTCGTCGCGGTGAGCACACCGGGCAGCCGGAAGACCGCGACGCCGCTGCCCCGGTCCGAGGGCAGCACCACGGCGGCCCGGTCGATCACGATCGCCTCCATCGGGATGTCGACGTCGGTGCGCACCTCGGCGCCGGCGAAGGACAGGCTGCTGAGCGCGCCGGTCAGCCTGGCGGCGTCCGGGAACAGCACCCGGTACCGCACGCCTCGGCGCAGGTTGTCGTGGTCGACCCGGTGGAACGTGCCGATCCGGCCTGCGCCCGCGCTGGAACTCATGATCAGCACGTCGCTGACGGCCGACGCGATGAGCGCGTCGATGCCGGCCTGGCCACGGGTCGGGGTGTTCTCCACCAGGGTGAGCTGTCCGGTTGGCAGGGCGCGCACGGCGGGCGACCTCCGGTCGATGTCGGGTGCGGTTGGCGACGGATGGGGCCGGCCGAGCACCGGCGCGGTGTGCTCGGCCGGTGCCGGGTCGACCCCGGGGTCGCTGGCGGCCCGGCGCGGCCCGGCCGGCCCGCCCAGCGCGAGGTGCGCGTCGGCGAGGAGTCCGCGCAGCTCCCCGCGCAGCACGTCCAGCGCGGCGACGGCCGTCCGCGCGGTGGCGAAGCCGAGCCCGTCGAACGGCGCGCCCCGCCACAGCGCCAGCGCGTCGGCCAGGTGCTCCGCCGCGGCCGAGGGCGAGCCGTCGGCCAGCGCCGACCTGGCGGCCTCGGCGTGCGCGCGGACCTCGTCGGTGTCCAGCTCGCCGGGCAGCACCGTGATCCGGTAGCCGCCCGGCCGGCCCTCCAGCCGGTCGCCGAGGTCCCTGCGCAGCTGGCACACGTAGCTGCGCAGGTTGCGGACGGCGGACAGCGGCACGGCCTGTTCATGCCAAATCGCGT
Organism: Solihabitans fulvus; assembly: GCF_008386585.1. Lineage (GTDB taxonomy): Bacteria > Actinomycetota > Actinomycetes > Mycobacteriales > Pseudonocardiaceae > Solihabitans > Solihabitans fulvus. Next base: position 250,155 of record NZ_VUOB01000001.1, read on the forward strand.
CGATCAACTGGTCAACGCTCACCCACGCGTTAGCGTTCAGGAGCAACACCGCCAGCAACGCGGCAGGCTTCTTGGCCCGCACCTCGATCCGCACACCGTGTCGACGGTGTGCCTCGAGCGGACCGAGTACGCGAAACTGCATGCGTCTACTTTCCGTCCGCACGCATGAGGTTTTGATGACACGGGTCTTGGTCGTCGAGGACGACGAGAATCTGCGGGTCGCGGTGGCCGCCCAGCTGCACGCGACCGGCCTCGACGTCGACACCGCCGACGACATCGCGGCGGCGCACCGGGCGGTGCGCGACCAGGACTACGACTGCGTGGTGTTCGACCGGATGCTGCCGGACGGCGACGCCATCGGCTACGTGCACGCGCAGCGCCAGCTCGGCTGGAGCGCGCCGGTGCTGTTCCTCACCGCGCGCGACAGCCTCGCGGACCGGATCGCCGGGTTCGAGCACGGCGGCGACGACTACCTGGTGAAGCCGTTCGCGGTGGCGGAGCTGACCGAGCGGGTGGTCAACCTGTGTCGGCGCGCGGGCGTCGACCGGCCGACGGTGCTGCGGCACGACGACCTCGTGATGGACTGCGCGCGCCGCGAGGTGCGCAGGGACGGCGTGCTGCTCACCTTGTCGAACAAGGAGTTCGCCGTGTTGGAGTACCTGCTCGGCAGGGCCGAGCACACGGTGCGGCGGGCCGACCTGATCGAGCACTGCTGGGACACGCAGACCGACCCGATGTCCAACGTTGTCGACGTCGTGGTGAAACGGTTGCGCCGCAAGCTGCGCGAGCCCGAGCTGATCCACACCGTGCGCGGCATCGGCTACCGGCTCGGCGCGGCGTGAACGGCTCGTCGGCCGACCGGCTGCGCAGGCTGCGCTGGGTGCTGACCGCGCTGTTCACCGGGATGAACACCGTCGGGCTGGTGATCCTCGCCTGGTTCGTGCTCAGCCGGGACGACGCGCAGGGCATCGCGCAGATCGACGTCCAGCTGGACCGGGTCACCTCGGCGATCAGCCGCCAGGTCAGCTTCGACGGGACCATCAACTTCAGCATGGTCAACAGCGACGAGCTGAACTCCAGCTGCCCGCAGTTCGCGATCATGCCCGGCGGCGCGCCCGAGTTCCAGGCGCACCTGTCGACCAAGACGTGCGTGCCGATGGACACCGGCGTGCTCAACGGGCTGGCCGCCGACGCGGTGCGCACGCACGGGATCGTCACCGGCTACCAGACCGGCAGCAACGGCGACCTGGTGCGGGTGCGGGTGGAGCCGCTGCTCAACCCCGCCAACGGCAGGTACATCGGCGCGGTGGTCGCGGTCGCGGACACCCGGCCGGTGCAGGAGGCCCACACCAGGCTGGTGCTGCTGGTGGTCGGCGGCTGCGTGCTGCTGGTCGCCGCGCTCGGCGTCGCCGGGCACCTGCTGTCCGGGCGGTCGATCCAGCCGGCCGCGGCGGCGCTGCAACAGCAGGAGGTGCTGCTCGCCGAGACCGCGCACGACCTGCGCACCCCGGTGGCCGCGCTGCGCGCGCTCGCCGAGACCGCGCTGGACAACCCGACCCAGCGGGCCGACCTGCTGCCGCGCACGGTTCGGCTGGCCGTGCGGATGGGCAGCATCATCGACGACCTGCTGGTGCGGGCCAGGCTCGCGGCCGGCGTCGAGCAGCTGACCATCCAGCCGGTGTGGCTGGACCAGCTGGTGACCGGCGTGGTCGAGGACACCCACGCGGAGGGCGCTCAGGTCACCGTCACCGCGGCGCCGACCAAGGTGGACGCCGACCCGACGCTGTTGCAGCGGGCCGTCGGCAACCTGCTGAACAACGCGGTGCGGTACGGCCGCAGGCCCGGCGAGGAGGCGATCGTGCACATCACGGTGGCCGGTGGCACCGTCACGGTGGCCGACCACGGGCCCGGCATCGACGCCGCGGCCGTCGAGGACGCCTTCGACCGGTTCAGCAGCACCGGCGGGTCCTCGGGGCTCGGGCTGTCGATCGTGCGGTGGGTGGCGCAGGCGCACGGCGGCACGCTGTCGGTCTACAACGCCGACGAGGGCGGCGCGATCTTCGAGCTGACCCTGCCGGTCAGCGCGGCGTGATCGGGCGGCAGGTCAGCCCGTCGTGGGGCTGGGTCCGCCGATCGTGACGGTCTGCCACGGCGGCAGGCCGACCCAGTCCCCGTCGAGCCGGTAGGCCAGGTAGTAGGTGTAAATGCCCGGCGCGTCGAACCGGCGGCGCGACACGAGTTCCTTCGAGGTCGTGTCGACCGTGACGTCCGCCAGCTCGGGGAAGTCGTGGAACGCGCCGGCCTCGTCGCGCGCCTTGACGACGAGGCCGCGCAGCACGACCGCGCGGTCCGCGCTGATCGTGACGCGCGCGGTGACCTGCTGGCCCGCGATGGGTGCCGAGGGCTCGACCACGACCCGACCCGCGATGGTCAGGTTCGTGTCGCCGCTGCCCGTTGGGCCGATCGGCACGAGGTCCGGCCCGCGAAGGTTGGCGACCACGATGCCCGCGACCACGAGCACAGCGGCCGCGGCCGCCAGGTATGGCCACAGCGGCCGCGTTCCGCGCACGCCGCCAACGGTAGCCGCCGGGGCGGTCTCCTCAGGTGTGCTTGGCCCGCCTGGTCACCTGCTGTCCTTGGCCTGCCTGGTCACCTTTGCCACGAACGCGTCGGCCTGCTCCTCGGTCAGCTCGACGTAGTCGGTGTCGTTGTGCCCGAGCATGTGGTACCGGTACAGGAAGTCCGACGGCTCCCACGTCAGGTTCCGCGACAGCACCTCGTCTACCGGGGCGCCGCCGTCGACCACCCGGCGGCGAAGCAGGCCGCTGGGGTTGTCCGGGGGTCGGTCGCCGTACAGCAGCCCGTAGTAGGTGACGGTCTCCATGCTCCGGCCTCCGCTCGGACTCACGCCGGCCAGAGCCGGCGTCCGGCGGCCAACGCCGCCGCCTGGTAGGGCGGGAGATCCTCGCCCTGCACGACCGGCTCCACCGGATAGCGGCTCCGCAGCCCCTTCACCAGAAACCCCGACGGGATACCGGCGAGTGCGTGCGGCACATACGAACCCGGCGCGGCCTGCACCACGTACACCCAGGTTACCGGGGCCGACGCCGCCGCGTTCGCCGGCAACCGGAGGGCGCGCACCACCCGCCGCACCTCGGGGCGACGGGACGCCAGCTCGACCGCGACCTCGTCGGCGATCGGGTTCGGCTCCGCCGCCGCGTCCTCGGCCGCGTCCGTGAACCGGTAGGCGGGCCGCTGTTCGTCCGGGGCGAGCAGCCGGATCCCCGACAACCGGGGGTCAGCCTCGTCGTCGAGCATCGCGCGGAGCAGGTCCAGCTCGCCGGGGTCCAGCGCGCCCGACTCAGAGTCGAGGCTGCCGAAGAGCGCGTCCTCCAGCAACACCAGTTCGCCCGCCCCCAGGAACGACCACAGGGTTCGCAGCGTCCCGTCGCCGAGCCGTCCGGCCAACCCGCGCAGCAGCGTGACCGCACGGGACTCGTACGTCTCGACCGTCACGCCGTCTCTTCCTTCCGTGCCCACGTCTGCATGCTGACCCTACTCATTTCTCTGGAAGTCCGATGACCTCGGACGACAGCGTGTTCCCCTGTCCGTCGGTGACGACCCGGAGGATCTCGACGACCTTGGTCGCCTTGTTCCGCTTCGGCCCGACGTAGGTCCACGTGCCGTCGCCGCCGACGTCGGGATGGCTGTAGCGCGGGGAGGAGCCTGGCGGGGTGCCTTTCGGCGGAGGGTTGATGGCCGGCGGGTTCTCGATCACGCCGGTGCCGCCCGGCTCCGGATAGGCGGTCCTGATGCGACCGTCCTCCAACACGACCACATGGACGACCACGCCGTCCCGCTCGGCGACGTACTCCCAGGCCATGCAATCGTTTCCCGCGCTGTCCTTCGACTTGTACGGGCCGTCGACGGGTTCGGTGGTGCGCGCGATCTCCTCGGTGCGGTCGAGGATCTGCTGGTCGGTCCAGCGCTCCGGGAACTCGTTCTTGGTGGGGACGCCCGTTCCGGCGCGGTGACCGCCCTGCTTTCCGCCCTCTCCGTCCAGGATGTGGTGCACGGCGTCCGCGTCGTGGTGGATGGCGCTCGGGTCCGGCGGAGTCAGCTCCGCGTGCTGGCCGCCGTGGCCATCGTGACCGTGCGAGGTGGCCGGCGGAGTCTCGTGCGGATCGCCCTCCGTGGGCTCCTTGGTGGGCTGCTCTTTGACGGGTTCCTTGGCGGGCTCGTGAGTCGGTTCGCGGGTCGGTTCCTTGGCAGGTTCGCGTTCCGGCTCCTTGGCAGCATCCTTTGTGGACTCAAGCGTCGGCTCGTTGGTGGGTTGGGACTCCGGATCCAGGGTCGCTTCGCGCGGCTGGTCCGGGTTGATCGCGTTGTGGATGCGATCGGCCTCGGTCTCCGGCTTCGACGGCGGGTCGGGCGCCTTGCCCTTCGGGGCGATCTCCGGATCCAACTCGGCGGCGCCGGGAGGCTTCTCCACCCTGTCGAAGATCTCGTCCTGCCGCCGTTGCAGCTCCGCCGCCTCCTCCGCCGAGGTGCCGGGCAACCGCTTCTGTTCGTACAGCTCGTGGGTGACCGTCTTGGCCTCAAGGCTCTCCGGCGTGTGGAACTGGACCTCGAACTTCTGGCCGGTCCGGGGATCCACCCAGGTGGAGTTGATGCCCTTGTAACCGTCACTGTCCCAGGTGTTCTTCCAGGCGGACCTCTCGAAGCCGTCCGCCACCAGCGCGTCGTGCACCTGCTCGGCGACGCGGGTGTAGTCGTGCACTGGGATCTCGAAGGTGTAGCGGACCGCGTCCTTCATGCTCGCCAACACCTCGGCGGGCGACAGGTCGTGGTCGGCGATGTTGGCCAGGTCGCCGGAGAGCTTGCGCTTGAGCGAGTCCTCGCCCTTGAGCCGGTACTCCAGGCCCTCCAGGTGCGCGTCGGGGGCGTCGCGCTGCATGCGCTGCTCGATATCGTGCAGCGCGTCGGTGATCCCCGGTTCGTTGCTGGCGGCCGACTCCATGAACTCCTTGGCCGCCCGGTTCGCCTCGGGATCCAGGTGCAGCGGCTGCCCGAACTCCTCGCCCCGCCACGAGCCGTCGGGCTGGTTGCCGAGCGGTTCGGGAGACTCCGGAGGGTCGGGAGAGTGCGGTGGCTCCGGCGGAGGCGGCTGTTCCGGCGGCTTGGGTGGCTCGGATGAGGCCGGCGGAAGCGACTGCTCCGGCTCCTTCGACGGCTCCACCGGCTTGGGCGATTCGGGTGCGCTTGCCGGCTCCGACGGCTTGACCGGCTCCACAGGCTGTGCCGGCTCCGGCGACGGCTTGACCGGCTCCGTTGGAACCGACTGCTCCGCAGGCTTGGGTGACTCAGGCCCCTTGACCGGCTCCGGCGACTTGGCCGGCTCCGACGGCTTCACCGGTTCCGTTCGGGGCGGCTGCTCCTGCTCCCTCGACTGCTCCGGTCCCCTCGACGGCTCCGCTGGGGGCGGCTGCTCCGGCTCCGGCGGCTTCACTGGCTCCGTTGGAACCGACTGCTCCGGCGAATGCGGCGTGCCTGGCGGTTGGGTCGGCTCGGTGGGGCGCGTCGGGCCTGACGGGGCCGTCGGGCCGGACGGATCCGGTGGAGGCGGCCCCTCCGGCTCAGGCCCACCGGGCGGCTGCTCCTCCGGTGGTTCCGGCCGCCCCTGCTTGCCGGAGGCCGGGTCGATGGGGACGAACTCGTTCAGCTCTGGATGCGGCGGCAAGCCCGGATCGCCCGGCCGCAACGGGGGCTCGCTTCCCGGACCGGACACCGGATCGTCGGGTGTCCGGTGCGGCAGCCCAGGACCAGCCTCCAGCGCGGGCAGCGGACCGCTCGGCGGGCCGGTCGGCATGTCCCCATGAACCCCGTGGTCCGTCGAACTCTCCGCGGATGAACCTCTCAGGAGCATCCACAGCAACTTTTGCCAACGGTGCTGGAAGACGATCCGGCCGTCGGTGAACGACGCCTCCTGCGCCATCCGGTGAAACTCCCCGTCGACCCGCTCGTGCAGCGGGATCGTCTGCTCGACCTCGGGAGTGTCGGGCAGGTGGAACTTCCCGGTCACGGGATCGAACACCACGGTTGGCCCCGGCTCGCGCGGCTCTCCAGGCGTCTTCCCTGGCTCCTCGGGCGGTTCCCCGTGCGGCCCGGACGATTCCGGCGGCTCGCCGGGTGGGTCCGGCGGTTCTCCCGGCGGTGCCGGCGGTTTCTTCGGCGGCTCCCCCGGCGGCTTCGCCGGCGAATCGGGCGACGGCTCCTTCGCCTGCTTCGACGGCTGCGGCTTCGACTGTTCGGGCTGCTGCTCCCCCGGCTTTCGACCTTCCGGCTGCCCTCCCTCCGGCTTTGCCGGCCCCGCCGGTGGCTTCTGCTCGCTGACGGGGCGATCTCCGATGGGGCGATCTCCGGTGCGCGGCTCGGTTCGGGCGGCCGCGCCGGGCTGCGCCGGCTCCTGATGTGTCCCGAATGGACGGTCGCCCGTTTCCGGCGCCCGGACGGGCTTCGGTCCGCCCCGGCCTTCGAGCGCCGGCAGTTCCGCCGCGCCCCGGGGCGCGGTCGCGGCGGCCCGACCGTTCTCGACGGCCTCGGCAGGGCTTTCGTGCACGCGCTGCGGCAGCACGTCCGGCTCGACCGGCCCGCCGGTCTCGGCGTGGGGTTCCTTGAGCGCGACCGCGCCGCCGGGTCCCGCCGGTCGAGTGCCCCCGAGCCCGCCGTTGGCCCTGGCCACCGGCGGAGCGCCGGGTCCCGACCGGCCGGGACCACCAGGCGCGGAACCACCGGCCACCGGGCCACCAGGCGCGGAACCACCGGGCACCGGGCCACCAGGCGCGGAACCACCGGGCCGCTCGACCGTTGGTCCCGGTCGGCCGGTCGCACCGCCCGGCCCCGCGCCCTCGACCGACGGCTGCGGTTGGGTTCCGCCGGGCGCCGGACCGGACCGACCCGACGGCGGCTCCCCCTTCGGCTCGGGCGACACCGCAGCCGGCGGACCCCCTGGCGGCTCAGCCGACGCCGGCCCCCGATCCCCCCGCAACTCAGCCGGAAGCTGGCCCCCGCCGGCAGCCGACACGGGCCGACCGGACAACGGCTCGCCAACGGACAACGGCTGGGCCGGCAGGACCGACGGCGGGTTCCTCACCGGCTCGGCCGTCGCCCCCTGGTCGCCCCGCGACTCCACCGGCGACCTCGACTCACCCGGCGCGGTGTCCGCCGACGCCGGCCGGGCCGTCGAGCCATCGTGCGTGGCGCCGACGACGGTGTGCTGCGTCTGGCCGGCTCCGAGGTCGTGCGGCGAACTGGCCGCCACCGGCGCGGTCGAGGGTTCGCCACCGTGGACCTGAGCCGGTTGCGGCGAGTGCGGCGCGGCCGGGGGCGGGTCGGCACGCGCGGCCAGAGCGGGCGGGTTCTCGGCGTGGGCGGGGACGCCCGAACCGCCTCGGCCGGGTGGTTCGACGGCGGGGCCGTGCGCCGGGGCGGCGTTGGGCGGCGCGGTGTGCTGGGTCGGTTCGGTGTTCGGCGACCGCCCGGCCGCCGGTGGTTCGGCCACCGGCCGGGGCGCGGACGTCGGCGCGGGTTCGACCGTCGGGTGCGGCTGCGCGGCTGGCGTCGGGGTTACGGGCTTCGGCTCGGTCGGCAGCGCCCTGGCCGGCGGCGCGGTCTGCGGCGGCTCGCCGGCGCCTCGATCGGGGACGCCCGGCCCGCGCACCGGGTTGGCGCCGCCGGGGGACCCGCCGACCGGGGGCGCCTTGACCGGAGCCACCGTGCCGGGGGGCTCCACGGTGCGCGGCGCTTCGAGACCGGGGGTTCGCTCGCGCCCCAACAGGTTCCTGACCGGCTCGATCACGCCGGGCAGCTTCTTCAGAGAGTCGAGCGCCAGGTCCGTGACCCTGGGGAGATGCGGGATGGCGTTCGCGAAGTTCTCCAGCTGCGCCCCGAACCGCGCCACGGACGCGATATCGCTGGCCTTCGCCGCCGTGGCCAGGGCGCGCAACCCTGACGACGTGCCCCTGGTGCCGATGATCGCCCCGATGTTGAAGGTGGCCTCGCCGGCCGCGCGGGCCGGATCCGTGCTCCAGTCGTTGTAGGCGATGATGCTCTTGCCCATGTTGAGCGCGGTGTTGGCCAGCTCGCCCTTGGGCAGGAACGGCAGATCCACGGCCGAGTTGAGCCCCAGGGCCATCGGACCGACGCTCGACATCAGCACCGTGAGTTCGGCGAGTCCCTTCCAGGCGTTGCCGGCCGTTCCCCAGCTCCAGCCCTTCTCCCAGTCGAAGCCGACCAGCGCGGTGATGCCCTCGAGGTTGCCGGCGAGGGCGTCGAACAGGCCGCCGCCGAATGCCTCGACCTGTTCGAGGACGCTGCGGTTCTCGTGATCGCCGAGCGCGACCGCGATCTGCGTGGCCAGCCGTTTCGCGAACCACCGCCGCGCGTTCCGCGCATCGCTTGCCGACCACCAGAAGGCGTGGGTTCCGCCGATGAGGCCCGCCAGCTCGAACCGGCCCTCGTTGCGGTGCACCATCTCCCGGACCATCTGCTTGGCCCCGGCGATCTGCGCCGCGTAGGACGCGCAGCACACCGCCACCTTGGTCATGACGGTGTGCAGTTGCGAGATCCCGCCCCCGCCGGAGGAACCGTTGTTCACGGACTGGAGCTTGTGCACCATGGCGTAACCCGCCGCGTCGGGCCAGGTGTTGAGCAGCTCGGTCGCGGCGGACTCGGAGATCTTCAGCGCGGTGTCCAGGGCGATCGCGGCCCTGCCCCACGCCAGGGCGAGCGCCGTGATGGCCGACTCGCTGTCCGGCGGCCACAGATGGTCCTTGGGGCGGCCGCCGTCGTTGAGGATGTAGGTCCACAGTTCGCAGGACGGCTCGGCGGCGTCTTCCATGGGCTCGGGACAGGTCAGCCGCTGAGCGCGTTGGTGGCCTGGACTTCCGCGGCCTCGTAGTCCCGCACCGAGTTGCCGCCGGCCTCGGCGAAGCCCTGGTACACGCCCGAGACGCCGCCCCCGTCGGAGTCGCCAGTACAGTCCATGGACCTGATGATCGAGTCCTTCGCTTCCGTATACTGCGCAAGGAACTTCGCGCCGAGCGGGCCCTGCCCGACCGCGCCAGGGTTGGTGATCGAGTCCTTGGCCGACCGCCAGGCGGTGGCGAGGTCCTCGCCTGCCGCCTTCAGCTTGTTCAGCTGTGTCCTGGTCTCTTCGGGATACATGTCGATGACGCCGTCGTTGTTCAGGCTGATCCCGGTCATCGCCGGCCACCTCCCGCGATCTCCCGGTCGAGGTCGGTCAGCAGCGGGTCGAACCGGAGGTCGGCGGTCTCGGGTGTGGCGTCGGACGGCAGGAAGTCCGCGAGAATGGCGAAACCCTCCTCCTGGGCGCGTTGGGCGGCCTCGCGGAGCGTGCCGGCGATGGCCTCCGCCAGCGCGGTCGAGTCGGGGGTGCGGTAGATGCGCGGGTCGAGCCACAACTCGACCAGCTCGCCGGAGCCGCCGACGGTCGCGCTGATCAACCCGTCCTCGGATTCGGCGGTGGCCCTGATCTCGGTCAGGCGCCGCTTGGCCGACCGAACGTCCTCGGCCATCCGTTGGTACTCGGCGTACATGCCCGAATGAAGCGTGGAGTCCACGGTGCCTCCCTCGTCGCGTCCGGCCAGTGTGGCTCCGGCACGGACGCGGCACGGGCGCGTGACAGGTTGCGGCCACCGGCCGCGATTCGGGCCTGGCCGGCCGGACGATGGCGGCGATGAGACGACATCGGATGGCGGCGGTCGCCGCCGTACTGGCCGCGACGGCGCTGCGGGTCGGCGGCGGCGCGGCGGCGGACGCGGCGCCGCCCGCCGGGGCCTGCCACGACGCGGAGCCCGCGCACCCGCAGGTGCAGGCGCAGCCCTGGGCGCAGCAGACGCTCGACCCGGACCGTGCCTGGCCGTACAGCCGGGGCGCCGGCGTGCTGGTCGCGGTGGTGGACTCCGGCGTCGACGCCGACCACCCGCAACTGCGCGCGCCGGGCAAGGTGCGCGCGGGCCGGGACTTCTTCCTGACCGGCGGGCTGCCCGGCGCGTTCGACTGCGTGTCCCACGGCACCGGGGTGGCCAGCATCATCGCCGCAGATCCGCTGCCCGGCGTCGGCTTCCACGGGATCGCGCCGGACGCGCAGGTCCTGCCGGTGCGGATTACCGACCGCGACTTCGGCGACCAGGGCGAGACCCTCCAGATTAACCCGGACGCGGTGGCGAACGGCATCCGCTACGCGGCCGACCAGGGCGCGAAGGTGATCAACCTGTCGTTGGCCGGGCACAGCGACTTCCCCGTCATCCGGGACGCGGTCGGTTACGCGGTCGCCAGGGACGCGCTCGTGGTGGCCGCGGCCGGGAACGGGCAGCAGGACACGACCGCCGAGCTGCCGTCCTACCCGGCCGCCTACGACGGCGTGCTCGGCGTCGGCGCCGTGGACATCGACGGCGCCCGCATGTCCGGCTCGCAGCTCGGCCGGTACGTGGGGATCGTCGCGCCCGGCGCCAAGGTGCTCGCCGCGACAAGGGTGGACGGCCACGCCTACGTCGACGGCACGAGCTTCGCGGCGCCGTTCGTCGCCGGCACCGCGGCGCTGGTGCGCGCGGCGTGGCCGCAGCTCACCGCGGCACAGGTCGTCCAGCGGTTGAAGGCGACGGCCAGTCCGGCGCGCGGCGGTCTCGGCAGCGCGGGCTACGGCGCCGGCCTGGTCAACCCGTACCGCGCGGTGACCGACGGCCTCGACCCGAACAAGCCGGCCGCGCTGCCGGCGTACGTCCCGCAGCCGCCGGATCTGCCGCTGCTGCACCGGATCGCGCAGGAGGAGCACACGGCGACCGTGGCGAAATGGCTCACCGCAGCGGCTATCGGCGGCATCGTGTTGGCCGCGCTCACCGCCGCGGTCCTGCCGCGCGGGCGCCGCCGCCGCTGGCGGGCGAGCCGGGCGACGCGGGTGCCGACCGAGCCGATCGTCGTAGAGCCGCCGGAGCAGGTGTTCCTGATCTCCGAGCCGTAAGACGAGCACGGCGACGGCCCCGACAGCGGGGAAGCGTGCCGGGGCCGTCAACCGCGTTGCCTGGCTGGGAGAACAGGCCAGGGTTGCTGGTTGCTTAGGAGGAGAACAGGCGCATCGAGTTGGTCAGTGCCTGGTTCAGCACGTCGCGCGCGGCGGTGGTCTTCGACGCGAACACCTCGGCGGTCTCGACGTGGTGGTCGTAACCCTGTAACCAGGAGCGCTGGTCGTCGACGCGGACCATGCCGGTGCCGTCGGCCAGCACCTCCTCGGCGGCGTCCTGGTCGTACCGGAACTGGTGGTTGAGCGCGGTGTCCCAGTTCTCCTGCTTGACCGACCGCAGGGTGCCGACCTTCTCGTCGACGTGGCCGAAGTTCATACTGATCTGAGGCATGGTCAGTCCTTTCTGGACATTGGGGTGCGGCGTGCCGTCACAGGTTGATGGCGGCGCCGATGGCTCCGCCGCTGCCGAAGTCGACCGAGCCGACGGCGCCGTGCCCGTCCTGGTCGGCCGAGTCGTAGGTGGTGGCGACGACTCGGGTCTTCTCGCCGTTGTGCTGCAACCTGTTGGTGTGCTTCACGTGGTCGCCGCTCATCAGCTGCGAGACGTTCTGGAACGCGGAGAAGGACGTCCCGCGCCAGCTCCCGGACAGCTCGTCGAGGCTCTTGCCGAGCGCCACGCTCCTGGACTGCATGTCCTCGGAGTTGCCGATCGTGGTCTGGGCCAGCCGGATGATCTCCTCGGTATCACCGTGGATGAAATCGCCTGAAACTCCTGTCATCTCACGCTCCGTTCTCTTTCCTACAAGCGTTGTCGTCGACACGCTAGGTCGACGGACCGCGCTCCCTGGTCCGGCGGCATGTTCATGCCATGCCGCCCGACCGGCGCCGTTGGTCGCGGACGATCGCGGATGTGGCGACAGTCGTGGTGAAGCGGCCGGGCAGGCGACCGGCCCCGGAGATGCCGACGGGCGAGCTGATTCTTCAGCCGCCGCCGGAGATTCCGCCGCCGCCCGGCCGGCAGTGGGCGCAGGTGCTCATGGTGCTGCCGATGGTGGCGATGATGGCGTCGTCGCTGCTGCTGTACTCGGGCAGCGTCGGCGGATCCATCCGCTTCGTCATGTACGGGATGATGGGCGTCGCCATGCTCGGCATGGTCGTGATGGGCTTGCTCCAGGGCGGCGGCCCGAGCAAGCGGGAGATGGGCCACGCCCGGCGTCGGTACCTGCGGCACCTGTCCCAGCACCGGCTGCGGTTGCGCCGCTCGGTGCGCCGGCAGCGCACGGCCATGGAGTACCTGCACCCCGACCCGACCGCGCTGTGGTCGCTCGCGACGAGCTTCCGGTTGTGGGAACGGCGAAAGGACGACCCGGACTTCGCCGTCGCGCGGATCGGCCGCGGCCCGCAGAGCCCGGCTATGACGCTGGTCGCCCCGGACACCAAGCCGCTGGAGGAGCTGGAACCGTTGTCCGCGTTGGCGTTACGGCGGTTCATCAGCACCTACACCACCGTCGACGGGCTGCCGATCGCCATCGCGGTCAACGGGTTCAGCCGGATCTACCTGCGCGGCGACCGCGCGGCCGCGCTCGGCGTGCTGCGCGCGCTGCTCGCGCAGCTGGCCACCCTCCAGTCGCCGGACGACCTGCGCGTCGCGGTGTGCGTCGGCGAGGACCAGCGCGCCGACTGGGAGTGGGTCAAGTGGCTGCCGCACGCCCTGCACCCGGAACGCACCGACGCGCTCGGCCCGCTGCGCCTGGTGGCCGCGACCATTCCGGCGCTGGAGTCCATGCTGGAGGAGGAACTGGTCAAGCGGCCCAGATTCGACCCCGAGGTGGACCTGCGCGTCCCGGGGCCGCACCTGGTGGTGGTGCTCGACGGCGGCTCGGTCGCCGGCTCGGACCACCTGATGACGGGCGGCGGCGTCGAGGGCGTGACCGTCGTCGACCTGACCACCGTGCCGCCCCGCGCGCTCGACCGGACCTCGGTGGTGCTGGCCGTGGACGCCGACGGCACCCTGGTCAGCGAGACCATCGACGGCGACGCCCCGCTCGGCCGGGCCGACGCGCTCGGCCCGACGGCGACCGAGGGGCTGGCCAGGCAGCTCGCCCCGCTGCGGCTGACCGCGGGAATGCGCGGCGACGCGCCGATGAGCTCCGAGCTCGGCCTTGCGGACCTCCTCGAACTCGGCGACCCCTACGAGCTCGACCCCGACGACACCTGGACCCCTCGGCCCAACCGGGACCGGTTGCGGGTCAAGTTCGGCATCCAGGCCGACGGCGTGCCGATCGAGATCGACCTCAAGGAGTCGGCCCAGGACGGCATGGGCCCGCACGGCCTGCTGATCGGCGCCACCGGCTCCGGCAAGTCGGAGCTGCTGCGCACCCTCGTGCTCGCCCTCGCCGTCACGCACCCGCCGAACTCGCTGAACTTCGCGCTGGTCGACTTCAAGGGCGGCGCCACCTTCACCCGGCTGGACGCGTTGCCGCACACCAGCGCGGTGATCACGAACCTCGCCGACGAGCTGCACCTGGTCGACCGGATGACCGACGCGATCAGCGGCGAGCTGATCCGCCGTCAGGAGTTGCTGCGCGCGGCGGGGAACTTCTCGTCCCTGCGGGACTACGAGAAGGCCCGCGCCGCGGGCGCCCCGCTGCCGGAAGTGCCGACTCTGCTGGTGATCTGCGACGAGTTCTCCGAGCTGCTGTCCGCCAAGCCCGACTTCATCGACATGTTCGTCCAGATCGGCCGGGTCGGCCGGTCGCTCGGCGTGCACCTGCTGCTCGCCTCGCAACGGCTGGACGAGGGTCGGCTGCGCGGCCTGGAAACCTATCTGTCCTACCGAATCGGGCTGCGCACGTTCTCCGAGATGGAGAGCCGCGTCGTGCTCGGCGTCGCCGACGGGTTCCACCTCCCGAGGGCGCCGGGCCACGGGTTCCTCAAGGTCGGCACCGACCCCATGGACCGGTTCCGCTCCGCCTACGTCTCCGGCGTGTACCAGCGCACCTCGGGAACCGGGGTGGCGGCGGCCATCGGCCGGCAGTTCGCGCTGCACGAGTACAGCACCACCTACCTCGCCCCCGAGGTCGACGTCGACGAGGAGGACGAGGCCGCGCGGGCGGAGGAGGCCGAGGCCGCCGTCGGCGAGACCCTGCTCGACATCCTCGTCGACCGGCTGGAGGGCAGGGGCACCCCGGCCCACCAGGTGTGGCTGCCGCCGCTGGCCGAGTCGCCGACCCTGGACGGCCTGCTGCCTGCCATCGTCCCGCACCCGCAGCGCGGGCTGACCGCCGACTCGGCTGAGCTGGCCGGCGGGCTGCGGCCGGTGCTCGGCATCGTCGACCGGCCGTTCGAGCAGCGGCGCGACCCGCTGGTGCTTGACCTCTCCGGCGCGGCAGGACACGTGCTGGTGCTCGGGGCTCCACAGACGGGCAAGAGCACCACGCTGCGCACGCTGGTCACCAGCCTCGCGCTCACCCACACGCCGAGGGAGGCACAGTTCTACTGCCTGGACTTCGGCGGCGGCACGCTCGCCGCGCTCGCCGGCCTGCCGCACGTCGCCGGCGTGTCCAGCCGGCTGGACGCCGGCGCCGTCCGCCGCACCGTCGCCGAGGTGGCAACCGTGCTGGCGCAACGGGAACGGATGTTCGCCGAGCACCAGATCGACGGCATCGTCAGCTACCGCAGGATGCGCGCCGATGGCGGGTTCGCCAACCAGCCGCACGGCGACGTGTTCCTGGTGATCGACGGCTGGCAGACGCTGCGCAACGACTTCGCCGAGCTCGAGGAGTCGGTTGGCGACATCGCCGCCCGCGGCCTCGCCTACGGCGTGCACGTGGTGGCCAGCTGCGCCCGCGCCTTCGACCTGCGGATGACCGTCAGGGACCTGTTCGCCAGCAAGCTGGAGCTGAAGATCGGCGATCCGATCGACTCGATCATCGACCGGCGCGCCGCGATGAGCGTGCCGGCCGGTGCCCCCGGCCGGGGCGTCGCGATGAGCGGGCACCAGCTCCTGGTGGCACTGCCCAGGATCGACGGCAGCGCCGACGCCGAGGACCTGGCCGCCGGCACCGCCGCGCTCGTGGCGGCGGTCCGGGCGGCGTGGCAGGGCGAGCCCGCGCCGTCGGTGCGACTGCTGCCTGCCGTGCTGCCGTACGCGGAACTGCCCGCCACCGACTCGTTGACCGGTCCGGAGGCCGGGCTCGCGGTCGGCATCCACGAGCGGGACCTTTCGCCGGTGCGGCTGGACTTCCGCGCCGACCCGCACTTCTTCCTGTTGGCCGACACGGAGAGCGGCAAGACGACGTTCCTCCGGGTGTTGGCGAAGCGGATCTGCCAGGCGTACACGCCGGAGCAGGCCAGGATCGTGGTCATCGACCACCGGCTCGGGTTGCTCGGCGAGGTCGGCGAGCAACACCTGCTCGCCTACGGCACCAACGACTCGCACAGCAGGGGCGTGCTGGCCGAGGTGGCCGAGGCGATGTCCAAGCGCCTGCCCGGCCAGGACGTCACGCCGGAGCAGCTGCGGGCCCGAAGCTGGTGGCAGGGCCCGGAGATCTTCGTGCTCGTCGACGACTACGACATGGTGGCGACGCACAAGGAGCATCCGCTGCTCGCGCTGCTGCCGTTGGCTGCGCAGGGCTCGGACATCGGCCTGCACGTGGTGCTGGCCCGCCGCACCGGCGGCGCGGGCCGGGGGCTGTTCGAGCCGTTCCTCGGCAGGCTGCGGGAGGTCGGCGCGCCCGGCCTGATGATGTCCGGCGACCGGGACGAGGGACCGCTGCTCGGCGGCATGCGGGCCCAGGTGCTGCCGCCGGGGCGGGGCTGGCTGGTGGACCGCAGGGGCAACAAGAACCTCGTCCAGCTCGGTTGGCTGCCGCCGACGGAGTAGCCGGCGGAGACCGCGAAATCGGGTGCCTGGCAGGGAAACAGTCGAGATCGGGAGCGAGAGATGGGCGCTGGGGACGAGATCAACGGGGAAACGGACGCGATGCGGGAGTTCTCCCGGCATCTGGCGGGGAGCGTCCAGCTCGAACGGATGCCCAAGGCCGTCAGCCGGCACGTGGCGGCGGCGTGCGGCGGCGGCCTGCGCTCGTGCGAGGTGCTCACCAAGGCGGACCAGGACAGCACCGACTTCCTGCACACGTTCATCACCGACGTGGTGCAGGGGTTCGCCGCGTACAGCTCCTTCGTGCATCGCTCGGCTGCCGCGTACGTGGCGGCCGACGAGACCGGCCGGCAGGGCATTCTCGCCGCGCTCGACGGGATGACAGGCCAGGGACTGCCGGCCATCATCCCCGAACTCGACACGACGGAAACCCGGTAGCCGGAGTTAGGTGCGTCCAGATGTCCGCGTACGACGGCATGAACATCGACCAACTGCACGACGTCATCACGGCCGAGGCTCCGCACGCCCAGCGGCTCACCGAGGCCGCGGCGATGTGGCGCGAGGCGGCGACCTGGATCGACACCCAGGCCGGGTACCTGAGCAACGAGGTGAAGAAGCTCACCGGGAACTGGCCGGACAACGCCGGCAGGATGTTCACCGAGCGGGTGAACAAGGACCTGTTGGCCATGTACTCGTGGGTCGACTCGAACCTGATAAGCAGCATGGCGCTGCCGCACACCGCGATTCCGCCGAGCGGCTCGTTCCCGACGCTCCCGTTCCTGCCCAACTTCGGGCACGAGACCAGGATGAGCGTCGGCATCCCGCAGTCCAAGGTGATCGACCAGCTCACCGGGCTGGCCGGCGACATCAAGACGGCGCAACAGAACATCGAGCGGCTGCGCAACTACTACTACGGCCTCGACGTGGCGGTGCGGGGCAACACCGAGAGCCTGATCAAGGCGCAGATGATCGCGCAGCTCGACGCCCTCGACCAGAAGTACGGGACCGCGGCGGACGCGATGCGCGTTGCCATCGGTGGTAGGTGGACCGGCCCGCGTGCCGCGACACAGGAGACGTCGGATGGGCCCGTGACACCCGGCAAGGACAAGGGCGGCAACGACTCCAGCGGCAAACCCGGCGGCACCGACCCTGGCGCGACCGACCCGAAACAGGACCCCGCCACCACCCAGCCCACCAACAACGACACAACCAGCACGAACCAGGACACCCTCTCGACCCAGCTCCAGACGGCGGCCACGACGCTCGACTCGCTGACCCAGGCCGCCCAGACGCTCGAACAGCTGCTCGGCGGCGGCAGCGGGAGCAGCGGCGGCAGCAGCGGGCTGCCCAGCCCGGTTGGGCTGTCCCCGACGGACCTGGCGTCGCTGCAAAGCCCGCTAGGCAGCCTGATCAACCCCCTGGAGCACCTGAACCACCTTGCCCCGTCGGACAATCCGCTCGGCCTGCCCAGCCTGGCCGGGCTCGGCGGCGGCGACGGGATCGGCGGCGGTGCCGGCCGGTTGGGCGGTACGGCCGGGCTCGGCAGCGCGGCGGGCCAACCGGGGGTCGCGCCGGTGCACGGGTCGGACCTGGCGCCCCCGCTGGCGGCCGCGCCGATCGCCGCCGCGCGCACGACGGGCACCGGCACCACCGGGACGTCCGCGACGTCCGGAACAGGGATGGTGCCGCCGATGTACCCGCCGCACGGCGCAGGCGCGAAGTCGGCAGGCGGCGTCCGCCCTGGGGCCGCGGAACAGGCCAACCCCGCACGGCCGCGCGAGCGGAAACCCAACGGCACCCCCGGTGTGTCGCTGCTCGGCCGCACCGCGCGGGCCAAGGGTGCCGCGCCGCGGTCCGCCGCGCCGACCGAACCCCGGCGGAGCTGGGATCCCGAGAACGACACCGTCCAGTTGCTCGACGAGGAGCTGTGGCAGGTCGATCGGAAAGACACCGAACCAAGGCACCGCACCGGACACTGAAGGAGGGGGCACATGCCCACACACATCGACGGCGACCCCGAGGCGATGGTCACGTTCGCCGGGCAGCTCACCGCTCCCACGATGCCGTCGTCGCTGGCCAGGCTCGGCACGCCGCCGAACCTGGCCGGGCTGTTCGAGGGCATCGCCATGTCCCTGCTCGACAAGGCCGCCACGGCGGTGACGGCCGCCTACCTGACCAAGGTCACCGGCGACATGGTCACCTACTCGACGAAGGTCAACACCGCCGCCGCGACCTACTCCATCGCCGACGTGACCAGCGGCCTCGACCTGGTCGCCTCGGGGGCGAAGTTCGCGCAGCAAGGCATCAGCCTGGTCAAGCAGGTCACCGGGTCCTCAGGTTCGTCCAGCACCGACTCCTCGGCCTCCTCGACCCAGCACACCGGCGCGACCGCCACCGACTCGGCGACCCAGCACACCGGCGCGACCGGCGCCGACTCGGCGACCCAGCAGCACCCCGGCACGCCGGGAGCGCACTCCCCGACCCACCCGGCCACCGCGGGCCAACCGGCGGCCGGCGTCGGCGGCGTGCCAGTCCAGAAGCCCGCCGACCAATCTGTGGGCAACGCCCCGCAGCGCACCGTCTGAGGAGCGACCCATGTCAATCCCCTACAACCTGCTGCCCATCGAGATGCACGTGGCGATGATCTCGGCCGAACTCCCCAACGCCTCGGTCCTCGCCGACGCGGCGCGGATGTGGACCGAGGTGCGCGGCTGGGTCGAGGCCGCGCACACGGAGCTGAACTCCCGCGCGAGCACCCTCAGCCAGGGCTGGAACGACGACGCCGGGCGGGCGCTGGACGAGAAGGTTCAGCGGTCCCTCGCCGAGCTGAAGACGTGGGGCGAGCGGATCGACGGCTCCAACGTCGTGCAGACGCTGACCACCATGTCGACCGCGATCCCGGAGGCGCACGCCGAGGTGACGGCCCTGCACGAGTCGTACCAAGCCGCCATGGCCGTCCCGTTCGGCCTCGGCGTGCCGGCCGCCATCGCGATCCAGCAGCTGTCCGGCACGCGGATGACCGCGCTTGGCGCGCAGTTCGACGGCTCCATGCTCTCGGTGTGCGCGGCGGCCGGGGCCGCGACACCCGCCGACCTCGTGCCCGGCCTTGACAACATCAAGGCGCCGACGGCGGCGGAGCTGGCGAAGTCGGCAGAGTCGGCGACGAGCGCGTTGTCCGCGTTGCAGAGCCTGGGTTCCAGCCTCACCGGGGGCGGGAGCGGCAGCACGCCGGACCTGTCCAGCCTGTCGCCCGACCTCACCGGCGGCCTCGGCTCGACGGGCTCCGGCGCGTCGCTGCCGGACCTCACGTCGGCGGGCGGGCCGTCGCTGGCCGGGCTCGCGCCGAACACGCTGATGCCGGGCCAGCTTCCCGGCCTGGAGAGCATGTCGGGCGGCCTGTCCGGTGGCCTGCCCGGCTCGGGCGCGCCGCCGGTGCCGCTCGGCGCGCTCGGCGGGTTGGGCGGGCTCACCGGGACGGGCGGCGTCCCGTCGCTGATGCGCCCGAGCGGGGCCCGCAGGGCCGCCGGCAGCGCCGCCGAGATCCAGCCGGGCGCGGCGAACTCGGCGGCGTCAAAGGGAACCGCGGGCGGGATGCCGATGATGCCGCACGCCGGCCGGGGCGCGGCCGGCACGATCCGGCCGAGTTCCACCGAGCACCCGACCGGCCGCTCCGGCAGCGGGCGGCGGCGCGCGGCGGAGACGGACGGCGTCGCGGCGACGCTGCGCGGTCGGTCCGGCACCGGCGACCACGGCGGCTTCACCATGCCGCGCGACCGGCACGCCCCCGAGACCGAGTTCGGCTCCGTCGAGCTGCTCGACGAGGAACTGTGGGAGGCGACCCCCGGCTCGCCGGGCCACGGCGGCTGACCACAACCGACCCGGTGCCGGCCAGCAATCCGCTGGCCGGCACCGGGTCGTTGTCGTTGTGCCGGAACAGAGTTGTGCTCGACCGTCGCGGTCAGCCGGTGGTGGACTGGTGAGTCGCCGCCGCCGGATCGAGGCTCGGCCCCTCGGGCAACCTGGTGACCAGGCCGGCCGGCAGCCGCACCGGGCGCACGGCCGGATAGCCGAGCGTATTCACGCCGTGCTGTTCCTGGATTGCCGTTGTGCCGAAACAGAATTGTCCTCGACCGTCGCGTCAGCCGATAGTGGACTGGTGGGTCGCCGCCGCCGGGTCGAGGCTCGGCCCCTCCGGCAACCTGGCGACCAGGCCAGCCGGCAACCGCACCGGGCGCACGGCCGGATAGCCGAGCGTATTCACGCCGTGCTGTTCCTGGATTATCGTTTTGCCGGAACAGAATTGCCCCAGACCGTCGCGGTCAACCGGTGGTGGACTGGCGGGTCGCGGCCGCCGGATCGAGGCTCGGCCCCTCGGGCAACCTGGCGACCGGCCCGGCCGGCAACCGCACCGGGCACGCGGCCGCGTAGCCGAGCGTCTTCACGCCGTGCTGTTCCTGGAATGTCGTTGTGCCAGAACAGAGTTGTCCTGGACCGTCGCGGTCAGCCGGTGATGGACTGGCGGGTCGCGGCCGCCGGATCGAGGCTCGGCCCCTCGGGCAGCCTGGCGACCAGACCGGCCGGCAACCGCACCGGACGCGCGGCCGGACAACCGAGCGCATTCACGCCGTGCCGTTCCTGGATCGTCGTTGTGCCGAAACAGAATTGACCTGGACCGTCGCGGTCAACCGATGGTGGACTGGCGGGTCGCCGCCGCCGGGTCGAGGCTCGGCCCCTCCGGCAACCTGGCGACCAGCCCGACCGGCAACCGCACCGGACGCGCGGCCGGATAACCGAGCGTCTTCACGCCGTGCTGTTCCTGGACTGCCGTTGTGCCGAAACAGAATTGTCCTCGACCGTCGCGTCAGCCGATAGTGGACTGGTGAGTCGCGGCCGCCGGGTCAAGGCTCGGCCCCTCCGGCAGCCTGGCGACCAGCCCGACCGGCAACCGCACCGGACGCGCGGCCGGACAACCGAGCGCATTCACGCCGTGCCGTTCCTGGATTGTCGTTGTGCCAGAACAGAATTGTCCCGGACCGCCGCGGTCAGCCGCTGATGGACTGGTGAGTCGCGGCCGCCGGATCGAGACTCGGCCCCTCCGGCAACCTGGCAACCAGGCCAGCCGGCAGCCGCACCGGACGCGCGGCCGGGTAGCCGAGCGTCTTCAACACGTCCGGCGTCGCGAGCGGGTACCGGCGTCCCAGATCGGTCACCACCATCAGCGTGCCGCTCGGCGCCTGCCCGGACGGCATCGCCTCGACCACCGCGGCCCAGCCCGGCGGCACGTAGCTGCGGTCCGCGAGCGGGGTGCCGTTCGCCGAGCGGCGCGCGGTGGCGGCCAACGGGTCCGCTGGCGGCAGCGCGGGATCGAGGGTCAGCCGGGGCGTGGTGTCGCCGCTGGCGAAGGTGGCGCACACCGTGGCGTTCCGGTCCGGCATCCTGGCGATCGACGGCCGGGTGGCCGGCGCCGCGTCGGCGGCCGCGCCGACCGGGTCGAGCTGCCGCGCGGCGGCGGCGAGCGACGGCGGCAGCGCAACGGCCTTCGGCTCGCCGTCGGGATAGGCGGCCATGATCGGCGCGTAGGCCCGCTGGATGTCGTACTGTAACTCGGAAATCGGCCGCAGCGTATCCTGCTCGGCGAGGTAGTACTGCCGCCCGCCGCCGGAGGTCTCCACCATCAGCAGCGTGCCGACCCGGAGGTCGGTGCGCCCCGGCACGGCCGTGGACACCGCCCCCGGCTGCGCCAGCGTGACCGGCCCGATCGGCGTTCCCTCCGGCACCACGTCGAGCCACGCCTGGCCGACCCTGGCCCACGGTTCCGTGGTGAGCGCGAGGCCCGTGCCGACCGCGCCGTAGTCGGTGATCCGGTGCCGGTGGCCGCGCCAGACCACGAAATGGTCCCCGGTCGGCACCAGTTCCACCAACAGCGCCTGGTCGCCGAGTTCGGCGCCGCCCGTCGGGTCGGCCCCTGCCAGCAGCACCGACTCCTCGATCCGGCTGCCGGCCACGTCGCTGGCCGGCGCGGAGCACAGCGACCACGCGCCGGACAGCAGCCGGTCGGCGCCGGGCAGCGCGTCCGGCGCGTCCGGGATGCCGATCCTGGGTCCCCTCGGCACGCCGACCAGGGAGTCCCGCGACACCTGCGTCGTGCTGCGGTGGTCGCCGAGCAGCAGCAGCGCGGAGGCGTAGTTGGCGACCGGGTGCAGCCGGCCGTCGAGGTAGACGTACCTGGTGCCGGTCTCCTTCTCCACGATGACCGTGCTGTCCTTGCGCCAGGCGTTGTTGCCGCCGGGCACGATCATCCCGTACACGCCGACGCAGGCCAGCGCGACGATCGCGATGGCGACGCTGGCGAACGACGCGCTCGTCGCCCTGCGGAACGGCGGTTGCTCCGGGTCGGTTTCCCTGGTGGCCAGGGCGGAAACCGCGCGCTGCACCAGGAACTGGTAGGCCTGGAGTTGGTCGCGCCTGCTTGCCACCGGTTCAGCCCCCCAGTCCGCGCACGTAGCCGTACAGGCCGAGCACCGAGCACGCGACCGGCACGATCGCGACCATGACCAACACCTCGAAGTACTCGGCGAACCGGCCGAGGTAGGGGTTCGCGGCCCTGGTGCTGAGCACGACACCGGCCGCGATCACGGCGGCGGCCACGACGAACAGCAGCGGGCCGGTCATGGCGAGCAGTCCGGCGCGGTCCGCCATGACCGGGCCCACCACCAGGCAGCCGACCCCGACCATTCCCGTGGCCAGCAACGGAATCCGCTGCCGCAGGATCGGATACAGCCGTGCTCGCAACAGAAAGCCGACCGACAGCACCGCGACCAACACCACGCCGGCCTCGCTGCCGCTGCGGACCAGCACGACCTGGCAGCACAGCACCACCGCGCACGCCCCGGCGAGCAGGCCGGTGAGCAGCGCGTCCGCCCTGGCCACCGCGGCGTGCACCAGCGCGAGCGGCGGCTGCGGATCGTCCCTGACCAGGTCCGCCGTCGACCGGGGCAGCACCGGCATCGGCACCCGGCCCAGCCGCAACGCCAGCGGGGCGAACACGGTGGACAGCACCAGCAGTCCCGCGCCAACCACGGCGGCGGCCCGATAGCCCGCGACCGCGTCGGTGGTGGCCAGCCAGCCGCCGAGCACGCCGAGGAGGCCGACCGTGGCCGCGCCGGCGAACAGCGCGGGGGCCGCGACCACCCCCAGGTAGCCGACGAGCGCCGCCAGCAGCAGCGCGGCACCGGCGAGCAGCAGGTGGCCGGGCGACAGCCCGGTCACCGGGTTGTCGCCGGCCAGCAGCAGCCCGCCGCCGACGAAGGCGAACGGCAGCGCGACCGCCGCGAGCACGGCGCCCGCCTCGGCGTCGCCGATCGCGCGCGCCAGCACCACCCCGGCGACCAGCAGCAGCGCGGCCGCGCCGAGTGCCCACTGCGCGGGCGACGCCCACGGCGGCCCGGCGCGCAGCACCGCGACCAGCCCGAGCAGCATCGCCGATGCGCCCGCCGCCAGCCCGGCCAGCCTGGTGTGCCTGGGCCCCCACGCCCGCCCCGCGCGGCCGGAGCCGGTGGCGATCGCGTCGACCAGGTCGTCGTACTCCAGCTCGGGCCAGTCCAGCCGCCGCGCGGTCAGATGCAGGATCTCCCCGTCGCGCACCCGGTGCGCGCCGAGCGTCCGATCCAGGTCGAACGCCGTCCCGTCCGCCCTACGCAGCAGCCAGCCGCCGTCGGCGACACCGTCGTCGGCCAGCCCCTCGCCAGCGCGGGCCAGCAGGCCGGGCAGGATCTCGGCGATGGCGGCGTGTTCCGGCAGTGCCATGTCGATCCGCCGACGCGGAGTGGCGATGGTGACCCGCACCAGGCCGGTGGTCTGCATGGCACGAGCTTCGCCCGCGACACCCGCTCGCGGTCGGCGAAGGCAGGAAGCTGCCATGCGACGGAACGCGGTATCCCTTTCCTTGGGGCGCATTACTTCCTACCCTGGACACTGCGGATTCCGCAGGCGGGAGAACGGCTCATGAGCATCGAAGGTGGCGGCGCGGTCGGCGGTCTGCGACCGCTCGGCGAGGGTCCGATCGCCACGGTCTACGTCGGTCGGTCGGCCGACACCGGTGTCGAGGTCGCGGTGAAGATGTTCTACGACCGCATCGACCGCGACACTGCGGCCTGGCTCGACCGGGAGCGCGCGGCGCTGGACTCGGTGCGGTCGGTGCGATCGGTGCTGCCCGTCGACGGCGTGGTCGAGCACCCGGACGGCCGGTCCGGTGTGCGGATGGAGCTGTGTCGGGGTTCGCTTGCCGGGCTGCTCGACGCCTTCGCCGGCCCGCTGGCCGTTGGCGATGTGCTCGTCGTCGGGTCGGCGGTCGCCACGGCGCTGGCCGCCGCGCACCAGGTCGGCGTGCTGCACGGCGGGGTGACGCCGCAGAACGTGCTGTATCGCCGGTCCAGCGAGGTCTGCCTTGCCGACTTCGGACTCGCGCTGCGCGAACGGTTTCCGCGCGATCCGATGCACGCGGTGGAGTACACCGCCCCGGAGACGCTGCGCGACGACACCAGGTCCGTGGCGTCCGACCTGTACGGGCTCGGCGCGGTGCTGTACACCGCGTTGACCGGGGCGCCGCCGTTTCCTCGCCGCACCGGCCAACAACCGGGCGAGCGGATCCTCCAGGTGCTGCGGGAGCAGGTGCCCCCGATCCAGGCCGACGGCGTCCCATCCGAACTGTCCACTGTGGTCGGTCAGCTGCTGGCCAAGGATCCCGCGGACCGGCCGCAGGACGCGGCGAGCGTGGCCGAGCTGTTCCAACACCTGAGCAGGGTTGCGGCGGTCCCCGTTGCGGAGCCCGAACCGGATCCCGCCGCCGAGACCACCGAGCCCGCCCGCACCATCGACGCGGCGGAACCGGCCGACGACGGCCAGGACGACTTCGACTTCGACGACTTCGCCGAGGCCACCGCTCCCGCCGCGGCGCTCGACACCCGCTTCCTGCCCGACCAGCCGACCGTGCCGGCGATGCCGATCGTGCCGCCGATCGCGCCCGCCGTGCCTCGACGCACCCTGCTGCACACCTTCAGCGCGACACCACCCCGCCAGGGCGGCTCCGCCAGGACTCGGTGGCGTCCCGCCGTTCTGGTCGGCATCGGCGCGGTCGTCGTCGGGCTGACCGCCGTGCCGCTGATCGCCGGGCGCGGCGGTCCCGCCACCCCGCCAGCCCCCGCCGCCGTCGGAGTGCCGACGCAGTCGTCCGACCAGCCTGCGACGTCGTCGGGCCCGACGCAGGTGATCAACCTCGAACTGGCCGCGCCGACCGACGAGGGCACCGCCGTCCAGCTGGACTGGAAGGCCGACGGCGACCTGGACTTCGCGGTGGTCGTGGCCGGCGAACAGATCAACACCATGGTGCTGGTCGCCAACCGCCAGCACAGCATGCGGGTGCCGATCGACCCGACGCGCAGGTACTGCTTCCAGGTGCGGGCCACGAACGGCCAACAGACGTACAAGACCAAGCCGCTGCCGATCCGCGGCGCGCAGTGCAGCTCCTGAGCCGGTAGCCACCTACACGTCATCGAGTTCGTGGTCGCGGCCTGGGCCGCCCCCGCACACGTCCCGGGCGGGCCTTGGAGGACAAGGCGTACTCCTCCAAGGCCAACCGTGGCTACGTGCGCGGGGGCGGCATCCAGGCGGTGCCCTACTGCTTGGTCACCCGGCCGGTGGTCAGCGGCGCGACCGGCGAGCTGCCCGCGGCCTTGAAGTAGGCCTCGAACACATCGACGTCGATCGGCCCCGGCGAGGGGTTCTTGGCCTGCGTGAAGGTGGTGAAGCCATCACCGCCGCCGGCCAGGAAGTTGTTCGTCGCCACCCGGTAGGTCTTGGCCGCGTCCAACGGCTGGTCGCCGATCTTCACGCTGTCGGCGACGATCTTGCTGCCTGCCTCGCCGGCATCCTTGAAGGCGTAGGTGATTCCGGCGATGTCCAGGACCTTCGGGCCGAGGTCGTTCTTCCACTGCTGCTCAAGCAGGGCCAGGATCTGCTGGCCGGTCAGGTCGAGTGTGGTCACCTGGTTGTTGAACGGCTGCACGGTGTACAGCTCCCCGTAGGTGACCTGGCCGTCCTGCTTCTGCACCCCGGCCCCGGCCTTGGCGGTCAGGTCCGCCCGCACCCCGCCGGGGTTCATGAACGCGGCCACCGCGCCGCCCTTGGCGGTGTCCTTGGTGGCAGCCAGCATGGAGTCCGCGATGAGGTCGCCGAGCGCGGTGTCCCCGCCCGCCAGCGGCGTCTTGGTGATGTCCCCGCCAATCGAGCCGACCACTCGGTTGACCTTGGGGCCGGCGGCCTGCTTGAAGAAGTCGACCAGCTTCTTGGCGTCGGGGTCCTCGGGCACCGAGCGGGTGACCATCCGGTTGACGGCCTCGGCGGAGGTCACCTTGTCGCCGTTGAAGGTCAACGTGATGTCGGTGATCAGCTTGCCGTAGAAGGAGGCCTGGGTGATCAGCTTGTCGTGCAGCTTGCACACGTAGGGCATGTGGCTGTGCCCGGAGATGATCACGTTCACGGCCGAGTCCATCCTCGCGGCCAGCCCGTCGGTGATCTTGTCGATGTTGTCGCACTTGTTGTAGTCGGCGTCGGAGCCCTTGGGAACAGTCTGCGAGCCGCCCTCGTGCACCAGCACCACAATCGCCTGGGCTCCGGCCTTCTTCACGTCAGGCACGTACTTGTTCACCGCGTCGGCCTCGTCGCCGAAGGTGTAGCCCTTGATGTTGTCGGCGAGTTCGATGCTCGGCGTGCTCTTGGTGACCACGCCGATCACGCCGACCTTGCGGCCGGCCAGGTCGAGCATGATCCAGGGCTTCAGGGCCGGCGGCTGCTTGCCGGCGGCGTCGGTGACATTCGCCGCCAGGTACTGGTACTTGGCGCCCTCGCCCAGGTTGCCCGGGTCGCAGCCATCGGCCGGGCAGCCCCCGGTCTGCTTGCGCGCGAGCTCCCCGATGCCCTTGTCGAACTCGTGGTTGCCGACCGAGGAGGCGCTGACGCAGAGCTGGTTGTAGAACTTGATCGAGGGCTCGTCGTAGAACAGCCCGGAGTCCAGCGGGCTCGCCCCGACCGCGTCGCCGGCCATCAGGGTGGCGCTGTTCGGGTACTTCTGGGCCAGCCGCTTGAGGTGGGTGGCGAAGTAGGCCGCGCCGCCGGAGTCATACCCGGCCAGCTTGCCGCCGGAGCCGACCGGCGGCTCCAGATTCCCGTGGAAGTCGTTGAACCCGAACAGGTGGATCTGGTCGGGCTTGGCCTCCGGCAGCTCCCCCGACTCGGTCGAGACCAGCGGGATCTTGCCCGCCGCCGGCGCGGCCGCGGCCTGCCCAGTGGCCGGAGCGGACGGCTGACACGGGGGCTTGACCGCCTCGGCGGCCTTCGCCGAGTTGTCACCGGTGCTCGGATTGGGGCTGCAGGCCACGGCGGTCGCGATCGCCGCGACACCGACCATCGTCACCGCCCCGGTCAGCCAACCGAACCTGGTGCGCTTCATCACAAATCTCCCTCGACGACGGCCGCACACGCCTTTGCAGCCTGTTTCCCCAGCTTGACGAGGCGAGACCTTAACTCATACTGATGAACGAATATCGTCAACTGCGCATAACGGAGTGCTCTCAATCCCGGGCAATATGTCTGATTAGACCGAGTAGAAAGTTGGCATTCGGCGTGGACGGGACCCCGGTGGCCAAGGCTGAGGCGACCCAGGATGGTGCGACAGAACCCGGCGCGACCGCGGCCGGGCCGGTGATCGTCGCCGACGCCGGGCCAAGGTCGCGGTGGTCGAAGGCCCCGACGATGGCGGTGGCCGCCCTCGTCGTCGGCTGGTGCCTGCTGCTGCTCGTCCAGGCCGACGCCGGCCAGCGAACGCGCTGGGCCACCGTGTTCATCGCGCTGGTGGTGCAGGCGATGCCGTTCCTCGCGCTCGGCGTCTGCGTCTCGGCCGCCCTCGCCGCGTTCGTCACTCCCGCCGCGCTCCGGCGGTTGGTCCCCGACCGGCCGGTCATCGGGGTGCCGGTGGCGTGCACCGCGGCCACCCTGTTGCCCGGCTGCGAGTGCTCCTCCGTGCCGGTGGCCGCCCGGCTGCTCGGCCAGGGCGTCTCCGAGTCGGCGGCGCTGGCCTTCCTGCTCGCGGCTCCCGCTGTTAACCCGGTGGTCATCGCCGCGACACTGGTGGCCTTCCCCGGGCACCCCGAAATGGCGTTGGCGCGGTTCCTCGCCTCCTGGATCACCGCGATGGCGGTCGGCCTGCTGTGGCGGCGGATCGGGGTGCCCATCCGGTTGCCGAAGCGGTACGTCTCGACGCCGGACGGCGCCGGCAGCGGGGCCCGGCTGTCCCGGCTGGCCGAGGTCATCGTGGAGGACTTCGCCTACGCGGCCGGGTACCTGACGGTCGGAGCGGGGCTCGGCGCGACCCTTCAGGCGCTGCTGCCCCGCACGGTGGCCGATGCCGCCGCCGCCCTCGGCCCGGTCGCGGTGCTCGCCCTCGCCCTGGTCGCGGTGGCGATCGCGGTCTGCTCGGAGGCCGACGCGTTCCTCGCCGCAAGCTTCCGGCAGTTCTCCCGCACCGCGCAGCTCGCCTTCATGGTGGTCGGGCCGATGGTGGACGTGAAGCTGATCGCCCTACAGGCCGGCACCTTCGGCCGCCGGTTCGCGGCCCGGTTCGCACCGGCCACCTTCGTGATCGC
The DNA here is from genome assembly GCF_008386585.1 of Solihabitans fulvus. GTDB lineage: Bacteria > Actinomycetota > Actinomycetes > Mycobacteriales > Pseudonocardiaceae > Solihabitans > Solihabitans fulvus. The sequence goes on from NZ_VUOB01000001.1 coordinate 278,776, forward strand.
GGTGCTGGCCGCCACCGGTGTCGGGGCGGTGCTGCTGTGAGGCTGCCAAGGGGGTTGGCCGCCGGCCTGCTGACGGCGTTGGCCGGGGTGGTGCTCGGCAAGCTTGTGCTCTCGGGGGCGCACACGGCCTACGTTCGCCCCAGCATGGGGCCGTACCTGTTGGCCTCGGCGGCGCTGCTGGCGGCCGCCGGCCTGTGGACGACAGCGCGGGCACTGTCGGCCAGGCCACCCACACCGGACCACGACCACGACCACGAGAACGGCCGGCTCGGCATCACGCCGGTGTCCCTGCTGTTGGTGGTTCCGCTGCTACTGGCGTATCTCGTCGGGCATCCGGGGCTGAACGCGGCCACCGCGGACACCGAAGGCATCAGCGCGGCCCCGCCGCAGGTCCAGGCGCAGCCGCAGGGCCGATCCACCTCCTATGCCCCACTACAGACGGGACCGGACGGCACCGCACGGCTGAGCCTGCTGGAGACCATCCAGCGCGGGCTGTCCAACGACGGCGAAACCCTGCGCGGGCACCGGATTCGGGTCCAGGGCTTCCTCACCAAGCCGCAGGGGGAACCGGGCACCGCCACCCTGTCCCGGTATGTGATCTCCTGCTGCGCCGCCGACGCCTTCCTGGCCTCGGTGGACCTCAGTTGGCCGCAGTCGCCGCCCCCGAAACCAAGCACCGGGCAGTGGTACGAGGTCATCGCCGAGTTCACCTCGGTGGACCATTCGCCGGCCGACCCGGCGCAGCCCCGCGTGCACCTCACCGTGGTCCCCGGCGGCGACCTCAAGATCCCCGACCCGGCCGACCCCTACGAGACCTAGAGGTGTCCTGCGGATCTTGTTCGATGGGAGTCCCGGCTAGCGCGGACAAGATCCACGGGACGCCCCCTAGCGCCTGCTGCTCCCCCGAGTCGCCGGCGGCAGCAGGGTGCGCGGCTCCACCGCGGCCCGCAACCGGGCGGACCACGGCCGCCCGGCGAGGTCTCGGCGGATCGCGCCGACCTCGTCCCAGGCCCGCCGGACGGCTCCGTTGGTCACCGGCTCGCCGGACCACAGCGCCATGTCCAGCACCCGCGACAGCCCGATGATCGGCCGCACGGTCGGCTCGCCGACCACCGGGCCGGCCAGCTCGGCCAGGTCCCTCGGCGTCATCCCGACCCGGTAGGGCACGCCGTGCGCGCGCAGCCGATCGCGCGCCTCGGCCCACGCGCCGACCACCCCGTCGGCCCCGGACCAACGCCGCCTTCGCCTGGCGCGCAGGGCCTTCGCCAGCGGCACACCGGCCAGCCAGCACAGCAGCAGCGCGAGCGCCCCGACGGCCGCCACCGTCCCCCACCGGCCGGGACCGGCGCCGTCCGCCGCGCCGATTCCCGCTTTCTGTTGCTGCTGCGGCAACTGCGCCGGGCGAAGCGATCCCTCCGGTGGCAGCTGGTCCCGCGCCTGGGCCGCCGCCCTGGCGAGATCGGATCGCGCCTGACCCGGCTGCGCCTGCCCGGCCTTGGCGGCCGTCGAGGTCGGATCCAGCGGCACCCAGCCCACCCCGGCGACCGCGACCTCCGGCCAGGCGAGCACATCGCGGTTGCGCACGACGGCGAAACCGCCGTCGGTCTCGGTCGAGCCTCGATAGCCCACGGCCAGCCGGACCGGGATCCCGTTCAGCCGAGCGAGCACCACGTACGCCGCGGCGAACTGCTCGCTCGTGCCGCGCTTGCTGTCGGTGAGGAAGTACCTCAGCTGCGGCCAGCCGTGTCCCGTCGGCAGCTCGCCGCCGACGGTGACCTGATAGTTCTTGCTCAGGAAGCGTTCCAGTTGCAGCGCGGACTGGAATGTGGGGCGCAGCCCGAGCACGGCGTCCCTGGCGAACTGGTTGAGGCCGGGCGGCACCGTACCCAGCCCGCCGAGCCCGGCCGAGGCCCTGGTGTCGACCGGCGCGACGCCGAGGTCCCTGCCGTCGACCTCCTGCGCCGACCAGCTCAGCCGGTACTGCCGGTCCGTTCCGGCGGTCGGCTGGTCCAGCAGCAGCGTGCCACCGGACTGGTCGACCAGCGGCGCGATCCCGTCCACGCCAAGGGGATTCTGCTGGCTCGGCAGCCACGGTCCGGACAGGTCGGTCAGGCGCACGTCGGCCGTCCGCGTGGTGCTGCCCGCCGGCCCGTCCCGGCCGACGCCCAGCCGCTGCAACCGCGGGTCGGCCGTCCAGTTCGCGCCGTCGAAGCCGTCGAGCACGGCCAGCCGCCACCGGTCCACCGGAGCGTCGCTGCGATAGCGGAACATCTCCCGGTCCGGGTGGGTGAGCCGCTGCGCGATCTCGTCGAGCGGGTTGCTGATCGCGTTCTGCCGCAACGGGGCCGGGTGGCTGTCCTGGAGTCGGTACGGCGCCCGGTCGGCCGGGTCGAGGCCGCTGAGGGCCGCGGCCCCGGCCACCACCGCGATCGCCGTGCACAGCGCCAACCACGCGCCGCCGGAGGACAATCGCCGCGCCGACCGCAGCCCACCGGGCCGCCGGTCGGCAGGACCCTGCCGACCGGGCCGCTCCGCCCACAGCAGCAGGGCGGCCGGGGCCGCATACGCCACCGCGGCCGCCACCGCCGCGAGACCAGTCAAGGCCTGGTACGCCTGGGAAAGACCGACCACGGCCAGGCTCGGCAGCAACGCCGCCAGCTGCTTTCGCAGGCGCAGCAGCAACTCCAGGCCGACGAGCAGCGCGAGCAGCACGGCCAGCGGGACGAACAGCAGTTGGTCCGGTTCCGGGCGGGCCGGCCAGGTGGACTGCAACGTGCGCAGCCAGCCCTCGGTCAACCCGCGCCACACGCCGAGCAGCGACGTCGGGGTCGGTAGGCCGGCGACGGTGGTGCCGAACAGCACCGACTCGATCAGCCCGAGCACACCGCCCGCCAGCACCAGAACCGGCCGCCACGGCGCCATCCTCGGCCACCGCGCGCACGCCTCGACGCAGCCGTAGCCGACGAGGACGACCACCAGCACCGGGACGATCAGCGCCGCGATGCCGAACACCGGCGCGAACAGCAGGCCGGCCACTCCGGTCGCACCGAGCAGCCCGGCGACCGCGAGCCGGTTGAGTCTGGCGTCGGCCCGGTCGCCCGGCATCGGCCCGCGCGCCCGGCGGCGGGTCAGCACCGAGAGAGACGACGCGCCGCGCGACGACGTCGCCCGCGCCGGCCGCCGCACGGACATCGTGGTCACGACGCACCCCATCGGATCGCACCCCGCCGAATCGCACCCCGTCGAACCGCCCGAGTCGCACCGAGCCACCCAACAACCACAAGCCACCCAACCTCGACACCAGTCCAGCCGGACGTAACCCGCCCACACACCAACCGCCCGGACGCGGCCGTCACGACGCACACCACCAGATCGCACCCCGTCGAATCGCACTCTGTCGGATCGCACCCCGTCGAACCGCCCGAGTCGCACCGAGCCGCCCAACAACCACGAGCCACTCAGCCTCGACACCAGCCCGGCTGACTGCAACCCGCCCACACACCAACCGCGCAGACGTCGTGGTCACGACGCACCCCGTCGGATCGCGCTCCACCGGATCGCACACCGTCGAACCTCCCGGGTCGCACCAAGCCGCCCGACAACCACGAGCCACTCAACCTCGACACCAGCCCGGCCGGCCATAACCCGCCCACACACCAACCGCACGGACGCGGCCGTCATGACGCACCCAGCCGAGCCGCGTTCCACTTGGCCGCCGCGTCGGCCGCGTCCAGGGCGGCGATCAGTCCGGTGCCGCCGTCGGCCGGTTGCGCGACGCCGAGCCGAATCACGGTGTCCGGCCGCCACCGGTGCGCCGAGTCGATGTCGCTGTCCGGGCCGGTGATCAGCACCAGCGCGCCGTCCGGTCGGTTGGTGGCCAGCGCGCGCGGCACCAGCGGCGCGTCGCTCGGCGCGTCCTGGGTGACCAGGCACAGCTCGTCCAACAGCATCCTAGCCGCGCGCAGTCCACTGTGGACTGATGTGCCGGCGCCGGTCGGCGTCACCAACCGGCAGTGCTGTCCTGCCGACGCCGACGCGTACAGCAGCGACGCCGTCACCTCGACGGCCTCCTCGAACACCTCGGCGTCCATCGCGGCCGGCCTCGTGTCGAGCACGGCGGTGAACCTCAGCTGGGCCGGGTCGACGTACTCGCGCACCATCAGCTGACCGGTCTTGGCGGTCGCTTTCCAGTGCAGGTAACGAACTTCGTCACCCACCACGTACTGCCGCACCACGCGCAGGTCGAGCGAACCGTGCAGCGGCGGGTCGGTGATCGGCCCGTCGTGGTGATGCCTTGGGTGGGCGGCCCGCGCGGGCCGCACCAGGTGTCGACGCGGATACACCCACAGGCTGGTGGTGCCGCCCGTGGTTCGGTCGCTGCGGACGAGGTCGAAGGGGTCGAGCCGGTTGACCACGTGCGGACCGACCTGGAGCCGGCCGCGCGCGGTCGCCGGCAGCTCGTAGTGGTAGGTGGCCTCCGCGCCGGGCGCCAGCGGCCGCACCTGGATCCGGTGCACCCGCGCCCCGATCCGGTCGCCCGCGGCGAAACCGCCGTGCCGGCGCGCGGTGGGGTTGCGCACCACCATGGTGGCCAGCGCGGGCCTGCCCCGCTCGATCCGGTCTGGTTGCACGGTCCGGTCGATCTCGACCTTCGGCCGCACCATGGTGACGGCCACGGCGGCGAGCACGGCGCCGACCGCGATCCCGGCCACCGCGCGGAACACGGCGAACCCGGCCAGCTCGCCGATCGCGTAGCAGCCGACGGCCGTGGCGAGCACGGCGACGCCTCGCCGGGTGAGCCGCACGCCTATCTCCTGGTCTCTAACGTCGGCGCGGCCGTGTCGGTCAGCAGCTCGTCCACCACCTCGGCGGTCCGCCGCTGGTTCAGCTCCGCGTCCGGAGTGAGCACGAGCCGATGGCCGAGCACCGGGTGCGCCACGTCCTTCACGTCGTCCGGGGTCACGAAGTCGCGGCCGTGCGTGGCGGCGAGCGCCTGCGCGGCCCGGATCAACGCGATGCTGCCGCGCGGGCTGGCGCCGTAGCGGACGGCGGGATGCGTCCGGCTCGCCTCGGCCAGCCGGACCGCGTACGAGACGACCTCGGGGGCCAGATGCGACCTGCGCACCTCGGCGATCACCTGCCGCACGTCGTCGATGTCGAGCACCGGCCGCAGCTCGTCGGGAGTCACCCCGGCGCAGTCCCCCATCACCACCCGCATTTCGGCGTCGTGGTCGGGATAGCCGACCGACAGCCGCATCAGGAACCGGTCCAGCTGCGCCTCGGGCAGCCGGTAGGTGCCCTCCATCTCGATCGGGTTCTGCGTTGCCACCACGAAGAACGGCCGGGGCACGTCCTGGCTGACCGAGTCGACCGTGACCCGGCGCTCGGCCATCACCTCGAGGAGCGCGGCCTGGGTCTTCGGCGTGCCTCGGTTGATCTCGTCCGCCAGCACCACGTTCGCGAAGATCCCGCCGGGGTGGAACTGGAACTGCTCCGCGTTCTGGTGGTACACCATCACGCCGGTGATGTCGCCTGGCAACAGGTCAGGAGTGAACTGGATGCGGCTCCACCGCCCACCGACGCTGGCGGCGACGCACCGGGCCAGCGTCGTCTTGCCGACTCCCGGCACGTCCTCGATCAGCAGGTGGCCCTCGGCGAACAGCGCGGCCACGGCGAGCCGGACGATGTCCGGCTTGCCGCGCATGACCGTCTGCACATTCTCGGCGATGAGCTCGTAGGCGGCCCTCGGTGTTGGTGTCACGACGGGTCCTCGTCCTCCCCAGGACGGCCCGTCCACGGGCCGTGCTTCTTCCACCGACGCGTCCCGGCGAGGATCGCGGGCCAGAGCCAGATGACGAAGCCGCCGGGTCCGCTGTGCGGCGTCGACGCGGGCTGCGGCACGCCCCACCACATCGCCGCGAGTCCGTTGTCCACGGCGTTCTTCACGTTCACGGTCACGTTGTACATGCCGGTGCCGCCGATCGGGGTGACGCCCTTGAGGGAGAGGTCCGTGCTGCCGGCGCACGGCACCCAGGCGCCCGTGCCGCCGCTGCCGCTCGCCTGACAGGTCGTCGGGGAGCCGTTCGTCGTGGCGTTGACGGTCACGGTGAGGTCGCCCGGTGTCGCCATCGTCACGCGGGTGATGGTCACCGAAGGCCAGCCGAGCGGGCTGACGACCTGACCGGTGCCGGGAGCCCCTTGGTAGGTCGGCGAACCGGGCGGGCCGTACCGGGTCACCGCGCGAACCGTGACGGCGTCGAACGCCTGGGCGGCCGGGGAGGTGAGGAGCCGGGCCGCCTCCGTCGCCAGCGTCTGGTCGGCCTGGCCCGCCGCGCTCACCACGTAGTGCACCAGCGTGCCGCCGTGCAGGTCGGGTCGGGTCCAGGTCACGTCGACGTAGCCGGCGAAGCTGCTCTTGGCGGTGACGGCGGGCGCGTCGGCGGGACGTCCGGGAATGACTGCCCCGGCGCTCGCGCCCGCACCGCGGCCCGCCGAGTTCTCGGCGGCCACGGTGATCACGTAGGAGGTGCCGTTGGTCAGCCCGGTCACGGTGGCCGTCGCCAGTCCCCCGCCGACGCGGGTCGACCCGCCGGGCCAGGACAGGACGTACCCGGTGACGGGCGCGCCGTTGGGCGCCGCCGCGGCCCACGTCACGGTGGCCGCGCCGTCGCCGGCGACCGCGCCGACGTTGCCCGGCGCGCCGGGAGGGGACGCCGGCGCGACGGGCGGCGGGGTGGGCTTGGACGGCGTGGCGGTGTCCTGATGCGGCGCCGGTTTTGGTTGCTGTGTCGCGAGAATCGGCGGGAGCAGCGGCGGGGGCGTCGTCGTGGTCGGGCTGGCCGGCTCGCCGGAACTCGGCGGCGGGGCACTGGTCGGAGGCTCCGTGCTGCCGGTCGTCCGCCCCGTGCCGCTCGGCGCCTGGCTCGTGGTCGTGCCGTTGACGGGCACCGCGGCGACCGTGCCGTCCTCCCCGTTGACGACCAGCACGTGCGAGCCGTCCGGGCTGTCCACGTAGATCCGGCTGTCCTCACCGAGCGCCAGCTTGGGCGCCACGCCGGTGCCGGGCATCTTCGCCGTGCCCTTCCGCGAGCCGCTGCTGTCGTAGGTCAACACCTCGTTGCTGGTCTCGTCGACCAGCGCGATGGTGTGCGAGGTGGTGATGGGCCCGGCGAACCGGCTCTCCTTGGGCAGGTCGACGGCGACAGGCTTGGCGACCGGCCGGTTCTTCGCCAGCCCGGCGGTGTCGATCAGCACGAGCTGGTGCCTGCTCGGGTCCGCGACCGCGAGCCTGCCGTCGACGGCGTTGTTCGCCACCTGGGCCGTGGCCGACAGGTCGGTGCCGATGGCGCTCGGCTCGCCGAGCCCGTCCTTGCCGACCTGGCTCAGGGTCGCCGAGGTGGTGTCGATCAGCACCGGTTTGTCGTCGACGATGGCCAGCGAACCGTTGTGCCCCTGGGGAATCCGCGCCGGGCAGGCGAGCAGGACCGCGTCCCTTGGCAGTTCGCACAGCGAGCCCGTGTCGATTCGGTGCAGCCACACGGTTCCGTCGCTGGTCGCGACCGGGCCGGACACGGGTCCGCCGGCCGGCACGGTCGTCATCGGGTCGCCGAGCCGAACCACCTGGCCCGCGTTGCGGTACACCAGGTACGGCCCGCCCGCGACCTCGAGCACGACCGGCTGTTCGGTGGCCGGTGGCGTTAGCACGTTCTCGACGCTCAGCGTCGACTTGCTGAACTCGGTGATCCGCGACCGTTCCACCACGTAGCCGGAGTGCTCGCCCTGCGTGGCCTGGCTGCCCGGTTCCGCGCCGGGCACGCTGGCCCGCGCGTCCACCTGGTTGGTCGACCCGTCGATGTGGAAGGCCGACTGGAACGCGGTGTTGTAGACCCAGTGTCCGACTTGGAGGAACTGGAGGCCGACCGGCGCGGGACCCTGGCCCGCCATGGCGAAGCCGACCGCACCGAGGCAGCAGGCGACCAGCAGCGCGACGCCTGCCCTGGTGCGCGCCACCGCGCTGAGCCGAGGTCGGGCGGACTTCTTTCCCACGCGTGGCGCGTCCATGGTCACACCGCGTCCGTGGCCGGGTCCGGTACAGTGGCGATATATCCCGGATTCGGGCGATCGCCTGCTTTACGCAGTCCCATGGGTGCCCCCTAGATGGTGTGCCGTGGCGCGGGGGCGACGCTAGTCATGGATGATGAAATTCTCATGAAACGGTGCTGACAGCGCGCTTCCCGGCTTCGCCGGCCCAAGCTCACCTAGCGCACGGTGTCACCAAATCCTCATGTTCGCCGTGGCAGCGTGGTCCGGCAAGGGCACGAGGAGGCAGCGCGGTGACCGAGTTTGGCGCGGCACAGACCGGCGAGCGGATCGGCGCACCGATGACGCAGCAACCGCGACCCGTGGCGGCCGGGCGTCCCACGGCACCGGCCGTCGGCGTCGCGGCCCCCGCCACGGCGGCCAGGCTGGCGTCGGCGCGCGACGCCGCGCTCGCCGCCCTGACGACGGCGCGCGGACAGTCCCGCCCCGCCACCGCCGTGCCTGCCGCCACCGCGCCTTCCTTCACCACACCGGCCTTCACCACACCGGCCACACCGCGCCCGACGGCGGGTCCGGCCCCGCGACCGAGTCGCCGCAGGACCTCGGGCCGGACCGCCGGCATCGGCGTCCTCCGCGTCATCTGCTGGCAGCTCGTGCTGATCGCGATCGCGCTCGTCATCGGCCGGCCGTGGCTGACCACCGGCTCGGTCGCCATCGTCGCCGCGATCGTCGTTGCGCTGACCGCCGTGCGGGTCCGGGGTCGCTGGCTGTTCGACTGGCTTGCGCTGTCCACGAAGTATCTGCTGCGCAACAGGAACCAGGACCTCGGCGGCGACGGCGAGACCGGCGCGGCGCTGTTGCGGCTGGTCTCGCCGGAAGCCGCCGGCAGCACCGAGGACGTCAACGACGACACGGTGTTCATGGTGAGCAGGGCTCCCGGGATCACGGCGGTGCTGCAACCGAAGTCGACCGTCCGGGATCTCACGAAAATGGTGCAGGCTCCCGAAACGCTGCTGCCGTCGCCGAACGGGCAGGCGCCGACCTTCGCCGTGCAGGTGGTGCATCACGCCGGAATCAACCGGGACCGCCCGCCCCGCATGTGGGTCGCGCTACAGGCGCTGCGCACCGTCGAGGCGCACCGGGACGAGGACGTCCGGCAGGTGCTCGGCAACGCGGTCCGCCGGGTCCAGCGCCAGCTGCGCAGGGACGGCTTCCCGACCAGGGCGCTGGCCAAGCACGAGGTGCTCGGCACCCTCGCCGCGCTGGCCCACGTCAACGCGGGCCGGGGTCTGGTCCGCGAGGAGTGGCGGCTGTGGCGGAGCGGGTCGATCTCGCAGGCGTCGTTCCGCCTCGACGGCTGGGCCGACCTCGCCACAGGTGTTGCCACACAACTGTTGCGCTGGCTGCTGACGGCCGCGCCGCAGGCGGCGGTCACGGTGGCCGTCACCGCGTGCCGCTCGCCGCTGGAGACCCGGCCGAGGGTGGCCGCGACGGTGCGCGTCGCGGCGGCGAGCCCGGCCGCTTTGGCGCACGCGGAAAGCGAGCTGACCCGGTTGGCCGGCGAATGGGGCGTCACCATGAAGCGCCTCGACGGCCAGCACGCCGACGGCCTCGCCGCCACCCTGCCGATCGGTCTCGCCGACACCGCCGCCCGCTGACGCCCGTCGTCGCCCGGTCAGGGTTGGCCGGTGCGGAACTGGTCCAGGATCCGGCGTTCCCGCTTCGTCGGCCGCCCGGCCCCTCGGTCCCTGCGGGCGAACGGCAGCGCCGCCTCCGCCGGGGGCGGCGGGGTCCGGTCGATGAAGCAGACGGCGGCGTCGGCCGCCCCGACGCGTTTCTGGATCACCCGAACCACCTCGACGATTCGGGTCGTGTCGCCGACGCGCGCCCGCACCTCGTCGCCGGGCGACACCGTGGTCGCGGCCTTGGCCGGCCGGTCATTGACCCGCACGTGCCCGCCACGGCAGGCGGCGGCCGCGTCCGATCGGGTCTTGGTCAGCCGGACCGCCCACAGCCAGCGGTCCACACGAGTCGACTCCACGCCGTCCATCATGGCCCGTCAGCGGCCGTTCCCGCCGCGCGGCCTCAACGGGATCCGGGCCGCGCCGGGTCGGGTGCTTCCGCGATCAGCTCCTCTGGCGCGGACAACCGCCACGCCTCGAAGACCAGCTCGGTCAGCTCGCCGGCCTCGATTCCTTCGAGGTAGACGACCACCCAGCCGAAACCGCCGGAGGTGAACTGCTCCTCGAAGACGTCGGGCCGCTCGGCGACCAGGGCCAGCTGTTCGGACAGGGTCTGTTTCAGACCGACGGTCTGCGTTCGCGGCCAGTAGTAGCCGAACCGCTTGCCGCGCACGCTGAACGAGGTGTACTGCTCGCCCTCGGCGCGGCGCACGTCGGCGAGCGCGTCCACCATCCGAAGGAACTCATCGCTACGCACGGCCACCGCAAGCTCCCAGAAAGTCCGAATCCGCAGTATAGGTGCGATAGGCGCGATAGGTGCGTCTCGAAGTCGGGCGCACCGACTCGCGTGCGCTCATCGCGGGTCGGGGCGGTCGACGTTCCAGTGCCGCGCGACCGTGGCGAGCCAGGCCCCGTTCTCGCGCGGCAGCAACGAGAACCGGCTGATGACGCGCTGGCGCCCGTGGTGGTCGCCGTAGAGCAGATCGACGATGATGCGCTCCGGCGACGCCATGCGCCCCTGGATCTCCAGGAAGTCGGACTCCTCGGGATCGCGGATCGCGCCCTGCCAGAAGGAGACGTCGCCAGTGGCGACGTAGATGTCCCTGGTAAGCCTGCGGAACTCCTCGATCGGCGGCCGGGTCTGCGCCACCTCGCGCGACGGCTCGAGCCGCCAACCGTGCAGCACCGCGATGCCGTTGCCCACGTTGCGCACCGACATCGTCAGGTAGACCGCGCTGTCGCCGGTCTCGACGGTGCCGCCGCCTCCCGGGGTGTGCACGAAGTGTCCGTCGCCGAAGCCGACCTTGATCGGCGGATCCTCGTGCCGGGACGGCATGAGCAGCGGCCGGATGCCCGCCAACAGGGTCTCCTCGGCGACCCGCGCCGCCCGGTTCGCCGAACGCACCGACGCGAACGTCACCGCCGCGAGCACAAGCGTGCCGCCTGCGGTCGCAAGCGAGGAGATCGTCACCCAGTCTGTCACCCGAACAGGCTACGGGTCGCCACCGAACGGCTCTCCCACGAGGTGATCATCACGCACCGTGCCGACGTCGATGCGTGCCGCAGCCGAGGATCGTCGACCGGCCGGGCACCGTCCGGCAGCGCTTCGCCTGTGCCACAACACAGATCCCCGCCCGGTCTCGGCTACGGTCGGCGCGTGATCCGGTCATCGTGGGACGTTCTCCTCATCGGCGGCGCGTCGGGCGTCGGCAAGAGCCAGGCCGCCGCGCGGCTGGCGCGGGCCAACGGCGCGTTCGTGGTCGAGTTCGACGACGTCGTCAGCGCGGTCACGCGCCTCACCTCCGCCGAGCAGCACCCCGGCCTGCACCTGTTCGATCAGGTCCCCGACACCTCGGCGCTCGACGTCGACCGCGTGGTGGAGCTCCAGCTCGCCACCGCCGACGCGTTGGCGCCCGCGCTGCTCGGCGTTGTCGAGAACCGGCTGACCGTCGACGTGCCGGCGATCGTCGAGGGCGACTACCTCGCCCCGGCCGCCGTCGCCGATGCGGTGCGGGCGGGCGCGGCGGCCGGGCGGGCCGTGCGGGCGGTGTTCCTGCACGAGGAGAACCCCGAGCAGATCACAGACAACTACGCCGCCCGCGAGCCGGACGCCGGCCGGCAGTTCCGGCGGGCCGAGGCCAGCGCCCGGTACGGGCACCGGCTCGCCGAGCAGGCCGCGCGACTCGGGCTACCCGTCGTGCCGTGTCGGCCATGGCACGACGTGGCCGAGCGGGTTGGGCGGGCCCTGGAGCTGGCGGGCGCGCACGGCAGCTAGACCACGGCAGCTAGACCACAGCACCGCCGGCGGCGGCGGTCAGCCTTCACGCTTCAGCTTCCGCCAGCCGCCGGCCCGGTTGTTGGCGATGATGTGCCTGATCATGGCGAGCAGGGCAGGCGCGTTGATGCTCTCGCCCCGCCGGAACGCCACCGTCCGCGCGGTCTTGTTGTCGTGGCCCGCGGTGATGATCCCCTCCGGGTCGGGCACGATCGCGCCGTCGTACAGGAACACGTTGACGTGGTCCTTCGCCGCCAGCAGCGCGCAGATGTTGCCCTGCAACACGAAGTACGGCTGGGTGGTGCGCTTGATGGTCTCGACGACCTCGCCGTCGGCGGCGTGCACGAGATCGCGGACCTCGCGGCAGATGTCCTGCTGCCAGTCGGGCAGGCCGTTGATGTACTCGTCGACGCGCGGGTCGGTGCCGTATTCCATCGTGGATCCTCCGTGGCGTCACGGCCCCGTCGCCAGGTGCCGCTGTGAGCGACCACGGTAGCCGTGGATCAGCCGACCACCCTGGTCAGGAATCCGGCCAGGTTCGCCATCGTCCTGTCCACCTGCTCGTCCAGCGTGAGCGACTCGTGCAGTCGGCTGCCCAGCCCGGCGTCCTTCTTCCCGCGCAGGTAGAGCGAGCAGGCGAGGTCGGTGCAGATGTAGGCGCCGACCGAGTTGCCCAGCTGCCCTTCCTTCCCGGCCTTGCGCGCGGTCATCAGCGCGACGCCGTCCCCGGTGTGCGTGGTCAGGCACAGCGAGCACATGCTGCGCCGGGCGGGCCCGACGGGCGGCGCGGCCCGGCGCAGCGCCACACCGGCGAACCCGTCGCCGGACTCGGCGACGAGGTAGGCACGGTCCGGCGCGGCCGGGTCCCGCCAGCCGAGGAAGTCCAGGTCGTCCCACAGTCGCTCGGCCAGGTCCTTTGGCACGGACAGCCGCTTCGCCTCGCCCTTGGTGCAGTTGACGAAGGACGCGCGGATGTCGCGCTCGGTCACCGGTCTCATAGGCTGAGAAGCTAGTATGCCTAGAGGTATTAGGCAAACGATTAAAGCCTCTAGGTATAGAAGGGTGACCCATGGCACGCGCGGGGCTGACCGCCGAGCGCCTGACCCAGGCGGCGGCGGAGCTTGCCGACGAGGTCGGCTTCGAGAACCTGACCGTCTCGGCCCTCGCGCGCAGGTTCGGCGTCAAGGACGCGAGCCTGTACTCGCACATCAGGAACGCGCAGGACCTGCGGGTGCGGGTCGCGGTGCAGGCCCTGGCCGAGCTGGCCGACCGGGTCGCCGCCGCGCTGGCCGGCCGCGCCGGCAAGGACGCGCTGGTGGCCTTCGCGGGCGCCTACCGGGACTACGCGAAGGCGCATCCCGGCCGGTACGCCGCGACGCAGACCGAACTCGACCAGGAGACGGCCGCCGCCAGCGCGGCGCCCCGGCACGCGGAGATGACGCGCGCGATCCTGCGCGGCTACGAGCTGCCCGAGCCCGACCAGACGGACGCGGTCCGGTTGCTGCACAGCACCTTCCACGGGTACGTGAGCCTGGAGACGGCCGGCGCGTTCCGCCGCGCGCCCGGCCTGGACGCCTCGTGGTCGCGGGTCCTCGACGCGCTCGACGTCGCGCTCAGGAACTGGCCGCCCGCCTGACCGCGCCGTGCCAGGCCAAGTGCCGAGCCGGGCCAAGTGCTGAGCCGAGGGCCGGCTGCCGTACCCGGACCGGGCAGCGGCCGGACGTCCCCGATCTTGTCGGTGGCCTGAGGCATCCTGGTGGGGTGACCGCGACACCGTCCACCAGCCCAGACCCGATCAACGACCCGTTGGCCGCGGTGCTCGCCGGGATCGGCGCGTGGCACTGCCGCAGGTTCGCCGGCCACCGGCTGCGGCTCGGCCGGCACGGCGCCGTGCACGACGTCGAGCTGCGGCCGGCGCTCGGCGGGGTCCTGTTACCGTCGCCGGCCTGCCACACCGGCTACTCCTCACACAACCCCGACGACCTCACCCCGACCGACGACGGCACCACCTGCGTGAAGTGCCTGACGCGCGGCGCGCGCAGGCGGGCCGACCAACTTCGCACCGGAAGCGGCCAGCTCGCCCTCGACCTCGCGGTGTGACGCGGGCCTACATCCGTTGCGGCGCCTGAATTCCCAGCAGCGACAACCCGAGCGTGAGCACCGTCGAGGTCAACCGGGCCAGTGCAAGCCGGGAACGCCTGCTGTCCTCGGTGTCGGCCTTCAGGATCGGGCACTGCTGGTAGAAGCCCGAGAACGCGGTGGCCGTCTCGTACAGGTAGGTGCACAGCTTGTGCGGCGCGAAGTCCGCCACCGCCGAGGCCACCGCTCCGGGTAGCTGCAACAGCTTCAGCACCAGGGCCCGCTCGGCCTGCGCGGTGAGCACGATCGGCGCGCCCTCGGCTGGCTGTTCGCCGGCCCTGCGCAGCACCGACAGGATGCGGGCGTTGGCGTACTGGAGGTACACCGCCGTGTTGCCCTCCAGCGCCAGCATCTTGGTCCAGGAGAAGACGTAGTCCTTGTCGCGGTCGTTGGCCAGGTCGGCGTACTTCACCGCGCCGATCCCGACGGCCTCGGCGACCTGGCCGCGCTGCCGCTCGTCCAGGTCGGTGCGCTCGGCGACCACCTCGGCCGCGCGGTCGACGGCCTCGCGCAGCAGGTCGGCGAGCTTGATCGTGTCGCCGGCGCGTGTGCGGAAGATCTTGCCGTCCTCGCCGAGGATCGACCCGAACTCGACGTGCACCGCCCGGTGGTCCCCGTCGAGCCAGCCGGCCTGCTCTGCGGCGGCGAAGACCATCTCGAAGTGCAGCTTCTGCGGCGCACCGACCACGTAGACCAGGTCGGTGACGTCGCGCTCGCGCGTCCAGTACCGCACGCCGGCCAGGTCGGTGGCCGCGTAGCCGTAGCCGCCGTCGCCCTTGCGCACGATCAGCGGCAGCCGCTCGCCGTCGCGGTTGGCGAATCCCGGCGGGAACACGCAGACCGCGCCGTCGCTGGTCTCGGTGAGGCCCCGGTCGGCCAGCTCGGTGACGGTGTCGGCCAGGAACGGGTTGTAGAAGCTCTCGCCGTAGTTGTCGCCCCGTGCCAGCGTCACGCCGAGCGCGGCGTAGACCTGCTCGAAGTGCCTGGTGGACTCGGCGACCAGCTCCCGCCACAGCGCCAGCGTCGGCTCGTCGCCGCCCTGCAACGACACCACCCTGCGCCGCGCCCGCTCGGCGAAGTCGCCGTCCGCGTCGTACTTCGCGCGTGCGGCCCGGTAGAAGGAATTCAGGTCGCCGATGGAGTGGTCGGCCTCGACGGTCGTCCAGCCCTCGTCGACCAGGTGCTCGATGAGCATCCCGAACGGCGTGCCCCAGTCGCCGAGGTGGTTGCGGCGGATGACCTCGTGGCCGCCGAACTCCAGCAGGCGCACGATCGCGTCGCCGATGATCGAGGACCGCAGGTGTCCGACGTGCATCTCCTTGGCGACGTTGGGCGAGCCGTAGTCCACCGCGTACCGGCCGGGCCGCTCGGCGAGCGGAACGCCGACCCGCTCGTCGGCCAGCAGCCGGGTGGCCTGCGCGCCGAGCCAGTCGTCGCGGAGCCGGAAGTTGACGAAGCCGGGCCCCGCGATCTCCGCCTGCTCGACCAGGTCGGCGGCGTCGAGCCCGGCCAGCAGCGCCTCGGCCACCTCGCGCGGGGTCTTGCCGACGGTCCTGGCCAGGCTCATCGCGGCGTTGCACTGGTAGTCCGCGCCGCGACCGGCCGAGGAGGGTCGGATCAGCGCCTGCTCCGGGGTGATCCGCACGCCGAGCGCCGACCGCAACGACTCCGCGACGCGCCGGCCGAGTTCCAGCCCGACATCCCCCTGCAACACTGACGAACCTCCCACGGCGACACGATCATCCGGTTCGCCGGTCAGTATCCCAGCCGGGGTTCTGCGCGCACGTCGGTTATCGGCCACCTGGCCCCGCGCGTTCACAGCGCTGTGAACGCGCTGTGGATGTTCTGCCGGCGTGCGGCCTGCGGGTTCCATCCGATGAGCCGCTGTCATGCGGGTGCAGGTGTGAACGCTCACGGTCGCCGTCGCGGGCCGCCACCGCGCCTTGTCCGGCCCATACCCATGCACCCATTGTGATCGCGCTCACCTTTGCGGGTGACATCCGAAAGGAGAGAAGCGTGGCAAGAGTTAGCTTCTGGCGCACGGCCGCCGCACTCCTCGCGATCGGCGGCATGATCGCGCTGCCCGCGATCGCGGACGCCTCGGCCAGGCCGCCGACACCGGCCTCGGTGTCGGTCGCGGCGGGCACCTCAACGAACCTGTCCATCACCATGCAGGTCCAGCAGCAGGACGAGTGGTGCTGGTCCGCCTCCGGCGTGACCGTCCTGGCCTACGAGGGCAAGCGCGTCAGCCAGAACAGCTTCTGCGCCGGCGCCAGGGGACTGCCCGCCGGCTACCAGTGTCCCAACCAACCCGCGTCGAGCAGCGACATCGTCAACGGCCTCGCCGCACAGGGCGCGTCGAGCACCGACGTCGGCGACGCCATCGACTTCCCCACCGTGCAGAGCCAGATCGACGGCAACCGGCCGTTCATCGTCGCCATCGCCTGGACGGCGGGCGGCGGGCACGCCGAGGTCGGCTACGGCTACGACGCGAGCAGCCAGACCATGTCGGTCGGCGACCCATGGCCGACCGACCAGCGCTACACCACCTACAACTGGAGCGACTTCCTCCAGAACAGCCAGTTCACCTGGTTCGACACGATCGCGAACATCTCGGCAGGAGGCTTCTGATGCGGACCACCATGCGGAAGGCACTCCTGCGCGGCGCGGCGACGATCGGCGGGCTCGCGGCCTCGCTCGTGCTGGCCACCACGGCGTCGGCGACGGCGACCGCACTGACCGCCCCCAACCAGGCCGACCTGACCTCGGCCCTCGCCGCGGCGCACACCCCGCAGGCCGCCACCCTGGCCGCGCAGAACCTCCACTCGGTCGCGCACGCCTCCGTCGAGCAGGCGCGTGAGGTGCGGGTCGCGGACCAGGCCGTCCCCGTGTTCGGCCTCAGCGCCGCCTTCGTCCGTGGCGACCAGGTTGCGGTCGGCACATTGGCCTACATCGCCGTGCCCGCAACGAGTTCGGTCGGCGCGGTCACGGTGCAGTCCGTGCGGGACCGCGCCGGCACCGGCTGGCACGCGGCCAGCGCGGCGAGCGGCACCGTCGAACGGGACCTCGCCGCCACGCTCCCCGGCGGCGTCCAACTGCTCACCGAGCCGCAGGTCGGCGCGTGGTACGCGGCGACGGCCGATCGGGTCACGCTGCTGTCGGCCGCGTTTCCCGCGCTGAAGAGCCAGGTCGGCCGCAGCTGGTCGCTCGCGGACTACCAGGCGCTCGTGCACACCCGATACGCGGACAAGCAGGCCGGCTCCGACTACGCCAGGCAGCACAAGGTCGGCGGTGGCTACAACTACGACGGCACCGTCGATCCCGCGCTCGCCCAGGCCATGCTGTCCAGGAACGAGGAGCCGGTGTCCGGCGGGGACAACCTGTTGGTGCTGGCGCTCGGCGCGAGTTCGCTCGGGCTCGGCCTTGCCGGGGTGCTGATCCTGCGTCGACGTCGCCCGTCCGGACGTTCCGACGGCTGAGGACCTCGGCGCGCCCTGACCGGGATGGCATCCCCCTGCCGCCGTCCCGGTCAGTCCCATTCCACGGCGACGCCCGCCTGGCCCGGCCCGACGTCGGAGAAGTACGCGCTGGCCACCTCGCCGCCCCAGCAGACCAGCTCGTCCCGTTCCAGCGGCGGGCTGTCCTCCGTCTCTCGCACGTAGCGCAGGCAGCGGACCGGCAGCGCGCGGCGGTGGAAGGACAGCCGCAACAGGTAGCTCTCGCAGGGCAGCCGGAACGTGCGGTAGATGCCCTCGGTCGGCCGGCAGCTGGGGTAGCTGACGCGGTAGGAGAACACGTGCACCTCTCCCTCACCGAGGTGGCGGTCGAACAGCAGCTCCACCATGACCAGCCTGGTCTCCGGATCGCGGCGGATCCGGCCGACCCGGCAGCCGTCCACGGCCTGGAACACCACGTCGGCCACGTCGCCGACCTCGTCAGGACGCACGACGGCGAAGTACCGGTCGGCGCCCTGCACGACCGGCCGCACCACCACCCTGGTCGTGCACCGCCGCAGTTCCCGGTGCGGGCCGACCCGCCCGCTGTCGTGCACGGCCACGATTGCGAGGGTCGGGTTGGCGTTGCGGGGTTCCATCGAGGCGAACAGCTCGTCCGTCTTGGCCCAGCTGCCGGCGACCTCGGCGAAACTCACCACGGCCGAGTCCGTCGGCGCGGGACGGGTGCGCGGCCCGATCAACACCACGAGAGCGTTGACGGGCAGCCGCAACAGTTCTTCAAGCGCGCGCACGGCCTCCAGCGAGCGCGGCGCGTCCGGATGCCGCATGCCGCGCTGCCAGTAGCTCAGGGTGGAGGAGGCGACGGGCACGCCGCGCTGGGCCAAGTGGGCGGAGATCCGCGACAGCGACAAACCCCGGTGCGCCAACGCCATCCGCAGCGCGCGGTGGAAGGGACCGTAGCGAAGGCACTCGGCGAGCTCGGGCGGCAGCGGCGCGCTCGGCACCTCGTTGTCACGCGTGAACGGGGGTGCCATAGCCGCTTCCTTCGAGCCACGACCGCTGATCCATTCGAACCAGACTGTACGGGTCCGCGATCACGCCGACCAGCCGCCTCCCCTATCGGCTGCCAGTACTTCGCCGCTCGACCAGCTCGCGTTCCAGTCCCGTCAGGTACCCCCGGGTGTCCTGCTCGGTCAACGACGCCTCGCGCAGACCGTCCCAGTTCCGGACGAATCGCTCGACCTCGTCGGCGCTGTTCATGTCGTCCCCGCCCTCGAGGTACTCGAGGAAGACGCAGTCCTTCGTGGTGTTGGCGAACGTCATGATCGTGTAGTCGTTGGGCACGTAGAGCACGTCGGCGGCGAAGGGCAGCGCGTGCAGGTGCAGGTGCGGATGGGTGAGGTCGAGCGCGAGCAGGTACTGGACCTGGTCGAGCGCCACCGCCAAGGGCAGGCCGCCGATCATGCGGCGGAACGCGGCCTCGCTGAGGATGAAGTGGTACTGCGGCGGGTTCTCCTGATCGAGGACCTTCTTGCGTTCCAACCTGTTGCGCAGCAGGAGTTTGACGTCCCTGGCGCCGGCCATGGTGAACTGCTCGAGCATGTAGAGCTCGGACTGGAGCAGGCCGGGAATGCGCTCGCCGTGCCAGGCGAAGATGTCGCGGGCCGTGGGTTCCAGGTCGGTGAACGCGCGGAACCAGCGCGGCACGGCGGCTCGATGCCCGTCCCATCTGGCGCCCCGTTCGTTGGCCTGCAACAGTTCTTTCATCTGCTCGGCCAGGTCCCGATCGACGCGGAGGATCCCGACGAGCAGGTCGAGGTCGGCCCGCTTGACGCCGACGGCGCCCGTCTCCATCTTGTTGATCTTGGCCTGTCCGCAGTCGAGCAGCCTGGCGAGACCGTGCTGGGTCAGGCCGGCGGCCGTGCGGGCCTGACGGATCAGCTCACCGAGCGCCCGCCGCCGTGAGGTCGTCGTGCCGTGCACCGATCCCCCCTCGCCGCGCGGACAGTTCGTGCCGAGGCGCCGCGCCCCGGTCCGTGTGCCAGAGCGTAGGTGGCGAGCGCGTCTTGGGGCACCACAACGGGTCACTGTCCGCGCTATTCACCGTGACACGGAAACTCGGCCGACTCGGCAGTCGAATCGGCCGATCCTCGCGGCGGCCAGAAACGCCGCCCAGCCGTCGCGCGGGAACACCAGCACCGGCCCCGCCGACGGTTTGCTGTCCCTGATTCCGACCACACCGGGAAACCCGAGATTCAGCTGAACACAGTTTCCGCCGTCGGGCCCGCACTGCCCCGAGGACAGCCACGAGCCCGGGAACATGACCGAAAAGCCGTTACGCAGTATGCATTGTTGCATGATGCTCTCCTCAGGATGAGCGAGATTCGCCCTCCTGATCAATCGTGCGAAGAGGACAATCGCGCAGCAACTCGGAAACCCCGATGGGGTGACCCCCGCGCGGTGTTGAGCGACCGCCGACAAGTCATCGCGAACAACGCCGTCAGAACGGGCGACCGCCGACGTCTCCCTGCCAACAGCCGCTACTGGTGAACGAGGGATACCAGTGGACAAGCACAGTCAGGCCGGTGGGTTGCGCGGCCACCGGCGTCGCAAGCTCGCCGCCGCGCTGGCCCGACGTTTCCAGGCCGAGGGCCTGACCATCCACCAACTCGCGGCCCAGATCGGCCGGCGCCCGGGCACGGTTCGCCGGCTCCTCGAGGAGGGCGGCCTGCGCACCGACGACGGGCCGTGCCTCGGCGCCTCCGACCTAGAACTGTCCGCGCTGCTGGCGCGCCGCTACCGCGACGGCGCGTCGATCGCCGACCTGTCCCGCGACACCGCCATCGACCGGCGCGTTGTGCGGCGCCTGCTCGGCGCGGCCGGGATCGCACCCCGGCCGCACCGCTCCCCCGACCACGTCGCCGCCATGGTCGAGCAGTACCGCGCCGGTGCGAGCATCCGCGGCCTGGCCGCGCGGTCCGGGCTTTCCTATGCCGGCGCGCGATCCGTGCTGCTGGCGGCCGGTGTCCGGCTCCGTTCGAGGGGACACCCCTCGGCTGCCGACCCGCCCGACGGCCGGCCCCGGCAGGACACACCCGCCGGGGACGGCCGGGAGCACCTGCTAGGGGGTGTCCCGTGGATCTTGTCCGCGCTAGCCGGGCCGAGGCGGCCCCTGACGGCACCGCCGGACCACCCGAACACAACCCGGCATGAGGCCGGCCCGGCGGCTCCGCCAGGAACCACCTCGATCCCCACTCCCATCCAA
>NZ_VUOB01000010.1 GCF_008386585.1 Solihabitans fulvus
ATCTTCAGGACACTTCTAGGCCAGCAGCTCCGCGTAGGCGGGCTTGATCACGTCGTTGATCAGCGACAGCCGGTCGTCGAAGTCGATGAAGGCGGACTTCATCGCGTTGACGGTGAACCACTGGAGGTCGGCCCACCCGTAACCGAAGGCGTCGATCAGCGCCGCGAACTCGCTCGACATCGAGCAGTGGCTCATCAACCGGTTGTCGGTGTTCAGGGTGACGCGGAAGCGCAGCTTGGCCAGCAGGCCGATCGGGTGCTCGGCGATAGAGGTCGCCGCGCCCGTCTGGAGGTTCGACGTCGGGCACATCTCCAGCGGGATCCGTCGGTCGCGCACGTAGGAGGCGAGCCGGCCGAGATGCGCGGTGCCGTTCTCGTCGATCTTGATGTCGTCCATGATCCGCACGCCGTGGCCGAGCCGTTCCGCGCCGCAGTGCTGGATGGCCTCCCAGATCGAGGGCAGCCCGAACGCCTCGCCAGCGTGGATGGTGAAGTGCGCGTTCTGCTGCCGCAGGTACTCGAACGCGTCGAGCCCCTTGGTCGGAGGGAAGCCGGCCTCGGGCCCGGCGATGTCGTAGCCGACGACGCCGGAGTCGCGGTGCCGCACGGCCAGCTCGGCGATCTCCAGGGAGCGCTCGTTCTGCCGCATGGCGCACAGCAGCGTGCCGACCCGGATCGTCCTGCCGGCCTCGGCCGCGCGGCGCTCGCCGAGCCGGAAGCCCTCCTGCACGGCGTCGACGATCTCGTCGAGGCTCAGGCCGCCCTCCTGGAACAGCTCGGGCGCGTAGCGGACCTCCGCGTAGACGACGCCGTCGGCGGCCAGGTCCTCGGCGGCCTCTGCGGCGACCCGCACCATGGCCTGCCGCTGCTGCATGACGCCGCAGGTGTGCGCGAAGCCCTCCAGGTAGCGGACCAGCGAGCCGGAGTCGGCCGCGTCGCGGAACCAGGTGCCGAGCTGGTCGGCGTCGGTGGTCGGCAGTCCCTGATATCCAGACTCCTCGGCCAGGTCGATCACCGTCTGCGGGCGAAGGCCACCGTCGAGATGGTCGTGTAGCAGCACCTTGGGCGCGCTGCGAATGGCCTCGGGGGTCAACGGGGTCGGCATGGCCGACACGGTATACCTCGGTGTCGGCGTGTCCTGACCCCACTGAACGATCTTGCGCGGGTATGATCACCTGCACTGTTACGGGATGGCCGGAAAACCACCCTGTCGTATGCACGCACGCCCGCCTTAAGGCGGTTGCGGCGACCGTGCGCCACTGTGCGCAATCAAACTTGGCCCTTTAGTCACTCACACGGCGGAAGTCTCCTTGCCGCGCCAACATGAAGATCATTCGCTACACCCGTTCAGACCCATGCTTTGTCACCCGAACGGAGCAAAGTCGGCCACTCTGCGAGCAAGTTGGGGCAGGGGGCGCTAGGGAGCGGAGCCCGGAAGTGGCTAGGCTCCCGGAGGTCTCCCCTCCCCTGGACGAAGGCCACCAGCTGTGAACGACAACAACCACAACTCCACGCCGTCCTTCGACCGGATGCGCAACATGCTGTCGCGCGCCGCGGAGATTCGTGAGAGCGAACAGCAGCAGATCTTCGACGCGCTGGACGAGATCCACGCGCGAATGTCCCCGCTCGAGTCGTTGGGTTCGGTCCGCAAGCGGCTGTCCGAACTGCCCGACCGCACCGAGGTCAGCGTGCTGGCCGAGCGGCTGGACGAGACCTTGGCCAGGCTGGAGGCGCAGGACGGGGCCATCGCGGGGCTCGGCAGGACTGTCGAGGGACTCATCGACAAGCTGGCCAAGCCGTTCGCGCAGCTGGACGGCAGGCTCGACGGCGTCGCCGGCCGCTTCGAGGGCGTCGCAGGCCGGATGGACGGCCTCGAGGACAAGCTGTCGCACATCCACAAGCGACTCGACGACCTCGACCTCCACCTCGACAAGCAGGACGGCAGGCTCGAGGCGCTGCCCGGCGCCGTGCACGCGCCGCTGCGCGAGCGGATCGAGGCGCTGGAGACCACGCTGCGCGGCCGCATCGACGAGGTGGACGAGGGCGTGCACGAGCACCTCGACGGCACCCGCGAGGCGTTGCAGCGGACCGTCACGGAGTCCACGACGGCCGTGCACGGCCGGCTGGACGACGCGCGCGACAACCTCGACGCCACCAGGGACAGCCTGGCCAAGTCGGTCGTCGAGGCCCGCGACAGCGTGCACGGCAAGGTGCAGGAGGGCAGGCAGGCGCTGCACGCGGCGATCGAGGAGACTCGCGACGCCGTGGACGGCACCGACCGGCTCGAGGCGCTCGCGCAGCGGCTCGAGCAGGTCACGTCGAGGCTCGACGAGCTGGCCGGCCGCCTCGACACCGTCGAGGACGGCGTGTCGGCGCGCATCGGCGAGCTGGCGGGTTCCGTGGAGCAGAGCCTGCACACCGTGCACGGCACCCTCACCGAGCGGCCAACCACGGACTCGCTGACCAGCCTGGTGCGCAAGAGCAACCAGGAGTCCGAGCAGCGCATCGGTGGCCAGCTGGACGAGGCCATGGCCACCTTCGCCGAACTGATCCTCGGCGGCGGCGCCCCCACCCCGCCGCCCGCGCCGACCGCGCTGCCCAGGCCGCAGCGTCGGACCCGCAAGAACGGCACGAAGCTCAACGACAAGAACATCGACATCGACACCGACGAACTGGCCGCCGAAGGCGCCTGATCCGTCTGGTTCTCGGGCCCGTCACGCCGGTGTTGTCACGGCGTCACGGGCCCGAGCCATGTCCAGGGCGATGCGATGACACGCATGTCGTCGTGGGCGCGGGAGCTGCCCTATTGGCCGGGTCCGCTGAAGAACGGTCGGCCGCGGTGAAGCGTCGAACTACCGGACACCGAGATTCTCGACTTGCTACGGTTGCTCACGCAGAGTTGGTCTCCAGTTACGGAGAGGGTGATCCTGCATGCCGCAGGCATACATGGGGGAATTCGCCGGAGGACTTGCGGGGATCAGCCAGGCAGTGACCGGCCTCAAGGCAGCCGCCGCCGAAGGCTTCGCCATCAGCGACGCCGGAGGCCAGGCCCTGATCAAGGCCATCGATACCTTGAGCAACAAGCTCGACAGCGCGCTGCAGCAAGCATCGATTCTCGGGCAGGAACCGCCGTTGGGGCTGACACCGGCTGCGCAGGTGTACAAGCCGTTCCTGGCGACCATCGCGACCGACCCTGAGCAGGGTCTGGTACCGGCGTTGAAGCAACTACAGCAGGACTTGAAGGACACCAAGGATTCGATCCAGCAGTCGATGGAGTCCTACCAAGCCACGGATCAGAGCGGTAAGCAGGGCCTGCACAGGGCAGCCGGCCCCACCTACTCCGTTTGACCACCCAGGGGAAACACACGTGATACGTCGCATCGTCCTGCTCGGTTTGACAGCCGCCTCTCTGCTTGTTGCCACGGCGTGCGGTGGACCGACAACGGGCCAGCCCATGCCCGCGCCAGGTGGCGCTGCGACGGACCCCTCGCCCAGCAGTAACTCCGGTAGTTCATCGATCTCGAACAGCGCCGGCAGCTCGTTGGAGAGCCGGGACCCCTGCTCGCTGTTGTCGCAGCACGAGGTCGCTGGCTTGGGTATCTCCGGCCAGCCGCAACGGAAGAAGATCGGCTCCGCCGACACCTGTCAGCTTCAGCCTGCCAACGGGAGTTTGGGGATCGGCATCCGCACGAACGTAGGTCTGGCCGGGATGCAACCCAACGGCGGCCAGATAACCGACACCAAGGTCGGCAACCACCTAGCCAAACAGCTTGTGGACACGACCGGTAGCTGCACCATTGCCATTGGGGTCACGTCATCCGCACGGGTCGACGTCATCACCCACTACAGCGACAACGACACATGTCCTTTCGCGGTACAGGTTGCGCAGTTGGTGGAACCGAAGTTGCCGTAGCGGTCGGCACGGGTTGATTTGCGGTCGGGTCGTCGGTGTCCCCGCACCCCGACCCACGACCACCTCAGCCCCGGATCGTCTCCGCCACCATCGGCCCGCGCTCGGCGGCGGAATCGGCCACCGCGTACTGGCCCTCCAGCGCCGCCAGGGCCCCGGCCACGGCGTCCGGCGTGTCCGTGTGCAGTTCGAGCAGCGGCTGCCCGGCCTCCACCGGCTCGCCCGGCTTCACCAGGCACAGCACACCAGCCGCCGCCTGCACCGGGTCCTCCTTGCGCGCCCGCCCGGCCCCGAGCCGCCACGCGGCCACGCCGACCGCGTACGCGTCGAGCGAGGCCAGCACGCCGCTTTCCGGCGCCTCGACCACGTGCACGTGCGACGCCTTCGGCAACGCGGCCTCCGGGTCGCCGCCCTGCGCGCTGATCATCCGCGCCCAGGTCTCGTACGCCGCGCCAGAGGCCAGCACCTTCGCGGGGTCCACGTCCGGCAAACCCGCCAGAGACAGCATCTCCCGCGCGAGCGCCACGGTCAGCTCGACCACGTCCGCCGGGCCGCCGCCGCGCAGCACCTCGACCGACTCGGCGACCTCGACGGCGTTGCCCACCGCGCGGCCCAGCGGCACGGACATGTCCGTGAGGAGGGCGCTGATCTTCAACCCCTCCGCGACACCGATGCCGACCAGCGCCTCGGCCAGGGTCCGGGCGTCGGACAGCGTCTTCATGAACGCGCCAGAGCCGAACTTCACGTCCAGCACCAGCGCCTCGGCACCCTCGGCGATCTTCTTGCTCATGATGGAGCTCGCGATCAGCGGCACCGACTCGACGGTCCCGGTCACGTCCCGCAGCGCGTAGAGCTTGCGGTCCGCGGGCGCCAGGCCCTCGGTCGCCGCGCACACCACGGCACCGACCTCGCTGAGCTGCCTGGTGATCTCCGCCGTGGACAGGTTCGCCCGCCACCCCGGCACGGACTCCAGCTTGTCCAGCGTCCCGCCGGTGTGCCCGAGGCCCCGCCCCGACAGCTGCGGCACCGCCGCCCCGCAGGCCGCGACCAGCGGCGCGAGCGGGAGGGTGATCTTGTCGCCGACGCCGCCCGTCGAGTGCTTGTCCACGGTGGGCCGGTCGACCGACAGGTGCAGCCGCTCGCCCGAGCGGACCATCGCGTTCGTCCACCGCGAGGTCTCGGTCTGCCGCATCCCGTTCAGGAAGATCGCCATGGCCAGCGCGGACATCTGCTCGTCCGCGACGACGCCCCTGGTGTACGCGTCGACCACCCAGTCGATCTGGTCGTCGGTCAACACCACGCCGTCGCGCTTGGCGCGGATGACGTCCACGGCGGAGAAGGGCTCACGGCTCACAGGAACTCCTTACGAAACAACGAAAACAGCGTCACGCGGGCAGGTCGGCCGGACCGAACGCGTCCGGCAGGACCTCGCTCATCGGCAGCACCCCGCGCGCGGTGTCCACCAGGCAGTCCGGGCCGCCCAGCTCGAAGAGCACCTGGCGGCACCGGCCACACGGCATCAGCAGGTCACCGGATCCGCTGCGGCAGGCCACCGCGACGAACCGGCCCCCACCCGTCAACCGCAGCTGGCCCGCCATCGTGCACTCCGCGCACAACCCGACGCCGTACGCCGCGTTCTCCACGTTGCACCCCACCACGACCCGGCCGTCGTCGCACACGGCGGCCGAGCCGACCTGAAGCCCGGAGTACGGGCAGTACGCGTCCTGCGCGGCGCGAACGGCCGCGGCGCGCAACGCATCCCAGTCCACCACCGGGGAATCGACCGGAGCACCCACGTCCTAGTCTCCCTGTCCGCGTCGATAGATG
Organism: Solihabitans fulvus; assembly: GCF_008386585.1. Taxonomy (GTDB): domain Bacteria; phylum Actinomycetota; class Actinomycetes; order Mycobacteriales; family Pseudonocardiaceae; genus Solihabitans; species Solihabitans fulvus. Next base: position 5,737 of record NZ_VUOB01000010.1, read on the forward strand.
AAGCCGTCCGCCGCCGGTGGTCGCAGTCGCTGCGAGGCGACCGTGAGCACGATCAGGGTGACGAAGTGCGGCAGGTACGGGGTGAACTCGGTCGGCAGGCTGTCCACGCTCCAGTAGACCGCGTACAGGCCGCCTGCCGCGACGAAGCCGACGCTCGCGGCCAACCACTTGCGGCGCACCAACTGCACGATCACGAGCACCGCGAGCAGCAGCACCGCGCCGTAGATCAGCGCGAGGACGGTCTTGCCGCCGCTGCTGAGCTGGAGGCCGTCGGAGTAGCCGAACAGGGCCGCGCCGCCGAGCAGGCCGCCGGGCCGCCAGTTGCCGAAGATCATGGCGGCGAGGCCGATGTAGCCTCGGCCGTTGGTCTGGCCCTCCAGGTAACCGGACTGCCCCGGGTTGAGCACCAGGGCCGCGCCCGCCATGCCGGCGAGCGCGCCGGAGGCGATCACCGCGACGTACTTGTGCAGGTAGACGTTCACGCCAAGCGACTCGGCCGCGACGGGGTTCTCGCCGCAGGACCGCAGCCGCAGGCCGAACCTGGTGCGCCACAACACGAGGAACGTGATCGGCACCAGCGCGATGGTCACCATCGTCATCGGCGACACGCCGGTGACGATCCCGCGCAGCAGGCCTGCCACGTCGGAGATGCCGACGCGTTGCTGTTGTTCCAGCTGCTGCAACCAGTCCGACAGCCCGGACGCCGAGTAGGTGTCGAACTTCGGCACCGTCGGCGAGGACCTCGGGTTGTGCGACAGCGGCTCGAAGATCAGCGTGGACAGGTACTTCGCGATGCCCGCGCCGAGCAGGTTCATGGCCACACCGGAGACGATGTGGTTGACGCCGAAGGTCACCGTGGCGATCGCGTGCACCAGGCCGCCGAGCGCGCCGAACGCGGCCGCGCAGGCCAGGCCGGCCCACGGCCCCCAGTAGTAGCCGCCGTACGCGGCCCCCCAGGTGCCGAAGATCATCATGCCTTCGAGGCCGATGTTGACCACGCCGGCCCGCTCCGACCACAGACCGCCGAGGCCGGCGAGCAGGATCGGCAGCGCCAGCACGACGGCGGTCTGCGTGGTGCCGGACGAGGTCAGCTGCGGCACGCCGGTCAGGTACGAGGCCGTGGTGAGCACGGCGACGGCCAGCGCGACCCAGATCATGCCGCTGGCCCAGCCCGGCAGCTTCCTGCGCCTCGGCGGCACGGCCACCGTCAGCGGGGCGGCGGCCGGGTTGCTCGTCATCGTCGTCACGACTCGCCTCCTGCGCTGGCGACGGCGGGCTGCGGCGGGGTGCCGCCGGTGTTGCCGAGTTCGCGGCCGACCCTGCGCTGCTCGGCGGCCAGCTCGACGCGCCGGACGATCTCGTAGGCGACCACGACGGACAACACGATGGTGCCCTGCATGATCGTCACGATCTCCTTGGGCACGCCGACGTTGTCCAGCGCGAGCGCGGACTTGTCCAGGAACGCCCAGAGCAGCGCGCCGAAGGCGACGCCGCCGGGGTGGTTGCGGCCGAGCAGCGCGACCGCGATGCCGGTGAAGCCGTAGCCTGCCGGCGAGATGATGCCGTAGCTGTGGTCGCGGCCGAGCAGCTCGGGCATGGCGACCAGGCCGGCGATGCCGCCGGACAGCAGCATCGCGGTGAGCACCATCTTCTTGGCGTTGACGCCACCTGCGGTGGCCGCCGTCGGCGACTCGCCGGAGGCCCTCAGCTCGAAGCCGAACCGGCTGCGGTTCATCATCACCCAGTAGCCGACGCCGATCGCGGCGGCGAGGATCACCAGGCCGAACACCGTGCCGCCGCTGCCGAAGCTGATGCCGGGCACCTGGCCGGCCGTCGGGATCTCGGCGGTGCTGATGTTGTTGCCGTGCAGCACACCGAAGACGTCCGGGCGGATCATGTACGCGACGATGCCCATGGCGATCGCGTTCAGCATGATCGTCGAGATGACCTCGTTGACGCCCCTGGTCACCTTCAGCACGGCGGGAATCGCGGCGTACAGCGCGCCGGTCAGGACCGCGACCAGCAGGATCACGATGGCGTCGAGGACCGGCGGCAGCCGCAGCGCGCCGCCGACCACCGCGGCGGTCACGGCGGCGACGCGGAACTGGCCCTCGACACCGATGTTGAACAGGTTCATCTTGAAGCCGATGGCCACCGCGAGCCCGGCGAGGTAGTACACCGACGCGCTGTTCACGATGTCCACCGCGGTCGTGCCGTGGCCGACCTGCGACACCATCGCCGACAACGCCGTGCCCGGGTTGCTCCCGGAGATCACCAGTGCGACCGAGCACAGCAGCGCGGAGAACACGATCGCCAACAACGGCGGCATCAGCTTGCCCCGCAACAGGTTCATGCCTGGTCACCTCCCTCTGCCTCGTCCTCGGCGCGCGCCGGGGCGGTCGTCTCTGCCGCCTGACCCGCACTGTCTACTGTGGACGGTTTGGGTTCGGCGGGTTCAGCTGGTGGCGCAGTGTCGGGGTCGTCGCCGGCGCCGGTCATCGCGGAGCCGAGCTCCTCCGGCGTGACGGTGGCCGGGTCCGCGTCGCTGACCAGCCGGCCGCGCAGCATCACCTTGATCGTGTCGGACAGGCCGATCAGCTCGTCCAGGTCCGCCGAGATCAGCAGCACCGCGAGGCCGCTCGCGCGGGCGTTGCGGATCTGATCCCAGATCAGCGCCTGCGCGCCGACGTCGACGCCCCTGGTCGGGTGCGAGGCGATCAGCAGCACCGGGTCGCCGGACAGCTCCCTGCCGACCACGAGCTTCTGCTGGTTGCCGCCGGACAGCGCCGCGGCCGGCACGTCGATGCTCGGCGTGCGGACGTCGAACTCCTCGACGATGCGCTTGGTGTCGGCCCGCGCGCCCTCGATGTCGAGCCACTGGCCCTTCGACACCGGCGGTCGCGTCTGGTAGCCGAGCACCCGGTTCAGCCACAGCGGCTCCGACAGCAGCAGGCCGTGCCTGGTGCGATCCTCCGGCACGTACCCGATGCCGGCCTCGCGGCGGGCCAGGGTGCCGAGCTTGGTCAGGTCCGTCCGCGTGCCGTCGGCGCTGGTGAGCACGATCCGGCCCGCGCTGCTCGCGCGCATGCCCATGATCGCCTCGACCAGCTCCGTCTGCCCGTTGCCCTCGACGCCGGCGATGCCGAGCACCTCGCCGGACCGGACCACCAGGTCGACCGCGTCAAGCACCGGCCGGCCAGAGCCGTCCTCGGCCAGCAGGGTCAGCTCCTCGACGCTGAGCACCGGACGGTCGGTGACCGTGGACTCGCGGGTCTCCGGGCTGGGCAGCTCGCTGCCGACCATCATCTCGGCGAGCTGCCGGGAGCTGATCGCCTTCGGGTCGGCCGTGCCGACCGTGGTGCCGCGCCGGATCACCGTCACGCTGTCGGCGATGGTGCGCACCTCGTCGAGCTTGTGCGAGATGAACAAGAAGGTGAAGCCCTGGTCCCGCATGCCGCGCACGGTGTCGAACAGCTCGTCGACCTCCTGCGGCACCAGCACGGCCGTCGGCTCGTCCAGGATGATGATCCGCGCGCCCCGGTAGAGCACCTTGAGGATCTCCACCCGCTGCCGGTCGGCGACGCCGAGGCGTTCCACCAGCGCGTCGGGGTCGACCCGCATGCCGGTGGTCCTGCCGAGCTCGACCAGCGTGCGGCGGGCCTTCCCGCCGATGCCGTGCAGCTTCTCGGCGCCGAGCACGACGTTCTCCAGCACCGTCAGGTTGTCGGCGAGCATGAAGTGCTGGTGCACCATGCCGATGCCGGCCTTGATCGCGTCGGTCGGCGACCGGAACCTGATCTCCTGGCCCTCGACCTCGATGGTGCCCTCGTCCGGCTGTTGCATGCCGTAGAGGATCTTCATCAGGGTCGACTTGCCAGCGCCGTTCTCGCCGCACAGCGCGTGCACCTCGCCCTGGCGCACGGTGAGGGCCACGTCGCGGTTGGCCACGACGCCGGGGAAACGTTTGGTGATGCCGGTCAGGACGACGGCCGGCGCCCGCTCGGACTCCTGCGGGGCGGCCCGCTCGGTGGCGACGGTGCTCATCGGCACTCCTCGAAAAGACGTCTGCAACGACGCGTCAGGCCCGGGGAGGAGTGCTCCTCTCCCGGGCCCCACGCGTCTGCTGGCTGGCGAACTACTTGGTCGGAGTCGCCGACACCGTGATCTTCCCCGCGACGATCTGGGCCTTGTAGGCCTCAAGCACGTCCTTGATGTCGTCGATCTTGCCGCCGGAGGTGGCGTAGCCGACGCCGTCCGCCTTCAGGTCGAACACCTTCGGCACGGTCGTCAGGTCGTTCTTGGCGAAGGCCCTGATGAAGTCGTACACCGCGACGTCGACGCGCTTGACCATCGAGGTGATGATGACGTCCTTGTTCGCCGCGACGGTCGGCTGGTTGTACTGGTCGGAGTCGACGCCGATGGCCAGCTTGTTCGCGGCCTTGGCAGCGGCGAACACGCCCTCGCCGGACTTGCCGGCCGCCTGGTAGACGACGTCCGCACCGGCGTCCAGCTCACCCTTGGTGACGACGTTGCCCTTGTTCGGGTCCTGGAAGCCGCTGAAGTCGCCTGCCGGGCTGATGTACTTGGACTCGATCTTGATGTCCGGCGCGGCCGCCTTGGCGCCCTGCGCGAACCCGGCCTGGAACTTCTGGATCAGCGGGACGTCCACGCCGCCGACGAAGCCGATGTGGCAGCCCTTGCTCTTGTACGCCGCCGCGACGCCGACCAGGAACGAGCCCTGCTCCTCGGTGAAGGTCAGCGGGGTCACGTTGGCCGCGCCGTCGACCGTCGCGTCGACGATCGCGAACTTCGTGCCGGGGAACTCCGCGGCGACCTTCTTGAGCGCGTCGGCGTAGGCGAAGCCGACGGTGATCACCGGGTTGTAGCCGCCGGTCGCGAGCTGGCGGAGCCGCGTCTCCTTGTCCGCCGGGCTCTCGTTGGCGCTCGCGGTGAGCTCCTTGGTGTTGTCCTTCTTGACGCCCATGTCCGAGATGGCCTTGTCCAGGCCGGCCGCGGCCGCGTCGTTGAAGGAGCCGTCGCCACGGCCGCCGATGTCGTAGGCGAGACCGATCTTCAGCGCGCTTCCGTCGACCTTGCCGCCGGCATCGGCGCTGGTCGAGCCGGCCGGCGCGGCAGCGGGCTTGTCAGCCAGCTTGCATCCGCTGCTCGGGTTGCCCGACGCATTGTTGTTGTTGCTGGAGTTACCGCTGTCCTTGGCGCAAGCTGCCAGCGACAGGGCGCTGGTCAGTGCGACCGCGACTACCGCGACCCCACGCATACGACGACGCACGCTCGTCTCCTCCCTGCTCACTGAGCAGCCACGACCCGACAGCGTTGTCGAGTTCCGAGTGGCGAACCGTACCCCTCGGTAAGGGGAGGTTCCCAACGACCTGCTGGCACGTGACCGAATCGTTGACGGCGGCCACCCAAGGTGACGGTCTCCTTCCAGCCAGTGCACCGCGCAGCCAAGTCTGGGCCAGCTGGACGATCCCCGCTGCCCGACCAACCGCGCGGCGTTGGGCGTTCGGGCAACGGATCCCGTGCACAGCGCGGCCACTCCTGCAACGTTCACCTGAGCGTGGTCGGTTGATCACCTGATCAGTCGATAGTGCAGGGCATGGACCCACAGGTCGATCCGCAGGGCTGGCTCGACGACTTCCAGCGGCACGTGGCGGACCTCCAACAAAAGAGCACGGAACTCCAGGAGCGGTTAGCCGAGGCGTCGGGGACGGCGAGTTCACCCGACGGCAGCGTGACCGTCACCATCGGCCCGAGCGGCGCCCTGGACAACCTGGCCCTGACCGAGCGCGCCATGACGCGCCGTCCCGCCGAACTCGCCCAGCTGATCATGAGCACGGCCGCGCGGGCCCAGCAGCAGGCGTCGCAACTGGTCGTCGAGGCGCTCCAGCCGATGGCCGCTGGCACCCAGGTGATGGACGTGGTGAACCAGTTCCTGCCGCCGCCCGTGCCCGACGAGGAGCCGGTGGACGCGGAGCCCGCCCCCGACGCGCTCAACGAGGACGAGCAGAACGAGCGGACCGGGCCGCCGAGCCCGCAGGCCCCGCCGCGTCCCGCCAAGCCGGCGAAGCGGAACTACGAGGAAGACGACGAGGAGCCGCTGTGGTGAACGGACCGGGTTTCGGCGTCGACCCGACTGTGCTGGACAGCTTCGCCGGAGAACTCGACAAGCGCGCGGCCGAGGTGCACGGCGCGGCCGACAAGGTGGGCGCCGCCAACGGTTTCGACTTCCAGGCGTTCGGCGCGGTGATGGGCCAGGTGCTCGCGGTGCCGAGCCGGATCGCGCTGAAAGTGGTGCAGGACAAGGTTTCCGGCGTGGCCGGCTCGATGGACGAGGCCGCCAAGCTGACCAGGGACACCGCGGCGCACTACCGAGAGACCGACGCCAACAACAGCAGCAAGTTCGGGGGCTGACTCGATGGCAGTGCTCAACGTGACCGCCGACAACACGACCTCCGGCGCCGGGTTCGTCGACTCCTACGCCGGCCTGATCAACTCGATCAGGGACGCGGGCAAGAAGGACACCGCCGAGACCGCGATCGGCATCGGGCTGGGCGTCGTCAACGTTGTCCTCGACACCATCAAGTTCATCTTCAACCCGTTGGCCTCGCTGATCTCCGCGGGCCTCGGCTGGCTGATCGAGCACGTCAGCTTCCTGCGGATACCGCTGGACGCGCTGGCCGGCAACCCCGACGAGATCAGCAAGCTGGCCAGCCAGATGCACGAGGTCGGCCAGTCGCTGCACAACACGGCCAAGGACAACACGACCGCGCTCCAGGGCGAGATCGCGAAGTGGACCGGCGACGCCGGTGACGCCTTCCGCAAGAAGATGGCCGAGCACACCACCGCCATCGACGACGCCGGCACCGCCGTGGACGCCGCTGGCTATGTGCTGTACGCCAACATGGCGGTCATCTCGGCCGCGCGCGCCCTGTTCCGCGACCTGATCACGTCGGTGCTCGGCGACATCATCGCGACGATGCTGATCGCGCTCGCCGCTGCCATCCCGACGTTCGGCGCGTCGATCCCGGCCGGGCTGGCCACCTGCGTCGGCTGGGCCACGGCGACCGGCATCCAGCTCGGCGAGAAGCTGGCCGCGCTCATCGCGCTGGCCGGCCGCACCGCCAAGAAGATCGCCGACATTGCCAAGACCATGAAGGGCAAGATCCCGCACGGCGGAGGCGGCGGCGCGCACGGTCCGTCCGCGCCGCACGGCCCGAACGTGCACGAGCCGATCCCGATGGGGCCGATCACGCACGGCGGCCCGAACGCCCCGCACACCGGTCCGTCCGGTGGCGGCGGAGGCGGTCAGGTGCACACCCCGCCCGACCCGCACGGCGGCCCGACGGGCGCGCCGCCGCACACCACGCCCCAGGGCAGCGCGCCCCCGGTGACGCAGCCACACGAGCCCTTCACCAACCCGCGCCCCGCACCCGCACCGCCGACGCACACGCCAGCCGGCGGTCCGCCAGTGCACGAGCCCTTCACCAACCCACGGCCCGCGCCCGCGCCGCCGCACACCGCCCCGCAGGGCAGCGCGCCCCCGGTGACGCAGCCGCACGAGCCCTTCACCAACCCGCGCCCCGCACCGGCCCCGCCGACACACACACCGGCCGGCGGCCCACCGGTGCACGAGCCGTTCACCAACCCGCGCCCGGCGCCCGCGCCGCCGCACACCGCGCCGCAGGGCACGGGTCCCGTGCCGCCCCGGCCGCCGGCCCCGCCGAGGCCGACCGGCAACCCGACCGTGCACGAGCCGAACGCCCCGCACACCACGCCGCAGGGCACGCCGCCACCCATCCCGCCACGCAACCCAGCGCGTCCGGGACCGGGCAACCCGCAGGGCGGGCCACCGCCGATCCCGCCGCGCAACCCAGCGCGTCCGGGACCGGGCAGTTCGCAGCCGCACGAGCCCTTCACCAACCCACGCCCGGCACCCGCGCCGCCCGGCCGACCCGGCGGCGGGCAGCCACACGAGCCGTTTACCAACCCGCGCCCCGCGCCGGCTCCCCCCGGCGGCCGGCCTGGCGGCGCGCAGCCGCACGAGCCGTTCACCAACCCACGGCCCGCGCCGGCTCCTCCCGGCCACCCGCCGACAGGGCAGCCACACGAGCCCTTCACCAACCCGCGCCCGGCACCGGCTCCTCCGGGCCACCCGCCGACGCAACCGGGCCACCCGCCAACAGGGCAACCGCACGAACCGTTCACCAACCCACGGCCCGCACCCGCGCCGCCCGGCCACCCGCCGACGCAGCCCGGCCACCCGCCAACAGGGCAACCGCACGAGCCCTTCACCAACCCACGGCCCGCGCCCGCGCCGCCCGGCCACCAGCCGGCCCCCGGCGGTCACGACCCGGCTGCGCCTCCCGGCGGTCATGACCCGGCGGCACCTCCCGGTGGGCACGACCCCGCCGCGCCGCCCGCGGGCGGGCACGACCCGGCCGCGCCGCCGACCGGGCCTACGCCACCGATCGAGCACACCGGGCCGTGGATGAAGATGCATGAGACCTGGTTGAAGAACAAGTTCCCCGACTCGTACAAGACGATGAAGACGCTGGAGGACAAGCTGAAGGCGGACTTCCCGGACGCCTACAACAAGTTCCTGAAGCCTGCGGCCAACATCAAGAGCGCCAAGGAGTGGGAGGGCTGGGTCGGCAAGCCCGCCTTCGAGATCATCAAGAAGATGTCCGGCATCCAGGCCAACGCCCAGAAGGCGTGGGATCAGGAGGGGCGCCACTAGCGCGACGTCTGCACAGCGCTGAAAGGCGCGAGCGCAAACGTTTGCCCTCTGAGCGACGGGCCCGGCACACCGGCTGTTTCGCGGGGTGCCGGGCCCGTCGCCGTGGTCGATCACCGGATCGGTGCAGAACCACTCGATCGGATGGCTGTGTGTCTCATGAGTCACACAGCGGTGCACGTCGTTGGGTCAGCCGCAGCACCCGGGTCTAGCATCCGGTGCGTCAAAGGTCCCGTACAGACGTACTGCCAGTCGTGGTGCGGTGCTGCGGACCGAAGTCCATCAGCGACGTTGGAGGCCGTTCACCGTGGCCAGCACCACCGCCCCAGCGGCGGGCGCAACCGAACGGGCGGGCGACTCCCGTGGCGGCGGCACGCTCTACCGCGGCGACCTGGGCATGTGGTCCTGGGTGGCCCACCGGATCACCGGGGTGCTCACCTTCTTCTTCCTGTTCGCGCACGTGCTGGACACCGCCCTGGTGCGGGTCTCGCCGAACGCGTACGACAAGGTCATCGAGACCTACAAGAACCCCATCGTGAACCTGTTCGAGCTCGGCCTTGTCGGCGCGGTGCTCTACCACGCCCTCAACGGCATCAGGGTCATGCTGGTCGACTTCTGGTCCAAGGGCCCCAAGTACCAGCGCCCAATGCTCTGGATCATCCTCGCGATCTGGGTCGTCGTGATGATCCCCGGCGCGTACTTCATGCTCGAGCGCACCGTCAGCAACCTGTTCGGGGGCAAGTGATGGCCACCACGACCGACCAGCAGTTGGTCCTCGCCCGGCCGCGCGCCCCGCGCCGCCCCGCCGCCCGCCGCAACAACTTCGAGCTGTACAGCTGGATGTTCATGCGGATCTCCGGCATGGCGCTGGTGATCCTCGTGCTCGGCCACCTGCTGATCATGAACATCCTCGACGGCGGCGTGCACCGGATCAACTGGGGCTTCGTCGCCGGCCGCTGGGCGTCGCCGTTCTGGCGGCTCTGGGACCTGCTCATGCTGTGGCTGGCCCAGCTGCACGGCGGCAACGGCCTGCGCACCGTGATCAACGACTACGCCCGCAAGGACGCCACCCGGTTCTGGTTGAAGATGGCGCTCTACGTCTCGATGGTGCTGATCGTCTCGCTCGGCACGCTCGTGATCTTCACCTTCGACCCGAACATCACCAACTGACGCCGCCCCACCACGTTACGCACCGGGCGTCCAGGGAGAAGCCGGAATGCAGTTCCACAAGTACGACGTCGTCATCGTCGGAGCCGGCGGCGCCGGTATGCGCGCGGCCATCGAGTCCGGCCAGCGCGCCCGCACCGCCGTGTTGACCAAGCTCTACCCCACGCGGTCCCACACGGGCGCGGCACAGGGCGGCATGTGTGCCGCGCTGGCCAACGTCGAGGAGGACAACTGGGAGTGGCACACCTTCGACACGATCAAGGGCGGTGACTACCTGGTCGACCAGGACGCCGCCGAGATCATGGCGAAGGAGGCCATCGACGCGGTCCTCGACCTGGAGAAGATGGGCCTGCCGTTCAACCGCACGCCCGAGGGCAAGATCGACCAGCGGCGGTTCGGCGGCCACACCCGCAACCACGGCGAGGCGGCCGTGCGGCGCGCCTGCTACGCGGCGGACCGCACCGGCCACATGATCCTCCAGACGCTGTACCAGAACTGCGTCAAGCACGGGATCGAGTTCTTCAACGAGTTCTACGTGCTGGACGTCCTGCTCACCGAGGGCGAGGACGGCCCGGTCTGCACCGGCGCGGTCGCCTACGAGCTGGCCACCGGCGAGATCCACGTGTTCCAGGCGAAGTCGATCGTGTTCGCCACCGGCGGCTTCGGCAAGGTCTTCAAGACCACCTCGAACGCGCACACGCTGACCGGCGACGGCATGGGCATCGTGTTCCGCAAGGGCCTTCCCCTTGAGGACATGGAGTTCTACCAGTTCCACCCGACCGGCCTTGCCGGCCTCGGCATCCTGCTCACCGAGGGCGCGCGCGGCGAGGGCGCGATCCTGCGCAACGCCTCCGGCGAGCGGTTCATGGAGCGCTACGCCCCGACCATCAAGGACCTCGCGCCGCGCGACATCGTCGCGAGGTCGATGGCGCTCGAGGTGTTGGAGGGTCGCGGCGCCGGCCCGAACAAGGACTACGTGCTGCTGGACTGCACGCACCTCGGGGCCGAGGTGCTGGAGACCAAGCTGCCCGACATCACCGAGTTCGCCCGCACCTACCTCGCGGTCGACCCGGTGACCGAACCGGTGCCGGTGTACCCGACCGCGCACTACGCGATGGGCGGCATCCCGACCAACATTCACGCCGAGGTGTTGCGGGACAACGAGAACGTGATCCCCGGCCTGTACGCGGCCGGCGAGTGCGCCTGCGTCTCGGTGCACGGCGCGAACCGGCTCGGCACGAACTCGCTGCTGGACATCAACGTGTTCGGCCGCAGGGCCGGCATCGCCGCGGCCGAGTACGCGCTCGCGCACGACCACGTGGACATCCCGGAGAACCCCACCAAGGTCGTCGAGGAGCAGCTCGCGCTGCTGCTGTCCGAGCACGGCCACGAGCGCGTCGCGGACATCCGCATCGAGCTCCAGGCCACGATGGACGCGAACGCCTCGGTGTACCGCACAGAGGAGACGCTCAAGCAGGCGCTGCACGACGTGCAGGCCCTCAAGGAGCGGTACGCGCACATCTCGGTGCAGGACAAGGGCAAGCGGTTCAACACCGACCTGCTCGAGGCGGCCGAGCTCGGCTTCCTGCTCGAACTGGCGGAGATCCTGGTGACCGGCGCGCTGGCGCGCAAGGAGTCGCGGGGCGGGCACGCCCGCGAGGACTACCCCAACCGCGACGACACGAACTTCATGCGTCACAGCATGGCGTACAAGCAGGGCGAGGGGCTCACCGCCGACATCAGGCTGGACTACAAGCCTGTGACCTTTACCCGGTACCAGCCGATGGAGCGCAAGTACTGATGACCGCTTCAGCAACTTCCGCCGCCTCCGCGCAGGACAACACGTCGGCGGGTCAGGACAAGACCAACGCAGCCGGTTCCAGGGGCTCGCAGCCCCCGGTGCCGGAGGGCGCCATCACCATCACGGTGAAGATCCGCCGGTTCAACACGGAGTTCGACGACGAGCCGCGCTGGGAGTCCTTCCAGGTTCCCGCGCTGCCGACGGACCGGGTGCTGAACCTGCTGCACCACGTGAAGTGGTACCTGGACGGCACGCTGACCTTCCGCCGTTCCTGCGCGCACGGCATCTGCGGGTCCGACGCCATGCGCATCAACGGCGTGAACCGGTTGGCCTGCAAGGTTCTCGTGAAGGACCTGCTGGCCGGCGGCGGCAAGGCGACCACGATCACCATCGAGCCCATCAAGGGCCTGCCGGTGCACAAGGACCTGCTCGTCGACATGGAGCCGTTCTTCGAGGCGTTCCGCGCGGTCAAGCCGTACCTGATCAACTACGGCCAGGAGCCGACCCGCGAGCGGATCCAGTCCGCGGCGGACCGCGAGCGCTTCGACGACACGACCAAGTGCATCCTGTGCGCCTGCTGCACGACCTCGTGCCCGGTGTACTGGACCGAGGGCTCCTACTTCGGCCCCGCCGCGATCGTGAACGCGCACCGCTTCATCTTCGACAGCCGGGACGAGGCCGCCGAGGAGCGCCTGGACATCCTCAACGACGTCGACGGCGTGTGGCGCTGCCGCACCACGTTCAACTGCACGGACGCCTGCCCGCGCGGCATTCAGGTCACCAAGGCGATCCAGGAGGTCAAGCGCGCGCTGCTGTTCAAGCGCGTCTGACCCCGCCAGCACGGCCGGCCCCCGACACCCCACGGTGTCGGGGGCCGTCGCGTTTCGGGGCTGTCCCGACGGGAGGTCGCCTGCCAGGCTGGCCCGGTCAGTCCACGGAACGAGGAAACGGCGGTGCCTGGATGCCTGACGGTGGCCGGATGTCTGACGATGGCCGGAATTCTGACGATGCCCGAATGTCGGACAAGGACAGCGCTCGACCCGACGCGGCGAGCCTGCGGGAGGTGGCGGCCGGGGTGCACGCGTGGATCCAGCCGGACGGCTCGTGGTGGGTGAACAACGCGGGCGCGGTGCTCGGCGAGGACGGCGTCGTGCTGGTGGACACCTGCGCGACCGCGCGGCGCACCACCAGGTTCCTCGCCGCCGTCGCGGCGGCCTCCGGTGACGCGCCGATCCGGCTCGCGGTCAACACGCACCTGCACGGCGACCACACCTACGGCAACGCGCTGCTGCCGGAGTCGACGGTGCTGGTCGCGCACGAGCGGACCCGCGCCGGCCTGCTTGCCGACTTCATCCTGGCCGCGACGCCCCCGATCTGGTCGCCGCTGCCGGACTGGGGCGTCACCGCCGTGCGCCCGCCGACGGTCACCCTGCGGGACGAGCTGACGCTGCACACCGGGCAGCGCAGGATCGAGCTTCGGCACCCCGGCCACCCGGCGCACACCGAGGGCGACGTCGTCGCGTGGCTGCCGGCGGAGCGGGTGCTGTTCAGCGGCGACCTGCTGTTCCACGGGGTGACGCCGCTGCTGCTGATGGGGTCCGTCGCTGGCGCGATCGCCTCGCTGGACTGGCTGGCCCGGTTCGCCCCCGCCACGGTCGTGCCCGGCCACGGCCCGCTGATCGACGGCGACGCGCTGCCCGCCGTCCTCGACGCGCACCGCCGCTACTACGGGCTGGTGCGGGCCACCGCGCTGGCCGGGCTGGCCGCCGGCCGGACGCCGCTTGAGGCGGCGCTCGACTGCGAGCTCGGCGAGTTCGCCGGGCTGCCCGACCGGGAGCGGATCGTGCTGAACCTGCACCGCGCCTACGCCGAGGAGCGCGGCGAGGAACCCGACCTGCTGGCGGCGTTCGCCGACGCGGTCGCCCTCAACGGCGGCCCGATGCGCTGCGTGGCCTGACCCAAAGCTTTGACCCTAGGCCCTCGTCCGAGGCGTTGACGGCCTGGGGCAAGGAGAAGGGGCGCCAGGAGCGACCTGGTGCCCCTTCTCCGCTCTCCCACGCGAAGGCGGCCCTGCATCCGCCGTCGCGGGCACACGGGTGCGGCGAAACCGCACTCAGCCTGCTGATCAGGTGTTGACAGTCCCCAGTCGGGGCGCGGCGGCGAACACGGCCGCAACCCTCCACTGACCACCTGATCGGTGCGGCGGCGCGATCCGTTACGCGTCCGACACGGCGAGAATCGCGGCCTATGCCCAGAAGACGGCGACGCCCACGTTGACCACGACCAACCCGCCCATGGCCGGCGCCAGCCAGCTCGGGATCCGCTTCTTGTTCAGGTACAGCACGGCCAGCACCGCGATGGCGACCAGGACCGCCAGCTTGACGGCGATCTTGACGTGGTCGTACTCCTTGTGCGTCACCGGCGACAGCGCGACGAGGGCCACGCCGGTGATCAGCTGGAGGCCCGAGCCGTGCAGCCAGCCCTTGTTCAGCGGGGCGTCCGCGCCGGCCCGACGCTGCACGAAGAACATCGCGACCAGCATGCCCATGCCGAGCAGGTGCAGGAACACGAGCAGGTGACGCAGGAATTCCATCGGAAGGCTCCTCTGTGGTGGGTTGCGGCCGGCCGGGAGGCTATCGGCTGGCCGCCCGCGCGGCGAGGACGCCGCGCAGGCCGAGGACCCCGATCACGGTGCCCAACGTCAGCGAGACGAGCACCAGCACCAGGTGCACGGTGAAGAACCCGGTGGCGCCGCCGGCCGCGTCCCACGAACGGGAGTCCTTCCAGATGTTGCTCAGGAAGGTCGGCCAGATCACCCAGGACCACACCCCGAACGCAAGCAGGAACAGGGACATGCCTCGGGAGAGCTTCACACGCTCAGTATCCGACGTGGTGGGTGTCGGTCACTCAACCGGGGTGGCTAGCCTGTTTTCGTGCCCTCCACTGCTCGCCGGCCCGTCGCTGCCCTGGTCGTCGCACTCTGCACCCTGGTGACCGCCGGGGTGCTCGCCGCGCCCGCCGCCATGGCGGCCCCCGTCGGCCCTGGCGGATTCCACGCCCAGGACAACGCAGCGTGCCCGAACCGCGACGCGCCGCCAGCCGCGGTCGACACCTCGGAGAACCCGCCGGCCGGCGCGAAGCCGCCGGTCCCGCTCGAGGTGCCGGCAACGCCGATCGGCGGCCCGAGGCTGGGCGAGTGCGGCCTGGTGCTGCCGCCCAACGCCCAGCAGCCGCCGGACAACATCACCGCCCAGTCGTGGCTGCTCGCCGACCTGGACACCGGCGCGGTGCTCGCCGCGAACGACCCGCACGGCCGGCAGCGGCCAGCCTCGGTGATCAAGGTCCTGCTCGCGATGGTGGTCAACCGCGAGCTCAAGCAGGACACGGTCGTCACCGCGACCCAGGACGACGCGGCCCAGGAGTGCAACTGCACCAAGATCGTGCCCGGCACCGGGTACACCGTGGCGCAGCTCACCCAGGCGCTGCTGCTCTCCTCCCGCAACGACGTGGCCAACGCGCTCGCCAGGGCGCTCGGCGGCGCGCCCCGCGCGATGCAGAAGATGAACGCCCTGGCCAGGGAGATCGGCGCGCAGGACACCAGGGCGGCGACGCCGTCCGGCCTCGACGCCCCCGGCATGAACACCACCTCGGCCTACGACGTCGCGGTGATCTTCCGCGCGGCGATGAAGAGCCCCGACTTCGCCACCGCGATCGGCCTCCAGCGCGCCGACCTGGCCGGCGTCGGCAGGGGGACAATCCAGGTCCAGAACGACAACAAGGCGTGGCTGACCAGCTTCCAGGGCGCGATCGGCGGCAAGACCGGGTTCACCGACGACGCGCGGTACACCTTCGTCGGCTCGGCCCAGCGGGACGGGCACAAGCTCGCCGTCGTGCTGCTGCGCGCCGAGCAGACCCCGGTCAAGATCACCGAGCAAGCTGGCAGGCTGCTCGACTACGGCTTCGCCATGAAGACCACCTCGGACATCGGCAAGCTGGTCGACCCGGCCGCGGCGACCCCGCCGAAGACCGAGGACGTGCGGCCGGCCCACGCCGCCGAGACGCTGCCGCAGTCCAACCACTCCAACGCCGCCCCCGACCAGATGACGGTCGCGTTCGGCAACGCGGGCGGCCCGCTCACCGTGGCGGCCGGGCTCTTCCTCGTGGTCGCCCTGCTGATGGTCCTGCGCAAGCGCCGGGCGCGGGCGGCCCGCGCGGCAAGGGCGGCGCAGAGCGGCCCCTGAGCCGCCCGCTGCGGCCCGCAACGGGCCTTGGCCGGTTCGCGGTCGCAGGACCGTCGCCGGGATCGCGCACGGGCCAGCACAGCTACCCGTTCGGCGCAGTGGATGACGGCGACGACGCGGCGGCGGCGGGCGTCGGCGATGCCGGCGGGCTAGGCGGCGTCGTGGTCGGGATGGCCGGGTCGTCCTCGCCGGACAGCACCTGCACGGTGATCGGCGCCACCCCGGCCGACAGCGGGGCGATCGCCTCGAACGCTGCCCTGGTCAGGTTCACGCAGCGGCCCTCGGTGTGCGGGCCCCGGTCGTTGATCCGCACCTCGACGGCCCGGCCGTCGTTGCGGTTGACCACCCGGATCCGGCTGCCGAACACCAGGGTGCGGTGCGCGGCGGTGAGCGCGGCGGGGTCGAGCAGCTCGCCGCTCGCGGTGTGCACCGGCTGGTCGGGGTCGCCGTACCAGGACGCGAGGCACTGCTCGCCGTCCGAGGACCTCGCCTCGGCCCCGGCGGCGGACACCGCGACCGCGGCGAGGAGCCCAACGGCAGCCACGGCGGTTACTGGCACGAATCGGGACAGTCGCACGGTCGACTCCAACCGGATCGGTTCAGCAGAGGCGACGCCGACGCTAGGGACGACCCGGCAGACCGGGAAGGCCGATCACGGCGATTCACCGGGCAGGGTCGCGACATCACCGACTCAGCGGCGGCGCAGCACGCTCCGTAGCGCCAGGCCCGCCACGGCGCCGACGCCGAGCAGCCCGGCCGTGGCGCCGACGCTCGGTCCTTCCCGCACCTCGACGACCGGCCGGATCACCGCGGGCGGCGGCGGCTTGGGCGGGTCGGACCGCAGGTTGTCCCGCGCGGTCGCCGTCCACGCCGTGACGAACAGCAGGAACTGGGCGACCAGGTTCGCGAACACCAGCACACCGATGATCGGGCCGAACGCGGCGCCGGCCGGCGAGGTGGTCACCTTGGCGAGGTAGACGGTGGCGACCTGTTTGAGGATCTCGAAGCCGACGGACGCCACCAGCGCGCCGCGCACGGCGCTGCGCCAGCTGACGGGCTCGCGCGGGAGCTTGGCCAGCACCCACAGGAACACCAGCCAGTTGGTCAGCAGGGCCAGCACGATCGTCAGCAGCCACAGCAGGCTGGTGGCCCAGCCGGTGTCCTGGAGGCCGACCAGTTCGAGCAGTGTGTGGCCGAACGCGGCGCCGCCGACGGTGATGCCGAAGGACAACACCAGCGCGCCGCCGAGGCCGAGCAGCGCGAGGAGGTCCCGCAGCACGGTCCGGAGGAACGGCGGCTTCTGCTTGTGGTGACCCCACTGCGCGGTCAGCGCCTCGCGCAGGTTGCTCATCCAGCCGAGCCCGGAGTAGGCGGCGGCGAGCAGACCGACCACGCCGACCGTGCCCTTGGACTGGAGCGCCTGCCTGACGGCCTCGTTGATGGTGTTGCCGAGCGTGCCGGGCACCGCCTTGGCGATGCTCGCCTGGAGCTGGTTGAGCAGGTCCGGCTGCCCGACCAGCACGAACCCCGCGATGGCGAACGCGATCATCAGCAGCGGCACCAACGAGAGCACGCTGAAGTAGGTGACCGCGGCCGCGTAGTGCGAGCCGTGCTGCTCGGTGTACTGGTCGGCGGCGCACAGCAGGTGATCGAGCCAGGCGTGCCGCTCGCGCAGCCGCTGGAGCAGGGATGGCTTCGTCGCTGGCGTGCGCTCGGTCACAGTTGAACGCTAACGAGGGCCGTGATCACCCGCAACGCGAGTCCTTTGTGGACAGATCAACTCGTCGGCGGCAGGAATCCGACGCGCTCGTGCACGGCCCGCAGCACGCCGGAGGTGACCTCCCTGGCCCGCTCGGCACCGCGCGCGAGAACCTTGTCCAGTTCGGCCGGATCGTCCAGATATCCGCGCACCCGCTGCTGGATCGGCGCGACGAACTCGGTGAAGACCTCGCCGAGATCCTTCTTGAGGTCGCCGTAGCCCTTGCCGTCGTAGTCGGCGACCAGGTCGTCGATCGAGCGGCCCGACAGCGCGGAGTAGATCACCAGCAGGTTGCTCACGCCGGCCTTCTCGGCCGGGTCGTAGACGATCTCCCGGCCGGTGTCGGTGACGGCGGAGCGGAACTTCTTCGCGGACCGCTTCGGGTCCTCCAACAGTTCGACCATGCCGGCCGGCACCGACTTGCTCATCTTCGCCGTCGGGTCCTGGAGGTCGTAGATCTTCGCGGTGTCCTTGACGATGTAGGGCTCGGGCAGCTTGAAGGTCTTGCCGAAGCGGGTGTTGAACCGCTGCGCGAGATCGCGGGTCAGTTCGAGGTGCTGCCGCTGGTCCTCGCCGACGGGCACGAAGTCCGCCCGGTACAGCAGGATGTCCGCCGCCTGGAGGATCGGGTAGGTGAACAGCCCGACGCTGATCCGGTCGGCGGCCTGGCGGGCCGACTTGTCCTTGAACTGCGTCATCCTGCCGGCCTCGCCGAAGCCCGTCAGGCACTCCAGCACCCAGCCGAGCTGGGCGTGCTCCGGCACGTGCGACTGCACGAACAGCGAGGAACGCTCCGGGTCGATGCCGATCGCCAGCAGCTGCGCGGCCGACGCGCGGGTACGGGCCCGCAGCACCTTGGGATCCTGCTCGACCGTGATCGCGTGCAGGTCGACAACGCAGTAGAACGCCTCGTGCGTGTCCTGGAGGGCGACCCACTGCCGCAGCGCGCCGAGGTAGTTGCCGAGGTGGAAGGAATCGGCGGTCGGCTGGATGCCGGACAGCACGCGCGGACGACGCTGCGGCGTGGCCTGCTGCCCCACGTTTCCGGCGCTCCCCGCGTCCCCGGCGCCCTCGACGGTCGCGGTGTTCTCGGCGGCGCTTGCGTTCTCGGTCGACACGAGGCGAATTCTCCCAGGCTGGTCGCCCCGAGGGCGGGGCGGGTCATCCGACGGACCAGCGACCGGTCCGCCGACTCCGTGCGCCAGGCTCAGCGCGTGGCGCCGGTGGGGCCGGCGGCCGTGCTGCGCGAGTCCACGTCCTCGGCCGGGCGCTCGAGCGTCGCGCGCAGGACGGCGGCGCGACGGCGGCGGACCAGGCCGAGCACCAGGCCGCCGATGCCGAGCACGACCGCGCTCAGGCCGACCGGGGCGCTGAGGCTGCCCGACATCATGCTCTCGACCGCCAGCGACTCAGTGGCGGCGGCGACCCCGGCTCCGACGGGAACCAGCGCCACCGCCGTGCCGACGGCTACCGCGAGCGTTGCACCGTGACGCGCGACCGAAGTGCGCACCGCATGGCCTCCCGAGGCATCCATATCCGCATTGCGGGGTGACATCTCTGTGGTCTCCGGCCGAGAACGTACCGAACTCGGTGCGCCGCCGGAGGCGGTTTGCCGGAACGGGTTTCGGCCCTGCGGCAGCGTAGCGACGGGCCGATTCCACCCGGTTTCGGGGTGGCCGGTAATGATCATGCTGGGCCGAGTGGCCCAACGTGTTAACCCGTTCACCGCAGGGCTTTTGTCGGCCCGCGACACCGATTTTCCGCGGTGCCGCGAGCCGAGACCGCTGGTCAGACCGCCGGGCTCGCGCCGTAGGTCGTGGTGCGCTGGCGGGCCTGCCGGCCGGCGAGCGCGGCCATCGCCTCCAGCTGCCGGACGGTGCGGGCCGAGCCGTGCTCCGAGCCGGCCATCCGGCTGATGGTCTCCTCCATCAACGTCCCGCCGAGGTCGTTCGCGCCGCCGCGCAGCACCTCGGCCGTGCCCTCGTCGCCCAGCTTCACCCAGGAGCACTGGATGTTGTGGATCCGCCCGTGCAGCGCCAGCCTGGCCACCGCGTGCACGGCCCGGTTGTCCCGCCGCGTCGGCCCCGGCCTGGACAGCCCGGCCAGGTAGATCGGCGCGTTGCGGTGCACGAACGGCAGGCCGACGAACTCGGTGAACCCGCCGGTCTCCTCCTGCATCCTGGCCAGCGTGCGCAGGTGCCCGAGCCAGTGCCCCGGGTGGTCGACGTGCCCGTACATCATCGTCGAGGACGACCGGATGCCGAGGCTGTGCGCGGTGCCGACCACCTCGATCCAGGTCGCGGCCGGCAGCTTGCCCTTGGTCAGCACCCAGCGCACGTCGTCGTCCAGGATCTCCGCGGCCGTGCCGGGGATCGAGTCGAGGCCGGCCTCGCGCAGGTCGGTCAGCCACTCCCGCACGCTCACGCCCGCCTTGGCCGCGCCGCTGACGATCTCCATCGGGCTGAACGCGTGCACGTGCATGCCGGGCACGCGCGCCTTGATGGCGCGCACCATGTCCGCGTACGCGGTCACCGGCAGCTTGGGGTCGATGCCGCCCTGCATGCACACCTCGGTCGCGCCGAGCCGCCACGCCTCCTCGGCGCGGTCGGCGACCTCGTCGACGGACAGCCGGTAGGCGTCGGCGTCCCGGTCGCGCTGCGCGAACGCGCAGAACCGGCACCCCACGTAGCAGACGTTGGAGAAGTTGATGTTGCGGTTGACCACGTAGGTGACATCGTCGCCGACCACCTCGGCACGCAGCTGGTCGGCCAGCCGCGTCACCGTCTCCAGCGCCTCGCCGTCGGCGGTCAGCAGCGCCATCGCCGCCTCCGCGTTGGCCTCATCGACCAGCGCGGCCGGGTCCTCCTCGGCGAGCCGCAGGCCCTGCTTCAGCTCGGTGGACAGCCGTTCCGGCGCGACCGGCAGCTGGCTGCGCAGCTCGTCCCAGTCGCCGTAGACGCTGTCGAAGTCGCCGCGCCGGTCGGTCGTGCGGCCCTCGGTGTCGATGGCGGCGTGCAGGTCGGCGCGGCCGCTCGTGACGAGCCCGCCGTCCGGCTCCTGCCACGGCAGGCCGACCACCTCGGCGTCCGCGTTGGCCAGGCCGGTCGGTTCGGCGAGGGCCGCGACGTGCTCGGCGAGCCGGGTGTCGATCCACTGGCCGGGGGTCGCGGTGACGAAGCGCGGGTAGACGTTCAGCCGCTCGCGCAGCTCAAAGCCCGCGGTCGAGGTCAGCGCGTCCAGCTCCTCGATGGCCGGCCACGGGCGTTCCGGGTTGACGTGGTCCGGGGTCGTCGGCGACACGCCGCCCCAGTCGTCGATGCCGGCCCGCAGCAACAGCAGGTGCTCGTCGCCGACCAGGTTCGGCGGGGCCTGCACGCTGACCCCCGACCCGAGCAGCAGCCGCGCGACGGCGACGGTGGCGGCCAGCTCGTGCAGGTCGGCGTCGGGCATGCCGCGCATCGCCGTGTCCGGCTTGGCGCGGAAGTTCTGGACGATGACCTCCTGGATGTGCCCGTACTGGCGGGCGGAGGAGCGGATCGCGAACAGCGACTCGGCCCGCTCGGTCAGCGTCTCGCCGATGCCGACCAGGATGCCGGTGGTGAACGGGACGTTGACCCGGCCGGCGTCGGTGAGCACCCGCAACCGGACCGAGGGCTCCTTGTCCGGGCTGCCGTAGTGCGGGCCGCCCGGCTCGCTCCACAGCCGCGTCGCCGTGGTCTCCAGCATCATGCCCATGCTGGAGGCCACCGGGCGCAGCCGTTGCAGCTCTTCCCAGCTCAGCACGCCGGGGTTGAGGTGCGGCAGCAGCCCGGTCTCCTCGAGCACGGCGATGGCGGACGCGCGGACGTAGTCCAGGGTGGACGAGAAGCCGCGCGCCTCCAGCCACTCGCGGGCCGCGGGCCAGCGCTCCTCCGGCCGGTCACCCAGGGTGAACAGGGCCTCCTTGCAGCCGGCCGCCGCGCCGCGCCTGGCGATCTCCAGCACCTCGTCGCGCTCCAGGTACGCGGCGGGCAGCTTGTGCGGCACGGTGGCGAACGTGCAGTAGTGGCAGCGGTCCCGGCACAGCCTGGTCAGCGGGATGAACACGTTGCGGCTGTAGGTGACGATCCCCGGTCGCCCCTCGGCGACGAGGTGCGCGTCGCGGACCCGGCCCGCGGCCGCGAGCAGCGCGTCGAGGTGTTCGCCGCGCGCGTGCAGCAGCACGGCGGCCTCGGTGACATCGAGCGCGACGCCGTCGGCGGCTCGGCGCAGCGCGCGACGCATGGCGGCGTCGGAGGGCTGCGGCTCTGGCGGGGCGATGCTGATGTCCTGGCGCACCCGCACCAGCGTAGGGGAGCCGACGGCGGCCCATCCGGTGGTAAATACGACACGACCGGCGGGAATACCTGGCTTCCTTGGTCGATGCGTCCGACCACGACCTCGATGTCGCGCCCCGCAGGGGCGCTGGCCGTCGTGCGCTGATCACCCATCCAGGCCAGTCCCCGGTTCGTGCCGGGGCGCGCTGTACCTTCGACGATTTCATCCGCAATCCGCACCGGCGCGGATCCCCGACACGCGGCCGGCGTCGCCGAACTGTGGGCGGCCGTCGCCGCGCACGCCAGCCCCGGTCCGGCCACCGGTGTCGCTACCGACCCGGCACGCTGAGCACGAGTTCGGTGTTGTGGTCGGCGGCCGCGCCCACCTGCGCGAGGTTCGCGTGCAGGTCGTTGAAGGACAGCTCCCGGTACAGCGAGGCAAGGCCGCGCGGGGACCGGTCGTCGTAGTCGACCTGGTAAGGGCTGTCGGCCTCGACGAGGGTGGTGAACAGCGAGACCGTGCCGTCGCCGTTGGCCGTGATCTCGATGATCCTTGCGTGCTGCGGGAAGTCGACGTGCGAGGCCGTGTTGATCTCCCAGAAGCTTCGCGTCGGCTCGGCGTGCCGGTGCGCGATGATCTCGTTGCGGTGGGTGTGGCCGTTGACCCAGGCGAGCACGTTCGGGAAGCGCTGCACCAGGTTCACCAGTGTGGCGCCGTCCAGCCGAGGGTCGAGCGGGCGGCGGCGGTCGGGCAGCAGGTTGCCCATCGTGCCGCTGCTGTGGTGGCTGAACAGCACGAACAGCTCGTCGGTGACCGACTGCCTGACCAGCCCGCCGAACCAGTCGTAGTAGCGGGAGCTGTTGGCGCGCAACACCTTCTCCAACCAGCTGTACTGGTGCAGGCCGATCGAGCCGTCGGCGAGCCCCGCCAGGGTCGTGGTGTCGAGGCTGATGCCGGTGACGCCGGGCGCGATCGGGAAGGTGTAGAAGACGTCGACCCCGTCGGCGTTGTTCGCGGTGAACCCGTGGCCGACCGGCCCAGGCCCGGTGCGCCGGGGATCGAGGTGCTCCCGAACGAACTCGGCGGTACTGAACGGGCGCCGCCGGTCGTCCGGGGTCACCGTGCGGATGACGCCGGCGCCGGAGGCGAGCACGGCGGCCGCGTCCAGCGCCCTGCTCGGGTCGGTCATGGCGGCGGCGAGCGTGCGGGTCGCGCCGTCGTCCAGGCCGATGATCTTGCGGTCGCCGGTGTAGAGCGCGTCGACGATCGGGAGCCCGTCCGGCAGCGTGCCGACCACGCTGTCGTCGTGGTTGCCGAAGGTGCAGTACCAGGGGACGCCGAGGCCGGGGCTCTGGAACTGCCGGATGGCCGCGTCGAGAAGTCCTGGCAGGACGGGGAATCCGGCGGCCTGGTAGCGGTCGTTCCGCGCGGTGTCGGGGTTCCAGTAGGTGTCGGAGCCTGCGGCCTGCACGCCCTCGTAGCGGGCGGGGTCGCCGGTGTTGGGGGTGATGGCGCCGCCGTTGAGCGCGGTGAGGAACCAGTCGAGCTCGGCGTGCTCGTGGTTGTCGGTGTTGTCGCCGGTTGTGACGACGAAGTCGAACGGACGCCCGGTGAACGGCCCGCCGGGCAGGCTGTTCACCTTGCGCACCAAGGCGGACGCGCCGAGCGGCGACAGGGTTTCCTGGGGCCGGAACGCGCCGGCCCCGATCAGCGGGTGCAGGTACTCGAAGCGTGCCGGGCTCTGCGCGTCGACCACGTGCAGGTCGGTGAACTGCACGAAGGAGGCGAGCGGCGTCCGCCGGTCGTCCCGCGTGCTGCCGGGTGCGGCGAGGTCGGTGCGGACGACGAGCGGCCAGCCGGGTCCGGAGGCGAGTCGTCGGTAGCCGGTGACGCCGAGCGGGGTGGCGACGGTGTCGAGGGTGGTGCCGGCGGTGGTCACGGCCCGCCGCGCGGTGCGCGCCAGGGCGCGGTCCAGCGCCGAGGCGGGGAGGTGCGAGTTGAGCGCCCAGGCCAGCCCGATGCCGGCGGCCCCGGCGGTGCGAAGGAAGTGACGTCGGTTCAGCGCAGCCATCAGCTGTCTCCCGAAGGATCGCGTGCCGGTTCCGTCCCGCGCATGAAAGAGTTTCACGATTGACTCGGCGAGTCCATGAAGCACCGATGAAAACCGCCCAAACACGCCGCGCCCCTTCACCGCAGCCCTTCACTGCGCCCCTTCACCACAGCCCTGCACTCCCGCGCACCCACCCGCGATAAACCCGTGGCGACGTCGATGGTCGTCCAGCGATAGTGACCGATGTGGAGGACGTGCAGGACGTGGACAAGGTCGAGGTCGTCGTCGCGCATCACGAGCGGGCGACCCTGCGCGTCGGCGACGTGTTCCTGAAGATCGACGCTGATCAGGCGCGCACCGACGCCGAGGTCGAGGCGATGGAGCTGGCGCCGATCCCGACTTCGGAGGTGCTGTGGCGGAAGCCGCCCGTGCTCGCGCTCGCCGCCCTCCCGGGGACGGCACTCGGCCGCCTTGGCGAGCCGTCGACCGCGTCTGCTGCGGCGTGGGCCGCGGCGGGTGCCGCCGCACGGATGCTGCACGACGCGCCGCTGCCGCCACGGCCCGGTCGGAGCGCCGACGAGCTAGCCGCGCACCTCGACGACGAGTGCGAGTGGCTCCTCACACATGACGTCCTTCCCGCCGACCTGGTCACGCGCAACCGCGGCATCGCCGAGGCCGCGCTCCGGCCGTGGACACCGGTGTTCACGCACGGCGACCTCCAGGTCGCCCACGTGTTCGTCGACGGCGACGAGGTCACCGGCGTGCTCGACTGGTCCGAGGCGGCCCGGGGCGACGCCATGGCCGACCTCGCCACCCTCACGCTCGGACACGAGGAGCACCTTGCCGACGTCGCCGCCGGCTACGGCACCGACGTCGACCTTGACCTGATCCGCGCCTGGTGGTCGTTGCGGAGCCTGCTGGGGGTCCGCTGGCTCATCGAGCACGGCTTCGACCCGGCCACGCCAGGCTGCGAGGTCGACGTGCTGAGATCCCAGCTGTGACGCCGCCGCAGGCCACGTCAACGACCAGCGAGCCCGCTCAGGACTCGTAGCGAACGGTCACCGGCGCGTGGTCGGACCACCGCTCCGCATACGTCTCCGCTCGCTCCACCGTCCCTGACACGGCCCGCTCGGCCAGGCCCGGAGTGCTCACGTGCAGGTCGATCCGCCAGCCAGAGTCGTTGTCGAACGCCTTGCCCCGGTAGGACCACCACGAATACGGCCCCGGCCCCTCGGGATGCAGCCGCCGCACCACGTCGACATAGCCGACCTCGTCGAAGACCCGCCCCAGCCAGGCCCGCTCCTCCGGCAGGAAGCCGGACGACTTCTGGTTGGTCTTCCAGTTCTTCAGGTCCACCTCGCGGTGCGCGATGTTCCAGTCCCCGCACACCAGCACCTCGCGACCGTCGGCCGCCGCCTTCTCGCGCAGCTCGGCCAGGTACGGCAGGAACGCGGCCATGAACCGCTCCTTCTCCTCCTGGCGCGGCGTGCCCACGTCCCCGCTCGGCAGGTACAGGCTCGCCACCACCAGACCGGGCAGCTCCACCTCCGCATACCGCCCGCTGGCGTCGAACTCGGCAACGCCGAAACCGACCCGCACGGCCTCCGGCGCCTCCCTGGTCAGCAGCGAGACCCCGTTGCGCCCCTTGACCTCGGAGTGCGCGTGCACGACGTGCCAGCCCGCCGGATCGCGCACCTCCCCGGGCAGTTGCGCGGGCTCGGCCCTGGTCTCCTGGAGACACACGACGTCGGCCTCGGTGGCGGCGAGCCACTCGACGAAGCCCTTCTTGGCGGCGGCGCGCAGGCCGTTGACGTTCACGGTCGAGACAGTCAGCACGGCGAGCAGCCTAACGGCGCGTCCCGACGGCCCGGCCGCGCGCCCGCAGCGTCAGCCGCAGTTGCTGTCCGAGGTCGGGGAGAGGAAGTCCTGGTGCGCCCACCGACCGTCCGCCAGCATCCGGTAGCCGTTCTGCACGGTCTTCTGCGCCGGGGTCACCGTGTCGCGCAGCATCGTGGCCACGATGGGCTGGTCGTCGGCAGGCCCTGACCGGATGTTGAGGATGTCCGCCGTCACCGTCACCTTGCACTGGGTGGTATTCGCGACCGTGGACGGCAGCTCGAACCGCTTGCCGCTGTTGGCGTACCAGAGCGCCGCGGCCGCCACCAGCACGCCGACCACGACCAGCTTCCGCGTCGGAATCCCCAACATGCCGCACGCTCCCGGTTCCAGCGCCGTTCGGGCCAGTTCTGACCAGGTATAACGCAGTCGGGCTCCGCCCAGCGGCGCGAAGCGGGTAAACCACCCGCAGGAGACAACGAACGGGCCCGGTCACGACGGAGCGTGACCGGGCCCGTTCGGGTTTCCGAAAGCAGATGCCTCCGAGAACAGATGCCTCCGAGAACAGGTCAGGCCATGGCCTTCTTCAGGTTCTCGTCCAGCGAGCCGAGGAAGTCCTCGGTGGTCTGCCACGGCTGGTCGGGGCTGACCAGCAGCGCGAGGTCCTTGGTCATCTTGCCGCTCTCGACGGTCTCGATGACGACCCGCTCCAGGGTCTCCGCGAAGGCGGTGACCTCGGGGGTGCCGTCCAGCTTGCCCCGGTGCTTGAGGCCGCCGGTCCAGGCGTAGATCGACGCGATCGGGTTCGTCGAGGTCGGCTTGCCCTGCTGGTGCTGCCGGTAGTGCCGGGTGACCGTGCCGTGCGCGGCCTCGGCCTCGACGGTCTTGCCGTCCGGCGTCATCAGCACGGAGGTCATCAGGCCCAGCGAGCCGAAGCCCTGCGCCACGGTGTCGGACTGCACGTCACCGTCGTAGTTCTTGCACGCCCAGACGTAGCCGCCCTCCCACTTCATCGCGGCGGCGACCATGTCGTCGATCAGGCGGTGCTCGTAGGTCAGACCCTTGGCCTCGAACTCGGCCTTGAACTCCGACTCGAAGATCTCCTGGAACACGTCCTTGAACATGCCGTCGTAGGCCTTGAGGATCGTGTTCTTGGTCGACATGTAGACCGGGTAGTTGCGCAGCAGGCCGTAGTTCAGCGACGCGCGCGCGAAGTCCTCGATGGACTTCCGGTAGTTGTACATCCCCATGGCGACGCCGCCGCCCTCGGGGAAGTTCGCGATCTCGAACTCCATCGGCTCGCTGCCGTCGGCCGGGGTGTAGGTCATGGTGACCGTGCCGGGGCCGGGCACCTTGAAGTCGGTGGCCTTGTACTGGTCGCCGTGCGCGTGACGGCCGATGATGATCGGCTTGGTCCAGCTCGGCACCAGGCGCGGGATGTTCGAGATGATGATCGGCTCGCGGAAGATCACGCCACCGAGGATGTTGCGGATCGTGCCGTTCGGGCTCCGCCACATCTTCTTCAGGCCGAACTCCTCGACCCGCGCCTCGTCCGGGGTGATGGTGGCGCACTTCACGCCGACGCCGTGCTTCTTGATGGCGTTGGCGGCGTCGACGGTGACCTGGTCGTCCGTCGCGTCCCGGTGCTCCATGCCCAGGTCGTAGTACTCGAGGTTGATGTCGAGATACGGGTGGATGAGCCTGTCCTTGATGAACTGCCAGATGATCCGCGTCATCTCGTCGCCGTCGAGTTCGACGACGGTGCCCTGAACCTTGATCTTGCCCATGGTGGCGGGGTGCTCCTCTCGCGTTCCTGTCGCGCGACCTCGTTTAGCGGTACAAGCGTACTGCTAACTCGGGGTAGCCGGGCGCGGGGTCCCCGATCAGCCCGGGTGCGCGCCGACGGCGTCGCGGATCTGGTCGCCCATACGCTTGGCGCCGGAGCGGGCGCAGTGCGCGCAGCAGAAGAAACGGCCCTCCACCTCGACGCCGTGACCGACGATCCGGCACCGGCAGTGCTCGCACTCGGGCGCGAGCCGCTGGATGGCGCACTCGAAGCTGTCGAAGGTGTGCCGACCGCCGCTGACCGTGCGCACCTCGAAGGCCATCCAGTACTCGTTCCCGCACACGTCACAGGTCGCCATGGGCGAACTCCTTCCGATCGTCGCATTCGGGTTCACGCATCGGAAAGGGTGCGCCCGGCCCGCCTGACCGGCAACCGGAGCACACCACTGGGCGACGGCGGGATGGGTCGGCCGGGCGGATAATTCCGCGGGACCCGCCAACACCCAGGACGCCGGCTGTCCCGGCCGGTGGCGACCCCATATCGTGTCGGCCCAGGCGCGGGAGATGGGTGGAGTCGTGCACGGTGTCGACTACTACGAACTACTCGGCGTGGCGCGAACCGCGTCCGACGCGGAGATCAAGTCGGCGTACCGGTCCCTGGTCAAGGTCATGCACCCGGACGCGGGCGGCACGTCCGGCACGTTCCGGTTGCTCCAGCAGGCCTACGAGACGCTGAACGATCCGGCCCAACGGGCCGTCTACGACCTGAGCCGCGCCGCGCCGCCCCAGCCCCCGCAGGCGACCCCGACCGCCCCGGCGCGGCCGAGGCCGAGGCCGCGCGCGACCGGGAAACCGAGCCGCCCCAAGGACTTCGGCGAGGATCCCAACTTCGTGCCGCCGCAGCCCCGCCTCGACCCGAGCGCCATCTCGTGGTGGCAGAACGTCGACATCAGGCAGCGGGTCCGGCTCGTCCCGCTCGTCGGGCCCGGCCACCGGCCGTTGCTGGCGGCGCTCGGCGCGGCGCTGGCGCTGGCCGTGCTGCTCCTGGTGGTCGACCTGCCGGTGCCGCTGTTGGTCGGGGCGCTGGTGCTGCTGGCCGCGGCACTGGTCGCCACGGTGTGGCTCGGCCGCGACTATCTCGCCGCCGTTCGCGAGGACCGGGAGTTCACCACGGAGTTCGGCGGCCACCCGATCTTCGGCCGGCCGGGCAAGGAGGCCGCGCAGGTGGCCGAGCGGCTGACCGCGAAGCTGCTCGCGCAGTACCTGACGAGGCTGCCCGGTGTGCGGATCTTCCACGGTCTCGCCTGGCCCGACTCGGTGTTCGCCGACGTGGACCACGCCGTGCTGTGCGGGCAGCGACTGGTGCTGATCGAGTCGAAGATGTGGCTGCCGGGCCACTACGTCGCCGACGACGAGGGAGCGTTGTGGCGCAACGGTCATCCGTTCCGCGGCGGCGCGGTCCGGCTGCCGGAGGGCGTGTCGGCGTTCCGGGAGCTGCTGCCGGACGTGGAGGTGCGCGGCGCGGTGCTGATCTATCCGAGCCGGGCCGGCGAGATCACCAGCGGCGAGTCCCCCGAGGTGCCCGCGCCGCCGATGAGCCCGAGGCAGTTCGTGGAGGAGATCGGTGCGTGGCTGGCCGAGGAGCCCGCGACCGTGGACCGCGAGCTGTTCCGCCTCGTGCTCGCGCAGGTGGTCTCCTAGCCGGCCTGGGTTCGCCGTTCGTTGCGGCGCACGGCCAGCACTGCGGCGAGGTAGCCGAGGTCGACCGCCAGGATCGACAGGTAGAGCAGCGGCAGCAGCCGCGAGCCGGCGTAGCCGGTGCCGTAGAAGTAGAAGGCGGCCGAGGCGCACGCCGTGCCGAGCAGCTTGGCCGCCGCGATGGCCGGCGACTGGCCGCGCAGCGAGCGCCGGCTGAGCAGCATCGCGAGGAACAGCCCGGACATCAACAGGTTCTGCCCGAAGGCGGCGTAGGTGCCCTGGCCGGCGTTGAGCTCGTCGGACACGAACAGGACGCCGAGGTACGCGGTGACCAGGGTGAACAGGAAGCCGCCGTAGAAGACGGCCTTGGGCACCCCGGCGAACTCGCGCGGCCCGAACCGCAGGACGGTGAAGGCGATGACGAGGTCGAGGGCGAGCCAGACGAGATTGACCACCTCCTGGACGCCGTTCGCCGGCCGGACCACCGCGAACAGGAACTCCCAGCTGAGGTTCGCGCACAGGGCCACGACCGGCATGCCGTAGCTGCGGTCGGCGAGGCCGCGCCGGATGACCAGCAGGTAGGTCAGGGTCCAGAAGACCCCCGACGCCAGCATGAAGGCCGCGTACACGGTTGCCCCCCGTTGTCCGTTTCGGCTATGTGGCCAGTCACGGTACTGATCACGCGGGCCGCGGCGCGAGATGCCACCATTGCCCCATGACCCGCACGCTGTGCCTGGCGCAGGAGCCGGAGGCGGACGCGCTGCTGTCCGCGAGCCCGCTTGCCGTGCTGTTCGGCATGATGCTGGACCAGCAGATTCCGATGGAGAAGGCGTTCAAGGGGCCGAAGGTGATCGCCGACCGGCTCGGGACACTGGACGTGCATCGCATCGCGGAGATGGATCCCGAGGAGTTCGCCGCCATCGCGTCGACGCCGCCGGCCATCCACCGCTTTCCCGGCTCGATGGCGAAGCGGCTCCAGGAGCTGAGCCGGTTCCTGGTCGAGCACTACGACGGCGATGTCGAGGCCGTCTGGACGGCCGGCCGCCCCAAGCCGAACGGCGCTGAGGTGCTCAGGCGGCTCAAGGAGCTGCCGGGCTTCGGCGACCAGAAGGCCCGGATCTTCCTTGCCCTGCTCGGCAAGCAGCTCGGCGTCCGCCCGACGGGCTGGCGCGAGGCTGCGGGCGCGTACGGCGAGGCGAAGTCGCGCCGCAGCGTCGCCGACGTGATCGACGGCAAGACGCTCGCCGAGGTGCGCGACTTCAAGAAGGCCGTCAAGGCCGCCGCGAAGAACGGCTGACGCCGGGGCGCGCGACCGCGGACACGCGCCTCGCCGGGACGGCTGGCTCGGCTGCGGACCGGTCGCCCGGCATGGCTGGCACGGACGGGCCGGTCGCCCTCGGCGGGCCGTGCGGACGGAACGCCGAGGGCGACCGGCAGGTCAGGACTCGTCGCGGATCGCGTCGAGGGCGGCGACCTCGTCCTCGGTGAGGCGGATCGCGCCGGCCGCCACGTTCGCGACCAGGTGGTCCGGGTTGCCGGTGCCGGGAATGGCCAGCACGTGCCTGCCGCGCTGGAGCGTCCAGGCCAGCCGGATCTGCGCGGGTGACGCGTCGTGCGCCCGCGCGACGGCCAGCACGGCGTCGTCGGCCGTGGCGGCGGCGCCAGCCTCGCGGCCCGCGCCGGCGATGGCGTAGAACGGCACGAACGCGATGCCATGCTCGCCGCACGCGCGCAGCACGGCCTCGCCCTTCTCACCAACCCTGGAGCCGATGCCGTACTGGTTCTGCACGCAGACCACCGGGGCGATCGCCTGCGCCTCGGCCAGCTGCGCCAGCACGACGTTGGAGAGGCCGAGGTGGCGGATCAGGCCCGCCTCGCACAGGTCGGCCAGCGCGCCGAAGCGCTCGGCGATCGAATCGGTGCCCACGATGCGCAGGTTCACCACGTCGAGGTGGTCGCGGCCGAGCTGACGCAGGTTCTCCTCGACCTGGCCGCGCAGCTGCGCCGGGCCGGCATGCAGCCACTCGCCGGACGGGTCGCGGCCCGGCCCGACCTTGGTGGTGATCACCAGGTCGTCGGGGTAGGGCGCCAGCGCGCTGTTGATCAGCTCGTTGGCGGAGCGCGTCGCCGAGAAGTAGAACGCCGCAGTGTCGATGTGGTTGACGCCGAGGTCGATCGCGCGCCGCAGCACGGAGATGGAGCGCTCGCGGTTGCTCGGCGTGCCGAGGTCGAAGGCCGCGCTGCCGGTCAGGCGCATCGCGCCGAAGCCGATCCGGTTGACCGTCAGGTCGCCGAGCTGCCAGGTGCCGGCGTTCGCGGCAGTGATCGTCTCCGTAGTCATGGCGGCAGTCTGCCATACGCCACAAGGAGGAGCATACGACTCCGCTAGGAGCATAGCACAGCCGATCGAATCAAGGATTTCGGGGGTGGGTGGCCAGGAAGACGGCGTCGGGCTCGCCCCTCGGCACCGGGATCTCGATGGTGCTGGCGCCGCCGAACCTGGCCGCAAGGCGCGCCTCGAAGGCCGGGTTGACGGCGGCGCTCCACACTGCGAGCACGCCGCCGGGGGCGAGGTTGCCGGCGATCAGGTTCAGGCCGGTTTCCCCGTACAGCAGGGAGTTCCCGTCCGACACTGTCCACTCAGGACCGTTGTCGATGTCAAGACAGATCGCGCCGAACGCGCGCCTCGGCCGCTCCGCCAACCAGTCGAGCAGGTCCGCACCGACGCAGACCACCCGGTCGTCCGCCAGCGCGTCGCCGTGCACCTCGCGCAGCGGCCCCCTGTTCCACTCCACCACGGCGGATTCCCGTTCCACCACAACGACTTCGCCGATCCGAGGATGGTCGAGCGCGGCCCGCAGCGAGAAGCCGACGCCGAGGCCGCCGATGACCATCGGGCTGCCGGCGGGCATCGCCTCGGCGGCGGCGTGCACGAGCAGCCGTTCCGACTCGCCGTTGCGGGTGTCCATCAGGAACGTGCCGTTGCCGATGATCTCGAAGTCCGCGCCGACTCGGCGCAGCACCAGCTCACCGCAGAGGCCGGACACTCGACTGAGCACGACAGGACCATCGGTGGACGTGAGCTGTTTCATCACCGTTCACCGTAGTCCTCCGGCTCAGCCGACGGGCTCCAGCACCGACGCCGACTCCTGCGCCCCGGCACGCTGCCGGCCCGACGCGATCGCCACGATCAGCGCGCCGCCGGACAGCACGGCGGCCACCGGGGCCAGCGAAGTCAGGCCGAACCCGCCGATCACGCCGGCGCCCACCATCCCGGACAGCCCGACGCCGAGGTAGATCGCCGAGGCGTTCAGCGACAACAGCAGGCCGCTGTTCTGCGGCGACAGCGCGACCAGGCGGTTCTGGATCGGCGGGTTGACCGACCAGGTGAACAGGCCCCAGAGGAACAGCGCGATCGCCGCGCCGGGCACGGTGCCGGTCGTCAGCGGCATGGTTGCCAACACGAGCGTCAGCAGCGCGAAGACGACGATCAGCGGGCGACGGCTGCCGAACCGGTCGGTGAGCCTGCCGCCGGCGAGGTTGCCGATGGCGCCGCCGACGCCGTAGCCGAACAGCAGCAGGCTCAGGGTGTTGCCGTGCACGCCCGCGGACTGGCTGAGCAGCGGCGAGATGAACGTGTAGACGGTGAACGCGGCGAGGCAGCCCATCAGCGAGATGGCCAGCACCGCGACCACCCTGCGGTCGCCGACGGCGGCGAACCTGGCGCGCAGGCCGACGACCGGCGGCGCGGCGATCCTCGGCACGGCCAGCCAGACGGCGACGGCCGCGGCCACCGACATCACGGCGACCAGCCCGAACACGCCCCGGTAGCCGATGATCGGGCCGAACAGGCTGCCAAGCGGAACGCCGATGATCAGCGCGAAGGTGAGCCCGCCGAACACGATGGAGATGGCCCGCGCGCGGCGGTGCGGGTCGCTGAGCTGGGCGGCGACGGCGGTGGCCGCCGGGGTGTAGATGGCGGCGCCGATCGCGGTCACCACCCTGGCCACCAGCAGCGTCGGGTAGTTGGGCGCGAACGCCGCGAACGCGTTGCCGAGGCCGGTGACCAGCAGGGCCGCGATGAGCAGGGTGCGACGCTCCCATCGGCCGGTGGCGGCGGCGAGCAGCGGGGAACCGATCGCGTAGGCGATGGCGAACGCCGTGATCAGCTGGCCCGCGGTGGACGGCGAGACGCGCAGCTCGGAACTGACGGCTGGCAGGACTCCGGCGACGATGTAACCACTGGTGCCGACGGCGAAGGTGCCCAGGGCCAGTAGGTAGGTGCGTGACGACACGGGACTCCTCGGAGTGTGCGGCTGATGAGCCGTCGCACCCCAGGAGTTCGACGTTCACCGTAGTACGATGAGCACCGTACTACGTCAGATGTCGAACTACGAAATTGGTCGTACTATGCACCCTGGACAAGGAGGTCCGATGGCACCCCAGGCACAACCCGAGCTGCCCCACCCGGACAGGTCGGAGATCCGCATCGAGGCCGTGCTGCACGCCCTCGCTGACCCGATGCGACTGCAAATGGTGCGCGAACTCGCTGAGGTTGGCAAACCAATTCCGTGCGGGTCGATCGCCCTGCCGGTCACCAAGTCCACCCGCACCCACCACATCAGGACGCTGCGCGAGGCCGGCGTCATCCGCGTCGACCCCGAGGGCACCTACCGGATGACCACGCTGCGCAGGGACGACCTCGACGCGCTGTTCCCCGGGCTGCTTGGCGGCGTGCTCGCGGGACTGACCTCGACCGCAGCCAACGCCTGACCCCAGGCAGCGGGCGAGGCGACCGGGCGGCGGCGAGACAGGCGGGACCGGCGTGCCGAAAAACGAGTTGCCCCCGTTCCTAGCGTAGAAAGACGTGCCCTCGCGGCTTGGCTGCTACCCCAGGGTCGCGCTCGCCGGATTCCGCCGATACTCCACCTACCGACAGGCCACCGCTGCCGGGCTCACGACGAACGTCGTGTTCGGCCTGATGCGGGTGGCCGTGCTGTTCGCCGCGCTCGACGCGGCGCCGAACCACGCGACCATCAGCGGCCTTGCACGCGCGTCGACCGCGACCTACGTGTGGCTCGGCCAGGGCATGATCGCGTTCGTCCTGCTGTGGGGCGGCAACGAACTCGCCGAACGGATCCGTAGCGGGGACGTCGTGGTCGACCTGTACCGGCCGTGGGACCTTCAGGCCGCGCAGCTGGCCGCCGACCTCGGCAGGGCCGGGCACGCCGCGCTGACCAGGCTGCTGCCGCCGCTGGTGTTCGGCGCCCTGTTCTTCCCGTTCCGCTGGCCCGAGCGGGCAACCACCTGGCCGCTGTTCGCGGTCGCGGCCGTGCTGGCGCTGCTGGTCAGCTTCGCCATCCGCTTCCTGCTCAGCATCCTCACGTTCTGGCTGCTGGACAACCGGGGCGTGCTCAGCATGTACGGGGTGACCTCCGCGCTGCTGTCCGGCCTGACCCTGCCGCTGGCGTTCTTCCCCGACTGGGCGAGCACGGCGCTGTCCTACACCCCGTTTCCTGCGCTGATGCAGAGCCCGATCGACGTCTTCCTTGAACGCGGCGACGTCGCGAACCTGGTGGCGCGGCAGGCTTTCTGGGTCGTGCTGCTGATCGTGGCCGGCCGGGTCGTGCTGCGGCGCGCGGCGCGGCGGGTGGTGGTGCAGGGTGGCTAGTGACGCTCCCGGACACCGCACTAGTGTCCGGCTGTACCGCATGCTGATCGCCGCCAAGCTGCGCGCCCAGCTGTCCTACCGGGTGTCCTTCGCGCTCGACTGCCTCGGCCAGGCGCTGACCCAGGCCATGGAGATGATCGCGATCCTGGTGCTGTTCGGCCGGGTCAGCGCGCTCGGCGGGTTCGCGGTGCGCGAGGTGCTGGTGATGTACGCGTTCGCGTCGATCTCCTTCGGGCTGAGCGAACTCGTCATCGGCGACCTCGACCGGCTGTCGCGGTACATCCGCAGCGGCGACTTCGACGTGCTGCTGATGCGTCCGCTCGGCACGCTGCCGCAGCTGATGGTCGCCGACGTGCAGCTGCGCCGCCTCGGCCGGGCGCTGACCGGGCTCGCCGTGCTCGGCTACGCACTGTCCACAATGGACATCGACTGGACGGCGCCGCGCGCGTTCCTGGTGGTGCTCACGCCGATCACCGGCACGGCGATCTTCGCCTCGATCTGGGTCGCGGCCTGCTCGGTCACCTTCTGGCTGGTCGACAGCTCGGAACTGCCCAACACGCTCACCTACGGCAGCGGCATGTTCACCTCGTACCCGATCACCGTGTTCGGCGGCTGGCTGCGGAAACTGCTCGCCTTCGTGGTGCCCGGCGCGTTCGTGTCCTACTACCCGACGCTGGCCGTGCTCGGCCGGCCCGACCCGCTCGGCGCGCCCGGCTGGGTGAGCTGGCTGTCACCCGTGGTCGCCCTGGTCGCCATGACGGCCGCCGGATGGCTGTGGCGCTTCGCCGTTCGACACTACCGAGGGACGGGGTCATGATCGAGGTTGCCGATCTCCGCAGGGAGTTCACGGTCGCGAGCCAGGCAGGCCGGTTCCGGCGGACCTATCGGAAGGTCGTCGCCGTCGACGCGGTCTCCTTCGAGATCGCGGCCGGCGAGTCCGTCGGCTACGTGGGACCCAACGGGGCAGGGAAGTCCACCACCATCAAGATGTTGACCGGCATCCTGGTGCCAAGCTCCGGCCGCGTCCGGGTGTGCGGGCTCGATCCGGCCCGCCAGCGCCGCGAACTGGCCGCCAGGATCGGCGTCGTCTTCGGCCAGCGCAGCCAGCTGTGGTGGGACCTGCCGCTCGCGGAAAGCTTCGACCTGCTCAGGGAGATCTACCGGGTGCCGAGGACCGAGCACGCGGCCAGGCTCGCCGAGTGCGTCGAACTCCTCGACCTGGCACCGTTTCTGGCCACGCCGGTGCGGCAGCTCTCGCTGGGCCAACGGATGCGCGGCGAGGTGACGGCCGCGCTGCTGCACTCCCCCGAGCTGCTCGTGCTCGACGAGCCGACCATCGGGCTCGACCTGGAGTCCAAGGAGCGGCTGCGCGAGTTCCTCGCCGAACTGAACGTGCGGCGCGGCACCACCCTGCTGCTGACCACCCACGACCTGGACGACATCGCGCGCCTGTGCCGGCGGCTGATGGTGATCGACCACGGCACCGTGCTCGCCGACGGCCCGCTCGACGAGCTGCGCGACGAGGTCAGCCCGGAGCGCGTGCTGGTGGTGGACCTCGAACGGCCGGTCGCCGACCTCGACGGCCTGCCCGGCGTGGTGTCGGCGCGCGCCGAGGCTGGCGGGCTGCGCCACCACCTCGCGTTCCGGCGCG
This sequence comes from Solihabitans fulvus, assembly GCF_008386585.1. Lineage (GTDB taxonomy): Bacteria > Actinomycetota > Actinomycetes > Mycobacteriales > Pseudonocardiaceae > Solihabitans > Solihabitans fulvus. Next base: position 42,447 of record NZ_VUOB01000010.1, read on the forward strand.
AGCTGACCACCGCGGCGAAGCTGATCGCCGAGGTCGCCGGGCGCGCCGACGTGCACGACATCGCGGTCGTCGAACCGGCGATCGACGACGTGGTGCGCAGGCTGTACGGACGGCGACGCGGCTGAGCCCGCTACCGTGGAGTACCGGCAAGATCACGGAAGCAGGGGGACATCATGCGCCTGAACGGACGTTCGATCGCGGTCACGCTGGCTGCGGTCGGGCTGGCCGGCGGCCTGGTGGGCTGCTCGGCCGCCGCCGAGGCGAAGGACAAGGCCAGCGTGTGCGTCGACGCGCTGAAGCTGGGCGGGTTCACCCCGGACCTGTCCGACCCGGCCAAGTCCGTCGAGGACGCGCACCGCAAGGCCGAGGAGCTCGGCAAGCTCGCCGACCAGGCAGGCGACACCACGCTCCGCGACGCGCTGAAGGGCATGGCGCAGAAGCTGACCAGCGTCAAGGTCTCCGACTTCGACCCCCAGTCGGTGCAGAACTGGGTCAACTCCAAGGTCAGCGACCTGGACACGCTGCGGAAGGCGTGCAGCTGAGTCACCCTGTTCATGGGCCTGTCCGGAGGAACGGTTCCGGCCTACCCTGGCGAACAGCGGAGGTGTGTTGCCATGCGAGCGACAGTGGGCGACCGACTGCACGTGCACAGCCGAGTGGTCGGAATCGTGGAGCGCGAAGGCGAGATCGTCGAGGTGCGCGGCCAGGACGGCGAGCCCCCGTACGTGGTGCGGTTCGCCGACGGGCACGAGGGCCTGGTCTACCCGGGGCCCGACTGCCTGGTCGAGCCCCGGACCAGCAGCGACTGACTGACGGCCGTCAGCCGGCTAGCCGAGGATCGCGGCGACCAGGTCCTCGCCGAGCTGCGGCGTGGCCGCGACCACGCCCGACCACCTGCGGGTGAGATCCGGGTCGAAGGTCAGCGGCCGGCCGTGCACGTCGAGCACCACCCCGCCCGCCGACGGCAGCATGACCAGCGCGGCGGCCAGGTCGACGAGCCGGTGCGCGTCCGAGCCGGGGTCGGCGAAGGCGTCGATCGAGCCCTCCGCGACCAGCGCCGCCTCAAGGCACGTGGTGCCGAGCACCCGAAGCCGCCCGATCCGTCCCATCAACCGGTGCCAGCCGTCCATGCTGCCGGCCTTGGGCCGGTGCAGGTTCACCGAGGCGCCGTCCAGGGTCGTCCGGCCGCTGGTGCGGTACGGCGTCGGCCGGCCCGCCTCCGCCCACCAGGCGCGGCCGGTGTCCAGCCAGACCGTGAGCGCCTCGCTGGCCACGCCGTCGGTGGTCACCACCCCGGAGAAACAGGACAGCGGCACGCCGCTCGCCGCGTTCGACGAGCCGTCCAGCGGGTCGACGACCAGCGTGACCGCCGAGCCGTGGTCGAGGAAACCGGCCTCCTCGCTGAGCAGGTTCACGCCGTTGCGGTGCGCCGACTCGGCGATCGCGTCCTCGACCAGGGCGTCCACCCGCATGGTCGGCGTGCCGTCCGCGCCGTCGGCCACGGTCGCGCCGAGGTCGGCCCTGCCGTGGCTGTGCCTGGCGGCGCGATAGGCCGTCGCGGCGGCCTGCGCGGCCTCCACCAGGGCCAGGTGCACGCCTTCCGGCAGCTCGGGCTCGGGAACCGGCCAGTTGATTCGGGCAGGGTCGACCATTTCGGCAGGAAGCACGCAAGCACCGTACGCGGCGACACACGGGTTCCGCTGTGACCCGAAACGCAATACCTTCGTACGTTCATCGACTTGGGGTGGGCGTGCCATGCATGACGTCATCGTGGTGGGTGCAGGGGTGGCCGGTCTCACGGCCGCAACAAAGTTAGTCCACAAAGGACTGGATGTCCTTGTTCTCGAGGCGCGCGACCGGGTCGGCGGCCGCACCCTCAACGCGCCGATCCCCGACGTGGACGGCGCGGTCGTCGAGATGGGCGGCCAGTGGGTCGGCCCCGGTCAGCACCGGGTGCTCGGGCTGCTCGCCGAGCTGGACCTGAAGACGTTTCCCACCTACGACGACGGCGAGCACATCATCGAGTTCCACGGGAGGCGCGTTCAGACGTCCGCGCGGATCCCGTTCCTCGGCGCGGTGACGCTGGCCGACATCGGCCAGACGCAGCTGCGGCTCGGCAGGCAGCTGCGCGGCATCAACCCGGCGGAACCGTGGCACAGCCGCGACGCGATCCGGCTCGACGGCGAGACGTTCGCCAGCTGGATCCGCCGCACCGCGCGCACCAAGGGCGGGCGCACGTTCTTCGAGATCATCTGCCACGCAACGTTTTCCGCCGATCCGAGCGAGATCTCGGCGCTGTGGGCGCTGAGCTACTTCGCATCGGCGGGCGGGCTCGACCCGTTGATCAACACCAGGGGCGGCGCGCAGGACGCGCGCGTGGTCGGCGGCAGCCAACGGATCGCCGAACTACTTGCCGAACGGCTCGGCGAGGCCGTCCGCACGGAGTGCCCGGTGCACTCGATCCGTTGGGACGGCGGGCAGGTGCTGGCGCGGTCCGGGAGCGAGGAGTTCGTCGCGCGTGCCGCCGTGCTCGCCGTGCCGCCGCCGTTGGTGGACCGGATCGCGTTCGAGCCGGCGTTGCCGGTCGATCACGTCACGCTGCGGCGGCGGCTGCCGATGGGCTCGGTGCTGAAGATCAACGTCGTCTACGACGAGCCGTTCTGGCGCGCCGCAGGGCTTTCCGGTCAGTTCGTCAGCGATCACCGGCTGACCAACATGACGTTCGACAACTCCCCGCAGCACGGCGAGGTCGGCGTGCTGGTCGCGTTCTCCGAGGGGCCGAGGGCGACCGCGCTGGCCAAACTCGGGCCCGCGCACCGCAGGGCCGCCGTGCTCGACGACCTCGCCGAGTTCTTCGGGCCACGGGCGCGCAGCCCACGGGCGTACCTGGAGCAGGACTGGACGGCCGAACAGTGGAGCCTCGGCGGCTACGGCGCGTTCGCCACACCCGGCGCGCTCACCCGGTACGGCCCGCTGCTGCGGGAGCCGGTCGGCCCGCTGCACTGGGCCGGGGCGGAGACCGCGACCGAGTGGACCGGCTACATCGACGGGGCCATCCAATCGGGCGAACGGGCCGCCACGGAGGTGCTGGCTCGACTCGGCTGACCTGACGCCTACGATCACTGACGTGCCGGAAGAAGCTGCTAAGGCCGGGTTCGAGATCGGCAAGGACGGGGTGAGCAGCGTCGTCGTCGGCGTTGACGGCAGCCCGCCGAGCCTCAACGCGGCGGCGTGGGCGGCCGGCCTCGCGCGGCGGGAGAACGCGACGCTCGTGCTCGTCTACGTCGAGCCGGTGACCAGCGCTGCCTACTGGACGCCGCTGGGGATGGCCTCGGCGACCGAGGCCGCGCAGGCGTACCTGGCCGAGCTGCGCGAGACGGCGGGCCACTACCTCAGCGAGCACGGCGTGCACTGGGAGGTCGTGCACCAGCGCGGCGACCCGGCGACCGCGCTGGAGTCGGTCGCCGACGAGCTGAAGGCGGACTGCATCGTGGTCGGCAAGTCGCGGCGGCGAGGTGGGCTGCTCGGCACGGTGCCCAAGGGACTGCTGGCGCACTCGATGCGTCCGGTGGTGGTGGTGCCGTGACCGAGCCGCTGGAGAAGGTCGTCGGCGAGGACTTCAGCGACGCCGTGCTGACCGGGGAGAAATGGGAGCGGCGGGCGTTCGAGCAGTGCGACTTCACCGAGGCCGATCTGCGCGGTCTGGTGACCAGGGGCTGCACCTTCACCCGGTGCGACTTCACCAGGGCGGACCTTGGTGATTCGCGGCATTCGCTGGCCGCGTTCCATTCGTGCACGTTCGACCGGGCGGTGTTGGCGGACAGTCGGTTCGAGTCGAGCACGCTGCTCGGGTCGATGTTCTCGCAGTGTCGGCTGCGGCCGTGGACGCTGGTGGAGACGGACCTGACGCTGGCGGGGTTCAGCAACGCGGACCTGCGCGGCCTGAGCCTGCGAGGGTTGCGGCTGCGCGAGGCGAACCTGACGGATGCGGATCTGCGCAAGGCGGACCTGCGGGACGCGGACCTGACCGGGGCGCGGATGTTCGGCACGAAGTTGGCGGACGCGGACCTGCGCGGGGCGAAGTTGGACGCGAATGCCTTGGTACAGGCCAAACTCGCCGGGGCGAGAATCGATCTCGGGACGGCAGTTGCCTTTGCCGGGGCGCACGGGTTGGTGGTCGACTAGTTTTGGTCGGCGAAACGGTCTCCGACCTTCGGGTGGATTTCGGTTGATGTGCCTGGTGCCAAGGGCTTTTCGGCGGTGATGGCTCCATGATGGAGCGATGTCGCCCATGTACCGCATCACCGTTCAGTCCGAGCTGATCGGCGCGGAGCTGCGCCGGTATCGCGAACAGGCCGGAATGCAGGGACAGCATGCCGGAATGTTGATCGGCGCGAGCCCCAGCAAGATCTGCAATGTGGAGGCAGGGCGGCAGATGCCACAGGTCGAGGATGTGGCGGGACTGCTTACGCTCTACCGAGTTGTCGGCCCCGCACGCGCGGACCTACTAAGGCGCACGCGCGAGGCCGCCAAGCCGGGCCTCTGGCAGCCACCGAGCACTCCATACGAACGTGCTTTGCAGACCATCTCCACCTACGAATCCCGCGCCACCTCGATTGGCACCTACCAATCGGAGCTGATTCCTGGACTGCTTCAGACCAGGCCGTACATCGAGGCGGTCATGCGCGAAATTGGGGAGCTGACCGACCTTCAAGAGATCGACAATCGGGTCACCTCGCGACTGGCTCGACAGTGCGTGCTGAGCGGACCTGACGCACCCAGCTATACCGCGATCATCAACGAAATCGCACTACGCAACCCTGTGGGCGGGCCAGCCGTCATGCGCGCCCAACTCGGCTACCTGATCGAGATGGCTGCGTGGACCAACATCACCATCCGTGTACTTCCCAGACTGCGGCACGGCCACCCCGGCATGCAGGGTTCCTTCGTCCGTTTTCGAATTGGCCAGCATCGCAACATCGTCTACGTACCAGGCGACATTTACCTGGAGGAAACCCCAGACATCGCGGACTACCATCGGCGTGAGGAGCGGCTGCTGGCACTCGCACTTGGCGAGGAGGACTCGCTGAGGCGGATGACCGAGCTGGCCAACGACTTCGACGCGGAAGCAGGCGACGACGAATGGCCTCCGGTGACCTGATCTGGCGCAAGAGCAGCCACAGCGGCGCTCACGAAGGCAACGTCAACTGCGTCGAGATCGCGTGGCGCAAGAGCAGCCACAGCGGCGGCAACGAAGGCAACGTCAACTGCATCGAGATCGCGTGGCGGAAGAGCAGCCGCAGCGGCGCCGACGACAAGGACGTCGACTGTGTCGAGGTGGCTCCGCTCCCCGACGCGGTGGCGGTGCGCGACTCCAAGAATCCCAGCGGGCCGATGCTCGTCTTCCCCGCCACCGCCTTCGCCGCCTTCACTCGGCGGCCCCTGACGCCGTAGCGCCAGGGGCATCCCGCTGCTCGACTCCGAGCGCTCAGGCCGGCGGGTCGCCCGCCGGGATCTCCTGGAGCGCGCCGTCGGCGAGCAGGTCCTCGATCGGCTTGGGCAGCAGGAAAGCCGTGCCGCCGCCGGGCTGCTCGAACCACGGCACCGCGACGCCGGTCAGCACCTCCATGGGACGACGCACCCGGAACACCCGGTAGGTGCGGTTCACCCAGGACGGGACCAGCGAACGCTGCTGGAACGGCGTGCCGGCCTCGTAGACGAGGTTGCCCTCCAACTCGCCGAACCGGTCCAGCTCGGCGCCGGGCGACAGCTCAAGCATTCGCTTGTGCCGGAACAGGGTCAGCGGCGGTTCGCCGTTCAGCGGCTTGATCGGCCAGCTCCTTGGCTGCGCCGGTCCGTCCGCCTCCGCACGGTTCTGCTCCTGCCGCACCGGCTCCGGCCGAGGCGGTGCGGCGACCGGCATCCGCTGCGGACGGGCCTGGCCGCGTGGCGGCGACTGCGGACCAAGACCGTTCCGAGGCAACGGCGGCTGACCTGGCAACGGCGGCTGCCCGGCCAACGGCGACTGGCCCGGTAGCTGCGGCTGGCCCGGCAATGACGGCTGGCCCGGCAGCGGTCCCGGCCGGCCGGGGATCTGCCTCGACCGGCTGCCGCCGAGGACGAACTTGCCGACGAGGTACGCGGCCGCGTCGTCCACCCGGTCGAAGCGCACGGTGTTGGTCGGGCCCTGCTCGTACCAGGCCACTTCCCAGGTGTCGCCGACCGCGCGGACCCACCAGGCGCGCTCGGCGGGCTCGCCGAACCTGTACGCCGTCGGCGGCACCTCCAGCTCGTCGAGCACCCGGCGCATGGTGGCCAGCTCGTGCTGCTCCTCGGTCGGCGTCAGCCTCGGCCGCTCCGGCAACGGCGGCAGCTCGCGGCCGTTGCGGCGCTCGGCCGGGTCCCGGTCCGACCGGCGGTCCGCAGGCGATTCCGGCTGGCGCGGATGCTCCCTGCCACCGGACTCGCGGCTGCCGGACTCCCTGCCGCCGGTCTCCCGGTCGGCCCAGCGGTCGACCGAACGGTCGGCCGAGGGTTCCGGCTGGCGCGGGTGGTCCCGGCCGGGGTCGGCGAGGAAGGCGCGCTCGGCGTCGACCTCCGGCCTCGCCTCGGGGCCGCCGTCGCGCAGCTCGGCGGGATCGCCGTCGGCCCAACGGTCGGCAGCGGACCCGGATCCCGAGGTGCGCGCCTCGCGGCCGTTACGGGCCTCGGCGGGATCACGGTCCGCCCAGCGGTCAGCGGCGGAGTCAGACTGGCGCGGGTGGTCCCGGCCGGGGTCGGCGAGGAAGGCACGCTCGGCGTCGGCCCCCGACCTCACCTCGAGGCCGCCGTCGCGCGACTCGGCGGGATCGCCGTCGGCCCAGCGATCGGCAGCAGGCCCGGACCCCGGGGTGCGCGCCTGGCGGCCGTCGAGCGGCTCGGCGGGATCGGCGTCAGCCCAGCGGTCAGCGGCAGGCCCGGACCCCGGGGTGCGCGCCTCGCGGCCATTGCGGGCCTCGGCGGGATCACGGTCCGCCCAACGGTCGCCGGCGGAATCCACCTGGTGCGGGCGCTCGTCGCCCCCGCCGGACGAGACGGAACGGTCCGTCTCGCTGCCCGGCGCGCCACCGCGCCCGACCGCAGGATCGCGGTCCGACCAACGGTCTGCGGCTGGCTCGGCCCGGCGGTTCCGGTGGGACACGTCGAAGTAGCCGACACCCTGGTCCGCGCCGAGCGCCTGCGGCTCCTCGGCAGGCTCGTCGAGGTACCGGTGCCCGGAGCGGTCCGCCCGCGCCGCCAGCACCTCGGGGTGACTGGCCTCGGGGTGACCGGCGTCAGGGTGGCTCGCCTCCGGGTGACCGGACACGGTGTGGCCGGACTCGGCGCGGCCGGACTCGGCGCGGCCGGACTCAGTGTGGCCGGCCTCGGTGTGACCGGACTCGGTGTGGCCGGACTCGGCGCGCTGCCAGTCGGGCGCCTCGGACTCGGTCCAGGAGTCGAAGTGCTGCGGCGCGAACAGGTCGACCGGATCGCTGGCCTGCACGCGCCGGTTCCTGCTTCGGTCGCGGTCGTCGTCCTCGGTGTCGAACCGCACCCGGTAGGGCGGCCCGTCGTCCTCGGCCGCGTCGAGGTCCGATGCCGCCGGGGCGACGACGTCCTCGTGCCGCTCGAACGCCGACGCGGCCTCGGCGGGCCGCTCGGCCGCCACCGGCTCGAAGTCGGCCTCGGCGGAGCCGCCGGCGTGCTCGTGGCCAGGACGGTCGAGGTCGGCGAGGTCACCTAGGTCGTCGGCGTCGTGGTCTACCGGCGCGTGGCTGGCGGGCTCGGGGTCAGCGGCGGGCCCCGGTTCCGCGTGGCTCAGACCGGGCTCGTCGTCGGTCGGGTGACGGCCGTGGACCGCCTCCACCGGCTCGGCGTGGTCGGCACTCACCTCGTCGTGCTCGTGCCCGCCCTCCGGCAGCTCGTCCCGGTGCGCCACGTAGTCCTGGCCGAACGGGTCGGCCGACAGCGCGTGGGTGTCGCCTGCCTCGACGCCCGTGCCCTCGTCGGCGGCGGAGTGCCAGTCCTCGGCGGGCTCCTCGGCCGACAGCCCTGGCTCGCCGACCTCGGGCTCGCTCAGCGCCCGCTCGTGCTCGGCCAACGACGGCGAGAGCCCGAGCAGGGACGCGGTGTCCTCGACGCCCTCCAGGCCGCCGGGAACCTCGGCCCCGGGGTCTGAGGCCGGCGCGTGCTCGCGCGGCTCCTGGGTGGCCAGCAGGGCCGTCGCCTGGCCGTGTGCGTCGGCGTGCGGCGGCGAGGCGGCGTCCGGCCGGGGCTTGGCGGGCTCGATGGCGGTGTCGCGCGGGGCCGGCGGCGCGCCGAGGCTGGCCGCCGCGGCGGCCCTCGCCTCCTCGGGCACCTCCGGCGCGCGGAAGTCGTTCGCCCTGATCCGGTCGACCAGCTCGGGCTCCGGCGGCACGCCGTACGTCCGCAGGTAGTAGCCGACCGCGGCGGGCCAGATCCAGCTGCCGTCGGTCTGGAACGCCACCGGCACCACCGAGGGTGCGGCGAGGTCGAGGACGTCGGCGTCGTAGCCCCGACCCGCCACGGCGACCGGAGCGCGGTCGAGGTAGTCGAGCAGCAGCTCGCGCTCGTGCTCGGGCACCGGGGGCCGGTTGACCGAGGGGCGACCGTCGGCGCCAGCGCCGTCGAAGACCCGCGCGGTGCGGAAGCTGCGCCCCGGCTTCGGCCCGGCCTGCGGCGGGACCGGCTGCGGCGGGACGACCCTGCGGCGCAGCCAGTCCGGCACGTTCTCCTCGGTGCGCGGGAAGAACCGCAGCTCGTCGAAGTACGCCTGGGGCGGGGGCGGCGCCTGCCAGTTCGGCTCGGCGCGATCGAAGTCCAGGTTGTAGCTGGACGGGTAGTCCAGGTTGTAGCGCGCGTTGAACCAGCTGCCCCGGCCCTCCCGGTGCATCCCGGCGCGCAACCGGGCGAACAGCGGGGCGACTTCCTTGGGCACCGTCCAGCCCCGGACGGAGCCGTCGGCGGCGTGCAGCTCGGCGGCCAGCTCGAAGTACCGCCCCGTGGCGCGGTACTCCGCGACGACCTGACGCCAGTCGTCGGGAGCGGCCCGCATCAGGGTCAGCCCGATCTGCTTGACCAGGGCGTCCTGCTCGGTTGGGTTCAACGGCGTGGGCTCGGACACCAGCACATCTTCCCCCGAAGGGCAGCGGGTCCACACGACGACCCGCTGCCCACTTCTAACACAGGCTCCCTACCAGGCACAATGCTTGATCACTGTTGCGGAGCAGGCGGCTGGGTCGTCGCCTCACGAATCTCCACGAGGCTGCCGTCGGCGAGGAGGTCCTCGATCGAGCGCGGCAGCAGGAACGCGCGGCCGCCGCCGGGCTGCCCGAACCACGGCACCGCGACGCCGGTGACCGCCGGCAGCGGGCGCTCCAACCGGTAGATGTGGTAGCCCCGGTTGATCCAGTCCGGCGGCAGCGACCGGTTCGCGTAGCGGGTCCCAGCCGCGTAGGCCAGGTTGCCCGTCGAGTAGCCGAACCGGTCCACCTCGGTGCCGGCCGGCAGCTCCACCTGCTGGCGGTCCTTGAACAGCGACAGCGGCGGCTCGTCGGGCAGCGGCACGATTGCCGGGGCCTGGACGGGCTGGGCAGGCGCGGCCTGGGGATCGGCGGCCTGCTGCGACGCCCAGAACCGTTCCCGGGTGCCGTCCTCCTCCTCCTGGAAGAGCAGGTCGCCGAGCAGCCAGGTCGCGGCCGAGCCCACGTTCGGGTAGACGCCCCTCGGGCTGGGGCCACGGTCCGGGTCCCAGTAGCTGATCTGCCAGCCTTCGCCGTCCGGCACCGGCTCGAGCACCATGGCGTCGGGCTTCGGCTCCAGGATCGCGTACTCGTGCGGCCTGACGTGGAACTTGTCCAGCCGCCTGCGCAGCTTGTCCAGGACGCCGCGCTCGCGGTCGTCGATCACCCTGGGCTGGTACGGCGGGATGGGCAGCGGCTCGGCCTGTCCGGTGGCCACCGCGATCGCGGCCGACTGGGTGTCCTCGTCGACCTCGGGGACCTGGTGGTGCAGCTCGCGGATGTGCTTGACCAGCTGCGGGGGCGGCGGCACGCGCCGCGTCTCCAGGTAGTACGGGGTCGCGCCGGCCCACACCCAGGTGCCGTCGGTGTGGTAGGTCAGCGGCACGGTCGGCTCGGCGTCGGGCGCGAACGCGTTCCTGCCGTAGCCGCGCGCGGCGAGCACGACCGGCGCGCTCTTGAGGTAGTCGAGGACCGCCGACAGGTCCTGCGGGTGCATCGCGGGACGGTCGACGACGGGCTGTCCCTGCTCGGAGGTGCCGTCGAACACGGGGGCGAGGTAGAAGCCCGACCGGGCCGCGGGCGCAGGCCGCTCCGGCGCCGGGCCGAGGCCCGCCTTCTCGCGCAGCCACTCCGGGATGTTCTCCTCGGCGCGCGGGAAGGTCGCCAGCTCCTCGCGGAAGTAGGCCTGCGACACCGGCAGGTCGAAGTCGGGCTCGTTCTTCCAGTCGTAGTCGACCGAGAACGTGTCCGGGTGGGCCAGGTGGTACTTGGCGCTGGTCCAGGTGCCCTCGCCCGGCCGGTACATGCCGGCGCGGAGCCGGGTGAAGTACGCCACCGCCTCGTCCGGCGGAGTCCACTCGTCCGTGTGGCCGAAGACGTTCAGCACGGTGCCGGTCAGCTCGACGTGGCTGCCGACCGAGCGGAAGTCCACCCAGAGCTGGCCCCAGTCACCCGGGAGTGCGTGCACGAACAGGACGGTGAGCGAGCGGAGCAGCTCTGTCTGCTCCTCCGGGTGCAGCGGCCCCTGCGGCGCGGTCATCAGTTCTGCTCCTCACGGCGCGCGTCGGTCAGCTTCGCACGCAGCCAGTCCGGGGTGTGCTCGTCGTCCCTCGGGTACGCCTGAAGGTCGCGGACCCACGGCTCGGCAAGCAGCGGCGGGTTCCAGTTCGGGTCGTGATCCGTGTTGTAGCTGATGTTGAACTTCCCTGGCGGGTCGATGGTGCAGCGGGCCGAGAACCAGGTTCCGCGCCCCGGCTCGTACATCAGCTGGCGCAGCTCCGCCAGCGCGACGCCGATGCCGCGCGGCGGCACCACCTCGGGCGTGGTGGTGTCCGCCAGGTACACGGTCAGCGCGAGGTCCTGGACCGTCGAGGTCATCCTGGCGAGCAGGTCGATGCGCCGCCAGTTGTCCGGCGCGACATCCAGCAACGCGATGCCGATCTGCTGCATGAGGTCCTGGCGCCGCAGCTGCTCAGAAGTTGGCTGGCCAGAGGGCGGCATTGTGCTCATTCAGGTAACTCCTGATCGTGATCGTGACGTCGCCGTTCGGCCACTCTTGCACCCAGCGTGCCTCGAACGTGTGCGGCACATCCGCTCCGGGGTCGTACAGAGCGAACGTGTTGAACTGATCGACTTTACCGCCGTTATCCAGGAAGTCGCTCACGTCCCGTTCCATCTGCCACCAGGTCTCCTCCGGGACGAAGGCAGGCCGGTTGTTGGCCTGGTTCTGGTCGCGCTGCTGGGTGGACTGGTTGCCGCCCTCACCGGGACCACCGAACTCGTTGCCCTTGTGGTGACCGCCGTCGGCCACGTTCTTGAGATCCTCCACTTGCAGACCAGACTGCCGGTCGAGGTGCGTCTTGGGCAGGCCCGTTGCCTTGTCGATCTGGACCTCCCGGCCGGCCTGCCGACCGACCTCGCCCTGGGCCGACTCGTCCCGGCGGATGTCCATGTTGTTGCCGGGTTCCAGCCTGCTGGTCGTGGCCTCCGTGTGGCCGTTCTCGTTGGTCCGCAACATCGTCGCGCCATCGTCCACGCGGACCGTGGTGTTGGGCGGGAGGTTGTTGAGGTCCGCGTTGAACGGCGCGTAGGTGTGCACGAACGCGACCTCGCCGTTGGCGTCGGTCTGGAACGTGCCGTACCCGTGGCCGTCCTCGTCGACGAGGTTGAAACGCGTGTCCGGCGGCAGCTCCCGGTCCGAGAAGGTCTTGTTGCCCCCGAACGGCGAGAGGGCGTCGCGCTGCTGGTCGGCCGTCCAATGCGTCGTGTCGCCGTCCGTCGGGGTGACGACCTTGATCTTCTTGTTGTTGGCGTCGCGGCCCTCGGACTGGGTGAGTTCCACCTCGCCCTTGGCCGGCGCAGGCCAGCCGCTGGCCGGGTCCTTGCCCATCGGGGTGCCGTCGCGCCCGGTGATCCCGTAGAAGCCGTCCGGCGTGACCTGCGCGTGCGCCGGCGCGTTGCCGATCTCGGGGTTGGTCCTGGCGCGCTGCCCGGAGTGCGTGTCGATGTACTCGATCCGCCGGTCGTCGCCCGTGATGAACGTGCCCCTTGGCTGGCCGTTCTTGTCCTTCACGTTGTACTCGGTGTTGGCGTCCAGCTTCGGCTTGCCGGCCGCGGTCTCCTGCTTGTCACTGAAGGCCGTGCGGTCGGTCGGCTGAAGGCCCTGAATCTTCTTCGGGGCGGTCGAGTCGACGTCGGTGGTCTTGGTCGCCGTCGGCCGGTTGTCGGGCACCGCGGGCTCGGAGTGGCCGTTCGCCTCGACCCGGTACTGCTGGTAGAGCGGGCCCTTCTCGACGCGGTAGTTGGTGTCCTTGATCTGGTTCGCCAGCTCGGGGTTGGCGCCGACGCCGTCGATCCGCTCCGGCGCGCTCACCCACTTGACCGCACCGTTGGCGTCGGTCTGGATCGTCGCCTGGTGGTTGCCGTCGTGGTCTTCCACCGTGATGCGGGTGTTCTTGGGCAGGTCGGTGCGGTCGCTGAACGTCTCCCCCGGCATCGAGGCCTGCCTGGTCTCCCGGTTGACAGGCTCCGGCGGCGTTTCGATGAGCTTGGGCTTGGAGACGCCGCCCGTGTTATCCCTGACGTACCCGCCGTTGCCGTCGGAAACGAAGGCCTGGTCCCGATTCCCGCTGTGCACCCGGTACTCGGCCCCGGGCATCGGGTGGGTGATCTCCGGGTTGGTCTCGCTGCGCTTGTTGGGATTGTTCGCCTCGACCGAGACGTTGCCGTTCTCGTCGACGTACACCTTGCTGCGGACGTTGCCGTCCGCGTCGTGCACGGTGTAGGTGGTGTCCGGTTCGAGCGTCACCTTGTCCGTGCGGAAGATCGACTCGTCGTGGCCGAGCGTCGTGACGTCCTCGTGGTTCAGGGTGAGCGGCGGCTCCCACGTATCAGCCGACCGCGCCTGCGGCCCGAGATCGTCGGCGTGACCGGGGCCGTGCTCGCCGGCGTCGCCGGGGTGCGCGTGGTCGTCGCCGTGCTGCAAGTGGTCGGCCAGGTCGCCGGTCGGCGTGTGGCCGGGCGGGAAGCCGTGCTCGCCGATGGGCTCCGCGGTGCCGTCCGGGTGGAACGACTGCCAGCCGCCGTCCGGCGGGATGTTCGGTTCCGTGCGGCCGTTGACCTCGTGGCCGCCCGCCGAGTAGACGTTGCCGTCCTTGTCCGACCACAACAGGTTGTCCGGCGCGATGACCTCGACGCCCATCCTGCGGGAGAGCTCGGCGGCGAACCCGCGCGGGTCGGCGCCCGCGTCACACATCAACGCCCTGATCGGCTGGCCCTCGCGGTAGGTCGGGTCGCTCCGCAGGAGCGTCTCGATCTCGTCCATCGAGTAATGCTTGCCGCCGATGAACCCGCCGTTGCGGTCACCGTGCATGTCCAGCGAGAAGCGCCCGTCCGCGTCGGGTGCGACCAGGTCGCCCAGCCGCCGGAGGTTCTCCTCGGTGTGGAACGACCGTCCGCCGTCCGTGACCCTGCCGACCTCCGCCGCCGCGTGGAGTTCCTTCGGCAGCTCGGGGCCGATCTCGCCGTTGGGGCCGGTGAGGTGGGTCGGCGCCTCGTGCTGGTCCGGGTGCTGCTGGTCCGGGTGCTGCTGGTCGCCGGTCGGGTGTTCCTGGGTTGGCGACTCGGTGGTGGGGTGCTCGCCGGTCGGGTGTTCGCCGGTCGGCGTTTCGGTGGTCGGGTGCTCGCCGGTCGGGTGTTCGCCGGTCGGCGTTTCGGTGGTCGGGTGCTCGCCGGTCGGGTGCTCGCCGGTCGGCGTCTCGGTGGTCGGCGTCTCGGTGGTCGGCGGCTCGGTGGTGGGGTGCTCGCCGGTCGTCGAGGGGTGCTGCTCGCCGGGCGGCGTGGCCGTCGGCTGGTCGGGGTGCGGGGTCTTCGCGTCGGAGACGTTGACCTCGGGCGGGGTGCGGAGGTTGCCGTCCGCGTCCCGGGTGCCGAACTCCGCCGGCAGCACCTTGCCGTCCGTCGGGATGTGGTCGACCTCGTGGATCATGTCGTTGCGGAACAGATCCTTGACCGTCAGGTTCTTCGCGCCGTCGGCCGCGAGCGCCGGATCGAACACCAGCTTGACCTGGCGGGCGCCGCCCTCCTGGCCGAACCAAGGGGCGACCTCGGCCATGCTGACCTTGATCGGCCGGTCGAGGACGTAGACGTGGTAGCCGTTGCCGATGCTGTCCGGCAGGATCGCCCGCTCGCCGTAGCCGTAGGGCGTGCCGTCCGGGCGCAGCGGCGACAGGAACTCGCCGTTCGGGCCGCCGAAGCGGTCCAACACCGTGCCCGCCGGCAGTTCCACGATCTCCGGCGGCTTGAGCGCGCCCTCGTTCGGCGGCCAGTCGGTCTTGCTGAAGTCACCGCCAGGCTGGAACTCGTCGTTGAACGACTCGCGGCTGTCGTGGTCCTTGCCCCACGGCGTGTAGTCCGGCTCGACGAGCGCGGCGGCGCGCTCGTCGTAGGTGCCGATCACCCGGTCGTTGGGTCCGGTGCTGTCGTGCAGCGAGTGGAAGTCGCCGGGCTGCGCGTGCTCGTGCAGGCCCATCGGGTCGCCGTCGAAGTTCTTGTGCGGCAGGCTGCTCGGGTCGGGAGCCGGGCCGCGAGAAGCCGGCGCGAGGTCGGGCTCGTGCCCGGCCGGGGCGTGCTGGCCGTCGGTCGGGTGGTCCGGCCACTGGTGCTCGCCGGTCGCGCCTTCGTGTTGCGCCGCAGCGTGTTGCAGGTTCTCGTCGACCAGGTGGTTGCCGTTGGTTGGCTCGTGCGGAGTGCCGGTCTGCTCGTGCTGGCCGGCGGGCTGCTCGTGCGCCGGCGAGCCCTCGGGACGCGTGCCTTCTGGGCGCTGGCCCTCGGGACGCTGACCGGGAGCCTCGTCGGCCGCGTGCCGGCCGGCGGGCGCCTCGCGACCGGGCTGGCCGGACTCGGGACGCGGGGTGTTCTCGCCAGGACGCGGAGTCGTGCCCTCGGGACGCGGCTGCGTGCCCTCCGGACGCGGGCCAGTGCCTTCCGGACGGGGGCCAGTGCCTTCCGGACGAGGACCGGTGCCCTCGGGACGCGGCGCGGTCTCCCCAGGGCGAGGAGTCGTGCCCTCTGGGCGCGGCTGCGTGCCCTCGGGACGCGGGCCGGTGCCTTCGGGGCGCGGCGCTGTGCCCTCGGGACGAGGAGTCGCGCCTTCGGGTCGCGGCGCGGTCTCGCCGGGACGCGGGGTCGTGCCTTCCGGACGCGGCGTGCCCTCGGGACGCGGGCCAGTGCCCTCCGGACGGGGCTGCGTGCCCTCCGGGCGCGGGGCGGTCTCGCCGGGACGTGGGGCGTTCTCGCCCACGTGCGTAGCGGCCGGGCCGGGACGCGGGCCGGACTCGCCGGGACGCGGCGTGTTCTCGCCGACCCTCGGCGTGTCCTGACCGGCACGCATCGCCGCCGAGCCAGGGCGCGGGGTCCCCTCGCCGGGACGCGAACCCGACTCGCCGGGGCGCGGCGTGCCGTCGCCAGGTCGGGGAGCGGTGTCGCTGACGCGCGGGGTGTCCTGACCGGCACGCATGGCGGCCGAACCAGGACGCGGTGTCGCCTCACCGGGACGCTGACCGGGCTCGCCGACGCGCGGCGTGTCCTGGCCGGCACGCATCGCGGCCGAACCCGGACGCGGACCGGACTCACCGGGACGCGGCGTGTTCTCGCCGACGCGCGGCGTGTCCTGACCGGCACGCGTCGCCGCCGAACCCGGACGCGGACCGGACTCACCGGGACGCGGCGTGTTCTCGCCGACGCGCGGGGAGTCCTGACCGGCACGCGTCGCGGCCGGGCCGGGGCGCGGGCCGGACTCGCCGGGATGCGGTTGCGCGCCGGTGGGGCCGAAACCGCCGCCGCCGGTGGGGCCGAACTCCCCGGTCGGACCGAAGGACGACCCCTGGTTGGCTGGGCCGCGCTGTTCCGGCATGGCCGGCTGCTGCCCGCCGTCGCCGTAGGGACGGCTCGGCGCGATGGGCTCCGCGCTGGCTCCCGCCGCTTCGGTGCCCTGCGATCGCCGTCCGCCGGTCTGCTCTGGCGGCGTGAAGCCTTGGTTGCGCGGGCCGCCGGAGTTCAGCGAGCCCTCGGAGTGCGCGAACAAGTTGGAGGACTGCGCCGACGGGCCACGGCCACCGCCGCCAGCTCCGCCGCCCGCCGCGCCACCGGGTGCGCCGCCGCCGCCCATGAAGCCGCCTGGCGCACCTCCCGGAGCGCCGCCGGGACCGGCCGTGCCGGGCCGTTGCTGCTCGCCGGGGTGCGTTTCGAAGCCGTTGCCGCCGGTCGGGGCCGGACGGTTGTCAACCGGCGCGGAGGCCGCGCTGGCCGCTGCCGGGCGCGGTTCGCCACCGGGGTGACCGGGCACGGGCGCCTCGCCGCCGGGGTGGGAGATTCCCGGGGTCGGGCCGCCCACGTGACCGGGCACGGGTGCCTGGCCGCCGGGGTGCTGGACTCCTGGCGTCGGCGCCTGGCCGCCGGGGTGGCCGGGCACGGGTGCCTGGCTCTCGGGGTGTGCCGAACCGCCGGGCATCGGCCGGCCAGCGGCCGGATCCCCTTGCGGCGCATGGTTTCCGTTCGACGAACCGCCCAGTGCCGGCTCGCCGGTCCTCGGCGCGCCGGTCCCGCCGAGGGGCCGGTCGCTGGTCTGGTGCGAACCGCCCGCGAAGTTGCTCGGCGCGCGCTCGGACCCGCCTGGCACGCCGCCGCCGAGCCGCTCGGGCGTCGGCCGCATGCCGCCGCCGGCCGGCTGGCCGCCCGGCCGCTCGGACCCGATCGGCGCGCGCTCACCGCCGCCGACACCGGACTGCCTCGGCGCGCCCGTGTTCTCGGGCGCGGTCGCGGCGCGCTCGCCGCCACCGCCCATCCTCGGCGCGCCGGAACCGGCCGACGGCCGGTCGGATCCGGCCGCGACGCGCTCGCCAGCAGGGGTACCGCCGGACTGCCGTGGCGCGCTGCCCTGGGCCGGGTCGCTCGCCCGCGGCGTGCCGGCGCTCGCCGCCGGACGCTCGGACGCCGCAGCGGGACGCTCGGACGCGGCCGCCGGACGCTCCGCGACACTCGGCCTGCTCGCGCCGGACGACCCGGTCGACCCGGTGGATCCCGTGGAGGGCCTCGACTCGGTCGACGCGTGGCCGCCGGAGCCGCCCGGCGCGGAGAACCCGCCGCCGCCCTGCGAAGGAATCCCTCCGCCGCCGGAGGGCACGTGCTGCTCTCCGCCGCCGTTGCTCCCGATGGTCGGCGTCTCGCGCACCCTCGGCTCGGCGGTCGCGGTCGCGCCCGAGGTGCTGGTGCTCGGCGACTCGTGGGTGCCGACCGGGTTCAGGCCCTCGCGGTTGACCGCGCCGCCGCCACCGGTGCCGCCGCCGCCCGTGCCACCACCGGTGCCGCCACCGGAGCCGGAACCGCCGCCGGTCCCAGAGGGCTCGTGCACGGTCGGCGGCTCGGACACGTGGCCCCCGCCGGAGCCGGAACCCGAGCCAGAGCCGGAACCAGAACCCGAGCCGGAGCCAGAACCAGAACCCGACTCGCCGCTGCCCGGCTCGTGGCCGGAGCCGGACCCGTGGCCGGGCGCGCCGGTCGGCGCCGACTCACCAGGCGGCGTCCCGACGTGCACCGGGTCGACCTTGAGGTGCTCCGCCGCGCCGCCGACGCCGCCGCCGACTGCTCCGGAGGTGGCGCCGAACAGCAGGCCCTTCGCGTCGATCGACTGGCCGGTCGCCGCCGCCGTGAGGCCGGTGATGGCGACGCCCTCGACGGCGCCCTTCGCCGCGCCGAACGCGGTCGCGCCGAGCATTCCGGTGCCGGGCAGCTTGACGCCCGCGGACAGGCCGCCGACCGCGCCCGAGATCGCGCCCGAGATGGCCGCGCCCTTGGTCTTGTCCCAGTCCCAGTTCTTGCGGTCGCCCTTGAGCATCTGCACGCCCTGGATCGCGGCGTCGATACCCACCGAGATCACGACGTTCTTGATGATCGCCATGACCAGTTCCTTGAACGCGAACTGGACGACGAGTCTGGTCGCCTGTTGGGCGATGGGGATGCCGGCGGTCGACGCGCCGAAGGTCTCGATGGCGTTGGCGATCAGTGTGGCGATCGTGATCGCCAGCATGATCAGCGACGCGATGATCGAGAGTTTCGTGTACTCGATCTCCAGCGCGGAGTTCGAGCAACTGTCCGCGAGCTGCTCGCAGACCTTCTGGAGCTTGGGCAGGTAGGAATCGTCACCGTCGGTGAACTTCTTCCAGTACTCCTGGAAGTTTTCCGCGGCCTGGCCGGTCTGCGCGGCCACCACCATGCTCGCGGACTTGTTGCCCTCGTCGATGGTCTCCTTGATGCCGGCGGCCGCAGCCTTCCAGGCATCGGCCAATCTGCGCAGGGCGGTCTCGTCGCCCTCCGGCCAGCTCTGCCCGACCACGATCGGAAAGAGCCAGGTGACCTCGCTCGGGATCTCGATTCCCACCGGATTGCTCCCCAGATCTAGTAAGTCGACTTGACGCCGTGGGCGTTGCCCGCGTCCGAACCGCCGTACGCGTCAGCCGACTGGTCAATGCCGGTGCGTATGTCGTTCATGGCCTGCACCATGCTCTTCAAGGCGTCGAGCGCGTTGGCCGAGTTGGGCCCGTACTCCTTGACGAACGCCTTGCCGGAGTCGTCGCCGCCCCAGCAGGTGCCCTCGCTGTCCAGGGCGTTCTGGAGCGTCGACCGGACCGCCTCGATCGCGTCGCCGGTGTGCGTGAAGCTGTCGCCGCCGCTGCGCAGCGCGGCGACATCGACCTCGTACCCGCCGCCGCTCACCACGAAGTCCTCTCCATGAAGCCGCCCTCTTCGTCGTCATCGGCCGGGCGAGCGCGCCGCTGCGGCGCTTCCGCGCTTGGCTGCGGCAGCGGCGGGACCGGCGGGATCAGGTCCTTCATCGACGGCAGGCCCGGCAGCATCTCGGACAGGTCGATCGAGGGGCCGTCCTGGAGCGGCTCGAACGCCTCGGACACCTGGGCGCGCGCCTTGCCCGCGGCCTGGAGGATCGTCTCGGTCGCGGTCCTGGCCAGCTTCTCCGGGGTGCTGCGCTCGAACGAGCTCGGCGCGAACTCCAGCTTGGTGAGCACGCCGGTCGCGTCGACCGAGGCGCGCACGGTGCCGTCGGGCGAGACCGCGTCCGCGGTCACCGCGAACGCCTTCGCCTGCGTGTCCTTCAGCTCGTCGGTCTTCTTGCGCAGCTCGGCCAGCAGGCCGTCGACCTGCTCGCGCATCGCCGCGTTGCGGGCTTCGAGTTCCGCCCTGAGTCCGCTTGGTTCGCTCACGGCTATCCCCTCAATCGGCCGTTCGTGTGGAGTTGACGCTAGAACAGCCCGCGCGGTTCCGGCGACTTTCCGACAACCTCGCGTTCGACACAGGTCACGTCGAATTCGGCCCGGGTTTGATCAACTGGGCATCGAGGTCGGTCGAACTCCCCGAGACTAGGTCAGTGCGTGCCACCGATGAGTCGCAGGCCGAGGCCGTCGAGTCCGAGACCGACTTCAGCACAGTGCGGAGGGTCGCCGGGGCCGCCCTCGCGGGGATCGGCGGCCTGGCGGTGGCCGGGGAGGGCAGGGTCAACGGCCAGCTCGGCGCCCAGTTGGGCGACGGCGTCGCCGCCGCGCTGTTCACCTTCGGCTCCGGGTTGCTGTTGCTGGTCGCCGCCGTCGCCGCGCTGCCGGCCGGCCGGCGGGGCGCGGCGCGGCTGCGCGCCGAGCTGCGCGGCGGCCGGTTGCGCTGGTGGCAGTGCCTCGGCGGGGTGTGCGGCGCGTTCCTGGTGACCAGCCAGGGCGTGACCATCGCGCTGCTCGGCGTCGCCGTCTTCACGGTCGCGGTGGTCGCCGGGCAGGTGGTGAGCAGCCTCGTGGTGGACCGGGCCGGGGTCGGGCCCGCTGGCCGGCAGCCGCTGACCGGGCCGAGGGTGGCCGGCGCGGCCCTCGCGGTGGTCGCCGTCGGCGTCGCGGTGTCCGGCGACTTCGGCAGGCCGAGCGTGCTGTGGCTGGCCGTGCTCCCGGCGCTCGCCGGCGTGGCGGTCGGCTGGCAGCAGGCGGTCAACGGCCTGGTCCGCAGGGCCGCCGGCAACACGACGGTCGCCGCGATGGTCAACTTCGCGGTGGGGTTCGGCGCGCTGCTGCTCGTGTTCGGCGTCGACGTGCTGCTGCGCGGCACGCCGGCCGCCCCGCCCGGCCAGTGGTGGCTGTACACGGCGGGATGCCTGGCGATCGTCGCCATCGGCACGTCGGTCGGGGCGGTGCGGCTGATCGGCGTGCTGATGGTCGGGCTGTGCTCGGTGTCCGGCCAGCTCGTCGGCTCGTTGCTGCTCGACCTGTTCGCGCCGACCGCAGGCCACCGGCTCGGCCCGTCCAGCCTGATCGGCACGGGTCTCACCCTGGTCGCGGTCGGCGTCGCGGCCGTCCGCACGCGCCGAGCGGACCGAACACACGCTCTGCGATGATGGCGGTCGTGACCGCGACGACTCTCGACGGCAAGGCCACCCGCGACGCGATCTTCGACGACCTGCGCGAGCGGGTCGCGGCGCTCGCCGAACGCGGGGCGGTGCCCGGCCTGGCCACCGTGCTGGTCGGCGACGACCCGGGCTCGCACTCCTACGTCAAGGGCAAGCACGCGGCCTGCGCCAAGGTCGGCATCACCTCGATCCGGCGCGACCTGCCGGCCGAGACCACCCAGGACGAGCTGAACGCGGTACTCGACGAGCTGAACGCGAACCCGGCGTGCACGGGGTACATCGTGCAGCTCCCGCTGCCCGGCCACCTGGACGCCGGGGCCGCGCTCGAGCGGATCGACCCGGCCAAGGACGCGGACGGCCTGCACCCGGTGAGCCTCGGCAAGCTGGTGCTCGGCGAGCAGGCCCCGCTGCCGGCCACCCCGCGCGGCATCGTCGCGCTGCTGCGTCGCTACGAGGTGCCGATCGCGGGCGCGCACGTCACCGTCGTCGGCCGCGGCGTGACCGTTGGCCGCCCGATCGGGCTGCTGCTCACCAGGCGCACCGAGAACGCCACCGTGACGCTGTGCCACACCGGCACCAAGGACCTGGCCGCCGAGGTACGCAGGGCCGACATCGTCGTCGCGGCGGCCGGCCAGCCGGGGCTGATCACCGCGGACATGGTCAAGCCTGGCGCCGCGGTGCTCGACGTCGGCGTGAGCCGAACCGCCGATGGCAAGATCGCCGGCGACATCGACCCGGCCGTCCGCGAGGTCGCCGGGTTCTTCTCGCCCAACCCCGGCGGCGTCGGGCCGATGACGATCGCGATGCTGCTGACCAACACCGTCGAGATCGCCGAGCGTGCGCTGGGCGGGCCCGCCGCGTCATGAGGCACAACCCGGGAGTTCGGGAGCCGGAGGCCGGCACCGGCGAGTCGGCCGGCGGGCAGCACCACCGGCGGTCCGGCGCGGCGGCGCACCTGCCGTTCGCGCTGGTGCTCGCGATCACCGGCGGCGGTCTGGTCCGGATCGTGCAGTACCACTGGCGGCAGGGCGCGGTGCTGATCGGCTTCGCCCTGCTGGTGGCGGCGGTGCTGCGGGTGCTGATGTCCGACGAGCAGGCCGGCCTGCTCGCGATCCGGCGGCGTGGCGTCGACGTGCTGATCTACCTGCTGTTCGGGATCGCGATGACGGTCATCTCGGTGACCATCGCCGGCGGCTGGCTCAGCTAGTTTCCATTTAGTTTTTTCTTAATTTCCGTTGCCCGCCAAGGAATCCCAGCTCACCACGGGCCTGGCGGCCGACTGGCGGTACCCGCCGCCCACGAAACCCAAGTCGACCTTGACAGCGTGTCGCCCGACGATCAGGCTGTCCCATAGTCCTACTGTCATAGGACAACAGAGAGGCCGTCGCGAGTGATCGAGTTCGTGTTGGACGGCCGGTCGAAGGTGAACACCTACATGCAGCTCGTGCAGCAGGTGAAACAGGCCCTGCGCGTGGGTCTGCTCGCGCCGGGGGACCGACTGCCGAAGGTGCGCGACGTCGCGCAGTCACTGGCGATCAACCCGAACACGGTGCTGAAGGCGTATCGCGAGCTGGAGATCGAGGGCCTCGCGGAGGGCAGGCCGGGGGTGGGCACGTTCGTCACGCGCACCCTCGCCGGCGCGTCCCTGCCCAACCAGTCCGAGCTGCGCGCCGACCTGGTGGCGTGGCTGCACCGGGCGCAGGCCGCCGGGCTGACGCACGAGGACGTCACCGCCCTGGTCGAGACGACGATGCGCGCCACGCTCCCCGCCGAATCGCCGCAGCCGAAAACCACGTGAGAGGCACGACATGGACATGGTGCTGGAGACCGACCAACTGGGTAAACGCTACGGAGGCAACTGGGCGCTGCGGGACTGTTCGCTGCACCTGCCGGCCGGACGCGTCGCCGCGCTCGTCGGGCCCAACGGCGCTGGCAAAAGCACGCTCCTGCACCTGGCCGTCGGGCTGTTACGCCCCGACGCCGGGACGGTGCGGATCTTCGGCGAATCCCCCTACGCCAACACCTCCATCCTGGCCGACATCGGCTTCGTCGCCCAGGACACCCCGGTGTACCGGGACTTCTCCGCGACCGAGCTGGTCACCATGGGCGGCAAGCTGAACGAGCGCTGGGACGCGACGCTGGCCCGCACCAGGCTTGCGCAGCTCGGCATCCCACCGGACAAGCCGGTCGGCCGGCTGTCCGGCGGGCAGCGCGCACAGGTCGCGCTCGCCCTCGCGCTGGCGAAACGGCCCCGGCTGCTGCTGCTGGACGAGCCGGTCGCCAGCCTAGACCCGTTGGCGCGTAGGGAGTTCCTCCAGTCGCTGATGGGCAGCGTCGCCGAAGCCGGCACCACCGTGCTGCTGTCCTCGCACCTGCTCGCCGACCTCGAACGCGTCTGCGACCACGTGATCGTGCTGAGCACCGCGCGGGCGCGGCTATCCGGCTCCGTCGACGAAATCGTCGACGGGCACCGGCAGTTGGTCGGCCCCCGGCACGGCGGCGAGCCGATCCGCGGCGTCGCGGAGATCGTGCGGGCCAGCCACACCGACCGGCAGTCCACCTTGTTGGTCCGCACCAACGGATCCATCAACGATCCGGCGTGGACGGTGCACGAGGTCACGCTGGAGGACCTCATCCTGGCCTACCTCGCCGACGGCGACACGAACACGAACCACGAGGCATGGGGGGTGCCGGCATGATCTGGCTGACCTGGCGGCAACACCGCAAGCAGGCCCTGTTCACCGCCATCGGGCTCGCGGTCCTCGCCGCGCTGATCATCCCGACGGGCCTCGCGATGCGGGGCACCTTCGACCGGCTCGGGCTGACCGACTGCGTCGCGAAGCTGGGCACCGCCCAGCTGTCCCAGACCCCCATCGGCGCCGGCACCTGCGACGCGGCGTTCCGCGAGTTCAACGGCCAGTACCGCGTGTTCGGCATGATCGGCGTGCTGTTCCTGTTCCTGCCGTTGGTGGTCGGGCTGTTCTGGGGCGCGCCGCTGGTCGCCCGCGAGATCGAGCAGGGCACCCATCGGCTGGTCTGGACGCAGGGCATCAGCCGACGGCACTGGGCGCTGGTGAAGTTCGGAATGGTCGGCGCCGCAACGCTTGTGGCCTCGGCGCTCTACGGGTTCGGCGTGTCCTGGTGGATGACCCCGCTGAGTCAGGCAGGGCAGCTGACCCGCTTCGACGTGTTCTACTTCGACATGCAGGGCCTCGCGCCGATCGGCTACACGCTCTTCGCGGTCGCGCTCGGCGTGTTCGCCGGCACCGTCTGGCCGAAGGTGCTGCCCGCGATGGCCGCCACCCTGGCCGGTTTCGTCGGTGTGCGAGTCGCGCTCACCACGCTGGCCCGGCCGAACTACCTGCCGGCCGAAACGCTCACCTACCCCGTGCAGGGCGCGATCGTCCAACCGAACACGGCGCTCGGCGACTGGGTGCTGTCGCACGGCGTCCGGGACGCCGCCGGCAAGCTCGTCGCGGCCAACGCGGAGATCATGTGCCCGCCGAACGCGACGGGCCCCGGCGCGAGCTGCGGCGCTGACATGGGCGTCGGAGCTGGCTCGTACAACTGGCAGCTCTTCCAACCGGGCAGCCGATTCTGGGCCTTCCAGGGAATCGAGACCGGGATCTTCCTCGTCCTCGTGGTGCTCCTGGCCTACTTCGCCGTCCGACGCATCCGCCGCATTTCCTGAGTCAGCATTTCCCGGCTACGCGGAACGGGATCGCCCGGAATGGTCCGGCGATCCCGTTCTGCTGATCCCGTTCTGGGGAAAAACCGGTGGCAGGCGCGGCTATTCGTCGCCGAAAAGCGTGTCGTCGCCGCGCAGCACCGCCTGCTGCGCCCGCCGGAGCACCGAGCCGGGCTCCATGCCGAGGTCGTCGATCAGCCTGCGGCGCGTCTGGGTGTACACGGCCAGCGCGTCGGCCCGCCGGCCGCTGCGGTACATGGCGTGCATCAGCAACACGGCAAGCGGCTCGCTGTGCGGGTGCTCCGGCACCAGGGCCCACAGCTCGCCGACCGCCTCGGCGTGCCGGCCGAGCCGCAGCTGCCACGACAGCTTCCGCAGCGACAGCGCCATCCTGCGCTCGGTCAGCCGCAGCCGCTCCAGCTCGGCGAACGGCCCCGGCAGCGTGGCCAGCGGCTCGCCCTGGAACAGGTCGAGCGCCCTCGCGTACCCGGCGACCGCCTCGGCCAGGTCGCCGGACCGCTGCACCCGGTCCGACTCGGCGACGATCTCCTCCATCCGCGTCGAGTCGAGCGACATCCCGGCGCCGACGAAGCGGTAGCCGCACCTGTCCCGGCTGATCACCGAGTCGGGCCTGCTGTCGCCGAGCTTGAGGCACTTGCGCAGCCGGTACACGTACACCGGCACGACGTTCCCGACCGGCGACTCCAGCCCCCAGACCCCGTCCAGCAGCTCCCGCTGGCTGACCGTCACGTCCGGGCGCAGCGCCAACGCGGCCAACAGCGCCTGCTGGCGGACCGGCCCGAGGTCGAGCGGCTCGTCGTCGCACCAGGCCCGCAACTGGCCGAGCACCGACAGCCGAAGCCGGGGCCCCTTGACCGGGGCCGGGGCCTGCGCGGGCACCGACACCGACACGACGCTCGACGCGACCGGCGGCAACGCCGGCTCCCGGAAGGTCATCCGCAGCGCCTGGCCCGCCGGCTTCTCCGCCCACACCGCCTGGCCCTTGCCGACCGGAGCAGGCCACTGGCCGGGGATGACGATCCCGTGGTCGAATGCGTAGACGATGGCGGCGGCCCGGTCGCGCAGCCCGAGCTTGGTCAGGATCCGCGCGGTGTGGCTCGCCACGGCGACGTCGGAGATGCCGAGCCGGGCCGCGATCTCGGAGTTGGTCAGGCCCCTGCCGACCACCCGAAGCACCTCGTGCTCGCGGACCGTGAGCATTCTGGCGGCGGCCGGACGCACCGCGGCACCGAGCAGCTGGTCGGCGGATGTGGTCGGCGCCATGGCGGACTCCCCGTTCTTCGCGATGTGGCCGGAGTCCTGATCGTGGCGTTCGGGCCGGTCAACGGGCCAGGCCAGGGAACCGGCCGTTTATGGCCGGTAGGCCCATCAGTACTGAGCACTAGAGTTCGCACCTGGGAACAGACGCCATGACGGAAGGGCCGCCGGCTTGACGAACCAGTTCGGCGCGCTGCTCCGGCGGCTGCGGCGCCAGGCGGGCCTGACCCAGGAGCGGCTGTCGGAACGGTCCGGCATCGGCGTCCGGACCATCCGCGGCTTCGAGACCGGCGAGCGCACCGACCCCAGGGTGGCGACGGTACGGATGCTGGCCGACGCGCTGGCGCTCGCCCCGGCCGATCGGGACGAGCTGCTGGCCGCGGCGGCGGGCCCGACCGGGCCCGAGCCGTCGGCACCGCCGGAGGCGGGCGGCACCGGGCACGTGTCCGAGCACCGGCCGGAACCGGGGGCCTCGGCCGGGCGGTCTCGCTCGGCGCTGCACGACACGTTGGCCGAGACGGCCGACCAGCTCGCGCTGACGGTGGGCACCCGCTGGCAGCGCGAGGAGGAGCAGCGGCAGATCCAGGACCCGTTCCCGCTGCCGGTGCGGTGGCAGGCTGCGGACGAACACCTGATGGACCACTGGGCCAACATCCGCCGCGCCCCGGCCGGCGAGCGCCCCGGCCCGCTCGACCTCGCCGGCGAGCTGGACGGGATCCTCGACGCCTACCAGCGGTTACCGTCCGGCCGCCTGGTGGTGCTCGGCAGGGCCGGCTCGGGAAAGACGATCCTGACCGTGCGGTTCGTCCTCGACCTGCTCAGGAAGCGGGCCCGCGCGAACGCCGTGCCGGTGATCTTCAACCTCGGCTCGTGGAGCCCGACCACCACCTCGCTGCGCGAATGGCTGACCGGCCAGCTCGTGCGCGACTACCCCGGCCTGGCCGCGCCGGGCCCCGGCGGGTCGACGCTCGCCGCCGCGCTGGTCGAGGCCGACCTGGTGCTGCCCGTCCTCGACGGGTTCGACGAGATCGCCCATGGCCTGCACCGCGCCGCGCTGGAGGCCCTCAACGCCACCACCCTGCCGATGCTGCTCACCAGCCGGCCCGCCGAGTATGCCGCCGCCGTGGCCGGCACGGACGTGCTGACCTCGGCGGCCTGCGTCGAGCTGGTCGACCTCACCCTGACGGACGTGGTCAACTACCTGCCGCGCACCACCAGGAGGACCTCGGCCGAGGCGACCGTCTGGGATCCCGTGCTGGCCGAGCTGCGCGAACGGCCCGACAGCGCGGCCAGCGTCAACCTCGCCGCAGTGCTGACCACGCCGCTGATGGTCATGCTCGCCCGCACGATCTACAGCAACACCCCCGACCACGATCCGGCGACGCTGCTGGACACCGGGCGGTTCGGCACTCCGGAGGCCCTCGAGGACCACCTGCTGGACAGCTTCATCCCCACCGTCTACCGCTACCAGCCCGACACCGGGCAGCACCGGCCCCGACGCCGGCAGTGGGACCCCGACCGCGCCGAGCACTGGCTCGGCTACCTCGCCGGACACCTCCACCGGCTCGGCACGCACGACCTCGCCTGGTGGCAGCTCGGCACGAGCATGCGCCGCTCGTCGCGCGCGGCCGCGGTCGGTGTCCTGGCCGGGCTGCTGATCGGCATCGTGGAATGGCTCGTCGCCGGCGTCCTCGGCGGGTTCCTCGGCGGGTTCGACGTCGGCTTCGGCGTCTGGTTGCGGTACAGCCTCGCGGACGCGCTCATCGTGGGCGGCACGGCCGGGCTCGCCTTCGGGTCCATGCACTGGCTGACCAGCCGGCCCGGCGGCACGACCTTCGAGCCCTCGCGCGTGCACATCCAGTTCCGGGGCTCGACCAGGAAGGTCAGGCGACGCCTCGCCCGCCGGATCGTGGTCGGCCTGGCCGGCGGCCTGATGTTCGGCGTCGGCTACGGCCTGGTCTTCGGGGGCGTGCAGGGAATCCTGTCCGGCTACCTCGAGACGTGGCTGCGGGCGGGGCTCATCGACGCGTCCGTGTGGGGGCTCGTCTTCGGGCTCGGCGCCGGGCTCGTGTACGGGCTGATGAGCTGGCTTGAGGCGCCGCTGGACATCAGGTTGGCCGCCAGCCCCACCGAACTGCTGAACACCAACCGCAGGACCGTCGGCCTCCAACTGCTCGTGTGGGTGCCGGTGTTCGGGCTCACGGTCGTGCTTGGCGGCGTGCTCTCCGTCGCGCTTCTCCAGGGAATCCTCGGCCCGCTCGTGTTCACCGTGCTTGGCGGCATCGTGTGGGGGCTCGTCGGCGGGATCGGCGGCGGGATCGGTTACGCGATCAGCCTGACCGCCTGGGGCCGGTGGGTGGCGCTGGCGCGCATTTGGCTGCCGCTAAGGGGACGGCTGCCGTTGGCGGTGACCGATTTCCTCGACGACGCCTATCAGCGGGGCGTGCTGCGTCAGGCCGGCGCGGTCTACCAGTTCCGGCACGCGAGACTCCAGGACCATTTGACGAACGGTTTTCGGGCGCGCCAACGGAAAACCCACTCACGGAAATCGCGCCGACGGAAACCCGACTGACGGAATCCGACTGACGGGAAAGCGGCTAACGAAAGTCGCGGGAGCGGGACGGAATGCGGAGATCGAGATGCTGCAATCGGTCCGCGAGCAGGCTCACCACGCCGTCGGCCTTCTCCACCACACCCCGGATCAGCAGCGCGGGACTCGCCCGCGCCACCCGCCGGTAGCGCGCCCACAGGCCGGGTGAGCAGACCACGTTCACCATGCCCGTCTCGTCCTCGATGCTGAGGAACGTCACCCCGCCCGCGGTGGCCGGCCGCTGCCGATGGGTCACCGCGCCGCCGATCAGCACCCGGCTGCCGTCGTCGACCTTGGCAAGCTCGGCGGCCGGCAGCGCGCCGAGTGACGCGAGCCGGCCGCGGACGAACTGGGTCGGGAAGCTGTCCGGCGACAGGCCGGTCGCCCACACATCCGCGACCGCGAGCTCCACCTCGTCCATCCCAGGCAGCGCGGGCGCGCGCAGGCCGACAGTGGTGCCGGGCAACCGATCCGGCCGCTCGCCGGCCACCGCACCCGCCGCCCACAGCGCCTGCCGCCGGTCCACGCCGAAACAGCCGAACGCCCCAGCCGTGGCCAACGCCTCGACCTGCGGCGTGCTGAGCCGGACCCGCCTGGCCAGGTCGGCCATGTCCCGGTAGTCGCCGCCCCGCCGCCGCTCGGTGACCAGCCGCTCCGCGAGATCCTGGCCGATGGCGCGCACCACGCCGAGGCCGATCCGCACGGCCTGCTCCGAGCTGTCCGGTGTCCTCGGTTCGAGAGTGGCATGCGCCAGGCTCGCGTTGACGTCCGGGCCGCGCACCTCGACGCCGTGCCGGCGGGCGTCGGCCGCCAGCGACTGCGGCGAGTAGAACCCCATCGGCTGCGCCCGCAGCAGCGCGGCACAGAACGCGGCGGGATGGTGCAGCTTGAACCAGGCGCTGACGAACACCAGGTGCGCGAAGCTCAGCGCGTGGCTCTCCGGGAAGCCGAAGTTGGCGAACGCCAACAGCTTCCGGTAGATCTGCTCGGCCAGCTCACCGGTGATCCCGTTGGCGGCGGCCCCGGCGTGGAAGCGCTCGCGCAGCCGCTCCATCCGCTGGGTGGACCGCTTCGCGCCCATCGCCCTGCGCAGCTCGTCGGCCTCGGCCGGGCTGAACCCGGCCACGTCGACGGCGATCTGCATCAGCTGCTCCTGGAACAGCGGCACGCCCTTCGTCTTGCGCAGCGCGCGTTCCAGCAGCGGATGGTCGTAGGTGACATCCTCCAGCTTGTTGTGCCGGCGGATGTAGGGGTGCACCGACCCGCCCTGGATCGGGCCTGGCCGGATCAACGCGACCTCGACCACCAGGTCGTAGAACTTCTTCGGCTTCAGCCGAGGCAGCGTGGCCATCTG
Organism: Solihabitans fulvus; assembly: GCF_008386585.1. GTDB lineage: Bacteria > Actinomycetota > Actinomycetes > Mycobacteriales > Pseudonocardiaceae > Solihabitans > Solihabitans fulvus. Next base: position 72,093 of record NZ_VUOB01000010.1, read on the forward strand.
GGCGCGGCTCTCCACCTGGAAGACGCCGACCGAGTCGGCCCGTTGCAGCATCTCGTAGACGCCCTTGTCGGTCAGGTCGAGCGCGCCCATGTCCACGTGGACGCCCTCGTGCTCGCGCACCAGGTCGATCGCGTAGTGCAGGGCGGAGAGCATGCCGAGCCCGAGCAGGTCGAACTTGACCAGGCCGATGGACGCGCAGTCGTCCTTGTCCCACTGCAACACCGTGCGGTCGTCCATCCTGGCGCGCTCCACCGGGCAGACCTCGCTCACCGGGCGGTCGCAGATCACCATGCCGCCGGAGTGGATGCCGAGGTGGCGCGGGAAGTTCTCCAACTGCGCGGCCAGTTCGAGCACCGGTCTCGGGATATCGCTTTCGTCCACTGTGGACTCAAGCGGACCCCAACGGTCGATCTGCTTGCTCCACGCGTCCTGTTGGCCGGCGGTGTAGCCGAGCGCCCGCGCCATGTCCCGCACCGCCGACCGCGCCCGGTAGGTGATGACGTTGGCGACCTGCGCCGCGCGCAAGCGGCCGTACTTCCGGTAGACGTACTGGATGGCCTCCTCGCGGCGGTCGGACTCGATGTCCAGGTCGATGTCCGGCGGGCCGTCCCGCGCAGGCGCCAGGAAGCGCTCGAACAGCAGCTCGTGCCGCACCGCGTCGACCTGGGTGATGCCGAGCGCGAAGCAGACCGCGGAGTTGGCCGCCGATCCCCTGCCCTGACACAGGATGTCGTTGTTCCGACAGAACCGCACGATGTCCTCGACCACGAGGAAGTAACCGGGGAAGCCGAGGCCTTCGATGACCCTCAGCTCGTGCTCAAGCTGGTGGTACGCCCGGGGATTCTCCGTCGCGGTGCCGAACCGCGCGGGCGCGCGGGTGTAGGTGAGGTCGCGCAGGTAGCTGTCCTCGTCGTGGCCCTGCGGCACGTCGAAGGGCGGCAGCTTCGGGGCGACCAGCCGAAGATCGAAGGCACAGCCGACGCCGAGCAACGCGGCCCGCTGCACCGCGCCGGGATAGCGGCGGAACCGCTCGGCCATCTCCGCACCGGACCGCAGGTGCGCGGTGGAGGCGGGCGGCAGCCAGCCGGCCATCTCGTCCAGTCCCCTGGTCGCCCGCACCGCAGCCATGGCTGCGGCCAGCCGCGCGCGCCGGGTCGTCGCGTAGTGCACGGCGTTGGTGGCCACGGTCGGCAGGCCGAGATCCCGCGCCATGCCGTTGAGCAGGTCGTTGTGCGTGCTGTCCTCGGGCAGGCCGTGGTCGATCAGCTCGACGAAGACCCTGTCGCGGCCGAACATCGAGACGAGGCGGCGGAGTTCGTCGGCGGCCGCGGCCGGGCCGTCGCGGAGCAGCGCGCGGCGGACCGCGCCCTTGCGGCAACCGGTGAGCACCAGGCAGTGGTCTCTGGTCTCGGCGACTATCCGGTCCAGGTCGTAGACCGGTTGCCCCTTCTGGGAGTGGTTCGCGTCGTGCTCGTGGTGGTTGCTGTTGTTGTCGGACTCTTCGGGATAGCCGGCCAGTTGGCCCGTGGTGATGGTCCTGCATAGAGCGTGGTAGCCGGACGCTCCGTCGGCCAGCAGCAGGAGGTGTTCGCCCACCGGGTCGGCGATGCCGTTCTGGGGCTCGGGCAGGTGCAGGCTCAGCTCCGTGCCGAAGATCGTGCGCACGCCGAGTTCCTTTGCCGCCTCGGCGAAACGCACCACCCCGTACATGCCGTCGTGGTCGGTCAGCGCGATGGCGTCCAGGTCGAGCCTGGCGGCCTCCTCCACCAGTTCCTCCGGGTGGCTGGCGCCGTCGAGGAAACTGAAGTTGGAATGACAGTGCAGCTCGGCGTAGGGCCGCCGTTCCGACGCGGCGGAGGGCCGGTCTTCCCGCGCGACGCCGCAGAGGTCGTCCGCGCCGGGCAGGTCGATGTCCTCGGGCAGCGAGTACCTGTCCCGGTGCCGCGTCCACGCCGGGCTGTCGTTGCCGTCGCCGGGCTGCTGGCCCGGCAACGGCGGCCGACCGGACAACGCGCGTTCCAGCTCGCCCCACCGGATGGGTGGGTTGTTCCAGCCCATCAGGCCTCGCCGTGCGGACTGCGGGGCAACGGGATCACGTTGGGCGGCAAGGGCTTCCACCCGAACGCGGCTGGATAGGCCGGGATCGAACCAAGGCTGTCCCTGCTGATCCGCAGCCCCGGCCACGGCACACCCGAGCCTGCGCTGTTCTTGCGCGGCCGTGGACGGGGACGCAGCTGGGGATGGGGCACGGCCTGGCCCGCGCGGTCACCGTGCGGCTCAGGGCGGGGCGCCGTCGAACCCGCACTGTCCCCACCAACGCGCGGCTCGACCCACGACGACTCGGAACGGGCCGACTCAGGACGGAGCGACTCGAGATAGGCCGACGCTGGACCGGCACCATCCCCACCATCCCCACCGACCCGCAACCCGGGCCACGACACAGCCGGACCCGCGCCGTCCCCGACCACGCCCCAATCCCTGTTCCTGTCCCTGCTTCCGTCCCTGTCCACGCGCAGCTCGGGGCAGGGCGTTTCCAAACCGGCCAGCAGCTTGGTCACCTCGGTCAAGAAGTCCTCGGACATGGCTAGTCGTACTCCCCTTCCACAGTCCACCGGCCGCCCTCGCGGACCAGCAGCAACGCCGTCTCTTCCGTCTTCCCCGGCTCCCCGGCCAGCACCACCTGGATCCGCGCCCTTCTGCGCGCCTTCGCCGGCTCCCACCACTGCTCGTCAGCCGTCCACGGGCCCGCCCAGCCGCGCACTCGACGCGGCGGCCTCCCGTCCACCGCCACGCGGTACGGCTCGGCGGTCAACCGGTGCCTCCCGGTCACCCCGACCTCCGTCCCCTCCTCGTCGAACACCTGCACGGGGATCGGCTCGTCGGGCACCGTGGCCGGGAACGGCGGCGGCAGCCGGCCGGGCCACGGCAGTTCCGGATCCGTCCCAGGGCTGCGTTCGTCGCCCCACGGCACCAGCCGCACCCGGTCGGCCGGGCCGCGCCCGCCGCCGAGCACCGGGGTGACCACCGCCTCCGGGCCGAGCATTCCCTGCACCCGCACCAGAACCCGACCGGCCCGCTCGGCGTTCTCCCCCTGGTCCTGGCCCGCCCCGGCCCACAACCCCAGCTGGAGCGCGGTCGCGTCGACCACCTCCTCGGGGTCCAGCCGCAGCAGGGTCAGGCCGGCGCTCGGCCCGGCCGTCCGACGCAGGCCCCGGCCGGTGAGCCAGCCGTCGAGCTGCCACCGCACCCGGTCGGCGAGGCCCGCCGGGGTCAGCGGTTCCGCGCACCGCCAGACCCGGCACAGCTCCTCGCCCCGCTCGGTCCTGGCGTGGATGGCCAGCCGGGTGCAGGCGAGTCCTCTGCCGGCCAACTTCTCGTGCAACCGCTCGGCCAGCGCCCGTGCCGCGAAGGCCGCCGTGTCGACCCGTTCGATCGGCGGATCGAGTTCCTCGGTGACCGCCAGGTCGGCAGGCGGGCGACGGCGGGCGGGCGGGCGTTCCTCCAGCCCCCTGGCCAGCCGGTGCGCGAGCACGGCTGGGCCGCCGAACCGGGACGCGACGTCCCGCTCGGGCACCGCGGCGAACGCGCCGAGGGTCCGCAGTCCGAGCCTGCGCAACAGGTCGACCAGCTCGGTCCGGCCCTTGCCGCGTCGTTCAGCCGGCTGGTCCAGCTCGCCGATCCCCAGCGGCGCGAGGAAGGCCGCGGTATCGCCGTCGGGGACGACCAGCCCCCGGTGCGCGGCCAGCGTCGCGGCGAACAGGCCGCCCGCGACGCCGACCTGGCACTCCACTCCGGCCGCCGCGGCGACGTGGTCGACCAACCGTTCGGCCGCCGCCTCGGCGCCGCCGAAGTATCCGGCCGGACCGCGCGCCGGCACCGCGACCACTCCCGGCCGGTACACCTCGATGCCCGGCGCGAGATCCTCGACGGCGGCGGCCACCGGCTCGAACAGGCGCGCGTCCCTCCCCTGGTCGTCCTCGAACACGACCAGTTCGGGGCAGCGGGCCTGGGCCGGGCGCTTGCTCATGTCCCTGGCAACTCCCTCGGCCCTGGCCACGGCCGAGCAGGCGATCACCCGGTTGGCGGCGAGCACCGCGACCGGGATCTGGGGCGGCAGCCCGGCCTCGGCGGCGGCCGCGACCACCGGCCAGTCGGGGCACCAGACGACCAACGTCTGGGCAGGTGGGGTTCGGTCGGACGGTTCACCAGGCATCTGTTCGCCGTGCTTCTCGGGGTGGCCGGGGTTTTTCGGGCGATTGCCCCAGGTCAGGAGGCCGGTTGGCCTAACATGCGCGCCATGAACAGGCGTGGCAGACGACCGACATCGCCGCAGGATCTGTCGTTTCTCGGCTGCCTCGGGGTGTTCGCCGGGATCATCGGGCTGATCGTGTTCATCGCTGTGTCCGCCTCGTTCCTGATCGGCCTGCGCGGCTCCAGCAGCAGCGCTCCCGTCCTCAACAAGGACGTCCTCCCGCTGTGGATCAGCGGCCCGATCACGGCGGCGGCGGTGGTTGGTGTCCTGTGGTGGGTCCAGCGTTACGGCCGCGCCAACGAGGAGGAACTCGGCGACAGCACCGGACCGCGCAAGGGCCACTACGCCAGCCGGCTGCCCTTGTGGGTTCGCGGCCTCGGGCTGGTCCCCATCCTGTTCCTGCTGCCGATGTTGATGACCGGCGGCCCGCCCAGGTCGAGCAGCCGGTTCCAGCACAGCTACACGATCCCCGAAGTGGTGGTGGCCGCCCTGGGGGTGGTCGTGAGCGTGCCGCCGATCATGGCGCTGTTCGCCGGCCGGGGGATCGTCCTGGCCGGGACGATCGCCGGCTGGCTCGGCTGGTCGGCCACGACTCTCGCCGGGCAGTACGGCTGGGGCGCCGCCATCGCCGCCGGCGACCTGGTCTTCGCCGGCGTCGCAATATGGCTGATCCAGCGCGCTCGACGAAAGGCCACCCCACCGGACGCCGCCCCGCGCGCGCCCAGGCCGTACACCCCCAAGCGGCGCAGCGGTAAGGGGCGGCGCAGTAAGGGGCACAGCGGTAAGGGGCACAGCGGTGAGGGGCGCGACGCCGAGCGGCGCACCACCCCGCCGCCGAGCGGCTGAGCCAGACACAGGCTCCCGCGCCGACCCAGCTGCGACGGAGCCAAGCACGCGCTCCCACGCCGGCTCAACCGTGACGGGACCAAGCACCCGACCCCGCACTGATCCAGCCGCGATAGGACCAAGCACCCGACCCCGCGCCGGCCCAGCCGCGACGGGGCCGAGCAGTTGTGCCCAGGTCAGCTCCGTCGGCGAGGGCAGCGTGCGGCGCTGCCTGGCCGGTGCCCAGGCCGCCGAGGCCGCCGAGGCCGCCGAGGCCGCCGAGGCCGCCGAGGCCGGACCGTGGGCGCGGAGGACTTGGTTGGGGAGGACTTGGTTGGGGAGGACTTGGTTAGGCAAGGTGGAGGTCACCTCGCTTCGGGGTGCCGGCCGTGTTGAAGGCACCCGGGCTGCCAGTGGTGTTGCCCCGGCTGCCGGCGGTGTCGAGAGCGTCAGCGGTGCTGAGGGCGTCGGGGATGCCGAGGGTGTCGGGGATCAACGACTGCGGCACCGGTTCCTGCGTGAGTCGGACCGAGCCGCCCTCGGTGGGCAGCCGCAGGTCGAGGCGCACCGGGCGGGCCGCTGCGCCGCGGCCCCTGGTGCTGACCACGACGTCCCGCTCCCGCAGGAGCCCGTGACCGTGACCGAGGCCGCGCCACTGCCCCGCCGAGCAGCTGACCTCGAGGTCGGCCCCTGGCCACGGCCCCAGCGGGATGAGCACGGACCGCCGTTGCCGTGCCCTGGCCGAGAGCCGTCGAGCCACATCGGCGGTGATCACCTGCGGGCGGGATGACCTGCTGTGGGAACGCTGGCCGTGGGGTTGCTGGGAGTGTTCCGGGACGGCGACCACGACGAGATCCACTCCGTCGAGCAGTGCGCCGACCACCCCGACCAGCTCCGCCCCTGGGCGCGGGACGAGTGCGAGCCGGTGCACCGCCACACCAAGCTCGGCTGCGGCGAGCACGCCGAGGCTGGGCAGGCCGACCACCGCGGCCCACGAACCCTCGGCCGTCGCCACGGCCAGCAGCGCCAGCAGCAACGATGTCGATCCGCGCACCGACACCGTGCTGCCGCGCCGCAATCCTCCCCACGGGAGCAGGCCTGCCAGTTCCGCGTGCACCGGCAGGACCCGCCCCGTGACCACATCAGCCGGTGTCGTGGTCAGCCCGCTGGCCGCACTCACCCCGTGGAGCGCAGTCAACGACGCCGTAGCCGACCTGGACACCAGCCCTCCTCCTGTGTGCCGTGCAGCACCCCTGAAGCACGGACCACCGTGAGGAAGTCGGTGGTTGGATGGCCGGTCCGCGAGGGTGGCCACCCTGGTTATCGAACATACGTTCGAACGAACAAGGGAATCGTAGCTGGTGTGCCCGGTTGGCTGTCAACGGGTTCCGGTCACCTGATCGGGGGAGATTCAACGCGACCCGGACCACCACTAGGTGACCGGAAAACCCCACTCTGGGTAACAGCGGGGATACGCGGATGACAGACTCTCGCGCGGACACACCGCGCTCATCCCAGGGGGGATCATGACCGCACCACCGCCGCCGGGCTGGGGACAGCAGCCGCAGGGCCAGCCGCCGTACGGCTACCCGCAGCAGCAGGGCCAGCAGCAACAGGGCCAGCCGCAGCCGGGCCAGCCACCGCAGTACGGCCAGCCGAAACGCAGGAGCCGCACCGGACTGATCGTCACCCTGGCGATCGTCGTCGTGGTGCTGCTCGGCGCGGGCGGCTACTTCTTCTACCTGTACTCCGCGTACTCCAAGGCGCAGGGCAGCGCGGCGAGCGGCCAGCAGCCGCCGCCCGAGTGCAAGATCAGCGAGCAGACCCAGGCGCAGGCGCACACCACGAACTTCTTCCTCAAGGCCAAGTCGAAGCCGGACGACCTCGTGCCGTCAACCACCTGCTCGTGGGAGCAGACCGAGGGCAAGGACGGCACGGACCGCCGCGTGCTGGCCATCCTGGTCACCGACTACCGCGGCTTCAAGGAGGACGCCGAGAAGCAGGCCGGCAAGGCTTACAGCGGCTTCGCCGACCACCCGGTGAGCGGTGAGACGGTCAAGAAGGTGCCGGGACTCGGCGACGAGGCCAGCTACTCGCTGCCGCCGGTGCCCGGCAGCCAGGAGGTCGACCTGGTGATCCGCAAGGGTTCGATCGTCTACAAGTTCGAGTACATCGGCGAGAACCGCGGTTTCTTCGGCAACACACCGTTCCCGGTCGACGAGGGCGAGCGGATCACGAAGCTGGCCGCGCAGGACGTGCTCGGGCAGCGCTGAGGACCAGCCGCCGCTGAAGTACTGGAGCTTGAACGCCGTGATGTGGCCGCCGAGGACGGCCTCGTCGACCCTGCTGGACAGGCCGGTGCTCCACCTGGCGTCGTAGGTCGGCCCCGAGGTGTGTTCGTTGCAGGTGAGCTGCGTGGACAGGTCGTAGGTCACGCAGTCGCTCGACGTGCAGGCCGGCCCGCCGGCGGGACGGACGGGCGACTGGTGCCCATTCGGTGGGCGGCCCGGCGGAGTTTGCGTCAGTCGACAGAAATAGGTACCAGCCGAAATGTACGGGCGCGCAGAATTCGTCACCCACATGGTTGCCGGTGATCGGAGAATTCCCGCAACAAAGGAATCAGCGAACGACGCGCGGACGCGGGCCGAACGGTCGAGGCGGGCCCGGCGCATCGCGTGCCGGGCCCGCCTCGGGGGTCGAAAGGGTCGAGAGGGTCCGATCAGTGCGCGAAGTGGCGGGTGCCGGTCAGGTAGAGCGTCACGCCGGCCGCCTCGGCCGCCGCGATCACCTCGGCATCCCGCACCGAGCCGCCCGGCTGCACCACGGCACGCACTCCGGCGTCCAACAGCACCTGGAGGCCGTCGGGGAACGGGAAGAACGCGTCGGAGGCGGCCACCGAGCCGCCTGCCCGGTCGCCGGCCCGCGCCACCGCGAGCCGCGCGGCGTCGACCCGGTTGACCTGGCCCATGCCGGCCCCGACGGTCGCGCCGTCGTGCGCGAGCAGGATCGCGTTGGACTTGACCGCGCGGCAGGCCCGCCAGACGAAGGCGAGGTCGGCGAGCGTCTGCTCGTCGGCCGGCGAACCGCAGGCCAGCGACCAGTTCTTCGGGTCGTCGCCGTCGGCCTCGATGGTGTCGACCGTCTGCATGAGCAGGCCGCCGGACACCGCGCGGAGCTCGACCCCGCCGCGCACCCTGGGCTCCGCCACCAGCACGCGGACGTTCTTCTTGCGTGTCAACACATCCACCGCGCCATCGGCGTAGGACGGCGCCACCACGACCTCGGTGAAGATCTCCGCGACCTGCTCGGCCATCTCGACGGTGACCTCGCGGTTGGCCGCGATCACGCCGCCGAACGCGCTCAGTGGGTCGCAGGCGTGCGCCTTCCGGTGCGCGTCCGCGATCGCGCCCGCACCGTCCACAGTGGACACCGCGATGCCACACGGGTTGGCGTGCTTGATGATCGCCACGCATGCCTCGTCGTGGTCGAACGCGGCCCGCCACGCGGCGTCGGCGTCAACGTAGTTGTTGTAGGACATCTCCTTGCCGTGCAACTGCTGCGCGGTCGCCAGCCCGGCAGGGTCGGCGGCCGACACGTAGAGCGCGGCCCGCTGGTGCGGGTTCTCGCCGTAGCGCAGCACCGAGGAACGCTGCCAGGTCGCGCCCGCCCAGCCGGGGAACCCGGAGCCCTCGTCGTCGGGGGCAAGCGAGCTGCCGAGCCAGGACGCCACGGCCACGTCGTAGGACGCGGTGTGCCGGAACGCCGCCACCGCGAGGTGCTGCCGGTCGGCGAGCGTGAAGCCGCCTGCCCGCACCTGGTCGAGCACCCAGTCGTAGCTGGTCGGGTCGACCACGACGGCCACGCTGGCGTGGTTCTTCGCCGAGGCGCGCACCATGGCGGGGCCGCCGATGTCGATCTGCTCGACGCAGTCGTCCTGCGAGGCGCCGGAGGCGACGGTCTGGGTGAACGGGTAGAGGTTCACCACCAGCAGGTCGAACGGCTCGATGCCCAGCTGCGCCAACTGTTCGACGTGCGCAGGCCGCCGGGTGTCGGCGAGCAGGCCGGCGTGCACCTTCGGGTGCAGGGTCTTCACCCTGCCGTCGAGGCACTCGGGGAACCCGGTCACCTGCTCGACCGGGGTCACCGGCAGGCCTGCCTCGGCGATCGCCTTGGCGGTGCCACCGGTGGAGACGATCTCCACGCCGGCCGCGTGCAACCCGGCGGCCAGCTCGGCAAGCCCCGCCTTGTCGGAAACCCCGATCAGTGCCCGGCGAACCGGCCGCCGTTCGTGCACAGTCCCCGCGGAGTGGGTTGCGGTCACGGAATGCTCACCTTTCGTCCGTTCACGGTGCAGCCCTCGCGGGCCAGCCTGGCGACGACGTCGACGAGCAGCCGACGTTCCACCGCCTTGATCCGTTCGTGCAGGCCGTCGACGTCCTCGTCTGGACGCACCGACACGGCCTCCTGGGCCAGGATCGGCCCGGTGTCCACGCCCTCGTCCACCAGGTGCACGGTCGCCCCGGTGACGCGCACACCGTAGGCGATGGCGTCCCGCACCGGATGCGCGCCGGGGAAGGCCGGCAGCAGGGCGGGGTGCGTGTTCACCAGCCGACCGCCGAAACCGGCGATGAAGGCTGGGCCGACGATCTTCATGAATCCCGCCGACACCACCAGGTCCGGCCGGTGCGCGGCGACGGCCTCGGTCAGCGCGGTGTCCCACGCCGTCCTGTCCTCGTGGTCGCGCAGGCGGGTCACGAAGGTCCGCACGCCGGCCCGCTCGGCCCTGGCCAGCCCCTCGATGTCGGACCGGTCCGCGCCGACGGCGACCACCCGTGCCGGGAAGTCCTGGTCGGCGGCCGCGTCGAGCAGGGCCTGCAACAGGGTGCCCGAACCGGAGACGAGTACGACGATTCTGGCCGGCACCGGCAGGGTGAGCCGGTTGCTGTGCTGGTCTGTTGCGCTCAGCGTGATCTCCTGGCGGGTCGCGTCGAAAGCTCGCGACCAGCGTAAGCGGTGGCTAGTCGCTCTTGTCCGCCAGGTCCGGCCGGGCGGCGGGATCGCGCTCCGTGCGCGCCCCCGCAGGCGATTCCCCGGCTTCCTCGGCGTCCGCAGCGTCCACAGCCGAGTCGGCCGACCTGCCCGCAAAACCCGACCCGCCGTCCTCGGCGACGGGCTCTTCGTTGGCGGACTCCCCTACGGCGGACTCCTCTGCGGACTCCTCTGCGTCAGATTCCTCGTCGAGGACGATCAGGTCCTCGGCGTCCCAGTCCGCGGGGAACTCCTCGGCGAACTCGTCGTCGAACTGGCCGATCAGGTCGTCCTCGAACGCCTCGAGTTCCTCGTCGTCCCCGGCCAGGTCCTCGTCCGCGTCGAACTCGTCCACATCGGACTCGTCGACCTCGACGGGCGCCGGCACGTCCCGCGGCCGGACGAACCAGGCGACCAGGCCGCCTGGCACCGCGATCCAGCAGAAGCCGAGCACCGCGAACAGGCCGGCCGGCACGGTGACCGGATCGAAGGGCCCCGCGCCGAGCCGCCCGCCGGCCAGCGCCGCGAGCACCAGGCCGCCGCCCGCCACCACCACGGCGGCCACCAGCACGGCACGCAAGCGGCCGACGGGGGTGACGGCGGCGCTGCGGCAGCTCCAGCCGACCAGCCCACCGACCAGCGCTGGCAGCACCAGCACGACGGGCAGCCAGCCGACGTGCCTGGTCGGCAGCGCGGCCATCAACGGCACGGCGGGCACCGAGCCGCCGACGAACTCCAGCGGGCTGATCGTGGCGTGGCCGATGGACAGGCCGGAACCGGCGAGGAACGACATCCCGGCGATCACCGCGTTGGGCAGGTAGCCGAGGCACAGCAGCCAGACACCGAACTCAACGCCCATCGTCGGCCCGGCCGCCGCGAACAGCGTCCTGGTCGTCGACCAGGACGACAGCAGGCTGACGGCGACGATCGCCGCGCCGGCCGCGAGCAGCGCGAACAGCCCGAGGACGCCGGCGATCAGGCCGCGAAGGGCCACCGGGTCGAGCCGGTCGAGCGCGGCGCGCAGCAACCCGCAGCGCCGCGCGAGCCCCAGCGTGGCGGCCAGGCCGGCGACCGCGCCGCAGCCGAAGAAGGCGACCGCCGGTGTCGCCTTCACCGGCGCGTCGGCGAGCATGAGTGCGAGCAGGCCGCCCGCCGCGGCGTGCGTCCCGGCGATGGCGAACACCACGGGTCGGGCCTGCACCGGCTGGTCGAGGTGCAGCCGTCGGGCGGCGCGCGCGGCGGCCCGCGCCGCCAGCAGCAGCACGATCGCCATGGGCAGCAACGGCAACGCGCCGAGCTGACCGCCGTCAAGGCGCAGCGGGACGTGGTGGGCGGCGAGCCAGCCGGGGATCGCGCCGGCCAGCACCCCGGCGAGGGAGAACCGGCCCTGCGCCGCCGTCGAGGCGACCAGGGCGAGCAGCGCGGCGATCGCCGCGTAGCTCAGCAGCACCGAGCCGGCGGCGGCCAGGCCGAGCACGCGCGCCCGTTCGGCGCGCGACAGCTCGGTGGTCGTACGCACGGATTCGGCGATTCCGTGCGGCATGGGCTGGAGCACCGGCACCCTCCCACTCTGGCAGTTCAGTTGGGCCGTCCGGGTGAGCCACGCCGCTGATCAGGTCCGGACATACACGCCTCGGGCCCGCAACACCGGCGGTCAGCGCGGTGTTACGGGCCCGAGGCGTCGCGGCGATTCAGCCCTGGGTCGGGCCGTTGAAGCCACCGGGCGGCGTGCCCGGCTGACCGAACTGCTGCGGCTGACCGGGCTGGGCCACCTGTCCCGGCTGGCCGAACTGGCCGGGCTGCGGCATGAACGAGGTCTGCTGCGGGGCCTGCGGCTGCTGCGGCTGGGCCGGCGGCTGCTGCTGGCCGAACTGCTGCGGCTGCTGGCCGGGCTGCTGCGGCTGCTGGCCGGGCTGCTGCGGCTGCTGGCCGGGCTGCTGACCGAACTGGCCGGTCTGCGGGCCGCCCTGCGGGAAGCCGCCGGACTGCGGGTTCCAGCCGCCCGGCTGGCCGTACGGCGCGGCCGGCTTCGGCTGGAGCTTGAGGATGCCCGCGTCCGCCAGCACGGCCCCGACGGCCGCGAACATCTGGAGGATGGCGGCGATCAGGATGACGACCACGATCGCCGGCGTGCTACCGGAGTAGTTCACCACGACCTGGAGCACCCACAGGGCGCCGATCACGCTGAGCAGCGCGCCGACCGGCAGCGCGGACGCCGGCGCCTTGGGCAGCGCGGGCAGGGCGGCGAGCAGTCCGCCGGCGAGCAGCACGTACACCGTGATGCCGACGAGGGACGCTTCGCCTGCAAAGGCACAGAAGTAGCTCACCAAGGCGAGCAGAGTTACCCCGAAGCCGATCAACTGACCGAGGTTCATACCGCCGAGCGGTGACGCCGAACCGCCGGCCTGTTGCTGAGGCGCGCCGTATGGCACGGACATGGCGAGGTCTCCTCCTCCACCCAGAAGTCACACGTGACTGTGCGACAAAACGCTAGCTGATCCACCCGATGGGACGAACACCGGAGCGACCAGGTTCCCCCAACCGGCCAAATCCACGACGAAGCACGCCGGGCCGGCCACCCATTCGGATGACCGGCCCGGCGTGTGACGATCGGGATCAGCCGATCGACTGCATGATCTCCCGCATCAGCGCGGCGGTCTCGCTCGGCGTCTTGCCGACCTTGACCCCGGCGGCCTCGAGGGCCTCCTGCTTCGCGGCGGCGGTGCCGGCCGAGCCGGACACGATGGCGCCCGCGTGGCCCATCGTCTTGCCCTCCGGCGCGGTGAAGCCCGCGACGTAGCCGACCACCGGCTTGGTGATGTTCGCCTTGATGTAGTCGGCGGCCCGCTCCTCGGCGTCGCCACCGATCTCGCCGATCATCACGATCGCAGCGGTCTCCGGGTCGTCCTGGAACGCCTGGAGCGCGTCGATGTGCGTGGTGCCGATGATCGGGTCGCCACCGATGCCGACCGCGGTGGAGAAACCGAAGTCCCGCAGCTCGTACATCATCTGGTAGGTCAGCGTGCCGGACTTCGACACGAGGCCGATCTTGCCGGAGCCGCTGATGTTCGCCGGGATGATGCCGGCGTTGGACTTGCCGGGGCTGATCACGCCGGGGCAGTTCGGCCCGATGATCCGGGTCTTGTTGCCGGTCGCGACGGCGTGCGCCCAGAAGGCGGCGCTGTCGTGCACCGGGATGCCCTCGGTGATCACCACGGCCAGCTCGATGCCGGCGTCGATGGCCTCGAGCACGGCGCCCTTGGCGTGGGCCGGCGGCACGAAGATGACGGTCACGTCCGCGCCGGTGGCCTCCATGGCCTCGGCGACGGAGGCGAACACCGGCAGCACGGTGCCGTCGAAGTCGACCTTCTCACCGGCCTTGCGCGGGTTGACGCCACCGACGATGTTGGTCCCGGAGGCCAGCATCCGCTTGGTGTGCTTGGTGCCCTCGGAGCCGGTCATCCCCTGGACGATGACCTTGCTGTTCTCGGTGATGAAGATAGCCATCGGTCACGCCCCCGCTGCTGCGAGCTCGGCGGCCTTGTCGGCCGCGTTGTCCATCGTGTCGACCACGGTCACCAACGGGTGGTTGGCCTCCGCGAGAATGCGGCGACCCTCCTCCACGTTGTTGCCGTCGAGGCGGACGACGAGCGGCTTGGTGGCCTCGTCGCCAAGGATCCCCAGCGCGGCCACGATTCCGTTGGCCACCGCGTCACAGGCGGTGATGCCGCCGAAGACGTTCACGAAGACGCTGCGCACGTCCGGATCGTGCAGGATGATGTCCAACCCGTTGGCCATCACCTCGGCCGACGCGCCGCCGCCGATGTCGAGGAAGTTCGCCGGCTTGACGCCGTTGTGCTTCTCGCCCGCGTACGCGACAACGTCCAGAGTGGACATGACCAGGCCGGCACCGTTTCCGATGATCCCGACCTGACCGTCCAGCTTGACGTAGTTGAGGTGCTTCTCCTTGGCCTTGGCCTCGAGCGGGTCCTCGGCCTGCTTGTCGACCAGGTCGGCGTGCGCCGGGTGGCGGAACGCCGCGTTGTCGTCAAGGGTCACCTTGCCGTCCAGCGCGATGATCTTGTCCTGCGGGTCGCGCACCAGCGGGTTCACCTCGACGAGCGTGGCGTCCTCGGCGACGAAGGTGTCCCACAGCTTCACGATCACGTTGGCCACCTGGTCGGCGACCTCGGCCGGGAACTTCGCCGCGGCGACGATCTCGTTGGCCTTGGCCAGGTCGACACCCGTGATCGGGTCGACCGGGATCTTGGCCAGCGCCTCCGGCTTGGTGGCGGCGACCTCCTCGATCTCCATGCCGCCCTCGACCGAGGCCATCGCCAGGAAGGTGCGGTTGGTGCGGTCGAGGAGGAAGGAGAAGTAGTACTCCTCCGCGATGTCGGAGGCCGGGGTCACCAGCACGCGGTGCACGGTGTGGCCCTTGATGTCGAGGCCGAGGATGGCCTCGGCCTTGGCCTCGGTCTCCTCGGGGGTCTCGGCCAGCTTCACGCCGCCGGCCTTGCCCCGCCCACCGGTCTTGACCTGGGCCTTGACGACCACGGTCTGACCGAGGCGCTCGGCGATGGCCTTGGCGTCGGCTGGGGTGGTTGCCACGTCTCCCGGCAGTACCGGGACCTCGTGGGCGGCGAAGAGATCCTTCGCCTGGTACTCGTACAGGTCCACTCGAGTCTCCTGCGACGTCGGTGTCGGACTTCGACCGCGTCCCAGGGGTGGTCCTTGGGTCCGGCGCTCCAGGCAGGGCCTGGATGCGATCCCGGAAAGCTCATACGCACCAGGCAAGACCTGAAGCGCCGGCTGAACCGTCATTCGGGACCGTGGACGCGGCCTTGGCAGACACTATCGACCTGCGTGGACCATCCGCACGCCGTACCCGGTGAGGTCTGTCACCGTGCGCGAACACACCAGTAAGGCGGATCACGCCTGTGGTGTGGGACACCCTCGGACGTGCGGGCTTCTGAACCGTGCCGGCCTGCGCGTCCAGTTAGGAGGGAGGCCGACAGCTTCAGGCGTCGGCCGCCTGCGCCACGTTCGAGCGCACCCAGTCGACGATCTCGGTCGTGGTCGCGCCGGGGGTGAAGATCTTGGCGACGCCGAGCTCCGCGAGCTTGGGCAGGTCCTCCTCCGGCACGATGCCGCCGCCGAACACGACGACGTCCTCCGCGCCCTTCTCCCGCAGCAGCTCGATCACCTTCGCGAACAGCGTCATGTGCGCGCCGGACAGCACGGACAGGCCGACCGCGTCGGCGTCCTCCTGGAGGGCGGTCTCCACGACCTGTTCCGGCGTCTGGTGCAGGCCGGTGTAGACGACCTCCATGCCGGCGTCGCGCAGCGCGCGGGCGACCACCTTCGCGCCCCGGTCATGCCCGTCGAGGCCTGGCTTGGCCACGACCACACGAATACGACCGCTCATCAGAATCCTCCAGTAGCCAGCGCCTTGTGGGCCCGGAAACCACGTCGTCTCAGCGCATTATGCGGCCTACGCCCCGCGCGTGGCCGAAGTTGACCTACGCGCGGCCAGCACCGCCGAGACCACCAGCGCCGCCACGGCGGCCAACGCGAGCCAGGTGCCAGGCCCGACCGAGGACCCCGGGGTGCGCGCCGAGGTCAGCGGCGCCTCCAGCGCGCGGACGAGGAGCACGGCCGCCGCGCCGAGCAGCAGCGCGGCCGCGCGCGGGGGCCTGCTGACCGTGCCAAGCGCCAGCGCGACGAGCACCGTGACCAGCGCGAGCAGCATGCCCCATGACGCGGTGCGGAAGTCCGACCACAGGCCGGGCGCGACGTAGCCGGGCGCGCGCAGCGTCGGGAGGCCGAAGGCGCCGATGGTGAACAGCGCGGCGGCGAAGGCCGGGGCGGCGAAGTCAAGGCGCGGGGTGATGCCGGTGAGGTCGACCTCCTCGCGCTCGGCCGCGCCGGCCAGCCCGGCGCAGCAGGCCGCCGCGACGCCGAGCACCAGCGCGAGCACCGTGGACCACACGCCGAGCCCCGGCTGGATGGCGCCGAACTGGGTCGCGGTGATCGCCGCGTCCAGCTGCCCGCCCGCCGCCAGCGGCAACACGGCGAGCGCCACCAGGAAGGCGGGCCGGACGGCGGCGGCGGCACCGCGGAACAGCAGCGGCAGGCTCAGCGCGACGAGCACGCCGGCGGCCGGGCCGAGCAGCCTTGCGGCGTAGTCGTCCGGGGCGGCCAGGCCGACCGGCACGTCGAGTTGTGGGCCGAGCCCGCCGCCGAGGGCGGCCAGCGCGGCCAGCAGGCCGAGCACGCCAGCGGCGAGCTGCGACCGGGACTGGCCGGGCAGCGACACCGCCGCGTCCCGCCGCGTCTCGCCGTCGGCCGAGGCCGGTTCGGTCCGACCGACGACTCCCGACAGCACGGCGAGCACCACGGCGACGGCCAACGCGGTCAGCGGTCCCCAGGTCACGTCGAGCCCGGCGACCGTGACCCCGGCGACGATCGGCGGCACGGTGACCCCGGCCAGCCCGGCGGCGACGCCGAGCAGCCAGCCCCGGCGGGCGGCCGGCTCGCCGGCGCTGGCGGCCAGCGCGAGGCCGAGCGGCGCGGCCACGGCGAGCAGCAGCCCGCCGACCAGCGCGGTCGCCGGCGAGTCGAGCGGGCCGACGCCGAGCAGGTAGGGGTCGGTCGAGGCGAAGGAGGGGCCGAGCAGGCCGGCGCCGGCCAGCAACCCGACGAACAGCAGTCCGGCGAGCCTGCCCTGCTTGCGGCGATCGTCGTCGGAGGCGTCGAAGCCCTCGGTCGGTTCGGCGCGCTCACCGGCCAGGGCCGCGGCGAGCACCCCGGCCGCGAGGACCGCCAGCCAGCCCGCGACGAGCAGCCACAGGCCGGCCGTCGGGTGCAGCGGCGCGAGGGAGTGCTGCCGGGTCAGCTCGGGCGTCCCCGCCCTGCTGGAGTCGACGGCGACCTGGAGGTCGACCAGGATCCGGCCCGGCGCGAACAGCGCGCTCGCGGCGAGCACGGCGGCCGAGGTGCGGGCGTGTCCCCGTGCCAGGAGCCCGGCCGCGACGGCAGGCGGCAGCAGGGTGAGCAGGACCAGCAGCGGCCAGGAGGTGTAGGCAGGCGGCGCGTCCTGACCGGCGGCGACGCCGAGCGCGGCGCCGAGACCGACCAGCAGCGCGCCGACTCCGGCGATGCCGGCCGCGAGCCGGAGTCTGCCGGTGGCCGGCGTCGCCTGGTCGATCCGGTCGACCACGGCGGAGTGGTCGTCCTGGGCCTGCCCCGGCGCAGCCGAGCTGGATCGCGTCGAACGTGCCCGCTCAGTCATCGCCCTGGACGCTAGCAAGCCGGGGCGGGAAGGCAGAACGGCATGCCGGAACGGGCGCGCGGGGGTGACAAAACGGCACAACTTTCACGTAGTTGGTGACAACATCACCTACCGTCTTTTCCATGGGCAACGGCGGCCTCGGACAGGTGCTCGGCGCGCTGCGCGCCGTGGCCAGCCCTGGCGGCCTGCGCGGTGTGCTGGTCGAGACGACCTGGCTGGCCGCGCACACCGTGCTCTACCCGTGGGGCGCCGTCGCCGAGCAGCTGCGCCAGGACGGCCCGTACCGGCACTACCGCACCGACGACCTGCCGCCACGGCAGCGCGGGCTGATGGTGTCCGCCATGGACGCGGCCGGCACCCCGATCGTGTTGGTGCACGGCATCGTGGACAACCGGTCGGCGTTCGCGCTGCTGGCCTCGACGCTGCGGCGCAGGGGCTTCGGGTTCGTGCACGCAGTGAACTACAGCGTGCTGACCGCGCTGAGTGGGGACGTGCGGCGGTCCGCCGCGCTGCTCGGCGCGCACATCGAGCGGATCTGCGAGCAGACCGGCACGGACCGGGTGCACGTGGTCGGCCACTCGCTCGGCGGGCTGATCGCCAGGTACTACGTGCAGCGCCTCGGCGGCGACCGGCGGGTGCGGACGCTCGTCACGCTCGGCACCCCGCACGGCGGCACGCTGACCGCCTACCTGCTGCCGACGAACCTGGTCCGGCAGCTGCGGCCGGGCTCCGAGCTGCTGACCGAGCTGGCCGAGCCCGCGCCGGACTGCCGGACCCGGTTCGTGGTGGTGTGGAGCGCGATGGACCAGATCGTGGTGCCGCAGGGGAACGCCCGGCTGGTGCACCCCGAGTTGCACGTCGAGGAGCACCAGATACGTGATTCAGGTCACCTGTCGCTGCCCGTCGACCGGCGGGCCGTTCAGGTCATCGTGACCGCGATCACCCAATCGAATGACACTGTTAATGCCCCGGTCGTGGCCGTAGGCGACGGTTCTGCCGGCCCGGGGACTACCGAGCGTCAATCAGCGCAGTCCCAACCTTCTGGCTGACGTCCATTTGGCAGATCTTTGCCCCAGGGGTTTGCCCCTAAGGGTCTCCCTTGGTTACTGTCCCCGGGTCCGATGTCACGGTCTGGTCACAAGCGGAACAGCGAGTTGGTCGCCCCCGAACCGACTCACCGGGATCCCCCGCCCGGCGTTCCGGCCAGACTCCCCGAAGACGGAAGGGCAGGCTTTGTCTCGACACCGCTCCCCCGGCGGCGAAGAAGGATCTCTGGCGCTCGAAGAGTCGATCGACTACGCCCCGACTCGGGCCAGAGGCACGCACCGGCTCCCCGCGCCGCCGTCCGTGCTGCGAGGCCGCGTCGTCGTGGCCGCAGTCGCGATCGGCGCCTTCGCGGCAGCCGGCGCCGGGCAAACGCTTCAGGCAGCGCACGCGTCCCCGTCCGACGGTGTGACGCCGCTGGCCAACGGTCGTGACGCCGCAGCGGCGTTCGGCGTCGGCGGAAACGCCCCCGCCGCGCCCGAGATCATGCCCGTGGCCCGCAGCGTCGACCCGGCCAGCGAGGCCAGCAAGCTGGCCAAGAGCCAGCGCATCAGCGACCAGCGCGCGGCCAAGGAGGCCGAGGCGCGGCGCCCCCTCTTCGTGAAGCCCGCCGACGGCGTGTTCAGCTCCGGCTTCGGCGCCCGCTGGGGCGTCCTGCACGCCGGCATCGACCTCGCGGGCCCGCTGGGCACCCCGATCGTCGCCGCCGCCGACGGCGAGGTCATCGACGCGGGCCCGGCCAGCGGCTTCGGTATGTGGATCCGCGTCCGGCTCGACGACGGCACCATCAACGTCTACGGCCACATGTACAAGTTCAACGTGCACGTCGGCCAGCGCGTGAAGGCCGGCGACCTGATCTCCTGGATCGGCAACAACGGCTTCTCCACCGGCCCGCACCTGCACTTCGAGGTCTGGGAGCCGGGCGGCATGAAGATCAACCCGTTGCCGTGGCTCAACGAGCGCGGCGTCAGCGTCTAGGAACCGCCGCTCTCCGGGATCGTGTTCGTGGCAGGGGTCAGCGGCAACCGGTGCACGAAGTAGGCGCTGGCGACCCGCCAGACCCCGCACATGCCTCCGCCGCGCCGCCCGCAGCCGAGGCAGCCGCCCCGCCGCGCCGGCCGGTGCTGACGCAGCAGAGCGCGCCAGGCGGCCACCAGCCGGCGGGTTTCCAGCGGTCCCCCGGACCACTGAGACGCGGCCGCCCGATCGGCCGCATCCAGGAAGTACCCAATGCGCTCGCGGAGCAAACCCCACAACACGTCATCCACCGTCAACACCCCCGCTCGAAGCCCACGGTGATCAAACACCAGGGCACCGACAGTTCCGGGTGCGGTGACACAGGCTCGCGCCAAGGGGCCGGCAGCGCTGCCTCATCGGTGCCGGCGCGACGACGTGCCGAACGGGATCCGAGAGCGTGAGATGAAAGGCGGGGCAGCGGGGCACGCCGCCTTGCGGCGACCTGCCCCGACCTCCCGCGTGCGCCGTGGAGTCCGGCTACTGCTATTCCGTGACCGCGCCCAGCCCCCGTCGACCCCGAGTCGGCGAGCACTGACCGCGTCTTCTCCCCTGCTGGGCACCGACCCCGAATCGGTGCCGTCACCCGAGGTCAGCGCCCCGAACGCTGATCTCACCAGTAATGACGCGGGGCGCGGCGCGAGGTTGCGCGGGAGATCCAGATCACTCGTTCGGGTGAGAACAGACCGGGCTACAGCTTCACGAGCGGCAGGCCGCCGATGAGCATCAGCCGGACCTTGCCGGCCGAGCCGAAGTCGATGGTCGCCGTGGCCCTCGGGCCGGAGCCGTCGGTGGCGACGACCGTGCCGAGGCCGTATTTGTCGTGGTTGACCCGGTCGCCGACGTCCAGCTGCACCGACGGGGTGTCCTGCCAGCCCTTGAACGACGTCGACCGCATGCCGCGCGCGGCGAGGCCGGCCTGCGCGGAGTCGCCGCCCGTCGCCGAGGAACGGCGGCCCCAGGTCGTGGTGACGCTCGGGCCCGCCCGGTCGGGCTCCACCCGCCGCCAGTCGATCAGCTCGGCGGGAATCTCGTCGAGGAACCGGGACGCCGGGTTGGTCGCGGGCTGCCCCCACGCGGACCGCACCATCGCGCGGGACAGGTACAGCCGCTGCCGGGCCCTGGTGATCCCGACATACGCCAGCCTGCGCTCCTCGGACAGCTCGGCGGGATCGCCCAGCGCCCGCATGTGCGGGAACACGCCGTCCTCCCAGCCGGTGCAGAACACCGCCGGATACTCCAGCCCCTTCGCGGTGTGCAGGGTCATCAGGGTGACCACGCCGTCGGAGTCCGCGTCCGGAATCGAGTCGGCGTCGGCCACCAGCGAGACCCGCTCCAGGAACGCGGCGAGCGAGCCCTGGCGGGGCGCGCCGGCGGCCTCGTCGTCGTCGACGATCTCGTCGTCAGGAACCTCGGGGTCGACCGCGCGCACGGCGACCTCGGTGAACTCCCGCGCCACGGTGACGAGCTCGTTCAGGTTCTCTAGCCGGGACGCGTCCTGCGGGTCGTCGCTGGCCTCCAGCTCGCCCCGGTAGCCGGTGCGGTCCAGCACCGAGTCGAGGATGTCGGCCACGTCCTCGCCGCGCTCGACCTGCTCGCCGAGCTCGTCCATCAGCTCGACGAAACCGGCGATCGCCTTCTGGGACCTCGGGTTCAGCATCGCGACCCGACCGCTGACCGCGTCCCGCAGCGCCGCGCCGAAGCCGATCCGCTCGCGCTCGGCGTGCAGCGACACGCACGCCTCGGCGCGGTCCCCGATCCCCCGCTTGGGCACGTTGAGGATCCGGCGCAGGCTCACCGTGTCGTCCGGGTTCGCCAGCGCCCGCAGGTAGGCCAGCGCGTCGCGCACCTCGCGCCGCTCGTAGAAGCGCACCCCGCCGACCACGCGGTAGGGCAGCCCGAGCCGGATGAAGATCTCCTCGAACACGCGGGACTGGTTGTTGGTGCGGTAGAAGACCGCGATGTCGCCGTTGCTGACCTCGCCGGAGTCGACAAGGCGGTCGATCTCGCCAGCGACGAACGCCGCCTCGTCGTGCTCGTTGTCCGCGACGTAGCCGACGATCCGCTCGCCGTCGCCAGACTCGGTCCACAGCCGCTTGTCCCTGCGGTTGGGGTTGCGCGAGATCACCGCGTTCGCGGCCGACAGGATCGTCTGCGTCGAGCGGTAGTTCTGTTCCAGCAGAATGGTTCTGGCCTGCGGGTAGTCCCGCTCGAACTCGACGATGTTGCGGATCGTCGCGCCACGGAAGGCATAGATCGACTGGTCCGCGTCGCCGACGACGCACAGCTCGGCAGGCCCGACGCCGTCCGATCCGGTGCCGACCAGCTCCCGCACCAGCGTGTACTGCGCGTGGTTGGTGTCCTGGTACTCGTCGACCAGCACGTGCCGGAAGCGCCGCCGGTAGTGCTCAGCCACGTCGGGAAACGCCTGGAGGAGCTCGACGGTGCGCATGATGATGTCGTCGAAGTCCAGCGCGTTGGCCTGGCCGAGCCGTTCCTGGTACGTCCGGTACACCTCGGCGACCCTGCGCTCGAGATCGTTGGTAGCGCGGGAGGTCGCATCGGAAGGGTCGACCAGCTCGTTCTTGAGGTTGGAGATGTGCACGGCCAACGTGCGGGCCGGGTAGCGCTTGGGATCGAGGTCGAGATCTCGTGCCACCAACGTGATCAGCCGACGCGAGTCGTCGCTGTCGTAGATCGAGAAGCTGGACGACATGCCGAGCGTCTTGGCCTCGCGGCGCAGGATCCGCACGCACATGGAGTGGAAGGTCGACACCCACATGACGCGGGCGCGCGGCCCGACCAGCTCGCTGACGCGTTCCTTCATCTCGGCCGCGGCCTTGTTGGTGAAGGTGATCGCCATGATCTCGCCGGGATGCACCCCCCGCGCGGCGAGCAGATAGGCGATTCGCCTGGTGAGCACGCGGGTCTTGCCCGAGCCGGCGCCGGCGACCACGAGCAGCGGTGAGCCGCTGTGCTCGACCGCCTGGCGCTGCGCGGGATTGAGGTCGTCGACCAACGCCGCGACGGCCGCAGCTGGGCGGGCGGGCGTGGTGGGCTGCGGCAGATCGAACAAGGCACTCATGCCGTCTCCTCGCTGGCGCTCGTCGAGGGCATGAATGCCAGGTGGCACGCTGCATACATTGATTCGCTCGCAAGCTCGCTACTCATCGCGCAACAACGGTACTCGCGCCCACCGACAGATTTTGACGGCCGTCGCAAGGAACGGCACCAGGACGGCCGCCGGACGCCACGCCATGTGACGGGAGTCGCGACGCCGCTCGCGGTGGGCGTCGTGCGGCAACGGAGGCCGTTGTGGCACACTCGTGGCGTGCTGACGCGAGCTTTCGAGTTTTTCTACGGGATCCGGACTCCGGCTCCCGTGGTCGCGTAGCACCGCACACCACCACGAAGCCCCGGAGTCCTCGGACCCGGGGCTTCGTTGCTTCGGGACCGGGCTCCGACCACAGAGTCGAAGGGTCACCGACATGAACGCCACCGCACCCGCCCAGCCGGACTCGAACGCGCAGTCGGGGAACGACAGCACGAACGACGGCACGGAGGCTGCGCCGCCGGAGGATATTGCCGCGCTGCGCGAGGAAATCGATCACCTCGACGCCGAGATCCTGCGACTGGTGAAGCGCCGCGTCGAGGTATCCAAGATCATCGGTGCGGCCCGAATGGCGGCCGGCGGGACGAAGATCGTCTACAACCGCGAGATGGACGTGCTCGCGCGCTACCGCGAACTCGGCAAGGACGGCAGGGAACTGGCGATGGCCCTGCTGCGGATGGGACGCGGCCCACTGGGGCGCTGACTCGGAGGCGCTGAGTCGAACCAGCAATCTCGAACCGGCAGTCCTTCGACTGACAACTGACAGTCGCGTGCGCCGCCGGCTGACGGTCGAACGGCAGGCGGGCGATCGGCAGGCGGGCGATCAGGACGGGAAGGCGTCGGGCCAGTAGGGAGCGAGTGCGGCGCGCACGGCGGCCAGGTCGGCTGTGGTGCGCGCCGGATACAGGGCCGAGTCGTCCGGCACGTACGCCAGCGGGTCGGCCAGCAGCGGCTCCGGCAGCCGCAGCAACCCCTCCAGCAGCGCGTGCAGGCACAGCGCCGAGTAGCCGCGCAGGTAGCCGCCCTCCTGGGTCAGCACGATCCGTCCATCGGTCAGCTCCTCCGCCAACCCGGCGACGGTCGCGCCGAGTCGCCGATAGCCCGCCGCGCTCAGGTTGTGCCGGCCGTTCGGGTCGAAGCCGGAACCGTCGAACCCGGACGGGCAGACCAGCAGCTCGGGCCGGAACTCGCGCAACAGCGGGGCGACGACCTCGTCCAGCGCGCGCAGGTACGCCTCGTCGCCCGCGCCGAGCGACAGCTCGACGTTGGCGTTGCCGCCGACCCCCGCCCCGACGCCGACCTCGGTCGGCGCGCCGGTCTGCCGGTGGTTGGCTCCCCACGCGCCGTGCCGCATATGCAGCGACACGGCGAGCACGTCAGGCTCCGCGTAGAAGGTCTCCTGGGTGCCGTTGCCGTGGTGCACGTCCCAGTCCAGCACCGCGATCCGGCGCAGGCCGGCCCGCTGCGCGGCGCGGACCACCAGCGCCGCGTTGTTGACCAGGCAGTACCCGTCCGGCAGGTCGGGCTGGGCGTGGTGCCCCGGCGGCCGCACCAGCGCGTAGGCCATCCCCGTCTCACCCGACAGCACGGCCTCGGCCGCGGCCAGCGAGGTCCCGGCCGCGGCCACGATCGCCGGCCACGAGCCCGGCCCGACCACGGTGTTCACCTCGACGGCCACGCGGTCCGGCCCGGCGCACGCGGCGCGCAGCCGCGCCAGGTACTCGGGCGAGTGCACGCTGGCCAGTTCCGCCTCGGTGGCCGCCCTGCCCTCCCGCCAGGTCAGCCGGTCGGCGATCGGGCCCCGCAGCAGCGCGGTACGGAACGTGCGCAGCCGCGCGGCGTTCTCGGGGTGCGGTTCGGCGACGTCCAACCACGGCCACTCGCCCGGCAGCTCCCACAGACCCTCGCCGGTGTCGTGCGCCAGGCAGTCGTCGTGCCAGAAGACCTGCATACGCGCACGCTAACCGGTGGATATCAGGGCGATCACGGATGGCCGGTCCGGACAAAACACAGGCACACTGGACGCATGGGAACCGTCATCGGCGCTATCGCCACCATCATCGCCCTGGTCGGGCTCCTCGCGACGCTCGCGCACGCCGGTTACCTGGGCATGCTGAACTCCGTCGCTCGCAAGCGGGCCGGCGGCGGCCCGGTCGTCGAGTACGTGCGCGGCCGCTGGATGGTCGCCGGGGTGACCGTCGGGGCCGCCGTGCTCGGCCTGCTGCTGACCAGCGGCGGAGTCGTGCCGGACATCCTGGGCATCCTGCTCGCCGGCGGCGCGGGCCTCGCGGCGACGCAGTCCATCCAGCAGACCCGCAAGCGCCTGGACCGGGGAGCCTGAGAACCCCGAGGTCAAGCACTTACACCCCACCGGGTGTCACCCCGTGTCACCGGGGCGACCCGAAGCGCTACCGGGAACGTCGCCGCCTACCCTTGGGTAGGTGACGACCCTGGTGCCACGCGACGACGTCAGCCGTGTGCTCGTGGTGACCGCGCACCCCGACGACGTCGACTTCGGCGCCGCAGGCACGGTGGCTGCCTGGACCTCGGCCGGCATCGAGGTCGCCTACTGCGTCTGCACCTCGGGGGACGCCAGCGGCGGCCCCGGAGCGGACCGGGCCGAGGTGGCCGCGCGGCGCGAGCAGGAGCAGCGCGACGCGGCCAAGGCGGTCGGCGTCGAGCAGGTCACCTTCCTGCGCCACCCCGACGGCAGGCTGACCGCCTCGCTCGAACTCCGCAGGGACATCAGCCGAGTGATCAGGCAGTTCCGCCCGGATCGGGTGCTCACCTGGTCGCCGGAGATCAACTGGGACCACATCGTCACCTCGCATCCCGATCACCGCGCGGCCGGCGAGGCGACCCTCGCCGCCGTGTACCCCGACGCGCGCAACCCGCACGCGCACCCGGAACTGCTCGCCGACGAGGGGCTCGAACCCTGGGCCACCGGCGAGCTGTGGCTGGCCGACAGCCCTGCGGGGCTGCGTAACCACGCCGTCGACGTGACCGACACCGTCGACCGGAAGCTGGCGGCGCTGCGCGCTCACAGCTCGCAGACGGGTCACCTGACCGAGTTAGCCGACGACATCCGGTCGTACCTTGCCGCGACTGCGGAGCGTCACGGTTTGCCGGGTGGCCGGCTGGCTGAAGCGTTCCAGGTGGTGAACACGGCCTGAGCGAGCGAGTCATCGCGTCAGGGTGGGGGGCGGAAAGGGTCTTCGAGACATGGACAGTCGGGCGGATTCCACACTTCGACACCAACCAGACCACGGCCGGCACCGCCAGCGCGACGGCGGTCCCCTAACCGGCGTCGACCAGAGCGTCGACCAGGGCGCCGAGGCCGGCCTGCCGGCGCAGCGGCGGTCGCGCCGGCCGGACGAGCAGCGAGCAGGCCAGCAGCAGCCGGACGAGCAACAGCTGGGCGAGCAGCAGCCGCAGCAGGAGTTGGCGGACCAGCCGCCGTGGGGCCGGGCCGAGCCCGCGCGGCACGACCCGCTGATTGACACCGACGCGCACGGGCTGCGGAAGTTCGACATCGGCCTCGTGCCGGCCTCGGTGACGCCACCGCGCACCTGGCGGCGGGCCGCCTGGTTCGCGGTGCTGTCGTCGGTCGGCGTGCTGCTGGCGCTGGCGCTGGCGGCGGCCAAGCTGGTCGGCCCTGCCGGCCCGCTCGAGCGGATCGGCCTACCCGGCTACCCCAGCGACGTGCAGATCCTCAGCGGCCTGAACCCGACCCCGACCGCGCCGGCCACCTCGGTGGCGATCCGGCCGGTGGACAACAAGCACCCCACCGGTGGCCACAGCGGCGACGCGAGGCCCGCTCAGGACGGCGCTGCCGCCCAGGGTGCCCCCGGTGACGCCGGGACCACCGTCGCGACCTCCGGGGGCGGCAGCGGCTCGACCAGCCCCTCGCAGGGCGGCGGCTCGTCGGCGCGCCCGCCGACCACCGGCAGCCGGCCCGGCGCGCCGACCGACAGCGCGCCGCCGACGGTGACCACCGTGCCCAACCGGGACGCCCCGATCGTCGACGGCGACGCGATCACCCGCCGGACCGTGGAGTTCTACGGGCAGGTGGTGAGCAACACCACCACCGCGCTGGCGATGACCACGGACACGTTCCGGGCGAACGCGGCCGCAGTGTTGACCGAGCACTACGCGGACGTGAGTTCGATCCAGCTCAAGGGCGTCTCGGTCGACCCCGGCAGCGGCATCACCGTCAGCACCCTCCAGGTGACCAAGAAGGACGGCGCCACCAGCACCGAACAGCGCCAGCTGAAGTTCACCCTGGACCACCTCCCGCTGATCAGCGACGAGCGGCAGGCGTCCGACGGCCAGCGGTGATTCCCGAACGCACAGGTTGTCGACGAACGGTCGGAATTAACCCGAACGAACGAGAAAACCCGACCGCTGGCCGCCACGAAAAGGTGAACTCTGGCTCTCGGCTGGCTTCACGGGGTCCCACCACGGTACGAGTTCCACCGACCACAGAAGGTACGGAGGAGTCGCCTGTGCAGCGTCCGTCAACCGGTCGCCGGCACACCCGCGCCGGTGCGATCACCGTGGCAGAGCTGATCAGACAGCAGCCGAGCCCCGTCCGAATCCCGTCGAGCGACGAGGCCGCCACCGATGGCCTCGTGCACGACCTGCTCGGGCCGCCAGGGCCGGACGAGGCGCGCGCCGCCCGGCCGAACCGCACGGCCAAGCTCGTCGGCCTGGTGACCGGGGCCGTGGTGCTGTGCGCCTCCGTGGCCGCCGCGTCCGTGGTCGCCGGCAACCACCGCATCGACAACGAGCCGGGCAGCGGGCCGGCGCCGGTGGAGATCACCGGCGGCAGCGCGCTGCGTCCCGACATGCTCAGCGCCCAGCTCGGCCGGGGCCAGGACAGCTCACCGCTGGCGGTCCCGGCGCCTGCCTCGCCGCCGGACGCCACCAGGAACGCGCCGCCGCAGGCCGCCCAGCCGTCTCCGTCCGCCGAGCAGCCGTCCTCGCCCGTCAGCACCCCGCCGGTCCGGGTCACCAGCGGCTCGCCGACGACCGTCGCGGCCATCAAGCACTTCTACGAACTGCTCAGGACGGCGCCGGCCGAGGCGTTCGCGCTGGTCGACCCCGGCCTGCTCGGCACCGACCCGACCGAGTTCGTGCAGTCCTGGCACGCCGTCAAGGCGATCACCCTGGACCGCGTCGACCCGAGGCCGGACGGCTCGGTGCTCGCCGCGGTCTCCATGCTCGGCCCCGACGATCACTGGCTGCGCGTCGAGCAGCTGTTCTGGCTCACCAAGGACACCCCGCCGCGCATCGCGAACTCGGAGATCCTGTCCGCCCAGCGGAACTGAGCCGGTCCCGTGACGAAGCGCACGGCCGGTCGCAGGGTTATGGGCGCTAACCGCCGATTCGCGCACGCCGACCCGATGGCTGCGGGCGGTCCCGCGCCGGAACCGGGTAGCCTCTGCGGGCAGTTGTCACCTACACGTGGGATGACGGCTACCGACTGCTGACCACGCGGCGATTCGCGGTGCCTGACCAGGGCGCACGATCGTGCCGGGCAACCCTGTCGCCAGGCTGCTCCGTCTCCGGTCGGAGACCGTTCGCGCCGCACGACGAGGAGCCACAGCGTGAGCCCTGCGCAGTACCCCGGCACGTCGGTGGGGAGTCCGCGTGAGCGCCGCTGACGGTGGCCTGGTCGCGGGGCGCTACCGGCTCGTCAGGCGCATCGGCAGCGGCGCGATGGGAGTCGTCTGGGAGGCCAGGGACGAGCGGCTCGGGCGGACGGTCGCGGTCAAGCAGCTCCTGCTCCAGCCGGGGCTTGGCGCCGAGGAGACCGACGAGGCCGTCCAGCGGGCCATGCGCGAGGGCCGGATCGCGGCCAAGCTGCACCACCCCAACGCGATCGCGATCTACGACGTGGTCGAGGAGCACGGCGCGCCGTGCCTGGTCATGGAGTACCTGCCCTCGCGCAGCCTCGCCGACGTGATGCACGAGCGCGCCCCCATGCCGCAGCTGGAGGTCGCCAGGGTCGGCGCGCAGGCGGCCGCCGCGCTGGCCGACGCGCACGTCGCCGGGGTCGTGCACCGGGACGTCAAGCCGGGCAACGTGCTGCTGGCGGCCAACGGCACGGTCAAGATCACCGACTTCGGCATCTCGCGGGCGAACGACGACATCACCGTCACCAAGACCGGCCTGATCGCCGGCACCCCCGCCTACCTCGCGCCGGAGATCGCCAAGGGCTACGACCCCGGCCCGGCCTCCGACGTCTTCTCGCTCGGCTCGACGCTCTACGCGGCGGCGGAGGGCGAGCCGCCGTTCGGCCTGAACGAGAACACCCTGGCCGTGCTGCACGCGGTCGCCGCGGGGCGGATCAACCCGCCGTCGCAGGTCGGGCCGCTGATCGACGTGATCCTGCTGATGCTCCGCCCGGAACCCGACGACCGGCCGACCATGGTCCAGGTCCGCGACCTGCTCGGCGCGGTCGCGACCGGCCGCAACCCGACGTTGCCGAGGATTCCGGTGGCCGCCGACGCCCCGACGGCGTTCGTCGGTGACACGCAGCGCACCCAGGTGATCGGTCCGCAGACCGGCCGGACGCGGGTCGCGGAGGCCGCCGCGGCGCCCCGGAAGGACCGGCGGCCGCTGCTGCTCGGCGTGCTCGTGCTCGTCGTGCTGGTCGCGGTCGGCGGCATCCTGCTGGCCAACGCGCTGACCAGCCGGCCGCCGACGACCACCGGCAACAACCCCGACACCGGGCAGAACTCGCAGCCCGTGCTGCCGCCGACCAGCGAGGCGTCCAGGCCGGACACGCTCCAGCAGGTCCCGCCGCCGCAGTCGCCGACCGACGAGACCACGACCACCCGGCAGGCGCCGACCACCACGACGACCACCACGACGAAGCCGCCGCCCACGACGACCACCACGACAACGACCACCACCACGACAACGAAGCCGCCCACGACGACCACAACGACGACGACCACGACGCCGTAGCCGTAGGGTCGAGGGCTGCGCGCGCGAGTGTGGGCGCGCACACAGCAACCAGGTCGTGGGGTGTTCACGTCCTTCGAGCAGCGGCGGACAGCCCCTGTTCGACCAGCTGAACCGGAAGTAGGCGTTACGTGAAGGAGGGGCTGTGAGCGACGATGGCCGGTTGGTCGCTGGTCGCTACCTGTTGGGCAAGCGCATCGGCAGCGGGGCGATGGGCATCGTCTGGCAGGCACAGGACCAGCGCCTACACCGCACGATCGCGGTCAAGCAGCTCCTGCTCCAGCCCGGACTGAGCGCGGCGGAGTCCGACGAGGCCAAGCAGCGGTCGATGCGGGAGGGGCGGATCGCGGCCCGGCTCCAGCACCCGCACGCCATCGCGGTCTACGACGTCGCCGAGGACGACGGCCAGCCCTGGCTGATCATGGAGTACCTGCCGTCCAAGAGCCTGTCGGCGGTGCTGTCCGAGCGCGGCACGCTGCCGCCGCGCGAGGTGGCCAGGATCGGCACGCAGGTGGCGTCCGCGCTGGCCGCCGCGCACAACGCCGGCATCGTGCACCGGGACGTCAAGCCCGGCAACGTGCTGCTCGGCGACGACGGCACCGTCAAGATCACCGACTTCGGCATCTCGCGGGCCACCGGCGACGTCACGGTCACCGCGACCGGCATGCTCGCCGGCACGCCCGCCTATCTCGCCCCCGAGGTCGCC
The DNA here is from genome assembly GCF_008386585.1 of Solihabitans fulvus. Lineage (GTDB taxonomy): Bacteria > Actinomycetota > Actinomycetes > Mycobacteriales > Pseudonocardiaceae > Solihabitans > Solihabitans fulvus. The sequence continues at coordinate 102,340 of NZ_VUOB01000010.1, forward strand.
AAGGGTTACGACCCCGGCCCGCCGTCGGACGTGTTCTCGCTCGGCTCGACGCTCTACGCGGCGATCGAGGGCATGCCGCCGTTCGGGCTGAACGAGAACACCATCGCGTTGCTGCACCAGGTCGCCTCCGGCCAGATCACGCCGCCGAGGCAAGCCGGCCCGCTGACCGCGATGCTGATGAAGCTGCTGCGGCCGGAGCCAGAGGACCGGCCGACGATGGCGCAGGCCAAGGAGGAGCTGGCCGCGGTCGCGGCCGGCCGATCCATCCCGGACAACGCGCTGGCCGCCGGGCCGCCGCTGGCGCAGCCGTGGCGGGGCGCCCCGCCTGCGGTCGCCGCGCGGTCGCAGTCGAACGGGAACCGGGCTGGGCAGCAGAACACCAGGTTGGACGCGCGGCCGGTCGGCCAGCCCGCAGCGGACTCCAGACACGCCGGCGCGGCGACCATCGCGCACGGCGCCCCGGCGCGGCCAGCGCGGCCCTCGGCCAAGCCGGCGTCCTCGGCGAGCAGGAGCAAGAACTCCAAGATCGTGGCGGGTGTCGCGATCGTCGCCGCCGCGATCGTCGGCATCCTGATGGCCAACATGCTCAGCTCGAAGAACAACGGCAACGCCAACCACGCGGCCGGCACCAGCTCGTCCACCAGCTCGTCCGCGACGCAGCCCTCCGAGCCGGAGCCGAGCGCGGCGGCGCCGACCTTCTCGGGCGACCCGCAGCCGCAGGACATGCAGGCCGCGATCAAGAACTACTTCGTGTTGGCGGCCAGCAAGCCAGACCAGGCGTGGGCGATGCTGAACTCGACCGCGCAGGGCGCCGCGCCGGGCGGCCTCGCCGGCTTCACGCAGCAGTGGGCCAAGGCCAAGAACCTGTCGGTCAGCGTCGTCGGCGGCGACGGCGCCTACTGGCAGATCGTCGAGGTGCGCTACAAGAAGGACGGCCAGGAGCATGCCGAGAAGCACGACATGTCCCTCCAGTACACCGACCAACGGCTGCTGATCAGCCGCGACAGGCAGATGCCGCAGAGCTAGCGAGCTGCTAGTCGGCCGCCTTGACCGCCATCGTCAGGGCGTCGATCAGGCCGCGCACCGATGGCTGGTCGGCGGCCTCGTCGCGCACGGCCGCGTAGATGCTGCGCAGCGGCTGCGGGCGGCGCAGCCGCCGCACCAGCACGCCGGGGTGCACGCTGCCGAGGCTGAGCTTGGGCACGATCGCCACACCCAGCCCGGCCGCGACGAACCCCTGCGAGGTCGGGAAGTCGTCGCCCTCGACGACCACCTTCGGCGTGAACCCGGCCTCGGCGCAGGCGTTGCGCATGAGGTCGCGGCACGGCCCGGCCGGGAAGATCGCGTCGACCCACTGGTCCTCGGCCAGGTCGGCGAGGTCGACCACCCGCTTGCGGGCCAGCTCGTGGCCGCGCGGCAGCAGGGCCACGTAGGGGTCGTCGAGCAGGTGCACCAGCCGCACCCCGCGCGCCGGCTCGACGCTTCGCGGGAACACCACGATCGCCAGGTCGGCGCGGCCAGCCTCGACCTCGGGCAGCGGGTCGTCCGGCTCGGTGACCTTCAGGTCGAGCCGGACATCCGGGTAGTCGCGCCGGAACGCGGCGACGGCTGGCGGCACGAGGGCTGCGCCCGCGCTGGCGAAGTACCGCACGCGCAGCAGCCCGGTGCGCCCGGCGCGCAGGTCGGCGAGCGCGGTCTCCGCCTCGGCGAGCTGGTCGGTGATGACGGCGGCGTGCTCGGTAAGCAGCCGTCCTGCCGCCGTCGGCCGGACGCCCCTGCCGACCCGCTCCAGCAGCGCCACGCCGGCCTGTTTCTCCAGTGTGGCAACCTGTTGGCTGATCGCGGACGGCGTGTAGCCGAGGTTCGTCGCGGCGGCGGTGATCGAGCCGGAGGTCACCACGGCCCGCAGCACCTGCATTCTGCGCACGTCGAGCATGGCCGCGACATTACAGCTGTCCTTAACGGTCGCTGTAGTTCTATTCACTTGTCCTTCTCAGTTTCCCCACGCAAAGTATGGGAGGCGAAAGGGGCAAGGTCATGGGGTCACCGGGGTCACTGATCCGGATGGGGCTGCTGGCTCTGATGTGGGGTTCCAGCTTTCTGTGGATCAAGCTCGCCCTCGGCGGCCTGTCCCCGGTGCAGATCGCGCTGATCCGCACCGCGCTCGGCGGCGTCGTGCTGGTGGCCCTGTGCTACTCGCGCGGCCAGCGGCTGCCGAGCGACCGGAGGCTGTGGAAGCACTTCGCCGCGGTGGCGCTGTTCGGCAGCCTGATCCCGTTCGTGCTGTTCCCCCTCGGCGAGCAGTCGGTCGACTCCGGCGTCGCCGGGGTGCTCAACTCGACCACCCCGCTGTGGGCGCTGCTGTTCGGCGTGCTGGCCGGCCTCGAACGCCGGCTCAACCCGGTCCGGCTGGTCGGGCTGGTGCTCGGCTTCGTCGGCACCCTGCTGATCTTCGCGCCGTGGCAGGCCGCCGGGCTGGCCAGCTGGGGCTCCGTGGCGTGCCTCGCCGCCGCGGCCAGCTACGCGGTCGCCTACACCTACATCGGCAAGTTCCTGTCCGGCCTCGGGCTGCCGCCCGCCGCGCTGTCCTCGGCGACGCTGGTCTTCGCGACCGGGCTGACCGTGCTGGTCGTGCCGGTCGCCGGCCTCCAGCCCATGCACCTGAGCCCCGCCGTGCTGCTCGCGGTCGCCGTCCTCGGCGTGTTCGGCACCGGCATCGCGCAGGCGATCAACTACCGGCTCATCGCCGACGAGGGCGCGACGAACGCGACGACCGTCGGCTACCTGCTGCCCGTGGTGTCCGTCCTACTCGGGGCGGCTTTCCTGCACGAGGACTTGAACCTGCGCGTCGTGGCCGGCATGGTGGTCGTCCTGGTCGGTGTCGCGCTGACCAGGCGACGCAAGGCCGCGCCGACACCGGCCGCCGACAGCGCCGTGACGACGCTCGCCGGGCCCTCCGAGCCGGCAGGCGCCGTGACGGCGGCTGAGGCGGTCGCTTCGGCCGTTCAGCCGACCGCCGCGAGGGCCGACTGAGACGGCGGTCTCATCCATAAGCGTGGTCTTCGGGGCAATGACGTAGCTGCACGGGAGTTCGCGCGTCCCACTGTCGTAACGGGTCAGTCCCCACCGGGGACGACAGGGGAAGGATCACGATCATGAGCGACACCAGCGCGACCAACGACCACACCGCCATCAACGCGACCATGACCTTCGGCCTGCTGGCGCCCGGCACACCCGCCGTGCCCATCGACGCTCGGCTGCGGTACGACACCGAGGACCCCTACGCGATGGGCGTCCGCTTCCACACCGGGCAGGGCGTCGTCGAGTGGATGTTCGCCCGCGAGCTGCTGGCCGACGGCCTGATCGCGGCCGCCGGCGAGGGCGACATCCGGGTCCGCCCGTCCACCGAGGACCCCGAGCTGGTGCTGGTCGAGCTGGTCACGCCAGGGGGGCACGCCGTGCTGACCGCGTCGGCCGAGGACCTGGCCGACTTCCTGGACCGCAGCTACGACCTGGTCCCGCCCGGTGACGAGCACCTGTGGGTCGACTTCGACGAGGAGCTGGCCAGGCTCGCCTCCACCAACTGACGCCGCCCGATCCGGCCGCGCCCGCGGCCGAACTCGGGCGGGTCAGGGGGGTGGGCGGTCAGACCAGGCGACGGTCCGACGCCCACCTGGACAGCTCGTAGCGGTTGGACAGCTGCGTCTTGCGCAGCACGCTGGACACGTGCGTCTCGACGGTCTTCACCGAGATGAACAGCTCGGAGGCGATCTCCTTGTAGGCGTAGCCCCTGGCCAGCAGCCGCAGCACGTCCCGCTCCCTGGGGGTCAGCAGGTCCAGCTCCGGATCGCTGATCGGGGCGGCCCCTGGACGCTCCGCGAAGGCGTCCAGCACGAACCCGGCCAGCCTCGGCGAGAACACCGCGTCGCCCTCGGCCACCCGGCACACCGCGCGCACCAGCTCCTGGCTGGAGATGGTCTTGGTGACATAGCCCCGCGCGCCTGCCCTGATCACCGCGATGACGTCCTCGGCGGCGTCGGACACCGACAGCGCGAGGAACACCACGTCTGGCTGCTCCTTGCGCGACCTGCGCAGCACCTCGGCGCCACCGCCGTCGGGCATGTGCACGTCGAGCAGCACCACGTCCGGCCTGTGGTGCGCAATGCCGCTGACGGCCTCGCCGACCGAGCCAGCCTCGCCGACCACCTCGATCTCGCTGGTGATGGAGTCGAGCTCGGCGCGCACCCCGGCGCGGAACAGCGCGTGGTCGTCAACCAGGAAGACCCGGACGGGTGCCTTCGCCGGTGCGGCCTGTCCATCGGTCGACGTCACGCCTTGGCCTCCTTCGTGAGCTTCCTCGGCATCTCCAGCTGCACCTCGGTGCCCTCGCCGGGCGCGGTGCGCAGCCGGACCTCGCCGCCGTGCCTGCCCATCCTGCCCTGGATCGAGTCGGCGAGCCCATGCCGGTCCTCGGGGACCGTGTCCGGGTCGAAGCCCTTGCCCCGGTCGCGCACGAAGATGGTCACCCGGTCCGACTCGACCTCGGCGTAGACGCTGACCTCGGCGACCCCGGCGTGCTTGGCCGCGTTCACGATCGCCTCGCGCGCCGCCTGCACCACCGGGATCAGCGTCGTGTCCAGCGGGCAGTCGCCGACCACCACCTGCTGCACCCGGATCGCGAAGGTGTCCTCCACCTCGCCGCAGGCCGCCGCGACGGCCTCGGACAGCGTGCCGAGGGCGCCGTCCTCGCCGTCGCCCGCCTGGTTGACCGGCCGGCCGCGCCCGTAGCCCGACGGCCCGTACAGCCAGCCGCGCAGCTGCCGTTCCTGGCCCCTGGCCAGCCGCAGCACCTCGCGCGGCGCGTCCGCCTGCTTCTGGATCAGCGCGAGCGTCTGGAGCACCGAGTCGTGCAGGTGCGCGGCGATCTCGGCGCGCTCCTCGGTGCGAATGCGCGCCCGCCGCTCCTCGCGCAGGTCCCGCATGAGCTTGAGCCACCACGGCACGGTCAGCACCGCGACGCCGATCAGCGTGGCGAACACGGCCAGCAGCACGAACTGGAGCTGGTCGAGGTTCTTGCTGTTGATCAGGAACACCGCGATGCCCGTGGTGACCAGCACGACACCGGCCAGCATCCGGACCAGGCCGCTGCGGCCGCCGCCGCTGCCGATGATGGCCCCGAACACGCCGGACCGCGCGCCGTCCTTCCAGCGGCGGCGCTGCGTCTCGTCGGCCTCGCGCCACACCACCGCCGCGCCGACCAGCGTGACGCCGAGCGGGCCGGTCACCCAGCCGGAGACCGTGCTGCTGATCAGCCCGACCACGATGGCCAGGCCAACGCCGAGCGCGGCGAGGCCGATGGCCTGCTGGCGTTCCTTGGCGGTGGTCTCCGGTTCCCGGCCGCCAGGGGGCGCCTGCGGCGCGAACGCCCAGAACAGGCCGTAGGCCACCACCCCGGCGCCACCGAGCGCGGCGAGCACGGCGAACAGGGCGCGCACCCAGAACACCTCGATGCCGAGGTGGTCGGCGAGCCCGCCGGCGACCCCGGCGATCACCCGCCCGGATCGCCGCCGCCGCAGCGGCGTCTGCTCGACGCGCACGGGCGAACGGTCCTCCGCCGGCTCTTCGGCCGGTTCCACCTGGGAACTCACCCTCGAATGGTCACACGTGCGCGCGAGCTGGTCATCAGGGAACGCCCCCGAGAGGGTTCCGGGGCGAGGATCAGGGGCGTCCCCGATGCGACGAACCGGCGTGCTGACGCATGCTCGTCACCGTGAGCGGGAGAGACGGATCGCAGAGCAGCGTGGAAGACACGCTCAAGGACTTCTGGTCGACGCGACCACGGCGACAACGGCAGGGCCGCAAGGTCGCCGGGGTCGCGGCGGGCATCGCGCGGCGCTACGGCATCGACCCGGTGATCGTGCGGGTCGCACTGGTGGTCAGCGCGTTCTACGGCGGGATCGGCATCGTGCTGTACCTGCTCGGCTGGCTGTTCCTCGCCGACGAGGACGACGAGGTCTCGCCGTTCGAGTCGATGATCAACAAGGGGCGCAGCTCCACCTCGACGGGGTTCACGGTGCTGCTGTGCATCGCGCTGATCCCCGCCACCAGCTACCTGTTCCACGGCGGCTTCGGCGGCGACTTCGGCACGCTGATGACGGTGCTGCTGGTCTGCGCTGGCGCCTACGTGCTGCACCGCAGCCGGGGCCACCTGTTCCGGCCGACCCCGACCGAGTCGTCCGCGCCAAGCGCCGCCGGCGCCCCGGCCGCGTCCACGGCGGCCACCGCGGCCACCGCCTCGGCAAGCAGCGGCGTCGACGCGCCCGTCGACAGCAGGCCCGCTGACGACGCGCCGACCACGCCGCCGGCGTGGGATCCGCTCGGCGCCGCGCCGTTCGCGTGGGACCTGCCGGAGCCGAGCGCGCCGCCAACGCAGCAGGAACCGCCGCCCCCGCCGCGCCGCAAGTCCAAGGTCGGCCCGGCGACCGTCGGCATCTCGCTGCTCGCCGTCGCCGGCATGCTGGTGGCCTCGGCGGCAGGCGGCGACTGGCTCACCGGCCGGCACATGGTCGGCGTGGTGCTCGCCATCCTCGGGCTCGGCATGGTCGGCGGCTCGTTCGTGCGGGGCGGCCGGGGGCTGTTCTGGCTGGCGCTGCCGCTGTCCGTCGTCGGCATCGCCCTCACCTCGTCCACCGTCGAGCACTGGAACGGCGCTGGCGAGCTCCGCGCGGCGCCGACCACCGTGGCGGGCGTGGCGCCGCGCTACGAGCAGTCACTCGGCGACATCCAGCTCGACCTGACCGGGCTGACCGGCACCGGCACCGTGCACACGAAGGTCGACGTCGGCGTCGGCAAGGCGATGGTGCAGGTACCGACCAACGCCGCCGTCGAGGTGCACTGCTCGACCGGGTTCGGCGCGGTCGACTGCCTCGACCACCAGAGCAACGGCAGCGACCTGAGGGCGAACGTCACCGAGCCCGGCTCGGGTGGACTGAAGATCGAGCTGGACGTGCACGCCGGCTCAGGAGACGTGGAGGTGCGTCGTGGCTGATCGCAACGTGGAGGGCAGGCCGAGGGGCCTGGACGTGTTCACCATGATCGCGGGCATCGTCACGCTGATGGTGTCGGCCTACGTCATCACCGACGGCGCGGTGTCGCTCCCGATGGCGAACCCGAAGTGGCTGATCGCCGGCGGCGCGACCCTCGTCGGGATCCTCTTCCTCGCCAGCTCGCTGCGCCGCCGCAAGTAGCGCGCTCTCCCCTCGCACACGCCTCGGCCCCGGTTGCCCCGCAAGGGCGACCGGGGCCGAGGCGTTGGTCAGGTCATTCCCACTCGATGGTGCCCGGCGGCTTGCTCGTCACGTCCAGCACCACGCGGTTCACCTCGGCGACCTCGTTGGTGATCCGCGTCGAGATGCGCTCCAGCGCGTCGTAGGGCAGCCGGGTCCAGTCCGCCGTCATCGCGTCCTCACTGGACACCGGGCGCAGCACCACGGGGTGGCCGTAGGTGCGGCCGTCGCCCTGCACGCCGACGCTGCGCACGTCCGCGAGCAGCACGACCGGGCACTGCCAGATGTCGCGGTCGAGGCCGGCCGCGGTCAGCTCCTCGCGGGCGATGGAGTCCGCGGCCCGCAGGATCTCCAGCCGCTCCGCGGTGACCTCGCCGATGATCCGGATGCCGAGGCCGGGGCCGGGGAACGGCTGCCGGTGCACGATCGTCTCCGGCAGGCCCAGCTCGAGGCCGACCCTGCGCACCTCGTCCTTGAACAGCGCGCGCAGCGGCTCGACCAGCTCGAACTCGAGGTCCTCCGGCAGGCCGCCGACGTTGTGGTGGCTCTTGATGTTGGCCGCGCCCGCGCCGCCGCCGGACTCCACCACGTCCGGGTAGAGGGTGCCCTGCACCAGGAAGCCGAAGGTCTCGCCGTGCTCGCCCGCCGCGTCCTGCACGTCCTGGGCGGCCTGCTCGAAGACGCGGATGAACTCGCGGCCGATGATCTTGCGCTTCTGCTCGGGGTCGGTCACTCCGGCCAGCGCGGACATGAACCGCTCGCGGGCGTCGACGGTGACCAGCTTGACCCCGGTCGCGGCGACGAAGTCCCGCTCGACCTGGGCGCGCTCGCCGGCACGCAGCAGGCCGTGGTCGACGAACACGCAGGTGAGGCGGTCGCCGATGGCCCGCTGGACCAGCGCGGCCGCGACGGCGGAGTCGACTCCGCCGGACAGCCCGCAGATCGCGCTGCCGTCGCCGACCTGGGCGCGGATCCGCTCGACCTGCTCGCCGACGATCGACGAGGTCGTCCACTGCGGGCGGATGCCGGCGATCTCGTGCAGGAAGCGGCGCAGCACCTCCTGGCCGTGCGGGGAGTGCGCGACCTCGGGGTGGTACTGCACGCCGGCGAAGCGGCGCGCCACGTCCTCGAACGCGGCGACCGGGGCGCCCTCGCTGGTCGCGGTGACGGTGAAGCCGTCTGGGGCCTTGGTCACGCTGTCGCCGTGGCTCATCCACACCGGGTGGCGGCCGGGCAGCTCCTCGTGCAGCGACCCGCCAGCGCCGGTCACGGCAAGCTCGGTGCGGCCGAACTCCCTGGTGCCGGTCTGCTCGACGGAACCGCCGAGCGCGCCGGCCATGGCCTGGAAGCCGTAGCAGATGCCGAACACCGGCACGCCGGCCTCGAACAGCGCGGGGTCGACGCTCGGCGCGCCGTCGGCGTACACGCTGGACGGGCCGCCGGACAGGATGATCGCGGCCGGGTCCTTGGCCAACAGCTCAGCCACGCTCGCGGTGTGCGGCATGACCTCCGAGTAGATCTGCGCCTCACGCACCCGCCTGGCGATGAGCTGGGCGTACTGGGCGCCGAAGTCGATGACGAGAACGGGCCGATGCTGACTGGCGGTCAACGGCTCACCTTCCATAGTCCCGAGTTGGGCCGAGAGAAGGTCGTTGATGCGGCATCGGGACCCTCTCGGCACACAGTCGTGTGCCGACCGGTCCCTCCCTGGGTTTCTATCCCGGAGATGCCTGCCGACGCGGAGCGCCGGCTTTCCGTGGCGCTCGAACCAGACCCGTCGCGAGCGACGGCGGAACCCTAGCCACCAACATCGGTCTGCCGAGCACATTCTAGCCCATTCGCCAGTGATGGCCTCGGGCTGGCGCGCGGGCCTACGGTGTTCCCCATGGACGCGATCACCCCGCAGCCTCGCCCGTGCTGGATCGCAGGGCGGCCTGAGCAGGGCGCACGGCAGCTGACCGTGCGCCACCCGTACGACGGCACCGAGGTCGCCACCGTCGCCGTGCCGGGCCCCGAGCAGGTCGAACGCGCGGTCGCCTCGGCGGCCTCGGTGGCACGGGAGTTCCGCAGCAGCCCTGCGCACCTGCGGGCGGCCGCGTTGGAGCACGTGTCGCGGTCGCTGCACGCGCGCGCCGAGGAGGTCGCCGAGACCATCACGGCGGAGAACGGCAAGCCGCTGAAGTGGGCGATGGGCGAGGTGACCAGGGCCGTCGCCACGTTCCGGATCGCCGCGGAGGAGGCGCGCCGGTTCACCGGCGACCTTCAGCGGCTGGACACCGACCCGGCCGCTGACGGCAGGCTCGCGGTCGTCCGCCGCGTGCCGCGCGGCCCGGTGCTCGGCATCGCGCCGTTCAACTTCCCGCTGAACCTGGTGGCGCACAAGGTCGCGCCCGCGCTCGCGGTCGGCGCGCCGATCATCGTCAAGCCCGCGCCGAGGACCCCGCTGTCCGCGCTGCTGCTCGGCGAGCTGCTCGCCGAGACCGAGCTGCCCGACGGCGCGTTCTCGGTGCTGCCCGTCGACAACGACGAGACCGGCAGGCTGGTCCGCGACGAGCGGCTGCCGGTGGTGTCGTTCACCGGGTCCGGCCCGGTCGGCTGGTCGCTGATGGACGCCGCGCCGCGCAAGCACGTCGTGTTGGAGCTCGGCGGCAACGCGGCCGCCGTGGTGTGCGCCGACTGGACGGACCTGGACTTCGCGGCCAAGCGGATCGCGCTGTACGGCAACTACCAGGGCGGCCAGTCCTGCATCGCTGTGCAGCGGGTGCTGGTCGACGCGGCCGTCGCCGAGGAGTTCGTGCCGAAGCTGCTGGACGCCGTGCTGGCGCTGCGCACCGGCAACCCGCACGACCCCGACGTCGAGGTCGGCCCGCTGGTCGACGAGGCCGCGGCGAAGCGCGTCGAGGAGTGGGTGGCCGAGGCGACCTCGGCGGGCGCGAAGCTGCTGGCCGGCGGCGGCCGCGACGGGGCCACGGTCGAGCCGACCGTGCTCGCCGACGTGCCGAGCGACGCGAAGGTGTGGACCGAGGAGGTGTTCGGCCCGGTGCTGGCGCTGTCCGTGGTCGACGGCGTCGAGGAGGCGCTGGCGCAGGTCAACGACTCGCAGTTCGGGTTGCAGGCCGGCGTGTTCACCAGGGACGTGCGGGTGGCCTTCCGCGCGGCGGCCGAGCTGGAGGTCGGCGGCGTGATCATCGGCGACGTGCCGTCCTACCGCGCCGACCAGATGCCCTACGGCGGCGTGAAGGGCTCCGGGTTCGGGCGCGAGGGCGTGCGCTCGGCGATGGCGGACTTCACCGAGGAGCGGGTCATGGTGCTCACCGGCATCGAACTCTAGGTTTCCGTTGGGGCGTCAGGCTTTCCCGTATCGCCGCGTCAGGCCTTGGTGAGTCCCTGGGCGAAGGCGAACACGCCGTTCGGGTCGTACTTATGCGCGGCCGCTCGGAGCCTGGCGAGGTTGCCGCCGTAGTAGGCGGTCGCCCAGTCGGGCAGGGTCGGGTCGATGTAGTTGACGTAGCTGGACGGGCCGAGCAGGTTGCCGAGCGCGGCGCGGACCTGGTCGACCTCCTGCGTCGCCCGCTGCGCCCCGCCCGCCGCGTTGGCGTAGATCTGCACGCTGGCCAGGGCGGAGCGGTGCGGGAACGCGGTGGCGTCGGCCGGCGTCCTGGCGACCGCGCCGCCGAGCCCGTCGAACAGCAGGTCGACCCCGGACAGCCCGGACAGCGACGCGACCGCGGCGGCCGGGTCGGACAGCGGCGCGCCCAGGATCCGCGCCGAGGCGACGAAGGACTCCCTCGGGGCGTTCGCGTCACCGGCGAAGAACCGCATCGCGTCGAGGTAGGCCTGGTCCCTGACGAACCGGTTCGTCGGCTGGGTCGTGGCGGCGACCAGGCGGTCCAGCAGCGGGTTCAGGCCGGCGGACCCGCCGACGAAGCAGCCGCTGACCTGGGGCGAGCCGCCGGCGTGCACGACGCAGTTGGCCCACAGCTCGTCGGGGGCGTTCGCGATCCAGCCCTGCCAGCCGCCGAGCACGTCGGCCGCCGCGCCAGCGGGGAACTTCAGCGAGAACACGGCGAGCTCGGGCGCGGGCTCGGTGGCGAAGGTGAACGAGGTGACCACGCCGAGGTTGCCGCCGCCGCCGCCGCGCAGCGCCCAGAACAGCTCCGGCTCCGAGTCAGCCGAGGCCGTGCGGGCCGTGCCGTCGGCGGTCACCACGGCGGCCGAGGTCAACCGGTCACAGGTCAGGCCGAACTTCCTGGCCAGCACGCCGATCCCGCCGCCGAGGGTCAGCCCGGCGACGCCGACCGTCGGGCAGGATCCCGCCGGCAGGCAGCGGCCCGCCTTCGCGAGCGCCGCGTAGACGTCCGCGAGCCGCGCGCCCGCGCCGACCACGGCCGTGCCGTCCTGCCGCACCTGGACATCGGCCATGCCGGCGAGGTCGAGCACGAGCCCGTCGTCGGGGCTGGAGTAGCCGGCGTAGCTGTGTCCGCCGCTGCGGGCGGCGACGGGCAGCCTCGACTCGGCGGCGACCGCGACGCAGGCCTGCACGTCCGCCTGCGTCGCGCAGCGGGCGACGGCGGCCGGTTTGCGGTCGTCGAACAGCGGGTTGTAGCCGTGCCGCGCCGTGGCGTAGTCCGGGTCGCCTGGCAGCACCAACCCGCCGGAAACCTTGCCGCGCAAGGCGTTCCAGTCCGGCGGGGGCGGCGCGGTTGTCGTCGTCGGGGGCGGCGGCGGCACCGGGGTCGACGAGGTCGGCTGTGGCGCCGGTCGTTGGGTGGAGCAGCCGGCCAACGCGGCGGACGCCACGCCGACGCCTGCCGCCAGCAGCAGCGTTCGTCTGGTTACCGGCACCGCACCTCCGCTTCGCGAGTCGCACCAGTTAACCGCGAATCCGCCACATGCGAGGCGGAACACGAGCCGAGGTCGCGAATCGCCGTCACCCGTTCGTGCGATTTTTCGCACGATGAACCAGGATGGGACTTCAACCAGTGGAAGGACGGCCGTGGCCAACGACGGAGACCTGATCGCCCGGCGCTACCGACTGGTCTCGCGGATCGGCAGCGGCGCGATGGGCGTGGTCTGGCAGGCCGAGGACGAACGGCTGCGCCGCACGGTCGCCGTGAAGGAACTGTTGGTGCACGCGGGGATGAGCCCGGCGCAGACCGAGGAGGCGCACCGCAGGGCGGTGCGCGAGGGCAGGCTGGCCGCCCGGCTGCACCACCCGAACGCGATCGCCGTGTACGACGCGGTCGAACACGAGGGCAAGCCGTGCCTGATCATGGAGTACGTGCCGTCGCTGAGCCTGTCCGCGACGCTGGCCGACCGGGGCGCCCTGCCGGTGCACGAGGTGGCCGCGATCGGCGCGCAGATCGCGTCCGCGCTGGCCGCCGCGCACAAGGCCGGCATCGTGCACCGGGATGTCAAGCCGGGCAACGTGTTGATGGCCGCCGACGGCACCGCCAAGCTCACCGACTTCGGCATCTCAAGGGCCACCGGCGACGGCACCCTGACCGCGACCGGCATGCTCGCCGGCACGCCCGCCTACCTGGCCCCCGAGGTCGCCCAGGGCCACGACGCCAGCTTCGCCAGCGACCTGTACTCCCTGGGCGCCACGCTGTACGCGGCGGTGGAGGGCGCGCCGCCGTTCGGCTTCAGCGACAACGCGATCGCCCTGCTGTACCGGATCGCCACCAGCGACGCCCCGAAGCCGGAGCGCGCCGGCGAGCTGACCGCCACGCTGGACTGGCTGCTCCAGCGGGATCCCGCCGCACGGCCGACCGCGACGGACGCCAAGCAGGTGCTGGAGGCCCTCGCGGAGCTCGCGGACCCGCCGCAGGCCGCCGCGGTCAGCACGCCGCCGGTCGCGGCCGAGCAACCGACCGTGCAGGCCCCCGTGGTGCTCGACCCCGTCGGCCCGACGCCGACGGAACCCGACCGGAGCGCCATCGAGCCCCTGCCGGCCGGGACCGAGCCACCGCACACGCGGCGGCGGGCCGTCGTCGCCGCGCTCGTCACGGCCGTGCTGGTGGTCACCGGCGTCGTCGTGTACGCGCTGAACTCGGGGTCGCGGAACGACGCGGGCAGCGGCGTCTCGGTGCAGAACTCGGCCACGACGTCCGCGTCCGGCCAGTCGCCAGCGCCCTCGGCGGCGACCGGCACCACCGCGGGCACCGGCGCCCCGGCCAACCCGGCGCCGTCGACTGCCCCGCCGACCTCGGCGACCTCGGCGGCACCGCCCACCCAGGACCTCGCGACACAGTTGACCAGCGCAATCACCGACTACTACCGCATCGTGCCCGGCGACCTCGACCAGGGCTGGGGCCTGATGACCACCGACTACCAGCAGAACCACGCTGGTGGGCGGGCCGGCTACCAGGGCTTCTGGCGGCCGATCGACCACGTGACCGTGTCCGACGTCGTCGCGACCCCGCCGTCCTCGGTGGTCGCGACGATCGGGTACGTCTACAAGGACGGGCACACCGAGTCAGAGCGCACCACCTACGGCCTGGTCAACGAGGGCGGCGTGTGGAAGATCGCGAGCTCGGTCGTTGGTAACCGAGGAAACTGACCGACCGACTCAGCCAAACCCCGTGGCGCGGCGCAGCGCGGACTCCAGCGACGCACCCGCCGACAGCACGGCGGCCAGGTGTCTGTACTGACCAATCGAACTGACCCACCGACTCAGCCAAACCCCGTGGCACGGCGCAGCGCAGGCTCCAGCGACGCGCCAGCCGGCAGCACAGCGGCCAGGTGCCCGTCCGGTCGCACCAGCGCGGTTCCCCCGTCGGCGATGCCCAACGCCGTCGCCAGCCGCGCCCCGGCCGGCACGCCCGCCGCGTCGCCCAGCACGGTGTCGCCCAGCACCGTGAACCCCGGCCCGAAGGACGATCGCAGGCGACGACCGTCGGGCAGCACGCCGTCGGGGCACAGCACCCCGGGCAGCGCGGGCCTGGCCACGCCGGGCTCGCGGGGAAACGCGGCCAGCGCGGCGGGGTCGCCCCGCGTGGTCAGCGGCGAGTCGAGGTAGAAGAATGGCTCGGCGAGCTTGCCGGAGTCGATCTCCGCGCGCGCCGACTCGTCGCGCAGGCTGCGTTCCAGCACCGCGCGGCGGCGCGCCCGCTCGGCCTCGGTCCTTGGCACCAGGAACCGCATGGTGTCGCCGGTGACGCGCAGGTTCTCCTCGGCCGCCGCGCGGCGCTCCAGTTCGTAGGACTCCAGCAGCCCTGGACCGGCGAGGCCGGCCCGGTCGAACGCGATCTTCCACGCCGCGTTGTCCGCGTCGCACATGCCGGAGTTCAGGCCCCGCGCGCCGAACGGGCTCATCACGTGCGCGGCGTCGCCGGCCAGCAGCACCCGGCCGACCCGCATGCGCGAAGCGAGCCGCTGGTGGAAGCGGTAGGCCGACAGCCACTCGATCTCGTAGTCCCGATCCCCGAGCACCGCCCTGATCCGGCTGTCCAGCGCCCCGCTGAACTGCTCGGCGCCGAGGTCGAAGTCGGCCGGCACCTGCCAGTCGATCCGCCAGACGTTGTCCGGCTGCGGGTGCACCAGCACCTGCCGGCCGGGGTTCCACGGCGGGTCGAAGTAGAACCGCCGCTCCGGCGCGGGAAAGTCGAGCTCGGCCCGGATGTCCGCGATGAGGAACTTGTCGCCGAAGGAGTGGCCGTCGAAGCGCAGGTCGAGCTGCGTGCGCACGGTCGAGTTCATCCCGTCCGCCGCCACGCAGTGGCTGCCGGCCACCGCGCGCAGGCCGCTGGACGTCGACACCGTGGCCAGCACGCCGGACTCGTCCTGGGTCAACCCGACCACCCGGTGCCCGTAGCGCAGGTCGATCAGCGGCTCGGCCAGCACCTGCTCGGCGAGCAGCCGCTCCACCGTGGTCTGCGGGGTGTTCACGAACGGCGGGAACGCGTCGGTCGCCGACTCGGGGAAGCCGATCGTGAGCACCTCCCGGTCGCGGTAGTAGGTGCGGCCCCGGCGCCAGGTCACGCCGGCCGCCACGACCTGATCGCCGATCCCGATGCGCGCCAACACATCCAGCACGTCCCGCTGCACGCAGATGGACCGGCTGCCGACGGGAACCCAGCGCGGCGCGGACTCCAGCACGACGCTGGGCACCCCGCTGCGGGCCAGCAGCAGCGCGGCGACCAGCCCGACGGGACCGCCCCCGGCGACGAGCACCGGCCGCTCGTCGCCGTCCTCCCCTGCCACACCGAGAAAACGGCGATCCGGCGGCTGCGGCATCACTGTTCCTGAAGTGCCGCCCACACTTCGCGATCCCGTTCCTCGGTCCAGATCCTCGGCCAGTCGATGCCGTCGAGCTCGTCCCAGTACCGCTGCACGTTGAACGGCAGGCAGTGCTCGAAGATCGGCCAGCCGCCGTAGCGGGGTTCGAGAACCTCGTGCGCGGCAAGGAAAGCCGTCCGCACGGTGCCGCCGCTGTCGTGCGCGGCGCGCACGGTCCTGCGCAGCTCGTCGAGGAAGTGCCTGCTCTGCTCGATGGCCGCCGACACCTGTTCGCGCCCGCGCGCCACCGCGCCGCGCCCGCCGACCAGCACCTCGGCGTCCAACGCCGTCACGGTGTCCAATGTGGACGTCGCCCACTCGTCGTGGAACGCGTCCCCGGTGTAGAGCGCGGCCTGCGACTCGACGAGGTCGCCGGCGAACAGGATCCGCTGCTGCGGCAGCCACGCCACGATGTCGCCTGCAGTGTGGCCCCGGCCGCAGTGCCGCAGCACCAGCTCGCCGCGTGCCGGCCCGAGCTGGATCGTCATGCGGTCGGAGAAGGTCACCGTCGGCCAGGTCAGGCCGGGGATGGACGCGGGTTCGACGAACAGCCGGGGCATCCGCCCGTACTCGCTGGCCCAGTCGGCCGCGCCGCGCTCCGCGATCAGCGCTCTGGTCTGCTCGTGCGCGACGATCTGCTCGGCGTCGAACGCGCTCGCACCGAGCGTCCTGACCGCGTGGTAGTGGCTGAGCACCAGGTAGCGCACCGGCTTGTCGGTGTGCCGGCGCAGCCGGTCCAGCCAGCCGCGCGCGGCCACCGGGGTGGCCCTCGCCTCGAAGCACACCAGGAAGTCGTCGGCCTCGATCGCGGCGACGTTGGGGTCGCCCTCGGCGGTCAGCGCGTACACGCCGTCCGCGAGCTCGGTGAAGTCCTCGGTCTTGGCTGCGGTGTCGGCACTGGACGCGAACGGCTTGGCCATGGCGTCCACTGTGGCACCCCGGCGACCACACGACCTAGGAAACGCCGGCAAACCCCACCACGAGGGCGTCGAGGGCGAACCGGAACCGGTCGGCGTGGTCGTCGGCGGCCCCTTCCCGCAGCGCCGCGACCAGCAGCGGGTACCGCTCCCCGTCGAGGTCGGCGAGCCGCGCGGCCGGGTCGGTGGCGGCGTCCTCGTGCCCCGGCGTGTCGCCGACCTCGGCGAGCACGTGCCCGACGACGAAGGTGGTCACCGTGTTCAGCGCGTGCAGCGCCTGCCGCACGGTCAGCCCGGCCGCGCGGAGCACCGCGAGCGCGCGCTCGACCGCGTCGAGCCCGGCGGGCTCGAACACCGGGCGGGTCGCCACCAACGGCACCACGGCGGGGTGCCGCAGCAGCACCGCGCGGAAGTCGACGGCCAGCGCGCGCAGCCATTCCTGCCACGGCGTGCCCTGGGCCGGGGCCGGCCACTCGACCAGCTCAACCACCCGCTCGACCAGGCCGTCGAGCAGCGCGTCCTTGTTCGGCACGTAGTGGTAGAGCGTCATCGCCTCGACGCCGAGCGCGGCCCCGAGCCGGCGCATGGACAGCTTGGCCAGACCGTCGGCGTCCACCAGCGCGAGCGCGGCGTCGAGCACCTTGGCCCTGGTCAGCCCGACCCTGGGCCGGGTGCTGCGTCGATCGGTCACCGCACGGACGTTAGCGCTCCGCGAGGCCACGACCGTCAGCCGGGCCTGTGCCGTCACCTACCTGGAAAGACACCCCGCCCTCCTCAGGGGGGCGAGACCTTGGCCAGGCTAGTGCCGTAGCAGGCAACGTTCGCCCTGTCTGTGTGGTGTGTCCGGCCGACAGGGCGGCGTTCATCAGACTTGGCAGGAGGCGAAGAAGGCCCGCGTGGAGCACCTGTATGCGATCGCCGACGGCGAAGTGGTCCCCGATCAGGACGAGCCGCAGGTCATATGGTGCCTGGACGAGTTCGGGCCGCTGAACCTGATGCCGCATCCGGGCCGGCAATGGGCCGAGCGCGGCGGAAAGCACAAGGACCGCGACCGCGAGCCCCGGCCTCGGATGCGCGCCACCTACAACCGATACGACGGCGTCCGGCACCTGTTTGCCGCCTACAACCTCATAGACGACAAGCTGTTCGGGCACGTCAAGCCCCGCAAGAAGCGCGTGCAGTTCCTGGAGTTCTGCCGCTACCTGCGCTCCCTACACCCGGCCGAGACCCGGATAGCGATCGTCTGCGACAACTACAGCCCGCACCTGACCACGAAGAAGGACACCGAGGTCGGGGACTGGGCCGCTGCGAACAACGTCGAGATCGCCTACACGCCGACCAACAGCTCGTGGCTGAACCGGATCGAGACCCAGTTCACCGCGCTGCGCTACTTCGCCCTGGACGGCACCGACCATCCCAGCCACAAGGCCCAGGCCAGCCTCGGCCGGCGAAAGACGGCCGCCTGTGGATGACGCAGCCGGTTGTGCACAACTCAGCGGGGTTCCCCTGCCTGATCGGTACCCTGCTTCACCTCGACGATCGGCAGTCGCAGCGCGGCCGGCGCGTGCTCCGGCACCGAGGGCCGGTTCGGCCGAACGGGTTGGATCCGCACGTAGTCGGATCCCTGCGCCGGCCGCCGGTCGGCCTCGTCCTTGTTGGGCCAGAAGGCAAAGGCGCGCTCGGCCTGCGCCGTGATGGTGAGCGACGGGTTCACCCCGAGGTTCGCGGTCACCGCCGAACCGTCCACAACGGACAGTCCAGGGTAGTTGAAGACCCGGTGGTACGGGTCGATCACGCCGCTGTCCGCGTCCGCGCCGATCGGGCAGCCGCCGATGAAGTGCGCCGTCAGCGGGATGTCGAAGATCTCGCTCCACGCGCCGCCCGCGACGCCGCCGATGTGCTCGGCCGCGCGCTCGGACGCCTCCTGGCCAGCCGGGATCCAGCTCGGGTTCGGCTCGCCGTGGCCCTGCTTGGAGGTCAGCTTCAGCCTGCCGAACAGGCCGCGCTTGGTGAAGGTGGTCAGCGAGTTGTCCAGCGCCTGCATCACCAGCAGGATCACCGTCCGCTCGCTCCAGCGCCGCACCGACAGGTTCCGCAGCGTGAACAGCGGTCGCCTGACCATCATGGCGAGCAGCTGGCGCAGCCGGGACGTCGGCTCGCCGCCCTTGGTGGACAACGTCTGGAGCAGCCCCATGGCGTTGCTGCCCTTGCCGTAGCGCACCGGCTCGATGTGCGTCGAGTTGTCCGGGTGGATCGAGGAGGTGATCGCCACGCCGTGGCTGAAGTCCCGGCTCGGGTCCACCTTCGGGGCCTTCGCGCCGAGGATGGCCTCCGAGTTGGTCCTGGTCAGCTCGCCGAGCCTCGGCGAGAGCCGGGGCAGCGTGCCCGTGGCGCGCATCCGGTGCAGCAGCTGCTGGGTGCCCCAGGTGCCGGCGGCCAGCACCACCTGGCCCGCGGTGATCACCCTGCGCTGCCGGTTGGTCCCGATGCGGGCGACCGCGACGCCCCAGGTGCCGTCCGCGCGCTGCCGCAGCTCGGTCACCGTGGTCAGCGGCAGCACCTCGGCGCCGCCGCGCTCTGCGAGGTACAGGTAGTTCTTGACCAGCGTGTTCTTCGCGCCGACCCGGCAGCCGGACATGCACGCGCCGCACTCGGTGCAGCCCGTCCGTGCCGGCCCGGCCCCGCCGAAGTACGGGTCCTCGGCCGGCTGGCCCGGCTCGCCGAAGAACACGCCGACCGGCGTCGGGGTGTAGGTGTCCGCGACGCCCATGTCCTGCGCGACCTGGCGCATCACCACGTCCGCCGGGGTCGTCGTCGGGTTGGTCACCACCCCGAGCATCCGGCTGGCCTGGTCGTAGAACGGGGAGAGCTCGGCCTCCCAGTCGGTGATGTGCGCCCACTGCCGGTCGGTGAAGAACGGCTTGAGCGGCCGGTACAGCGTGTTCGCGTAGACCAGCGAGCCGCCGCCGACCCCCGCCCCGGCCAGCACCATCACGTTGCGCAGCAGGTGGATGCGCTGGATCCCGTAGCAGCCGAGCCTCGGCGCCCACAGGTAGCGGCGCAGGTCCCAGGAGGTCTTGGCGAACTCGTCGTCGGCGAACCGGCGGCCGGCCTCGACCACGGCCACCCGGTAGCCCTTCTCGGTCAGCCGCAGCGCGGCGACGCTGCCGCCGAACCCGGACCCGACCACCACCACGTCGTAGTCCACCCGGCTCGAACGGTTGTTACTGACGGGTTCGGCAGTCATGCAGAGAGGCTAGGCGGAACTCGCGGGTTCCGCCTAGACCTCTGTTTCAGCTAATTACCCGAGGTCGCCGCGCAACACGCCGTAGAGCACGAGGTCCCGGCGCTGCCCGCCGCGCAGCTGCCCGCCGCGCAGCACGCCCTCGCGGCGGAACCCGGCCCGCTCCAACGCCTTCTGCTCGGCCACGTTGGCCACGTCGGTGGACGCCTCGACCCGGTCGACCTCGGTGCTGGCGAACAGGTGCTCAACCAGCAGCCGCTGCGCCGCCGAGCCGACACCCCTGCCCCTGGCCGCCGGGCGCAGGTCGATGCCGATGTTCCACGCCGCGCAGGCCGCCGTCGGCCCGTGCAGCACCGCGATCCAGCCGACGTCGCCGAGCAGCTCGCCCGTCGACGGCGCGATCACCACCAGGAACCCGGCAGGCGGCCGGTACGGCATCGGTCGGCTGTCCTCGTCGACCTTGAACAGGCCGTCCGCGTCGTCCGCGAGCAGGTCCTCGTCGCCGTCGACCGGTTCGGCCAGCGCGACATCGAGCCCGCTCGCGGACCGAATGACCGTTCTCATCCGCGCACCGTCAGGCCGACCTTCTGGAACTCCTTCAGGTCCGAGTACCCGGTCTTGGCCATCGCCCTGCGCAGCGCGCCGAACAGGTTCGTCACGCCCCTCGGGTCGGCCGCCGGCCCGAACAGCAGGCTGCGCAGGTCGACCTCCTGGTCCACCCCGGCCGACACGTGGCTGCGCGGCACCGACGGGTGCGCGGCCGCCGCCGTCCAGTACAGGCCCTGGCCCGGCGCCTCGGTCGCTGCGGCGAGCGACTCGCCGAGCATCACCGCGTCCGCCCCGCACGCGATGGCCTTGGCGATGTCGCCGCTGGTCAGCACCCCGCCGTCGGCCAGCACGTGCACGTAGCGCCCGCCGGTCTCGTCCAGGTAGTCCCGGCGCGCGGCCGCCGCGTCGGCGATCGCGGTCGCCATCGGCACGCCGATGCCGAGCACGGCGTCGGTGCTGGTGACGCCAGGGGTGTAGCCGTAGCCGACGATCACACCAGCCGCGCCGGTGCGCATCAGGTGCATCGCGGTGCGGTAGTCGCCGACCCCTCCCGCGATCACCGGCACGTCGAGGTCTGCGATGAACTGCTTGAGGTTCAGCGGCTCACCGTCGCGGGAGACGTGCTCCGCGGAGATGATCGTGCCCTGGAGCACCAGGATCTCCACCCCGGCGGCGAGCAGGTCGGGGGTCAGCTCGGCGGCGTGCTGCGGGCTGACCCGCACCGCGACCGTCACGCCGGACTCCCTGATCTGCTTGATCGCCTCGGAGATCAGGTCCACCCGGATGGGAGCGGCGTGCAGCTCCTGGAGTACGCGAACCGCCGCGGTGGGATCCTCGGCGTCCTCCATCGCGCGGACCAGCCGGAACAGCGCCTCGTCCACGTCAGCGTGCCGCGCCCACAGGCCCTCGGCGTTGAGCACGCCCAGCCCGCCGAGCTCGCCGACCGCCACGGCGGTGCCCGGCGACACGATCGCGTCGGTGGGGTGGGTGACCAGCGGGATCTCGAAGCGGTACGCGTCGATCTGCCACGCCGTCGACACGTCCTTCGACGACCTGGTCCGCCGGGACGGGATGATCTCCACGTCGTCCAGCTCGTAGGCCCGCCTCGCGGTCCGACCCATGCCGATCTCGACCAGGTCCCGCACGTTGTTCCTTTCGTCGAACAGGGTTGAAGGGACCCGAACTACCTGGTGGTGTAGTTCGGGGCCTCGACGGTCATGGTGATGTCGTGCGGGTGGCTCTCCTTGAGGCCGGCGGCGGTGATCCGCACCAGCTGGGCCTCCTGGAGCTCGGCGATGGTGTGCGAGCCGGTGAAGCCCATGCCGGCGCGCAGGCCGCCGACGAGCTGGTGCACGACCTGCGCCAGCGGGCCGCGGAACGGCACCCTGCCCTCGATGCCCTCGGGGACCAGCTTGTCCTCGGAGAGCACGTCCTCCTGGAAGTAGCGGTCCTTCGAGTAGGACTTGGCCTCGCCGCGCGACTGCATCGCGCCGAGCGAGCCCATGCCCCGGTAGCTCTTGAACTGCTTGCCGCCGACCAGCACCAGCTCGCCGGGGGCCTCGGCCGTGCCGGCCAGCAGGCTGCCGAGCATGACCGTGCTCGCGCCGGCCGCGATGGCCTTGGCGATGTCGCCGGAGTACTGGATGCCGCCGTCGCCGATCACCGGGATGCCGGCGGGGCCACAGGCCAGGTTCGCCTCGTAGATCGCGGTGATCTGCGGCGCGCCGACACCCGCGACCACGCGCGTGGTGCAGATGGAGCCGGGGCCGACACCGACCTTGACGGCGTCCGCGCCCGCGTCGATCAGGGCCTGCGCGCCCGCGCGGGTCGCCACGTTGCCGCCGACGACGTCGAGCCGGTCGCCCAGCTCCCGCTTGATCTTGGCGACGGTCTCCAGCACGTTGCGGGAGTGCGCGTGCGCGCTGTCCAGCACCAGCACGTCGACCCCGGCGTCGGCCAGCGTCATGGCCCGCTTGAAGCCCTCAGCACCGACGCCGACGGCCGCGCCGCAGAGCAGCCTGCCGTCCCGGTCCTTGGTGGCGTTGGGGTACTGCTCGGTCTTCACGA
Source organism: Solihabitans fulvus (assembly GCF_008386585.1). GTDB lineage: Bacteria > Actinomycetota > Actinomycetes > Mycobacteriales > Pseudonocardiaceae > Solihabitans > Solihabitans fulvus. The sequence continues at coordinate 124,683 of NZ_VUOB01000010.1, forward strand.
AGTCCTTGACCGTGATCAGCCCGCGCAGCTTGCCCGCGCCGTCCACGATCGGCAGCTTCTCCACCTTGTGCCGGCGAAGCAGGCCGAGCGCGGCCTCGGCCGAGACGCCGACCTGGGCGGTGACCAGCGGGCCCTTGGTCATGACCTCGCTGACCAGCCGGTTGTGGTCGACCTCGAAGCGCATGTCCCGGTTGGTGATGATGCCGACGAGCGCGCCCTCGGCGTTGGTCACCGGCACGCCGGAGATCCGGAACCGCGAGCACAGCGCGTCGACGTGCGCGAGCGTGTCGTCCGGGGAGCAGGTCACCGGGTCGGTGACCATGCCGGCCTCGGAGCGCTTGACCGTCTCGGCCTGCCTGGCCTGCTCGTCGACGGAGAGGTTGCGCTGAAGGATGCCGAGGCCGCCCTGCCGGGCCATGGCGATGGCCATCCTGCCCTCGGTCACGGTGTCCATGGCGGCGGAGACCAGCGGAATGCCGAGCCTCAGGTTGCGGGAGAACCGGGTGCCGGTGTTCACCGCACTCGGCACGACGTCCGACTCGGCCGGCAACAACAACACATCGTCGAAGGTGAGTCCGAGCATGGCGAACTTGGGCGGGACTCCGGCAGCGGTGAGCTCGCTGGTCATGGCGGGTGGCAAGCCTTCCGTAGGGCGCTGGTCGCGCCGCCCGTGTGATCGGGTTTCCGCAGGCGGCGACGGTCCAACCCATGGTATCTGGACGCGCGGGGGGCCTCTCCCGGTACCGTGCGGGGTCGTGCCGCACGATGCGTTGCCCCCAGACCCCTTCGAGGGCGACCCGGAGGACCCGGCGCGGGTTCTCGGGGAGCCGGACGAGGACGTGGCCCACGCGATGGGCGAGGAAGAACGGACCGAGCTCGTCGGCGATCTCAGCGACCTCGCCGTCTACCAGGCGTTGCTGGAGCCGCGCGCGATCCGCGGCATCGTGGTCGACTGCGGCGAGTGTGAGGAACCGCACTACCACGACTGGGCGCTGCTGCGGTCGAGCCTCGAACAGCTGCTCGCCGACGGCCGGATGCGCCCGCACGAGCCCGCCTACGACCCGGACCCGGCGGCCTACGTGAGCTGGGAGTACTGCCGGGGCTTCGCCGACGGCGTCACCGCGACGGAGAGCGCCCACTAGCACCCGTTCCGGGGTCCATCCACTACCGGACTGCGCCGTCTCTACCCGCTCCGCCGCCTGTCGAGTCTCCGCGAAGGTTTCCCGACAGCCGGCTTTCGAGGGTGTCAGCTCGCGTTGTGCGGACGACTCGCCTGCCGCCTACTTGGAGCCGGTCGAGCCCGCCGGTGCGGTGCCGGTGCCCGTGGCGCCCCCGCCGGCCGGGGCGTTCTGGGTGCCGTTCTGGGTGCCGCCGCCCGGCGTGTTGCCCAGGGTCGGGCCGGAGGACTCGCCGCGCGACTGGCCGGTGCTGAACGTGCTGCTCAGGGTCGGCGGTGGCGGCGGGCTGCTCGGCACTGTGGTCGACGGCACGACGGAGGTCGGCGGGATCGTGGTCGTGACGGCCGAGGTCGGCGGCTCGCTGCTCGGCGTCGCCGAGGACTGCGGCACGGTGGTCGACGAGACCGGGACCGACGAGCTGACCTGCGTGCTCGGCACGGCCGAGGTCGTGCCGGTGAGCTGCTGGACGAGCTCCTCGTGCCGGTGCGCCAGGTCGGCCTTGCCCTCGTCGCTGGCCACGGCGGGCAGCGACGCGCTCGCCTTGTTGAGCGCGGTCTTGGCGTCGTCGAGGCGACCCTCGCGCAGCGCCATCTTGGCGCTGTCCAGGTCGGTGCGCACGGCGGCGGCTGCCTCGACCGAGCGGGCGTGGTCGGCGTAGAGCACCCTGGTCAGGCTCCACAGGGCGTCGCCGGGTTGGGCGTCCCGTGCGACCAGGCTCATGCCGGTGAACGCGATGACGAGCACGGCCGCGGCGGTCGCCAGCGGCACGAGCAGGCGGTGCCGGGGCGACAGCGGCTTGCTGGCCGCCTCGATGGTCGCCACCGCCGTGTCCACGTCGACCAAGTCGGCGAAGGGAGTGCTGTCCACCTCGCGCCGCCAGGACAGCAACAGGGCGTTGAGCTGCTGGTCGGCCAGGGATCCGGTGATGTCCGGGTCCGCGCCGCCGAGCGTGTCGAGCAACGCGTCGTCGGCCTGGATCGCGGACAGGTCGTCCGGTCCGAGAGTCGGTTCGGTCAACGGGTCGTCCGACGTAAGCGCCGTGCCGCGATGTTCACCTGTCGCGTACTCCTCTTCACCGCTTTCGTGCCTGCCTGCCACTCAGAACACCTCCTCCGGCTCCAGGGTCCTGCGGAGCCGAGTCAGCGCACGGTGCTGCGCGACGCGCACAGCACCGGGAGTCGACCCAACTGCGTCAGCGGTCTCCTCGGCTGACAGCCCGACGACCACTCTCAACAACAGAATCTCGCGCTGCTTGTCCGGGAGCACCCGCAGCAGCCGCGCCATCCGTTCGGACAGCTCGGCCTGCATGGCCCGCTGCTCGGGACCGGCGTCGAGGACCGGGGCGTCCGGCACCTCCGGCACCGGCTCGGATCGGTTCCGCGCCGCCGAGCGATGCGCGTCGGCGACCTTGTGCGCCGCGATGCCGTAGACGAATGCCAGGAACGGCCGGCCCTGGTCGCGGTAGCTAGGCAACGCCGTCAGCACCGCGAGACACACCTCCTGAGCCACGTCGTCCGCCGAAGCAAAGGACCGCTCCTGCCGGCCAACCCTGGCCCGGCAGTAGCGCACCACCAAGGGACGGATCAGCGCGAGAAGACGCGCGACCGACGGGCGATCGCCTTGGACAGCGTTGCCCACCTCGGCGTCCAGTCCGTCCCCCAAGTTCGTCATCGCAGACAACAGCCCTGGTGTTACGTGCGGCCGTACCGCCGTCCGACGATACGAGCGGTACAGGACACTCGTACCGGTGGCGTTCACCGTACCGGTCAGCACGAACGCTCCTCAGAGGTGGCCTGAGCCACCTGATGCACACAGAGTGTTGCCTGATGGCGCAACCAAGTCCAGCCCGGCGACGAGGTCACCGGGCTGGGCGAGGGCTTGGTTTCGTTCTGTCAGGACGCTTGCGCCCGGCAGAAATGCGCGATCAGGACACCAGACCACGGCGGAAACCGTGGGCCACTGCCTGGGCGCGGTCCCGGACGCCGAGCTTCCGGAACAACCTGCGTGCGTGTGTCTTGACGGTGTCCTCGGACAGATAGAGTTCGCGCCCGATCTGTCCGTTGCTCTTGCCCTGGCTCATGCCGCGGAGCACCTGGAGTTCGCGCTCGGTGAGCTGAACCCCCGGGTCCGACGGCTGGCGGGGCGCCGGCACCGAGGTGCTGGCCAGAGTGTGAGCGAGGGCGGCGACCAGCTCGGGACGCGAGGCGTCCCAGCGCAGGTAGCCGCGGGCACCGCCGGCAATGGCGGCCGCGATACTGCCGGCGTCGTCGGGGGCGCCGAACACGATCACGTTCGCCTGCGGATTGGCCGACACGAGCCGTCGCGTCGCTTCCACACCGGTCGGTACGGCGCGCTGGGTTCCTACCAGTACGACGTCGACTGGCTGCCGGGAAAAGCGAGCCAACAACTCGTCACCGTGCGCTACGCAGTCGATGCGACTCACCCCGGGGACAGCCGACATCACACGGGTGAGACCCTCCCGCACGCTGCGCCGGTCATCGCAAATCAGGACCGTCGTCACGGGGACTCCTTCCTGCAGCCGAGTGACGTTTCACTTCCCCTATCGGACGCTGGGGTGCCAACCTTGACACGATCCGGTGCTTAATCCGTCAAGAACTTCGTTCGGGGGTCTGCGTTCGGGGGGTCCCCGGAACGGAGCAGCGTCGTGGGCATCCAGGGCGAGGCCGACGCGAGGCGCCGCCCGTGCGCGTCTGCTCTCCGTAACACGCAGGTGAGAGCCCCTGTCGCCCGGTCGAGAGCGTCGCTTACCCCGGTCGGGTCATAAGCGTTAAGGACTAGACCACTTGGCCAGACAAGGGGCGGTAGGACCTGAGTGTGACTTAGGACACACTTGAGCAACCGAGCGGCGCGATCCCGTCCCGCGGGCGTCCCCGCGACGGCGAGCGCGGTGCCGAGCACGAGGTCCGACTTCAGCGAGTGCCGCACCGCGCCGGCCGCCCGCGCCACCCCGGCCGCCGCCTCCGCGGGAGCCACCGCGCGGTCCGCCCGGCCAGCGGCCAACTCGATCTCCGCCGTCACCCAGCCGATCCTGACCTCGGCCCGCCAGCCGACGGCCGGCCCGCGAGCCCTGGCCAGCAGCCTTCGCGCCTCGGCCAGCCTGCCGAGGCCGAGCGCGTCGGCCGCGAGCCCGAGCAGGGCATCCACCAGCGCACCCCGCCCGTCGACACCGTCCAGATCGACGCTGTCCGGATTGACGCTGTCCCAATCGGTGCTGTCCGGATCGACGCTGTCCGGATCGGTGGCCTGGTCGGAGCCGGGCAGCACCGCGAGGCGGCCGAGTGCTGCGGCGTCGCGCCGCCTGGCGGCCGCGTGCCCGCCGAGCTGCCGGTGGTGCGAGGCGAGGGCGCTGCCGGCCAACGCGGCCAGCACCGGATCGGCGTGCCGGGTCAGCGGGTCGAGCAGCGCGGCCGCGGCGGCGTAGCGCCCCTGGCCGCCCAGCACCACGGCGGCCAGCCAGCGCTGCCGGGCCGAGCCCGTCGCGGCCGCCGACCACACCTCGGCCGCCGGCAGGTCCCCGAACGCGGCACGACGCAACCACGCGTCTGAGGCGTCGGATTCGGCGGAGCCGGGTTCGGCGCGCGATTCTCGACCAGTCACCCCACCAGCGTGCGCTACGCCGGATCCACGGCCGCGACGGCCCGCTCGATCAGCTCGACACCCGCCGCGATGGCGTCGATCCGTTCGACCGAGGCCGGCACCACGCAGCGCTGCCAGCCGGGGCCGCCGACGTACACCCGCAGCTGCTGCCGCGTCCTCGGCAGCACGTCGAACACCATCGGGTCGGCGTAGCGCGGCACGTCCGCCCACACCACGACCGCGGCGGGCGCGGTCCGGCGCACCGCGGCGACCAGCGCCTCGAACGGCAGCGCCGCGCCCAACTGCCTGACCCCGATGCCCCGGCCCGCCAGCGCGGCGGACAGCGGATACAGCGGCAGGTTCTGCCGCTCGCCCGGCATGCAGGCGAGCAGCACCGGGCGCGGGTTGCGCGGCGCGGACACGATCGGCGTCACTCGGACCATCGCGGCCAGCACGCACTCCCGCAGCAGCTGCTCGATCTCCAGGCCCGACCCGGAGTGCTCCCACCGCGCGGAGATCGCCTGCCGCACCGGCGCGATCACCGCGGTCCAGGTGGCCAGGACGCCCCGCTCGGCCAGCGAGTCGGCCAGCAGGTGCTGCGCCGCAGCGGAGTCCATCGCCAGGACCGCCCTGCCGAACCCCCTGGCCAGCCTGCTGGCGTCCGGCATCCGCAGCCCGCGCCCGCCGACGGCTGCCGCGCTCGGCTCGAACTCGCCGCCCGCCAGCAGCGGGAGGCCCGTCGCGCCGTGCGCCGACGGGCCGGTCGACGGGCCGAACGCGGATGTGCCTGGGTCGGCGGCCGGCTGGCGCGCCTGCCCGCCGGCGGGACCACGCGGCTGCGGCGAGGTCTCCGAGGTCGTCGAGGTCTCGGCTAGCTCGCCGACGAGCGAGCCGACCAGCGTCGGCACCGCGCGCGGCGCCGGTCCCGGCACGGTGAGCGCGTACCTGGCCGCCTCGGCGGGCGAGGCACCGCGCAGCAGGGCCCGCTGCATCAGCTCCAACCTGGCGATATCCCTCGGCCCGTAGCGCCGGTGCCGCCCGATCGTGTGATCACTGGGGCCGAGGCCGTACCGGCGATCCCAGGTGCGAAGTGTGGCGGGCGCCACACCGAGCCTGCGGGCGACCGCGGCGACGGACAGCCTCGGCTCACCGTCGTCCGCCGCGGCATCGTCGCTGGTGAGAGCCGAAGTCGGGGACGCGTGACTACCGGCCGAGGTCGGTTCCGGTCGCGTCATCACGGGGACATGGTCCGGTCACCTCTTCCGTGCGGCAACTCCGACCCCGCTGCGTACACAAACGACGCAATACCGACCCATCGGCTGAATTGACCAACTTCTAGCCGTCAGCCTCTTGAACAAGTATTGGCGCGGTTCTACGGTGGATCATCGTTAAGCCAAATGGAGCAACCCACTTCGGTGGTCCACCCTGAGGAGGCGTTCTCGATGGCAGACACCCGGAGGCTCCCCGGTCCCAACGCGGATGTGTGGGACTGGCAGATGCAAGGCTCCTGCCGGGGCATGGACAGTGCGTTCTTCTTCCACCCGGACGGAGAACGCGGCCCCGCGCGGGCCAGGCGGGAGGCTCGCGCCAAGGCCGTGTGCCTGGCCTGCCCGGTCCTGGAGATGTGCCGCCGCCACGCGCTTGCGGTGCAGGAGCCGTACGGCATCTGGGGTGGGCTGTCGGAGTCGGAACGTGACTCGATCATCAAGTCCCGCAAGCGACAGCTCGTCCTGGCCACCACCTGATCACCGGTGTCGCGGGCTCTTGGGAGGCCCCGGGGCCCGCGACACGCACGTCATCCTGAGGTCGCACGTCTCGCCGCAGGCGCTGCGCCCTGAGCAGGACATCGGGACCACCCTCGCGACCGAGGCGAGATGACATCGCGGCTGCCTACCGTGGTTCTCGTCGCCAAGGGGTGGGAGGAAAACGTGGTCAGCACACAGCTCGCGTCATCGCAGGTCGCACAGGTCTTCACGGGAACCGCGACCGTCGGCCTCGCGCTGATCGGCCTCTCCTACGTGCTGCTCGTGGTCGCCGCGCTGGTGAGCGTGCTGCGGTCCCGGCTCGACGGCGGCATGAAGGCCGTGTGGGTGCTGCTGGTGTGGCTCGCGCCGTTCGTCGGCAGCATCGCCTGGTTCCTGGTCGGTCGGCGCTCGGCCGCGCCGCACCGACACGCGCTCTGACCCGGCGCACCGACAACGGCCAGACGCACCGACAGCGCGAAGGGGCGGCACCCACCGGGTGCCGCCCCTTCGTCTTCGTCGTTCAGTCGCTCACGCGGTCCAGCTCAGGCGATCAGAAACCGCCGGGGCCGTGCCCGTGACCGTGCCCGTGGCCGTGACCGGCCGCCTCGGGCTCCTCGTCCTTCTTCTCCACCACGGCCGCCTCGGTGGTCAGCACCATGCGGGCGATGGAGGCGGCGTTGGCGACCGCGGAGCGGGTCACCTTCACCGGGTCGACGACGCCGTCGGCGATCAGGTCGCCGTAGACCAGGGTCGCGGCGTTGAAGCCCTGACCCCAGTCGAGGTCGCGGACCTTGGAGACCACGACAGCGCCCTCGAGGCCGGCGTTCGCGGCGATCCAGAACAGCGGGGCGGCCAGCGCCTCGCGGACGATGGCGACACCGGTCGCCTCGTCGCCGTCCAGGCCGAGACCGCCGTCGAGCTCCCTGGCGGCGTGGATCAGCGCGGACCCGCCACCGGTGACGATGCCCTCCTCGACCGCGGCCTTGGTCGCGGCGACCGCGTCCTCGATGCGGTGCTTGCGCTCCTTGAGCTCGGTCTCGGTGGCCGCGCCGACCTTGATCACGGCGACGCCGCCGGACAGCTTGGCCAGCCGCTCGGCAAGCTTCTCGCGGTCCCAGTCGGAGTCGGTGGCCTCGATCTCCTTGCGGAGCTGCTCGGCGCGCCCGGCGACCGCCTCGGCGGAGCCGCCGCCGTCGACGATGGTGGTGAGGTCCTTGGTGACGGTGACCCTGCGGGCCTGGCCGAGCACGTCGGGACCGGCCTCGGAGAGCTTGAGGCCCACCTCGGCGGCGATGACCTGCGCGCCGGTCACGACGGCGAGGTCGTCAAGGAACGCCTTGCGGCGGTCACCGAAGAACGGCGCCTTGACCGCGACGACCTTGATCGTCTTGCGCAGGGAGTTGACCACCAGGGTGGACAGCGCCTCGCCCTCGACGTCCTCGGCGACGATCAGCAGCGGCTTGCCGCTCTCGGCGATCTTCTCCAGCAGCGGGAGCAGGTCGGCCAGCGCCGAGATCTTCTCGCGGTGCAGCAGGATCTGGGTGTTCTCCAGCACCGCCTCCTGCGCCTCCGGGTCGGTGGCGAAGTACGCGGAGATGTAGCCCTTGTCGAACTGCACGCCCTCGGTGATCTCGAGCTCGGTGGCCAGCGTCGAGGACTCCTCGACGGTGATCACACCGTCCTCGCCGACCTTCTCGATGGCCTCGCCGAGCAGCGCGCCGATGGACTCGTCCCGCGAGGAGACGGTGCCGACCTGGGCGATGTTGTCGCGGCCCTTGACCGGGGTGGCCTTGGCCTTGAGGGCCTCCACCACGGCGTCGGAGGCGGCCTGGATGCCGCGGCCGAGCGAGGTCGGGTTGGCGCCGGCGGCCACGTTGCGCAGGCCGACCCGGACCATGGCCTGGGCGAGCACGGTCGCGGTCGTGGTGCCGTCGCCGGCCACGTCGTTGGTCTTGGTGGCGACGTTCTTGGCGAGCTGCGCGCCCAGGTTCTCGTAGGCGTCGGTCAGCTCGACCTCACGGGCGATGGTCACGCCGTCGTTGGTGACGGTCGGGCCACCGAACTTCTTGTCGAGCACGACGTGGCGACCACGCGGGCCGAGCGTCACCTTGACGACGTCCGCGAGCTGGTTGACGCCGCGCTCAAGAGCCCGACGAGCGTCCTCGTCGAAGCGAATCTGCTTTGGCATTGCGTGCCTTCCTCATGCCGGCCGTCGGCGGATGTTCGCGCGCAGGCCGGTTCAGATACGGAGAACGCCCCGGAGGCCCCGGGATGGGGCCGCCGGGGCGCCTGGCGTCAGGTCAGCCGGACGTCAGTTGATGACGGCCAGCACGTCGCGCGCGGAGAGGATCAGGTACTCCTCGCCGTTGTACTTGACCTCGGTGCCGCCGTACTTGGAGTAGATGACGACATCGCCAACCGCAACGTCCACGGGGACGCGGTTGCCCTTGTCGTCGATCCGGCCCGGACCAACAGCCAGGACCTTGCCCTCCTGGGGCTTCTCCTTGGCGGTGTCCGGGATGACGATGCCGGACGCAGTCGTCGTCTCGGCCTCGTTGGCCTGGACGAGGATCTTGTCCTCGAGCGGCTTGATGTTCACGCTCACCGGTGTGACCTCCACGGGTCGTCGAAAGCGTTGGCAGGTACCTACGGCGCCTGCCACCCCGCCGTCGCGGGAGCCGGGGCGGTGTCTGGTGCCGTGCGATTAGCACTCTACCCATACGAGTGCCAGGCATTCAACGAGGGTGGTCATCGCCACTATGGACGGCGCTGACGGACCAGGTCAGCAGGGTCGACGACCACCGGGAACGGGCGCTCGATCTCGGCCCGTTCGCCAGCCGGCGCCGTGAGCGTGTGGACGTATTGGCCCCGGCGGAGTTCGGAGACGATCAACCGCAGGGTCTTCTCCAGCTCCAGTCGCCAGTATGAGGCGATCCCAGCCGATGCGTAGAGCCGAGGTTTGATCACTCGGTCCTGCGACCGACTGTTCAGAGCGACGATCTCAACCACTGCCAGGACCATCTCCGGCTGACAGCGAGGCGGGTTGCTGTCCGAGTACTCGCCGTCCACGACGACGATGTCGGGCGTGGTGAGCAGGCCACCCGGAATCTCGACGTTGACCGCTGCCAGGACCTCCACACTCGCGCCGACCGAGGTGGCAGCGGTCTGGAGCAGGTTCGCCAGGTTCCGCGATGCCCGCTGATGAACGACGGTTCCTGGCGCGGGGCTCACCGTCAGGATGCCAGGGAAAAGGATCTCGTATCGAGTGTGATTCCCGTGATCTTCGAGAGCCTCGACGTCCTCGATCGTCCACGGCCCAGTGTGCGCACCAATCGCGGTCCTCATCACGCCCTCTCGTCGCGACTGTGGCCGACACCGACCCGGCCATGCCACGCAGCATGGCGGCGGCACAACAGTGCACGTCAAGCATGAAACGGACCGTTCACGGCATCGAGTGACCTCGGATCACCCGAGGAGAAGGAATCGCGCCCGGTTCAGCCGAGGTCGAAGGAGCCGGCCTTGCCGGAGGCGAGGAAGGCGGTCCAGCCGCGCTCGGGGAAGACCAACGCCGGACCATCGGCGTTCTTGGAGTCGCGCACCCCGACCCGGGTGCCTGCGAAGCCGATCTCCACGCAGTTACCGCCGTCCTGACCGCTGCGACTGCTCTTGCGCCAGACGATGTTGGAGAGGTTCTGGGACACGCGGTCCTCCTCCTAGAAACGTCGATCGATCATGCCGCGAACGATCTCAGCCGTGTCGTTCGGGCCCATCGCTGCCTTCCGCATCCGATCGAAGAGCAACCTATACCGCTCGGCATCGGCCGGAGCCTCCAAGAACAGTGCGGTGCTGTTCTGCTCCAGATGCACCACATCCGGGTCCCCGGGGTCGGCAAACCCCAGCAGTACGAACGGCGCGCCCATGCCGGGATAGGCGCCCTCGTCCACGTCGATGAACTGAATGGTGACGTTGGGCAGCTCGGCCATCCTCACCAGATGTTCGAACTGCTCCTGCATGACCTGCCGGCCGCCGACCTGTCGGTTCAGCGCCGCCTCGTCGATGATCGCATGCAGCCTCAGCGGGTTGTCCGGGTCGGTGAGACGCTTCTGCCGCTCCATCCGCAGTTGGACCCGCTTCTCCACCTGGTCCGGATCGACATTGATGTTGGCCAGCATCATGGAACGGGCGTAGCCGGGAGTCTGGAGAAGTCCGCAGATGATCAGGGGCTCGTAGTTCAGCATCTCGACGGCTGCGGCCTCCAGCCCGAAGAACGTGGAGAAACGCCTGGGTGCCGCCTCAGCAAACCGCTCCCAATAACCCTCTCGCTTGGCGTCCTTGGCCAGGCCGAGCAGCGAGTCTCGTTTCTCGCCGTCGATGCCGTACAGCTCCAGCATGTCCCGCACGTCACGAGCCAGCACCGGCACTTTGCCCGTCTCGATGCGGCTGATCTTGGCTTCCGAGCACTCCAGATGCTCGGCCACCTCGTCCAGCTTCTTCTCCGCCGCATCGCGCAGCCGCCGCAGCTCGTGGCCGAGCCTGCGCCGTTGCAACACCGGACTGCCGTCCACGCCCATAGTCACGCCTCCCGAAGCACTGGTGTGGCCCACACCATGCCCTTACTTCGGTCGACCGCATCACTTAGAGCGCTTGGTTCACCGCATCGTGTAGCGCAGCGTCATGCAATTGCACGAGGTGAGCCTCAGGCGATCTGGATGGTGCCGACCGGCAACGCGGGGTTGGCCGACAGGTCCAGGGGCGACGGCTTCGCGCCGGCCGCCACCAGGTGCGCGCCGAGCGCGGCGATCATCGCGCCGTTGTCGGTGCACAGCCTCGGCCTCGGCACCCGAAGGGTGATCCCGGCGTCGGCGCAGCGCTCCGCCGCCAGCGCGGACAGCCGCGAGTTGGCCGCGACGCCGCCGGAGATCACCAGCGTGTCCACCTCGTACTCGCGCGCCGCACGCACCGCCTTCGCGGTCAGCACGTCCACCACGGCCTCCTGGAAGGACGCGGCGACGTCCGCGACCGGCACCGGCTCACCGGCCCGCTCGCGTTGCTCCACCCAGCGGGCCACGGCCGTCTTGAGCCCGGAGAAGGAGAAGTCGAACTTCGCGTCCCGCTGCCCGGTCAGCCCGCGCGGGAACGCGATCGCCGCCGGGTCGCCCTGGGCGGACAGGCGGTCGATCGGTGGGCCGCCTGGGTAGGGCAGGTCGAGGACCCTGGCGACCTTGTCGTACGCCTCGCCGGCCGCGTCGTCGATGGTCGAACCCAGCTCGGTGATCGAGCTGGCGATGCCCTCCACCAGCAGCAGTTGGGTGTGGCCGCCGGAGACCAGGAGCGCGAGGCAGCGCTCGGGCAGCGGGCCGTGTTGCAGCGTGTCCACCGCGACGTGGCCGGCCAGGTGGTTGACGCCGTAGAGCGGCTTGTCCAACGCCGCCGCGTATGCCTTGGCCGCCGACACCCCGACCAGCAGCGCACCGGCCAGGCCGGGGCCTGCCGTCACGGCGATCGAGTGCACGTCGGGCAGGCCGATGCCGGCGGTCTCCAGCGCCCGCCCCATCGCCGGGGCCATCGCCTCCAGGTGCGCCCTGCTGGCCACCTCCGGCACCACCCCGCCGAACCGGACGTGCTGCTCCAGGCTGGAGGACACCTCATCGGCGAGCAGCTCCAGGCTGCCGTCCGCGCCGAGCCGGACGATGCCGACGCCGGTCTCGTCGCAGGAGCTCTCGATCCCCAGAATGATCTTGTCAGGCACTGTCGTCCTCGGTGAGGTTCTGCGCGGGACGCCCCATCGTGTAGGCGTCCGCGCCGGAGGGCTGGTAGTAGCGGCGGCGCAGGCCGAGCTTCTCGAAGCCGTGCGCCAGGTAGAGCGCGATGGCCCGCACGTTGTCGGTGCGCACCTCGAGGAACACCGGGGCGTGCACCTCGTCCGCCCTGATCAGCAGCGTGCGCAGCAGGGTCGTGCCGATGCCGCTGCCCTGAAACGCTGGCGCGACCGCGATGGTGTGCACGCTCGCCTCGAGAAACGGCTCGCGGCCGGCGACGGCGAGCCCGGCGTAGCCGATCAGCTGGCCGTCCGGCAGCGACGCGGCCACGTAGTAGTTGCCGTGGTCCAGCTCGGCGTGGAAGGCGTTCTCGCTCCACGGGTCGTCGCCGGGGAACAGCTCGCGCTCCAGTTCGGCGCAGCGCCGCACGTCCTCGTGCCGCAGCGGGCCGATCGTCACGGTGCTGTTTCGCGGCTTCACGACGGCACCACCCGCTTGCGCGCCGCGGGCTCGACCGCGTCCGGCCTGCGCAGGTACAGCGGGGTCAGCGGCGCGGGCTCGGCGCCGGCCAGCAGCTGCTCGGCGGCCGCCGCGACCAGCCCGGCAGGTGACGGATATCCCGACCCCACCACGGGCAGGCCGAGCACGTCGGCGTACAGCTCCGCACCCTGTCCCGCCGCGACCTCGACCCCGAGGTCGGCGAGCCGCGCGGCCAGCTCGGCCGGCCGGTCCACGGCAGGGCCCTCGGTGCGGCGGCCCGCCGCGTCGTAGGCGGCCCAGTAGACCTCGCGGCGGCGCGCGTCCGTGGCGACCAGCAGCGGGCGACCCGCGCCGGCGGCGCGCACGTCCACGGCGATCGCGTCTGGCGTCGGGACCGGGTAGACGGGCAGACCCCTCGCCTGGCCGAGCGCGGCGGCTGTGACCATGCCCACCCGCAGCCCGGTGAACGGTCCAGGGCCGGCCCCGCAGACGACGGCGTCCAGGTCGGCGAACGACAGCCCCGCCTCGGCCAGCGCGGCCTGCACGTGCGGGGTGAGCAGTTCGCCGTGCGCCTTGGCGTCGACGGTGACCCGCTCGGCGAGCGTGCGGGGCGGCGAGTCGCCGTCCAGCACGACGACGCCGGCGGTGACGGCGGGTGTTGCGGTGTCCAGGGCAAGCACGAGCACGATTGACAAGAGTACGGCGCGCTGGACTTGACGTCGGCGTCAAGGCGCAGCATGGGCACCGAGGAGGACGCCGAATGCGTATCGGAGAGCTTGCGGACCTGGCCGGCACGACCACGCGCGCGCTGCGCTACTACGAGCAACAGGGGTTGTTGATGGCCAAGCGGGCCGCGAACGGCCACCGCGAGTACGACGAGGGCGACCTCCGGCTCATCCAGGAGATCCGGTCCCTCCAGGGGATCGGCTTCGCCCTCGAGGAGACGCGGCCGTTCGTGGACTGCCTGCGGGCCGGCAACGAGGCCGGCGACGTGTGCCCGGCCTCGGTCGCGGTCTACCAGCGGAAGCTGGCCGAGCTGGACGCCTGCATCGATCGGCTCCAGGACGTCCGGGGCCGGCTGCGGGACCAGCTGAGCCAGGTCGCCGGGCCGGCCGCGCTCGTCGCACTCGAGGCGACCCAACCCGTGTGCGAGACCACCGCGCACCTTGCCCATCAGGAGACGCCATGCGCACGATTGAGCAGCCAGGCACCACCGTCGCGGTGACCGACGCGACCTTCGCGGACGCCGTCGTCGGCGGCGACGGACCCGTGCTGGCCTACTTCTGGGCCACCTGGTGCCCGCCGTGCAAGATGATCGCGCCGGTGCTCGAGGAGCTCGCCGCCGAACTGGCCGGCAGGCTCACCATCGCGAAGATCGACATCGACGAGAACCCGGCGACCGCGCGCGACTGCGGGGTGATGGCCGCGCCGACGCTCCAGCTGTTCCGCGACGGCGAGGCGGTGCAGATCATCGTGGGCGCCAGGTCCAAGTCGGCCCTGCTGTCCTGGCTCGAACCGCACCTGTGACGGACAGGTAGTCCAGATCGCCTGGGTGTTGGGCGCGGCGCGGGCCAGAATGCGGGTGTGTCGGACCACCTGTTCCCCGCGCTCGCCCGCCCCGACGACCGAGCGGCGCTGCGCTTCGGCGACCACTCCCTGACCTACCCGCAGCTCGCCTCGGTCGCCGGCCGCGTCGCCGGTGAGCTGGCCGGCGCGCGGCGCGTGGCCGTGCTGGCGACGTCGACAATGGAGACCTGTGTGGCCGTGGTCGGCGCGCTGCTGGCCGGGGTCGCCGTCGTGCCGATCAACTCGAAGAGCGGCGAGCGGGAACTCGCGCACATCGTCGGCGACAGCTCGCCCGAGCTGGTGCTCGCCGCACCCGGCGTCGAGCTGCCCGACGCGCTGGCCGCGCCGCGCCGGATCGACGTCGACGTGACCCCCGGTCCCGCTGACCCGACGGCCCTGCCGCCGGAGCCGCCAGCCAGCACGCCCGCGCTGATCGTCTACACCTCGGGCACCACCGGCCCACCCAAGGGCGTCGTGCTGCCGCGCGGCGCGATCGCCGCGAACCTCGACGCGCTGGCGCACGCCTGGGAGTGGACCGAGGACGACGTGCTCGCGCACGCGCTCCCGCTGTTCCACGTGCACGGCCTGATCCTCGGCGTGCTCGGCCCGCTGCGGCGCGGCGGCGCGGTGCGCCACCTCGGCCGGTTCTCCTCGGCCGCGATGGCCGCCGAGCTAGCCGGGCCGGCGACGATGATGTTCGGCGTCCCCACGATGTACCACCGGCTGGCCGCTGACGCGGAGGCCGACGCCGGCATCGCCGAGGCGGTCGGCCGGGCGCGGCTGCTGGTGTCCGGGTCCGCCGCGCTGCCGGCCGTCGACCACGAGCGGATCGCGCGCGCGACCGGGCAGCGGGTGCTCGAGCGCTACGGGATGACCGAGACGCTGATGATCGCCAGCGTGCGGGCCTGGGCCGACCGCAGGCCGGGCACCGTCGGCCAACCAGTCGACGGCGTCGAGGTCCGGCTGGTCGACGAGGCAGGCAACACGATCGAGGGCGGCGACGACGAGACGGTCGGCGAGATCGTGGTCCGGGGGCCGAACCTGTTCCTGGAGTACCTGAACCGGCCGGACGCCACCTCGGCCGCGCTGCGGGACGGCTGGTTCCACACCGGCGACGTCGCCACCAGGTCCGAGGACGGCTACCTGCGCATCGTTGGCCGGCGGGCCACCGACCTGATCAAGAGCGGCGGCTTCAAGATCGGGGCCGGCGAGATCGAGAACGCGCTGCTGGAACACCCGGGGGTCGCCGAGGTCGCCGTCACCGGCGAGCCCGATCCCGACCTCGGCGAGCGGATCGTCGCCTGGGTGGTGCCGGCCGACGGGACGCCGCCCGCCGCCGAGGAGCTCGCCGACCACGTGAGCAGGCTGCTGACCCCGCACAAGCGGCCGAGGGTCGTCCGGTTCCTGGACGCGTTGCCGCGCAACGACATGGGCAAGGTGCTCAAGCGTTCCCTCGGCGGCTGACCGGTTAGCGGGACCGCCAGCCGTCGACGACGGGCAGCAGGTCCGCCAGCCGCTGGATCACCGCGTCGGGCCGCGCGTCGACGGGCACCTGCTGCTCGGCGGGGATCGTGCTGTGCGGCACGAGCACCGCGCGCATGCCGACGCCCTTGGCCCCGCTGATGTCGTCGTAGGGCCGGTCGCCCACGTACACGCAGTCGGCCGGGTCGGTGACGCCGACGGCGGCCATCGCGGCGCGGAACGCCTCGGGGTGCGGCTTGGTCCAGGGCAGATCGCTGCTCCACACGCAGGCGTCGAACAGGTCGAGCACGCCGTCGCGGCGCAGCACCTCCTCGTGCCAGGCGGCCGGCCACGCGGTGGAGGACAGCACGCCGACCCGGATGTCCCGCTCGCGCAGCGCGGTGAGCAGCGGGGCGACGTCGGGGTCGGTGTGCGTGGCGGGCTGCCAGGAAAGCCAGAACGCGGCCAGCGCCTCGGCCAGCTCGGGCGCCTCGGCGGCGGCCAGCACCTGGCCGAGCGTGAACGCCCGGTGCTCGACCCGCGCCACGTCCCACGCCGCGTTCTCGGCGGTCAACAGGGCCGAGGCGAGCTCGGCGGCGCGGAGCGGGTCGTCGGGGTGCACGACGTCGGCGTAGCTGCGCCAGATGGCCAGGTGGTCCATGGTCAGCCACGGGGTGAGCGTGCCGCCCCAGTCGAAGATCACTGCCCGCATGCGGCGAGCCTAGAGCGCGGTCAGGTCCCGATCGAGCCAATAACCGTGCGGTTCGAGGCTGGCGATGCGCACGTCGTCGTCCTGCCGTTCCAGCCGGATCAGCAGGTAGTCGGCGGACAGCCGGTCCGCGACGCCCTCGCCCCACTCCACCACGACGGCCGCGTCGACCAGGTCGGTGTCGAGGTCGAGGTCGTCCAGCTCGTCGAGGCGGCCGCCGAGCCGGTAGGCGTCCACGTGCACGAGCGGCACCCCGCGCCCGTCCGGCGCTGGCTGGTGCACGCGCGCGATCACGAACGTCGGCGAGCTGACCCGCCCGGTCACCCCGAGGCCGACGGCGAGGCCGCGCACCAGGGCCGTCTTGCCTGCGCCGAGCGGCCCGGACAGCAACACCAGGTCACCGCCCCGCAGCTGCCCGCCGAGCCGCGCGCCGAACCGCTCGGTGTCGGTCACCTCCGGCAACCGCAGCGTCCGCACGACTGTCGTGTCCATCTCGCTCACGTTCACGCTCGTCTCCACCACCGTCGCGGCTCGTCCGCCGGTCCGGCGGCGGCGCTTCGTCGCAGCAGGCCGACCAGGTGCCCGGTGACCAGGTCCGGCTGCTCCAGCATCACCATGTGCCCGGCGCCGGGCACCACGACCAGCTCCCCGTCGGGGATCTCCTCGGCGATCCGCTCGGCGTGCGAGGACGGCGTGAGCCGGTCCGCGTCGCCGCTGATCACCAGCACCTCGCAGTGCCGGAGGCCGACCAGCGCCCGGTACCGGTTGTGCGTGCCGAGAGTCTCCAGGAAGTCGGTGAGCACCCGCACCGGGGTGCCGTTGATCATCCGCTGCATCAGGTCGACCAGCGCCGGGCTGACCTTGCGGTCGCCGAAGGCGAGCGAGCGGATCGCGCTCCAGGTCAGCTGGTCCCCGGTGCGGCGGGCCCACTCGACGACACCGGGCTGCCAGCCGGCCAGCCTGCCGAGCCCGAGCGTCACCGGGTTGTGCCGCGACAGCATGGCCGCCGGCAACCCGGCCCCGCCGACCTCGCCCGCCGAGGTGCCGATCAGGGCGACGCCGCGCACGCGTTCGACGAACAGCTCCGGGCGCTGCTCGGCCAGCGCCATGATCGTCATGCCGCCCATCGAGTGGCCGACGAGCACCAGCGGGCCGTCCGGGACGACGGCGCGCAGCACCGCGTCCAGGTCCCTGGCCAGCTGGTCGATCGTGCTCGCCTCGGTCGTGCCCGTCCCGGACCGGCCGTGCCCGCGCTGGTCGTAGAGCACCTGGCGGACCCTCGGCTCGTGCAGCGCGGCGAGGTCGCGGCGCTGGAAGTGCCAGCAGCGGCGGTCCAGGGAGAAGCCGTGCACCAGCACGACGGTCAGCTCGGGCTCGCCGCCGTCGTCGGGGTCGACCTCCTCGACGGAGATCGGCACGCCGTCGTCGGCGGCCACCGTGGACTCGCGGTCCGGGGCCAGCTCGCCGAGCGGCTCCTCGGCGAGCGGGTCGTCGGCCTTGCGGCGCTGCGAGGACACCCGCGCGCTGTGCGCGGCCACGCTGACCACCGCGCCGGTCGCGGCCGCGCCGACGACGCCGCCGACCCAGCCGACGGTCTTCCAGACCGAGCTCACGGGGTTCCGCCGTACACGCGGCGCACCCTTGGCCGGTACATGCCGGTGACGATCTCGTAGTCGATGGTGCCGAGCGTGTCGGCCCACTCGCGGGCGGTCGGCTCGCCACGGTCGCCAGGGCCGAACAGCAGCACCTCGGCGCCGGTCTCGACGTGGTCGTCGCCGCAGTCCACCAGCAGCTGGTCCATGCAGATCCGGCCGACCACCTGGCGGCGGCGGCCGGCCAGCCACGCCTGCATGCGGCCGGACAGCATGCGCGGGACGCCGTCGGCGTAGCCGACCGGCACGAGGGCGAGCGTGGTCGCGCGCTCGGCGGTCCAGGTGTGGCCGTAGGAGACGGACTGCCCGGCCGGCACGCGCTTGGTGAGCGCCACCGAGGAGCGGAAGCTCATCACCGGCCGCAGCGGGGTCGCCGTGGGCACCGGGTTGAGGCCGTAGATCGCGATGCCCGGCCGGACCAGGTCGAAGTGCAGGTCCGGCCTGGTCAGCGTGGCGGCGGAGTTGGCCAGGTGGCGCATCGGCCGCAGCCCGGCGGCGACGGCGACGCGGTAGGCCTCGGCGAAGCAGCGCGCCTGGTCGTCGGTCACGGGGTTGTCGAGTTCGTCGGCGCAGGCCAGGTGCGACCAGACCGCGACGACGTCGACGTCCCCGTCGTCCTGGGCCTGTTTGGCCTCGGCGACCAGCGCTGGCCAGTCCGCCGGGGGGCAGCCGTTGCGGGACAGGCCGGTGTCGATCTTGAGGTGCACCCTGGCGCGGCGGCCGGCGGCGCGGGCCGCGGCCACGACGGCGCGCAGGCCGTCCGGCGAGGAGGCCGAGAGGTCGATGTCCTCGGCCACGCCTGCCGATAGGTCCTCGCCGGGCACGTCCAGCCAGCTCAGCGTCGGCGCGGTGATGCCGGCCGCGCGCAGGGCCAGCGCCTCGGCCAGCGAACACGACCCCAGCCAGGTGGCCCCGGCGGCCAGCGCGGCCCTGGCCACCTCGACCGCGCCGTGCCCGTAGCCGTCGGCCTTCACCACGGCCATGGTGGCCGCGCCGGACCCGGCGGCGAGGTCGGCGAGCAGGGCGACGTTGTGCCGGAGGGCGTCGAGGTCGACGAGGACCTCTGCGCGCGCCGGAGCGAGCTGAGTGGCAGTCATGACGCCTTCATGGTTCCACAAGAGACTGAGTGCCCGCCGTGACCCGCGTCCCCGAGCCCCGGCGCCCGCGCTCCTACCTGCGCCGACGCCGACGCTCGGACCAGGGCCGATGCCCGCGCTCACCGCGCTTCGGCGCGGATGGCGCGGATCGCGGCCGGGATCGAGCGCATCAGCGCCGAGGCGGGCGCTGGCGCGCCGTCGGCGGCCAGTTCGGCCGCGAGCACGTGCAGCCGCGCGGCGGCTCCCGCGGCGAACCACGGATCCACCCCGGCCGCGAGCAGCGCGCCGATCAGCCCGGACAGCACGTCGCCCGAGCCCGCCGTCGCCGCCCAGGCCGTGGTCGCGCTGTTCACCAGCACGCGGCCGTCCGGCGCGGCCACCACCGTGCTGTTGCCCTTGAGCAGCACCACCGCGCCGAAACGCCGGGCCGCCCGGCGCGCCGCCGCGACCCGGTCGGGGCCGACGTCCCCGGCGAGGCGGGCGAACTCACGGTCGTGCGGGGTGAGCACCATGGGCGTGTCGGGGTCCCTGGCGTCCCACAGCTCCGGGTGCGCGCCGAGCAGGGTGATCGCGTCGGCGTCCGCGCACACCGGCACACCGGCCCCGAGCACCGTCGACAGCGCCTCGGCCCCTCCCGAGCCGGTGCCGAGACCCGGCCCGACCACCCAGGACTGCACCCGGCCCGCGTCGGCGATCGACCCGGTGGTGACCGCCTCGGGCCAGTGCGCCCGCACGGCGTCCGCGGCGTGACCGCCGTAGCGCACCATGCCCGAGGTGGCCAGCAGCGCGGATCCGGTCGCCAGCACCGCGGCTCCCGGGTACGCCGCCGAACCGGCGGCCACCCCCGTCACGCCCTGGGTGTACTTGTCGTCGGCCGGTCCCGGCACCGGCCACCGGCGACCGATCTCGGCCGGGTCGAGCAGCACCAGGTCCGGCTCGCCGAGCTCGGGCAGCAGGCCGAGGTCCACCACCCGCACGGTCCCGCAGCGCGCCGCGCCGGGGCTGAGCACGTGCGCGGGCTTGCGGCAGCCGAAGGTCACGGTGACGTCCGCGCGCACCGAGGGGCCGGCCACGGCGCCCGTGTCCGGGTCGACGCCGCTCGGCAGGTCGACGGCGAGCACCGGCGCCGAGATCCGGCGCACCAGCTCGGCTGCGGCCGGCCGCAGCGGGCCGCGCGCGGACAGCCCGACGATGCCGTCCACCACGAGGTCGGCCGACTCCAGCACGCCGGGGCAGTCGTCGGCAGGCGCGATCCGGCCGCCGAGCCGCACCAGCGCGGCGAGCCCGGCGGCGTGCGCGCGCTCGGGGTCGAGCAGCACCGCGGTGACCCGCACCCCGCGCCTGCGCAGGAACGCGCCGGCAAACAGCGCGTCGCCGCCGTTGTTGCCGGCGCCGACCAGCAGCACGACCCGCCGACCCGGCACGCCACCGACCCGCGAGCCGCCAGCCCGCAAACCGCCGACGCGCTCGGCGAGCATCCCGGCTGCGGCCGTGGCCACGCCGAACGCCGCGCGGCGCATCAGCGCGCCGTCCGGGGTCCTGGCGAGCACCTTGTCCTCGGCCGCCCGCACGTGGTCCACCGTCCACACGCCCGTCATGCCCCGAGCCTGCCACGCCCGTCGCCGAAGGTCATGGAGGCGTCGTTCAGGGCAGGCCCTACTCGACGGTGACGGACTTGGCGAGGTTGCGGGGCTTGTCCACGTCGTAGCCCCGGCTGCGGGCGATCTCGGCCGCCAACACCTGCAACGGCACCGTGGACACCAACGGCTGCAACAACGTCGGCACCGCCGGGATCTCGATCAGGTGATCCGCGAACGGCCGCACCGTCTCGTCACCCTCCTCGGCGATCACGATCGTGCGCGCGCCCCGCGCCTGAATCTCGCTGATGTTGGACACCAGCTTCGAGTGCAACACCGCCCGCCCCTTCGGCGAGGGCATCACCACGACGACGGGCAGACCCTCCTCGATCAACGCGATCGGGCCGTGCTTGAGCTCGCCAGCGGCGAAGCCCTCCGCGTGCATGTACGCCAGTTCCTTCAGCTTGAGCGCACCTTCCAACGCGACCGGGAACCCGACGTGCCGGCCCAGGAACAGCACCGCCTTGGAATCGGCCAGCTCACGACCGAGCGCCCGCACTCGCTCCACCGTGGTCAACACCCGCGAGACGGCGTCGGGCATCGCCTCCAGCTCGGCGAACTCCCGCGCCACCTCGTCGGGATACTTCGTGCCCCGCGCCTGCGCCAACGCGAGCCCGACCAGGTAGTTGGCCACGATCTGGGCCAGGAACGCCTTGGTCGAGGCCACCCCGATCTCCGGACCCGCGTGCGTGTAGAGCACGGCGTCGGACTCCCGCGGGATCTGCGCCCCGTTGGTGTTGCAGATCGCCAACACCCGCGCCTTCTGCTCCCGGGCGTGCCGCACGGCCTCCAGTGTGTCGGCGGTCTCGCCGGACTGCGAGATCGCCACCACCAACGTGTCCCGGTCCAGCACCGGGTCCCGGTAGCGGAACTCCGAGGCCAGCTCCACCTCCACCGGCAGCCGGCACCAATGCTCGATCGCGTACTTCGCGACCAGGCCCGCGTGGTAGCTGGAGCCGCAGGCGATCACGAAGACCTTGTCGACGTCCCGCAGGTCCTGGTCGGACATGCGCTGCTCGTCGAGCACGATCCGGCCGTTGACGAAGTGCCCGCGCAGCGTGTTGGCCAACGCCTCGGGCTGCTCCTCGATCTCCTTGAGCATGAAGTACTCATGCCCGCCCTTCTCCGCGGCCGACAGGTCCCAGTCCACCCGAAACGGCGTGGCCCGCGCCGGCTCACCGTGGAAGTCGGTCACCTCGTAACCCTCGCGGGTGATCACCACGACCTGGTCCTGACCCAGCTCCACCGCGTCGCGGGTGTGCTCGATGAACGCCGCCACGTCGGAGGCCACGAACGTCTCACCGTCGCCGACTCCGACCACCAGCGGCGAGGACCGCCGCGCCGCGACCACCATGCCCGGCTCGTCGCCGTGGGTGACCACCAGCGTGAACGCGCCCTCCAACCGGCGACACACCGCCCGCACACTGGCCGGCAGGTCGCCCGCGGTCTCCCCGTCCCGGTAGGCGCGGCCGACCAGGTGCGCCGCGGTCTCGGTGTCGGTGTCGCTGGACAGCTCGACGCCCTCGGCCTCCAACTCCGACCGCAGCGCCACGAAGTTCTCGATGATGCCGTTGTGCACGACGGCGACCCGGCCGGTCGCGTCGCGGTGCGGGTGGGAGTTCTTGTCGATCGGCGCGCCGTGCGTGGCCCACCGGGTGTGGCCGATGCCGGTCGTGCCGGCCAGGCCGTCCCGCCCGACCTCGTCCAGGCGCGCCTCGAGGTTGGCCAGCCGACCGGCCTTGCGTTCCACCCTCAGCCCGCCCTGGCCGTCCAGCATCGCGACGCCGGCCGAGTCGTAACCCCGGTACTCCAGCCTCCGCAACCCGTCCAACACGACGTCCAACGCCGACCGATGCCCCACGTAACCCACGATTCCGCACACGCGGCACAGCGTAGCTAGACCACAGCGGTAACTCGAAAGTGTCAAGGGTCTCGGTTTCCGCTGGTAACGACCGTGTCGATCACTCCTTTGGTATAGACCAATGACACCGCTCGCGGGCTTGCCCGCGGTCCCGGACGCGACCGGCGCGCCCGGCCGGGGATCGGCTAGCGTTTCCGGTCATGGCGCACACGGCCAAACAGTCCCTTGACGAGCTCAGCCGGCCAGGACCGCACGAGGTGTTGCGGGGCGACCTGGCCCTGGTGGGCATGCCTGGTGTCGTGTTCACGCCCAAATCCGGGCTCGGACTGCCCGCGGTGGCCTTCGGACACGGCTGGCTCCAGCCGCCGACCCGCTACCGGGGACTGCTTCGGCACCTCGCGTCCTGGGGCTTCGTCGCCGCGGCGCCCGCCACCCAGCGCGGCCCGCTGCCCTCGCACCGGCTGTTCGCCGCCGACCTGCGCACCACCCTGGACGTGTGCACCGGCGTGCGCCTCGGCGACGGCGCGATCAGCGTGAACGAGAGCAAGCTCGCACTCGTCGGCCACTCGATGGGCGGCGGCTGCGCCGTGCTCGCCGCCGCCGAGGACGACCGGGTCAAGGCCGTCGCCACCGTCGCGGCCGCGGAGACCAGGCCGTCCGCGCTGGAGGCCGCGCGGCGGTGCACCGTCCCCGGCCTGCACCTGGCCGCCGGCCAGGATCGCATCGCGCCGCCGGTCGGGCACGCCGAGGCCATCGCGCAGGCGTGGGGCGGCTCGGTCCAGCTGCGCAGCCTCACCAAGGCCAGCCACCTCGGCGTCGTCGAGGGACGGCACTGGAGCGACCTGCTGCTCGACGGCCACGCCGAGCGCGCAACGCAGCGGCTGGGCAGGGCGCTGCTGACCGCGTTCCTGCTGCGCGCGCTCACCGGTGTGAAGACCTACGACGCGTTGCTACAGAACGACGTGCGCGGCGCGGAACTCAGCTACGGCCGGGGCCCGCTCACCCCGCGCCTCAGCGCGTCCTCCTGACTCGACCGCACCACGACCCGAACGCGCCACGACCCGGCACACCGGGTGCCGGGTCGTGGTGTAGCCAATCGCAGGTGTCGGCTCAGGTGAGCCAGCTCTGGCCGGACAGGTCGTCATCGTCGTCCGAGTGCTGCACCGACCGCCGCGACGCGCGGGTCGGGGCCGCCGGGGGCGGCGGAGGCGGCGCGGGCGCCTCGACGACCGGCTCGGGCTGCGCGCCCCAGCCGCCCGGCGCGGGCCGGTAGTCGTCGAACTCGTCCTTGGGCTGCTCGGTGTCGTCCTCGAAGCCCATGTTGAGCACGCCGGAGTCCTTCTCCGTCGCCGCTGAGGTGCCCCAGCCGCCCGCCGCCTTCTGCTTCTTGTTCATCTCCTGCATGCGCTCGAAGAACTTCCCCATGAGCTGGCCCTGCTTGGCGAAGCCCTCCTTGGACTGGGCCGCCAGCTCATTGCCGCGCCGCTCCCGTAGGTCCCGACGCTCCGCGTGCTCGCGGGTGATCACGTCCTGCTTGGCCAGCGCCGCGTTCAGCCGATCTTCCGCGCTCATGCCGTCTCCTCGCTAGCGCTCGTCGAGGGCATGAGCGCACGGTGGCGCGCTGCGTTGAATGATTCGCTCGCAAGCTCGCTCATGCCTACTCCTCGCTACCGCGGCGCCGCCCCGGCCCGCCCCTGCCTTCGATCATCGCCGGTCGTCGCCGAGAACGCCACCACGCACCCTGCGCTTGGCCGGGTCGTCCTCGTCGTCGAACAGCTTGCCCGTGGTGCGCCACTGGCTCGCGCCGCGCTCGTGGTCGCCGCCACCGCCGCCGCCGTGCCCGCCGCCACCCATCGGCGGCATGCCGCCGCCCATACCGCCACCCATGCCGCCCATCGACGGCGCGCCCTGCTGGGCGGGCGCGGCGCCGGCGTGGTCGTCGTGCATGGAGCCGAGCGACGGCGCGCCGCCCTGGTCGCCGACCTGCTGTGCGTGCGTGTCGCCGAGGCCCTGGTGCTGCGGCGAGTGGTCCTGCCAGTGCTGTTCGCTGGACAGGGCGCCCCAGGCGCTGTTGCCGCCCGCCCCCATGGCGTGGTGCGCGTTGTCGCCGGGGCTCGCCCAGCTCGACGCCGAGCCGCCGGAGTCGCCGAGCAGCGACGCGCCGGACGCCGTGGTCGCCAGCGGGTGCTCGACCGGCTGACCGATCGACATGTGGCCGGCCTGCGCCTCGTGCAACGGCATGGCCTCGTGCATCGGCATGGCCTCGTGCGACGGCGTCGTCCACTGGCTGAAGCCGGGGTCCTGGACCACCCCGGACGAGCCGGTGTGCCACGGCGCTCCGTCGCCGACGGGCGAGCCGCCGGGGAGGCTGGCCCCGACGGGCGTGGCGGTCGGGGCGCCGACCTCGCCGCCCGCGACGCCGCTGCTCGCCGTGCCGGGGTCACCGGGGGCCGCCTGGTCCTGGATGCTGGTGAACGACGAGTCGGGACCGAACGACGCGCCCTGCGCCGAGGTGCCGAACTCCGCCGGCATCTCCGTGCCGATGGGCATGCCGATGCCCGGCTGCATGCGGCCGAGCACGGGGTGCGTCTCGTGGAGCCTGCCGTCCACCGGACCCGCGCCGGACGCCTTGTCCTTGTCCGCGAAGCCGACGTCGTAGTCGTTGGCCGGCTTGCCGTCGCCGTTGTCGACGTGCAGCTTCACGTCGCCGGTCTTCGGGTCGATCTCCGCGATCATCGTCATGTTGCCGTCGTGGATGACGGCCTTGCCGTCGGGACCGGCCTTGATCGGGATGTCGCCGTTCGCGTCGACCGTGCCTGGCACACCGACCGCGCCGGGGTGGGTCAGGCCCCCGCCCGTGCTGACGCCGACGGGCATCATCTGGCCAGGCACGTGGTGCTGTCCCGGCAGCCCAGGCCCCGGGTGGCCTGGCTGTCCCTGCTGGCCGTTGCCGAAGTCCACGTCGTAGGTCTTGGGCTTGCCGTCGGGACCGGTGACGGTGATCTCCGTGTGGCCCGTCTGCTTGTCGGGCTCACCGACCTTGATCTGCTTGTCGCCGTCCTTGATCTGCACGCTGTCGGTCGGCTTGTGCTCGCCGGGGAGGCCGCCGCCACCCGGGCCGCCGTTCTGGTCACCGCCGCCACCGGAGCCGCCACCGCCGCCGTGGTCGTCCTTACCGGGGGTGCCGGTCTCCTTGCCGCCGCCGCCGCTGCCGTCACCGCCGCCGCCAGGCACGCCGCCGCCGTGGTCCTTGAGCTGCTTGAGCTGCTCGTCCTGTTTCTTCTTGAGGTCGTCCTGGGCCTTCTTCGCCTCTTCCTCGCCCTTCTTCCTCGCCTCTTCGGCCTTCTTCTGGGCGTCGTCGCCGCCACCGCCGCCGGAGCCACTGCCGCCACCAGAACCGGAGCCGCTGCCGCCGCCGGGGACGCCGCCGCCACCGCTCGGGTGGCTGCCGCCACCGCCGGAACCGCTGCCACCGCCGGAGCCGGAACCGCCGCCAGAGCCAGAACCAGAACCGCTGCCGCTACCGGAGCCGCTCGGTGCGGTGATGCCGTTGTTGCCGCCGCCGTTGCCGGCCGCCGGGAAGTTGTTCTGGTACTGCTTCATGTAGTCGGTCAGGGTCTGCCAGTACCCGTCGACCTGCGTGATCGTGTCGTCGCAGATCTTCTTGAACATCTGGTAGTGGCCGTCCCAGAAGTCCGTCTTGAAGGACTCCCTGACCCACTTCTTGCACTGGCCCTTCGCGTAGTCCTTGGTCTCGTCGTTCAGACCGCAGCTGTCGTCGTTGAGCATCTGGCGCAGGGTGCTGCCGGGGACGTTGGCGTCCACCCAGGCGGCGATGTCGTTGAGCTTGTCGCGGTTGATGTCACCGCCGTTGGCGATGTCGATGACCTTCTCGGCCATGTACGTGGTCGCCGCGCCCATCTCGTTCGCGTAGAGCTTGGAGACCTCGTCGGCCTTGTTCTTGCACGAGTCGAAGACGTTCTTGACGGTGGTCGCGATCAGCGTCCCGGTGCCGCCGAGCTGGGTGGACAGCTCGGGCAGGTGCGGCGCGATGTCCTTGTCGTAGTGGTCGTAGGAGGCCTTGGCCGCCTGGCCGGACCACTGGCCGTACAGCGTGTTGAGGTCGTTCTTGACGTCCGTCGTCGCGGTCTCGACGGTGCCCTTGGCCTTGGTCAGCTCGTCGGACTCGGTCATGAACTTGCCGAAGTTGATCCCCCGCTGCTCGTTGTAGCGGGTCTCGATGTCCTTGCCGTAGTCCAGCTTGTTCGTGGTGCCAACGCAGTCGGCCGGGATCTTGTTCCAGATCGGGATCCAGGTGTCGAAGACCTTCAACGAGGACTTGACCGCATCGAAGATCTCGTCCGAGGTCTTCGTGCCGACGCCGCCGGAAGCGGGCGCGGTCTTGGCCTGGAGGTCCTTCTTGCCCTGGTCGACGGCCTTGCCCTGCTCGCTGGCGTTGTAGCCGCGATCGGTGGCCTCGCTCTGCGCCTTGTTGTAGGCGTCGTCGACCTGCTTGTCCATGTGCCCGGCGTAGGACCCGGAGCCCATGCCGCCGCCGTACCTACCGCCGCCATAGTTGTAGTTCTGGGCGTTGTATTCCTTGATGTAGTTGTCTGTGTCCTTCGGAATGTCCTTGGGCGGCGTGTTCATCGTCCACGCCTGGAGCAGTTCCTTCTTCTTGTCCGGCGAGACGTCGGGGTTGTCGAGGACGGCCTTGACGTCTTCCCACTTCTTGTTGGCCATCGCCTACCCCTTGTTGTTGTTGAAGGTGCTGGAGTTGTTGTCCTCGGTGCTCCCGTAGGTGGAACCCGCACCGGCGAGCGAGGCCGCGAAGCCGGTCCACGCGCCGTCCATGCCCTTCACTGCCGCGCCGAGCTGGTCGATGCCGGCCTTGTAGTCGGCGGCGTGCGACGTGTGCTTCACCCCGAAGTCCGCGTCCGCGATCGGCGTCGGCGCGATCTTCTCCAGCGTCTTGCCGGTGTCCGTGGCGGTGTTGGAGATGGCTTTCGACGCCGTCCCCATCGCCTCGGTACTAGTCTCGTAACCCGCCACCGGACCCCACTCCCCTCCGCGGCACGTGAGTCACGCGCACCACGCACAGATTACTTCGGCCAAGCCGACCTGGACCTTCGACGCAGACGCGGGCGACTTGGTTTCCGATCCTGACAGGAACCTTGCCCTCGCGCGCCCCAAATCCGGGAAACCCAAGCACGACGCCACAAGGCCGCCCCGCGAACGCGCGGAGCGGCCTCGTCGGCGACTCGGGTGGGGCGGACGGCTCAGCGCACCGAGGAGACCACCCCGGCGAGGTGCTGGGCGAAGGCCTGTGCGTCCTCCTGGCTCGCCGCCTCCACCATGACCCTGACCAGCTGCTCGGTGCCCGATGGGCGCAACAGCACCCTGCCCTGCTCGCCGAGCTCGGCCTGGGCGGCGGCGACGGCCTCGCTCACCGAGGGGGCCGCCGCGACCGCGGCCTTGTCGCTGACCTGCACGTTCACCAGCACCTGCGGCAGCTGGCGCATCACCGAGGCGAGGTCGGCGAGGGATCGGCCGGTGGCCGCCATCCGCCCCATCAGCCGCAGCGCGGTCAGCAGGCCGTCGCCGGTGGTGGCGTGCGAGGGCAGCACCACGTGCCCGGACTGCTCGCCGCCGAGCGAGTAGCCGCCGGTTCGCAGCTCCTCGAGCACGTACCGGTCGCCGACCGAGGTGGTGCGCAGCGTCACCCCGTGCTCGCGCATCGCCAGGTGCAATCCGAGGTTGCTCATCACGGTCGCGACCAGCGTGTCCTGCACCAGCTCGCCAGCGTCCTTCATGGCCAGCGCGAGCACCGCCATGATCTGGTCGCCGTCCACGGCCGCGCCGGTCGCGTCGACGGCGAGGCAGCGGTCGGCGTCCCCGTCGTGCGCGATGCCGAGGTCGGCGCCGTGCTCGAGGACGGCGGCGCGCAGCACGTCGAGGTGGGTGGAGCCGCAGCCGTCGTTGATGTTCACGCCGTCGGGGTCGGCGTGGATGGCGATCACTTCGGCGCCCGCCCTGCGGTACGCCTCGGGGGCCGCGAAGGACGCGGCGCCGTTCGCGCAGTCCACCACCACGCGCAGCCCGCCGAGGTGCTGCGGGGACGCCGAGAGCAGGTGGTCCACGTACCTGGTCACGGCGTCGGCGACGTCACGGACCCGGCCGACGGCCCCGCCGACCGGCCGGTCGCCGTGGTTGTCCAGCCACTGCTCGATCTCGTCCTCGACGGTGTCCGGGAGCTTGTGGCCGCCCGCCGCGAACAGCTTCACGCCGTTGTCCGGCATCGGGTTGTGCGAGGCGGAGATCATCACGCCGAGGTCGGCGGCCAGGTTCGCGACCAGGTAGGCGACCGCGGGCGTCGGCAGCACCCCCACCCGCAGCACGTCGGCGCCCGCCGAGGCGAGGCCCGCGGTGACGGCCGCCTCCAGCATCTCACCGCTCGCCCTGGGATCTCTGCCGAGCACGGCGACCGGCCGGTGCGACCGGTCGTGCTCGGCGAGCACGCGTGCGGCCGAGGCGGCCACCGAAAGCGCCAGCTCCGGAGTCAGGTCGGCGTTGGCTAGGCCGCGCACCCCATCGGTGCCGAACAGGCGGGCCATGATCGAAGCAACCTCCGCGATATTGGCCGAACTACCTCGGAAAACACTACGGGAGCAGCAGTTCCGATGAACTTGCTGCTCCCGCAGGATGGATCTGTGCCGGCTCCCTGTCCAGGGAGCCAGTTGTCAGCGCTTGCTGTACTGAGGCGCCTTACGGGCCTTCTTCAGGCCGTACTTCTTGCGCTCCTTGGCCCTCGGGTCACGAGTGAGGAAGCCGGCCTTCTTCAGGGCCGGGCGGTCCTCGATCTCGACCTCGATGAGGGCGCGGGCGATGGCCAGGCGCAGCGCGCCGGCCTGACCCGAGGTGCCGCCGCCGGTGAGGGTGGCGATGACGTCGAAGGACTCGAGCTTCTCCAGGATGACCAGGGGCTCACGGATGAGCTGCTGGTGCACCTTGTTGGGGAAGTACTGGTCCATGGTCTTGCCGTTGAGGGTGAACTTGCCGTTGCCCGGGATGAGCCGGACGCGGACAATCGCCTCCTTGCGGCGACCAACGGTCTGCGCGAGGTGGTGCGCGCCGGCCGGCAGCGTCCGGACGACGGGCTGCTCGGCGGCCGGGGCGGCCTCCTCCTCGACCTCGGAGGCCTCTACCGCCTCCGGGGTCTCGGTCGCGTCGTCAACGACGACCTCGGCCTCGACGGCCTCAACGGCCTCGGTGTCTGGAGTGGTCACAGGGACTTCCTCGGTGTGCTCGTCGCCGGTCACTGGGCGATCTTGGTGATCTCGAAGGGCTGCGGCTGCTGCGCGGTGTGGGGGTGGTTGGGGCCTGCGTAGACCTTCAACTTTCCGCCCATCGCGCGGCCAAGGCGACTGTGGGGCAGCATGCCCTTGATCGCCTTCTCCACCAGCCGCTCCGGGTGGGTGTCGAGCACCTCACCGAACGACCGCTTCTTCAAGCCGCCGGGGTGGCCGCTGTGCCGGTAAACGAACTCCTGGTCACGCTTGTTACCGGTGAGCGCCACCTTGTCCGCGTTGATGACGACGACGAAGTCGCCGGTGTCGACATGCGGGGCGTAGGTGGGCTTGTGCTTGCCGCGCAGCAGCGTCGCGACCTGCGTGGCAAGCCGGCCGAGCACCACGTCCTGGGCGTCGATCACATGCCAGGTGCGGGTCACCTCGCCGGGCTTCGGGCTGTACGTGCGCACGGGTCTACCTCGTCGTCGCTTGCGTCTGGGGTGTCATTGCGGCGGCCGCACCAGCCAGATCGCAGTGGGCCGAACTTGGGATACGGCACAACGCGTCGCGCTAGGTACCGCACAACAACGTAGGAAGATACCGGTTGGGTGTAGCCGGGGTCAAAACGGCCCCCGCCGGGACCAGTGTGACAACGGTCGAGACCACCCTAACGGGAGGCCGGGCACGCAGCGTCAGGCGGGGGCAGGGCCGGTCGCCGTGAGCTGGCCCACGGCGACCCGCCCGGCCGGGTCTCAGGCGTCGACGCCCTGTTCGAGCGCCTGCTGTTCGAGCGCCTGCTGTTCCAGCGCCTGCGCCGCGGCGCGGTCGAGGGCGGCGAGGACCCAGTGCTCCAGCTCGCTGCCCGACTCCTCCGCGGCCCGGCGCCAGCCGTCCAGGCGCTCGCGGGCGACCTGAAGGCGAGGCAGCGCCGAGACCGATGGCGGCAGCTCCGCCACCTCGGCCGGTCCGCCGCGCAGCTGCTTCCTGAGGTGGTTGCGGGACCACTTGTGCTGCTGGGCGAGGTCCAGCCACCTGTCCTGTTCGGCGGTCGGCAGCGAGGCGACCTCGGCGTGGTGCTGGAAGCTCAGGTCGCTGCGCCGGCGGGAGATGTCGAAGCGCCGCGCGACCCACGCGTAGTTCCGCAGCGTCTGGTAGTCGAGGCCGGCGGCGTCGATGGCCCGGCGGTAGCGGTTGTCGTATCGCTCCTGGCCGTAGACGAGCCAGTCGCCGAGGCACCAGGCGGACGAGGTCGCGACCCGGAAGATCTTGGGGCCGGCGTCCTGCCAGTCCTCGAACTGAAGGCCGTCCGGGAATTGCAGCCCCACCCTGGTAGCCATGATCTGGCTGTCGTCCCGTTCGTTTCTCTCATTGCGCGGATTCGGCACCGGAGCCGAGTTCCACGCATCCCTTGCCGCAAGCTTCTGCACGGTTTTTCGTCCTCCCCTGGAATACTGCCCACAACAACACGCGTCGCCGCGTCGTCCCCGAAATCCCCAGACGCCCATCCGCAGCCGTGGTTGCGCCGCGACCACGGATGGGCCGGGGCCGCCGACAGGAGCTGGGGGTCTCCCTGTGGGCGGCAGCCAGACGACGCCGGACGCACCCCCGCCCGACCTCTGCCGCTGAGCAGACCCCACAGACTCCTCAGTGGCCCGCCGTCAGCCGCGTGAGCGGATCCCCGATCGAGTACCACGATCCACTCAGAGGTCCAGACCCTGTCAGGCCGCGCTGACCAAGCGCTGCCATCTCGCTGACCGGCGGGACAGGGCCGATCACTGATCCCGGGATGGGGCCCGGTGAACTCTCGGTGGTCGACTAGTCACTCGACGCTCACCCGGTGCTGTGGCAGGGTGCCTGAGGGGGTTGAGGCCGGCACTCGGTGTCCGGCGGTGTTAGCGCGGCTCGGTGAGCTGTCGGGGAGGACAGCGGTGAGAACGGAATTCCGGTACCGGCTTCTTGGGCCGCTTACGGTGCTGCGCAACGGATCACCGGTGCCCATCACCGCCGCCAAGCAACGCGCGCTGCTCGCCGCGCTGCTCGTCGACCCAAACCGCAACGTCCCGGTCGACACCCTGATCGCCCGCGTGTGGGGACCGGAAACACCGCAAGGCAACCGAAACACGCTCCAGAAACACGTGGTGCGCCTTCGCCGGACCCTCGCCGGGGAAGGACACGACGACCCGATCACCACCCAGCCTGACGGCTACTCGTTGGCGGTCGCCGACAGCGCCCTCGACATCACGGAGTTCGACACCCTGGCGCACCAAGCCAGATCGTCGCTCGCCGACGGCGACGCCGGAAGCGCATCGGGCCTGCTCGGCCGGGCGCTGTCGTTGTGGCACGGCGAGCCGCTCGCCGACGTCCCCTCCGACGTCCTGCATCGAGAATTCGTACCGCCGTTGGCGGAGAAGCGGCTC
This sequence comes from Solihabitans fulvus, assembly GCF_008386585.1. GTDB lineage: Bacteria > Actinomycetota > Actinomycetes > Mycobacteriales > Pseudonocardiaceae > Solihabitans > Solihabitans fulvus. Next base: position 157,131 of record NZ_VUOB01000010.1, read on the forward strand.
GCCGCGATCGAACACCGCATCGAGGCTGACCTCCAACTCGGCCGGCACGCCCACCTTGGCACCGAGCTTCGGGAGCTGACGGCGAGACACCCGCTGCGGGAACGGTTCTGGGCCCAGCGAATGCTCGCGCTGTACAGATCCGGCCGCCAGGCCGAGGCGGTGGACAGCTACCGCGCTGTCAGCGGGATCCTCGCCGACGAACTCGGCATCGATCCAGGCGCCCAGCTTCGCGAACTGCACCAACGCATCCTGTCCGGCGACGCGGCACTCGACGCGCCCGACGTGACGCCCGCAGTCCCGCATCGCGTGACACCACGTCAACTTCCGGCGCACACGGCACATTTCGTCGGTCGCGCCAAGGAACTCCATCGGTTGACAGGACTGTTGGACTCGGCGGCCCACGGCGGAGGCACTGTGGTGATCTCCGCGGTCGACGGCTCGGCCGGGATCGGCAAGACCACCCTGGCAGTGCACTGGGCGCGTCAGACCGCCGAACGGTTTCCCGACGGTCAGCTGTTCGTGAACCTCAGGGGTTTCGACCCGAGCAGGCCCCCGACGCGGCCGGAGGACGCCGTGCGGGGACTGCTGAACGCCTTCGAGGTGCCGCCCGAACGGATTCCGCCCGACCCGGACGCGCAGGCCGCGCTGTACCGCAGTCTGGTCGCCGACCGCCACATGGTGATCGTGCTGGACAACGCCCGCGACGCGGACCAGGTCCGCCCGCTGCTGCCGGGCAGCCCGAACTGCGTGGTGGTGATCACCAGCCGCAACCAGTTGGCCGGCCTGGTCGCGCACGAGGGCGCCAGGCCGCTGACGCTGGACGTGTTGAGCCGCGAGGAGGCCGTGGCGCTGCTGGCGCGCTACCTCGGCGAGGACCGCGTCACCGCCGAGCCCGAAGCGGTCTCGGCTGTGATCGAGCACTGCGCGAGGTTGCCGCTTGCCCTGGCCATCGCCGCAGCACGTGCCGCACTCAACCCACAGCTCCCCTTGCGTACGCTCGCCGAGGACCTTCGAGACGCTCGAACCCGCCTCAACATTCTTGACGCAGGAGATCGCGAAACCAACGTGCGCGCGGTGTTCTCTTGGTCGTATGCGCACCTCTCCTCGCAGGCTGCGCGCATGTTCCGGTTCCTGGGAGAGCACCCTGGGCCCGACATCTCACTGCCGGCAGCGGCAAGCCTGGCCGGCATGCCAACTGCCCGGACAGGACCGCTGTTGGCCGAGTTGACCAGAGCCCACATGCTCACCGAGCACGTACCTGGCAGGTTCACCTTCCATGATCTGCTCCGCGTCTATGCCACCGAACGGGCCCGATCAGTCGACAGCGAGGATGAGCGGCACGCGGCGATCGCGCGAACCCTGGACCACTACCTGCAAACCGGTCACGCCGCCAACGTGGTCATGCATCCGACGCGGCTTCCGATCACGTTGCCTCCGCCGCACTCCCATGCGCTGACGGAACGAATCAGTGACTCCGCACAGGCGTTGGCTTGGTTCGACGCGGAGCTTCCGGTGCTGACCGCGAGCATCGATAAAGCCCTGGAGTGCGGATTCAACATGCATGCGTGGCAGATCCCTTGGACTCTCGCATCCTATCTCGACTGGCAGGGACACCCGAACAGCTGGGTTTCCACGCAGCGGATCGCGTTGCTAGCAGCACAGCGCCTACAGGATCGTGAGGCACAGGCGCGTACGCACTTGATCCTCGGTCACGCGTGCGCCGCACTCAGGCTGCTCGACGAAGCGCGACTGAGCCTCCAGAGTGCCTTGGAGCTGGCCCGTCAACTCGGTGATGTCGCTGGCGAGGCGTCCGCACATCGAGCTCTTGGTTGGGCATGCGATTTGCAGAACGACCCAGCTGGCGCAGTGGCACACTGTAAGCAGGCTCTCGCTTTGTTCAAGTCCATAGGAAGAACAGAAGACGTGGGTAGCACACTTAATGCAATAAGCGTTAGCCACGCCAATCTCGGAGATCAACAGAGTGCACTCTCCTATGCAGCAAGAGCTATCGAGGCTTGCCGGGCAGCAGGCCTTCGACGAGATGAAGGCGATGCCATGAACAGCCTTGCTTACATTCACTATCACTTCGGCGACCATCCACAGGCCTTGGCCAGCCTCATACGAGCCTCCGAGCTGTACGACGAGCAGCGTGACCGATACAAGCGGGCGGATGTACTGGCGAACATCGGCGATGTCCATCACGCGACTGGCGATCCTGAAGCGGCACAGGAAGCATGGAGTGCGGCACTGATCATCTTGGATGAACTGGGGCATCCGGCCGCACAGAAAGTGCGGGCCAAACTTGACTAGGACGTAAGCAGTGCGTTGACCTCCGCCGCTTCTGACGTTCCGACTGCCTCGAAGATGGCGAGTGCCTGTCCCCAGCAGTCTCGTGCGGTATGCGTGTCCCCTGTCGCCTGCCTGACAAGACCCAGCACGTGCAGCGCTCTCGCCTCGACGAGCCGCTGTCCGGTTTCCCGCGCAGTTGCCAGCGCCAGTTCGGCGTGGACAACGGCATCATCGAACTTCTCGATGTCGAGATCGATACGCGCCAGAGCGAGATACGCGACACTCTTTCGGAGATCAGCGGCTCCCGATTCGACTACGCGGACGGCAGTCTCGGCCAGTTTGCGTGCCTCGACGAAGTCTCCGGAAGCGCGACAAACATCCGTCAACCCCACGATCGCCTCAACCTCCTCGCGCGTCTCGGAGATCTGCCTTGCCAGGGCGAGCGCATTAGCCAACGATTCTTCGGCCTCCTTCGGGCGCCCGGATTTCAGCAGGATGACACCAAGGACGATCAGTGCCGAGGTCTCCTTCAGTTGCCCGCTTACCTCAACCGCCCGCTCGAGGGCGAGTCGAGCAAGTTCCATACCCTGCGCGTACTCGCCGCGTTCCAAATGGATCTTCGCCAACGTTTCAAGTGCCTGCGACTCGGTATCTCTGTCACCGATGCCAGTAAGTCGAGCGAGGGCTTCGGTAGTCGCACCACGCGACTCGTCGAACATAGCCAGTTCGGCGTACAGAGAGCCAAGGTTTGCGAGGCACATCGCCTCCGCACCCGTCGAACCCATCGCGCGGTAGAGCGTCAGTGCCTCTTCCAGATAGTCGATCGCAGCGCGAAGTTTGGTAGTCATCCAGGACAGCACGCCGAGGTTGAGCAATACCGTGGCCTCCCCTCCGATCACCTTGGCCTGTCTCTTGATCTGGAGTGAGATCGTGAACGCATCGAAAGCAGCGTCAAACTCGCCAAGATACTCATGATATATCCCAAGATCCGCCAGGCATGTCGCGCTCATCAGGGTCCAGCCAACCTCACGACATGACGTGAGTGCTTGATTGCCGTGCCTGATGGCAGCCCCGTAGTCACTCTGGCAGAAACTCAGGCCGGCGAGACTCCGATGCACGCTCGCCTCGATGTAGCTGTCCTTTTCGCGTCGGGCCAGCGCGAGCACTCGTGTGCCTGTCGCGAGCCAGTCCGTGTCTCGTCGTGAGGCATAGAAGTAGCCGAACAGCATCAGCGTCAGTTGAGCTGCGATGGAGGTCAGACCCTGCTCAACCGCTCGGTCAATCGCGGCGACGACGTTGGACCGCTCCTCATCCAGCCAGGTCAACGCCGCGGACTCGTCTGCGAAAGTGTGACCCTCGGGAGCAACGTTCATCGGCAGCAGATCCCGATAGAGAGTACGAACCGCCTTTTCCACGTTGACCAGGTAGTGCACGAACAGGCGATGCTCGCAGACAGGTCGCTCTGCTGTCTCCTGGGCCTCGGCTCTCTCCTGTGCGTACACGCGCAGCAGGTCATGGAACTGGTAGCGACCGGCGACCCGCTGTTGCACGAGATTGGCCGCCGTGAGCTGACGCAGCAACCGACCAGCCTCACCGGCCTCAGTCGAACTCAACGCAGCTGCGGTCTCGATCGAGAAGTCGGTCCCGGGGACGACTCCCGCGAGGCGGAACATTCGCGCCTGCCCTGGCTTCAACGCCGAGTACGACAGATCGAAGGCGGCGCGAACGGCGGCCTGGTCATCACCTTCGATGACGAGCGCCGCGAGCCGGCCTCCCGTGCGCAGCTCGTCGACGTAGTTCGCCACCGACAACTGCGGGCGATCAATCAGGTTGGTGGCCGCGATGCGAAGCGCCAACGGCAACCTGTCGCACAACTCAATGAGGTCCGCCACGGCGGCCGGCTCGGCCTGCGAGAGTTGGTCGCCGACGATGCCGGCGACCAGGTCACCGGCTGCCCTCTCGTCCAGCACCGGCACGTCGACGCGGCCCGCACCGTGCGAGGCGGTCAGACCTCGCAGAGTGTCGCGGCTGGTGACCAGGACCAGACAGCCAGCTTCGCCAGGGACCAGCGGTCGGATGCTCTCGGCTGCGGCGGCGTTGTCGAGCACCACCAACACCCTCCGGCCAGCCAACGTCGACCGATACAACGCCGCCAACTCGTCCTGTTCCAGCGAGAGCTGTTCCGGCGGCACGCCCAGCGCACGCAGGAACCTGGCCAGAATATCCACAGTGGACAGTCCGGATCGACGAGAGTAGCCACGCAGATCGACGTAGAGCTGCCCGTCAGGAAACCGCGCCCGTAGGCGATGTGCTGCATGCACCGCGAGCGCGGTCTTTCCGACGCCCGGCGGCCCGGACAGCACCACGATCGGTGCGCCCGACGACTCGATGGATCGGACGGCGTCATCGCGACCGACGAAATCCGGGATGTCGCTGGGTAGTTGCGCGGGCACGGCGGCCGACCTCGGCGGAGTCCGCTCAGCAGGAACAGTGTTGCGCTCGGGGGCGACGAAAATGGCATCCTCGGCAAGCAGCCGCTCGTGCAACTCACGAAGTTCGGCGCCCGGCTCGACGCCCAGTTGTTCGGCAAGCAACTCGCGGACTTCGCGATAGGCGGTCAGCGCCTCGGCCGCTCGGCCGGAGCGACTCAGCGCGCGGATCAACAGGGCCCAGAACCGTTCGCGGAACGGATACTCGGCGGTCAGCGCGCGCAACTCGCCGACGACCTCCGCGTGGCGGTGCAGAGCAAGATCGGCGTCGATTCGCCGTTCCAGCACGTACAGCCTGCGTTCCGCCAGCCTGGGCACGACCTCGCGGTGTGCCAACTCCGACGGCACGTCGGACAGTGGCTGGCCGCGCCACAGCGCCAGGGCAGCGCCGAATCGAGCCGAGGCAGTGGCAGCGTCACCGCTCGCGTTGGCTCGATCCGCCTCGTCGACGAACTGGTCGAAGCGGGCAACATCGACCTGCGAGGCTTCCAGGCAAAGGAGATATCCGCCGGCGGCCGTCCGGATCAGCACCCCGACCGGCCCGAGCAGACGGCGCAGTCTCATGACGTAGGTCTGCACGGCGGCACGCGCATCCGCAGGCGGCGACTCGCCCCAGAGCCACTCGACCAGTTCGGCGACCGTGACGGTGGAGTTCGCACGCAGAGCCAGCACGGCAAGGAGCGCACGGAGGCTGCCTCGCGAAATGACGATTGCCCGATCATCGACCGCGACTTCCAACGGACCCAACAGCCGTAAGTCGATGCTCGTCACCGGTCAATCCTTACCTACCGGTCAAACACGCACGTGGGCCCCGGGACGAGTCCCAGGGCCCACGAAGGTCGTGCGGAGAAATCAGCCCTGCCAGCGGTTGGTGTTCTGGTGCTCGGCCTGCTGGTAGGACTCAACGGCCTGCTGCACGGCGGTGCCGATGGCGGCAAGAACCGACCGGAGGTCAGCGGCGGAGTCGTCCCACTTCTTCTGAGCCTGCTGGTAACCCTCGGACGAACCACCAGCCCACTGGGCGGCGACCGGGGCGACCTTGGACTTCAGGTCGGAAAGCTGCTGCTCCACCTGCGACGCGGCGGTGGCGATGTCGCCGGCAGCGCTGGAAAGCGCGCCGAAGCTGACCTTAATTTGCATGTCACTCATAGTTCTCCCCTAGCAAACAAAACAGTCAAGGATGCGGAACCAAGCTGTACTGCGGCGAAACAAAGAGTCGAAACTCAGCCAAGGCGATTCGTGATGGTCGACATCGACTGCGAGTGCTCTTCTTCCTGCTGCAGGTAGGTCGCGGCCGACCCCGACATCTGCTCGCCGATCGAGTTCAGCGCCTGGCTGAGCTTGTTGGCGTCGTCGTTGAAGCGCTCGATGAGCTGGTGGAACGCGGTCGCCGCGGCGCCGCCCCAAGCACTCTGCAGCGGCTCGAGCTTGCCAGCCAGGCTCTTCAGGGTGGCCTGCGTGTCCGAGTCGACCTGGTGGATGTTCTTCGCCAGGTCGAGAAGTTCCTGACTACCAGTGGAGTAACCGTCAGCCATTGGGTGTGACCCCCTTCATAGATGAAACGTGGTCGTACGCGTTCCTGCTTCGTACGCCTCTTGTGACGACGACACTGCCATGGTCGGTTCCATGATGTCGCTAGTTCTTCGCAAGTAGTTGCGCTAGTGAACGCGAGAACGGGGAACCGCAGCTACGAGAGGATTCGCTCTTGCGAAAAGTCCTCGTCATCGTCGTCCGGACGAGGTGGTCTACCACCCACACCGGGAGTGTTGCCGGAACGGAGGGTGTCCTTGGCGACGTTTTCGGGTGAACTCGGGGAACTCGGGGCGAGGAGTTCGGCGCCGGTGGGCAGTTGCTCTACCGGGAGGCGCTTGCTGGTGCGGAAGCCGGTGGCCACGCGGCGGAGGTCGTCGGTGGTGAGCTGGCCCGGGTCCGGTTTGGTCTTGCGGGCGCGCACCTGGTCGGTCAGCTCACGCGTTCTGCCCCGAAACGCCTCGGTGCGCTCGTTCGCCTCCGCCGAGGCCCGCTTGCCTCGGCTGACGGCCGCGTCCAGGTCGCTGCGGAACCTCGCGAACCCCTCGGTCATGCCCTGTGGTCCGGTCATCAGACCCCATCACCCCGTGATCTTCATCGTGCGCACCACCTGCTCGCAGGCCGACCTGACCTGGTCGCGGCCCGCGTCGGCGTACTGGCAGCCGACCAGCACCTGCGTCTTGGCCTGGAACAGGACGTACCAGTCGACGGTGCCGCCGCTGGACTGTTCCCGGTAGTACACGACATCCTTGCCGCCGTAGCTGGCCTTGTCGTTGTAATCCGACAGGTTCGTGCCCTTGTCGTAGAGGCTCTTGAGGTAGCTGACCGCGCGGGTGCGCTCCTGCGTCGCGTCGTAGTTCAGCTTCGTCTCCTGCACCGCGATCAGGTTGCTGTCCGAACCCCCGGCCTGCGGCTTGAGCTGCACCTTCCTCGACGCCGGGTCGCCGCCGGACTGCGTCCAGTCCGCCGGCGCGGTGAAGCTGTACTCGTACTGGGCGTACTGCTTGCCCTGCGGCTGGTCGCCGTTGGACCGGGACAGGAACACGATGACCGCGCCGACCACCGCCACCACCGCCACCACGGCGCCAACCACGAGCCACGGGTTGACTGGCTTGCGCGGCGGCTTGGCAAGCGTTTGCGCGCTGCTCGGGGCGTTGCTGGGGACGCTGCTGGGGAACGACGAGGTCGGGAAGGACGTGCCGACCGGGGCAGGCTGCGGGAACTGGCCGCCGAAGCCGCCCGGCGGCGTGCCGGGCACGGCGTGCGGGCCGGACTGGCCCGGGTACTGCTGCATCGGTGTGCTGCCGGTGTGCTGCGGGTCCACGCTCACGGCGCGCAACGCTCCTCTGGCCACGACGGTCTCTGGCTGGTCGATGCTGGTCGGCACGATGCCGGTGCGCTCGTGCACCAACCTCGCCACCAGTGGTATCCGGCTCGAACCGCCCACCAGGAACACCCCGGCCAGCCGCTGCGGGTCCAGACCCGCCTCGGCGACCGTCGCCGCGACCAGCGCCGCCGCCCTGTCCAACGGCCCGGCCACGATCCGTTCCAGGTCCGCCCTGGTGACGTGGGCGTCGGGGAACGGCGGCGGCATCGGCACGTCGGTGTAGGTGTGCCTGGACAGCGTCTCCTTCGCGCCGCGCACGTCCTGCCGCAGCACCCGCCGCCTGCGCCGGTCGCTCATCTCCCTGCCCTCGACGAGCTGCTGCCACGCGCCCTGGTCCTCGCGCCCGACCAGCCCGCCGACGTGTTCGAGCAGCAGCTGGTCGACGTCGGCCCCGCCGAAGGTGGGATCGCCCCTGGTGGCCAGCACCTGGAAGGTGCCGCCGCTGCGGCGCACCACGCTGGCGTCCACCGTGCCGCCGCCGAGGTCGAGCACGGCCAGCGCCGTGCCGTCGGGGATGGTGTTGCCGAGGGCGTCCGAATGGAACAGCGCGGCGGCCACCGGCTCCGGCACCAGCGCCAGCTCCCTGGACAGACCTCCGCCCGCCTGCCGGAGCACCCCGGTGCGCACCGCGCCCCAGTCGGCGGGATGGGTCAGCACCAGCAGGTCGACCGGCGCGCCGCCGGCCACCCTGCGGGCCTCGCCGACGGCCCTGGTCAGCACGGCCCGCACCACGTCGAGCACCCGCAGCACGGAACTGCCGAGCAGCAGCTCGCCCTCGTCGATCCGGCGCTTGGGATGCGGCTCGTAGCGCGCCGGGTCCACCGCGGCGTGCCGCTCGGCCTCCTGCCCGACGAACAGCGTGCCGTCCACCGCGGCGAACACGGCGGACGGCATCACGGGCGCCCCGCCGTCGACCACGACGAGCTGCGGCTCCCGACCGTCGACCGACACGGCGACGCAGGTGCTGGACGTGCCGAAGTCGACGGCGACGCGCAGGGTCATAGCGGAACCCCCCAGGTTCGTTCAACGCACCAACGGGGTGCGACCGGGCAGCGAACATGCTTACCCGACCGCACCCCGCGGCTCACAACCGGGCGGGACACGCCCTGGGTCACTCCTCTTGCAGCCAGGCCACCTGGACGAGCTGCTGGCCGACCTTGCGGCTGATCAGCGTGCCTCGGCCGGGCGGCTGCGGCGACATCTTGACGTTGCCGAGCAGCACGCCCTCGTCCTTGCTGCCGCTCATCGCGATGCCGGGGCTGGAGATCTCCTTGAGCTTGCCGATGATCGGGTCGTACAGCGCCCGCGACGCACCACCGGAACGCCGCACCACGATCAGGTGCAGGCCGACGTCCTTCGCCTGGGCCAGGAACTCCGACAGCGGCTGGAGCGGGTTGCCCGACTGGGTCGCCACCAGGTCGTAGTCGTCGACGATGACGAACAACTCGGGGCCCTTCCACCAGGACCGGTTCCGCAGCTGCTCCTGTGTGACGTCCGGGCCGGGCAGCCGGTTGACCATCGAGCCCCGGACGTCCTTGACCATGTCGGTGAGCTGGTTCGACGAGACCGCATAGCCCAACAGGTGGTCGGTGTTGATGAACCCCAGCATGGTGCGCCGGTAGTCCACCAACAGGATGACCGCCTCGCTGGAGGTGTAGCGGTCCATGATGCCGCGCACGATGTTGCGCAGCAGGTTCGTCTTGCCGGACTCGCCGTCGGCGAAGGCCAGGAAGTGCGGCTCCGAGTCGAAGTCGAGGTAGACGGGCGCGAGCTCGTCCTCGTTGACGCCGATCGGCACCAGCTTGCCGGCGGGACGCTGCTGCTCGACGGCCAGGATCTGCTCGTAGGGCAGCAGGTCGGGCAGCAGGCGGACCTGCGGCGCGCGCCTGCCCCGCCAGGCGCCGTTGAGCTTGCCGACCATGTCGGCGACACCGGCGGCCACGTTCTCCGGGTCGGAGGACCCGTCGATGCGCGGCAGCGCGACGAGGAAGTGCAGCTTGTCGGTGGTCAGGCCGCGGCCCGGCCGGCCGGCCGGCACATTGACGGCCGTCCTGCGGTCGATGTCGGACTCACTCGGGTCACCGAGCCGCAGCTCGAACCTCGTGCCGAGCAGGTCCTTGACCGCGGGCCGGATCTCCGCCCAGCGGTTCGCGGCGAGCACGAGGTGCACGCCGTAGGACAGGCCCTGCGCGGCCAGCGCCTGGACCTGCGCCTCCAGCGCCTCGAACTCCTGCCGGAAGTTCATCCAGCCGTCGACGATCAGGAAGGCGTCACCGAACGAGTCGCCCGGCACCTCGCCGCGCCGCTTCCGGTTGCGGAACTCGGTCATCGAGTCGATGCCCAGCTCGCGGAACCTGGCCTCGCGCTCGGTGATCAGCGTGCTGAGCTCGGCGACCATGCGGCGCGCCTTGTCCGGGTCGAGACGGCCGGCGAAGCCACCGACGTGCGGCAGGTTCTCCAGCGAGGCGAGCGTGCCACCACCGAGGTCGAGGCAGTAGAACTGCACCTCCTCGGCCGTGTGCGTCAACGCCATCGAGGTGATCAGCGTTCGCAGCATCATCGACTTGCCCGACTGCGGACCACCGACGATCGCACCGTGCCCGGACGCACCGGAGAAGTCCGCCCACAGCAGGTCGCGCCGCTGCTCGAACGGCTTGTCCACGACGCCGAGCGGCACCTGGAGCCTGCCGTTGGCCGGGAAGCCGGGCGCGGAGACGCCCCGGTCCTCGGTCGGGCCGAGCGGCGGGAACATGGTGTCCAGCGACGGCGGCTCGTTCAGCGGCGGCAGCCACACCTCGTGCGCGGGCGGGCCCTGGCCGATGAGCCGGCCGACGATGACCTCCAGCTCGCTCGGCTCGTTGCTCTCCTCCTTGGGCTTCTCCACCGGGGCCGCCTCGATCGGCCGCACCGGCTCCTTGGGGATCTCGATGTAGTCCGGCACGAAGTACCTCGGCCGCTTGTCGCCGCTGACCGGCGCGGCGGGCCCCGACGTCTGGATGCCGGACGGCCGGTACGGGCCGGACACGTACAGCGCCTTGAACCGGACCAGCGGCGAACCCTGGATGCCGAGGTAGCCGGAACCGGGGATGGGCGGCAGCTCGAACGCGTCCGGCACGCCGATGGCCGCGCGGGACTCGGCCGCGGAGAAGGTCTTCAGACCGATCCGGTAGGACAGGAAGGTGTCGAGGCCGCGCAGCTTGCCCTCCTCCAGTCGCTGCGAGGCGAGCAGCATGTGGATCTGGAGCGACCGGCCGACTCGACCGATCTGGAGGAAGATGTCGATGAAGTCGGGCTTTGCGGTCAGCATCTCGGAGAACTCGTCGATGCAGATGAACAGCGCGGGCAGCGGGTCGATGTCGGCGCCGTTCTCACGGGCCTTCTCGTAGTCCCAGACGTTCTTGTAGTTGCCCTTGGCCAGCACTTCCTGGCGCCGCGAGACCTCGCCCGCGATGGCGTCCTTCATGCGGTCGACCAGGGTGAGGTCGCCCGCCAGGTTGGTGATGGTCGCGGCGACGTGCGGCGCGGCGTCCAGACCGAGGAACGTCGCACCACCCTTGAAGTCGACCAGGATCATGTTCAGCGAGCTGGACGAGTGGGTCGCGAGCATGCCGAGCACCAGGGTGCGCAGGAACTCCGACTTACCGGAACCGGTCGCGCCGATGCACAGGCCGTGCGGGCCCATGCCCTCCATCGCGGCTTCCTTGATGTCCAGCTCGACCGGCTGACCGAACTCGCCGATGCCGAAGGGCACCCGGTAGCGGTCGCGCACCGGCCTCGGCCGCCACGCCTGCTGGATGTCGAAGGTCATCGGGTCGCCCGGGATGCCGAGCAGTTCGAGCAGCGCCGGGTTCGAGGACAACGGGTCCTCGTCGCCGGAACCCGCGTCCTGGCCGCCGATCCGGTACGGCGAGATCTTGCGGGACAGCGCCTCGGCCTCGACCACGGACAGCCAGTCCGGCTTGCCGAACCACTCGACGCCGCTGGCGCTGCGGGCGCCGAGCTTGTCGTCCTCGACGACCAGGCGGAGGCCGCGGCGGGCGGTGAGGTTGCCGAGCGACTCGGACAGGTCGAGCAGCGTGACGCCGACCAGACCCTCCTCGAGGAGGATCTGCTCCTCCCTGGTGACGTCGCCGTCGTCGATGACGATCACCACGTGCGGCTGGTCGGACTGCGGCGGCGCGTTGCGGGTGAACCGCTGCCGGTCCCGCAGCTGGTCGTCGAGCATCTGCTCGACCTCGGCGAGCGAGCCCGCCATCATCCGCCGCTGCCCGATGCCGTCGAGCTGGGTCGGGTGCTGCACGTGCGGCAGCCACTTCGCCCACTCCCACAGCGTCTTGGTGCGGCCGGTGGTGACGACCGCGATCAGCAGGTCGTCCGGGGTGTGGAAGGTGGCCATCTGGGCGATCATCGCCCTGGCCAGGCCCCTGGTGTGCTCGATGTCGCCGATGAGGCCGACGGCGGCGAAGCCGCGCAGCGCGATGGAGATCGGCAGGTCGGGCACGAGCGAGTGGGCGCGCACGAAACGGCGCAGCGCCAGCGTCGCGATGGGCTCAAGCTCCTCGACCGGACCGGTCTGCGGCGGCACCAGCCGGGTGGCGAGGCGCTGCGAGCCGCGGCCGACCCGCAGCTGGCAGAAGTCGGCGTCGGCCTGCCTGCGCTCCCACATCCGCCTGGTCGTCGCGATGGACCACAGCATCTGCGGGTCCGGGTGGATCCACTCGCGCTCGGCGCGCTGTTCGTCGGCGGCCTCGCGGGCGCGCTCCCGCATCTGGCCGAGGTACCGCAGGTAGTCCTTGCGGTCCTCGTCCATCTCGGCCTTCTTCTGGCCCTTACCGCCGCCCCCGCCGCCGGCCATCATGCCGATGGTCGAGATCATCATCATGCCGGGGAAGATCATCGCCGCCGGGCTGCGGCCGCTGGTGGAGAACATCAGCACCGCCATCCCGACGGACGCGCCGATCATCACGATCGGCATCATCTTCATCAGGATGTTGCCCGGGATCACCCTGGGGATCTCGGGCGGTGGTTCGAGGTGGACCTCACCGCCCGGCGGGCGCGGGGCAGCAAGGCGCGGCGATCGCTTAAATTGCAGCGTGCTCACCGAACAGGCACCTCTTCATCTCGTCTGGACTTCGTCACGGGGTGGCCGACCGCCCGATCCCCGTGGCCGACCTGCCTGCGGTTGACCGAGGAAACCCGTTCGGACATGTTCACCGGAACCGGCAGTGCCGGCACACCCGGTGCGGCCATACTAGGGGCGCTCACCACCGACGCGGGGGCGGTTCGCCGATACCGGCCGACTGGTTCCGTCACGTGGGCGCGCAATAGGGTCGGTCTGCCGACGGCGGACCCGGCGGCCCGACACACACGAGCACGACCGACCTTGGACCTTAGGGGGCGCTGGTGGCGACCGGTACGACGGTGTTCAGCCGGGTGACGGTGGTAGCGCCGCGGACGCGTATCGACGTCGCGCTGCCGGCCGATGTCGCGGTGGCCGACCTGCTGCCGATGCTGCTGGACATGGCCAAGGAGGCCACTCCGGACGGTGGCGTTCGACACGGTGGCTGGTGCCTGGCCAAGCTTGGCGACAGTCCACTTGACCCGAGCCGCACGCTGGCCTCCCTCGGCGTCGTCGACGGCGACATGCTCCAGTTGCGTCGCCGCAACGAGAACCCGCCGCCCCCGCTGTACGACGACGTGGTCGACGCCATCGCGGAGTCCACTCCGGACAGCTACCGGCCGTGGACCAAGGAGACCGCCCGCCGCTTCGGCCACATCGCCGGCGCGCTGGCGCTGTTCACCGCCGCCGTTGCCGTGCTGCTCGCCGGGCCGATCAGTGGCGGCAGCGGGCTCGCGGCGGCGATCACCGCGGGAGTGTCCGCTGTGGCCTGTATCGCCGCGGGCGCGGTGATCGTGCGGGCCTACGCCGCGCCGGCCACCGGCGTGCTGGTGGCCGCGGCTGGCGGGCTGCCGATGGCCTTCGTCGCCGGCCTCTACATCGTCCCCGGCGTGCCGGGCAGGGCCTCGCTGCTGCTCGCCAGCGTGCTGGTGCTGATCTTCGCCTCGGCCGCGATCATGCTGCTCGGCACCGGCGTCACCACCTTCGTGGCCGCCGCGACCGGCGGCACGATCTGCGCGCTGGCCTTCCTCGCGGCCACGCTGATGGACAAGGAGCCGCTGCCCGGCATCGCCGCCGGCACCGCCGCGGTGGCGCTCGCCTGTCTCTCGCTGCTGCCGAGATTCACCATCTCGCTGGCCAAGCTCCCACTGCCGACCGTGCCGGGCAGCGCCGAGGACCTCAAGGAGGACACCGGCTTCCCGGACTACGCGGTGATCGAACGCCGCGCCGGGCTCGCGCACGAGTACATGACGGGCATGATCGTCGGCTCCGGCGTGGTGACCGCGCTCGCCTCGATCATCGCCGCCAGCTCCGGCTCCGTCCTCGGCCCGATCTTCGCCGTGGTGGTCACGATCGTCCTGCTGATGCGGGGCCGCGCCTACGCCAACGGCAGCCAGGCCGTCGCCCTGCTCGCCAGCGGCATGCTGGCCGGCGCCGGGGTGCTGATCGGCTGGCTGTGGGAGACCCCGGCCGCCAACCGGCTGCTGTTCGTGTTCGGCACCCTGGTGATCGTCGGCGCTGGCGCCCTGGTCCTCGGGGTGATCTTCCCCGGCCAGCGGTTCTCCCCCGTGCTGCGCCGCACGGTCGACGTCCTCGAGGCCCTCATGATCGCCGCGGTGCTGCCGCTCGCCCTCGGCGTGATGGACCTCTACACCGTGATGCGCCAGCTCATCCCGAGCTGACGGGCAAGGACGACATGCGCAGCACACGGATGAGGGCACTCGCCATGACGCCGGGCCCACGGGGCAGGAAGTCGCTCGCGGCCGGCGCCACCGCGCTGATCCTGCTCGCCGGGCTCGGCGGCACCCCGCAGGCGATGGCGCAGAGCAGCAAGCCGTCCACCGGCAGCTCGGCGAGCCCGACCGCGAAGACCCCGGCCACCCCGCCGCCGGTGGACATGAGCAAGCTGGCCCTCGCGCCCGTCGAGAAGCCCGCCAAGGCGGGCGACTACGAGCTGAAGAACGCCTGCATCACCTCCAACGTGACCACGGACCTGGCGAACAAGCCGTGGGGTCAGCAGCAGCTCCAGATCGAGGAGGCGCAGCGGTTCGCCACCGGCAAGGGGCAGACCGTCGCGGTGATCGACACCGGAGTGAACCCGCACCCGCGCTTCGGGGACCGGCTCACCCAGGGCGGCGACTATGTCGCGGCGCCCGGCACCACGCCGACGGACTGCGACGGGCACGGCACCGAGGTCGCCGGGATCATCGCGGCGGGGCGCGACCCGAAGACCGGCTTCGTCGGTGTGGCCCCCGACGCGAAGATCCTGGCGTTGCGCCAGACCAGCGGCAACTTCGCGCTGAAGACCCCCAACGGGACGGCAGCCGCGGGCGCCGGTGACCTCATCGCGCTGGCCAAGGCCATCCACTACGCGGCCGACCAGGGCGCGAAGGTCATCAACATGTCGGTGACGCTGTGCGTCAACGCGCCTTACACGCCGGTGGACAGCGTGCTCGCGGTGCAGGCGGCGATCCACGACGCGGTGGAGAAGCACGACGTCGTCGTGGTGGCCGCCGCCGGCAACGTCGACCCCGAGGGCTGCCCGGCGCAGAACGACGACCCGGACCCCAACAACGTGCACGTGATCGCGCTCCCGCCGTGGTTCTCCGACGACGTGCTCTCGGTCGCCGCGATCGCCAGGTCGGGCGAGCCCGCCAGCTTCACGGTGTGGGGGCCGTGGGTGAACATCGCGGGTCCCGGCACCGAGATCACCAGCCTCGACCCCGGTCCCGGCAGCAGCGGGCTGACCAACAGCCTGGTGCGGAACAACAAGCCGGAAGCGTTGCAGGGCACCAGCTTCGCCTCGCCCTACGTCGCCGGGGTCGCCGCGCTCGTGCGGGAACGCTTCCCAGAGCTCAGCGCGCGAGAGGTGATGTCCAGGCTGGAGCGGACCGCACAGCACCCCGGCAACCCGAGCGGGCGGGACAACAAGGTCGGCTACGGCATGGTCAACCCGATCGCCGCGCTGACCGCCGTGCTGCCCGACGAGAAGGGCGTCGCGGCCGCGAGGCCCACGCCCGTCAACACCTCGCTCAACCAGGTGCCGGACAAGAACTGGATGCCGATGGTGGTCGCGCTCTCCGGCACCGGCATCGGCGTCGGCCTGCTGCTGCTGACGCTGTTCATCATGCACACGATCAACCGGGTCCGCACCCGGCGCGAGGGTTCCGGAGCCCGCGCCTAAGCAGTCCTAACCAGCGACGTCATAAGAACGCCCTCGGGACATCCAGTGTCCCGAGGGCGTTCTTCGTGATGTTCGGTGTCGTTCCCGGACTTTGCGGTCAGCGGCGGTCGTCGCCGAGGACCGGGGGGACCGTCATCTCCGGCTTGCCGAACAGGTCCGTCGGGTCGGTCACCGTCCTGGCCTTGCTCTTGTGCTCGGTGTCCCCGCCGCCCTTGCCGCCGTGCCCGCCGCCCATCGGCGGCATGCCGCCCATCGGCGCGCCACCGCCGGCAGGCGCACCGCCTGGCGCGCCGGCCGCACCGGCGGCCGCCGCCGCGTGCGACGCGCCCGCTGCGGGCTGCTGCGGCGGCAGGACGTAGGAGGACGCCCCGGAGGACAGGTTCCCGCCGGTGCTCCCCGTTGACGGCGTCCCAGCGCCGACACCGGCTCCGACACCAGAGCCGCTGCCCATGCCGGCCGGCATGCCGCCGGCGTGGCCGCTGCCCGTGCCGGCGGCGGCAGGCGCGGCCGCGGCCGGGGCGTCGGGCTTGTGCTGCTCGGCGGCTGGCTGGGCCGCGGCAGGCACGGCGGGCGCGCCGGCAGGAGGCTGCGCCGTGGCCGGCGGCGCGACCGGTTTCGCCGCGGCAGGCTCGTGGTAGGCCCAGTTCTGCTCGGGGAACTTGTGCTTCATCGTCACGTTCGCGCCCGCGCGCTCGCCGTGCACACCGCTGCACAGCCGGCCGAACGCCTCCAGCACGTCCCTGGCCGCCTCGAAGTGCTCCCTGGTCGGCCGCGACAGGTCATCGAGGAACCGGCGGGCCCTTCCGTCGCCCTCGAGCGGCACGACCAGCCCGCCGGACACCGACTCGGCGGCGTCGGCGAGCACGTCGGCGAGGTCGCGGACGATCGACCGGATCGCGTCGGCGGTGTGGTCCAGCGCGTCGGCCATCGCGGACATCGCGTCGGACATGTCGTGGCCGGCGAGCCCGGCCTTCTGGATGTAGGCGACGAACGAGTCGGCGTCGGCACCCTGCCAGGCGGCGTCGAGGCCGCCGAGCGAGCCGGCCAGCCGGTCGGTCATGTCCTCGGCGGCCTTGGCGGCGTCGCGCCAGCGGCCGGCCTCCTCGTGCAGGTCGTTCCACTTGCCGAGGACGGGAGCGAAGTGCTCCTCGACCGGGTCGAGGACGCCGAGCCTGCGGGCCAGCCGCGACAGGTAGTCGAGGTGGTCGCCGACCTCCCTGGCGATCTCGTGGCCGTCCTTGCCGCTCCTGGCGGCGGTCGGGTGAGGGTGCACGACGATCCCCTACGCCCGGTGGTCCGCTTTGGTGATCGCCCGCGCGGCTTCCTCGTCGTGCGCGCCGTAGTGGTGCGCGACCGCGCGCAGCCCGGTGCCGGCCGAGGTCAGCACCTCGGCGGCGCGCGCAAGCTGCTGCCGCAGCACGTCGGCCGCCTTCGCGTAGGAGTCCGCGGTGCGCAGCGTGCGGCCGAGCTCGCCGAAGCTCTCCGCGCGCAGCGGGGCCTCGCCGAGCGCCTTGCGCGCGGTGTCGATGTCCTGCGCGGCCTCGTCGACCTTCTTGGCGTAGCCGACCACCCAGTCCGGGTCCACGCGGACCGCTCCTGGCTTCCTGGCCGGCCGAAGCTGGTGCGCGCGGACAGGCGAGACCCCACCACGCTGCTCGACCCACGAATTCATGCCGTCCCCCTTCCCTGCAAGGGATCAGACGGTCCCGGCCCGCCGTTGGTTCCGGCGGCCGGGACCGACCGTCAGCGTCCCTGTCCCTGGTTCAGATTGCTCGCCAGGACACCGGGTTGCACCTGCATGGAGTCGTAGCTGCGGATGGCGCCGTTCCGGTTCAGTTCCGTCCCGGCCGGCAACAACCGCAGGATCGCGTCGGGGGCCGCGGCGAAGTTGTTGTCGCCGAGCCCGAGCGCCGCGCTCGTCTTCGTGTCGGGAATGCCGAACTTCACCCCGCGCGGGGTGATCAGCTGGATGGGACCCCGGTCGAAGTCCTGGCTCGACGAGGTGCTGCGCACCACGGCCGCCTTGCCGGGGGTGATGAAGAAGCCCGCCAGCGTCTGGCCGTCCGCGCCCGGCTGGTTGATCATCACCGGCGGGGTGTCGGCCGAGATCGGCAGCTTGCTGCCGGTCAGCACCTCGGTGCGCTCGTCCTTGCCCTGCGCGCTCCAACCCAGGCACACCGCCTGGTTGCTCGGGGTGGTGTCGACGACCTGCGGCACCTCGGTCGGGTAGTCCTCCAGCTTGAGCGGGCTCGCCGTGATCTTGGCGGACGCGATCTGGTCAGGCGGGACGATCCTCGGCTGGCTGCCGCTGGAGTACTTGTACCTGATCAGGTCGCCGACGGCCTGCGGCACCTTCTGGAGACCGTCCTGGAGCGCGACATAGAACTCCTTCGCGCCGCCGGTGCGGTCGACCTCGATGACGTCGCCGATCGTGGTGCTGGCCAGGTAGTCCGCCTGGCTGCCCCGGCCCGCGATGGTGGGCGCGGTGAGCTTGCTCGCCTCGGGGATCGCGCTCAGCAGGCCGGCACTGGCCGGCCGAGGCGACTTGCCGGTCAGGTTGAACGCCGACTTCACCGCCGCGTCGGCCAGGTCGATCTCGGCCCGCACCGCCTTGGCGTTGGGGTGCACGGACGTCGAGGGCGCCCGGTACACCAGGTACGCCTTCTGGTTGGGCGCCACCAACAACAGCGCCTTGGTGCCGTCCAGCGAGTCGCCGCCGCCGCTGACGCCGGCCAGCACGGTGGTGGTGAACTTCTTCTGCTGGGTCGGGTCGGGCAGGCTCTGGTCGAGCTGGGTCTGGTCGCAGACCATCCAGTTCGAGCCGATCCGCTGGTCCGGCGTCGGCAGCAGCTCGGGGCCGTCCGCGATGCCGGTCAGGCGGCCGCGCGCGAGCTTGCTCAGCGACGCCTCGCTGACCACCTTCACCGCGCCGCCGGAGGGGCCGTTGCTGCCGACCGCGCCCGCCGGGGCGTCGCCGCCGCCCTGCCCGTTCGCCTGCGCGGCGTCGGGCGTCTGCTGGGCGAACAGGAACAGCCTCGCGGAGGCCAGGTTGGTCATCGGGATCAGCAGGTGCGGTTCCTTCTGGACGACGTAGACCGCCCCGGACTCCTTGCTGATCACGATGCCCTCGTCGGGCGGCTGCGGCGAGGGCGAGAAGAACCCGAACACGGTGAACCCGAGCAGGCCCACGCAGCCGAGGACCACGCCGATGACGGTGGCCCGGGAGTGATTGCGCATCGGGTCGTGCAGCATCACCGCGTCCTTACGGACCAACGCGGACTGCATCCTGCGCAGGACGAAGCGATACGCCTGGACCTGTGACTTGGTGGTAGGTGTTGATGCCATTCTCGGCCTGTCGCCCTCCCCGTCGCGGTACGGTTCCGCAGGATAGCCGCATAGGGGACGGTCCATGGCAGGGTTGGCAAGACCTGGTCGGACTCGGCGCTGTGTCGGTGTCCTCCTCGTCGTCGAGGCGCAGCAACCATCGAGGGGAAAGAGACCGAACGGATGTCCGTGTCCACTCCACGCCCGGCCCCGCCGAGTCAGGCCCCGCCGCAGCCCGGCATGCCTGCGCAGCAGGCGGCGGCGAGCGCCGGTCCGGCGCGTCCCGCCGTCCGCGCCCGACGACGCACCGTTGGCGCGAGCCTGGGCGCGCTGCCGGTCACGAACCTGGTCGTGCTCGAGGTCGGTGTCGGCATCGCGCTCGTGCTGCTCACCATCAACCGGCAGACCCTGCTGTACGTCGCCGCCGGAGTGCTGCTGGTGGCGCTGATCCTCGCGTTCACCCGGTCCAAGGGCCGCTGGCTGACCCAGTGGATCGGGCTCACCGCCCGGTACACCTTCCGGTCGCACGGCAGGGTCGCCGACCGGCGCGCGCAGCCCTCGGCGAAGTCGCCGGCCGAGGAAGAGACAACGATCACAGGCCCGGAGGACTCGCGCGTCGCGCTGCTGCGGCTGGCGGTGCCCGACCTGGTCGTCGCGCACGGCGTCGACCACGAGCGGCGGCCGCTCGGCCTCGCCTGGCACCAGGGCGCCTGGACCGCGGTGTTGCTGGTCGACCCCACGCCCGACCTGGTCACGGCCGTCGGCAGCGCGCCGAGCCTGCCGCTCGGCGCGCTCGCGCCGTGCCTGGAGGACCGCGGCGTCGTGCTGGACGCCATCCAGATGATCTGGCACTGCTACCCCGGCAGCGCGGCGCTGCCGACCACCTCGCCTGCGCTCAGCTCGTACATGGAGGTGCTCGGCCCGCTGCCGGCCGCCTCCCGGCGCACCACCTGGGTCGCCGTGCGGCTCGACCCGAAGCGGTGTCCCGCCGCGATCCGGGAGCGCGGCGGCGGCGTCGTCGGCGCGCACCGGGCGCTGATCGGCGCGCTGTCCCGCGTCCGCAACGCGCTGGAGTCCAAGGGCGTGCCGATCCGGCCGCTCGACCCGGACGAGCTGCTGCGGGCCGGGATCTCGGCCGCCGAACTGACCGGCCAGGCCGGCTCGAACCAGCCGGTCTCACTGCGCGAGCGGTGGGGCGGTGTCACGGCGGGTGGCGTTGGTCACGCCAGCTACGCGATCACCGGGTGGCCGAGCAAGGGCATGCGCAACAACCTCAACGCGCTGACCGGCGTGCGGGCGCTGTCCTCGACGCTGGCCATCTCGATCTCGCCGAGCGGCGAGGAGGGTCAGGTCGGCATGCGCGGCCTGGTCCGGGTCAGCGCGCGGACCCCGAGCGAGCTCGAGCGGGCCGACGACCAGCTACAGAAGCTGGGCCAGCGGCTCGGCACGACCCTGACCCCGCTGCGCGGCCTCCAGGTGGCCGGCCTCGCCGCCACGCTGCCGCTCGGAGGTGTCGCGTGAGCAGAAGTCGACTTCTCGACACTCAGGGGCAGACGAAGGGCGTCGCGCCCGAGTTCCTGGTCTCGCCGGAGATGCTGGACGTGGTCAGCCCGTCCGGTGACCGAGGCGGCATGGTGCTCGGGTCGGGGATGCAGGGCGAGCCGCTGACCATCTCGGTGCTGCGCTCGGCGCCGACCAGGGTCGTCATGGTCGGCGGCCTCTACCTGGCCCGCCAGGTCGCGCTGCGCGCCATGGCGACCGGGGCGTGGATCACCATCGCCACCGGCAGGCCAGCCGCCTGGCAGCCCGTGGCAAGGGCCGCCGGCGAGGGCCCGGACGGGCGGCCGTCGCCGCTGGTGCAGATCCGCAGGCTCAGCCCGGTCGAGCTGCCGAGGCCGACCGAGGACGGCCCGCTGCTCGTGGTGCACGACGGCGGCCACGTTCCGCAGGAGCTGTTCCCGCCGAGGTCGCCGTGGCAGACCACCATGTACGTGCTGCCCTACCTGCACCCGCAGGCGGGCGGCACGGCCAACTCTGCCGACCTGGTGCTGCTCCAGCGGCTGCCGGTCGGCCAGGCGCAGCTCGCCGGCCGGATCTGGCGGCTGCCGCCGCCGATGGTGCAGCAGCTCACCACGCTCAAGGACGACCAGGTGATCGCGCTCGGCCGCAACCTGTGGCGGCCCATGCGGCTGGTCACCACGCCGAGGGAACAGCAGATCCTCGGGGCCGTTCGCCGGGGTGATTAGGGCATGCCGATGTCGTCGCAGTACCGCGAGCGGGTCAGGGCGCTGCTCGACCCCGGGGAAGATCTTCGTTACGTCTTCCCTGCCACCATCGCCAGGAGCGTGTTCCCGAACGTCGTCGTGGTGGTGACCGACCGCGCGGTGCGGGTGCTGTCCACCAGGTATCTCGACCGGGACGCGCCGAAGTCGGTGTGGGCGACCTATCCGGTCAACACGCCGCTGGAGCTGCTCGACGTCGGCGGCGTGCCCGGGTTCGTGCTCGGCGGCATCGACTACGACGTCGACGAGGAGTACCTGGCGGTGATCAGCGCGGCCAACGCGGAGCGCTCGCTGACCGACGCGATGCCCGCCGACCCGCTGCCGGATCTCTGAGGCGCCGGCTGACGCCGGTCAGAGGCGACACGCGATCGGACAGGTCCAGCCCTGCCGGCAGGTCGAGGAGCCGGGACCGCCGTCACACCCCTCGACGACGAAGCTGACTCCAGCGCTCTTCCCGTCCGAACCCGCCGCGTTGTCGGGTAGGTCGGTCAGGAAGAACCCCGAGGTCCTGGTGCGCCCCGGCGAGTCCTGGGTGACGTTCTCCTGCGCGGTGGGCGGAATCGGTTGGCCGCCGGTGACGCTCCACCGCACG
The DNA here is from genome assembly GCF_008386585.1 of Solihabitans fulvus. GTDB lineage: Bacteria > Actinomycetota > Actinomycetes > Mycobacteriales > Pseudonocardiaceae > Solihabitans > Solihabitans fulvus. The sequence goes on from NZ_VUOB01000010.1 coordinate 179,327, forward strand.
ATGAAGAAGTCGTAGCCGAACGGGTCCGTCGGCCCCCACTCGAACACCGCGGTGTGGTCTCGCCGGTAGACGGACAGCACCATCCGCTGTCCCTGGTTCGGGCTGTAGGCCAGCTGTCCGTTCTCGAAGTCGCAGCGCCGGCCGAGGACGACTCCGAACTGGTCGGTGACGTCGTACTCGGCGGTGATCGGCCAGCCGAGCGGACCATGCTCGCCACCCATCTCGCGCCACCGGTCGCCGATGATCCCGTAGGGCCGCCACCGGGCCTGTTGCTGGATGAAGGTCGCGTCGGCGGCCAGGTCGCGCCTGCCGTCCCAGGCGACGCTGAGCTGGAAGTCGCGGTGCCGGAGGTAGAAGTCCGAGAGGGCGTCGGCGCGGAAGGACACGCCGGCGCCCGTCAGGCCCGCAACCTTGTGGAAGGTCGCCTCCCTCGCGAACGACGCGTCGGTCTGGAGCACGTGCAGGACCACGCGGGAGTTGAGGTTTCTGAGGTAGTGGTCGGGAAAGTTGAGCGACTGGAAGGAGTAGCCCGACCCGGACAGGCCATGCACCAGCGCGAAGGCGAAGTCCTCGCCCGGATCGTCCTTGACGGTCAGCTCGCCCTTGAAGTCCCGGTGCCGGATGAACCTGTCGGGGAAGTTCACCGACTGAAACGACCAGTAGTCCTGTGACATGGTGACCTCCAATGGATCAGGGCCGCCGTCGGACGGACGACCGCGATCACGCGGATTTCGCGTACCTGTCAGAGCCCAAGGATCGGATCGGGATACCGCCCAGCCCGGGCGTCCCCCGATCGTGTGACACGCGTAGCGTTCGCGGACCTGTCAGCAGCCCAGGACGCGCACGTTTCGGGTCTGCACGGCCCTGCTGGCCAGGTCCTCGTCGGCCGGGTAGTCCACCCGCACCAGGCACAGGCCGTGCGGCGGCGCGACCGTGACCTGGCTGGAGCGCTCGGCCGTGCTGAGCAGCTCGCCGGGCCAGGCGGCCGGCTTGCGGCCCTCGCCGACGGCCAGCAGCGCGCCGACCAGACTGCGAACCATCGAGTGGCAGAAGGCGTCCGCGGAGACCCTGGCCAGCAGGACGCCGTCTGCGCCGCGCGTCCAGTCAAGGCGCTGGAGCTGGCGAATGGTGGTGGCGCCGTCCCTGCGCTTGCAGAACGCCACGAAGTCGTGTTCGCCGAGCAGCCGGTCGGACGCCTCGTTCAGCGCGGCCAGGTCCAGCGGGCGCGGCCAGGCCAGGGTGTCCAGGCGGCGCAACGGGTTCGCGCCGAAGTCCGCGTCGGCGACCCGGTACTCGTAGTGCCGGCGCAACGCGGAGAACCTGGCGTCGAACTCGGCCGGCACCACCTGCGCGGCGAACACCCGCACGTCGGCGGGCAGCGCCCTGGCCAGCCTGCGCGACAGTCCTTCAACGTCCACAGTGGACGGCAGGTCGGCGTGCGCGACCTGCCCCGAGGCGTGCACGCCTGCGTCGGTGCGGCCGGCGACCGTCAGCCGGACGTCCTCGCGCAGCACCATGGACATGGTGTCCTCCAGCACGCCGCAGACGGTGCGCCGCCCCGGTTGCCGCGCCCAGCCGGAGAACTCCGTGCCGTCGTAACCGAGGTCGAGGCGCACCCGCCGCGTCGGCGCGGAGGGCACGCGAACGAGCCCGCCGCCCCCAGTGGGAGCGACGGGCTCGTCGATGCGGTGCGGAACCGTCAGGACTCGTCCTTCTTGTCCTCGACGGCCTTCTCCTCGGCCTCGGCGTCGGTGGCCTCGACCACCGCGTCCTCGGCAGGAGCCTCGACCTCGGCGGTCTCCTCGACCACCGCGGTCTCGACGGCCTTCGGCTCGTCCTTGGCGAACTTGGTGTTGCGCGCCGCCTCGGCCTCCGCCGTCACGGTCTTCTCGCTCACGAGCTCGATAACGGCCATCGGCGCGTTGTCGCCCTTGCGAGGGAGAGTCTTCGTGATGCGGGTGTAGCCGCCCTTACGGTCCGCGAAGAACGGACCGATCTCGGCGATCAGCTTGTGCACGACGTCCTTGTCGCGGATCGTCTTCATGATCTCGCGACGGTTGTGCAGGTCACCGATCTTGGCCTTGCTGATCAGCTTCTCGGCGTGCGGGCGCAGCCGCTTCGCCTTCGCCTCGGTGGTGGTGATGCGGCCGTGGGTGAACAGCGCCGTGGCCAGGTTGGCCAGGATCAACCGCTCGTGGGCCGGCGAGCCACCGAGCCGGGCTCCCTTGGTGGGGGTGGGCATTGCTTGCTCCTCGGATAACTTCTAACGATCCTGTGCTCCGGCCCAACCTTGCCGTCCACAGTGGACGGCAGGGTGTCAGAGCTGCTCGGTCTCGGCGTAGTCCTGGCCGTCGTCGTGACCGTCCGCGCCACCCTCGGACCAGCCCTCGGCGGGGTAGTCCGCAGCGGCGGCCGACGGGTCGAACCCGGGCGGGCTGTCCTTCAGCGCGAGGCCGAGGCCGACGAGCTTCATCTTGACCTCGTCGATCGACTTCGCACCGAAGTTGCGAATGTCCAGCAGGTCCGCCTCGCTGCGCGAGACGAGCTCGCCCACCGTGTGGATGCCCTCACGCTTGAGGCAGTTGTACGACCGCACCGTGAGGTCCAGGTCCTCGATCGGCATCGCGAACGCCGCAATGGTGTCCGCCTCGGCCGGCGACGGGCCGATCTCGATGCCCTCGGCGTCGATGTTCAGCTCGCGGGCGAGACCGAACAGCTCAACCAGGGTCTTGCCGGCCGACGCGACCGCGTCCCTCGGGGTGATCGAGGGCTTGGTCTCGATGTCCAGGATCAGCTTGTCAAAGTCGGTCCGCTGCTCGACACGCGTCGCCTCGACCTTGTACGTCACCTTCATGACCGGCGAGTAGATCGAGTCGACCGGGATCCGGCCGATCTCGGCGCCTGCCTGCTTGTTCTGCACGGCGGGGACGTAGCCGCGACCGCGCTCGACGACGAGCTCGATCTCCAGCTTGCCCTTGCCGTTCAGGGTGGCGATGTGCAGGTCGGGGTTGTGCACCGTGACGCCGGCCGGCGGCACGATGTCGCCCGCGGTGACCGCACCGGGACCCTGCTTGCGCAGGTACATCGTCACCGGCTCGTCCTCCTCGGAGCTGACCACGAGCTCCTTGAGGTTCAGGATGACGTCGGTGACGTCCTCCTTGACGCCGGGCACGGTGGTGAACTCGTGCAGCACACCGTCGATGCGGATGCTGGTCACGGCCGCGCCGGGAATCGAGGACAGCAGCGTGCGGCGAAGCGAGTTGCCGAGGGTGTAGCCGAAGCCCGGCTCCAGCGGCTCGATGACGAACCGGGACCGGGTGTCGTTGACCGACTCCTCCGCGAGCGAGGGTCGCTGTGAGATAAGCACTGGGTCTTCCTTCCGTATCGACGCCCGCTATATGACGCCGTTGCATACAGATTGCGCCGACCCTGGAACTGTCGGCGCCGCGACGGCACACCCTGCGTGCCGCCACCAGACTCGAAACCGGGGCGGCCGCGCAGTGCGGCCACCCCGGCACGAATCACTTCGAGTAGAGCTCGACGATGAGCTGTTCCGTGACGGGCGTGTCGATCTGCGCCCGCTCGGGCAGCTGGTGCACGAGCACCCGCAGCGTCGAGGGCACGACCTGGAGCCACGCCGGCATCGGACGGTCACCGAAGGTGGCCTTGGCGACCTCGAAGGGCAGCGTCGGCAGCGACTTCGGCTTCACGTCGATGATGTCGAACTTCGACACCCGGAAGCTCGGGATGTTGACCTTCTGGCCGTTCACGATGAAGTGACCGTGCGCGACCAGCTGGCGGGCCTGCCGACGAGTGCGGGCGAGGCCAGCGCGGTAAACCACGTTGTCCAGGCGCGACTCGAGGATCTGGAGCAGGTTCTCGCCGGTCTTGCCCTGGCGACGAACCGCCTCCTCGTAGTAGCGACGGAACTGACGCTCGAGCACGCCGTAGGTGTAGCGAGCCTTCTGCTTCTCCTGAAGCTGAAGCAGGTACTCGCTCTCCTTGATCCGACCGCGGCCGTGCTGGCCGGGCGGGTAGGGACGACGCTCGAACGCCTGGTCGCCACCGACAAGGTCAACCTTGAGCCGGCGAGAAATGCGAGTTGCGGGGCCGGTATAACGAGCCATCTTTGGTTACTCCTCCCCGTTCCTCAGACCCGGCGCCGCTTGGGCGGGCGGCAGCCGTTGTGAGGCTGCGGGGTCACGTCCTGGATGGTGCCGACCTCGAGGCCGGCTGCCTGAAGCGAACGGATCGCGGTCTCCCGGCCGGAGCCGGGGCCCTTCACGAACACGTCGACCTTGCGCATGCCGTGCTCGGCCGCCTTGCGGGCGGCGTTCTCGGCGGCCATCTGCGCGGCGAACGGCGTCGACTTACGCGAGCCCTTGAAACCGACGTGGCCGGCGGAGGCCCACGCGATCACAGCACCGGTCGGGTCCGTGATGGACACGATGGTGTTGTTGAAGGTGCTCTTGATGTGCGCGTGACCGTGCGCGACGTTCTTCTTTTCCTTGCGCCGGACCTTCTTGACCCCGGCGCCAGTGCGGGACTTGGGTGGCATGTCTTGGGTGGTCTCCTAGCTAGTGACGCGAGGTCTTACTTCTTTCCGGCCTTCTTCTTGCCGGCGACCGTCTTCTTCGGGCCCTTACGGGTGCGGGCGTTCGTCTTCGTGCGCTGCCCGCGAACGGGCAGGTTGCGACGCCACCGCAGACCCTCGTAGCAGCCGATCTCGATCTTCCGGCGGATGTCGGCCTGAACCTCGCGGCGGAGGTCACCCTCGACCTTGAAGTTGGTCTCGATGTACTCCCGCAGCTTGACGAGGTCGTCGTCAGAGAGGTCCTTCACGCGCAGGTCCGGGCTCACGCCGGTCGCGGTCAGGAGCTCCTTGGAGCGGGTCCGGCCAATGCCGAAGATATAAGTCAGCGCGATCTCCATCCGCTTTTCGCGGGGAAGGTCGACGCCAGCGAGTCGTGCCATTCGGCGGTTGCTCCTCACTGTTGTAACTCCAGGTCTTCTCCTCGACCAATCCCGGGACCGACTCGCTATCGCCGTTCCAACCACTTTCGCGGTTGGTGTCCCGGCCCCGGCCTGGAGTCCGGGGGTGATCCGCGCGGCATCGAATGATCAACGCCGCGTGGCAGGTTCGAGGAGGCTTCTGTTAGTTGTCGTCGTATCGGCGACGAAGTGCGGTGACGATCAGCCCTGACGCTGCTTGTGACGCAGGTTCTCGCAGATCACCATGACTCGGCCGTGACGGCGAATCACCTTGCACTTGTCGCAGATCTTCTTGACGCTCGGCTGGACCTTCACGGTCGTGCTCTCCTGCTCGGCCGCGTGCCCGGAGCCACTGCCCCGGACACCGTGGAGGTCACTTGTAGCGGTAGACGATGCGGCCGCGGGACAGGTCGTAGGGCGAGAGCTCCACGACAACCCGGTCCTCGGGCAGGATGCGGATGTAGTGCTGTCGCATCTTGCCGCTGATGTGCGCCAGGACCTTGTGACCGTTCTCCAACTCGACGCGGAACATCGCGTTGGGGAGCGGCTCGACTACGCGGCCCTCGACCTCAATGGCCCCGTCCTTCTTGCCCATGTCCTCCGCGTTTCGTGACGGTGGTATTTCATCCGACTGCCCGGCCCGTGAGGGTTCACCTGCCGGACGTGGGCACGCGACGACCCGACTCCGATGCCCACCTGCTTCAGCTACGCGGCAGGCCCGGCGACACAAGGTCGACCGACACCACCACGGGCACGACGGAACGGGCGCGACGTGTGCGCCACCGCCCCAGTGTACGCAGTTCGCGCCGTCAACCCAAATCGACCGGTTGAGGGGCTAGTTGACCACTACCGGTGGTGGTCAGGACGACGAAAGGGCCACCCGCGTCCGGATGGCCCCTTCGAGACGTTGCAGGACCGGATCAGTCCTCGGGGGCGGTCAGCACCCAGGGGCCGTCCTCGGTGATCGCCACCGAGTGCTCCCAGTGCGCCGCGCGCGAACCGTCGGAGGTGATGACGGTCCAGCCGTCGTCCAGCTCCTTGGTCTGCTCGCTGCCCAGCGTCAGCATCGGCTCGATGGCGATCGCCATGCCGACCTTCAGCCTCGGGCCCTTGCCCGGCTTGCCGAAGTTCGGCAGGAACGGGTCCATGTGCATCTGCGTGCCGATGCCGTGGCCGCCGTACTCGGCGACGATGCCGTACTCGACGCCGTCCCGCTCGCCCGCCGCCACGGCCGCGGACTCGACCGCGAAGGAGATGTCGCTGAGCCGACCGCCCGGCCGCACCGCCTCGATGCCGGCCAGCATGGACAGCCGCGTCGCCTCGGACAGCGCCAGGTCGGCCTCGGACACCGTGCCGACGGCGAGGGTGACCGCGGAGTCGCCGTGCCAGCCGTCCAGGATCGCGCCGCAGTCCACCGAGATCAGGTCGCCGTCGGCGAGCACCTGGGTCCTGGCCGGGATGCCGTGCACGATCTGCTCGTTGACCGACGCGCAGATGCTGGCCGGGAAGCCGTGGTAGCCCTTGAACGACGGGACGGCGCCCGCGTCCCTGATGCTCTGCTCGGCCAGCTCGTCCAGCTCGGCCGTGCTGACGCCGATCCTGGCGTGCTCGGCGACCAGGGCGAGCGTGCGGGCCACGACGAGGCCGGCGGCCCGCATGGCCTCCAGCTCGCCGCGGCTCTTGATCTCGATCATGCGGTCACGCCCGCCAGGCACGGCCCGGCGAAGGACATCGAGCAGTCCGCCACGAGTCACTGCCTGCCACGCAGGGCGGCCAACGCGCGCGCGGTGACCTCCTCGACGTCGCCGACCGCGTCGACCGTCACCAGGATGTCCCGGTAGTAGTCGAGCAGCGGCGCGGTCTCGTCGCGGTAGATCTTCTGGCGGTGGCGGATGACCTCTTCCTTGTCGTCCGCGCGCCCCCTGGTGAGCAGGCGCTCCACCACGACGTCCTCGTCGATCCGGAACTCGAGCACCGCGTCGAGCCTGTGGCCCTGCTGGGACAGGATCTCGCCGAGCACGTCGGCCTGGGCCACGTTGCGGGGGAAGCCGTCGAGCAGGAAGCCGTGCTGGGCGTCGTCCTGGCCAAGCCGCTCGCGCACCATCTCGTTGGTGAGCGTGTCCGGCACGAGCTCGCCTGCGTCGAGGTACCGCTGTACCTCCTGGCCGAGTTCGGTCTGCTGGCTGATGTGCGCGCGGAAGAGGTCTCCGGTCGAGATGTGCGGCACGCCGAGCTGGTCGCTGAGCACGGCAGCCTGAGTGCCCTTGCCCGCTCCGGGCGGGCCAACGAGAACGAGTCGCACTAGCGGAGGAACCCTTCGTAGTTGCGCTGCATGAGCTGGCTCTCGATCTGCTTAACGGTGTCGAGACCGACACCGACCATGATCAGCACAGCGGTGCCACCGAACGGGAAGTTCTGGTTCTGCCCCTGGCCAGTGATGTCCAGGAACATGTTCGGCAGGATCGCGATGATGCCAAGGTAGATCGAGCCCGGCAGCGTGATCCGCCCGAGCACGAACTTGAGGTACTCGGAGGTGGGTCGACCCGGTCGGATACCCGGGATGAACCCACCGAACTTCTTCATCTCGTCGGCACGCTCGTCCGGGTTGAACGTGATGCCGACGTAGAAGTAGGTGAAGAAGATGATGAGCGCGAAGTACGCGAGGATGTGCACCCAGCTCGACTGCTGCGAGAGATAGGTCTGCACGAAGCGCTGCCAGCCCGACGGCGTCGTGCTGGAGCCAGCCAGCCGCGAGACCAGGTCGGGCAGGTAGAGCAGCGACGAGGCGAAGATGACCGGGATGACGCCGGCCTGGTTGACCTTCAGCGGCAGGTAGGTCGACGTGCCGCCGTACATCCTGCGGCCGATCATCCGCTTGGCGTACTGCACCGGGATGCGGCGCTGGCCCTGCTCGACGAACACGACGCTGGCGATGATGGCGAGGCCGACCAGGCAGATCGCGGTGAAGGTCAGCGGACCCTTGGTCCAGATGTTCGAGCCCTCGGCGGGGATGCGGGCCGCGATGCCGGTGAAGATCAGGATCGACATGCCGTTGCCGATGCCCTTTTCGGTGATGATCTCACCGAGCCACATGATCACGCCGGTGCCGGCGGTCATGGTGACGACCAGGACGATCAGGTTGAACGTGCCCTGCTCGGGAATCACCGGGTCCTGGCAGTTCGGGAACAGCTGACCGCGCGTCGCGAGCGCCACCACACCGGTCGACTGGAGGATCGCCAGCGCGATGGTGAGGTAGCGGGTGTACTGGGTCAGCTTGTTCTGCCCGCCCTGACCTTCCTTCTTCAGCTGCTCGAACCGCGGGATGACCACGGTGAGCAGCTGGATGATGATGCTCGCGGTGATGTAGGGCATGATGCCCAGCGCGAAGATCGACAGCTGTAGCAGCGCGCCACCGCTGAACAGGTTGATCAGCTGGTAAATGCCCTGCTGGTCGACCGCAGCCGCGCATTTCTTGACGTTCGCGAACGACACGCCAGGTGCGGGCAGCGTGGCACCCAGCCGGTACACCACAACGATCCCGAGTGTGAACAGGATCTTGCGGCGCAGGTCCGGCGTCGCGAGAGCCGAGCGGAAGGCGCCGAGCACGCGAGACCTCCTGAGCATGGCCGTCCCGTCAGCCGGAGGTGTGTCACCGGCCGCCGAGCGACTTGCCGACGGTTGAAGCGGTTCCGAGCAGGTAGCCAGAACCGACCCGGGCGCACCCGGGTACAGCCAGCGACTCTAACAGCAGGGAAGGCCATCCCCGAAGCCAGTCATGGTTCCCGGGTAACGATCTTTTGCCGCAACCGCCGAACGGGCGCACCGCGGCAGGCTTCACTCCTCGATCGGGCCCGTCAGGTAAGCGAAGAGCTCGTCGGCGTCGGCGAAGAAGGTCACCTCACCCCGCGCAAGCTCCTCGCTGGCCTCCCGCTCGCCGGCCTGCCATTCCGGCGTCCAGAACCACCGCTGGTCCTCGGGGACGCCCGCCGGTACGTCAGTCACCCGGTCACCCCGCTCCTGCTCGATCGACACCCGGCCGACGCTACCGTGGATATACGGCACCCGCAGGATATATACTCGACGGATGAAGCACCTGGTGGATCTCGACGAGGACGCATTGGCGACAGCGCGCGATCATCTTGGCACCAAGACGATCAAGGACACCGTGAACGCCGCGCTGCAACTCGCCTCGGAATCCGACGTCGAGAGACCCGAGGTCAACGCGAGCCTGGACGTCCTGGCTTCGTTCGACTTCGACGACAGGGCTGCTGCGTGGCACTGACTCACCTGGCCGACACGAGCGTTCTCACCAGGCTCAAGGCCGCGCCGGTGCGGCAGGTCCTTGGTGAGCTCCTCAGCCAGCGTCGCGTGGGGCGCTGCGGCATGTCGGACCTGGAACTGGGTTTCTCCGCGCGAAACGCCGACGAGTGGGATCAGATCAATCGCGCGGTCAGACTGTTCCAGCAGGTGACCGTGCAGCCCGAGGACTACACCCGGGCGAGCGGTGTTCAGCGAGCGCTCGCCGAACACGGGCTCAAGGGCAGGAAGGTGCCCGATCTGCTCATCGCCGCGGTCGCGGAGCGACACGCCCTCACGGTGCTCCACTACGACCGCGACTTCGAGCTCATCGCGGACATGACCGGGCAACAACACCAGTGGGTCGTCCCACGAGGCACGATCGACTGAGCGACACACTCACGAAGATACGACGAAGCGGCCGGCAGGGGGCACCCTGCCGGCCGCTTCGTTGAACTAGCTTCAGAGCTTGGTGGTGGTCCCACCAGCGCCAGCGATCTTCTCCACCGCGCTGGAGGAGAAGGCGTTCGCCGTGATGTCGAGCTTGACGCCGGCGATGTCGCCGTTGCCGAGCACCTTCACGAGCTGGCCCTTGCGGACCGCGCCGGCCAGGACGAGGGCGGCGACGTCGATAGCGCCACCCTCCGGGAACAGGCGAACGATGTCGCCGACGTTCACGACCTGGTACTCGGTGCGGAACGGGTTCTTGAAGCCCTTGAGCTTCGGCAGCCGCATATGCAGCGGCATCTGCCCGCCCTCGAACCTCGGCGACACGTTCTTCCGCGCGCCGGTGCCCTTGGTACCACGACCAGCGGTCTTGCCCTTGGAGCCCTCACCACGACCAACGCGGGTCTTGGCGGTCTTCGAGCCAGGCGCCGGGCGCAGGTGGTGAATCTTGATGGTCATCAGTTGACCTCCTCGACAGTCACCAGGTGCCGCACGGTGTGAATCAGACCGCGGACGACCGGAGTGTCCTCACGCACCACCGACTGGCGGATCTTGCGCAGACCGAGCGTCCTGAGCGAATCCCGGTGGTTCTGCTTGGTGCCGATGGTGCTCTTGATCTGGGTGACCTTGAACTGTGCCATCGCGGTCACACCCCCTGCCCTGCGCGAGCGCGGAGCATGCCGGCGGGAGCAACGTCCTCGAGCGGCAGGCCACGGCGAGCAGCGACCTCCTCGGGCCGCTGAAGGCCCTTGAGCGCCGCCACGGTGGCCCGCACGATGTTGATGGCGTTGTCGCTACCCAGCGACTTGCTCAGCACGTCGTGCACCCCGGCGCACTCCAGCACGGCGCGAACCGCGCCACCGGCGATGACGCCGGTACCGGCGCTCGCCGGGCGGAGCAGCACGACGCCAGCGGCGTCCTCACCCTGAATCGGGTGCGGGATGGTGCCGGCGATCCTCGGCACGCGGAAGAAGCTCTTCTTGGCCTCTTCGACGCCCTTGGCGATGGCGGCCGGAACTTCCTTGGCCTTGCCGTAGCCGACACCGACCATGCCGTCGCCGTCACCGACGACGACCAGAGCGGTGAAGCTGAACCGACGACCGCCCTTGACGACCTTGGAGACGCGGTTGATAGCAACCACGCGCTCCAGGTTCAGGGTCTTCTCCTGGGCCGCCCCGCCGCGGCCACCGTCCCGGCGGTCGCGGCGCTCTCCGCGCTCGCCCCCTCCGCCTTCGCGACGCGTGCGTCCTGGCATCAGGCGTCCCTCTCAATTCCAGTGATGTGCATGTGTCTCAGAACTCCAGCCCAGCCTCGCGGGCGGCGTCCGCCAGGGCGGCGATCCGGCCGTGGTACTTGTTGCCGCCACGGTCGAACACGACCTTGCTGATGCCGGCGCCCTTGGCACGCGTGGCGGCCAACTCGCCGACCTTCGCTGCCTTGGCCTTCTTGTCGCCTTCCAGCGCCCGGACGTCTGCCTCCAGGCTGGAGGCCGACGCGAGGGTGTGCCCGGTCAGGTCGTCGATGATCTGCACGGTGATGTGCCGCGAGGACCTGTGCACGGCCAGGCGCGGACGCTCCTGGGTGCCATCGACCTTCTTGCGGAGGCGGAAGTGACGTCGGGTCTTGGCGACACGGCGCTTCGTGGAGATGTCCTTGCCCACCGGCTTGCGCTTCGTAGCAGTCGACTCGCTCATGTCACTTACCCGTCTTTCCGACCTTGCGGCGGATCTTCTCGCCCGCGTAGCGGACACCCTTACCCTTGTACGGGTCGGGCTTGCGCAGCTTGCGGATGTTGGCCGAGATCTCGCCAACCTGCTGCTTGTCGATCCCCTGGACGGAGAACCGCGTGGGGTTCTCGACGACGAAGGTGATGCCCGAGGGGGCCTCGACCTTCACCGGGTGGCTGTAGCCCAGCGCGAACTCAAGGTCAGAACCCTTGAGCTGCACGCGGTAGCCGACCCCGTGGATCTCGAGCTTCTTCTCGTAGCCCTGCGTGACGCCGACCACCATGTTGTGGACCAGCGTGCGGGACAACCCGTGCAGCGAGCGGTTGAGCCGCTCGTCGTTGGGCCGCTTCACCTCGAGCGTGCCGTCCTCGGCCCGCTCGACGGTGATGGGCTCAGCGACGGTGTGCGCGAGGGTGCCCTTGGGGCCCTTCACGCTCACCAGCTGACCGTCGATGGTCACCTCGACCCCGGCGGGGACAGTGATCGGCAACCTACCAATGCGCGACATGTCTAGCCCCCTCTACCAGACGTAGGCGAGAACTTCTCCGCCTACACCCTGCTTGCCGGCCTGCCGGTCGGTCAGCAGACCACCGGAGGTCGAGATGATGGCCACGCCAAGTCCGCCGAGCACCTTGGGCAGGTTCGTCGACTTCGCGTAGACCCGGAGACCGGGCTTGGACACGCGCCGAAGGCCCGCGATGCTGCGCTCCCGGTTCGGCCCGTACTTGAGCTCGACAACCAGGTTCTTGGCCACGTCGCCGTCCACGCTGCGGAAGCCAGCGATGTAGCCCTCGCGCTGGAGGATCTCGGCGATGTGCGCCTTCAACTTGGAGTGCGGCATCACGACCTCGTCGTGGTATGCCGAATTGGCGTTCCGCAGACGCGTCAACATGTCTGCGATCGGGTCGGTCATCGTCATGGTGACCTTGTCAACCTTTCTCACTGCGGTTCCCCAGCCCAGGGTCCGAGACGGTCGTGGGCGGGCCTACAGCGAAGTGGGAAATCTGGCAGAAGCGGTCCAGCGGGTGATCAGCCTCGCGGCTGGGTCACCAGCTGGACTTGCTCACGCCCGGAAGCTCACCGCGGTGGGCCATCTCGCGCAGGCAGATCCGGCACAGGCCGAACTTGCGGAACACCGAGTGCGGACGCCCGCAGCGCTGGCACCGGGTGTAGCCGCGCACCTTGAACTTCGGCTTACCGGCGGCCTTGTTGATCAACGCCTTCTTGGCCACGTCAGTTCTCCTTGAAAGGGAAGCCCAGCTGCTTGAGCAGCGCCCGGCCTTCCTCGTCGTTGGTGGCGGTGGTGACGACGGTGATGTCCATGCCGCGCGGACGGTCGATCGAGTCGGGGTCGATCTCGTGGAACATCGACTGCTCGTTCAGGCCGAACGTGTAGTTGCCGTTGCCGTCGAACTGCTTGGGCGACAGGCCGCGGAAGTCGCGGATACGCGGCAGCGCGATGGTCAGCAGGCGGTCCAGGAACTCCCACATCCGGTCGCCGCGCAGCGTGGCGCGCGCGCCGATCGGCATGCCCTCGCGGAGCTTGAACTGCGCGATGGACTTGCGGGCCTTGCGGACCTCGGGCCGCTGACCGGTGATCGTGGACAGGTCGCGGACCGCGCCCTCGATCAGCTTGCCGTCGCGGGCGGCGTCGCCGACACCCATGTTCACGACGACCTTCACGACACCCGGGATCTGCATCGGGTTCGCGTACGAGAACTGCTTCTGCAGCTCCGCCGTGATCTCCGCGCGGTACCGGGTCTTGAGCCTGGGAAGGACCTTCTCAGTGCTGGTCATGATCAGATGTCCTTCCCGTTGCGACGGGAAACGCGAACGCGGCGGCCCTCATCGTTGGTGCGGTAGCCAACCCTGGCCGGCTTGCCGTCGGAGTCGACGACCATCACGTTGCTCACGTTGATGGGCGCCTCCTGGGTGACGATGCCACCCGACTGCGCGCCGCGCTGGGTCTGCGTGACCCGCGTGTGCTTCTTGATCCGGCCAACGCCCTCGACCAGCACCTTGTTGGTGTCCGGGTAGGCCTGGATGACCTTGCCCTTGGCGCCCTTGTCCTTGCCGGCGATAACGACGACAGTGTCGCCCTTCTTCACCTTCATCAGAGCACCTCCGGCGCCAACGAGATGATCTTCATGAACTTCTTGTCGCGCAGTTCGCGGCCGACCGGCCCGAAGATGCGCGTGCCGCGCGGCTCGCTGTCGTTCTTGATCAGCACCGCTGCGTTCTCGTCGAACCGGATGTAGGAACCGTCCGGACGACGCTTCTCCTTGACCGTGCGGACGATGACGGCCTTGACCACATCGCCCTTCTTGACACCCGCACCCGGGATCGCCTGCTTGACAGTGGCGACGATGATGTCGCCAATGCCCGCGTAGCGCCGTCCCGAACCGCCGAGCACACGGATGCAGAGGATTTCCTTCGCACCGGTGTTGTCGGCGACGCGGAGTCGCGACTCCTGCTGGATCACTTCAACTCCTGACCATCGATGGCCTGCCAGATTTCCGACCTGACAGGCTCGGTCGCTTACACAGAAAGGCGGCAAGCGGCACGGAGGCCGCTTGCCAACCTTTCCAGCTTACTTGGCCTTCTCGAGGATCTCGACCAGCCGCCAGCGCTTGGACGCCGACAGCGGACGGGTCTCCATCAGCAACACACGGTCGCCGACACCAGCGGTGTTGCCCTCGTCGTGCGCCTTCACCTTGGTGGTGCTGCGCAGGACCTTGGAGTACCGCGGGTGCTTCTTACGGTCTTCCAGCGCCACGACGATCGTCTTGTCCATCTTGTCGGACACGACGAGGCCCTCGCGGACCTTGCGGTCGTTGCGGTTCACCGTCTCGTTCGTCTGCTCACTCATGCCGCACCCTCACCAGTGGAAACCGCATCGGGGGACACGGAAAGACCGAGCTCCCGCTCCCGCATCACGGTGTAGACCCGGGCGATGTCATGCCGGACCGTGCGCAGGCGCCGGTTGTTGTCGAGCTGACCGGTGGCCATCTGGAAGCGGAGGTTGAACAGCTCCTCCTTCGCCTCCCTCAGACGCAGCACCAGCTCTTCCTCGGTGAGCTCTCGCAGCTCAGAAGCGGTGGAACCCGCTGCCATCAGAACTCACCACCCTCACGCGTGACAATGCGGCACTTCATCGGGAGCTTGTGGATCGCGCGGCGCAGTGCCTCGCGGGCCACGGTCTCGTTCGGGAAGCTCATCTCGAACAGAACCCGTCCCGGCTTGACGTTGGCCACCCACCACTCCGGCGAACCCTTACCGGAACCCATGCGGGTCTCGGCAGGCTTCTTGGTCAGCGGGCGGTCGGGGAAAATGTTGATCCAGACCTTGCCGCCACGGCGGATGTGCCTGTTGATCGCGATACGAGCCGACTCGATCTGTCGGTTCGTGACGTAGGCCGGCTCCAGAGCCTGGATGCCGAACTCGCCGAACGTCACCCTCGTGCCGCCCTTGGCAGCGCCCGAGCGACCCGGGTGGTGCTGCTTACGGTGCTTGACCCTCCGCGGGATGAGCACGACTCAGCCCTCCGTCTTCTCGGCCGCGCCAGTGGCGACGGCTTCGCTGGCGGCGGTGGCGGACTCGGCCTGTGCCTCGGCCGCGGCCCGGCCAGCCTCGGTGCTCGTCGGCGTGGTGCCGGAGGCACCGGAACGACGAGCGCGGTTCGGACGCTCGCTGCGCTCGCGGCGCGGCGGGCGGGCCTCCGCGACGGCGGCAGACTCGCGACGGCCACCGACCACGTCACCCTTGTAGATCCACACCTTCACGCCGATACGGCCGAACGTGGTGCGGGCCTCGAAGAAGCCGTAGTCGATGTCGGCGCGCAGCGTGTGCAGCGGCACTCGGCCTTCGCGGTAGTGCTCGGAGCGGGACATCTCGGCACCGCCGAGACGACCGCCACACTGCACGCGAATGCCCTTGACCTGCGACGAGCGCATGGCCGACTGAATGGCCTTGCGCATCGCCCGACGGAAGGCGACCCGGTTGGACAGCTGCTCGGCGACGCCCTGCGCCACGAGCTGCGCGTCCGACTCGGGGTTCTTCACCTCGAGGATGTTGAGCTGCACCTGCTTCTTGGTGAGCTTCTCCAGCTCACCGCGGATGCGGTCGGCCTCCGCGCCGCGGCGACCGATGACAATGCCCGGCCGTGCGGTGTGGATGTCGACCCGAACCCGGTCACGGGTGCGCTCGATCTCCACCTTGGAGATGCCAGCACGCTCCATGCCACGGCCGAGCATCTTGCGGATCTTGACGTCCTCCGCGACGTACTCGGCGTACTGCTTGTCTGCGTACCAGCGGGACTTCCAGTCGGTGGTGATCCCCAGCCGGAAGCCGTGCGGGTTGATCTTCTGACCCACTACCGGGCACTTCCCTTCGCGCTGGTCTTACGAGGCTTGCCGGCCGTCTTCTTCTCGGTCGGCCTCGACTCCACCTCGACCGTGATGTGGCTCGTGCGCTTGCGGATCCGGTACGCGCGGCCCTGGGCCCGCGGACGGAAACGCTTCAGCGTCGGACCCTCATCGACGTAGACCCGGCTCACCCAGAGGGTGTCGGGGTCGAGGGAGAGGTTGTTCTCGGCATTGGCCACGGCACTGGCGAGCACCTTCGCCACCGGACCGCTGGCGGCCTGCGGCGCGAACTGGAGCACGGCCAGGGCCTCGCTTGCGCTGCGGCCCCTGATGAGCTCGACCACGCGGCGCACCTTCATAGGCGTGTCGCGGACGTAGCGAGCCCGAGCCACGGCGCGCGGAAGCTCCTCCGCGCCGCTGGCGTCGTTACGGGCGTTCATCGCTGCTACCCCTTGCTCTTGCTAGTTCTCGTCACTGGCCCGCTCTAGCGGCGGCGCGACTTGCGGTCATCCTTGATGTGGCCCTTGAAGGTGCGCGTCGGGGCGAATTCGCCCAGCTTGTGCCCCACCATGGCCTCGGACACGAACACCGGGACGTGCTTGCGGCCGTCGTGCACCGCGATGGTGTGCCCCAGCATGTCCGGAATGATCGTGGACCGACGGGACCACGTCTTGATGACGGTCTTCTTACCCGCCTCGTTCAGCACGTCCACCTTCTTGAGCAGGTGGTCGTCGACGAAGGGGCCCTTCTTAAGGCTGCGTGGCATCCTTCACTCCCTCCCTGCTCAGCGCTTCTTACCGGTGCGACGACGCCGGACGATGAGCTTGTCGCTTGGCTTGCGGCGGCGAGTACGACCCTCGGGCTTACCAGCCGGGTTCACCGGGTGGCGACCACCGGAGGTCTTACCCTCACCACCACCGTGCGGGTGGTCGACCGGGTTCATGGCGACACCACGCACGGTGGGCTTGCGGCCCTTCCAGCGCATGCGGCCGGCCTTGCCCCAGTTGATGTTGGAGTGGTCGGCGTTGCCGATCGCCCCGATCGTGGCCCGGCAGCGCACGTCCACGTTGCGGATCTCGCCCGAAGGCATCCGCAGCTGGGCGTACGGGCCGTCCTTGGCCACGAGCTGCACACTCACGCCGGCGGACCGCGCGATCTTGGCGCCGCCACCGGGGCGGAGCTCGATCGCGTGGATCACGGTGCCGACGGGGATGTTGCGCAGCGGCAAGTTGTTGCCCGGCTTGATGTCGGCCTTGGGGCCGTTCTCAACCATGTCGCCCTGGCGCAGCTTCTCCGGCGCGACGATGTAACGCTTCTCGCCGTCCAAGTAGTGCAGCAGTGCGATCCGCGCGGTGCGGTTCGGGTCGTACTCGATGTGCGCGACCTTGGCCGGCACGCCGTCCTTGTCGTTGCGGCGGAAGTCGATCAGGCGGTAAGCCCGCTTGTGACCGCCGCCCTTGTGCCGCGTCGTGATCTTGCCGTGCGCGTTGCGGCCGCCTCGGCCGTGCAGCGGACGGACCAGCGACTTCTCCGGCGTCGACCGAGTGATCTCGGCGAAGTCGGAGACACTTGAGCCGCGACGACCTGGCGTCGTCGGCTTGTACTTGCGGATGCCCATCTCTGTAGCAGTCCCTCGTCGTCGGTGCGGCCGGTCGCTTACGCGGCCGGGCCGCCGAAGATCTCGATCGGCTTGCTCTCGGCGGACAGCGTCACGATTGCGCGCTTGGTGTCCTTGCGCTTGCCGTAGCCGGTCTTGGTGCGCTTCCGCTTGCCCTGGCGGTTGATCGTGTTAACACTCACGACCTTCACGCCGAAGACCTTCTCGACCGCGATCTTGATCTCGGTCTTGTTCGTGCCAGGCGCCACCACGAAGGTGTACTTGTTCTCCTCGAGCAGCCCGTAGGACTTCTCGGAGATCACTGGCGCGAGCAGAATGTCACGCGGGTCGGGGATCACTTGACCTCCTCCTCAACCTCGCTGGAGCGCGCGGTCGCCTTCGCCGAGCGGCCACGGGCCGGGCCGGCGAGGAACAGCTCAAGCGCATCCCTGGTGAACACCACGTCGTCGTTGACGAGCACGTCGTAGGTGTTGAGCTGGTCGACCGCGAGCACGTGCACCTCGGTGAGGTTGCGCACGCTGACCCAGCTGACCTCGTCAGCGCGGGACAGCACGAGGAGCACCTTGCGGGCCTCGGTCACGGTCTCCAGGATCTTGCGCGCCGACTTCGTCGACGGCTTCTCGCCCTCGACGAGGCCGGACAGCACGTGCAGCTGGCCGGCGCGGGCCCGGTCGGAGAGGGCACCGCGCAGGGCGGCGGCCTTCATCTTCTTCGGGGTCCGCTGGCTGTAGTCACGCGGCTGCGGGCCGTGCGAGATGCCACCACCGGCGAACTGCGGCGACCTGGTCGAGCCCTGACGGGCGCGGCCGGTGCCCTTCTGCCGGTAGGGCTTCTTGCCGCCACCGCGAACCTCGCCGCGGGTCTTCGTGCTGTGCGTGCCCTGGCGAGCCGCGGCCAGCTGGGCCGTGACGACCTGGTGCATCAGCGCGATGTTCGCCTGGGTGTCGAACACCTCGGCGGGCAGCTCGACGGAGCCGTCGGTCTTGCCGTCCGGGGTGCGAACGTCAACCGTGGTCATCAGGCACCGCCCTTCGCGGCCGACTTGACGAACACCAGACCGCCCTTTGGCCCGGGAATGGCGCCCTTGACCAGGATCAACCCGGCCTCGAGGTCCACCCGGTGCACGGTCAGGCTCTGCGTGGTCACGCGCTCGTGGCCCATGCGACCGGCCATCCGCACGCCCTTGAAGACGCGACCCGGGGTGGCACAGCCACCGATCGAGCCGGGCGAACGGTGCTTGCGCTGGGTGCCGTGGCTGGCGCTCAGACCCTTGAAGCCGTGACGCTTCATGACACCTGCGGTGCCCTTACCCTTGCTGGTGCCGACAACGTCGACCACAGCGCCGGCCTCGAACACCTCAGCGGTGACTTCCTGGCCGACCTCGTACTCGCCTGCGTCCGTGGTGCGCAGCTCCACCAAGTGGCGGCGAGGAGTCGCGCCAGCCTTGGTGAAGTGGCCCGTCACGGGCTTGTTGACCTTGCGCGGGTCAATCGCGCCGAAGGCCAACTGCACGGCCGAGTAGCCGTCCTTCTCCTGGGTTCGAACCTGGGTAACCACATTCGGCTCAGCCTTCACGACGGTCACCGGAACGATCCGGTTGTTGTCGTCGAAGACCTGGGTCATGCCGAGCTTGGTACCCAGGATCCCCTTCATCTGCCTGTCAGACATCGGTCTCGTTACTCTCCGCCCCAAAGGGAATCGAACACTGTGCGCCGCACGCTTACTGGATGTTGACGTCGACGCTCGCCGGCAGGTCGATGCGCATGAGCGCATCCACCGTCTTCGGCGTCGGGTCGAGGATGTCGATCAGACGCTTGTGCGTGCGCATCTCGAAGTGCTCGCGCGAATCCTTGTACTTGTGCGGCGAGCGGATGACGCAGTAGACGTTCTTCTCGGTAGGCAGCGGCACCGGCCCGACGACCCGAGCGCCGGTGCGCGTCACGGTCTCGACGATCTTGCGCGCGGACGCGTCGATCGCCTCGTGGTCGTAGGCCTTGAGCCGGATGCGGATCTTTTGTCCCGCCATAATGGCTTGCCGTTCCTCTTCTCGTACCGCTGCGGTGCGGGTGCCTTGCGGGGGCCACTGGGGGACCCAGGCGCGCTCCGCCCCTGTTCAGATGTCACGGTGCCCGGTCCACGCGGTCGGGCGTGTCGCGCCCTGCGCACAAACCGGTCCCACAGCACTTGCCCCGTGGGATGAGTCTTGTGACCCGGTGCACCCTGACCCGACTCTCGCGAGCCGCTTCCCGCAACGAACTGTGGGTCCCAAACGGGATCAGGGCGCGGGCCGCTCGTGGTGGGGCGGCCGAGTCGAACACGACCGACCGCCCCACCGAGCAACCCGTTAAGGATGCCACACCGGAGTGTGGCAGTCCAAATTGGGACTACTTATTTGAGCGAGATCACTTAATGATCTTGTTGACCGAACCCGCACCAACGGTGCGGCCACCCTCGCGGATGGCGAAGCGCAGACCCTCGTCCATCGCGATGGGCTGGATGAGCTGCACCTTCATGTCGGTGTTGTCGCCCGGCATGACCATCTCGGTGCCCTCAGGGAGGGTCACGACGCCGGTCACGTCGGTGGTGCGGAAGTAGAACTGCGGGCGGTAGTTGTTGAAGAACGGGGTGTGACGGCCACCCTCGTCCTTCGACAGGATGTAGACCCGCGCCTCGAACTCGGTGTGCGGGGTGGTGGTGCCCGGCTTCACGACGACCATGCCACGCTCCACCTCCTCGCGCTTGATGCCGCGGATCAGCAGACCCACGTTGTCGCCGGCCTGGCCCTGGTCGAGCAGCTTGCGGAACATCTCAACGCCGGTGACGGTGGTCGACATCGACTTCTCGCGAATGCCGACGATCTCGACCGTCTCGTTGACGTTGACCACGCCGCGCTCGATACGACCGGTGACGACGGTGCCACGACCGGTGATCGTGAACACGTCCTCGACCGGCATCAGGAACGGCTTCTCGATCTCACGGATCGGCTCCGGGATGCTCTCATCCACGGCGTCCATGAGCTCGAGCAGCTTGGCGCCCCACTCGGCGTCGCCCTCGAGGGCCTTCAGCGCGGAGACGCGAACCACGGGGAGGTCGTCGCCCGGGAACTCGTACTCGCTGAGCAGCTCGCGAACCTCGAGCTCGACGAGCTCCAGGATCTCCTCGTCGTCCACCATGTCGGCCTTGTTCAGGGCGACAACGATGTAGGGCACACCGACCTGGCGGGCCAGGAGCACGTGCTCCTTGGTCTGCGGCATCGGGCCGTCGGTCGCCGCGACCACGAGGATCGCGCCGTCCATCTGGGCGGCACCGGTGATCATGTTCTTGATGTAGTCCGCGTGACCCGGGCAGTCGACGTGCGCGTAGTGGCGCTTCTCGGTCTGGTACTCGATGTGAGCGATCGAGATGGTGATGCCGCGCTGCTTCTCCTCCGGCGCCTTGTCGATCTCGTCGAACGGCGTGAAGGGGTTCAGATCCGGGTACTTGTCATGCAGCACCTTGGAAATCGCCGCGGTAAGAGTCGTCTTACCGTGGTCGATGTGGCCAACGGTGCCGATGTTGACGTGCGGCTTGGTCCGCTCGAACTTCGCCTTCGCCACTGGATTGTCCTCCTGGACTTCTTTTTCTTCCGCCGAGCCGACTAGGTGGTGCCGGACGACGACATGTCAGGGTCGATTGTGCGGACCCCGGGGGGCACCCCGGAGAGCCCACACTAATGTGCGGTGCTCCGGTTAGGGGTCACTCCCCCGTCGCCTTCGCGATAATCTCCTTCGCCACGTTCGCGGGAACCTCGGCGTAAGAGTCGAACGTCATCGAGTAGTTGGCACGACCCTGGGTCTTGGACCGCAGGTCGCCGACATACCCGAACATCTCCGACAGCGGAACCTGAGCCTTGACGACTCGGGTACCACTGCGCTCCTCCATGGCCTGGATCTGGCCACGGCGGGAGTTCAGGTCACCGATGACTTCACCCATGTAGTCCTCGGGCGTGGTCACCTCGACCGCCATCACCGGCTCGAGCAGCACGGGGCTCGCCTGCCGAGCGGCTTCCTTGAGCGCCATGGAACCGGCGATCTTGAAGGCCATTTCGGAGGAGTCGACCTCGTGGTAGGAACCATCGACCAAGGTCACCTTGATGCCGACCAGCGGGTAGCCGGCAAGCACGCCGTACTGCATGGCGTCCTGGGCGCCCGCGTCCACCGACGGGATGTACTCCCTGGGGATGCGGCCACCGGTGACCTTGTTGTCGAACTCGTAGAGGGCACCGTCGGTGCTCTCCAGCGGCTCGACGTTGATGAGGATCTTGGCGAACTGGCCGGAACCACCGGTCTGCTTCTTGTGGGTGTAGGAGTACTTCTCCACCTTGCGGCGGATCGTCTCCCGGTACGCCACCTGAGGCTTGCCGATGTTCGCCTCGACCTTGAACTCGCGGCGCATGCGGTCCACCAGGATGTCCAGGTGGAGCTCGCCCATGCCGGCGATGATGGTCTGGCCGGTCTCCTGGTCGAGGTTGACCTTGAAGGTCGGGTCCTCTTCCGCGAGCTTCTGGATCGCGGTGCCCAGCTTCTCCTGGTCAGCCTTGGTCTTCGGCTCGATCGCCACCTGGATGACCGGGTCGGGGAAGGTCATCGACTCCAGCACGATGGGCGCCTGCGGGTCGCAGAGCGTCTCACCGGTGGTGGTGTCCTTCAGACCGATCACGGCGTAGATGTGACCGGCGATGGCCTCGTCGACCGGGTTCTCCTTGTTGGCGTGCATCTGGAAGATCTTCCCGATGCGCTCCTTGCGGTCCTTGGTCGAGTTGATGACCTGGGTACCGGCGGCGACCCTGCCCGAGTAGACCCGGACGTAGGTGAGCTTGCCGAAGAACGGGTGCGTGGCGATCTTGAACGCCAGCGCGGCGAACGGCTCCGCCGTGGTGGGCGCGCGGAAGGCCGGGGTCTCCCCGTCCTGGAGCGTGCCCTCGACCGGCGGCAGGTCCACCGGCGACGGCAGGTAGTCGATCACGGCGTCGAGCATGGGCTGAACGCCCTTGTTCTTGAACGCCGAACCGCACATCACCGGGTACGCGGAGCGGTTGGTCACGATCTTGCGGATGCCCGCCTTGATCTCCGCGACCGTCAGCTCCTCGCCACCGAGGTAGCGCTCCATCAGGTCGTCGTCGGTCTCGGCGACGGCCTCGAGCAGCTGCTCGCGGTACTGGGCGACGATCTCGGCCATGTCGGCCGGGATCTCCTCGACCGTGTAGTCCTCGCCCTTCTGGACCTCGCCACGCCAGGTCAGCGCGCGCATCTCCACCAGGTCGACGAGACCGATGAAGTCGCTCTCCGTGCCGATCGGCAGCTGGATCGGCAGCGGCTTGGCGCCGAGCCGGTCCTGGATGGTCTTCACCGTGTAGTAGAAGTCCGCACCCAGCTTGTCCATCTTGTTGACGAAGCAGATTCGCGGCACGTCGTACTTGGTGGCCTGGCGCCAGACCTGCTCGGACTGGGGCTCAACGCCCTCCTTGCCGTCGAAGACGGCAACCGCGCCATCGAGAACGCGCAGGTTCCGCTCCACCTCGACGGTGAAGTCGACGTGGCCCGGCGTGTCGATGATGTTGATCTGGTGGTCTTTCCAGAAGCAGGTCGTCGCGGCAGACGTGATCGTGATGCCGCGCTCCTGCTCCTGCTCCATCCAGTCCATCACCGCAGCGCCGTCGTGCACCTCGCCGATCTTGTAGCTGATCCCCGTGTAGAAGAGGATCCGCTCGGTCGTGGTGGTCTTGCCCGCGTCGATGTGGGCCATGATCCCGATGTTGCGGACCTTGGCCAGGTCAGTCAGCACATCCTGTGCCACGAGTCTCGTCCCTTGTCTTGAGCAGCTGGTCGCGCTCACTGGGGCTGGACGTGCCCGGCCGGGTGGGCCGGGCGCGAGATCACCAGCGGTAGTGGGCGAAGGCCTTGTTGGACTCGGCCATCTTGTGCGTGTCCTCGCGGCGCTTCACGCTCGCCCCGAGACCGTTGCTCGCATCGAGCAGCTCGTTCATCAGGCGCTCGACCATGGTCTTCTCACGGCGCTGCCGGGAGAAGGTGATCAGCCAGCGCAGCGCCAGCGTGGTGGAGCGCACCGGGCGCACCTCGACCGGAACCTGGTAGGTGGCGCCACCGACTCGGCGGCTGCGCACCTCCAGGGCCGGCTTGACGTTGTCCAGCGCGCGCTTGAGCGTGACGACCGGGTCGGTGCCGGTCTTCTCGCGGGCACCCTCGAGCGCCTCGTACACGATCTTCTCGGCGACCGAGCGCTTGCCGTCGACCAGCACCTTGTTGATGAGCTGAGTCACCAGCGGCGAGCTGTAGACAGGGTCGGAGATCAGCGGCCGCTTCGGGGCCGGACCCTTGCGGGGCATTAGCTCTTCTCCTTCTTCGCACCGTAGCGGCTGCGAGCCTGCTTGCGGTTCTTCACGCCCTGGGTGTCAAGGGAACCGCGAATGATCTTGTAGCGGACGCCCGGAAGGTCCTTAACACGGCCGCCGCGGACGAGCACCATGGAGTGCTCCTGCAGGTTGTGGCCCTCACCCGGGATGTAGGCCGTGACCTCGATGCCGCTGGTCAGCTTCACGCGGGCGACCTTGCGGAGCGCCGAGTTCGGCTTCTTGGGGGTGGTGGTGTAGACGCGGGTGCACACGCCGCGTCGCTGCGGGCTCCCCTTGAGAGCCGCAGTCTTGGTCTTGGCGACCTTGTCCTGGCGGCCCTTGCGGACCAGCTGCTGGATCGTGGGCATAGACCGGCTGCTTCTTCCGTTCGCGTCTCGTTACTAGCGAGCTCTGTGTACTTGATCCCTCCGTATCCCGAGGTCGGGCGTGTCGCCCAAGTCTCGGCCCGGTAGGCACCTGTGGCGTCCCAGCGGGATTCAGGAGGACTGCCGCCTACCGGCGTGACGGCTTCGAACAAGCTGCCACTCACAGGCACGCGGAGCGGCCCGACATGGGTCGGGCACGAGTAGCAAAGATACCTTCCCGCTGTCTCGCGGGTCAAAACGGGGTCGGTCACAGGGGCCAACAGGGGCCGAAGTGTGGTCGAACTCGCACCGGCCGGACACGGCGGAGGACCGATCGTCGACGGCGGCAAGGTTACCCGCAGGACGGTCGGCACGAGTGCCGACGGGCAGACAACCGGCCGAGGAGATCGGGAAAATGCCGATCTCGACGCGTCGCGTAGCCGGGCGGACTACATTCCGCAACCATCGCCAGAGCAGACATCGACGACGAACGACGCGGGGGTTTCACCGTGGCTACCAATGACTGGGTCGCCTCCTACGGGGCAGAGGTCGGCAACATCGCCGAGGCCGCCGAGCAGGCCAAGGCGCAGCTACAACTCGTGGCCAGCACGCTGACCAGCAAGGACGGCGCGGTCACCGTGACGGTGAACGCCAGCGGCGCGTTGCAGAACCTGTCCTTCGGGCCGCGGGCCGACGAGCTCCCGCGCGCCCAGCTGGCCGCCGCGATCGTGGCCACCGCGCACCGCGCCCAGGCGGCGGCGGCCCGGCAGGTCACCGCCGTGATGGCGCCGCTGATCGGCACGGACAGCGACGCCATGAAGTTCCTCGAGGAACAGATTCCGACCCCGGAGGAACCGGAGGAGGAGTCGCCTGCGTCCGAGCCCGAGAAGCGGGTGGTCTTCAACGAGGAACGGGCGTCCGAATTCCGCCCCGCACCCCCCGCCGCCCCGCCTCGCCCCCCGGCGCCGCAGACCGACGGCGACGAGGACGAGGGCCACGGGCCGGTCCTGAAGAGAGGTGGTTGGTGATGGGCGGAGCAGGCACCGAGGTCGACCTCGAGCAGCTCAAGCAGCACGAGACCGACGTGCGCGGCATCGCGGCTGACGTCGACACCGCGGTCAGCGCGTCGGACTCCGGCGGAGCGGCGTTCGACATCGACGCCTTCGGCATCGTCGGGCAGATCTTCGCGCTGCCGATCCAGGGGTGGGTCGACGCGGCCGTCGACTTCCTCCAGCAGGCGGCCACCGTCGGGCACGAGGTCGCCGACCGGCTCAAGGACTCGCGCGAGACCTACCAGAGCACCGACCAGGAGCACGCGGACAACTTCGACCAGATCTGCGGGGGTGTGTGAGCATGGCGGAAGGCGGCAACCCGCTCGTCGCGACGACCGAGTCCTCTTCGGACACGCTGGTCGGGCTCGGCGACTTCAGCAAGGACTCCGGCGAGGCCGCGGTGTCGGCCACCGGTGGTTCCGGCATCCTCAACGACGCCGCGGCGACCTTCAAGGACGCCAGCAACGGCGACTGGGCGAACCTGGCCGGCGACGTCGTCACCGACGGCCTCGACCTGCTCGGCGCGGCGATGAACCCGCTCGACACGCTGGCCAGCGCGGGCGTCGGCTGGCTGATCGAGCACATCAGCTTCCTCAAGGACGGCCTGGACAAGCTCGCCGGCAACCCGGACGCGGTCACCGCCAAGGCGGTCACCTGGAGCAACATCTCAAAGCAGCTGGAGAAGAGCGCGACCAGCTACGAGCAGTCGGCCGGCAACCTGGCTGGCTCGTACCGGGGCGCGGCGGCGGACGGCTACCAGCAGGCGGCGAAGGACTACGCGGCGACGCTGCGCGGCGCGTCGACCCACGCGCAGTCCGCCTCGACGGCGATGAACGTCGGCGCGGCACTGGTCGGCACCGAGCGCGGGCTGATCCGGGACCTGATCTCGTCCTTCGTCGGCGGGCTGATCGTCAAGGCCCTCGCGGCGCTGGCCAGTTCGTGGTGCTCCTTCGGCGCCAGCATCGCGGCGTTCATCACCGACACGGTGATGGAGGGCGCGAGCCTCGCCGAGAAGATCGCCACCAAGATCGACAAGGTGGTCGGGAAGCTCGGCAAGCTGGCCCAGGCGGCCGGCAAGTCCAAGGGCATCATCGAGGCCGCGGCGAACGCGCTGAAGAAGGTCGGCAAGGGCTTCAGCAAGCTGGCCGACAAGGGCCTCGAGACGGCCGTCAAGACCAGCGAGAAGGCCAAGACGCTCAAGGCCGCGGGCGCGAGGACCAGGGAAGAGCTGGAGAACGCCGCCAAGGCCGAGGGGCACGTCCGCACGGCCGCCGAGCAGAAGGCCGAGGAGTGGAAGAAATCCTGGTCCAGCCACACCGCCCCTGAGTCGCTGGAGGGCGCGGCGGCGAAGGCCAGCGAGGACGGCAGGAGCTTCCTCAAGCCCGATTCGTGGCAGCAGGCCGTCGATCACACTCGCAGGGACGGCTGGGAGTTCCAGCGTCCACAGTGGAACTCGGCCGACACGATCGGCGTCGCGGCCGAGGGCAGGCGGCAGGAGAACGAGCAGTTCGACCGCTGGGAGAGCGCCAACAAGTCGTACGAGCAGGCGCGCCCGGAAGGCGAGTCCGCGCCGAGGGGCGAACAGGTCGAGGACACGAACGCGGGATCCGAGCAGTACTCGTGGCCTGCTGAGTGAGTCGGCAGCCCGAGCCCGCCAAGCACGAGTAGCCGTGGAGGACGAGCCGTGTCGGACCAGGACGAGATCAACCGGGCGAACCTGGCCGGCCGGCTCCACCCCAACCAGCGGCGGCGCGTCCTGGCGGGTTCGGGCCCCGGCATGGCCTGCTTCGGCATCGCCGTGGTGACGGCGGTGCTCTACCCGATCTCCAGGAACACCAATCCGTGGGTGCTGCTCGTCCCGCTCGTCGTGTGCCTGCCGTATGCGCTCTGGTCGGCGGGGCGGCCTGTTCTTGAACTGCTCGTCGGACGAGTACGACCGATTACCGGCTGGGTGCACGCACAGGTCGAGGACCCCCGATACAACCTTCGGATGTCCGGCGCTCCGACGCCACCCAAGCAACTGCGCCAATCTCGCGGCGTCTACACCATCACCATTGGCAACCAATCCTTCAAGGTTGACCGAGAGCTGTATTCGCTCGTCGAGCCCGAGTGCGACCAGATCGGTTTCGTGACCCCCTGGACGGGTCGACTGGTCAACGCGATCCGCAAGACCAGCTAGCTGACCTGCGCAAACCTCTCCCCCGACGCCGCCAACCGC
The DNA here is from genome assembly GCF_008386585.1 of Solihabitans fulvus. GTDB lineage: Bacteria > Actinomycetota > Actinomycetes > Mycobacteriales > Pseudonocardiaceae > Solihabitans > Solihabitans fulvus. Next base: position 206,797 of record NZ_VUOB01000010.1, read on the forward strand.
GTCGTGGGTCCGTCCCGCCGGCGGATTGCGAAGAATCGGCTGAAACCGAACCGAGCCGACGCGCCACTACCCCGCGAAATCGAGTCCAACAACCGTCGCCACGGCGTGCCGTCGACCTGTTTCCGGATTCCGCTCGGAATGCTAGAGCTGTTTTCCGCAGTCGGAGCAGAACACCGCGCCGGGACGATTGGTGGTCGAGCCGCAGCCGCCGCAGCGCACCTCGATGGCGAGCTGGCCGCCGCAGGACGAGCAGAACTTGCCGCCGTCGACCTTGGCCTTGCAGCTCGGGCACTCGACCTTGGTTCGCGTGCCGAGGTCGAGGTTCTCGGTCCAGTCGGTGTTCCTGGCCTTGTCCCAGATCTGCTCGCGCTGGGCGCTGGCCTGCGCGCGGGACATCTCCTCGGCGACCGCCGGGGAACAGGACAGGCACTGGCCGATGTCGTCGTTCCAGCACATCGCCGCGCACATCCACTGCCCGCAGCCCCGGCACTGCCGGAACTGGGGCGACACCTCGGCAACCGCGTCGGTCAGCGCGCGGTCCTTGGCCGGGGAGTTCGTCGCGCGGTCGTAGCGCCACTGCTCGACCGAGCGGCTCAGGTTCTCCGCTGCGCCACCGAACAGCGAGCCGACGGACCGCAGCAGGCCGCGCCCCATCTCCACCTTGTCCCGCACGTACGCGGAGCGGTAGCCGTTGCCACACCGTTCGCAGTGGAACTCGAACTGGTAGCCCTCGGAGTTGGAGAGGTCGCGGTAGTTGTCGGTGAACGGCACAAGATCAGGCACGCGCAGAAATTAACAAGTCAATCGCCCAGGTGGCGCACTTCCCGCGTGGTCTACCCAAAGGTCCGGCCACCTCCAGTCGAAGGGGCAGCCTTCGGTGTCGCTTCGGTTGCGCGCCAAAGAAAACGGGGGCCCGGGACAGTTGTCCCGAGCCCCCGTCAGCACGCTAACTTCAGCGGTAGTCGCGACCGAAGTCGTAGTCGTCCAACGGAACCGCCGCACCCGTGCCGGTGCCGAAGACGTCCGGCGTGTAGTAGCCGTCGTCGTAGGACGGGATCGCGTAGGCCGCGGCCCGCGCCTCCTCCGTCGGCTGCACCTGGATGTTGCGGTACCTGTTGATGCCCGTACCAGCCGGGATCAACTTACCGATGATCACGTTCTCCTTCAGGCCGACCAGCTTGTCGCTCTTGCCGTTGATCGCGGCATCGGTGAGGACACGCGTGGTCTCCTGGAAGGAGGCCGCCGACAGCCACGACTCGGTGGCCAGCGACGCCTTCGTGATACCCATCAGCACCGGACGACCCGAGGCAGGCTCGCCACCCTCGGCGACGACCCGACGGTTCGCCGACTCGAACTCGCTGCGCTCGACGAGCGAACCCGGCAGGAACTCCGTCGCACCGGAGTCGATGACCGTGACCCGGCGCAGCATCTGCCGGACGATCACCTCGATGTGCTTGTCGTGGATGGCCACACCCTGCGCCCGGTACACCTTCTGGACCTCGTCCACCAGGTGCAGCTGAGCCTCACGGGGACCCATCACGCGAAGGACCTCGTGCGGGTCGGGCGTGCCCTCCAGCAGCTGCTGCCCGACGGAGACGTGGTCGCCGTCGGCCAACGGACCGCTCGGGGTGTTGGCGAGCCGCTGACGCTTCGACAGCTTCTCGAAGATGATCTCCTCGCTCCCGTCGTCCGGGGTGAGGGTGATCTTCCAGAACCGCTCGCCGTCCTCGATGCGCACCCGGCCGTCGACGTCCGCGATGGGCGCCTTGCCCTTGGGCACCCGAGCCTCGAACAGCTCCTGCACACGGGGCAGACCGGTCGTGATGTCGTCACCGGCCACACCACCCTGGTGGAAGGTGCGCATCGTGAGCTGGGTACCCGGCTCACCGATGGACTGGGCGGCGACGATGCCGACGGCCTCGCCGACGTCCACCAGCTTGCCGGTGGCCATCGAGCGGCCGTAGCAGCTCGCGCACACACCGACAGCCGACTCGCAGGTCATGACGCTGCGGACCTTGACCCTGGCGACGCCGGCCGAGACCAGCTTCTCCAGTGCCGGGTCGCCCAGGTCGTCGCCGCGGTTGAGCAGCACGTTGCCGTCGCTGTCCGAGATCTCCTCGGCGAGCGTGCGGGCGTACACGGCCGTCTGCGCGAACTCGTGCAGCGACATCTTGCCGCCGCCGTCCTGGCTGACGGGCAGGATGACGCCACGGCTGGTGCCGCAGTCGACCTCGCGGATGATGACGTCCTGCGAGACGTCCACCAGACGACGGGTCAGGTAACCCGAGTCGGCGGTGCGCAGCGCGGTGTCGGCAAGACCCTTGCGGGCACCGTGCGTCGCGATGAAGTACTCCAGCACCGACAGGCCCTCACGGAACGAGGACTTGATCGGGCGCGGGATGTACTCGCCCTTCGGGTTGGTCACCAGACCACGCATGCCGGCCAGCGACCGGACCTGGGTCATGTTGCCCGCCGCCCCGGACTGCACGATCATGCGGATCGAGTTGTCCTCGGGGAAGTTGGCCTCCATGGCCTCGGCGACCTCTTCTGTCGCCTGGGTCCAGACCTTCACCAGCTCGTTGTTGCGCTCCGTGTAGGAGAGCTGACCGCGCTGGTAGCGCTTCTCGACCGCGTCCGCCTGCTTCTCGAACTGGTCGAGGATCTCGTACTTCTTGGCCGGGACGAGCACGTCGGAGATCGCGACCGTCACACCGGACCTGGTGGCCCAGTAGAAGCCGGCGTCCTTGAGCTTGTCCAGCGTCCGAGCCACGGTCACCATCGGGTACCGCTCGGCGAGATCGTTGATGATCGTCGCCTGGCGCTTCTTCGGCATGACCTCGTTGATGAACGGGTAGTCCGCGGGAAGCAGCTCGTTGAACAGCACGCGACCGAGCGTGGTCGTGGCCAGCCACTGCTGGCCCGGCTCCCAGCCCTCGGGCTCCTGGCCCCTCGGCGGCATCCGGTCGGTCAGCCTGATCTTCACCATCGACTGAAGGCCGAGGGCCTTGCGGTCGAACGCCATCAGGGCCTCGGCAGGCGACGCGTACGCGTGGCCCTCGCCGAGGTCACCCTCCTTGTGGCGGGTGAGGTGGTACAGGCCGGTGACCATGTCCAGACGCGGCATCGCCAGCGGCTTGCCGGAGGCAGGCGACAGGATGTTGTTGCTGGACAGCATCAGGATGCGGGCCTCGGCCTGCGCCTCGGCCGACAGCGGCAGGTGCACCGCCATCTGGTCACCGTCGAAGTCGGCGTTGAACGCCTCACAGACGAGCGGGTGCAGCTGGATGGCCTTGCCCTCGACCAGCTGCGGCTCGAACGCCTGGATGCCCAGGCGGTGCAGCGTTGGTGCGCGGTTCAGCATCACGGGGTGCTCGGTGATGACCTCTTCCAGCACGTCCCACACGGCCGGGCGCGCACGCTCGACCATCCGCTTGGCGGACTTGATGTTCTGCGCGTGGTTGAGGTCGACCAGCCGCTTCATCACGAACGGCTTGAACAGCTCCAGCGCCATCTGCTTGGGCAGACCGCACTGGTGCAGCTTGAGCTGCGGGCCGACCACGATGACCGAACGGCCCGAGTAGTCGACGCGCTTGCCGAGCAGGTTCTGGCGGAACCGGCCCTGCTTGCCCTTGAGCAGGTCGGACAGCGACTTCAGCGGCCGGTTGCCCGGCCCGGTCACCGGGCGACCGCGGCGGCCGTTGTCGAACAGCGCGTCGACGGCCTCCTGGAGCATCCGCTTCTCGTTGTTGACGATGATCTCGGGCGCGCCGAGGTCGATCAGTCGCTTGAGGCGGTTGTTCCGGTTGATGACCCTGCGGTACAGGTCGTTGAGGTCCGAGGTGGCGAAGCGGCCACCGTCGAGCTGGACCATCGGCCGCAGGTCCGGCGGGATCACCGGGACGCAGTCGAGGACCATGCCCTGCGGGTTGTTGCGGGTCGCCTGGAACGCCGCGACGACCTTGAGCCGCTTGAGCGCGCGGAGCTTCTTCTGCCCCTTGCCGCTGCGGATCGTCTCGCGCAGGATCTCCGCCTCGGCGTCCACGTCGTAGATGCCGAGCAGCTGCTGGATCGACTCCGCACCCATGGCGCCGGTGAAGTAGTCGCCGTAGCGGTCGTACAGCTCGCGGTACAGCAGCTCGTCCGCGATCAGCTGCTTGGGCTCGAGCTTGGTGAAGGTGCTCCAGATCTCGTCGAGCCGGTCCAGCTCGCGCTGGGCGCGGTCGCGGAGCTGGCGCATCTCCCGCTCGCCGCCCTCCTTGACCTTCCGACGGACGTCGCTCTTCGCGCCCTCCGCCTCCAGCTCGGCGAGGTCGGCCTCGAGCTTCTGCGCGCGGCCCTCGATGTCGGCGTCGCGCTTGGCCTCGACGCGCTTGCGCTCGACCTGCATCTCGTTGTCGAGCGTGGGCAGGTCGTTGTGGCGCAGCTCGGTGTTCACCGCGGTGATCACGTACGCGGCGAAGTAGATGATCTTCTCGAGGTCCTTGGGGGCCAGGTCGAGCAGGTAGCCCAACCGGCTGGGGACGCCCTTGAAGTACCAGATGTGCGTGACGGGCGCGGCCAGTTCGATGTGGCCCATCCGCTCACGACGCACCTTGGCGCGGGTCACCTCGACGCCGCAGCGCTCACAGATGATGCCCTTGAAGCGAACGCGCTTGTACTTGCCGCAGTAGCACTCCCAGTCCCTGGTGGGACCGAAGATCTTCTCGCAGAACAAGCCGTCCTTCTCTGGCTTGAGCGTGCGGTAGTTGATGGTCTCTGGCTTCTTGACCTCACCGAACGACCACTGGCGGATGTCGTCGGCCGTTGCGAGGCCGATGCGAAGCTCGTCGAAGAAGTTGACGTCGAGCACGTCGGTTCTTCTCCCCTTCGTTGATTGCTGCCTGGGGGTAGGGGTCGTGTCGCCCGACGGGGGATGGCGGGAGGCCAGCCCCCGTCAGGCGAACAGCGAGGTCAGTTCACGACGTCGTCGACCGAGAGCGAGTCCGAGCCGGGACGGCTGGACAGGTTGATACCGAGGTTGGCGGCGGCCCGCTCCAGGTCCTCGTCGTCCCCGTCGCGCATCTCGATGGCAGCGCCGTCGCTGGAGAGCACCTCGACGTTGAGGCACAGCGACTGGAGCTCCTTGAGCAGCACCTTGAAGGACTCCGGGATACCGGGCTCAGGGATGTTCTCGCCCTTGACGATGGCCTCGTAGACCTTCACGCGGCCGAGCACGTCGTCGGACTTGATGGTGAGCAGCTCCTGGAGCGTGTACGCCGCCCCGTAGGCCTGCATCGCCCAGCACTCCATCTCACCGAAGCGCTGGCCACCGAACTGCGCCTTACCACCGAGCGGCTGCTGGGTGATCATCGAGTACGGGCCGGTGGAGCGGGCGTGGATCTTGTCGTCCACCAGGTGCAGCAGCTTCAGGATGTACATGTAGCCGACCGACACCGGGAACGGGTACGGCTCGCCACTACGTCCGTCGAACAGCTGCGCCTTGCCGTTCTCCTTGACCATCCGCTCGCCGTCCCGGTTCGGGATCGTCGAGCCGAGCAGGCCGGTGATCTCGGTCTCGCTGGCACCGTCGAACACCGGAGTGGCCGTCTTGGTGCCGGGGTCGACCTCGTAGAGCTCCTCCGGCAGGTTCTTCGCCCAGTCGGCGAGGCCGTCGATGCTCCAGCCCTGCTTGGCGATCCACCCGAGGTGGGTCTCCAGCACCTGGCCGATGTTCATACGACGCGGCACACCGTGCGTGTTCAGCACGATGTCCACCGGGGTGCCGTCCGGGAGGAACGGCATGTCCTCCGCCGGCAGGATCTTGCCGATGACACCCTTGTTGCCGTGGCGGCCGGCGAGCTTGTCGCCGTCCTGGATCTTGCGCTTCTGGGCCACGTAGACGCGGACCAGCTCGTTGACGCCCGGGGGCAGCTCGTCGTCGTCCTCGCGGCTGAACACGCGGATGCCGATGACCTTGCCGTACTCGCCGTGCGGCACCTTGAGGGAGGTGTCGCGGACCTCGCGCGCCTTCTCGCCGAAGATCGCGCGGAGCAGGCGCTCCTCCGGGGTCAGCTCGGTCTCGCCCTTGGGCGTGACCTTGCCGACCAGGATGTCGCCGGGCTGGACCTCGGCGCCGATCCGGATGATGCCGCGCTCGTCGAGGTCGGCGAGGACCTCCTCGGAGACGTTCGGGATGTCCCTGGTGATCTCCTCGGCACCCAGCTTGGTGTCGCGGGCGTCGATCTCGTGCTCCTCGATGTGAATCGAGGTGAGAACGTCGTCCTGCACCAGACGCTGGGACAGGATGATCGCGTCCTCGTAGTTGTGCCCCTCCCACGGCATGATCGCGACGAGCAAGTTCTTGCCCAGCGCCATCTCGCCGCTCTCGGTGCACGGACCGTCCGCGACGACCTGCCCGACCTCGACCCGGTCGCCCTCGTTGACGATCGGCTTCTGGTTGATGCAGGTGCCCTGGTTGGACCGGCGGAACTTGTGCATCCCGTAGGTCTGGCGGGTGCCGTCGTCGGCCATGATCGTGACGTAGTCGGCGGACAGCTCCTCGACGACGCCGGCCTTCTTGGCGACGACGACCTCACCGGCGTCGACCGCGGCACGCAGCTCCATGCCAGTGCCGACCAGCGGGGACTCGCTGCGCAGCAGGGGCACGGACTGGCGCTGCATGTTCGCGCCCATCAGCGCGCGGTTCGCGTCGTCGTGCTCGAGGAACGGGATCATCGCGGTCGCGACGGACACCATCTGCCGAGGCGAGATGTCCATGTAGTCCACGACGCTCGGGTCCGCGAGGTCGGTCTCGCCGCCCTTACGACGGACCATCACGCGCGGGTCGAGGAAGTTGCCGTCGTCGTCGATCGGCGAGTTGGCCTGCGCCTTGACGAAGCGGTCCTCCTCGTCGGCGGTCAGGTAGTGGATCTCGTCGGTGACCTGGCTGTCGACGACCTTCCGGTACGGCGTCTCGATGAAGCCGAACGGGTTGACCCGGCCGTAGGAGGACAGCGAGCCGATCAGGCCGATGTTCGGGCCTTCCGGCGTCTCGATCGGACACATGCGGCCGTAGTGGCTGGGGTGCACGTCGCGCACCTCCATGCCGGCCCGCTCACGGGACAGACCACCCGGGCCGAGCGCCGACAGGCGGCGCTTGTGGGTGAGCCCCGCGAGGGGGTTGGTCTGGTCCATGAACTGCGACAGCTGGGAGGTCCCGAAGAACTCCTTGATCGCCGCGACGACCGGGCGGATGTTGATCAGGGTCTGCGGCGTGATCGCCTCGACGTCCTGGGTGGTCATCCGCTCACGGACCACGCGCTCCATCCGGGACAGACCGACCCGGATCTGGTTCTGGATCAGCTCGCCGACCGTGCGCAGGCGCCGGTTGCCGAAGTGGTCGATGTCGTCGACCTCGACGGGAACCTCGGTCTCGCCGACCTTCATCGAGGTGTCGCCCGCGTGCAGCCGGACGAGGTACTCGATGGTGGTGACGATGTCGTCCTCGGTCAGCACGCCGGTGGTGAACGGCAGGCTGAGGCCCAGCTTCTTGTTGACCTTGTACCGGCCGACCTTGGCGAGGTCGTAGCGCTTGTCCTTGAAGAACAGGTTCTCCAGCAGGGCCTGCGCGCTCTCCTTCGTCGGCGGCTCGCCAGGGCGCAGCTTGCGGTAGATGTCCAGCAGCGCCTCGTCGGTGCCGGCGGTGTGGTCCTTCTCCAGGGTGGTGAGCAGGGTCTCGCTGAACGCGAACCGCTCACGGATCTGCTCGGTGGTCCAGCCGAGCGCCTTCAGCAGCACGGTGACCGGCTGGCGGCGCTTGCGGTCGATGCGGACACCGACGGTGTCGCGCTTGTCGACGTCGAACTCGAGCCACGCGCCGCGGCTCGGGATGACCTTGACGCTGAAGACGTCCTTGTCCGTCGTCTTGTCGATCGAGGTGTCGAAGTAGACGCCGGGCGAACGGACCAACTGGGACACGACGACACGCTCGGTGCCGTTGATAACGAAGGTGCCCTTGTCCGTCATCATCGGGAAGTCGCCCATGAACACCGTCTGGCTCTTGATCTCACCAGTGGTGTGGTTGGTGAACTCCGCGGTGACGAACAGGGGTGCCGCGTAGGTCATGTCCTTGTCCTTGCACTCCTCGACGGAGGCCTTGACCTCGTCGAAGCGCGGGTCGGAGAAGGACAGGGACATCGAGCCGGAGAAGTCCTCGATCGGGGAGATCTCGTTGAGCACGTCTTCCAGGCCACCGGTGGGGGCCTCGTCACCTTCGTCGATGCGGCGCTGGAACCACGCCTCGTCGCCGGTGAGCCACTCAAACGAGTTGATCTGCAGATCGAGCAGGTTGGGCGTCGCGAGCGGTTCACGGATCTTCGCGAACGAGACCCGCTTCGGCGCTCCCGGGATCCCCGACATGGAGTTGGTCGCAGCAGTGGCCTTGGTCGCGCGGGAGACTGCCAAGATGCGTCCTTCCAGGGACTAAATAGCTGGCGCAGCCGAGCTAGCAAGCAGCTAACTAAGCTGTCAAGGGTGCAGTGGTGCCCAAATCCTAGCTCTCGGCGAAGGGCATGCGGAAAGTGGGCAGCGCAAAGGAGCAGTCTAGCCACAGAGACGGCGACTGTCGAGAGGCCCCTGGAACGGCCGGTCTCGTGCTCACCGACAGAGTGACCCTGGCAGGCGTGACAGTCAAGACGCCACGCCTCGATCACCCCGCTGGACGAAGCCCAAATCACCCGGCGTAGTCACGCTGACCTGGGGAAACGCCCTGAACACCGTGGATGCAACCACGCGGCGACACTCCGTAGTGTCGGTTGAACTGACCCGAATGTGGCACTGCTCTCACCGAGAGTCGATCACCGTGTTGATCAGTTGAGGATCTTCAGATCGGAGATCCGCCACCGGTCGGTGCGCTGCGCGGTGACGCTCGCCATGGTCGCGCCGACGCTGCTCTGGTTGTCCGAGGTCCTGGTACTGGTCTGGTCAAGGAACACCAGCAGCTCCGCCCGGTCGCCGTTGAGCAGCCGCACCCCGCTGGACACCACGCGCACCGACACGACCAGCTTCTGCTCCGGCGCCAGCTTCTTCACCTGCTCGAACAGCTTGTTGTACTGGTCGACCGCCGCCCCGGTGAGCAGGTCCTTGGCCGCCTTCTCGGTGGAGGCGGTGTCGGCGAAGTTGTAGGAGAACGCCTTCTCCATGGCGTCCTTGACCTGGCCGGTCACCTCGCTGGTGCGCGCGGTGTCCACCAGCGCGCCGTTCTGCCCCGAGTTCGACGTGAGGTGCTCGGCCTCGCCGTGGAACCAGACCGCCAGGCCGGCGAACAGCACGGCGGGCAGCAGCAGGGCGGCCAGCGTGACCAGCCGGGGCCTGCGCGTCGGGCGCGGCTCGTCGACGGGCCGCACCGACGTCCCGGAGTCGCCGTCCGACGCGTCCTCCGGAGCCTCCTGCGGGGTCTCAGCGTCCTCGGCGACCTTGGTGGTCGCGATGGTCTTGGCGGTCTTGGTGGTCGCGGTGTCCTCGGCTGCGGCGTCCTCAGCGTCCTCGGCGCCGATCACCGACGGCGAGATCACGTCGTCGGCCTCGGGCGCGGGCTCGGCAGCCTCGGGCTCGGCGGGCTCAGACTCGGTGGCCTCGGGCTCGGCGGGCTCGGGCTCCTGGGGCTCCTCGGCCTGAGGCCTCGCCGGCTGCTGCGGCGCACGGTAGCCGGGCGGCTGGTAGCCGGGCGCGGCGTAACCGCCTGCCGTGTCCTGGGACTCCTGGGACTCCTGGGTCGCCTCGAGCCGCTCGGTCTCGTCGCCAGCGGGGTTCGGCCGGTTGGTCAGGCCGGCCACGCGCGGCCGGCGGGCCGGTGGCTGGTTCGGCTGGGTCGGGCGGCGGCGGGTCGGTGGCACTTCCCTGATCCTCTCGAGTGTCGCGGTGCTGGCCGGCCGGCTACGCCGTGCCGACCGCGACCTGGCCGAGCGCGCTGAGCTTCCAGCCCGCGTCGGTCCTGGTCAGGTTGGCCTGGTAGCGGTCGCGCTTGGTGGTTGGCTGGCCGCCGTCCGGGGTGACCACGATCTCCACCGCCGCGATCAGGGTGGCCTTGCCGGCGCGGTCGTCCAGGTCGGTCACCGACGACTCGAGCACCTTCCCCTTGGTGACGGTCTTGGCCGCCTCGATCTGCTTCTTGCTCGCGTCCCTGCCCTGCTTGACCTCGTCGTTGAGCTGCGCGGTCGAGGAGGCCAACCAGCGGTCGAGGCCCTCGTCGACCTTCTTGTAGTCCAGGGTGGTGAAGTTGTCGATCCCCACCTCGCCCGCGCGCTGCACGTCGTCGCGGGTGCTGGCGTAGCGCAGCGAGTCGTCGTGCGCCGCGCTGTACCAGGACCAGCCGAACCAGGCCGCGAACACGGCGGCGACCACCGCGACCGCGGCCGCCGCCAGCACGGCGGGGTGCGCAAAGGACGGCCTGCCGTCGGACCTGACCCGCTCGTTCATGGTGCTCCAGGGTAGGGATGGTGCGTGTGGTCGCTGTGTCGCTGGTCGCCTAGCCGGGCAGGCCGAGCAGCTTGGCGAGGCTGTTGAGCCCTGAGCCGATGCCGGGCAGCCCGAGCACGCCGGGCAGCTGGCCCTGGTGGGTGGCCTCCTGGCTGGGCTGCGGCTCGGTCTGGTTGCCCTGCGGCGTGGTCGGTTGGCCGCCGTAGGGCGCGTTCTGCGCGCCGCGCACCGCGCTGGAACTGCCCCTGGCCAGCGCGCAGTACGCCTGGGTGTTCAGCGGGGCCGGGTCGGTCGCGTTGCGCTTGGTGCCGGCGTTGTCGGTGTAGGTGCCGTTCGCCGGCCGGATCGTGGTGCCCTCGTAGCCGACCGTGCAGGGCAGCGGGTCGAACACGTTGAGCGCGAGGCCGAAGTGCGCGGTGCCGTCGCCGGGCGCGACGGTGAAGCCGCCAGCCACCACCAGCGGGTAGGTCACGAAGATCTGCTCGAGCCCGTCCCGCCTTGTCGACAGGATGTTCGCGGTGGTCAGCAGGTTCGCGACGACCACGCCGAGGTTCGGGCCCGACTCCCGCAGGAAGCCGCTGACCTGCTCGGACACCTGGGGCGTCACGGCGATCAGCTTGCGCAGGTCGCCGTCGGAGTTCTTCAGCTGCTCGGCGAGCAGCCTGAGGTTGCCGCTGAACGACTTGATCGCGGCGGACTCGTCGGCCTGGGTGGTCAGCACGGTGCGGCCGTCGGCGAGCAGCTTCGTGGTCTGCGGCAGGTGCTCCGCCGCGGCCTTGGTGAAGCTGCGGGTGTTGTCCAGCAGCACCTGGAGGTTCGGGCCAGCGCCCTGGAAGGCCGTGTCCAGCTCGTCGACGACCGTGCGCAGCGAGTCGGTCGGCACCGAGGTGGCCAGGCTGTCCAGGTTCGTCAGGAGGCTGTCCACCGGCGGCGGCGTCTTCGTCACCGACTGCGGGATGACCGCGCCGGACGCCAGGAACGGGCCGCCCTCGTGCTTGGGCCGCAGGTCGACGTACTGCTCGCCGACCGCGGACCGGTCGGCCACCACGGCCTCGAGGTCGGCGGGGATCGGCGGCGCCGACGGGTCGATGTCGAGGTCGACCTCGACGCCGTCGGCGGTCAGCCGCAGCGGGCCGACCCGGCCGACCGTCACGCCCCGGTAGGTGACCTCGGCGTTGCTGAAGATCCCGCCGGAGTCGGCGAGGCGGACCTGCACCACGTAGCCGGTGGCGCCGAACACCCTGCCGAGCCCCACGTACCTTGCGCCGACGTAGCTGATGCCGACCAGCGCGATCAGCACGAACGCGCCGACCTGGAGCCGCATTCTGCGGGTGAACATCAGTGGCCACCTCCCAGCAGCGAGCCGAGCAGGCCGGCGAGCCCGCTGCCCTGCGTCGCCTGACCCGGCGGCGCGGTCTGCGTGCCGACGCCGGGCAGTTGCAGCGGCGGCAACGGCAGCGCAGGCGCGTTCGAGGAGTTGCCCGTGGTGGTGCCGCCGGTCAGCCCGGACAGGCCGGGGATGTTGGGCAGCGGGCTCTGCCGCGACAGCGACAGGTTGTCCAGGATGTGCCCGAGGTTCAGGTCGAGATCGAGGTAGAGGTTGGTGTAGTCGCCCTTGACGCCGTCGACCGTCGCGTCGGGGAACGGGTAGGTCAGCAGCAGCTGCAACGCGTTGGGCAGGTTCTTGCCGGCCTCGCCGAGCTTCTGCAACGTCGGCGTGAGCGCGCGCAGGTCGGCGACCAGGTCGGCCTTGCTCCTGTCGATGGTGTCGACGGCGACCCCGGACAGCGACTGGAGCGACTGGAGCATGCTGACCAGCTGGTCGCGCTGGTCGGTCAGCACCTTCAGGCCGGGCGCCAGGTTGTCCAGCACGTTGCCGACCTTGTCTCGCTGCGCGTTGAGGGTGCCGGCCAGCTTGTTCACGCCGTCCAGCGCGCGGGTGATGTCGCCCCGGTGCGCGTCCAGGTCGGAGACCAAGGTGTTGACGTTGCCCAGCAGCGAACGCAGCTGCGGCTCGTTGCCCTCGGCCGCCGAGTTCAGCTCCCTGGTGATGTTCTGGAGCTGCGCGATGCCGCCGCCGTTGAGCAGCAGCGACAGCGCGCCGAAGACCTCTTCCACCTCGGGGTTGCGGTTGGTCCGGTCCACCGGGATGGTCGCGCCGTCGGCGAGCCTGCCCTGCGCCGGCGTCGACTGGTCCGGCTTGGCCAGCTCGACGTACTTCTCGCCGAGCAGACTGGACTGGCGCAGCCTGGCCACCGCGTTGGCCGGCAGCGACACGTCGCCGTTGACCGCGACGGTCACCTCGGCCGTCCAGCCGTCCTTGGCCACGTCGATCTGCTCGACCTTGCCGACCGGGACGTCGTTGACCTTCACGCCGGCCTGCGGCACCAGGTCGAGCACGTCCTTGAAGTCGACCTTGACGCGGTACGGCCGGGAGCCGAGGTCCGCGCCGCCGGGCAGCGGCATGTTGTAGACGCCGTCGAAGCCGCCAGCGCCGCAGCCCGCCAGCGTCAGGCCCGCCAGCAGCGTCACCAGAACAGGGATTCCCTTGCGCATCAGTGGCCTCCCTGCACCGCGCCGGGCGAGCCGAACAGCGTGCCAACCACCGGGAGCGGCAGCGGCGGCAGCTTGCCCTGGCTGAACGCGCTGATCGTCTGGGCCGGGGTCGGCAGCGGCAGCAGGCCCTGCACCACCGGCTCCAGCTGCTTGCAGACGTCCGACAGCACCGGCGGCAGGGCCGGCGGCGTCGCCTGCTGGATCAGCTTGCACACCAACGTGATCGGCGGCTGGTTGAGCTCGTTGATGTCGGCGCGGGCGTCCAGCGTCCCCGAGGACGCGTTGTAGGCGTTCTGGAGGTTGCCGACGGCGAGCGGCGCGACGTCGAGCACCTCGGCGAGCGCGGCCCGCTGGTCCACCAGGATCTTGGTGATGCCGGCCAGTTTGTCCACATTGGACTTGATGACGTCGCGGTTGTCGCGGATGAACGCCTGCACCTGGCCGAGCGCGCCGGCCAGCTCGGTCAGCGCCGAGCCGAGGTCCTGCCGCTCGCCCGCCAGGAAGCCGGCCACGTCGGTCAGCTGCGAGTTGAGGTCGCGCACCTGCCCATCGTTGGCGGCCAGCATGCTGGTGAACTTCTGGAGGCTGTCCACCGTGGCGAACAGGTCCTCCTTGGAGCCGGACAGCGTCCTGGTCGCGTCGCCGAGCTGCTTGATCGTGTCGTTGAGGGCCTTGCCGTTGCCCTGGAGGTTCGCGGCGGCGGTGTTGAGCAGGTTCGACAGCGCACCGTTGGCGTTCGCGCCGTTCGGCCCGAGCGCGGTGGTCAGCTTGTCGATGCTGGAGTACAGCTCGTCCAGCTCGACCGGGGTCGCGGTGCGCTCCCTCGGGATGACCGCGCCGCCCGCCAGCGTGGCCCCGCCGGTGTAGACGGGCGTGAACTGCACGTACCGGTCGCTGACCACGCTCGGCGAGACCACCACGGCCTGCGCGTCCGCCGGCAGTTTCACCCCGCGGTCGACCGACATGGTGACCTTCACCTGCTGGCCCTGCGGCACGACCTCGTCGATGGTGCCGACCTTCACCCCGAGCACCCGCACGTCCGAGCCCTGGTAGAGGCCGACGGCCGCGCCGAAGTAGGCCGTGACCTTGTTGCTGGTGCCGCCGGAGAACATCCACCAGAACCCGGCGGCCGCGAGCAACACCAACACACAGGCGATCGCCACCGCCCGCCCAAGATCCTTGCCCGCCTTGGTGGTTGCACTCATCGACGTCCTCGCTTCGCTGCGGGCGCCGATGAGACACAAAGCGCGCTGTGCTTGATGACTCGCTCGCTACGCTCGCTCATCGCGGACCCCTCTGCACCCCAGGTGGCAGGCAGCCTTCCTGGTTGAACCCGAACACGCCGAGGTTCACCGAGGGCGGCAGCAGCCCGCAGATGTAGTTGTCGAACCAGCGCCCGTTGCCGAGCGTGTTGGCGAACACGCGGTAGAACGGCGCCATCAGCTGGAGGCCCTTGGACAGGTTGTCCTGGTTGCGCTGCAACACGTCGGTGACCTTGCCGAGCTGCTCCAGCGCCGGCTTGAGCTGTTGGTTGTTGTCCGTCACCAGGCCGGCCAGCTCGGTGGACAGGTTGCGGGTGCCGGTGAGCAGCGCGCTGATCGCGTCCTTGCGCTTGCGCACCTCACCGAGCAGCAGGTTCCCGTCGGACAACAGCTTCTCGAACTGGTCGTTGCGATCGGCCAGCGTGGTGGAGATCTGCCTGGTGTTCGCGAGGAGCGTGGCCAGCTGCTGGTCCCGCGAGGAGATCGTCCTCGACAGCGAGGACAGCCCGTCCAGCGCGCCCTTCACGCTCGTCGGCGAGTTCTTGAACGTGTCGGTGAGCACCTGAAAACTGTCCGCGAGCTGCTTGGTGTCCACCTGGCCGACGGTGGTCGCCAGCCCGTTGAACGCCTCGGTCACGTCGTACGGCGCGATCGTGCGGTCCCTCGGGATGGCCTGCGACGGGTTCATCGCCTGTGCGCCCTGGGGATCCAGCGCGAGGTACTTCTGGCCGAGCAGCGTCTTGATCCGGATCATCGCGGTCGTCCGGTCGCCGACCCAGGCGTCCTTGACCTTGAAGCTCACCTGCACGTGGTCGCCGGCCAGCTCGACCTTCGTCACCTTGCCGACCTTCACCCCGGCGACGCGGACCTCGTTGCTCGGCACCAGACCGGCCGCCTCGCTGAAGTCCGCCGTGTAGGTGGTGCCGCCGCCGATGATCGGCAGGTCGTCGGAGTAGAACGCGGCCAGCGTCGCCAACACGATCACCGTCAGCCCGACCACGCCGATGACGATGGGGTTGCGCTCGCGGAACGGCTTCATCGGTGGCACCTCGGTTGGGTCGCCGGCAGCACCGTCAGCCTGATCGGGTTGTTGATGATCGGTGGCACGGCGATCTGACCGCTCCCCTCGCACAGGAAGAAGTTGAACCAGGAGCCGTAGGTCGCCGTCCTGGTGATCGACTCCAGCTTGTGCGGCAGGTGCGCGATCACCGACTCGACGACGTCCGAGCTGTCCGCCAGGTTCTTCGACAGCACGCCGAGCGAGGCGATGTCGTCCTTGAGCGGCTGGCGGGCCTGGTCGAGCAGCCCGGCGGTCGTGGTCGTCAGGCCGCCGAGCGCGCTGATCGCGTCGCCGATTGGCTGGCGGTCCTGGGCCAGCCCCGTCACGAGCTGCTGGAGCGTGGTGACGAGGTTGGACAGCTCGTCACCACGCGAGTTCACGTTGTCCAGCACCGAGTTCAGGTTCGTGATGACCTCGCCGATCACCTGGTCCTTGCCGGCCAGCGTGGTCGTCAGCGACGCCGTGTGCGCGAGCAGGCTGTCGATCGTGCCGCCCTCGCCCTGCAACACCTGGATGATCTCGTAGGACAGCTTGTTCACGTCGTTGGGCGAGAGCGCCTGGAACAACGGCTTGAATCCGTTGAACAGCACGGTCAGGTCCAGCGCGGGTTTGGTGCGCTCCAACGGGATCAGCCCGCCGGCCGGCAGCACGCTGCCCGGCGTGCCGACCCCCTGCTCCAGCGCGACGTAGCGCTGGCCGACCAGGTTGCGGTACTTGATCGTCGCCGTCACCGACGCCGGCAGCTTGCGGTCGCCGGTCACCGAGAACCGCACCTCGGCCTGGCGGCGGTCGACGACGCTGATGCCATCCACCTGCCCGACCCGGACGCCGGCGATGCGCACGTCGTCGCCCTGGTTCAGCGCCGTCACGTCGGTGAACCTCGCGACGTAGCCGGTCGAGTCGCCGAGACCCGTGTTGGCGATGGTCACCGCGAGCACCGTCGTGGCCAGCACCGTGACCACCAGGAAGACGCCCAGCTTGACCAGCGGGGCGACCAGGCTCCTCACTTGAAACTCACCTCAGCTCCCCGGAACAGCGGGCCGACCAGCAGGCTGCCCCAGCCGGGCACGTCCTTGGGCTCGACGCCCATCGACGGCGCCAGCATCGCGGCGAGGAAGTCCCGCTCCTGCACCGAGTTCGGTAGGCCGAGGCCCGTGCTCGCCGAGGACGGCGCGGTGGCCATTCCTGCGGGCGGCAGCACGCCGTCGTTCGCGGACCTGGCAGCGGGCGGCGCCTTCGAGCCGTCCTTCACCGGGCCCTCCGGCGGGTACTGCGGGAACGGGGTCGGCCTCGGCGTGATGTCGTAGCAGCGCGGGCCGCGCTTGTCGCCGTACACCGGCTCGTCCTGGTTCGGCTTGTAGTTGCCCCGGTTGTTGGTGATCTCCATGGTGATGTGCAGGCCGGGCTTGTCGGTGCCCTTGCCGAACGCCTTCTCGATGATCGGCGCGAAGCTGGCGAGGCCCTGGAGGAAACACGGGTACTCGGGCGCGTACTTGGCCAGCAGGTCCAGCGTCGGCCTGCTGGCCGCGGCCACCTGGATCAGGTTGTTCTCGTTGGCGCGCAGGAAACCCGTCAGGTCGCCCGACGCGGTGGTCAGGCTCGCGTAGAGAGTCTCCAGGTTCGCCTTCTGGTCGACGATCGTGCGGCTGGTCACCGTCAGGTCCGACAGCGCCTGCACCAGGTCCGGCGCGGCCTGGCTGTAGGTGTCGGCCACCTGCGCCAGCTTGACCAGGTCGGCGTCGAGGTTGGGCAGCTGCGGGTTGAGCTGGCCGAGGTACTGGTCGAGCTGCACGAGCGTCTGGCCGAGCGGCTTTCCCCTGCCGGACAACGCCTGCGACAGCGCGGTGAGCGTGGTGGACAGCTTCTCCGGCTGCACCGCCTGCAACACCGGCATCAGGTCGCCGAGCACCTTCTCCACCTCGATGGCGCTGCCCGACCGGTCCTGGCTGATCACGTCGCCCGCGGCAAGATGCCTCGGCGCGGGGTTCTGCGGCAGCACCAGGTTCACGTACCGCTCGCCGAACAGCGTCTTGGGCAGCAGCCGCGCCGAGACGTTGTCCGGGATCAGGCCGACCTTGTCCGGCTGGAGGTCCAGCTCGAGCTCGGCCCCATCGCCAACGGTGTGGATCTGCTGCACCGACCCGACGATCAGCCCGCGCACCTTGACGTCGGAGGCGGTCTGGAGCTGGTTGCCGATGTGGTCGGTGCGCAGCAACACGCGCACCGACGGCGTGAACGCGTTCTGGTACAACGCGATCGTCAGTGCAAGGAAGGACGCGATCACGGCGACGTACACGACACCGAGCATCCTGGTGCGCGCCTTCGACAGCGTGTCCCTGCCGCTCATGTCACCGCCTCGGTCCGTGGTTGCAGGGTCATCCGGCGATCCGCACCGTCGTCGTGGTGCCCCAGATCGCCAGGCTCAGGAAGAAGTCCAGCAGGCTCGTCGTGACGATCGCGGTCCGCACCGCGCGGCCGACCGCGACACCGACGCCGGCCGGGCCGCCGCTGGCGCGGTAGCCGTAGTAGCAGTGCACCAGGATGATCACCACGGCGAAGACCAGCACCTTGGCGAACGACCAGAGCACGTCTATCGGGGGTAGGAACAGGTTGAAGTAGTGGTCGTAGGTGCCGGCCGACTGCCCGTACACCTCGACCGTGATCGTTCTCGCCGCAAGATAGGAGGTGAGCAGCCCGACCACGTACAGCGGGATGATCGCGATGAAACCCGCGATGATCCTGGTGGTCACCAGGAACGGCAGGCTCGGCACGCCCATCACCTCGAGCGCGTCGATCTCCTCGGAGATCCGCATCGCGCCGAGCTGGGCGGTGAAGCCGGAGCCGACCGTCGCGGACAGCGCGAGGCCGGCCACCAGCGGGGCGATCTCGCGGGTGTTGAAGTACGCCGAGACGAACCCCGCGAACGCCGAGGTGCCGATCTGGTTCAGCGCCGTGAAGCCCTGCAACCCGACCACCGTGCCGGTGAAGATCGACATGCCGACCATCACGCCGATGGTGCCGCCGATGACGGCCAACGCGCCGCTGCCGAAGGCGACCTCGGTCAGCAGCCGCAGCGTCTCCCGCAGGTAGCGGCGCAGGGACCTCGGCACCCACGCCAACGCCCTGATGTAGAAGGACAACTGGTCCCCGAAGGTGTCCAGCGTCTCCAACGGCTTGTTCGCGACCTTCCGCACCCGGTCGCCGGCGATACTCACGGCTAACTCCCCTTCGCCGGAATGACCTGGAGGTAGATCGCGCTCAACACGGTGTTCACGAAGAACAGCAGCAGGAACGTGATGACCACGGCCTGGTTGACCGCGTCGCCGACGCCCTTCGGGCCGCCGGACGGGTTCAGTCCCCGGTAGGCGGCCACGATGCCGGCGATGAACCCGAAGATCAGGGCCTTGATCTCGCTGATCCACAGGTC
Source organism: Solihabitans fulvus (assembly GCF_008386585.1). Lineage (GTDB taxonomy): Bacteria > Actinomycetota > Actinomycetes > Mycobacteriales > Pseudonocardiaceae > Solihabitans > Solihabitans fulvus. Next base: position 225,557 of record NZ_VUOB01000010.1, read on the forward strand.
GGGCAGCTGGGCAAGCGCGGAGAAGCTGGCCAGGTACGCGCCGGGCGTGCCGTCCTGCAGGATCACGTTGAAGAAGTAGCCGCCCATCACGCCGACCACGCTGACCATGCCGTTGAGCAGCACGCTGATCAGCATCGCGGCCAGCACCCTCGGCACCACGAGGCGCTGGATCGGCGAGACGCCGAGCACCTCCATGGCGTCGATCTCCTCGCGGATCGTGCGCGAGCCGAGGTCGGCGCAGATCGCCGAGCCGCCAGCCCCGGCGATCAGCAACGCGGTCACGATCGGGCTGGCCTGCTGGATGATCGCCAGCACGCTGGCCGCGCCGGTGAACGACTGCGCGCCGATCTGCCTGGTCAGCGAGCCGAGCTGGAGGGCGATCACCGCGCCGAACGGGATGGACACCAGCGCCGTCGGCAGGATCGTCACGCTGACGATGAACCAGCTCTGCTGGATGAACTCGCGGAGCTGGAACGGCCGCTTGATCGTGGACCTGGTGACGTCGAGGCCGAGCGCGAACAGCCTGCCGGTCTCGCGCAGCGCGCCGGCACCGGGGAACGACGAGGTCGGGCTGCTCATGCGCCGCCTCCCCTGCCGAGCCAGCGACGCCGGTGCCGGCTGCCCGCCGAGGGCGGTTCGGGCTGCTCCGCCTGCTCGGGCTCGCCGAGCTGGCCGGCCTGCGGCTGCCACTCCGAGTCGGGCAGCCGGACGACCTCCTGCTGGGGCACCGGCCTCGGCCGTGGCGACGGCTGCGGCGGCACCACGGAAATCGGCCCGGTCACCGGCTCCTGAACCAGCGTGCCGGTCACGGCCGTAGCGCCCTGGCCGCCGACCCCGGCTCCGGCGAACACGCCGTAGCGGACCTGCTCGTCCCGGGTGAGGCTCTCGATGATGCCCCGCTGCGCCTGCGGCGGCAGCGTGTGCAGGATGCGCATGACGCGGTCCTTGCGGCGGCGCACGCCCATCCGCTCCGGCAGGCCGGGGGTCGGTTCCAGCTGCGGCACGATGCCCCGGATGTCCTCGTCCGGCGAGCCGTCCGAGTGCCCCGCGTCGCGGTGCGCGATCTCGGCGGCCATCGTGGCCTCGTCCTTCTCCTCGCTCATCCCGATCGGGCCGATCCTGCGGCCGTTGAGGAACTGCTCGACCACCGGTTCCTCCGAGGTCAGCAGCACCTCCCTCGGGCCGAACATGACCAGCTCGCGGCGGAACAGCATGCCGAGGTTGTCCGGCACCGTCCTGGCCACGGTGATGTTGTGCGTGACGATCAGGATGGTCGCGTCGATCTGCGCGTTCAGGTCGATCAGCAGCTGGCTGAGGTAGGCGGTGCGGACCGGGTCGAGGCCGGAGTCCGGCTCGTCGCACAGGATGATCTCGGGGTCCAGCACCAGCGCCCTGGCCAGGCCAGCGCGCTTGCGCATGCCGCCCGAGATCTCGCCTGGCAGCTTCCGCTCGGCCCCGACGAGGCCGACCATCTCCATCTTCTCCAACACGATGCGGCGGATCTCCGCCTCGCTGCGGCGGGTGTGCTCGCGCAGCGGGAACGCCACGTTGTCGAAGAGGTTCATCGAGCCGAACAGCGCGCCGTCCTGGAACAGCACCCCGAACAGCTTGCGGATCTCGTAGAGCTTGTGCTCCGAGCAGCGGACCAGGTCGGTGCCGTTGATGACGATCCGGCCGCGCTCGGGTTTGAGCAGGCCGACCAGCGTCTTCAGGAACACCGACTTGCCCGTGCCCGACGGCCCGAGCATCACGCTCACCTCGCCGGGCGGCAACGTGAGCGAGACGTCCTTCCAGATGGACTGCCGGCCAAAGGACTTACTCAGATCCTCGACGACCACCTCGACGCCCATCGCACCTCCAGGGGGCAGCTCCGCTCGCGCAACGTCAACAACGCCGGCGCGACCGGCGTCACACAGGTGCAACGAGCGTGCTGCGTATGGGTTACTCGCGGGTTCGGAAGATTCCGTCCCGACGAAAAAAGCGGGGCGGCCACCCGTGTGGGTGACCGCCCCGCTTTGGCGCGAGAGGCGCGGTGCGACGTCCTAGGGACGCCGCGCTAGATCACTTGAGGGTGATCTTGGCGCCGGCAGCCTCGAGCTTCTCCTTGGCGGCGTCGGCCGCGTCCTTGGCGACGTTCTCCAGGACCGGCTTCGGGGCGCCCTCGACGAGCTCCTTGGCCTCCTTCAGGCCCAGGCCGGAGACGATCTCGCGAACGACCTTGATGACCTGGATCTTCTTCTCACCAGCGGACTCGAGGACGACGGTGAACTCGTCCTTCTCCTCGGCCTCGGCGGCAACCGGGCCGGCGGGGCCGGCGGCGGCGACGGCGACCGGAGCAGCCGCGGTGACCTCGAACTTCTCCTCGAACTGCTTCACGAACTCGGAGAGCTCGAGAAGGGTCATCTCCGAGAAGACGTCGAGCAGCTCGTCGGTGCTGAGCTTCGCCATGGTGGCGTTCCTTTCTGGCTACAACGCCCGGCCGAAGGTCGGGCGCGGAGTGCGTGGGGGTTGGTCAGCTCTCGGCGGAGTCGGCAGCAGGCGCCTGCGCGGCCTGCTTCTTCTCCTGTAGGGCAGCAGCCAGGCGAGCGACCTGGGAGGCCGGCGCGGCGAACAGGCCGGCAGCCTTGGCCAGGTTGCCCTTCATCGCGCCCGCCAGCTTGGCGAGCAGCACCTCACGAGAGTCGAGGTCAGCAATCTTGTTGACTTCGTCGATCGTGAGCGGGCGGCCATCCATGTAGCCGCCCTTGATGACCAGGGCCTTGTTGTCCTTCGCGAAGTCACGCAGGGCCTTCGCCGCGTCCACCGGCTCGCCTTCAACGAAGGCGATGGCGGTCGGGCCGACGAGCAGGTCATCGAGACCCTGTAGACCGGCTTCCTGCGCGGCACGCTTGACCAGCGTGTTCTTCGAGACGGTGTACGTGGTGCCCGCGCCGAGAGCGCGACGCAGCGTGGTGAGCTGCGACATGGAGAGGCCGCGGTATTCAGTGACGACAGCGGCCGAGCTACCGCGGAACTTCTCCGCGATCTCGGCGACGGCCTCCACCTTGACTGGCTTCGCCATGGTCGCCTCCTCTCTGGGCTGGTACGGGAGCTGATCGACCGAAGGCCCAGAAAACGACGAACGCCCCGGCGCAGTCGGCGCGGGGCGTAGAGATCAGGTGCTCGACGGCACACTGGCTTCTGCCTCGTCCTCCTGCGCGGGCCGCCCGCTGAGCGGGACCTTCGTTCTCCTGCCCGGTTGCCAGGGCACGAGAAAACCAGCGGTCTTTGGTGGAACTGGGGTCAAGAGTACGGGACACCGCCCGGCGGACCAAATCGCGGCACGCCAGGCACGGCATGATGGTGACGTGGCCGACACCGAACAGCCGAGGGAACCCGCGATCGACGCGGAACAGTTCCGGCAGTTCCAGCAGTACCAGGAGTTCCTGCGCTTCCAGGAGGCCCAGCGCCAACTCGGTGCTGCGCCTCAGGGCGGCGCACCGCAACAAGGTGGCGCGCCGCACCAGGACGTCGTCCCCTACAACCCGCCGACACCGCAGACACCGCAGGCCCAACCGGGCCAGTGGCCGCCCGCGGTGCCCCCCGGCCAGTGGCCGCCAACCCCGCCGCCACCGCCGAAGCGGGAGGGGCCGCCGCTGTGGCTGCGGATCCTGAAGCTCAAGCTGGTCCGCAGGCTGATCACGCTGATTATCGTGCTGCTCCTGGCGAACTGGGCCTACCAGCACTACTTCGGCACCGACGACAACGGCGGCGTCGCGCACGACAGCGGCGGCCAGTCACAGACCCCGCTCACTCCCGGCACGCCGAAGGGCACCGTCGAGTACCTGTTCCAGCACATCTCCATGGCCGACACCACCTACGCCTGCCTGCTGTTCCAGGACGACACGGCCAGGAACGCGTTCGCTAAGGACGTCGGTGAAAAGGACTGCGCCGCAGCGGTTCTGGCGCTCAAACGCACGTCGGTCGGCGATGTCACGCACTACGCCCATCCCGATTTTCCGGACGAGTACCTCAAGTTCCCCGCGACGGGGTCGGTGCAGATCAGCACCTGCCGCCTGATCTTCGCGCCCGACGCGCTCAAGCCTGGCTTCACCCCGCTGGGGAGGTTCACGGTCTCGTCGCTGCCGAACAAGAACTGGATCATCACCGGCTACCAGCACGAGGACTGTGCCGCCACCAGCAGCACCAGCCCGACCAGCCGCTAGCCGCCGAACGACAGCCGCCGAACGAACAGTGGGGCGGCATCCCGATCGGGATGCCGCCCCACTGGTGCGTCAGTCAGACGAGAATCAGGCGCTCTCGTCGGCGCTGAGCAGGTTGCGCGTGCGGTTCGGGTCGACCGGGATGCCGGGGCCCATGGTGGTGCTGACGGTGACCTTCTTCAGGTACCGACCCTTGGCGGCGGACGGCTTGGCGCGCAGGATCTCGTCCAGCGCGGCCGCGTAGTTCTCCACCAGCTTGGCGGTGTCGAACGACGCCTTGCCGATCACCAGGTGCAGGTTGGCCTGCTTGTCCACCCGGAAGTTGATCTTGCCGCCCTTGATCTCGTTGACGGCCTTGGTGACGTCCGGGGTCACCGTGCCGGTCTTCGGGTTCGGCATCAGGCCACGCGGGCCGAGGATGCGGGCGATGCGACCGACCTTGGCCATCTGGTCCGGGGTGGCGATGGCGGCGTCGAAGTCGAGCCACCCACCCTGGATGCGGGCGATCAGGTCTTCCGAGCCAACGGCGTCCGCGCCGGCGGCCTCGGCCTCGGCGGCCTTGTCGCCGGTGGCGAAGACGATGACGCGGGCGGTCTTGCCGGTACCGTGCGGCAGGTTCACGGTGCCGCGGACCATCTGGTCGGCCTTGCGGGGGTCGACACCAAGGCGGATCGCGACCTCGACGGTGGCGTCCTGCTTGATCTTGGAGGTCTCCTTGGCGAGCTGGGCGGCCTCCAGCGGCGAGTACAGCCGCTCCCGGTCCACCAGCTCGGCGGCCTGACGGTAGGCCTTGCTGCGCTTCATGCTTCTGTCCTTAATTCGTGGATCAGTAGTGGTGCGAGCCAGCGCGTGGCTCTCCCACAGGTGATGCGGCCTGGTCAGCCTTCGACGGTGATGCCCATGGAGCGGGCGGTGCCAGCGATGATCTTCGCGGCCTGGTCGAGGTCGTTGGCGTTCATGTCGACCATCTTCGTCGTCGCGATCTCGCGCACCTGGTCCATGGTCACCTTGGCGACCTTGGTCCGGTTCGGCTCGCCGCTGCCCTTTTCGACGCCGGCGGCCTTGAGCAGCAGCCGAGCGGCGGGCGGGGTCTTCAGCTTGAAGTCGAACGACCGGTCCTCGTACACGGAGATCTCGACCGGCACGACGTCACCGCGCTGCGACTCGGTCGCGGCGTTGTACGCCTTGCAGAACTCCATGATGTTGACGCCGTGCTGACCCAGCGCGGGGCCGACCGGCGGAGCCGGGTTGGCCGCGCCGGCCTTGATCTGCAGCTTGATGATCGCTGCGAGCTTCTTCTTCTTGGGTGGCATCTCGTGCTTCCTGTTTTTGCAGTGTCCGCGCAGCGGCCCTGCCCGCCGCAGCGTGGCTGCCGGCTCCCCGAGGGAACCGGTCAGATCTTGGAGACCTGGCTGAACGACAGCTCGACCGGGGTCTCCCGGCCGAAGATCGACACCAGGACCTTCAGCTTCTGGCCGTCCGCGTTGACCTCGCTGATCGTCGCGGGCAGCGTGGCGAACGGGCCGTCCATGACGGTGACCGACTCGCCGACCTCGAAGTCGACCTCGACGGTCGGCTTCGACGCGGTCTGCGCGGGCTTTCCAGCGGCGGGCTTCTCCTGCTCGACCTGAGGCAGCAGGAACTTGAGCACCTCGTCGATGGTCAGCGGCGACGGCTTCGAGGTCGCGCCGACGAAGCCGGTGACACCCGGGGTGTTGCGCACCGCGCTCCACGAGGCGTCGTTCAGCTCCATGCGGACCAGGATGTAGCCCGGCAGCACCTTGCGCTGGACCAGCTTGCGCTGGCCGTTCTTGATCTCGGTCACTTCCTCGGTCGGCACCTCGACCTGGAAGATGAAGTCCTCCATGTCGAGGGTCTGGATGCGCGTCTCGAGGTTGGTCTTGACCTTGTTCTCGTAGCCGGCGTAGGAGTGCACGACGTACCAGTCGCCGGGCGCGTAGCGAAGGGCCTCGCGCATCTCGGCTGCCGGGTCGGCGGGCGCCTCGGTGATGTCGGGAAGCTCGGCCTCAGCCTCAACAGCCTCGACTTCTTCGACAGCCTCGCTGTCCTCGGCGTCGGTCTCCTCGACCTCGGCGTCATCCGCCTCGGCGTCGTCCTGCTCCGAATCCTGCGGCTGCGTGGCCTCCGGCTCGTGCTCCTCGACCGCCTCGACGTGCTCGGTGTCGCCGTCCGAAGCGGCGAGCACCTCGTCCTCGTGGCTGCCGTCCTGGGAGGTCACTGTTGGTCTCGCATCCTCTCGTGCATCACTTGCCTAGCTCCGTGCATGAGCGGAGCTGGACAGCTCGGCTCAGCCGAACACCTTGAACACGGCCCAGTGGAAGCCGGCATCCAGCCCCGCCACCAGTGCGACCATGAAGGCCACGAAGACCAGCACGACCGTCGTGTAGGTGACGAGCTGCTTGCGCGTCGGCCAGATGACCTTGCGCAGCTCCGAAACCACCTCACGAAGGAAGCGGAACAACCGCGCGAACACCGAGACGCGCTTCTCGTCCCGGTCCCGAGCCTTGGTCGGCCGGCCCTTCTTGCCGTCATCAGCAGACGACTCCGCCTTGGCCGCCTTGGCCTTGGCGCGCCCACTGTCCGAAGACGGGGCGGTCGCCGACTCCGCTGTCCGGTCGCCGGATTCCTTCCGGCCTACCGGACGAGCGGAGGCGCGACGTTCGCGCCGTGCTGCGGCGGTGACCGGACGAGCCGCGCTCTCGCGCTCCCCCGCCTGATCCTGCTCGCGATCCTCGTCGCTCACGCGATCCTCCGCTCACCGTCTACTCGACGCAGGGGTGACAGGACTTGAACCTGCAACCTGCGGTTTTGGAGACCGCTGCTCTGCCAATTGAGCTACACCCCTTTGGCGTTGTCACCAGCGCACAACACCGAGATGGACGCCTTTCACCCTCCCCGCGGAGTCCGTGGGGCAGGTAGCCAGACGTTCCAAGTTCAGAAGTGTACGGCACCAGCACCCCCACACTCCAACCGGGCAGGTGGGGCCGCGTTTTCGGCCCCGTTCTCGCCGCGTCGGCACCATGCCGGCGGGGCGGCGAACGTGGTGTCTGCCACGATGAGGCCATGGCCACCCCCGGCAGCGACACAGCGACCACCCAGCCAGCCCGCACCAGGGTGTCCAAGCGGATCGGCGGCATCGCCGAGTCCGCCACCCTCGCGGTCGACGCCAAGGCCAAGGCCCTCAAGGCCGCCGGCCGCCCGGTGATCGGCTTCGGCGCCGGCGAGCCGGACTTCCCGACGCCGCCGGCGATCGTGGCGGCCGCGAAGGCGGCGTGCGAGGTCCCGCGCAACCACCGGTACACGCCGGCCGCCGGCCTGCCCGAGCTGCGCGCGGCGATCGCCGCGAAGACGCTGCGCGACTCCGGCTACCGGGTCGAGGCGAGCCAGGTGCTCGTCACCAACGGCGGCAAGCAGGCCGTCTACCAGGCGTTCGCCACGATCGTGGATCCCGGCGACGAGGTGTTGCTGCCCGCGCCGTTCTGGACCACCTACCCGGAGGCGATCACGCTGGCCGGCGGCGTGCCAGTGCAGGTGACGGCCGACGAGTCCACCGACTACCTGGTGACCGTCGAGCAGCTGGAGGCGGCCCGCACCCCGCGCACGAAGGTGCTGCTGTTCTGCTCGCCGTCCAACCCGACCGGCTCGGTGTACCCGCCGGAGCAGGTCGAGGCGATCGGCCGCTGGGCCGTGGCCAACGGCATCTGGGTGATCACCGACGAGATCTACGAGCACCTGGTCTACGACGACGCGCGGCACGTGTCGATGCCCGTCGTCGTGCCGGAGCTCGCGGACACCTGCATCGTGCTCAACGGCGTCGCCAAGACCTACGCGATGACGGGCTGGCGGGTCGGCTGGCTGATCGGGCCCGCCGACGTGGTCAAGGCCGCCAGCAACCTCCAGTCGCACCTCAGCTCGAACGTCAACAACGTGGCGCAGGAGGCGGCGCTGGCCGCGGTGTCGGGGTCCCTCGACGCCGTCGCCGACATGCGCGCCGCGTTCGACCGCAGGCGGCGGACCATGGTCGAGCTGCTGTCGGCGATCCCCGGCGTGCACTGCCCGGTGCCCAAGGGCGCGTTCTACGCCTACCCCTCGGTGAAGGACCTGATCGGCAAGGAGATCCGCGGCCAACGCCCGAGCAGCTCCGTCGAGCTGGCCGCGCTGATCCTCGAGCACGCCGAGGTCGCCGTGGTGCCCGGCGAGGCGTTCGGCACGCCCGGATACCTGCGGCTGTCCTATGCCCTTGGCGACGAGGACCTGGCGACCGGCGTGAACCGGATGGGCGATCTGCTGCGCGAGGCACGCTGACCCGATCGCGGTCACGGCGAAAATTCCGACCTTTGTATCGGAATTGCACAACTGAATGCGACGATATGGTGAACTCCGCTGCGGGGTGACGGCGCGACCGGGTAAGAGATAGCACTGCCAAACGTCGTTTCGGCATGACATCTGCCCGGCTCGTTCCGCCGGATACCCCCGAAAGCGAGACCCGCCATGTCCCAGCCCTACCCCGTGCAGCCCGGCGGATACCCCGCGCCCGCGCAGCCACAGAACGGTCTCGGCACCTCCGGCTTCGTGCTCGGCCTGCTCGGCGCCATCTTCAGCTGGATCCCCATCATCGGCGTCATCGCCTGGCCGCTGTCGATCGTCGGCGCGGTGCTGTCCGCCGTCGGCCTCTCCAAGGCGAACAAGGGGCAGGCCAACAACAAGGGGCTCGCGATCGCCGGCCTGGTGCTGTCGATCGTCGGGCTCGTGGTGTGCATCCTCTGGGTCGCCGCCTTCAGCGCCCCGGTGGCGACGCTCTGACCCGGCACACCGAGACCCGTTAAGCATCATTGTCACCGAAGGGTCGCCGACCGCATACGCTGCCGGCGGCCCTTCGTCTTATATCAACCATTATGGTCGGTCCGCAAACATAGCGGCGACAATCGAAAGACCGCGGCCCCAGATATCAATTCGGCACCATCGGTAACCAACGCGATGCACGCGCCGATAGCGTCCACGGCGCCTCGAATACCGAGGGGCCGAACACCATGAGGGGGCAACACAGCATGACCGCGCCTTACCAACCCGCCGCGCCGCAGCAACCCGCGCCGAGCCAGCCGAGGAACGGGCTGGGCACCGCCGGTTTCGTCACGGGTCTGATCGGACTGGTCTTCAGCCCGATCCCCATCGTCGGCATGATCGCGTGGCCGCTGGTGATCGTCGGCCTGGTGCTGTCGGCGCTCGGCGTCAGCCGCGCGGTCAAGGGCGAGGCGACCAACAAGGGGCTGTCCATCGCCGGCCTCGTGGTGTCGGTCGTCGGCCTGGTGATCTGCATCCTGTGGGTGGTCGCGTTCGGCAAGGCCGCCGACGACCTAAACAAGGCGGCCAACTCGGAGGCCACCGTGGTCTACGAGGTCACCGGGGACGCCAAGGACGCCTCGATCACCTACTCCAGCTTCGACAACGGCGCCGCCTCGACGAACCAGGAGCAGGCGGCGACGCTCCCGTGGAAGAAGGAGCTCAAGACCAAGGGGATCCTCAAGGGCGGCTCGGTGACGGCGCTGGCCGGCCCGGACGGCGGCACGGTGTCCTGCAAGGTCACCATCGACGGCGTGGAGAAGAAGACCGCGACGGCCACCGGCCCGGCCGCGATGGCCAGCTGCACCGGATTCTGAGCACCGGAACTACCCCACTGAACTTCAGTGCAGGAATAGTGCACTAAATATCAGCACACCGAACGGCCAAGGCCGGGTTGCCCGCGATATTCGGGCAACCCGGCCTTTTCGTCGCGCACCCGACAGAACAAGGCGAACCGGACCTGATCACAGCGTGAAACATTGTCCGCAAGATCAGGCCGACGGAACCAAAGAATACTTCCCACGTCAGCGCCAATACGCGGCCCCCGATTTCCGTTAATGCGCGGACTCCGCTAACGTGCCACGCCTCGCCAATAGCGGAGAATCCAACACAGAGGGGCACAATCCATGACCGCGCCATACCCGCCGAGCGCTCACCAGGAATTAGCGCCGAGCCAGCCGAAGAACGGGCTCGGCACCGCCGGTTTCGTGACGGGTCTGATCGGCCTGGTCTTCAGCCCGATCCCCGTCATCGGCCTGGTCGCGTGGCCCCTGGTGATCGTCGGCCTGGTGCTGTCCATCCTCGGCGTCAGCCGGGCGGCCAAGGGTCGGGCGACCAACAAGGGGCTCTCCATCACCGGCGTCGTGCTCTCCGCCGTCGGCCTGGTGGTCTGCGTCGTGTGGGTGCTGGTGATCAACAAGGCCGTCGACGACGTCCAGAACGCGGACAACGCGGAGTCCACCCTGGTCTACGAGGTCGGCGGCAACGCAAAGGGCGCCACGGTCAACTACTCGACGCTGGACCAGGGCAACACCTCGAGCAACGAGGAGCAGCCCGCCGCCCTTCCCTGGAAGAAGGAACTGAAGATCAAGGGAATCGTCAAGGGCGGCACGGTTTCCGTGACGGCCGGCGAGGCCGGCGGGACGGTCACCTGCAAGGTCACCATCGACGGCCAGGTGAAGAAGACCGCGACGGCCACCGGCCCATTCGCGACGGCCAGCTGCGAAGGTTTCTGACCCGGCGCACAACAACGGTCAACCGAAACACAGTCCACCGGCAACAAACGCCGGGTCGCCACAATTCTCGCTGGCGACCCGGCGTCGGTGTGCGATCAGCGAAGCCGAACCAGGGCAATGGCCTTGCCGAGGACGGTCCTGCCCTCGAACTTCGCGGTGATGTTGATCCGCACGATGCCGTCGTCCCGCTTCTCCGCGACCTGACCGGTCAGCTCGACCGACGCGCCGTTCTCATCGTCGGGCACCACCACGGGACGGGTGAACCGCACGCCGTACTCCACGATCGCGCCCGCGTCGCCAGCCCAGTCCGACACCAGCCTGCCGCCGAGCGCCATGGTGAGCATCCCGTGCGCGATCACGTTCGGCAGGCCCACCTCGCGGGCGAACCGCTCGTTCCAGTGGATGGGGTTGAAGTCCAGCGAAGCGCCCGCGTAGCGAACCAGGTCGGCCCTGCTGACCTGCACCCGCAGCGGGGGCAGCTCGTCGCCGACGGCGACCTCGGCGGCCTTCGGCGTGATCGTCGGCGTGCTCATGCCTGTGCCTCCTCGGGGCCCCGCGACACCAGCAGCGCCCGCGTGGTGGTGACGGGCTCGCCGTCCTCGGTGCTCAGCTCCGCCCGCACGGTCAACATGTCGTTGCCCGCCCTGGTCTGCACGTCGTCCACGTGCGCGACCGCCACGAGCCGGTCGCCCGCCCTGATCGGGCGGTGGTGCACGAAAGCCTGGTCGCCGTGCACGACCCTGCTGTAGTCGAGCCCGAGGTCGGGGTCGTTGATGATGACGTCGTTGGCCTTCATCGAGATGAGCACCGCGAACGTCGGGGGCGCGATCACGTCGGGATACCCGGCGGCGCGGGCCGCCTCGGTGTCCCGGTGCACCGCGCCGGTCTCGCCGATCGCGTCGGCGAACTCGCGGATCTTCTCCCTGCTCACCTCGTACACCGGTGAGGGCGGATACGAACGTCCGATGAACGACTGGTCCAGTGCCACCGAAGCAGGTTACCCGCCCAGCACAGCCAGCCAGAACGCGCCGAAGCCGCCCCGGTGATCCGGGGCGGCTTCGGCGTGAACCTGGTGGACCGCTGAGGTCAGCGGGTCTCCTTGTGCGTACGGTGCGTGCCGCAGTTCGGGCAGAACTTCTTCATCTCCAGGCGATCCGGGTCGTTACGCCGGTTCTTCTTGGTGATGTAGTTGCGGTGCTTGCACTCCTCGCACGCCATCGTGATCTTGGGTCGCACGTCGGTTGCAGCCACGGCACAGCCTCTCTCTGAAACGCCCCCCGAGGGGGAATCCTGGCCCCGGACGAACCAAACGGACCACAGCGGAGTGGAAGTCCGAGAGGGCAAGCCCCCTCGGTCGGGGTCCGGGGCAGAGCCCCGGCTGGGGGTCTGGGGGGCTTGGCCCCCCAGTGTAATGCGGAGTGAACCCGTTCGCGCTCTCCGCGAACACAGCTCACCCATGAACGTAGCGGTGGCCGGACTTGAACCGGCGACACAGCGATTATGAGCCGCTTGCTCTACCGACTGAGCTACACCGCTCCACATGACTCAGCCGCGATGCCCACTTGGGAGAGCACCACGGCTGTGTCATCGAGCCCCCTTACGGAATCGAACCGTAGACCTTCTCCTTACCATGGAGACGCTCTGCCGACTGAGCTAAGGGGGCGTGCTCTTTCTTGTTCAGGCGTGGACGACTCTACACGGACGACCCGCCGGGAGTGAAATCGGGTCGGCGGCAAAACCCGTGTTCAGTGCACCAACGTGAGCACCGTCTCATCCCGACATCCCCTGACCTGCACGGTTCGCGCCCGCAGCCACGCCTCGAAGCGGTCCTCGGACAGCGGCCGGGAGATCAGGTAGCCCTGCGCGACGTCGCAGCCCATCCCGACCAGCTGGTCCCGCGCCGCGTCGTCCTCGACGCCTTCGGCCACGACCGTCAGCCCGAGCGAGTGGCCCAGCTCGACGATCGACCGCACCACGGCCATGTCGCCGAGGTCCGTGCCCATGCCGAGCACGAAACTCTTGTCGATCTTCACCTCGTCCACCGGCAGCTGACGCAGGTAGGCCAGCGACGAGTAGCCGGTGCCGAAGTCGTCGACGGCGAGCACCACACCGAGCGCGTGCAGCCTGCGCAGCACCGGCAGGTCCCGCTCGGGGTCGGACATCACGCCGGACTCGGTGAGTTCGAGGGTGAGCAGGCTCGGCGGGACGTCGTGCCGTTCCAGCGCCGCGGCGACCCTGGTCGGGAAGTCCTCGTCGGCGAGGTTGCGCACCGAGAGGTTCACCGACACCGACAGCCGCAGGCCGCGGTCCAGCCACTGGCGCACCCTGATCAGGGCACGCTCCATGACGAAGCCGGTCAGCACGTCCACCAGTCCGGTCGCCTCGACGGCCGGCACGAACTCGTCGGGGTCGAGCCTGCCGAACTCGGGATGCCGCCAGCGCACCAGCGCCTCTGCGCCGATCACCTGCCGGCTGGGCAGCGCAATCTTGGGTTGGTAGTGCACCGAGACCTGGCCGGTCTCCAGCGCCTGCCGGAACTGGGTGACCAGCTGGAACCGGCGCAGGAAGATCTGCCCCATGCTCGGCACGTAGCACTTGACGGGGTCGCCGGTGCTCGTCGCCCGCACCGCGACGTCGGCGCGCTGCAACAGCGCGTCCGCGTCCGGCTCGTCCTCGTCGGTGGCCTCGACGGTCGCCGAGACGTACCCGACGACGGCGCTCGCCTCCACCGTGAGCCGGTCGACCGGGTAGGACGCGGACAGCCCGTCCCGCAGCCGCACCGCGGTCTCGTGCGCCTGCTCCGGCAGGCAGTCCACGAGCAGGGCGGCGAACGAGCCGCCCTCCAGCCGCGCCAACGGCACGTCCTGGCCGAGCGCGTCGCGGAGCCTGCGGCCGGCCGCGACGACCATCCGGTCGCCCCAGGCCTGCCCGAGCGCGTCACTGACCGTGGACAACACGTCGAGGTCGATGCGCAGCACCACGGACTCGGGGTGCAGCCGCAGCGGCTCGACGGCGGCCTCGCGGAAGCCGGGCCGGTTGAGCAGGCCGGTCAGCGGGTCGTGGTAGGCGTCGTGGCGCAGCCGCGCGAGCAGCCGACGGTTGTCCACGGCAGTGGCCAGGTGGCTGGCCAACGTGCGCAGCAGCTGGATGTCGGCCTTGCCGAAACCGCGCCACCGGCTCAGCCGGTCGTGCGCCTCCACTGCGCCGAGCAGCTGGGTGGCTCCGCGCAGCGGCACCACCAGCGCCTCGTCCACCTCGCGCCGGTACAGCGCGTCGCGCACGTCCTCGGTGGCGTCGGCGGCGCGGAAGTACCGCACGTGGCTGCCGGGCAGCTGCAACATCGGGTCCTCGCGCACGGCCTTCGCGTCGGCCTGGCGCATCTCCTCTGGCAGCGGAGTGCCGGCGACCAGCGTGCGCATCGCGGACTGCGGGTCGGTGCGCAGCCGGAGCACCACGCGGTCGGCGTTGAGCTGTTCCCTGATCCGCTCGGCGATGACCTGCCACTCGTTGCTGTCCACGGCGGCGGTCAGGTCGTCCGTGCCTCGGGCCGGGCGCCCGGCGGCCTGCTGGCCGGAGCGAGCCACCCGCAGGCTCACGTCGCTGAGCGCCTCGAGATCGCGCTGCTCGCGGAGCATGCCGGAGTACGCCACGTACAAAGCGGCCAGGCCGGCGTAGACGAGCGTCACCAGCGCCCAGCCCCACGGCGTGTTGGTGGCGACCTCGTAGCTGACCAGGCCGACCGAGGTGTTCAGCAGCGCGACGACGAGCGTGCGCAGCACCAGGCGGACCGCGTTGCCCATCCGGACGGACCTGCCGAGCAGGTGCAGCGCGACGAGGCCGAGCACGATGGCCAGCAGCGGCACGGCCAGCGTGCCGAGGAACGCGCCTGCCCACGGCGGCCCGTACGAGCCGATCTGGTCCTTGACGACCTTGGCCACCGCGAAGGCGACGGAGATCTCCAGGAACATCAGGCCCGCGTTGTAGATGGCGCGGTCGAGGATGCGGCGGCCGAGCAGGGTGCCGACGCCCGCGACCACGTGCGCGGCGAGCACCACCTCGAACGGCGCGGTGAGCAGGCCGAGCACGAGGGGGATCTCGGTGAAGGAGATCGTCCACGCGACGCCGCTGCGCACGTCGATGTTGATGGAGAGCTGCTCGGCGAGCAGGAAGCCGACGATCAGCAGCGGGCCGGCCCAGAACAGCTTGCCTTCGGCCCTGGTCTGCGGCAGCCACGCGGCGACCAGGAAGGCGGCGATGATGCCGACGGCCAGGAGGCTCACCGCGAAGACGGTGAAGACGCGGTCGGTCGGCTGCGCCGATTTCGGGTTGGGTAACGGCTCCACCGTGTCCGGCTCGATCACGCGGCGGTCGGTCATCCACCCTCCTCGTCGGCCTGCGCCGCCCCTGGCCGTGCTCCGCCGGCCGGCGCGCGCTGATGCCCGATCCCCCTCGACTGCGGCAACCGGGCGAACCCGGCTGCCGCCAGGGACCCGCATCGGTTGACCCAGTTGTCGGAAGTCGAACTGTCGGCGTGACTGTCGTTCGCGTGACCGAGGAGTCCGGGAATGCTCCCGGTGCCCCTGCGGTGGCTCAATGTACCTCGGTTGGAGGATGAAAAGGCAGGTCGTCGAGGCAGGAACCACGTTGCGTGACAAGCATTTACCCGCAGTACGGCAGATGGCTGGCCGGGCGGGCAACCCGGTGACCCCCGCTCGCGCCAGCTCCTCCCAGGAGCCACCGTCGGTGCGCCCGCAGGACGTCACCCGCCACGGAGTTCGCGTTTACCGCGAAATGGATACAAGTTTGGATGCCAGACATGAAGCCAAACTTGGTCCACGCGGAGCACACCGCGCGACTCGCCTCGATCGATCCACTGCTGCCGAAGCCCGCCCAACTGGCGGCCGCCGAGGGACAGGTGCTGCTCACCGCGACGGCAGGCGAGTCGACTGCGGTCGGGCTCGCCAAGTACGTGGAGCACGCCCCGGACTCGGAGACCGCGACCTGGGTTCCGCTGCGCAACCACCTGTTGACCGTGCGGGTCGCCGGACCGGACCAGGCGAGCGCCCTCGACGCGCTGCTGGACCGCTGGGCGGAGCACCTCGCCGACCGGGTCGAGGTCGGCGACCAGGAGACCGCTCTCACGGTGAACTGGCCGAGCCGGGACATCGAGGCGGTGCCCGCGCTGATCCGGCACGGCCTCGCCCCGCTGATGACGATCGCCGCGCGCCCGGCCGGTCGGCCGACCCTGGCCCCGTGGGCCACCGGCCTGCTGGTCCGCCGGGCCGGGCCGGACGACCTCGACGTCGCCGTGGCGCTGAACATGCTGGACGTGACCTATGACGCGCAGTTCGGCATGGTCACCGAGCGCGCCGGTTCGTCGGCCAGGCTGCACGACTCGATCGCCGAGGTCCTCGCGCGACCCGAGCCGTGCGCGTGGCTGGCCGAACGGGACGGGCGGGCCGTCGGCCTGCTCTATGTCGACCTGCCGGCACACGCGGACTGGATCGCCCACCTGGTCGCCGGCGGTCCCGTCGGCTACCTCGGCTGCCTTGCGGTGGTGCCGGACGCCCGAGGTGGCGGGGTCGGCACGGCGTTGACGGCCGAGGCGCACCGGGCGCTCGACGAGGCCGGGGTCGCCGTGACGCTGCTGCACCACGCCGTGCCCAACCCCAGGTCGACGCCGTTCTGGTACTCGCACGGCTACCGTCCACTGTGGACAACGTGGCTGCGTCGACCCGCCGTCAGGGCGTCAACAGGCAACGGTTAACGACAAACGGGAAAAACCATTTGTACTTCCTACTGGACATCCGCCTCTTAGTGTGTTGTGGGACACAACCGGACAGGGGGGTCCGAGATGACCGCGAGCATGGAAGCGGAACTGACCTTTAGAGCGCGCGCGATGCTCAGGGCGGTGGCGGCCGGGCGGGGAGAGCTCTCCGGCGGCTCCGAGCCCGATCTCTACGTGGACGGACTGTCCTGTAGCGATCAGGTGGCGGCGCACGAACTCGCCCACGCGGGACTGCTCCGACCGGCCCAGCCGGCGAGCCTGAGCGAGCGGGTTCGAGCGGAACTGACCGAAGCGGGGGCAGCCGCGCTGGACACGGCGCGCTGAAGAACACCCAGATCATCGAA
Source organism: Solihabitans fulvus (assembly GCF_008386585.1). GTDB lineage: Bacteria > Actinomycetota > Actinomycetes > Mycobacteriales > Pseudonocardiaceae > Solihabitans > Solihabitans fulvus. The sequence continues at coordinate 242,487 of NZ_VUOB01000010.1, forward strand.
CATACGTTCGACATGGGTTATGCTTCACTCGAGGCCGGCACGCTGGGGAGAGGAAGCCCCAGCGCGCCGGCTTCACCACTGCACCCCGCCGCCTTCACCAGGCCCCGGCGCACGGCGCACGCCCCGCGCCCGCGAACCGCGACCTCGCCCCACACTCCGCAAGTCGCGCCCCGCGAGCCGCGAGCCCTCGACCTCGCGCCAGCTATCCACAACCCACCCAGTTACCCACAGCCCGCCCCACACCACCCGCCCGCACGGCCGCCGGTGACAACGCTGGCCAAGGGCACGTCCCCCAGGGTGGGTGGGGGATTTCCACAGGTGGGCGACCCACATTTCGCGCCCCGCGCACCTCACCCCGCGCCAGCGTCTTCACCGGTTGACGGTGCACGCCTCGCGCCCAGCGCACCGCTTTTTCACTTCGTGGCGGTGCGGGGTGTGCGAGTTCGCCGTCGGCCCCTGGAGGCGCAGGAGGGTCGACGGAGCGAAGCGGAGTCGNNCCCAATAAACACAGGTAGCTCAGAAACCGGGCAGCGAGCGAAGCGAGTCGCCGGCCAGAGCGTCGTCCTCACCTGACACACGGCCGGAGCGTCTCGCCCATCAAGCGGCCAGAGCGCCGTACCCGTCAAACGGCCAGAGCGTCGTACCCGACAGACGGCCGGAGCGAAGCGAGCCATCTGGTCCCGTCCGCCCGGCAAACGGCCCAAGTGTGGCCCCAAAACTCCCCCAAAACACACAGTGGTCACCGTCAGCCCGCGCCTGTAACTTAAGGGTGCCAACACGTTCACGGCGTGACGGCTACGCGGGGCCTCCGGGGTGGAGGCCCGGCTCCGGCTTACAAGGAGATTTATGGCTACCGGCAAGGTGAAGTGGTTCAACGCTGAGAAGGGCTTCGGTTTCATCGCCCAGGACGACGGCGGTCCCGACGTGTTCGTTCACTTCTCGGCGATCCAGAGCACCGGTTACCGCTCCTTGGATGAGGACCAGGTCGTCACGTTCGACGTCACCCAGGGCCCCAAGGGCCCGCAGGCCGAGAACGTCGTGCCCTCCTAACTCGGAGGACACAAGCACCCAACGGGCCCCCAGACCGCAGCCGCGGCTGGGGGCCCGTTGCCATCCCCGCCGCGTCCCCCACTGCCGTGAAACGCAAAGAGCGACGTGGCCTGCGCTGTGCACAGACCACGTCGCTCAAGTTGCGGGTGGCGGGTAGAGGATTCGAACCTCTGTAGCTTTCGCGACGGATTTACAGTCCGCTCCCATTGGCCGCTCGGGCAACCCGCCTCCGCTCCCGGCACTGCCGGGCGCGAGGGAGACAATACATAACCCTGTAGGCGAAGTTCCAATCGGTATGCCCCCGGTAGCATCCGCATCGGTAGGCAACCAGCAACGCGGAGGTGCTACGCACGTGGCGGACCCGTCCTTTGACGTGGTGAGCAAGGTCGACCGACAGGAAGTCGACAACGCCCTCAACCAGGCTGCCAAGGAGCTGTCCAACCGGTTCGACTTCCGGGGGACCGGCGCCGAGGTGTCCTGGGCCGGCGAGGAGGCGATCGCCTTCCAGGCCGAGACAGCGGAGCGCTGCCTCGCGGCCATCGAGGTCTTCCGGGAGAAGCTGGTCAAGCGCGGCATCTCGATGAAGGCCTTCGAGATCGACGAGCCCGAGCTGTCCGGGAAGATCTACAAGGTCACCGGCTCGCTCGTGCAGGGCATCTCCTCGGAGAAGGCCAAGGAGATCGCCAAGAAGGTCCGCGACGAGGGCCCCAAGGGCGTCCAGGCGCAGATCCAGGGCGACCAGCTCCGGGTGACCGGCAAGAAGAAGGACCACCTTCAGGACGTCATCGCCCTGTTGAAGGGCGCGGACTTCGGTATCGCGCTCCAGTTCACGAACTACCGCTGACGACACCGGGCCGCCGGACGGCGACAGCCGCCCGGCGGCCCGTGATCGTCATCACACGATCACCGCAGCACACGATCACCAAGGGGGCCCTGAATGAAGGGGATCGTTCTGGCCGGGGGCAGCGGCACCCGCCTGCATCCGATCACGCAGGCCGTGTCCAAGCAGCTGCTGCCGGTCTACGACAAGCCGATGGTCTACTACCCGCTGTCGGTGCTCATGCTCGCCGGCATCCGCGAGGTGCTGATCATCTCGACACCGACCGACCTGCCGCAGTTCCGGCGTTTACTCGGCGACGGCTCGCAGTTCGGCCTCCGCCTCGAGTACGCGGAGCAGGCTCAGCCCAACGGGCTCGCCGAGGCGTTCGTGATCGGGGCCGAGTTCATCGGCGGCGACGACGTCGCGCTTGTGTTGGGCGACAACATCTTCTACGGCCAGGGCTTCTCCAGCATGCTCCAGCAGCAGGCCGCGAAGCTGGACGGGTGCGTGCTGTTCGGCTACCCCGTCAAGGATCCCGAGCGCTACGGCGTCGGTGAGGTCGACGGCGAAGGCAACCTCATCTCCATCGAGGAGAAGCCGGCGGCGCCCCGCTCCAACAAGGCGATCACCGGCCTGTACTTCTACGACAACGCCGTGGTCGACATCGCGGCCGGCCTCACGCCGTCCGCGCGCGGCGAGCTGGAGATCACCGACGTCAACCTCGCCTATCTGCGCGAGGGCAGGGCGCACCTGGTCGAGCTGAGCCGGGGGTTCGCCTGGCTGGACACCGGCACGCACGACTCGTTGCTGGAGGCCGGCCAGTTCGTGCAGGTATTGGAGCACCGGCAGGGCGTGCGGATCGCCTGTCTCGAGGAGATCGCGCTGCGGATGGGCTTCATCTCCGCCGAGCAGTGCTTCGAGCTGGGTAGCCGGCTGGCCAAGTCCGGGTACGGCGAGTACGTGATGACCGTCGCCCGCTCAGCCGGCGCCACCGGCTAACGCCCGCTGGTTCGACGCCACGGCTGACGCCCCGCTGGTTCGGCGCCGCAAGCTGAGACCTACAGGGTCACAGCTTGCGGCCGGCCAGCTCCTCCAACCGGCGAATCCGGTCCTTGATCGGCGGATGGGTGGAGAACAGCCGGGTCGCCTGCTCCCCCGCCCGGAACGGGCTGGCGATCATCAGGTGCGACTGGGACACCAGCGCGGGCTCCGGCGCGAGCGGGGCGAGCTGCGTGCCGATCTCCAGCTTGCGCAGCGCGGAGGCGAGGGCGAGCGGGTCGCCGGTCAGCTCGGCGCTCGACGCGTCGGCCTGGTACTCGCGGGACCGGCTCACGGCCATCTGCACGATGCCGGCGGCCACCGGGCCGAGGATCGCGATCAGCAGCGCGCCGAACGGGTTGGGTCGGTCGCCGCTGCCGTCGTCGCCCCCGCCGAACAGGCCGGCGAACAGGGCCAGGTTGGCCAGCGCGCTCACGACGCTGGCCAGCGCGCCGGCCACGCAGGAGATCAGGATGTCGCGGTTGTAGACGTGGGACAGCTCGTGGCCGAGCACGGCCCGCAGCTCGGACTCGTCGAGCAGCTCGAGGATCCCCGTGGTACAGCAGACGGCCGCGTTGCGCGGGTTGCGGCCGGTGGCGAAGGCGTTGGGCGCCTGCGTCGGGCTCAGGTACAGCCTCGGCATCGGTTGCCTGGCGACGGTGGCCAGCTCCCGCACGATGCGGTACATCGCAGGCTGCTCGGCCTGCGAGACGGGCCTCGCGTGCATCGCGCGCAGGGCAAGTCGGTCGGAGTTGAAGTACGCGTAGGCGTTCACGCCCAGTGCCAGCACCAGGCCGATGACCAGGGCGGTTCGCCCGAAGAACGAGCTGATCACGATGATCAGCGCGCTCATTGCACCCAGCAACAACGCGGTCTTCAACCCGTTGTAGTGCTTGTGCACGTTCTCAGCCTCCGGGTCGTTGCGTCCTCACCTTCAACGGTCCTGGCCTGCGTGTAGTTCCTGTCAAGTCTCAATGTCGGCCCCGCCACAGGCCCTCGACAAACCCTCAACAGCCCCCCGATCAGCGCCCTCGCCTGCCCTCCGGCGCCGGCTCGGCGGCCGGGTCAAGCGGAGGCGGGGGCGGCACGTCGGCGACCCACTCGCCCAGGCGGTCGCGCTCGTGCACCAGCTCGGCGACGGCGCCGTCGCCGTCGGGAGTGCCGGTGCCCGGGTAGCCGAACTCCGGCGCCCAGTGCAGCGCGTCGAAGGGGCAGACCTCGATGCAGATGCCGCAGTAGAGGCACTGCCCGTAGTCGATGGCGAACCGGTCAAGGACGTTGCGGCTGCGGGGCCGCGCGCTGCCCGGCGGCTGTTCGACCTCGGTGTGCGAGCTGATGTGGATGCACCAGTCCGGGCACTCCCGCGCGCACAGCATGCACACCGTGCAGTTCTGCTCCAGTAGCGCGATCACGCCCCTCGACCTCGGCGGCAGCTCGGTCACGGCGTGTTCTCCTCTTCACGTTCAGGTCGGGGTTCTTCACGTCGGGGTCCCCAGGACGGGTCGGGCACGCCGGGTGGTGCGAGCCGGCGTCGGCTCGGCGCGGCCGTGCCGTCCTCGCCCGGCTCCAGCCGGCCGGGCCACGGGCGGGCGACCCGCGCGGCAAGCACGAAGTCCTTGCGCAGCGGGTGGCCCGCGAAGGAGTCGGGCAGCAACAGCCGGTCCGGCGTCGGCTGGTCGGCCAGCCGGACACCGAACATCTCGGCGGCCTCCCGCTCGTGCCAGGCGGCCCCGGCCCACAGGCCGGCCAGGCTGGGCAGCGCGTCGCCCGCGCCCAACTCGGTGCGCAGCAGCAGGCCATGGCGGCTGTCCGGGTCGAGCACGTGCAGGAGCACCGCGTGCCGGGTCCCGCTGGCGCCGGGCCTGCCGGCGTCCTCGACCCCGAGCCAGTCGAACATCAGGCAGCCGAGGGTGTCCCGCGCCGCGGCCGCCGCGGCGAGCCAGCGACCCACCGGTACGCGCACGGTGCTCTGCCCGAACGCCGTGCCGACCTCGGCCTCGGGCTCCGCCTGGGCCAGCCTGCCGGCCAGTTCCGCCGACGCGGCGTTCACGCCGTGCCCGCAGGGAAGGCGGGACGCGCGGCCGTCCCGATCGGCCTCACGCCGTCACCAGCTTGTGCAGGGCGACCAGGCCCTCCAGCAGCGCCTCGGGACGCGGCGGGCAGCCAGGGATGGCGACGTGCACCGGCAGGACCTGGTCGATGCCCTTGGTGACGCAGTAGGAGTCCCAGTAGGGGCCGCCGGTGTTGCTGCACGCCCCGACGGACAGCACGTAGCGGGGCTCGGGCAGCTCAGCGTAGGTGGCGAGCACGGCGGGCAGCATCACGTCGGTCACCGTGCCGGAGACGATCAGCACGTGCGCCTGTTCCGGCGCTCCGTGCACCGGCGTCACGCCGAGCGCGGCCAGCTCGTCCACGCCGTTCCCCCTGCCCTCCAGGGCGGCCATCACCTCGACGCCGCAGCACGCGAGGCCCAGGTCGAGCACGGTCACGTGGTAGGTGGTGCCCCAGTCGAGGCGCAACTCGGTCAACCGGTTGCCGAACGTCACTGCCGTCACAGCCCGAGCGTAATCCGTGGGGCCCCGCCGAACCTTCCGGTCAGCGGAGCCCCACACCCCCAGGCCCCCTGTGGTGGCGCGAGCTCCCCCGCTCACTGCCGTGTCCCGGAAGCGGCCCCCCTGTCCGATCCGCACAGCCGGAAACCGCACTGCCGAGGTACTGCCTCGGCGCGCGCGGCATCAACTGGACCGACCTGCGACCACTTCCGGATCGTCCATTTGGTTCGGTTCCCCAACCGATCACCAGGACGTGGCTAGTCTTCTACATTCAACCGTGAGATGTCTAGCCGATGCCAAAGCGATCTGGAGATAACTTGAGAGCGAAGTGCGATTAAGTTCAATCGCACTGATCTCAAGAACATGTTCGCGGTTCGCCGCGACAGGAACGAGGGGATCCATGTCCGGCCCGAACCCGTTGCATGTGCCGGCGGCCAACCAGCTCGGCCGGCTGTTGCAGTGTCAGCCAGCGCTGCTCGACACGACGATGGACCAGTTACGCACGCTGCTCGCCGTGCGGGAGGCCAGAAGCGCGCTGCGCGCCGCCCGCATGCTCGGGCGCGAGCAGTCCAGCGTGCAGAAACAGATCGACACGTTGAACCGCAATTTCCGCGAGCTGTGCGGGGAATCGCTCGTCGTGAAACAGGGACGCGGCAAGGACGTGTACTTCACGCCGACCGGCGAGGCGCTGGCCGAGTTGGCCCATCGCACGCTGGGAAACTGGCTGAACGAGATCCACGAATGCGGGCGGCGGCTCGGCACCACGCTCACCGTCGGCACGACACGATTCATGCTGGATTCTTTGGCGGCGGCCTGGGACGAGGTTTCCGCCGAGTTCCGCCGCCGCGAGGTGGAGCTGAAGGTGGTGCACATCCGCACGAAGGACACCTGGAGCAAGCTCGACGCCAAGCAGGTGGACCTGGTGTGCGGGAGCGTGGTGACCTCGTCGGACAGCGACGCGCGGCTGGATTCCTACGACGTGATCGAATGGCGGCGCGGCGGCCTGGCGGTGATCACGAACCTGTCGGAGCGGGAGTTGCCCGGCGGACACGTGACCGTCGAGCAACTGCCCGCGCTGCCGCTGGTGGTGCCGTCCGAGGGATTGATCGCGGACTTCCTGCGCGGCTGGTACGGATCCGACTACCGCAACCGGTTGGAAATCACGGCGGAGATCGACGAAATCCAGTACGGCCTTTCCCTGCTCCGGTCGCGGCTGATGAGCGGGTGCATGATCGTCACGACCGGGCTCGGCAGGTCGATCGCGGCCGGCGGGCTGCCGGAGGCGAACGGCCTGCGCGCGATGGAGTTACGCAACGAGACCGCGCCGAGGCTGGAACGGCTCGTCGGCGTGTTCGCCAGGCGGGGCGAGCGGTCCGCGTACGCGGCCAACCATCCGCTCAACCTGCTGTGGGACGCGTTCCAGGCGCAGGCGTCAGTCGTACCAGGCGCGAACGCGGGGTGAGGCGACGAACGTGAGGCCACCGGCCGCGAGCACCCCGACCGGCCAGAAGCGGTGCTGGGTCAGCAGCAGCGCGGCGCCGATCACGAGGATCACCAGCAGCGTGCCGCGCGCCAGCGAGCTGCCGAGCCAGGCGCACCAGGCGAGCAGCGCGACGAGGCACCCGCCGACGGTGGACAGCGCGGCCATCGGGCCCGCGGCCATCAGCGCGATGCCGGCGAACGCGCCGAACAGCCCGAAGCCGACCAGCAGCGCGGCCGCGATCACCAGCTCAACCGGCCGGCCGCCTCGGTCCCGTGTCACAGGCGCAGACCTTACGACCGCCCGAACGGCCTGGGGAGCCTCCTCGGAGAGTCCTCAGGAGTCCTTCAGAGGCTGGGCCGCGGCGCGCAACGCGGACCGGGACATTTCCTCGGCGCACCAACAAGGCGTGCCAACAAACAGGCGGTGATCGACCCACTGGCCGCCGCGGCCAGGATGCGTGGGCAGCGGCGGCTCCCAGCGCCGGCCAGTGGGATAACCGAACTACCCCGCCTTGATCGCCTCCAAGATGCTGTCCCAGAGTCGGGCACGGGCGGCCAACGCGGTGTTCACCGTGTCCGCGCAGTCGCGCCATTTCTCGTCGTCCTCGCCGCACAGGTCGGCGAGCATCTGCATGGCCATGGGAGTGTGCTGCTCGCCGTCCACCTCGATGTGGCGCTCCAGGTAGTCCACGAAGGTGCCGAGCCGCCTGCTCCGCTCGTTCACGGCGACGACCTGGGTGAACATGTCCGGAATCAGGTCCTCGCGGCCGAACGCGAACGCCGCGGCCTGGCAGTGCACCGGCATGCTCTCGATGATCGACCAGGTGGTCTCCGCGAACTCCACCGACGGCTTGGGCACGGCAGCCGCCGCGAGCGCGGTGCGTATGTCGGTGCCCGAGCGCAGCAGGTCGATCAGCGTGGTCACCGGCCCGGTGTCCGCGCCCGCCTCCCGCATCCCGTCGAGGTACAGCTCGAAGTGGCTGATGAAGCCGTCCTCCAGCTCGTCGCTCTCCTCCACCATGACGATGTCGTTGATCAGCCGCCGGCTTCCGGTTGGCCCGCTGGGAATCCACGGCACCGTGACGCAGGTCAGCTGACGCTGCAACGACTTGAGTAGTGACATGAAATCCCACACCGCGAACACGTGATGCCCCATGAAGGTGACGATCGCGTCGTGGTTGTCCAGGTTCGCGTACAGCGGATGGGACACGACCCGGTCACGCGCCGCGCCGATCGACTTTTCCAAACGCTCGATTCCTGGGTGCGTTTTGCCCCAGTCGTAACGAGACATCTTGTTTCCCAACTATTCGTCGTTTCTGGTTGCGTTGCCGATCAGCCCGCCCCTCAGGTGCGTCAACCGACTCGAGCAGCCGGCCCAGATTTATGACGATAGATGACCCGCTAATAGGAAGTCAATGAAGTTCCGCCAGCTCGACCAATAAGATCAATAATGTGAAGGATCTTGAACAGAATCGTTCTGACTCACGGCGAATAGCGGCATAATTTTGACATCCCGGCAATGTCTGCAAAAGTTGGGCCAGCCGAGGTAACGAGCTGGTTCGCCTGGCCGCTAAACAGGCGCGCGGCGCCAAACAAATGTGCACAGCGCGCCATTCGACACCAACCACAAAGGGGTTATCCTTAGAGGTTCAGCGGGATATCGCCGAACCATTGCACGTCGCTGCGCCCGGGACCCGGGCGTTCACCCCCGCAGTTCCATCGTGCAGCACTTGGGGCCGCCGCCGGACTTGCGCAGCTCGGAGATGTCCACGAACACCGGCTCGAAGCCGCGTTCGGCGAGACGGTCGGCCAGGGCGGTCGCCTCGACGGGGAGCACCACGTTGCGGCCGTCGGACACGGCGTTGAGGCCGAGGCACTCGGCGTCGGTCGCGGTGGCGAGGACCGCGTCGGGGAAGAGCCTGCGCAGGACCCGCTGCGAGCCGGCCGAGAACGCCTCGGGGTAGTAGCAGACCTGCGGACGCTCGGCCTGGTCGTCGAGGACGAACAGCGCGACGTCGAGGTGGTAGAAGCGCGGGTCGACCAGCTGGAGGGACACGACCGGGACGCCGAGCACCTCCTGGGCCTCCGCGTGCGCGGCGGGGTCGGTCCGAAAGCCCGTCCCGGCCAGGAGCAGCTGGCCCGTCCAGGTGAAGTCGCCCTCGGCCTCGTTCGTCCTGGTCGGCATCACCACGGCCCGGTAGCTGTGCTCCAGGAACCAGCGGCGGAAGTGGTCCGCCTCGGCCGCGCGCTGCGGGGCTCGGAAGCGGGAGCCGAGGACGCGGCCGTCGATGACCGTGCCCGAGTTGGCCGCGAACACCATGTCCGGCAGGCCGGGCTGGGCGTCGATCAGCTCGACCTTGTGGCCGAGCCGCTCGTAGGTCTCCTTGAGCTCGGTCCACTGCGCCACGGCCAGCTCGGTGCTGACCGGCTTGGACGGGTCCATCCAGGGGTTGATCGAGTACTCCACCGTGAAGTACGTCGGCGGGCACATCAGGTACCGGCGCGACGTCGGCACGCGGGCCGGCTCCGTCACGGAGAGTGGCCCGTCGAGCACGAGGGGCTGATCGCCGGGGCCCAGGATGGAGACAGTGGTCATGGATCGAAATGTAAACGGCCGGTAGACCATCGAACAACGCCGCGATATTGCGTTGATCAGGGCAGAATGTTGCGTGTGGACTCCATCGACCAGCGAATCATTTCGCGCCTGGTAGCCGACGCCCGCTCCAGCTACGCCGAGATCGGCAAGAAGGTGGGTCTGTCCGCGCCCGCGGTGAAGCGCCGGGTGGACCGGCTGCTGGACACCGGCGTGCTGCGCGGGTTCACCGCCGTGGTCGACCCGGAGGCGCTCGGCTGGGGCACCGAGGCCTTCGTCGAGGTGCACTGCCGGGGCAACATCTCCCCGGCCCAGATCCGCGCCAGGCTGGAACCGCTGCCCGAGGTCGTCGCCGCCTACACGGTCTCCGGCGCGGCCGACGCGATCGTGCACCTGCGCGCGGCCGACATCCACCACCTGGAGACGGCGCTGGAGCGCGTGCGCGCCGTGGAGATCATCGACCGGACGGTGTCGACCGTGGTGCTGTCCCGGCTGCTCGACCGGCCGCCGGCACCGACCGCCTGACCCACCTGAACTTCGGCGAAACCCGGCCGACCGGCCATGGGCTGGCGCACGCCTTCTGCTGGCAGGATGCCGACATGACCGCTGAGGTTCGCACCGAACGCCGGGACGGGGTCGCGGTGCTCACCGTGCACGATCCCGACCGCCGCAACGCGTTGACGCATGTGCTGTCCGACCAGCTCGCCGAGGCCGTCGCGGCCTGCGAGCGGGACGAGTCCACGCACGCGGTCGTCGTCACGGGCGCGCCGCCCGCGTTCTGCGCAGGGGCCGACCTGACCGCGCTCGGCGAGGCGCGGGCCGAGGGGCTGCGCCGGATCTACGCAGGCTTCCTCGCCGTGGCCAACTGCACGCTGCCCACGATCGCGGCGGTCGGCGGGGCCGCGGTCGGAGCCGGGCTGAATCTGGCGCTCGCCTGCGACGTCCGGTTGGCCGGCCCGCGCGCCAGGTTCGACGCGCGGTTCCTCCAGCTCGGCATCCACCCGGGCGGCGGCATGACCTGGATGCTGCAACGCCTGGTCGGCCCGCAGACCGCGACCGCGATGACGCTGTTCGGCCAGATCCTGGACGCCGGGGCCGCGCAGCGGGCCGGGCTCGCGCTGCGCGCGGTCGACGGCGACCACGACGACCTCGTGCGGGCCTCCGTCGAGCTGGCCTCGGCGGCCGCCGCCGCGCCGAGGGACCTGGTGCTCGCCACGAAGCGCACGATGCGGACGACCTGGGCGCTGCACGAGCACGCCGAGGCCGTGGACACCGAGCTGGTGCCGCAGGTCGCCTCGATGGACACCCCGGCGTTCGCGGACTTGCTCGCCGCCATGAAGGCGAAGATCAGCGGGCGCTGACCTGGGGTTGGGCCGTTCGGGCGTGCCCAATCGGGCATGACCGCACGGGGAGGTCCCCGATTACCGGATAGCAGGCCGTTTCCCCGACGGGGTGCCATAGCCTGGACTGGCGATGCCAGTTAGCTGTAACTTGCGGTAACGGTTACTACAAGTCATAGGCACTGGGCACACCGGGTGTGACCTGTGCCGCGTTTCTCGGTTCAGGGGTGACGCCGTGCCTACCGTAAACACAGAGCATGGGGTCGATGGGCAGGCGCACCAGGGCTTTTCCCACCTAGGGAGATTGCCGAAACTGCCGATCCGCGACGGCGACTACCCTCGCGGACAGGCATGTGGCACCGAACACGCCCCCCGACCGTAGCGGTGTCCCGCCCGCCATCGGGCCGCTCTAGTCGGAGCTGCCCGGCCAACCCGTGAAGAGAGGGACCGGCCAACCGATGAGCACCGACGTGGGTAACGGAGCCTCCCCCGAAGGCACCGAGGTCCGCAAGCTGGATCGGGTCGTGATCCGTTTCGCCGGGGACTCCGGCGACGGCATGCAGTTGACAGGTGACCGGTTCACCTCAGAGGCGGCCGCGTTCGGCAACGACCTCGCGACGCTGCCCAACTTCCCAGCCGAGATCCGCGCGCCACAGGGCACCCTGCCCGGTGTGTCGAGCTTCCAGCTGCACTTCGCCGACTACGACATCCTCACCCCGGGCGACCGGCCGGACGTCCTGGTCGCGATGAACCCGGCCGCGCTGAAGGCGAACATCGCCGACCTGCCCAAGGGCGGCACGCTGATCGTCAACACCGACGAGTTCACCAAGCGGAACCTGACCAAGGTCGGCTACGACGAGGACCCGCTGGAGAACGACTCGCTCGCCGCCTTCAACGTGCACAAGGTCGCCATGGCCACCCTCACCAAGGGCGCGCTCGAGGCGACCGGGCTGTCGAAGAAGGACGCCGAACGGGCGAAGAACATGTTCGCGCTCGGCCTTTTGTCCTGGATGTACCACCGGCCGACCGAGGGCACCGAGCGCTTCCTGCGGGAGAAGTTCGCCCGCCAGCCCGACATCGCCGAGGCCAACGTGCTCGCGTTCCGGGCAGGCTGGAACTACGGCGAGACCACCGAGTCCTTCGCGGTGACCTACCAGGTCGCCCCGGCGAAGCTGGCCACCGGCACCTACCGGCAGATCACCGGGAACACCGCGCTGGCCTACGGGATCGTGGCCGCTGGTCAGCAGTCCGGGTTGCCGGTCGTGCTCGGCACCTACCCGATCACGCCGGCCTCCGACGTGCTGCACGAACTGGCCAAGCACAAGAACTTCGGCATCACCACGCTCCAGGCCGAGGACGAGATCGCCGGCATCGGCGCGGCGCTGGGGGCCTCCTTCGGCGGCGCGCTCGGCGTCACCTCGACCTCGGGCCCCGGCGTTGCCCTGAAGTCGGAGACCATCGGGCTCGCGGTGATGACCGAGCTGCCGCTGATCGTGCTGGCCATCCAGCGCGGCGGCCCGTCCACCGGCCTGCCGACCAAGACCGAGCAGGCCGACCTGTTGCAGGCGATGTTCGGCCGCAACGGCGAGTCGCCGGTGGCGATCATCGCCCCGATGTCGCCGGCCGACTGCTTCGACGCCGCCCTCGAAGCCGCCAGGATCGCCCTGACCTACCGGACGCCGGTCATCCTGCTCTCCGACGGCGCCATCGCCAACGGCTCCGAGCCGTGGCTGATCCCCGACGTGGACGCGCTGCCGGACCTGTCGGTCGAGTTCGCCTCCGAGCCCAACGCCCCGGACGGCTCCGGCGAGTTCTGGCCCTACCTGCGCGACCCCGAGACGCTCGCGCGGCCGTGGGCTGTGCCGGGCACACCCGGCCTCCAGCACCGCATCGGCGGCCTTGAGAAGGCCGACGGCACGGGCAACATCTCCTACGACCCCGACAACCACGACAAGATGGTTCGGTTGCGGCAGGCCAAGATCGACGGCATCACCGTGCCGGACGTCGTGGTCGACGACCCGTCCGGCAAGGCGCGGGTGCTGGTCGTCGGCTGGGGTTCCTCGTTCGGCCCGATCGGCGCGGCGTGCCGGCGGGTTCGGCGGCTCGGCATGACCGTGGCGCATGCCCATTTGCGCCATCTGAACCCGTTTCCGGACAACCTCGGCGAGGTACTCGCCAGCTACGACCGCGTCGTGGTGCCGGAGATGAACCTCGGCCAGCTCGCGCTGCTGCTGCGCGCCAAGTACCTGGTCGACGCGGTCAGCTACACCAAGGTGGCCGGGCTGCCGTTCAAGGCCGAGGAGCTTCAGAACGTGCTGATCGACTTCGTGCAGGGGGTTGCACAGTGACAACGATTGACCTGGGGCTGCCGAGCCTTGGTGGGCTCGACGGCGTCCCGACCACCGAGGACAAGCAGACGGCCAAGGACTACAAGTCCGACCAGGAGGTCCGCTGGTGTCCCGGGTGCGGCGACTACGCCGTGCTCGCCGCCGTGCAGTCGTTCCTGCCGCAGCTCGGCCTGAAGCGGGAGAACATCACGTTCGTCTCCGGCATCGGCTGCTCCTCACGCTTCCCGTACTACATGAACACCTACGGGATGCACTCCATCCACGGCCGCGCGCCGGCGATCGCGACCGGACTCGCCGTGTCCCGGCCGGACCTGAGCGTCTGGGTGGTCACCGGCGACGGCGACGCGCTGTCCATCGGCGGCAACCACCTGATCCACACGCTGCGCCGCAACGTGAACCTGAAGATCCTGCTGTTCAACAACCGGATCTACGGGCTGACCAAGGGGCAGTACTCGCCGACCTCCGAAGAGGGCAAGGTCACCAAGTCCACCCCGATGGGCTCGCTCGACCACCCGTTCAACCCGGTCTCGCTGGCGCTGGGGGCCGAGGCGACGTTCGTCGGCCGCGCGCTGGACTCCGACCGCAAGGGCCTCACCGAGGTGTTGCAGGCCGCAGCCGAGCACCGGGGCAGCGCGCTGGTGGAGATCTACCAGAACTGCCCGATCTTCAACGACGGCGCGTTCGAGGTGCTCAAGGAGCCGGGCGAGCGGGAGCAGCGGATCATCCCGCTGCGGCACGGCCAGCCCATCCGGTTCGGGCCGGCCGGCGAGCACGGCGTGGTGCGCAACCCGGCCACGGGCATGCTGGAGGTCGCCGAGGTGGCGACGGTCGGCGAGCAGGCGCTTGTCGTGCACGACACGACCCTGGACGACCCGTCCTACTCGTTCGCGCTGTCCCGGCTCGGCGGCCAGGACCTCACGCACACCGTGACCGGGGTGTTCCGCTCGGTGTCCCGGCCGACCTACGACGACCTGGCCCGCGAGCAGGTGCACCTTGCACAGCAGTCCCGGCGCGCCGACCTGCGCTCGCTGTTGCGCGGCAAGGACACCTGGACGGTCGCGGGCGACTGAGCAACCCTGACAGGACACGGGAGCGGCCCGGCGCGATCTTCGCGCCGGGCCGCTTTCGTCGTCCGTGGGAGGTTGACTAGGGCTGCTTCGGGGGACGGAAGCCGGCGTGCTCGGCGGCCGTCACGCTGGCGAACCACACGTCCGGCTTGACCGTGCCGAACCTGGTCGACTGCGCCGTGTAGTACCGGCGGCCGGCCAGCGTGGCCTTCACCAGGAACTCCGACGACGGCGGCGTGCCGTCCGGCTTCGGCAGCACCGAGCCGGGGCCGTACGGCGCGCGGGGATTGAACGCCTCGGTGCGCCGCGGCCGGGTGACCCCGTTGCTGCGCACCGGAACCCCGAAGAAGTCCACCTCGGGTTCCGAGGACGCCTCGGCCGGCGCTGGCGCGGTCCTGGCGTACTCGGGCGACGGCGCGAACGGCTCGGCCGTGGCTGGCGAGCCGGAGCCCCCTGTCGGGCGCTGCGGCAGCCCGCCGAGCAGCGGGGTGCCGTCCGGCACGAACTTCGGCACGAACGGGGTGTCGTCGTACTGCCGCTGCGGGCGGGGCGGCGGCGCGGGGGCCTCCGCCGGGCGCGGCACGCCCGAGGTGGGCAGCGGCGGGTAGCTCACGCCGTCGCGGTCCTGGTCCGGGTCGATAACCGGCTCGAACAGCGAGCGCGGCCGGTCCACGGCCGCGACCGGCGCGGGCTGCGAGACCGGCGGGGCGACCGGGGCGGACGCGGGGACCGGCGCCTGCGGGGCGGAGTAGCCCGACCTGATCGACGCCGCCGACGATCCGCCGCCGAACGCGTCGAACGTCGACGAGGACCCTGGCGCCTGCACGGCCTTCGGCTGCCGCTTGGGCAGTGGCGGGACGGCCGGCACCTGGTTCGCGTGGACGTTCGCCTCGTCTGCGCCGCGCACGGGCTCGTCGACCTCCTGGGGCTCGGTCAGGTTCTCGGCCGCTGCTCCCGCAACGGCCTGTTCGTCGGCGATCTCCGCCACCGACAGCAGCTGGGTGTGTTCCGCGCCGTGCTCGGCGAACAGGTCGGGCTCGGCCGGGCCGGCGAACAGGTCGTCCGCGTGCTCGGCCTCGTCCACGTCGGCGTGGCTGAGGAAGCCGTCGCGGTAGTCGGCCCGCGCGGCGCCGGCGCCCGCCTCGGCCGGCGCGTAGCCGTGCTCGTCCTCGTCGGCGGGCAGCAGGCCGTGCCGGGACTCCGCGCCGGCGTGGGCGTCCTCGTCCTCGTACGCGGCGTCCTCGTAGGCGGCGTCCTCGTGGGCAGCGTCCCGCTCGGCGATGGCGCGCTCGGCGGCGCGCACGATCTCGGCCGAGACGGGTCCGGTGCTGGCCGCGGCGGCGGCGTGGTGCTCCTCGGACATGTCCTCGGCGAAGACGTCGTCGGCGGGGTCGTCGCCGTCGAGCCAGTCGCCCTCGTGCAGCGGAGGTGCGGGCGGCGCCGCGAGCTCGGCGTCCTGGCGCGGCTGGTAGGGGTACCGGTGCGAGCTGCCGAGGTCGGCCAGCTCGGTGTCGGTGACGTCCAGCTCGGCGGGGGCCGTCGGCTCGGGCGCGTAGGCGCCTGGTGTCGCGGCGGGACCGCCGGGGTCGCCATGGCCGTGCGGCTGCTCGGCCGGCAGCTCCTGGTCGTACCCGTCCTCGTACCGGTCGTCGTACTGGTCGTGCCCGGCGTGACCGTCGTGCCGGTCGTGCCGGTCGTCGAACACGCCGTGCGGGAACACGGTGGTCTCGTCGGCGGCCGGCATCGGCAGGCCGGCCGCGTCGTCCAGCAGGCCGTGCCGGGACTCGGACGACTCGTAGTCCTCGTAGTCGTCCTGGTCGTGGTGCTCCGGCCGCTCGTCGACGGCGTGCTCGGCGCTGTCGTCTGGGGCCGGGGCGAGCCGGTGCATCAGGCTGGTGCTCTCGGCGCCGCCCTGCGTCACGAAGTGGTCGTCGGCGGCCAGGTCCGAGCCGGCGAACCGGTGGTCGAGCTGCCCGTCCGCCTCGACGAACTGGGTGGGCGGCTCCGGTCGCCGGTCGGCCGAGGGGTACGCCCTCGGCTCGTCGTCCCAGCGGGCCCGCTGCGGCTCCGGCTCCAGCACGTCGTCCATCAGGGTGTACGGCCGCGCCGCCGGGACCTCGGACCGCCAGTCCTCGTAGGCGTCCTCGCCCGCCGCCGACGCCGGCTCGGCCGCGGCGCGCGCGACCGGGCTCTCGGCGACGCGCTGCTGACTCTGCGCCGCGGCTCTGACTCTGGCCAGCTCCGCCGCGAGCTCGTCGGCGTGCCGTCTGGCCGGCCGCGCCAGCACGAGCCACAGCAGCAGGGCGCCCAGCACGAAAGAGAGCAGGCTCCACAGCCAGACCTGCCCGAAGAGCGACACCACGGGAAGTCCCTCCTACCGGCCGCCGGCACGGTACCTGGCGGCCCACCATCTCAAGCCCCGTACACCCGAGGACTCGGGGCAGGTCTGTCCGAACGAGGACTATCGCCCGTAGGCGGGACCGTCGCCAAACCCAGGAGGCTCGTCGACGTTATACGCCCCGTCATCGGGCCCCGATCGGGTGGTTCTAACCTAGCCCGGCGGGATGAAGTGCAGGTCAGTTGTGGCCAAACTCCAGCGTAGGGTAGGCGCGTGCCACCCCTGATGAACGGCTCCACGCAGGCGGTGGGACGCATCAGCCGCCGCAGCGGCTCCCAAGGTGTGATCTTCGGCACAGTCGCCTACGTGCTCTGGGGGCTGTTCCCCGCCTACTGGCCGCTGCTCGCCCCTGCCGGGGCGATCGAGATGGTCGCCCAGCGCATCGCCTGGACCATGGTCGTCATGGTGGCCGTCGCCCTGCTGTTCGGCCGCTGGCCGGTGCTGCGCGCGCTGCCGGCGCGGTCGTGGCTGCTGGTGGCGCTGGCCGCCGTGCTGATCACCGTGAACTGGATCACCTACATCTACGGCGTGAACAGCGGGCACGTGGTGGAGACCGCGCTCGGCTACTTCATCAACCCGCTGGTCAGCGTCCTGTTCGGGGTGGTGGTGCTGCGGGAGCGGCTGCGGGTGCCGCAGTACGTCGCGCTGGGTGTCGCCCTGCTGGCCGTGGTCGTGCTCGCCGTCGACTACGGCAGGGTGCCGGTCATCTCCCTGACCCTCGCGTTGTCCTTCGGCGTGTACGGGCTGCTCAAGAAGACCCTGCCGCTGGACGCGGTGAGCGGCCTGACCGCCGAGAGCCTGGTGCTCGGGCCCCTCGCCGTCGGCTACCTGGTCTGGCTCGGCGCCACCGGCGCCGGCACGTTCACCGGGCACGGCCTCGGCCACACCCTGCTGCTGCTGTCGACCGGCCCGGTCACGGCCATCCCGCTGCTGCTGTTCGGCGCATCCGCCCGCCTGGTGCCGCTGGTCACCCTCGGCATGCTCCAGTACCTCGCGCCGATCCTCCAGTTCGCCTGGGGCGTGTTCGTGAAGCACGAGCCGATGCCGACGTCCCGCTGGCTCGGCTTCGGCCTGGTGTGGCTCGCGCTGCTGGTGTTCACCGTCGACGCGGCCCGCCGCAGGCCGCGGCGGGACCGGGTCCCCGAGCTCGCCGAGACCCGGCTTGGCCAGCTGGACTAGTTTGTGCGCTCGACCACGTACTCGGTCACCGACTCCAGCGCGTCCCGCGCCGGGCAGTCCGGCAGCGCGGCCAGCTCGGCCCGCGCCCGGTCCGCGTAGTCGGCGACGGTCTGCCTGGCCAGCAGCAGGCCCTCGGAGGCCCGCAGCAGGTCGAGGGCCTCGGCGACCTCGGCGTCGAGGGTGATCGGCCCGGCGAGCAGCTCGCGCAGCCTGGTGTCCGCCGGCCGCTCCTGCGCCAGCGCGTAGAGCATCGGCAGCGTCTTGACGCCCTCGCGCAGGTCGGTGCCGGGCGTCTTGCCCGACTCCTCGGCGGGCGAGGCGATGTCGATGACGTCGTCGGAGATCTGGAACGCGGTGCCGATGACCTTGCCGTATCGGGTCAACGCGTCGACCGCGGCCGCGTCCGCGCCGGAGAACATCGCGCCGAGCCGCGCGGCCGTCGCGATCAGCGAGCCGGTCTTCTCGTGCACCACCGTCAGGTAGTGCGCCACCGCGTCCTCGCCGACCGACGGGCCGATCGTCTCCCGCATCTGGCCGGTGACCAGCTCGCTGAACGTCTCGGCGATGATCCGCGCCGCGTCCGTGCCTAGCTCGGAGACCAGCCGAGAGGCGTGCGCGAACAGGTAGTCCCCGGTCAGGATCGCGATCGTGTTGTCCCACTTGGCGTTGGCGCTCACCGCGCCGCGCCGCATGGTCGCCTCGTCCATCACGTCGTCGTGGTAGAGCGTGGCCAGGTGGGTCAGCTCGACGACCGCAGCCGCCTTGCGGACGTTCTCCCTGCCCGCGTCGCCGAACTGGGCGGCGAGCAGGGCGAACAGCGGGCGGATGCGCTTTCCGCCCGCCTCCATCAAGTGCAGCGCGGCCTCCGTCACCGGGAGGAAGTCGTTCTGCACAACGCTGTGCAGCATCGACTCCACCTCGGCGAGGCCGCTCTGCACTGCCTCCGCGAGCACGGGGTCGGCCAACTGGAACCCCTGTGCTCCCCCCAGTCCCGCACGCTCGCTCGTGGTCACGGGTAGCAGCCTACGTAGGCTCAGAAGGTAAAGCCGCCAGCACCCGCCCAATCGAGGGCAAAGCTCGGAAAGACGCCGAGGACCAACGTCGCCAGGGCCCCGATGGTGATCGCCATCGTGGTGAACGCGCCCGGCACCGTCACCGTCGGGCCGTCCGCCGCGGGCTCGCTGAAGTACATCAGCACGATCACCCGAAGGTAGAAGAACGCGGCGACCGCGCTGAACACCAGGGCGACCACCACCAGCGGCGCCATGCCGCTCTGGAGCGCGGCGGAGAAGACCACGAACTTGCCGACGAAACCGCTGGTCAGCGGGATCCCGGCGAGCGCGAGCAGCAGGAAGGTGAACACCCCTGCGACGATCGGCGAGCGCTTGGCCAACCCGGCCCACTGGGACAGGTGGGACGCCTCGCCGTCCGCGTCGCGGACCAGGCTCACGATGCCGAACGTGGCGACCGTGGTCAGGCCGTAGGCCAGCAGGTAGAACAGCGTGCCGGAGACACCCTTGCTGGTCAGCGCGATCGAGCCGACCAGCAGGAAGCCAGCGTGCGCCACCGAGGAGTACGCGATCATCCGCTTCACGTCGGTCTGCGTCAGGCCGAGCACCGCGCCGATCGCCATCGAGGCGATGGCCACGCCCCACAGGACGCCCCGCCACTCCCAGTTGGTCGACGCGAACGCGCCCATCAGCACGCGCAGGATGCCGCCGAACGCGGCCACCTTCGTGCACGCGGCCATGAACGCCGTGACCGGCGTCGGCGAGCCCTGGTAGACGTCGGGGGTCCAGGTGTGGAACGGGCCGACCGACGCCTTGAACAGCAGGCCGACCACCAGCAGGCCCATCCCGGCGAACAGCAGCGTGTCCGAGCGGTTCGTGCCGGCCGCCGCGGTGGCGATGTCGGCGAGCTTCACCGAGCCCGCGTAGCCGTAGAGCAGCGCGATGCCGTAGAGGAAGAACGCCGACGCGAACGCGCCGAGCAGGAAGTACTTGACCGCGGCCTCCTGCGACAGCAGCCTGCGCCGCCGCGCAAGGCCTGCCATCAGGTACAGCGGGAGGCTCAGCACCTCGAGCGCGACGAACATGGTCAGCAGGTCGTTGGCCGCGCAGAAGACCATCATGCCGCCGAGCGCGAACAGCGTCAGCGGGAAGACCTCGGTCTGCATGCCGACCTTGGCCGCCTGCACGCGGTCCTGGAGCGTGCCTGGCCGGATCGCCGCCTGCGCCACGAACGCGCCGCCCGGCTCGACCGAGCGGTCCGCGATCAGCAGCACCGCGCCGAAGGCCAGCAGCAGCAACGTTCCCCACAGGAACAGCGTCGGCCGGTCGATGGTCAGCACGTCCGAGAACGTCTTCACGCCGGCCTTGGGCGCGTCGTTGCCGTAGACGATCAGCGAGATCGCGGCGCCGGCCAGCGTCACGACCGTCAGCGCGACCTGCCAGCCCCAGCGTCGTTCCCTCGGCAGGAACGCCTCGAACAGCACGCTGACGCAGGCCGCGCCGAGCACCAGCAGCATCGGCAGGACCGCCTGGTAGGCGACGTCCGGCGCCTGGAGTTGCTGCGCCTGCGAGAAGAACCCTGACATCGCGGACACCTCAGTTGCCTCCCTGCGCGGCGACCGGGTCGGCGAACCCGACCTCGGTCATCGTCGCCCCCACTGACGGGGTGATCACGTCAAGCACTGGCTTCGGGTAGACCCCGAGCACCAGGATCAGCGCCACCAGCGGCGCAAGCACGGCGATCTCCCGCTTGGACAGGTCGCCGATCGCGGACTTCGCGCCGATCTCCGGAGCGACGGCGGTGCCCGGCCCGCCTGCCAGGCCGACCAGCGCGGTGCCGCGCACCGGGCCCTGCATGATCCGCTGGTACAGCCACAACACGTACAGCGCGGCGAGCACCATGCCGACGGTCGCGATGACCGTGTAGACGGGCTCGCGCGGGTAGGAGCCGATCAGCACCAGGAACTCGCTGACGAAGGAGTTGGTGCCGGGCAACGACAACGTGGACAGCCCCGCGATCAACAGCATGCCGCCGAGCAGCGGCGTCACCTTCGCCATGCCGCCGTAGTCGGAGATCAGCGTCGACCCGCCCCTGGCGATGATCATGCCGAGCACCAGGATCAGCATGCCGGTGGCCAGGCTGTGGTTGAGCATGTAGGACACCGCGCCGACCTCGGACTGCGAGCTGAACGCGAAGATCCCCAACGCGATGAAGCCGAAGTGCGCGATCGACACGTACGCGATGAGCCGCTTCATGTCCCGCTGGCCGGTGGCCAGCAGCGAGCCGTAGATGACGCCGGCCACCGCGAGCACCAGCACCAGCGGCGCGAGTTGCTTGCTGGCGGCCGGGAACATCGGCAGGCAGTAGCGCAGGAAGCCGAACGTGCCGACCTTGTCCAGGACGCCGACCAGCAGCACGGCGACCCCGATCGGGGCCTCCGCGGCCGCGTCGGGCAGCCAGGTGTGCAGCGGCACCAGCGGCGCCTTGATCGCGAACGCCAGGAAGAAGCCGAGGAACAGCCACACCTGCGTCGAGGTCGGCGCGGTCTTGAGAACCGTGACCAGCGTGGCCCAGTCGAAGGTGCCGGAACCGCCGAGGTGGTCGGCCGAGTAGGCGTACGCCCCGATCGCGGAGGCCAGCATGATCAGGCCGCCGAGGAAGGAGTACAGGAAGAACTTCACCGCCGCGTACTGCCTGCGCGCGCCGCCGTAACCGCCGATGAGGAAGTACATCGGGATCAGCATGATCTCGAACAGCACGTAGAACAGGAAGACATCGGTCGCCGAGAACACGCCGATGGTGATGGCTTCCTGCAACAGGATCAGCGACAGGAACCCGCCGGAGGTCCGCCCGGCCGGCAGCTTCTCGACCCAGCCCGCGCCGATGATGACCGGCACGAGCAGCGCGATGACGGCGATCATCACCAGCGCGATGCCGTCGATGCCGAACGAGACGTGCACGCCGAAGGAGGCGATCCACTCCACCGAGCTGGTCATCTGCAACCGCGTGCCGCCGGGCTCGTAGCCGACCCATACCGCGATCGCGAGGACCAGCTCGACCAGCGAGAAGGCCAGCGCGGTGAGCTTCGCCGTCCGGTCGTTGGCGCGGAGCAGCGCGACCGCGCCCGCGCCGACCAGCGGCAGCACGAGCAGCACGATCAGGAGGGCGGACATGCCACCGCCGCCGCTCGTCGTGACGGGCAGGACGTGGTTCACGAGAACCTCACTGCCAGAAGTGCGGCTACCACGAGGATGGATCCTCCCAGCATGCTCAGCGCATAGGAGCGCACGAAACCGGTCTGTGCCCGGCGAAGTCGGCCCGAGGTGCCGCCGAGCATGGCGGCCAACCCGTTCACCACCCCGTCGACGCCCTTGTTGTCAACGAACACCAGCGCCCTGGTCAGCCAGGTGCCGGGACGTGCGAACAGCGCCTCGTTGAGGGCGTTGCCGTAGAGGTCCGCCCGCGCGGCACGCACCGGGAAGGACACCCGCGCCGGCCGCGTCACCGGCACCGGCTTGCGGCCGACGAACAGCCACGCCGCGCCGACCCCGAGCAGCATCAGCACGATCGTCAGGATCGTCACGGTGCCCTTGGGAATGACGAAGTGCTCGCTCTCCTTGAGGCCGCCGAGGCTCGGTTCGAGCCAGTCGACCAGCCGGTTGCCGACGGAGAGGAACGCGCCTGCCCCGACCGAGCCGATCGCCAGGATGATCATCGGGATGGTCATCGACTTCGGCGACTCGTGCGGGTGGAAGTCCTTGCCGTCCGCGGACTTCAGGTCCTTCCAGCGCTTCTCGCCGAAGAAGGTCATCAGCACCAGGCGGGTCATGTAGAACGCGGTGAGGCCCGCGCCGAGCAGCGCGGCCCCGCCGAACGCCCAGCCGCGCCAACCCTCCTGGCCGAAGGCCGCCTCGATGATGGCGTCCTTGGAGAAGTAGCCGGACAGGCCGGGGAAGCCGATCAGCGCGAGGTAGCCGAGGCCGAAGGTGACGAACGTGATCGGCATCAGCCGCCACAGGCCGCCGAACTTGCGCATGTCGACCTCGTCGTTCATGCCGTGCATCACCGAGCCGGCCCCGAGGAACAGGCCAGCCTTGAAGAAGCCGTGGGTGAGCAGGTGCATGATGCCCAGCGCGTAACCGAACGGGCCGAGGCCGACCGCGAGGATCATGTAGCCGATCTGGCTGACCGTCGAGTACGCCAACACCTTCTTGATGTCGTCGTAGGCGCAGCCGACGATGCACCCGATCAGCAGCGTGACCGTGCCGATGATCGTGACGATCAGCCTGCCGTCGCCGGTCAGGTCGTAGATCGGGTTGGACCGCGCGATCAGGTAGACGCCCGCGGTCACCATCGTCGCCGCGTGGATCAGGGCGGAGACCGGGGTCGGGCCCTCCATCGCGTCGGGCAGCCAGGACTGGAGCGGGAACTGGCCGGACTTGCCGCACGCGCCGAGCAGGAGCAGCAGCGTGATCGCCAGGATCGTGCCCGACGGCAGCGTGCCGATCTTCGCGAACACCTCGGAGTACTGCGTGGTGCCCAGGTTCGCGAACATCAGGAAGATCGCGACGGCGAGGCCGAGGTCGCCGACCCGGTTCATCAGGAACGCCTTCTTGGCGGCGGTGGCCGCCGACGGCCGGTCCTGGTACCACCCGATCAGCAGGTAGGACGCGAGACCGACGCCCTCCCAGCCGAAGTACAGCGTCACGAACCCGTTGCCGAGCACCAGCAACAGCATCGCCGCGACGAACAGGTTGAGGTAGGCGAAGAACCGCCGCCGGTCCCGGTCGTGCGACATGTAGCCGACCGAGTAGATGTGGATCAGCGCGCCGACGCCGGTGATCAGCAGCACGAAGGTCAGCGACAGCGGGTCGAGGCGCAGGCCGAAGTCGACCTTGAGCGCGTTGACCGGGATCCAGGCGAACAGGTGCAGTTCCTGGGTCCGCTTGTAGGCGTCGAGGCCGGTGGTGGAGAAGAACAACGCGAGGCCGTACACGAAGGTGCCAAGCACCGTCGCCGAGCCGAGGATGTGTCCCCACTTGTTCGTCCGGCGGCCGCCGACGAGCAGCACTATCGCGCCGAGCGTCGGCAGCGCGAGCAGCAGCCACGCGGAGCCCGCGAGGCCGGTTGCTCCTTGCGCGTCGGCCGCGAGGTTGGTCACCGCAGACCTGCTTACAGGGTCGAGCGTCAACACCGTCACCAGTGCCCCTTTAGTACTTCAGCAGGTTGGAGTCGTCGACGGAGGCCGAGCGGCGCGTCCGGAAGATCGACATGATGATGGCGAGACCCACCACGACCTCGGCGGCGGCGACGACCATCACGAAGAACGCCATCACCTGACCGTCGAGCGAGCCGTTGATCCTGGCGAAGGTCACCAGGCTCAGGTTCACCGCGTTGAGCATCAGCTCGACGCACATGAACACCACGACGGCGTTGCGCCGCACCAGCACGCCGACCGCGCCGAGGCTGAACAGCACCGCGGACAGCAGCAGGTAGTAGGACGGGGTCACGAGACCTCCTCGCTAACGCTCGTCGACCACGTGCCCAACGGTGCTGTGTTGAACGGTGCCCTCGCAAGCTCGGTCACGAGACCTCCTCGCTAGTGCCCAGGTGTGCCGGGTTGATCGGCGCCCTCGCGAACTCGGTCACGCCAGGTCCTCCTTCGTGCCGCTGAGCGCGTGCGCGTCCGGGCCATCGGCCGTGCCGGACACCTCGGCGAGGTCGTCGGCGAGGCTCTCCTTGGCGGTGGACTCGATCAGCTCGGACAACGACTCCGGCGCGATCGAGCCGTCCGGCAGCAGCGCCGGAGTGGCCACGGAGTTGGCCGTGGCGAACACACCGGGGCCTGGCAGCGGGCTGGGCCGGTTGCCCTGGAAGCGTTCCTCGACCAGTTCGCGCTGGGTCTTCTTGACGCCCTTGGCGTTGCGGTCGCTGAAGCCGAGCACCATCGCGCCGATGGCCGCGGTGATCAGCAGCGCCGAGGTCAGCTCGAACGGGAACAGGAAGTCGGTGAACAGCGAGGTGCCGATGTTGGCGACGTTGCCGCCGTTCACCGTGTTCTGCTTGGCGAGGCCGACCGAGGTGACGTTGGTCAACGCCCGCGCGACCGCGCTGACCACCAGGCCGGCGAAGCCGACGCCGAACACGATGGCCGCCAGCCGCTGCCCGCGCAGCACCTCGACGACGGAGTCCGAGCTGTCCCTGCCGACCAGCATGAGCACGAACAGGAACAGCATCATGATCGCGCCGGTGTAGACGATGATCTGCACGAAACCGAGGAACGGCGCCTGCTGCACCATGTAGATCACGCCGAGGTTGAGCATGGTCAGCGCGAGCCACAGCGCGGAGTGCACCGCGTTGCGCGCGAACAGCATGCCGAGCGCGCCCGCGAGCGCCAGCGGCCCGAGGATCCAGAAGGCGATGGCCTCGCCGGTGGACACGGTGTCGGCGGCCTGGGCCGCGGTCTGCGCGGCCGTCTGCGTCAGGAACAGGGCGCTCACCTGGCCTGCTCCCCGCCGCGCGCCAGCTCAGGACCCTTGACGTAGTAGTCGTCGCTGTCGCCGAGCCGCATCGGGTGCGGCGGCTGCTCCATGCCGGGCAGCAGCGGCGCGAGCAGCTGCTCCTTGGTGTAGATCAGCCGCTGCCGGTCGTCGTCGGCCAGCTCGAACTCGTTGGTCATGGTCAGCGAGCGGGTCGGGCACGCCTCGATGCACAGGCCGCAGCCGATGCAGCGCAGGTAGTTGATCTGGTAGTCGGCGCCGAACCGCTCGCCAGGCGAGAAGCGGGCTTCCTCGGTGTTGTCGCCGCCCTCGACGAAGATCGCGTCGGCCGGGCAGGCCCAGGCGCACAGCTCGCAGCCGACGCACTTCTCCAGCCCGTCCGGGTGCCGGTTGAGCTGGTGCCGCCCGTGGTAGCGGGGCGCGGTGATCTTCTTGACCTCGGGGTACTCCTCGGTGATGACCTTCTTGAACATCGTCGAGAAGGTGACCCCGAACCCCTTGACGGAATCAAAGACTCCCATCACCGGTCTCCTTGTCTGCCGCAGCGACAGCCGCCGGCTCCATTTCCCGTTCGGCGGGTTCCGGCGCGGCCGGCAGCCTCCGACGCGGAGGTGACTTGGGCACCGAGAGATCCAGTGGCGGCAACGGATACCCGCTGCCCGTCACCGGCACGAACTCCTCGTCGTCGGCCACCCGTTTGTCCGGCAGCAGCAGCGCGAACACCAGCAGCACGACGATGCCGACGCCGAAGAAGATCAGCCGTTGACCCGTGGTGACACCCGGGGTGTTCCACAGCGCGTTGGACGCGGCGATCAGCACGATCCACACCAGGCTGACCGGGACGAGGACCTTCCAGCCAAGCCGCATGAACTGGTCGTAGCGCAGGCGGGGCAGCGTGCCGCGCAGCCAGACGAACACGAACAGGAAGAAGAACGTCTTGCCGACGAACCACAGGATCGGCCACCAGCCGGTGTTCAGCACACCGCCGTCGATCGCGGACAGTGGCCACGGCGCCCGCCAGCCGCCGAGGAACAGCGTGGTGGCCAGCGCGGACACCACGACCATGTTCACGTACTCGGCGAGGAAGAACAGCGCGAACTTCAGCGAGCTGTACTCCGTGTGGAAGCCGCCGACCAGCTCGGACTCCGCCTCGGGGAGGTCGAACGGCGCGCGGTTGGTCTCGCCGACCATGGAGATCGCGTACACCACGAAGCTCACCGGGAGCAGCCAGAAGTACCAGCCGCCCTCCTGCGCATTGACGATGTCCGAAGTGGACAGTGAGTGTGAGCGCAGGATGACGCCGACGATCGACAGGCCCATCGCGATCTCGTAGGAGATCACCTGGGCCGCCGAGCGCAGCGAGCCGAGCAGCGGGTACGGCGAGCCGGACGCCCAGCCGGACAACACGATCCCGTACACGCCGAGCGAGGAGCACGCCAGGATCACCAGCACGCCGACCGGCAGGTCGACGAGCTGGAGCGCTGTGTGGTGCCCGAACATCGTCACGTCGGGGCCGAACGGGATCACCGAGAAGGCGAGGAACGCCGGGATGGCGGAGATGATCGGCGCGAGGAAGTAGACCCACTTGTCGGCGACGACCGGGCGGATGTCCTCCTTGAACGCCAGCTTCAGGCCGTCCGCGAGGGACTGCAACAGGCCGAACGGGCCGACCCGGTTGGGGCCGGGCCGGTGCTGCATGCGGCCGACGACCCTGCGCTCCAGCCAGATCATGAACAGGGTCATCACGACGCCGAAGGCGAAGATCGCGACGACCTTGATGATGCTCAGCCAGAGCGGGTCGTCCGCGATGAGTTCCGCGGTGGTTTTCATGCGTTCCCTCCGACGACGTTCACGATCGCGCCGTGCCCGACGGCGAGGCTGCGCCGCACCGTGGACGAACCCGAGTTGCCCGGCAGCCAGACGACGCCGCTCGGCAGGTCGGCGAGTTCGAGGGGCAGCGTCACCGCGCCCCGGTCGCTGCTCACCGTGATCAGTTGGCCCGCCTCGACGCCGAGGCTCTCGGCGGTCGCCGCAGACAGCGTCGCGACGACCGGGCGGGCGGTGCCGGCCAGGTTCGGCTCCTCGTCCTGCATGGAGCCGTTGTCCAGCAGCCGCCGCCAGGTGGCCAGGACCGCCTGTCCCGCACCGGGTTCCGGCACGCTCGACGCCGCGACCGACGGCCGGGCGCCCGAGGGACGGCCGGTGCCGCCGAGCCTGGCCAGGTCGGCCGCCGCGGCGGCCGGGGTCTGGGTGAACAGGTCCGCGTCCATCTCGACCGCGAGGGTGTCGAGCACCCGGCAGTCCGACAGCGCGCCGGTGCCGTCCAGCGTGCTGCGGAACGCCCGGCTGCGGCCCTCCCAGTTGCGGTAGCTGCCGGCCTTCTCGGCGGCGGGCGCGATGGGCAGCACCACGTCGGCGTGCGCGGTGACCGCGCTCGGCCGCAGTTCCAGGCTGACCACGAAACCCGCCGTTGCCAACGCCTTCTCGGCCAGCTCGGGGTCGGCCAGGTCGCCGGGGTCGACGCCGCCGACGACCAGGGCCGCCAGCTCGCCGGCCGCCGCGGCCGCGATGATGCCGTCGGTGTCGCGGCCGGGCTCGGCCGGCAGCGCGCCTTGGGTGAGGCCCCAGGCCAGCTCGACCTCGGCGCGGGCCTGCTGGTCGATGACCAGCCGGCCGCCGGGCAGCAGCGTCGGCGCGGCGCCGACGTCGAGCGCGCCGCGTTCGCCAGCGCGGCGCGGGATCCACGCGATCGCGGCCCCGGTGCGCTCGGCCAGCCGGAGCACCGAGGACAGCAGCCCGGGCACCTCGGCGGCGCGCTCGCCGACGAGCAGCACCGCGCCGTCCGAGGACAGCGCGCCGGTCACGTCCTCGGCGAGGCCGTCCAGGACGGCAGGCTCGCCGCCGGGCACCGAGGACAGCAGCGTGCCGAAGCTCTTCTCCACGCCGGGAGTGGCGAACTGGCCGAGGTGGAAGACCTTCGTGGTGCCCTTGCGGGCCGCCTTGCGCAGCCGCAGGAAGACGATCGGCGACTCCTCCTCCGGCTCGAACGCCACGCACAGCACGGCGGGCGCGGCGGCCAGGCCGAGGTAGCTGACGCCGCCGTCCGCCGGGTTGGTGCCGACGACCGTCGAGGCGAGGAAGTCCAGCTCCTCCGCGGAGTGCGGGCGCGCCCGGAAGTCGATGTCGTTGGTGCGCAACGCGACCCTGGCGAACTTCGCGTACGCGTAGGCGTCCTCGACGGTCAGCCTGCCGCCGGTGAGCACGCCGACTCCCTTGCCGGCCCTGGCCTTGGCGAGCCCGGCCGCGGCGACCTGGAGCGCCTCGGTCCACGAGCTCTCTCGCAGCTCACCGCTGTCCTCGTCGCGCACCAGCGGACGGAGCAGCCGGTCGGCGGCGGTGGCGTAGGTGAAGCCGAACCGCCCCTTGTCGCAGTTCCACTCCTCGTTGACCTCGGCGTCGTCGGCGGCCAGTCGCCTGGTCACCTTGCCGCGCCGCCAGTCGGTGCGCTGTGCGCAGCCCGAC
This sequence comes from Solihabitans fulvus, assembly GCF_008386585.1. Lineage (GTDB taxonomy): Bacteria > Actinomycetota > Actinomycetes > Mycobacteriales > Pseudonocardiaceae > Solihabitans > Solihabitans fulvus. Next base: position 271,387 of record NZ_VUOB01000010.1, read on the forward strand.
GAGCAGTGCTCGCAGACGCTCGGCGTGGACACCAGGTCGAACGGGCGCGACCGGAACCGGTAGGCCGCGCTGGTCAGCGCGCCGACCGGGCAGATCTGGATGGTGTTGCCGGAGAAGTAGGACTGGAACGGCTTCTGCTCCGACACGCCGATCTGCTGCTGCGAGCCGCGTTCGAGCAGCTCGATGAACGGGTCGCCGGCGATCTGCGCGGAGAACCTGGTGCAGCGCTGGCACAACACGCAGCGCTCGCGGTCCAGCAGCACCTGCGTGGAGATCGCGATCGGCTTGGGGAAGGTGCGCTTGCGCTCGTGGAACCGCGAGTCGCCCCTGCCGTGCTTGAGCGCCTGGTTCTGGAGCGGGCACTCGCCGCCCTTGTCGCAGATCGGGCAGTCCAGCGGGTGGTTGATGAGCAACAGCTCCATCACGCCCGACTGGGCCTTCGCCGCGACGGGCGAGCTGAGCTGCGTGCGCACCACCATGCCGTCGGCGACGGTCATCGTGCAGGAGGCCTGGGGCTTGGGCATGGGTCGCCCGCCCATCTCGACCTCGACGAGGCACTGCCGGCAGGCGCCTGCTGGGTCGAGCAGCGGGTGGTCGCAGAAGCGCGGCACCACGATGCCCAGCCGCTCCGCCGTGCGGATCAGCAGCTCGCCCTTGGGCGCGACGACCTCGAAGCCATCGATGGTGAGCTTGACGTGGCCCTCGGGGACCACCAGCTCGCTCTTCTCGGGTGCCAGAGTCATGGTCAGTGCGCTCCCGCGAGTGCCGGTGCCTTGGCTTGTGCCGCGTTGCTCTCGCAGAGTGCGAGGAACTCGTGCTTGAAGTACTGGATGCCGCTGGTGATCGGGCTGACGGCGCCGTCACCCAGCGCGCAGAACGAGCGGCCGAGGATGTTGTCGCAGACGTCGAGCAGCGTGTCGATGTCCTCGGGGGTGCCGTTGCCGGCCACCATCCGTTGCAGGATCTGCACCAGCCAGTAGGTGCCCTCGCGGCAGGGCGTGCACTTGCCGCAGGACTCGTGCTTGTAGAACTCGGTCCACTTCATCACGGCCCACGGCACCGACACCGTCTCGTTGAAGATCTGCAACGCGGTGGTGCCCAGCATCGACCCGGCCTGCGCGGCACCCTCGAAGTCCAGCGGGACGTCCAGGTGCTCCGCGGTGAACAGCGGCGTCGAGGACCCGCCGGGGGTCCAGAACTTCAGCGGGATGCCGTCCTTCATGCCGCCGGCCAGTTCGAGCAGCTGGCGCAGCGTGGTGCCCATCGGTGCCTCGTACTGGCCGGGCCGCTCGACGTGGCCGGACAGCGAGTAGATCTTCGGGCCTGGCGACTTCTCCCGACCCATCGCGCGGAACCAGTCCGAGCCGCCGTTGACGATGTAGGGGACGCTCGCGATCGTCTCGACGTTGTTCACCACGGTCGGCGAGGCGTAGAGGCCAGCGGTCGCCGGGAACGGCGGCTTCAGCCTCGGCTGGCCGCGCTTGCCCTCCAGCGAGTCCAGCAGCGCGGTCTCCTCGCCGCAGATGTACGCGCCGGCGCCGGCGTGCACCACCACGTCGAGGTCGAAGCCGCTGCCGAGGATGTTCTTGCCCAGGTACCCGGCGTCATAGGCCTCGCGCACGGCGGCGTGCAGCCTGCGGATGCAGTGCAGCGCCTCGCCGCGCACGTAGATCGCCGCGAAGTTCGAGCGGATCGCGTACGCGGTGATGATGATGCCCTCGACCAGCGAGTGCGGGTCGGCCATCATCAGCGGAATGTCCTTGCAGGTCCCCGGTTCGCCCTCGTCGGCGTTGATCACCAGGTAGTGCGGCTTGCCGTCGCCCTGCGGGATGAAGCCCCACTTCATGCCGGTGGGGAAGCCAGCGCCGCCGCGCCCGCGCAACCCGGAGTCCTTGCACAGCTGGATGAGCTGGTCGGGATTCGCCGCCAACGCCTTGCGCAGCGCGGTGTAGCCCTCCAGCTGCTCGTAGGTGCGCAGCGTCCAGGACTGCGGCGACAGCCAGCGCTTGGTGAGCACCGGCGTGAGGTCGTCGACTTGGCCCTCGGTCGTCATCGCGGCCCCCTCACTTCTTGTCCGGCGCGGCCGGCAGGTCGACGTGGTCGGGCATGGCGGGCGCCGTCCAGCCGCGCTCGGCGGCCAGCGCCGCGCCGCGCACGGTCTCGGCGGCCGCCGACGGCCCGTCGAGGTCGGCCTCGCGGCCGTCGAAGAACCCGGCGAGCTGGAGGGAGACCTCGCGGAAGCCGGTCAGCGGCGCGCCCCTGGTCGGCGCGGGCTTCTGCCCTGCCTGCAACGACTCCACGAGTTCCAGGGCCGACTCCGGCGTCTGGTTGTCGTAGAACTCGTAGTTGACCTGGAGCACCGGGCCGAGGTCGCAGGCGGCGAGGCACTCGGCGTGCTCCAGCGTGATGGAGCCGGTCGTGCCGGGCTCGCCCGAGGTCTCCTCGTGGCCCAACGGCTTTCCGTCGCTGCCGAGGTGCTCACGCAGCCGCGCGTAGATGGCGTCCCCGCCGAGCATCGCGCACAGGGTGTTGGTGCAGACGCTGACCAGGTGCTCGCCGCAGGGCTTGCGCTTGTACATCGTGTAGAACGTGGCGACCGCGCTGACCTCGGCGGCGGTCAGGTCGAGCTGAGCCGCGCAGAACGCGATGCCGGACTGGCTCACGTGCCCCTGCACCGACTGCACGAGGTGCAGCATGGGCAGCAGCGCGGAACGGGGCACCGGGTAGCGCGCGATGATCTGCCGCGCCTTCTCGACGATGTCCGCGCCGAACACGCTGGTGTCCACGGCGTCCTGCTCGGGGCCCGTCCCCGCAGGGGACTCCTTCATCTGGGTCAACGTCCACACCCGCCCATCGCCTGCGCTGACTGGAGGTTCACGAGTACGACCGCCGCTGGTCGGGCGGGGGGATCTCGGCGCCCTTGTACTCCACCGGGATGCCGCCGAGCGGGTAGTCCTTGCGCTGCGGGTGGCCGTCCCAGTCGTCCGGCATGAGGATCCTGGTCAGCGCGGGATGGCCGTCGTAGATGATGCCGAACATGTCCCACGCCTCGCGCTCCTGCCAGTCGGCCGTCGGGTAGACCGACACGACGCTCGGCAGGTGCGGGTCGGCCACGTCGACGGCGACCTCGAGGCGGATGCGCCTGCGAAAGGTCATCGAGGTGAGGTGATAGACCGAGTGCAGCCGCTGCGGGATGTCGACGCCGTAGTCGACGCCGGACACCGAGCTGCACAGCTCGAACCGCAGCGCAGGGTCGTCCCGCAGGATCCGGCACACCTCGACGAGGTGGTCGCGGAGCAGGTAGAAGGTGATCTCGCCGCGGTCAACGGTGATCTGCGCGATGGTGTCGGCCGGCAGGCCCCGCTCGCGGATGGCGCCGATCAGCTCGTCGGCGACCTCGTCGAACCAGCCGCCGAAGGGCCGTTCGGCCGGCGGCGCGACGTGCGCCGGCAGCCGGAGGCCGCCGAACCCGGAGGTGTCGCCGGAGCCGGACACGTTGAACATGCCCTTGCGTGCGCGGCCGGCGACCAGGGGGCTGTCCTTGGCCTCGGCGGGCTGCGTGCCGTTGGCCCTCGGCTCGAGGCCGTCGGCCGGGCGGTCCGCGCTGGACTGCTCGCCGCCGGGCACGGGCTTGTTCGCGGAGTCGTCGCTGCTCATCGTGTTCACCTCTTCTTCGCGAAGCGGACCGAGGACGGGATCAACTCGGTGCGCTGGCCGCTCTCGGCCTTGATCGCGGCCCTGGTCTGGCCGAGCGGTTCGTCCATGATCTTCGCGTGGATCTTGAGGATCGCGTCGATCAACATCTCGGGGCGGGGTGGGCAGCCCGGCAGGTACATGTCCACCGGGACGATGTGGTCGACGCCCTGCACCACGGCGTAGTTGTTGAACATGCCGCCGGAGGACGCGCAGACGCCCATCGCCAGCACCCAGCGCGGCTCGGGCATCTGGTCGTAGATCTGCCGCAGCACCGGGGCCATCTTGTTGGTGACCCGGCCGGCCACGATCATCAGGTCGGCCTGGCGCGGCGACGCGCGGAAGACCTCCATGCCGAAGCGAGCCAGATCGTAGCGCGGCCCGCCGGTCGTCATCATCTCGATGGCACAGCAGGCCAACCCGAAGGTCGCCGGCCAGAGCGAGGACTTGCGCGTCCAGTTGACCAGTTTCTCCACGCTGGTCAGCAGGATCCCGTTGGGAAGCTTCTCCTCAAGACCCATGACCCCCGCCTTCCCCGCGCCTTGTCCGGCGCCTAGTTCCAGTCCAGCCCGCCGCGCCGCCACACGTAGGCGTAGGCGAAGCCGACCGTCGCGACGAACAGCGCGATCTCCACCAGGCCGAACATGCCGAGCGCGTTCGCGGACACCGCGAACGGGTAGAGGAACACCATTTCGATGTCGAACAGGATGAACAGCATCGCCGTGAGGTAGTAGGCGACGGGCATGCGACCGCCGCCGACGATCGGCTGCGGCGACGGCTCGATGCCGCACTCGTAGGCGTCGAGCTTCGCCTTGTTGTACCGGCGCGGCCCGATGTAGGGCGCCGCGGCGACCGAGAAGAGCGCGAACGCGCCGGCAAGCGCGAACAACAGCACGAGGGGGACGTAGGCCTGGAGCACCGTCCGCCGTCCTTTCCTTGTCCGCGCGACCTTCCGGTCGCTATCCGATCGCACCCTATGGGGTGTACTTCGCCCACTTCTCAGTTAGGCGGGCCTAACAGAACCGGCGGTAATCGCCGGCTCCTTGACCGCTTCACTGGTACCGCGCTTGTGAATCACTTCACAAGCCGCACCGTGTGGTTGTGAAGTGATTCACAAGGTGCGGGCCCAGTGTAGGACGCGCATACGGCCGCTGTCTCGCCCCCCTCCCAACGCGGTTGACCTGGGGTTACGCCCAGCCAGGGCGGCGCGAGGCCACGCGGGGCGAAGATCCGCACGTGAGGAGGGACACGCCACCGCGACGGGCCCGCAACCCGCTCGTCACGAGGTGAACGGGATCACACTCCGAGTCGACAATGGACGGACGGGGTCGCGCTCCCGGAGTTGATCATGATCCCGCGCGGGCGAGTTGAATATTCTCGCTCAATCGAGTGAACACGCGGCGCAATCAATTCCGACACTGTCGGCGGATTGACACGCGCACGACAGTGTGGCCCCGATCACGCCCGCACACCCTCCGACCAGCAACGATGCAGCCGCCGGACGGGCATGTCATGCAGAGGCCCGGCAGGACATCGAGTGTCACGAAGGGTCCCGTCAGGACATGCCCTAGCGGGCGTCAGGCGCTGGGCGCCAGCTTCGTGGCCGCGACGATGACGCGGTCCATCGAGTCGCCGTCCTTCGGGTCGTACAGGCCGGCCAGCAGCTTCAGCACCAGCCGCATCAGCGACTCCCTCGGCATGCCGTACTTGGTGGCGGTACGCATGATCACCGGGTTGCCGATGAGCTTGCTGAACACGTTGCCGAGCCGGTAGTAGCTGCCAAGCGCCTGCTTGAGCGCCGCCGGATAGCCCGCGAGGGCGCGCTCCCGCGACAGGCCAGCGGGCCGCGCCAGCGCCTGCACGACGCACTCGGCGGCGAGCCGCGCCGACTCCATCGCGTAGCCGATGCCCTCGCCGTTGAACGGGTTCACCATGCCGCCAGCGTCGCCGACGAGCAGCAAACCGTTGCGGTAGTGCGGGGTTCGGTTGAAACCCATCGGCAGCGCGGCGCCGCCGATCTTGCCGCTGGCGTTCTCCTCGCGGAAGCCCCACTCCTCCGGCGTGCCGTCCAGCCAGGACCGCAGCAGCGCGCGGTAGTCGGTGGTGCCGAAGGCCTTCGACGTCGACAGGATGCCGAGCCCGACGTTCACCGTGCCGTCGCCCATGCCGAAGATCCAGCCGTAGCCGGGCAACAGCACCGGCTGCGCGGGGTCGCTGCGGTCCCACAACTCCAGGTGCGACTCCAGGTAGTCGTCCTTGGTGCGCGGGCTCGTGTAGTAGCGGCGCACCGCGACGCCCATCGGGCGGTCGTCGCGCTTGTCGATGCCCACCGACAGCGCCAGCCGCGCCGACACCCCGTCGCAGGCCAACACCAGCGGCGCGCGGTAGGTGACCGGAACCCGGTCCTGGCCCGCCTTCGCGGTGACGCCGACGACCCGCCCGGTGCGCTCGTCGGTGATCGCGCCGGTCACCGTGGTCTGTTCGAGCAGGCGCGCGCCCGCCCGCTGCGCGGTGCGCGCCAACAGCTCGTCGAAGTCCTGCCTCGGCCGCACCACGCCGTAGGGCGGGAAGGTGGCCAGGTCGGGCCAGTCCAGCTCCATGGTGACCCCGCCGCCGACCACCCGCAGGCCGCGGTTGTGCAGCCAGCCAGCCTCCTCGCGGGTGTCGATGCCGAGGTCGATGAGCTGCTTCACGCCGCGCGGGGTGAGGCCGTCGCCGCACACCTTCTCGCGCGGGAACGTGCTCTTCTCCAGCAGCACCACGTCCAGCCCGGCGCGGGCCAGGTAGGTGGCGGCCGTTGATCCAGCCGGCCCGGCGCCGACCACGATCACCTCGGCGTCTTCGCCTGCCTGACGACGGCTCATGCTGGGCTCCTTGTGAATGCGTTCACGAAGTGGAGCCGAGTCTAACCCGGCCCGTTTCGTCTCAATTCGGCGATCGACACAGCTTCGCCCGACCTGATGAGGGCAAAACTCCAGATCAGGGGCTCGCGGTCGGGTCGGTCACTGGCTTGGTCGCCTTGTGCAGCGCGGCAACCCCGAAGGTCAGGTTGAGCCACGCCACGTCCTCCCAGCCCGCCTCGGCGATCAGCTCGCCGAGCGCCCGCTGGTCGTGCCAGTCGTGCATGGACTCCGCAAGGTACTGGTAGGCCTCGGGGTTGGAGGAGAACGGCCGCGCGATCGCCGGCAGCACCCGCAGCCCGATGCCGCGGTACAGCGCGCGCATCGGCCGCCACGGCGGCGTGGACACCTCCAGGATCACCAGCCGACCGCCCGGCCGGACGACCCTGGCCATCTCCCTGAGCGCCGCCACGGTGTCGCTGAAGTTGCGCAGCCCGAAGGAGACCGTGGCCGCGTCGAACACGCCGTCGGCGAACGGCAGCCGCAGCGCGTCGGCGGCGACCTTGGGCACGTCCCGGTGCGCGCCGCTGCGCAGCATGCCGAGCGAGAAGTCCGCGGCGACGCACCACGCGCCCGAACTCGCGAACTCCACGGTCGACACGGCGGTGCCGGCCGCGAGGTCGAGCACCTTCTCCCCCGGTCCGGCCTCCAGCACCCGCCTGGTCCACTCCCGCCAGCGCCGGTCGAAGCCGAGCGTCATCCACGAGTTCGTCCGGTCGTAGCCCTTGGCCACGCCGTCGAACATCTCGGCGACCTCACTCGGTTTCTTGTCCAGACCAGCCCTCGACATGTCAGCAGCTTATGCCGGGTCCGCTGAGGATCAGGCCGACACCGGCATGCCGGGTCGCCAGCCGGGCCGCCAGCAGGGCCGTCCGACGGGTCAGGAGACGCCCGCGCGCATCGCCGTCAGCATGCCGTCGACGGCCGTCCGCCACGGGTACTGCTCGGCCCGCGCCCGCGCGGCCGCCCGCCTGGTCGGCTGGCTGACCGACAGCAGCCCGGCGACGGCGTCGGCGAACTGGCCGGCGTCGTCGCCGACCGCGGCCCCGCAGTCCGGCCGGACGATCTCGCGCAGCGCCGAGGACTCCGAGACCACCACCGGCGTGCCCGAGGCCAGCGCCTCGAGCGCGGCCAGCCCGAAGGTCTCGTGCGGGCCGGGCGCGAGCGAGACGTCCGAGGTCGCCAGCAGCGCGGCCACGTCGGCGCGCGAGTGCACGAAGCCGAGGAACGTCACCGGCAGGCCGGCCGCGCGGCGCTCCAGCGCCTCCCGCCTTGGGCCGTCGCCGGCCACCACCAGCCGGACCCGGTGGCCCGCCGAGTGCAGCTCGGCCGCGGTGTCCACGCTGCGCTCCACGTGCTTCTCCGGGGACAGCCTGCCGCAGTGCACCAGCAGGGCGTCCGCGCCCATCGCCAGCTCGGCGCGCAGCGCGCGGTCCCGCCTGGTCGGCGAGAACGTGCGCAGGTCGACGCCGAGCGGCACCTGGGCGACGTTGCGCGCGCCGATCCGGTCGAACTCCTCGCGGGCGAACTCCGTGGTGCACACCACGGTGTCGTAGCTGGCCGCCATCCTGCGGTTGGCCCAGTCCGCGCCCCGCCGCGCCAGGCCGTCCGGCAGCAGGAACTGCTGGAGCAGCCGGTCGAGCCGCTCGTGCGAGATCACCACGCTCGGCACGCCGTGCTCGGCGGCCCACCGGCCCATGCCGCGCAGCGTCAACCGGTCGGACACCTCAAGCCGGTCCGGGCGCAGCCGGTCGAGCAGGGCCCGCACCCGCCACGGGTCGACCGCGCGATAGCCGCCGGTGCCGGGGATCCTGGGCGCCGGCAGCACGATCCGGCGCACGCCGTCGGGCAGCGACTCGTCCTCGGCCGCCGCGCCGGGCACCACCAGCACCACCTCGTGGCCGCGCGCGACGTAGCCCGCGCCGAGGTGGTTCAGCGCGGTGCGCAGGCCGCCGGAGCGCGGGCCGTAGAAGTTGGCCAGTTGGACGATCCGCATGAGCTCAGGCCGCCTTTGCGGCGAGGGGTTGGGCCAGCACGTCCGCGTAGTGGCCGAGCAGCTCCCGGCACAGCGCGGGCCAGGTGCGGCCAAGCACCGAACGCCGGGCGGCCAGGCCGAAGTCCGCGCGCAGCACGGGATCCCGCAACCGGTCGACGACGGCGCGCAGCTCGGCCGGGTCGTCCGACAGCAGGAACCCGGTGTGGCCGTGCCGGATCAGGTCGCGCGGACCGCCCGCGTCCGGCGCGATCGCCGGGACGCCGCTGGCCAGCGCCTCCTGCACGGCCTGGCAGAACGTCTCGTGCGGGCCGGTGTGCGCGAACACGTCGAGGCTCGCGTAGGCGGTGGCGAGTGCCGGACCGGAGCGGAAGCCGAGGAACGCCGCGTCCGGCAGCTCGCGGCGCAACGCGGGCGCGTCCGGGCCGTCGCCGATCACGACCACCCGCACCCCCGGCACGCCGTTCAACGCGGCGAGCCTGGCGACCTGCTTCTCCGGCGCGAGCCTGCCGACGTAGCCGACCAGCAGCTCGCCGTTCGGGGCCAGCTCGGCGCGCAGCGCGTCGTCGCGGCGGCCGGGGTGGAACAGGTCGACGTCGACGCCCCGCGCCCAGCGGTGCACCCTCGGCACGCCGTGCCCGAGCAGCGCCTGCACGGCGGAACTCGACGGCGCGAGGGTGCGGTCGGCCTGGGTGTGCAGGCGGCGGGTCCACCGCCAGGCGGCCCGCGCGCCGAGGCCGAGGCCGTAGCTGCCGGCGAAACCGGCCACGTCGGTCTGGTAGACCGCGACCGTCGGCAGGCCGAGCCTGCGGGCCGCAGACAGGCCGCGCGCGCCGAGCACGAACGGCGACGCGAGGTGCACCACGTCAGGGCGGAAGGACTCGAGGGCGGTCAGCACCCGTCTGGTCGGCACGCCGACCGGTAACGAGGAGACCTTGGGCAGGTCAACCGAGGGGACCCGGACGACCGGGGTGCCCTCGTGGTGGTCTGGACCGGCACCCGGCGCGATGACCAGCGCCGCGTGCCCATGCCGCCGAAGGTGCTCAAGAACCCTGAGCACGGAGTTGGTGACCCCGTTCACCTGCGGCAAGAAGCTCTCGGTGACGATCGCGACTCGCACGGGCCCTACCGTTGCCGGTGCGGGGTCCGCCCAGCCGACGCGTGCGTGAAGAGGCGGGGAACACCTTCGTAACTCCTCGAACCGCGTCGGCGCGGTGTGCAGACTTGACCTGGTGATTGGCACAGCGTCATCTGACCGTCGCATCACGGACACCCTGCGCGGCGAACCTAGGGCGGCATGACCGTCTTGTCCTCTCGGCCCGCACAGCCCGTCGACCCAGGCCTGGTGTCACTCGCCCTGGAGGTCGCCGGCCGGCTGGCGAACGATGCCGCGGACGTCATCATGGCGACCGCGGGGCGAGGGGCGCGGCCGGACAGCACGGAGTCGCCGTTCGACTGGGTGACCGACACCGACCGGACGCTGGAGCGGCACACCAGGCGGGTGTTGGCCGCGGAGTTCCCCGGCATGCCGGTGGTGTGCGAGGACTCCGACATCGACGCGACCGTCGCCAGCGAGGCCGAGTTCCGCTGGGTGGTCGATCCGGTCGACGGGACGTCGAACTACGTGGCCGGGATGCCGTGGTGCTCCTACAGCCTGGCGCTGCTGGACAGGTGGGGGCCGGTGGTCGGGGTGGTCGCGGACCCGTACCGGTCCCAGATCTACGCGGCGGCGCGCGGCAGGGGCATGCGGGCGAACGGGACGCCGGTGCGGCTGACGGACCGGACGACGGCGAGCGGGGCGATCGTGTGCACCGAGCTGACCAGGACCGGCCCGTGGCCGGGGATGGGCGAGTTCATCGCCACCGCGGCGGCCGCCAGGACGGGCGTGCGGGTGCTCGGCTCGCCTGCCTTGGCGGTGGCGCAGGTGGCGCTCGGGCACGCGGCGGCGGCAGTGCTGCACAGCTATCACGAATGGGACGTGGCCGGGGCGGTGGCGCTTGCGGTGGAATCGGGGGCCGCGGTGCTGGATCGCAACGGCGAGGACGCCCCGTTGCCGGTGGACGGTTTGCTGGTGGCCGCGCCCGGCGCCGCCGAAGAGGTGTTGGCGTGGTGGCAGTCCTGCGCGGGGCTCTGAGTTCTGCTATTGTCTGCATGTCGCCTCCAATAGGAGGCGAAAGTGAGCCCGGTTCACCGTCCGGACGGTCGGTTGCCGGGCTTCGCGCTTTCTAGGGAACATCGACCTGGGTGACCTCGTCCACGAGGCAGCCCACCCGTCGACGCCAGTCTCCACCGGCGCCATGACACCACGCGACACCGTCGCTCACCCAGAGGATCGGATCCTCGCCGGGACGCAGGTGATCGTAGGTGAGAAGTTTGGAGTTCGTCCCCACTATCTCGGCGAGCGTGTGGCGATCACCAATGTCCTGGTGCTGGCAGCTCTCCAGCGCCAACCGGGACACCCCGAGCTCAAGCATTTTCCGTGCGATTGCCGCCAAACACGCTCGCCGCGCCACCAGGTCGTCGTGATGACGGCAGCTCCAGACCCTGGCACGGAGCCCGAGGTCGTGCAGGCGGGAGACGAGTTCGCGCCGGCGGGAGTCACTTTCCTTCTTGAAGTGAACTCGGCGTTGGCCGGGCTTCACGAGACGGCGCAGGCCAACCCGCGTCCTGTCCAACTCTCGGGGCCGAACCAGCGTTACCGCCATCAGGTAGACGCCGCCGCGTCGCGATTCATCGACGAATCCGTGCCAGGTCATGACAGGGATCATCCACTAGCCCGGAATTGACGTTCCCATTCAGTCCATCAGGTTACTCCTATCGAAGCATTCGGGCGGGAATCCTTCCCAGAGATCCAATCATGCCTGGACAAAGAATCTCGCCCGAACTCCGGCGAGTTCGGGCGAGTTCCGTTTGTCAGGCCGCACGGGAAACGGTGGGCAGGGTCGGGTAGTCCTTCACCTTGACCTTGTTGGCCGCACCCGCGGTGATCTTGTTGAAAAGCCCGGCAAGAATCTTCGTGGACAGCATCCGGTACACCCGGTTGCGCTGCTTGATCTTCTTCTCGGTCACCGGCGCGAGGAACGGGCCCGCGCCCTTGGCCTGCTTCTGGCCGAGGGCCGCACCGGGGCGCAGGTGCGCCTCGTAGGCGGCGAACGCGGTGGCGTGATCGCCGTCGGCGGCGGCCAGCTCGCTGGCCAGCACGTAGGCGCCGAGCATGGCGAGGCCGGTCGCGGAGCCGCCGGGGCCCGACGCCCAGGCCGCGTCGCCGAGCAGCACGACCCGGCCGGTGGACCAGCGGTCCAGGTGGATCTGGCTGAGCGAGTCGAAGTACATGTCCTCCGCCTCCCACATGGCCCGCACGAGGCCCGGCGTCTCCCAGCCGACCCCGGCGAACGCCTCGGCCACGATCCGCTTCTGCTGCCCAGCGTCGCGGCGGGCGTAGGGCAGGTTCGCGGCCTCGAAGACGAACATGACGTCGGCCTTGGCGTGGTCCCGTGAGCTGCTGACCATCACGCCCCTGCCCGGCTCGTTGTAGATCCGCCCGGTGTGGTCGAGGCCGAGGGTGTTGTCGGTGCTGAAGCCCGCGATGTAGAAGCCGAGGTCCGTCCTGAACTGCTCCTCCTCGCCGAACGCGAGCCTGCGCACCGCCGAGTGCAGCCCGTCCGCGCCGACCACCAGGTCGAACCTGCGGGGCTCGCCGTGCGCGAAGGTGACGTCGACGCCGTCGGGGGTCTCGGTCAGCGACGTGATCCAGTCGCCGAACACGTACTCGGCGCTGTCCTTGGTGCGCTCGTACAGGATCCTGGTGAGGTCCCCTCTGGCGATCTCCACCTCGCCTGCGAAGAACGAGGACGGCAGGCTGACCAGCTCCCTGCCGTTCTCGTCGACGACGACCTCCGCGCCCATGGCGGTCTCCTTGGCGCGGATGTCCGCCAGCACCTCCATGCGCTCCAGCAACCGCATCTGCTCGCCCCGGAAGTCGACCGCGCTGCCGCCCTCGCGCAGCCCCGCCGCCCGCTCGACCACGGTGGCGGTGAAGCCGCGCCGCTCCAGCCAGTAGGCGAGCGCCGGACCGGCGATGCCCGCACCGGAGATGAGGACGTTGGTGTTCTTCATGGTGTGCTCCCTGGCCTGTCCTGGCGACCGGCCCGCGGGAGCGGACCGCCGATGACCAAAGACTGGCCGGGCGCGCTGACCGCCCACCTACCAAGCGCTGACCGCCGGGCGGCCGCGCGGTAGGTCAGGCGTCGAAGTCGACTGTGACGCGGTCCGAGGTCGGCAGCGACTGACAGGTCAGCACGAAGCCCGCGTCGAGTTCGCCCTGGTCAAGGGCGTAGTTGCGGCGCATCCGCACCTCGCCGTCGGTCACCATCGCCCGACACGTGCCGCACACCCCGCCCTTGCAGGCGAACGGGAGGTCCGCGCGGACGCGTTGCGCGGCGTCCAGGATCGGGGTGTCCACGGGCAGCGACAGGGTGGTCTCCCTGCCGTCGAGCACGACGGTCACCTCGGCGGTCGGGCCGCTCGTGGTGCGCTCCTCGGCGCGAACGGGCGCGGGCGGCGGCTCGTCGACGTAGAACAGCTCGTGGTGCACGCGCTCGGCCGGCACGCCCTGCTCCGCCAGCACCTTCTCGGTGTCCCGGACCAGGCCGTACGGCCCGCACAGCCACCACTGGTCGACGTCGCCCGCTGGCACGACCGTCTCGAACAGCGCCCGCAGCCGGTCCGCGTCCAGCCGCCCGGAGAACAGCTCGACGTCCCTCGGCTCGCGGGACAGCACGTGCACGAGCTGGAGCCGCGCGCGGTGCACGTCCTTGAGGTCGGCCAGCTCCTCGGCGAACATCACCGTGTCGCTGCGTCGGTTGCCGTACAACAGGATCACCTGGTTGTCGGGGTGCGCGGCGAGCACGGTCCGCGCGATCGACAGCACCGGCGTGATGCCCGACCCCGCCGCGACCAGCGCGTGCCGCGCAGGGCCGTCCAGCGCCGGGCTGAAGTTCCCCAACGGCGGCAACACCTCCAGCGCGTCGCCGGGCCGCACGCCGTCCACGAGCCTGCTGGAGAACAGGCCATCGGACACCCGCCGCACGCCGATCCGCAGCGCCTCGCCCTCGGCCGCGCAGATCGAGTACGAGCGGCGCTCCTCCCGTCCGTCGACCTCCTGCCGCAGCGTGAGGTACTGCCCGGCCCGGAACGCGAACGCCTCGGCCAGCTCGGCCGGCACCTCGAAGGTCACGGCGGCGGCGTCCGCGCAGAGCCGATCCACCCGCGCCACGGTGAGCGCGTGGAAGGTCGGTCGGCGGGTCGTCAGAACAGGCGCCGTCACTAGATCTCCTTCAGATGCTCGAAGGGTTCCCGGCAGTCCGCGCAGCGGCGCAGCGCCTTGCACGCGGTCGAACCGAAGTGGGACAGCTCCTCGGTGCGCGGGGACCCGCAGCGCGGGCACGGCACCCGGCGGGACGGCGGGGTCAGGTTGAGCGGCACCGGTCCGGCCGCCCTCGGCCCGATCCGGCTGGGCGGCGCGATGCCGTACTCGGCGAGCCTGCGCCTGCCCCGGTCGGTGATCCAGTCGGTGGTCCACGCGGGATGCAGCACGGTCCGCACCTCGACGTCGTGGTGCCCGGCCTCGGCGAGCCGCGCGCGCAGGTCGGCGCGCATCTCCTCGACGGCGGGGCAGCCCGAGTACGTCGGGGTGATCGTGACGACCACCCGCCCGTCGCGCACGGCGACGTCCCGCAGCACGCCGAGGTCCGCGAGGGTGAGCACGGGCAGCTCGGGGTCGGCGACCTGCTCGGCCACCTCGCGCACCTCGTCGAGGACGCCCATCACCACACCGCTCCCGGGAGGGAACGCGCGATGTGCTGCATCTCGGCCAGCAGGTAGCCCATCGCCTCGGTGTGCACGCCGTCGCGGCCAGCCCGGCCGGCGACGGTGGCCAGCGGCCGCGCCTCGGGACGGGTGAGGCCGGCCGCCGACAGCACCGTGTCGAGCACACCGTCCACTTCGGACCGCAGCTCGGCGGGGTCGACGGCGACGCCGGCCTCGGCGAGGCCGAGCTCGATCCGGTGCGGCGCGAAGAGTTCCTCGACGAACGGCCACACCCGCGCCAGCCCGGCCAGCATCCGCTCGCGCGAGTAGTCGGTGCCGTCGCCGAGCCGCAGCACCCACTGGGCGGCGTGGTCGCGGTGGTAGGCCAGCTCCTTGACGCCCTTGGCCGCGATCGCCGCGACCACCGGGTCGGCCGAGCCGGCCAGCCTGGTGAACAGCGCGAGCCGGTAGGTGGAGAACACCAGCAGCTGGGCGATGGTGGCGGCGAAGTCGTCGCCGCAGTCGGCCTCGACCAGGTGCACGTTGCGGAACTCGCCCTCGTCGCGCAGGTAGGCGAGCGCGTCCTCGTCCCGGCCGCGCCCCTCCGCCTCGCCTGCCCTGGCCAGCAGCAGCCGCGCCTGGCCGAGCAGGTCGAGCGCGATGTTGGCGAGCGCGACGTCCTCCTCCAGCTCGGGCGCGCGCGAGCACCACTGGGCGAGGCGCTGCGACAGGATCAGCGCGTCGTCGCCGAGCATCAGGCAGTACGCGGCCAGTTCCGCTGTGTCCACAGTGGACGGCAGCGCCCTGTCGACGCCGGCGAGGGACTCGTGGAACCCGGTGCCGAAGGCCCAGTGCGCGTCCTGGTCGCCTTCCAGGAGTGACTCATATGCATTGTCGAAGCTCATCGGGCGCTCACAGGTGCGGCACGTCGTCGGGAATGGCGTAGAAGGTCGGGTGCCGGTAGACCTTGTCGCCGCTCGGCTCGAAGAACGGGTCCTTCTCGTCCGGGCTGGACGCGGTGATCGCCTCGGCTGGCACCACCCAGATGCTCACGCCCTCGTTCCGCCGCGTGTAGACGTCGCGGGCGTTGCGCAGCGCCAGTTCCGCGTCAGGAGCGTGCAGCGAACCGACGTGCACGTGGTTGAGCCCGCGCTTGCCGCGCACGAAAACCTCGTACAGCGGCCAGGAAGCCTTGCTGGTCACGACGCCACCTCTCCTACCGTCGCCGCGGCCCGCGCCTTGGCCGCGTGCGCCGACGCCGCCTCGCGCACCCACGCGCCGTCCTCGTGTGCCTTGCGCCGGTGCGCGATCCGCTGCCGGTTGCACGGCCCGTCGCCGCCGACGACCCGCCAGAACTCGGCCCAGTCGGGCTGGCCGAAGTCGTACTGGCCGCGCTCGGCGTTCCAGCGCAGCTCCGGGTCGGGGAACGTGACGCCGAGCTTCTCCGCCTGCGGCATGGACATGTTCACGAACTTCTGCCGCAGCTCGTCGTTGGTGTCGCGCTTGATCCGCCACGCCATCGACTGCTCGGTGTTGGAGCTCTCCGCGTCGGGCGGCCCGAACATCATCAGCGCGGGCCACCACCAGCGGTTCACCGACTCCTGCACCAGGTCCCGCTGCGCCTGCGTGCCGCTCATCATGGTCATCAGCAGCTCGTAGCCCTGCCGCTGGTGGAAGGACTCCTCCTTGCAGATGCGGATCATCGCCCTGGCGTAGGGGCCGTAGGAGGTGCGGCACAGCGGCACCTGGTTGCAGATGGCCGCGCCGTCCACCAGCCAGCCGATGACGCCGACGTCGGCGAAGGTCAGCGTGGGGTAGTTGAAGATCGAGGAGTACTTCTGCCGGCCGTTGATCAGGTTCTCGGTCAGCTCGGACCGGTCGACGCCGAGCGTCTCGGTCGCGGCGTAGAGGTAGAGCCCGTGCCCGGCCTCGTCCTGCACCTTGGCCAGCAGGATCGCCTTGCGGCGCAGCGACGGCGCCCTGGTGATCCAGTTGCCCTCGGGCTGCATGCCGATGATCTCGGAGTGCGCGTGCTGGGCGATCTGCCGGATCAGCGTCTTGCGGTAGCCGTCGGGCATCCAGTCCCTCGGCTCGATCCGCGAGTCGGCCGCGACCATCCGGTCGAACCGGTCCTGTGGGGACAGCTCACCCCGCGCCGACTCCGGGGATTGCCCCTCGGACTCTGGCTTCGACATCGCCACCTCCATCGGCCACCGCGACACGGCCGATGTTACACCTCAGCGGCGATTTTCACTTCTACTGTCACATCTGGCGGCGGACCGGCCACAACGGCGCGGGCCTTCGCAGCCACCAGACCAGCGGCGCGAGCACGATCCACAGCCCGAGCACGGCCGTGCCCACCGGCAGGAACGCGAGCGAGACGGTCCGGCCCGCCACCCGCACCCGCTCGTCGGGCAGCGTCGAGTCGTACTCGACGCTCACGTGGTCGCCCTCGTGCAGCCCCGCCGGGTACATCACGCCGACGTTGGGGATGTGCACCGCGCCGTCCGGCGTCTCGTAGCGGACCAAGGTCCGGTTGAGGCCGACGGAGATGACCTGGGCGGTCGCCTTGCCCAGATGCGACTCGATGGCGCTGTCGTCCCGCCAGCAGGCGACCAGCAACAGCAGGGCGAGCGCGGTCACCACGCACCCGACGATGCCGAGGACCAGCCCGACCACCCGGCGAACCCGTAAGGATGTGCGCTTAGGCCTGATTGCGACTGCGTCCTCCACCACAACTGAGAGTCTAGGACCGGGTGGGTGGCGCGATCTCAGCCAATGGTTCATACCCTCGGAGTGTGACCACAGCACCGTCGTCGAGGGCCGTCGCCCTCTCGCGCGTACACACCCGCCGCGAGCAGGTCGACGTCCTGCTCGACCAGCTGCCGTTCCCCGACCAGGCGCTGTCCTGGGTCCGCGCTGGTCAGGGGCTGGTCGGCTGGGGCGAGGCTGCCCGGTTCGAGGCACACGGACCAGACCGGTTCGCCGAGGTGGACCGCTGGTGGCGGGACTACGTGGCCGGCGTCGACGTGCACAACGAGCTCGGCGTGCCCGGCACCGGGCCGACCGCGTTCGTCAGCATGGCCTTCGCCGACGAGCCGGGGCACTCCGTGCTGATCGTGCCCGAAGTAGTGATAGGCCAGCGTGATGGCGTGAGTTGGGTCACCGAGATCGGCCGCAGCGCGGTGACCCGGCCGCTGGCCAAACCGGTCCGCAGGCCCAAGCGCGTCCACTACACCGAGGGCGAGCTGACGGTGGACGGCTACCGCGACGCCGTGCGCGCCGCCGTCACCAGGATGAAGGCGGGCGAGCTCGGCAAGGTGGTGCTCGCGCACGACGTGCTCGCCACCACCGACGGGCCGATCGACGTGCGGTTCCTGCTCCGCGAGCTGGCCGCCCGCTACCCCAACTGCTGGGCCTACGCCGTGGACGGGCTGATCGGCGCCACCCCCGAGCTGCTGCTGCGGCGGACCGGCCAGGTCGTGTCGTCGCGGGTGCTCGCCGGCACGACCTGGCCGCGCCCGGGGGTGAGCGACGACGATCTGGCCGCCGCCCTGCTCGGCTCCCGCAAGGACCAGGACGAGCACGCGTACGCGGTGGCCTCGCTGGCCGACACCCTGCGGCCGTTCTGCGCCACGATGACCGTCGACGAGCAGCCGTCGGTGCTGCGGCTGCACAACGTCCTGCACCTGTCCAGCGAGGTCGGCGGCATCCTCGACCGGGAGACCTCGCTGCTCCGGCTGAGCGAGGCCGTGCACCCGACGGCGGCGGTCGGCGGCACGCCCCGCCAGCTGGCGATCCCGCTGATCCGCGAGCTGGAGGGCATGGACCGAGGGCGCTACGCGGGCCCGATCGGCTGGATCGACGGCAACGGCGACGGCGAGATGGGCGTGGCCCTGCGCTGCGCCAAGGTCGACGGCAGCACCGCGCGGCTGTTCGCCGGCTGCGGCATCGTCGCCGACTCCGACCCGGACACCGAGGTCCGCGAGGCCGCCGCCAAGCTCGTGCCCATGCGCGAGGCCCTCGAAGGCGCCGACCGCTCCTGACTTGCGGGCAGGCCGCCGCTCACAACCGCGCGGTCAGGCGCTCGATCATCCGCGCCGAGGCGTCGGGGCTGAGCGCGAGCTTCGTGAGGTCACCGAACAGCGCCTTGATGGACCGCACCGTCGCCTCGTTGTCGACGTCGGCCGCGCCGCCAACGTGCTCGACGTAGAGGACGTCGACGTCCTCGTCGTCGGCGAACTCCAGCACGGTGAAGCTGCTGGTCCTGCCGTCGTGCGGGCCCGCGGCGCGCGGCATGACCTGCACGGTGATGGTGGGCAGCGCGGCCATCCGCGTGATGTGCCTGAGCTGGGCGCGCATGAGCGCGGGGGCGAGCCGGGGTTCGGTCAGCACGGACTCGTCGATGATCACGTGATAGCGCAACGGTTTCCCCACGGTGAGCCGCTGCTGCCTGCGCAGCCGGACCGCGACGGCGAGGTCGAGCTGCTCCGGTGTCGACTCGTGCCGGGAGCGCGCGAAGATCGCGCGGGCGTACGCCTCGGTCTGGAGCAGCTCGGGCACCAGGCCGAGGTCGAACTCGTAGACGAGGCAGGCCTCGTTCTCCAGGCTGACGAAGCCCTGCCGGTCCACGCCGTAGGCGCACCACCAGCCGCGTTCCCTGGCCCGCTCCAGCATCGTGGTGTAGCCGGGCCACTCGCTCTCGCCGACGCGGTAGGTCACCAGCATCGAGACCATCTCGTGGTAGTTCGGGAGCTGGCCGCGTTCGATGCGACTCACCTTGCGGTGGTCGAAGCCGACGGCTTTGCTGACGTCTTTCAGATTGAGCTTCAAAGCCTTTCGGAGCCTGCGTAGCTCGCGCCCGAACTGACGCTCCCGAAACGTGTGCTCCGACCGTCGCGGCATGGACACCTCCAGTTTCAGACAACAACCAGCGATGGCCTGACTGCATCACGTTGTGTCCAAAAAGACAAATAGAAGGATTCCCACTCACCGCCGAAACCATTTATTTATTTCCCACTCCAACGATCGGCGCATGCGGAACTGGCACTGCACGCATCGAATCGAGTACTCCCGCGTACGCCGAGGAAAGCTCGCGGTTGAGCACGTGGAGACGGTTCACGATCACGGCTGGTACGTGGGCCGCAAGGACCTGACCAGGGAGAACTGGCGCGCCATCTACACAAGGGCGTGTGCGGAGGATTTCCTCGAACGCATAAAGGAAACGGCGGCCGTGTGGACCGCTGTCGTCTACCGGCAGGACGGTGGAGGAGAACCGGACACACTCGTCTGCGCTGTCAGGTTCCAGTGGCAACCGCGTCTCACTCACTCTTCCGGGAAGGCACTTCACCCATAATCATGAAGGCAGCACACTATGACGACTTCCGTGCATCGTTGCAACTTCGCGTCGTGTCGAGAGGCCTTTCTCGGTGGCGGCAGGAATCTCGCCTGACCGGGGCCGAGGTAAGCAGAAGAGGCGGGTTCTCACAGTCGAAGATCTCCAAGCTGGAAAATGCCACCCAGACCATCAACCCACCCGACGTGATCGCGCTCGGGCTGGTCTACGGCGTGCCGGAGAAGGAGCGCGACGCCCTGTTCCACGCGGCGGTCCGGGCGCGCGACCCGCGCATGTGGGAGGCGATGGGCCGGGACCTGCCGTGCGCAGGCTGGAACTACGCGGAGGTGGCGGCCGAGGCGGCCGAGCTGCGGATCCTCGCGGCAGACGTGCTACCCCCGATCCTGCGGACGCAGGAGTACGCGCTGGCGGTGACCTCGGCACAGGCGATCACGCTGGCAGAGCACCTGCCGCCGTTCGACGCGGACCGGCACCGACAGCACCAAGCGCGGCTGCGGGAGGACCCGCCCCTGCGCGTGCACCTGATCGTCGGCGAGTCGGTGCTGCGCCGACCGACCGGCGGCCGCAGGGTGATGGCGGACCAACTGGTGCGGCTACAGGCCCTCGCCGAACTGCCCTCGGTCACCGTTCAGGTGCTGCCGCCGGGACTCGGCGCGTATCCCGGCATGGGCACGCCGTTCACGATCCTGTCGTTCGTGGAGGAGCGCTTCGACGACGTCGTCCACCTCGGCCAGTTGGACGGCGGGCGGTGGCTCGAGTCGATCCGCGAACTCGCGCCCTACCGGGAGACCTTCGCCAAGCTCACCAGCATCGCCATGGACCGGGGTCGATCGCTTGACGTCATCACCGAACTGCTGGACACGATGACCGAGAGGCCAGGGGAGTAGCGCACCGAGGACTCCAGAAGGCCGGGCGCATGCGGCGCGGTACGCCAACCACGCTCTAGCCTGATGGCGTGCGCTTGAGCGAGCAGGTCGTCAGGCAACGGTTCGCTGACGCCAGGCATGCCCTGTTGGCGACCGTGGATGCCGACGCCCAGCCTCACCTGGTTCCCGTGACGTACGCAGTGCGCGGCGACGTCATGGTGATCGCGGTTGACCACAAGCCGAAGAAGTCCATGGACCTCAAACGGCTGCGGAACATCAGTGCCAACGCGCGCGTTTCGCTGCTGATCGATCAGTACGACGAGGACTGGACCAAGCTGTGGTGGGCACGCGCGGACGGAACTGCGCGAGTGATCCATGACGACCAGCAGCGCCAGGCGCCAGTGAGATGGTTGGTCGACAAGTACCCCCAGTACGAGGCGACCCCACCAGCGGGTCCGGTCATCTGGACAGACGTCTCGGCCTGGCGAGGGTGGACCTACACATCGTGAACCAGCGAAGCTCTGCCGAGGAAAAGTGCTTGCGCGTGCCGCGCAGTAAGGTGAAATCGCCCATCTGAGAGTGCGAGGGATGCAGTGACGATCGCCCTGTTCCGAAAGATCGCCAAGGAACTGCGCGGCGACATCCTCGCCAACAGCCTTTCGCCAGGCGATGCGATCCCATCGGAGAACGATCTCGCGCACCGGTTCGACACCACACGCGCCACGGTCCGGAAGGCCATCGCGTTGTTGCGTGCCGAAGGTCTGGTGATCTCAGGTCAGGGTGCGCGCACCATCGTGCGCCCGAGGCCGCGCGTGAAGATGCTCGTCACGGGTGCGAACTACAGTGATCGCCGCAGCTCCGGGATGAGCAACTTCAACGCGGAGGCGTCCGCCCAAGGTCAGCAGGCGAATCAACGTCTGTTGTCGGTGACCGAGGAAGCCGCGCCCGCCGAGGTGGCGGGGCGGTTGGACATCGCGACAGGCGATGCCGTGATCATCCGGCGCCGGCTGTTCACCATCGAGGACGAGCCCATGCAGCTATGCGACGGCTACTACCCCGTTGACCTTTTCCGAAGCACGCCCGTTGCTGAATCTCGACTCATCAAGGGCGGTGTACACGCCGCGATGACGGACCCTGCCGGTTCAGTACGGCGCGAGGTCCGGCAATTCGTCGAGGATCTTGACGTTCGGTTGCCGTTGCCTCACGAGGCCGAGACCCTGGCGATCCCTGAGGGCGTTCCCGTGGTGCGGGTCCTTCGTACTGCCTACGACTCGGATGGACGTGCACTGGAAGTGCTTGATTCGTTGCTCCCTGCCGATCGGTATGCCTTCCGGTATGTGATCGACGTCCTCTGACGCCTGCCGCCAGGACTGGGTTCATCACCGGCTCTCACTTGCATATCCATGTCATCTTCACTACCTTCAGCTTGCATACTCAAGTGCGACGGCGTGGCACTGACGAGAGAGGCGTAGCCGATGGAGATCGGTACTCGTGTGCGGACGATGGTCGGCGATCGGATGCTCGAAGGGGTCGTGGAATACCACGAGCCGCAGTACTCACGGGGTCGGTGTCCGGTGCGGTTCCTCGACGGGGTCTGGCGGGTGCGCGACGCCGACGAACTCGAAGTCGTGCCCGCCCAACCGTCCGTGTGACGGCCCGTCGAACCAACACTCCCTGGAAGGCCTGTCACTCAGCGCCATGAAGCCAGCCAACGAATTCCGGGCGTCTCTGCAACTGCGCGCCGTGGGGCGCGAGCTCGCTCGATGGCGGGAGGACGCCGGGCTGACCGGTGCCGAGGTCAGCCGCAGGGGCGGGTTCTCGCAGTCCAAGGTCTCCAAGCTGGAGAACGCCGCGCAGTGGATCGCTCCGGCCGACGTCGTCGCGCTCGGCCTGATCTACGGCACACCCAAGAACGAGCGGGACGCCGTCACGCACGCGGCGATGCGGGCGCACGACCCGCGGCTGTGGGATGCCATGGGCCGTGAGCTGCCGTGCGCCCGTTGGGACTACTCGGACGTCGAGGCGGAGGCGTCCGAGATCAGGGGCCTGGCCACAGACGTGCTGCCGCCGATTCTGCGAACACCCGAGTACGCGTTGGCGGTCGCGTCGGCGCAGGCGATCACGGTGGCCGAGCACGTCCGGCCGTTCGGGCTCGAACGCCATCGGCGGCAACAGGATCGACTTCGGGCGGACCCGCCGCTTCGGGTGCAGCTCGTTGTCGGCGAAGCGGTGTTGCGGCAACCCACCGGCGGACGGCGGGTGATGGCCGACCAGCTCGTGCGACTGCTGGCCCTGGCGGAACTGCCCTCGGTCACCGTGCGGGTGCTGCCGTCGGGACTCGGTGCCTATCCCGGGATGGGGACGCCGTTCACGGTCCTGTCGTTCACGGAGGAGCGCTTCGACGACGTCGTCCACAGTGGACGTTTGGGCGGCGAAACGTGGATCGAGTCTGTCGGGGAACGGCTGCCGTACGAGGAACCCTTCACCAAAGCGACCGGCATGGCCTGCGGCGAAACGAGTTCCCTCAACGTGATCGCCGAGGCGGTGGGCCCGTAGCGCCTCGTGCGGCACTACGGGCCCACGACTGCGTCAGTGCTTCGGCGTGCCGAGGATGCGGTGCGTCTCCTCGATCTTCTGGTACGACTTGGGTTCCGCGACGACGGCGCGGGCCGCGCGCGCCGCCGCAACACCCGAGGTGCCCGTGGCGGGCTTGCCCGCGGTGAACAGCCAGGTGTTGAACAGGTCGTACAGCGGCTTGCCCGAGATCTGCTCGGACAGCGCGATGAACTCCTCGATCTTGCCGGTGCTGTACTTCTTCGTCTGCGTCCACGTCTGGAGGATCTTGAAGAAGTTCGCGTCACCGACCGAGTTGCGCAGCGCCTGCAACGCCAGCGCGCCCCTGGTGTAGACCGCGTCGTCGAACTGGTTGTCCGGGCCTGGGTCGCCCGGCAGCACCTTCCACAGCGCGGCATCCGACGCGTGGCTGCTGTAGGCGTAGTCCGCGATCTCCTGCGGCGTGCCCTCGCCCTCGTGGTCGGACCACAGCCACTCGGCGTAGGTGGCGAAGCCCTCGTTCAGCCAGATGTTGCGCCACCCGCCGACGGAGACCGAGTCGCCGAACCACTGGTGCGCGTTCTCGTGCGCGATGACGGACGTGTTGGCACCCGACCGGAAGAAGTTCGGGCTGTAGTTGGGCCTGGTCTGGTTCTCCAGCGCGAAACCGAGCCCGCTGGACGGCACGATGCCGCCCTCCGCCTCGAACGGGTAGTCGCCGAACAGGGTGCTCTCGAACGCGAGGATCTCCGGCGTCCGCTCGACGCTCGCCTTTGCCGCGTCGGTGTTGGCGCCGATGTCCGTGCCGTACGCCGAGATGAACGGCAGGCCGTTGGGCGCGATCACGCTGTGCACGTCGAACTTGCCGACCGTCATGAACGTCGCGTAGGTGTTCTGCGGCTTGAGGCTCCGCCAGTTCCACCTCGTCCAGCCGTCGATCTGCTTGGTCTTGCGCACCAGTACGCCGTTGGACAGCGCGGCGACGCCGTCTGGCACGGCGACCGACACGTCGAAGGTCGCCTTGTCCAGCGGGTGGTTGTTGCTCGGGTACCACCACGGCGCGATGTCGGGCTCGTCGATGGCCAGCGCGCCGTCTGCGGTCTTCTTCCACGCCGTGAAGCCGTCGACCTTCACCTGCGACGGGGTGTCCGCGTACTGCACGACCACGACCAGGTCGCTGCCGTTGGCGAGGTCGCCCGCGGGCTTCACGACGAGCTTCTCACCCTGCTGCGTCCACGTCGCGCTCGCGTTGTTGACGTAGATCGACTGCACCTTCAGCGCGAAGTCCAGGTCGAAGCTGGACAGGTCCTGGGTGGCCTTGGCCAGGATCGTGGTCGTGCCGCTGAGCAGATCGGTCGCCGGCTGGTAGCGCAGCCGGATGTCGTAGTGCGACGCGTGGTACCCGCCGTTGCCGGCGGTCGGGTAGTAGGGGTCACCGATGGTGCCCGCCCCCGGCGTTCCCGCCGCGGCGCCGGCCGGATTGGCCAACAACACTGCCGCGCACGCCGCGGCCGTCACGGTGAGTGCGGATCTGGCGACTCGCGATCTGATGGACATGCCCCGCAAACCTCCTCGAGAAGGTGGTTGATCGAGGCGAACGTATCCAGCGGGCGCACGGTCAACTACCCGCCGTGAGTCGGTTCCTGTCCCGTGAGATGCGGCTCGTTACTGGATTGACAGTGCTGGCAGGGGATGCAGCCGATGCGACGGTCAGCGAAGGGCGGCAGCGGCGACGGCCGAACGGAGGCGCTGGTGCAGCTCCCGGAGTCCGGCGCGGTCGGCGCGCACCTCGACGACCCGCAGGCCCGGCGTCGGCGTCAGCGCGGCACGCAGCTCGGCGGCGCTGCGCACCTCCTGGTGCGGCACCCGGTAGCCCGCGCACAGGGCGGCGAGGTCGGCGCCGTGCGGGGTGCCGAACACCCGCTCGAAACTCGCCGCGTGCTCCTCGGATCCCTGCTCCAGCAAGGAGAAGATGCCGCCACCGTCGTCGTTGAACACGACGACGGTCAGGTCGGGGCGCTGCTCCTGCGGGCCGATCAGCAGGCCGCCGATGTCGTGCAGGAACGTCAGGTCGCCCATCAGCGCGTAGCCGGGGCCGACGCGGTCGTCCGCGGCGAACGAACCCAGGGTCGCGCCGACGGCGGTGGACACCGAGCCGTCGATGCCGGCGACGCCCCGGTTGGCCAGCACCGTGATCCGCTGGCCAGGGTCGGTGACCAGGTCGACGTCGCGCACCGGGTTCGAGGAGCCGAGGAACAGCAGCGGATAGCCCGGCCCGTCCGACAGCGTGTCCACCAGGACGCTGGCCACGTGCAGGCCGGTCGGCCACGGCTGCTCGGCGAGCAGCGCCTTCACCGCTTCCCCGGCCGCGTCGTCGGCCTGCCGCCAGCCAGCCAGCCAGCCGGCGTCCAGGTCGGGGCGGCCCGCGCGCAGGTCGTCTGCGGTCAGGTTGGCCGTCGTGAGCTGAGCGGTGGCGTGCGCGACGACGTGCTGCGGGTCGACCCACTCGCCATCGGTGTCGCCGACCGCGTACACGACGGGGGCCTCGCGCAGCAGCCGCTGCACGCCCCGCGACAGCGTCAGCCTGCCGACCACGACGACCGCGTCGGGACGCAGCGCCTGCGGCAGCGGGCCGGCGGCCAGCAGCAGCGAGCCGTGGCCGATCCGGTCCGGCACGCCGGCGGAGCCGGTCGGCTCGGCGATCACCGGCCAGCCGTTGGCGGCGGCGACCTCGGCCGCGTCGTGCGCGGCGGTCCAGCCGCAGTCGCCGACCGCCACCAGCGTGCGCGGCGGGAGGTCGCGCGGCGGGGTGCCGCCAACGACCACGCGGCCGCCGGCAGGCTCGGTCCAGCGGGCGCCGTCGGGGCGACCGTCCAGCGGCTCCGGCCAGTCCAGGGTGCCGTCGGGCACCAGCGGCTCCCGGAACGGCAGGTTCAGGTGCACCGGCCGGTCGCGGTCGGCGCGCGCGACGGCGCGGCAGACCAGCCCGCGCCACATCGCGTTCTGGCCGGTCCCGCGCTCGGCGACGGGGAAATCCACCGTGCCGGCCGCCGAGCCGAAGATCCCGCGCTGCTCGACGGTCTGGTTGGCGCCGGTGCCGTGCAGCTCGACCGGCCGGTCCGCGGTGAGCACCAGCAGCGCCGTGCCGCCGTGCCACGCCTCGAGGACCGCGGGGTGCAGGTTGGCCACGGCCGTCCCCGAGGTGCAGACCACGGCGGCGAACCCGCGCCGGTGCGGGCGGTGCGCCAGCCCCTTGGCCAGGCCGAGCGCGAGGAAGCCCGCGCTGCGCTCGTCGATGCGCACGTGCAGCGTCAGCCTGCCGGCCACGGCCGCCTCGTGCAGGGCGAAGGACAGCGGAGCGTTACGTGAGCCCGGACAGAGCACCACGTGCCGCACGTCGTTGCGCACCAGCTCGTCGACGAGGACCCTGGCCTGCGCTGTGGCCGGGTTCACGAGTCGCCAGTGCGACGTCCAGAAACGCCTGCCGGGTCCTTCCGAGCCCAGATGGTGTCTCGCGGCGTTGCCCCCACGCCCCCATCCAACAGCGGGATGAGGACGCGGCGGCGCCTTGCGAGACACCATCTGGATCCCGGAATCACCCCGACAACATTCCTGGACACCGCACTAGCCGGCCGGGACGCGGGGCGGACCGGCGGTGCGGGATCGACTCTCAGTGACACGGACATATCCTCGCAGGCGTGCCAGAGCCCGCTGTCTCAGAGCTGTTCGACCCGGCCGCGTGGCGGCCCGTCGAGGGATTCGACTTCACCGACATCACCTACCACCGCGCCGTCGACCAGGGCACCGTGCGGATCGCCTTCGACCGGCCCGAGGTGCGCAACGCGTTCCGCCCGCACACCGTCGACGAGCTGTACCGGGCGTTGGACCACGCGCGGATGAGCTCCGACGTCGGCTGCGTGCTGATCACCGGCAACGGCCCGTCGGCCAAGGACGGCGGCAGGGCCTTCTGCTCGGGCGGCGACCAGCGGATCCGCGGCCGCGACGGCTACCAGTACGCGTCGGGCGAGACGTCGGACACGGTGGACCGGGCGCGCGCGGGCCGGCTGCACATCCTGGAGTGCCAGCGGCTGATCCGGTTCATGCCGAAGGTCGTCATCGCGGTGGTGAACGGCTGGGCGGCCGGTGGCGGGCACAGCCTGCACGTGGTGGCCGATCTCACCCTCGCCAGCGAGGAGCACGCCAGGTTCAAGCAGACCGACGCCGACGTCGGCAGCTTCGACGGCGGTTACGGCTCCGCGTACCTGGCCAGGCAGGTCGGCCAGAAGTTCGCCAGGGAGATCTTCTTCCTCGGCAGGCCCTACAGCGCGGCGGACGCGCACCGGATGGGCATGGTCAACGCGGTCGTGCCGCACGCCGAGCTGGAGTCGACGGCGTTGCAATGGGCGCGGGAGATCAACGGCAAGTCGCCGACGGCGCAGCGGATGCTGAAGTACTCGTTCAACATGATCGACGACGGCCTGGTCGGCCAGCAGATCTTCGCCGGTGAGACGACCCGGCTCGCCTACATGACCGACGAGGCCGTCGAGGGCAGGGACGCCTTCCTGGAGAAGCGGGAGCCGGACTGGTCCGCGTTCCCGCACTACTTCTGATGCCTCGCCGGTCGGTGGTGGCGGTCCCGGTGCACGACGGGCCGCGCGCGCTGGAGCTGTTGCCGGTGCTCGCGGCGGCGTTGGCCGGCGAGGGGCCCGCCGCGCTGCTGGTGCCGGCGGCGCAGCCGGCGGTGGCGCGGGAGCTGGCCGCGTCGCTGGCGGCCGGCGAGCCGCTGGCGGCCGGCGAGGACTCCGCCGACGACCCGACGGCGGTGGTGATCGCCACGTCCGGCTCGACCGGGCAGGCCAAGGGCGTGCTGCTGCCGGCCGGCGCGCTGACCGCGTCGGCGCGGGCCACCCATGCGCGGCTCGGCGGGCCGGGCGACTGGCTGTTGGCGACCTCGGCCCGCTACGTCGGCGGCCTCCAGGTGCTGTGGCGGTCGCTGCTGGCCGGGCGGCGGCCGGCCGCGATGGACCTGGCCGGCGGGTTCCGGCCGCAGGCGTTCGCCGACGCGGCGCGGCCGGTGCTGGCCGCCGACGGGCCGCGCTACACCGCGATGGTGCCCACCCAGGCGGCCAGGCTGATCGAGGCCGGCGGGGCGGGCCTCGCCGCGCTGCGCGCCTTCGACGCGGTCGTGCTCGGCGGCTCGGCGGCCTCGGCGGCGCTGCTGGCGCGGGCGGCCGAGGCCGGCGTGCGGCTGGTGCCGTCCTACGGGATGAGCGAGACCGCCAGCGGCTGCGTCTACGCGGGCGTGCCGCTGGACGGCGTGCGGGTGCGGCTGGACGAGGTCGGGCGGGTGTCGCTGGCCGGTCCGATGCTGGCCAGGGGCTACCGGGGGCGGCCTGCGGACACGGCAGAGGCGTTCGCCGACGGCTGGTTCCGGACCGGGGACCTCGGCAGGCTCGACCAGGCCGGCGGGCTCGAGGTGCTCGGCAGGGCGGACGACCTGATCAACACCGGCGGGGTGAAGGTGGCTCCCGTGCTGGTCGAGCGGGTGCTCGCGGCCCAGCCGGGGGTGCGCGAGGCGTGCGTGCTCGGGGTGCCCGACCCGGAGTGGGGGCAGGCCGTGGTCGCGGCGGTCGTGCCGGTCGACGGCGGCGCGCCGCCGGCCGAGGCGGCGCTGCGGGAGGCGGTGCGGGCGGCGGTCGGCAGGGCCGCGGCGCCGAAGGTCGTGCGGTTCCTGCCCGCGCTGCCGCTGCGCGGGCCGGGCAAGCCGGACCGCATCGCGCTGCGCGCGTTGTTCGACTGAGCCGGACCCCGCACCGGCAAGCTGCGCGGACCGGGCAAGCCAGACTGCATCGCACTGCGCGCGTTGTTCGACTGAACCGAACCCTGCACCAGCAAGCTGCGCAGGCCGGGCAAGCCGGACCGCGTCGCGCTGCGTGCGCTGTTCGACTGAGCCGCACCCCGCACAAGCAACCCGTTCGGGCGCAGCCGGGGCCACCGTGCGTCGCAATCGGTCGATAGTTTTCCACCGATCATGTGCTTCTGGTTGACAGCTAACCACGATCGGTTATTGGCTCGGGGCCAACCCGGGACCGCGCGGCCCTGCGGCGGCCGGCTGGTCGCCCCGCTCGGAACCCGGGTCACTGGGAGATGCCATGACGCTGCCCAACCCTCGCCGCATCCCGCGCGCCAGACGCGCCCTGATCGCCCTCGCCCTGCCCGCGCTCACCCTCGCGGCCGTCGCCGTTCCCGCGGCCGCCGCCCCGGACACCGGCGGCGCCACCTGGACCGCCGACCTGTCCACCGCCAACCCCGACAGCAGCAACGTCGCCACCGACGGCAGGACGCTGCGCCTCGGCGGCGGCCCGGCCGAGCAGGCCAGCGCGCGCACGGGCGAACGCACCGGGCTGTTCGTGTTCGACCCGCACACCCTGGCCAGGCCGACCGCGAGCGTCGAGGCCGACCTGGTGGGCTCCGTGCCGACCGGCGCGGAACTCGCCGTCGACGTGCGCGGCACCCGCATCGACGGGAGCTGGACGGAATGGGTCGAGGCGACCTCGGGCGGCCACGCCGTGCTGTCCGAGGCGACCACCAGGGTTCAGGTCAGGGCCGTGCTGACCGCGCCGTTCGGCGCGGCAGGCCCCGAGCTGCGCAAACTCACCCTGACCGCGTCGTCGTCGACCGCCAGGGCCGACCTCGCGCCGGCCGCCCGCTCGTACAAGGTGTACGCCACCAGGGAGGGCCTGGTCGGCGGCACCACCGCGAACGGCCACAAGATCACCAACCGGGACCACTTCGTGGCGCTGCCGTCCCGGCGCGGGCTGTCCGCCAACGGCAGCCACACCTACAGCGTGCGGGTCTGCGCGGCCAGCGGTCGCTGCGAGACCGCCCCCGTGTGGGACATCGGCCCGTGGAACACCATCGACGACTACTGGAACCCCTCCACGCAGCGGCAGAGCTGGCGCGACCTGCCGCAGGGCCGTCCCGAGGCGCAGGCCGCCTACCAGAACGGCTACAACGGCGGCCACGACCAGTTCGGCCGGCACGTCTCGAACCCGGCCGGCATCGACCTCGCCGACGGCACCTTCTGGGACGGCCTCAAGCTCACCGACAACGCCTGGGTGACCGTCACCTACCTCTGGACCTGAGTTCGAGGTCCGTCGAGGGTGTCCGCGACGCGCCTGCCCTCGGCGCGTCGCGGAGCCGGACCGGCGCGGACACGGGGCGTGACCTGGTGTCGATCGTCACGTCTGCCTTTTGGGGTCAACACCTTGCCCCGAAAGGTCATGACGGAGGATGAGCGACATGGCCACAGTCGCCCAATGGGTGGAGGGCGCGCGTCCACGCACACTCCCCAACTCGATCTCCCCCGTCCTGGTCGGCGCGGGCGCCGCGCACGTCGTCGGCGGGTTCGACCTGACCAGGACGCTGCTCGCGCTGGTCGTCTCGCTGACGCTCCAGCTCGGCGTGAACTACGCCAACGACTACTCCGACGGCATCCGGGGAACCGACGCGAACCGGGTCGGGCCGTTCCGCCTGGTCGGCTCGGGCTCGACGGAGCCGAAGAAGGTGCGCAACGCCGCGTTCGGCTGCTTCGGGCTGGCCGCGGTCGCCGGCCTCGCCCTGGTGGTGCTGTCCGGCCACTGGTGGCTGCTCGCGGTCGGCCTGGTCTGCATCGCGGCCGCCTGGTTCTACACCGGCGGCACGCGGCCCTACGGCTACGCGGGCTTCGGCGAGATCGCGGTGTTCGTGTTCTTCGGCCTCGTCGGCGTGCTTGGCACCGTCTACGTGCAGGCCGGCCAGGTCGGCGGCATCGCCATCGGCTGCGCGGTCGCGGTCGGCTCGTTCTCCGCAGCGGTCCTGGTGGCCAACAACCTGCGCGACATCCCGACCGACAAGCAGTCCGGCAAGCGCACCCTCGCCGTGCTGCTCGGCGACGCCGACACCAGGCACTTCTACCTGGCGCTGCTGGCCGTGCCGCTGGTGATCACCGCGCTGGTCAGCCTCAAGCACCACCTCGCGCTGGCCGGGCTGCTGGCGATCATCCCGGCGGTGCCGGCGGTGCGCAGGGTGACCGCGGGCCGCAACGGCCGCGACCTGATCCCCGTGCTGCGCGACACCGGGCTCGCGATGCTGCTGTGGTCGGCGGCCACCGGCGTCGCCCTCGTCCTGAGCTGACCGGGCTGGGCAGCTGGGCCGGCGTGGACCGAGCGCCCGCCGTGGCCTCGGCCACGGCGGGTGCGGCCTACAGCGTGCTGCCGGTCGCGCGGAACGCGTCGAGCGCGGCCAGGTGCGGCGCGAGGTCCATGCCCTCGGCGGCGACCCACTCGTCGTCGTAGTAGGTGTTGGCGTACCGCTCGCCGCCGTCGCACAGCAGGGTCACCACGCTGCCCCTGCGCCCGGCCGCCAGCAGCTCGGCCACCAGCTGGAACGCGCCCCACAGGTTGGTGCCCGTCGAGCCGCCGACGCGCCGGCCGAGCAGCTGCTCGACGTGCCTGATCACCGCGATCGACGCGGCGTCGGGCACCTTGATCATCCGGTCGATCACCTGGCCGACGAACGACGGCTCAACGCGCGGCCTGCCGATGCCCTCGATCCGCGATCCCCGAGTGCCGACCAGGTCGGGGGCGCTGGTTTTCCAGGCGTCGAAGAACACCGAGTGCTCCGGGTCGACCACGGCCAGCCTGGTGCGCAGCCTGCGGTACCGGATGTAGCGGCCGATCGTGGCGCTGGTGCCGCCGGTGCCGGCGCCGACCACGATCCACGCCGGTTCCGGCTGCGGCTCAAGCGCCAGCTGGTCGAAGATCGACTCGGCGATGTTGTTGTTGCCGCGCCAGTCCGTGGCCCGCTCCGCGTGCGTGAACTGGTCCATGAAGTGCCCGCCGAGCTCCTGGGCGAGGCGGCGCGACTCGTCGTAGATCGCGCCGGCCTGGTCGACGAAGTGGCAGGTGCCGCCCTCGCGCTCGATCAGCGTGATCTTC
Organism: Solihabitans fulvus; assembly: GCF_008386585.1. Classification (GTDB taxonomy): domain Bacteria; phylum Actinomycetota; class Actinomycetes; order Mycobacteriales; family Pseudonocardiaceae; genus Solihabitans; species Solihabitans fulvus. The sequence continues at coordinate 303,534 of NZ_VUOB01000010.1, forward strand.
TCTGGGCTGGTGGAACGCGGCATCACGGCGATGAACGGCAGCCCGAGCAGCCTGGCGAAGTACGCCTCGGACACGGCGGTCGAGCCGGAGGACGCCTCGATGACGGTGGTGCCCTCGCTGATCCAGCCGTTGCAGATCGAGTAGAGGAACAGCGAGCGCGCGAGCCGGTGCTTGAGCGAACCGGTCGGGTGCGTCGACTCGTCCTTCAGGTAGAGGTCGACGCCCCAGTCCGGCGGCAGCGGGTACCGCAGCAGGTGCGTGTCGGCGCTGCGGTTGGCGTCCGCCTCGATGATCCGGACGGCCTCGCAGACCCAGTCCCTGGTTACCTCACAACATCGGTCAACGACTGTCACGAACCGCACACTACGTGCGGCTTTACCCTCACCGCGAGTCCGATCCTGACAGCGGCGGGGACGGCGGTCGAAGATCAGCCGCGCAGCTGGGCCCTGAGCTGGGCGCGCTCCTCGGCGCGCGCGGCCAGGCCGCTGGCCACCCTGCCGCGCAGGCCCCGCAGCACCAGCAGGGACAGCGGCAGCACCACGACGATGGCGACCGCGAAGGCCACCAGCAGCGGCACGTGGCACAGCACCAGCACGCCGATCGCCGCCGCGATCATGCCGAACCTGGCCAGCGTGTACACGGCGACGTCACGGCCGAGATGCCCGGCGGACGGCTCGTCCCGGTCGGCGGTTTCCTCGGATCCGGTCTGCACGGTTTCCCAGGTTACGCGCCCTGCGTCGGCGGCTCGACGGCGTGCCCCAGGTCCTCCTCAGGGGAGTTGGGGCGGCCCTCGAACCGGGTGGACAGCACGACGGTGGTCCTGGTGCGCGCGACGCCGGAGATCCGGCGCAGGCGACCCAACGCCTGTTCCAGGTCGTCGACGGTGGCGACGCGGACCTTCACCACGAAGGCCTCCTCGCCCGCCACGGCGTAACAGGACTCCACCTCGACCAGTTCGCCGAGCGACGCGGCGACCTCGTTGTCGTCGGCGGTGTCCGTCGGCTGGATGCCGACCAGCGCGGTCACCCCGAGGCCGACCGCGCGCGGGTCGACGACGGCGTGGTAGCCGGTGATGACGCCCGTTGATTCCAACTTGCCGACGCGTTCGTGCACGGCCGACGCGGACAGGCCCACTTTGCGGCCGAGATCGGCGTACGTTGCCCTGCCGTTGACCCTCAGCGCGGCGATGATCTGTCGATCGAGAGCATCCACCCCGATGAGACTAGAGGCGGGAGCACCAATGTCCGAAGCGCTCCATTCGTCCCTTACTCCCCCTTTACTATGAGCCAAGCGTTCGAGTACCCGACGGGTGAAGTGCCACGATGCGACCGGTACGCCGGATCCCCACCGGCGATCGACGCCTAGGAGGACGAGAGTGACTGCGTCCGTTCAGACTCCCCGTCAACACGCCAGCGAGCGACTGCTCACCCCCGGTGAGGTTGCCACCCTGTTCAGGGTCGACCCCAAGACTGTCACTCGTTGGGCCACCGCAGGCCGGATCGGCTCAATTCGCACGCCCGGCGGCCACCGCCGCTTCCGGGAGTCCGAGGTCAAGGCCCTGCTGTCCGAACTCACCACGGAGGCAACCGAGCCCGTCCGGCACTGACGGCACCGGATCGGGTGGCGGCTGCACGCACAGGACGCTGGTTCGCGAGCTAACCTCGTGGAGCAGACGATGTTGGAGGTGGCGGCCATGCTGTTTGTCCTCGCGGCGATCGGCGCGCTCACCGTCGCCGTGTTGGTGTGGCGAGCGTTCGGCCCCCAACGCGTCGCGGTCGGGTCCCGACGCACGATGGCTCCCGACGACGACCCGGAGTTCCTTCGCCGGCTCGCCGAGGAGACCAAGCGTCGAGACGATCCACCCGCATAACCGAGACAGCGCATAACTCAAGACAGCGCAGTGGGCCCCGTGGCACCGAGATCAGCCGGTGCTGCGGGGCCCACGCGTTTAGGCGGAGCTTTACGTTCAGGCGGGGGCAAACCCGCCTTTGCCTGGCTAGTTCGGGAAGTCGTCGGCCACGGTCGCGGCCAGCTCCAGCAGCGCGAGCCTGGTGTCCGGCCCGAGCTTGTCCAACTCGATCTCCGCGCCCTCCTCAAGGTGCGGGTCGAACGGGATGCGGCACACCGCGCGGCAGCGCGCGCCGAAGTGCGCGGCCAGCTTGTCCAGGTCGACCTTGCCCGAGCCCGGCCGCACCGAGTTGATCACCGCGACGGACTTGGCCACCAGGTCGCGGTAGCCGTGCGCGTCCAGCCAGTCCAGCGTCGCCGCGGCGCTCTGCGCGCCGTCCACCGAGCCGGACGACACGATCACCAGCGAGTCGGCCGACTCCAGCACGCCGCGCATCGCGGAGTGCATCAGGCCGGTGCCGCAGTCGGTGAGCACGATGTTGTAGAAGTGCTCAAGCAGCGTCACCGTGCGCTGGTAGTCCTCGTCGCTGAACGCCTCGGACACGGCCGGGTCCTGCTCGCTGGCCAGCACCTCGAGCCGGCTCGGCCCCTGCGAGGTGTACGCGCGGACGTCGCTGTACCTGGTGATCCGCTTGGCGTCGCGCAGCAGGTGCCGCACGGTCGCCGTGGTCTCCCTCGGGATCTTCATGCTCAGCGTGCCGCGGTCGGGGTTCGCGTCCACCGCGACCACCCGGTCGCCGCGCAGCGAGGAGAAGGTGGAGCCGAGCGTCGTCGTGGTGGTCGTCTTGCCGACGCCGCCCTTGAGGCTGAGCATCGCGATCTTGTAGCACCCGCGCAGCGGCTGGTTGATCCGCGTGATCAGCTCGCGGCGACGCAGGTCCGCCGGGCTCTCGCCGAGGTTCACCAGGCCGCCGGTGATCGTGTGCAGCGTCCTGCGCCAGCCCGACTGCGGCGCGCGCTTCTCCTGCTTGATCAACCGCTGCGAGGACACCTCGTGCGCGGACCCCGAACCCGGCCGCGCCGCGTGCTGGGCGAAGTGCGGCTGCTGCACCTGTTGGTGTTGCGGCTGCTGGTGTTGCGGCTGCTGGGACTGGGGCGGCGACGGCGGCGGGTAGGCGCTGGGCGGGTACGCGCCGGAGGTCGCCGGGTCGACGTAGTACGCGCCCGACTGACCGCCACCGACCTGGTACGCGCCCGACTGACCGCCGCCCACCTGATACGCACCCGACTGGCCACCGCCGACCTGGTGCGGGCCGGAGGAGCCGCCGCTCACGGGGTACGGCCCGGACGGGCCACCGCTGACCGGGTACGGCCCGGACGGACCGCCGCTGACCGGGTACGCGCCGGACGGGCCGCCGCTCACCTGGGACCCGTCGGCCACCGGAATCGGGCCGGAGCCGACCGGCTCGATGTACACGGTCGCCGGTTCGGCGCTCGGATGGCTCTGCCCCTCCGCGCTACTCGGCGGCTGCCATGACACGGTGTGCCGCGGCTCAGGATCCTCGTAGCGACCAGTCACCGCTGGGGTCCTCCCTGAAACATGGGGGATCGAGCCCTCCCCGACCCCCGACTCGGGACGGTAGTCGCCGATCGGGTGTGGGTCGACACGGGGTTGCCAGTTTGGTATCGGGTGATACCGGTCAGCCGACGCCGGCGTAGGAGTGCAGGCCGGTCGTGACCAGGTTGACGAAGAACAGGTTGAACACCATGGTCGCGAAGCCGAGCACGTTGACCACCGCGGCCCTGGTGCCGCGCCAGCCCGCCGTGGCCCGCGCGTGCAGGTAGGCCGCGTAGATCACCCAGGCGACGAACGCCGTCGTCTCCTTCGGGTCCCAGCCCCAGAACCGGCCCCAGGCCGACTCGGCCCAGATCGCGCCGCAGATCAGGCCGAAGGTGTAGAGCGGGAAGGCGAACACGGTGGTGCGGTAGGCGAGCCGGTCGAGCACGTCGGCGGCGGGCAGCCGGGGCGCGAGCCGCGCGAAGCGACCGGGGTTGGCCTCGTTGGCCGCCCTGACCATGAACAGCAGGCTGACCACGCCGGGCACCAGCAGCATGCCGCTGGCGGCGGAGATCACCGAGACGTGGATGACCAGCCAATAGGACTGGAGCGCGGGCTGCACCGGGGCCGCGTCGGTGTAGAGCCCCATGCCGCCGATCAGCATCAGGATCACGACGGGCACCAGCACGAACGCGCCGAGGCGGCGGACCGGGAACTTGCGCAGCATCACCAGCCAGGTGACGACGGCGACCAGGCAGAACAGCGCGCCGTACTCGTACATGTTGCCCCACGGCACCCGCCCGGCGGCCAGGCCGCGCAGCACGAGCGAGCCGACGTGCAGCAGCACGCCGAGCACGGTGAGGGCCACGGCCATCCGGCCGAACCGCTCCGGCCTGTCGCGCTCGACGGGCCCGCTCGGCGCCTGCGGCTCGTCCAGGACGGTGTCGCCGCCGCCCGCGGTGACCAGCTCGCGCGCCTGCGCCCGCTTCGTCACCCGGCCGAACGCCTGCTCGACCAGGTAGAAGATCATCGCGAGGATGTAGACGGCGGCCGCGCTGGTGTAGGCCCAGTCGCTGAAGGTCGCCAGGTTCGTGTTGACCGGCATCAGCTCTCCCTCCCACCGCGCGCCGCCAACAGCAGCTCGCGGGACAAACTGGTGAACTCCTCGCCGTATCCGGCCTGGTCGGTGCGGGCGAGGCCGCCGACCTCGACAACGGTACGACCGGACGGGTCCCCGTCGCCCGTCGGGGTGGCGCGCACCCACAGCCTGCGCCGCTTGATCGCCAGCGAGGTGCCGAGGCCGAGAATGATCAGCACCGCGAAGCCGAGCACGTAGGTCTGGGTCGGGTCGTGCGCCACCTCGAGCGACACCCACTGGCCGACGCCGTCGAACGTGATCACGGTGCCGTCCGGCAGGTCGATGTGCTCGCCGACCTTGAGCTGCTGGCGCTTGACCTTCGTCAGCGCGCCCTTGGCCACCATCGACTGGTCGATGGTGAAGATCGACTGGCCGCGCCCCGAGTCGAGGCCGAGATCGCCCTGGTAGACGTCCACGGCGACCTCGGGGGCGCGCAGTTCAGGGAAGTTCGAGGTCAGCACGCCGTTCGGCGACACCCCGCTCGGCGCGAACAGGCCGGCGACCGCGAGCTGGCTTTTGCGCTGCTGCTCCGGGTCCGTGACGCCGGGGCGGTCGAACTTGGTGGCGCCCTCGGACAACAGGGTGATCGGGTCGTCCGGCTTCCACTGCGTCGCGCCGACGCGCGTCTGGCCGTCCGGGTACTTCACGGTGAACTTCGGCGTGTAGCCGTGCCCGAGCAGGTAGACCCGGTCGCCAGCGGTGCGCAGCGGGTCGTTCACCCGCAGGTCGTACGGCCGCCAGGTGCCGGTGCCGAGGTCGTCGCCGGACTGGTACTCGATCGGCGCGAGGTAGTCCTTGGCCTGCCCGTTGGGCAAGTAGCTGCCGTGGAAGTCCTTGACCTTCACGCAGAACTGGTCGAGGTCGGTGCCGTCGACGCGCAGGCCGGGCTTGAACGAGTCGAAGTTGTAGACGCCGGAGTTGCAGAACTCCGAGCCGTCGGCCTGCACGATGACCTGGCCCTCGTAGCTGTACATCTTGCCGATCGCGAAGGAGACCAGCAGGCCGAGCAGGGCGAAGTGGAACACCAGGTTCCCCGTCTCGCGCAGGAAACCGCGCTCGGCGCTGATGCTGCGCGCGCCGTCGGCCTCCTCGCGCTCGACCAGCCGCCAGCCGCGCAGCCGCTGCCGCGCGCCGGCCAGCACGTCGGCGACGCCGGTGTCCACAGTGGACCGCGCGTGGTGCGGCATCCGTTCGAGGCGGCGCGGCGTCAGCACCGGCTTGGCCCGCGCCTGCCTGGCGTACTCGACGGTGCGCGGCAGCAGGCAGCCGATCAGCGACACGAACAGCAGCACGTAGATCGCGGAGAACCAGACGCTGGCGTACACGTCGAAGAAGCCGAGCTGGCCGAGCAGCCTGCCCCACCAGCCGTGGTCGGCGATGTACTGGTCGACCTTGGGCGCGTTGAGCGAACGCTGCGGCAGCAGCGCGCCGGGCATCGCGGCCAGCGCCAACAGGAACAGCAGGGAGAGGGCGGTGCGCATGGCCGTCAGGCCGCGCCAGGTGTTGCGCAGGAACGCCAACACCGCGCGAGGTCGGCTGTCCATCAGAGCGGCACTCCCCCGTCCGTGGAGAACGAGATGCGTAGCCAGCCGACGAAGTCGCCCCACAGCCCGGTGACCAGCAGCACACCGACGATGATCAGCAGTACCCCGCCGAAGACCTGGACGCCGCGCACGTGCGCGCGCAGCCAGCCGGTCGCCCGAACCGCCCAGCGCGAGCCGAGCGCGATCAGCACGAACGGCACGCCGAGGCCGACGCAGTAGGCGAGGATCAGCAGCCCGCCGCGCAGCGTGGTCGGGCCGACCTGGGTTCCGCTGGCCAGCGCGAGCACCCCGCTCAGCGTCGGGCCGATGCAGGGCGCCCAGCCGAGCGCGAAGATCGCGCCGAGCAGCGGCGCGCCCCACAGGCCCGCGCGCGGGCGGCGGTGCAGCCGCAGATCGCGCTGGAAGAGCGGGATGAGGCCGACGAAGACCAGGCCCATCGCGATGGTGACGACGCCGCCGATGCGCTGCAACAGGTCGTTGTTGACGATCAGCGCGTCGGACAGGCCGAGCACGGCCATCATCGCGCAGGCGAAGACCACGGTGAACCCGAGCACGAACAGCAGCGCAGCCCCGGTGACCCGCCAGCGTCCCGTCCTGGCCGGCTCGTCCTCCGACACCGCGGGCGCCTCCGCGCCGACCAGCCCGGCCAGGTACGCGAGGTAGCCGGGCACGAGCGGGACCACGCACGGCGAGGCGAAGGAGACCGCCCCGGCGAGCAACGCGACCCCGGTGGCCAGCACCAGCGGCCCCGAGGTCGCGAGGTCGGTGGGATTCACACGGATGAGGGTAGGCATCGCAGTTGACACGCCGCGCACCGGCCGTCGTCAGCAGCGGCCCAGCTCACACTCACTTCTCGTTCGCCAGCGCCTGCACCGTCGGCAGCAGGTCGTCGGCCAACAGCGTCACCAGGAACACCGCGGCGACCCGGTGCTGCCGGTCCAGCACGATCGTCGACGGCACGGCGCTGCGCGGATATCCCTTGAACCCCAACAGGGCCCGGCCGGACTCGTCGAAAACGGACGGATAGGTGAGGCCGCGGTTCTTCACGAAGTCCTGCGCCGCGGTGCGCTGCGGGTCCTTCACGTTGATGCCCAGCACCTCGACGCCGGACGCCTTGGTCTGGTCGTAGACCTTCTGGAGCTCGGGGGTCTCGGCGCGGCACGGGCCGCACCAGGTGCCCCACAGGTTGAGCACCACGACCTTGCCCTGGAAGTCCGCCAGCGAGATCTGCTTGCCCTCCTCCATCAGGCTGTCGCCGGACAGGGGCGGGGCCGGTTTGCGGTCCGCGCCGTCGTAGTGGATCTTCGTCTGCCCGTTCGGGGCGACGAACTGGTAGTCGCCCTCCGGCGTCGCGCTGCCCTGGCCGGTGCTGCACCCGGCCAGCGCGAGCATGGCCCCGACCACCAGCGCCACGACCGGCGCGGACCGCCGCCTCACGCGCCGGTCACCTTCGGGTTGGTCGCGCCGGCCGGCTCGGTGTAGACGACCCGGACCAGGCGCTCGTCCTCGAACACCAGGCTGGTCAGCGACGCGAGCGAGCACTCCCGGCGCCTCGGGTCGTGCCACATCCGCTTGCCCTCGAGGAACCGCCGCAGCGTCCAGATCGGCAGCTGGTGCGAGACGCACACCGCCTCGTGGCCAGCGGCCGTGGCGCGCGCCCGCTGCGCCGCGCCGAGCATCCGGTGCGCGATCATCAGGTACGGCTCGCCCCAGGACGGCCGGAACGGGTTGCGCAGCTTCGACCAGTGCTTCGGCGAGCGCAGCGCGCCGTCGCCGACCGCGACCTTCAGCCCCTCGAACTGGTTGCCAGCCTCGATCAGCCGGTCGTCGGTGGCCAGCTCGAGCCGGTGCGAGTCGGAGATCGGGGCCGCGGTCTGCTGCGCGCGCTCCAGCGGCGACGCCACGACGTGCACGATGTCGTGGTCGGCGAGGTGCTCGGCCACCGTCAGCGCCTGGCGCTGGCCGCGCTCGGACAGCCGGAACCCCGGCAGCCTGCCGTAGAGGATGCCCGACGGGTTGTGCACCTCGCCGTGGCGCAGCAGGTGAACGACGGTGCTGGTCACTTGTCTCCCTCCGATGCGGCGGCCGCCGCTGCGGCGTGCGGCAGGGCCGCCGCGATCACCTCGAACGCGGCGTCGTCCAGCGCCGCGTTGACGAACCACGCCTCGAACGCGCTCGGCGGCCCGTACACGCCCCGGTCGAGCAGCGCGTGGAAGAACGGCGGGAACCGCCAGGTCTGCGCGGCCTGCGCGCCCGCGAAGTCCCGCACCGGCTCCTCGGTGAAGAACACGCTGACGAGGTTGCCGGCGTACTGCACGCGGTGCGGCACCCCGGCGGCCGTCAGCGACTCGGCGAACAGGTCGCCAAGCCGCCGCGCGTTGCGGTCCAGCGCCGCGTACACGGCGTCGTCCGCGGCGCGGAGGCTGGCCAGCCCGGCGGCCACCGCGACAGGGTTACCGGACAGCGTGCCGGCCTGGTAGACCGGGCCGACCGGGGCGAGCCGCGCCATCACGTCGGCGCGCCCGCCGAAGGCCGCGGCGGGCAGCCCGCCGGACATCACCTTGCCGAAGGTGTAGAGGTCGCCGGCGACGCCCTCAAGGCCGAACCAGCCGGACCGCGACACGCGGAAGCCGGTCATCACCTCGTCCATCACCAGCAGCGCGCCGTCGGCGTGGCAGAGGTCCCGCAGCGCGGCGTTGAAGCCGGCGTCCGGGGCGACCGCGCCCATGTTGCCGGCGGCGGCCTCGGTGATCACGCAGGCGATCTCGCCGGGGTGCTCGGCGAACGCGGCGCGCACCGCGTCGAGGTCGTTGTAGGGCAGCACCAGCGTGTCCGCGGCCTGCGCGCCGGTGACACCTGGCGAGGTCGGCAGCCCGAGCGTGGCCACGCCGGAGCCGGCCTGCGCGAGCAGCGCGTCGACGTGCCCGTGGTAACAGCCGGCGAACTTGACGATCATGCGGCGGCCGGTGAAGCCCCTGGCCAGCCGGATCGCGCTCATCGTCGCCTCGGTGCCCGAGTTGACCAGCCGGACCTGCTCGACCGGCTCGACCCTGGCGATGATCTCCTCGGCGAGCAGGATCTCGCCCTCGGTCGGTGTGCCGAAGGACAGCCCGGCCCCTGCGGCCGCGCGCACGGCGGCGACGACCTCGGGGTGGGCGTGGCCGAGGATCATCGGCCCCCACGAGCTGACCAGGTCGACGTACCGGTTGCCGTCGGCGTCCCACAGGTGCGGGCCCTCGCCGCGCACCATGAACCTCGGGGTGCCGCCGACCGAGTGGAACGCCCGCACCGGCGAGTTCACTCCACCAGGGATGGCCTCGGCTGCCCGTTCGAACAGGGCCTGCGACCGACGCGCGACCCCGTGCTCCACGTTCGCTGTCACGGGCTCCAGTCTCACACGCCCGCCAGTGTGTCCCCCGTCACGCTCGACGACTGCGCGCTCCCTAAGAGAAGTCGTACCCGGTGAAGTCGGCGACCCGGACGTAGCCGATTCGCCGATAGAGGGCGTTGCTGGTTGCGTTGGCGGGGTCCGCGAACAGCACGACGTCCGTCGCGCCCCCGGCCAGCGCGGCCCTGCTCGCCTCGACCGTCACGGCGCCCGCGTAGCCGCGCCCCCTGAGGTGGGCCGGGGTGTAGACGGGGTCAACCCGGACCATGCCGCCGACCATCGGCGTCGAGCCCGCCATCGAGACGGGAGTGCCGTCCGGGGTCTCCCAGAACGTGAAGTGCTTGTCGCCGAAGCGCGAGGCGGCCCAGGAGTCGGCGTCGACCGCGGGTGTCTCGCCGACGGCGGCGACGAACTCACCGCACCAGCGGAGGAGTTGCGCCCGCTCGTCCACCACCCGGCCCCGGCCGGCCGGGACCGGCTCCGGCGGGGTCAGCGTGCCGAGCCGGTATAGGCGGGCCCGCCAGGTTGGCGCCGACGCCGCGCCCGCGTGCCGCTGCTGCGCCTGCGCGAACGCGGTGGCGGTGTCGTGGTCCGCGACGACGCCGGAGACGGCGTGGCCGAGGCCGACCAGGTGCGCGGCGAGGGTGTCGGCTTGCTCTGGGGAGAGCGCGGTGACGGTCAGGCGGCGGGTCGGCCTGACGTAGCAGACGGCGCGGACCTCGCCCGCCGACTCCAGCCGGCCGAAGACGGTGCCGCCGGACGCGTCCGCCCCGCGGATTCGCAGCTTCTCGATCGCCGTCAGCGGCGTGTTGTGCAGGGCGGGGCGCGAACGCAGGAAGTCCCCTGCACGGCCGAGAAAGTCGTCGATGTCGTCGGTGAGGTGCCAGCCATTCGGGCGCATGCCTCATGATCGCCGATCCGAGCCTGCCTTCGAGGTCACTCGGCCACGGTGAGGACGAGTTTGCCGGTCGTGCGACCGGTCTGGCCGCGCCGGTGTGCCTCGGCGGCCTGCTCCAGCGGCAGCGCGCCGTCGATCTCGACGCGCAGGCAGCCCTCGTCGACCAGCGCGGCGATCGCCTTCATGCCGGCGTGATCGGCCTCGACGGTCAGGTACTCCCGCCGGACGCCGCGCTCCTTGGCCACGGCGTCGATGTTCTCGGCCTGCGCGAAGACGATGGCGACGAGGACGCCGCCGGGCCGCATCGTGTACAGCGAGCGCAGGCCGTAGTCGTGGCCGACGGCGTCGAGCACGACGTCGACGTCCCGGACCGTCTCGGCGAAGTCGGTCCGCGTGTAGTCGACCACCTCGTCTGCGCCGAGCCCGAGGACGAACTCGCGCTTGGCCGTGCTGGCGGTGCCGATCACGTACGCGCCGAGCGCCTTGGCGATCTGCACGGCGAGGTGGCCCACCCCGCCTGCCGCGGCGTGCACGAGCACCCGCTGGCCCGGCCGGACGTCCGCGGTGTCCACCAGGGCCTGCCAGGCGGTGAGCGCGGCCACCGGCAGCGCGGCGGCCTGGACGTGGTCGATCCCAGCCGGCTTGACGGCGAAGTTCCGCGCCGGGGCGGCCACGTACTCGGCGTAGGCGCCGGCGCCGCGCGGGTAGTCGAGCATGCCGAAGACCTCGTCGCCCGGCTTGCGGAGCGTCACACCCAGGCCGACGGCCTCGACGACGCCGGACACGTCCCAGCCGACGACGAACGGCGGCGTGCCGAGGTAGAGGCCCGTCGTGCGGTGCAGCCAGTCGGTCGGGTTGACACCAGCGGCGTGCACGCGGACCAGGATGTCGGAGGGCCCGAGCGTCGGCAGGTCGCGTTCGACGACGGTGAGGACCTCGGGGCCGCCAAGGACTTCCTGGCTGATCGCGCGCATCACGGTTTCCTTCCTCGCTGCCGTTCCGGGTGTGGAACGACTGCGGTCAGCCTGCCGGCGCGACCGAACGGCGGAAAGTGGCCTGATGGCCATCATGTGCAAGGATCTGGCCATGCACCGCGTCGTCGTGCTCGCCCTGGACCGCGTCTACCCGTTCGAGCTGGGGATCCCGGCACGGATCTTCGGCGCGGCACGCGGCCCCGATGGCGAGCAGCTCTACGAGGTGGTCACCTGCTCGCTGGACGGCGGACCGGTCGCCACCTCCGCCGACTTCGCCATCGTGGTTGAACACGGCATCGAGGCGCTCGCGACCGCGGACACCCTGGTCATCGCGCCGTTCACCTGGGAGCCCCCGGACGAGGACGTGCCCGTGGCGCCCGCCGACGTCTTCGACGCGCTGCGGCCAGGCACCCGCGTCGTGTCGATCTGCACCGCGGCCGTGCTGCTCGCCGCGGCCGGCCTGCTCGACGGCCGCCCGGCGACCACGCACTGGTGGGAGGCCGAACGCTGCCAACAGCTGTTCCCCAAGGTGAACTGGGACGCGGACGTGCTGTTCGTCGACGACGGCGACGTGCTCACCTCGGCCGGGGTGGCCGCCGGGGTCGACCTGTGCGTGCACATCGTCCGGCGCGACCACGGCAGCGCGGTCGCCAACCGCGCGGCCCGGCACTGCGTCGTGCCGCCCTGGCGCGACGGCGGGCAGGCGCAGTACATCGAACGCCCCGTGCCCGGTCCGTCGACGGCCACGACCGCGGCCACCCGCGCCTGGGCGCTGCGGCTGCTCGACCGTCCGCTGCCGCTGACCGAGCTCGCCGGGCACGCCAGGATGAGCGTGCGGACCTTCAGCCGCCGCTTCCGGCAGGAAGTCGGCATGAGCCCCGGCGACTGGCTGATCCGGCAGCGGGTGGAGCTGGCCCGACACCTGCTGGAGGACAGCGACCTGCCCATGGACCAGATCGCTCGCCGCGCCGGGTTCGGCACGGCGGCCTCGCTCCGCCAACACCTGCACACCGCGATCGGCGTGTCGCCGCTGGCCTACCGGCGGACGTTCCGCGCGGCCGACGACCCGGCGGGCTGACCGCCGAACGGCCCCGTGGCGCGTCCGGCGGACCGCCAAGGGGCCGTTTCAGCGCGCGACCGAGGGGTCAGCCCTGCGGCGCCTGGCGGATGATCGTGTTGGCGGTGACCGCGCCGCTCTGGTCGGGCTGGCCCTGCACCGCAACCGGGTCGCCTGCCTTGAGGTCGGTCAACGCGCCCGGCGCGGTCAGCTCCACCTTGGTCGAGTCGGAGGTGGTGACCTTCACGACGGTCCCGTCCTGGCGCTTCACGTAGACGGTGTTGCCGTCGACGTGGTCGATAGTGCCGACCGTGCCGCCCCTGCCCTGCCCCTGGCCAGGCGCGCCGCTCGGGCGGGTGCCGCTCGGGCGCGAGCCGCTCGGCCTGGTGCCGTTGTACCCGCCCCTGCCCTGCCCCTGGCCCTGCGCGGTGTTCGACGACGACGAGGACGAGCCGAGCGCCTGGTTGGTGAAGATCCCGCCGACGAACGCGACCACGACGAGCACCACGATGCCGAGGCCGATGGTGAGCTTGCTGACGGGACGCCGCGCGGCCAGCTCCGCGTCGAGGTTGCCGTCCTTGGCCGGCTGCGCGAGCAGCTTCTCGGCGTCGCTGGTCGGCGGCGGGACGTCCGAAGATGGCACCGACATTGACTTCTCCTTGCTGGTCATTCGTGTCGAAGAGCTTCGATGGGGCGCAGCGACGCCGCGCGGCTGGCCGGATAGCTGCCGAAGAACAGGCCGATCAGCGCGGACACGCCGAACGCGAGCAGCACCGAGGACGGCACCAACACCGGCTGGATGCCGGAGATGGTGAAGCGGCTGCCGATCACCCCCGTCGCCACGCCGAGCGCGCCGCCGAACAGGCTGAGCAGCGTCGCCTCCGCGAGGAACTGGCCGAGCACCGCCGCCTTCGGCGCGCCGACCGCCTTGCGGATGCCGATCTCCCTGATCCGCTCGGTCACCGTGACGAGCATGATGTTGGTGACGCCGATCCCGCCTACCAGCAGCGAGATCGCCGCCACCGCCGCGAGCAGCACCGTGAAAGTCTGCGTGGTCTGGGTTCGGGTGGTGAGCAGCTGTTCCTGGCTGAGCACCCGGTAGTCCGGGGCGCCGCCGTCGGCGATGCGGTGCCGCGCGTTGAGGATCGCGGTCAGCTCGGCCTGCGCGGCCGGCAGCGCGTCGGCGGACGCCGCCTGCACGACGATCTGGTTCAAGCCGCCGTAACCGGCCAGCGAGTTCTGCACGGCGCTCAGCGGCGCGTACGCGGTGTCGTCGGCGTCCTGTAGGCCGCTGGAGCCCTTCGGGTTGAGCACGCCGACGACGGTGAACTGGATGCTGTTGACCAACACCGCCTTGCCGACGGGGTCGACGGTGCCGAACAGCGCGGTCGCCGCCGTCGGCCCGAGCAGCAGGACCTTGCGGGCCTGGGTCTGGTCGTCCTGGGTGAACGCGCTGCCGCTGGCCACCGAGTTGTTCGTGGTCGGCAGGTACTCCGGGTAGGTCCCGGTGAACTGGGCGATGTCGTGGCTGGCGTCGCCGTAGCTCGCGGTGACCGAGGCGGTCACCACCGGGGAGGCCGACCTGATGTCCGGCGCGCCCTGCGGGTCGACCAGCGCCTTGGCGTCGCCGACGGTGAGCTGCCTGGTGACCGCGGCCGCCGCCGCGCCGCCGCCGAACGCGCGCTGCGGCGACACGGTCAGCACGTTGGTGCCGAGCCCGGCGATGCTCTGCTGCACGGCAACCGATGCCCCGTTGCCGACCGCGATCAGCAGGATCACCGCGGCGACGCCGATGGTGATGCCCAGCGTGGTCAGCGCGGAGCGGAGCTTGTTGGACACCAGGCCGCGCAACGCGAACCGCAGCACCTCGACGGCGTTCACCTGGTCGCCCCCACCGTCGTCGCGACCCTGCCGTCGACGACCCGGATCAGCCGGGAGGCGTGGTGGGCGACGTCGTCCTCGTGCGTGATCATCACGATCGTCCGGCCGCTCGCGTTGAGCCGGTCGAACACGCCGAGCACCTCGGCGCTGCTGGCGCTGTCGAGGTTGCCGGTCGGCTCGTCGGCCAGCACCATCGCCGGCCCGGTCACCAGCGCCCGCGCCACCGCGACGCGCTGCTGCTGGCCGCCGGACAGCTCGTTGGGCAGGTGCTGCGCCCGGTCGGCCAGGCCGACCAGTTCGAGCGCGGCGAACGCGCGTTCCCTGCGCTGCTTGCGCCGCATTCCCGAGTACACCAACGGAAGCTCCACGTTGGCGAGCGCGGTCGTGCGCGGGATGAGGTTGAAGGACTGGAAGACGAACCCGATCTTCCTGTTGCGCACCAAGGAGAGCTGGCGTTCCTCGAAGTCGCCGACGTCGATGCCGTCCAGCTTGTAGCTGCCCGAGGTCGGCACGTCCAGGCAGCCCAACATGTTGAGCAGCGTGGACTTTCCCGAGCCGGATGCGCCCATGATCGCGAGGTACTCGCCCGGCCACACGGTGAGGTCGACGCCGCGCAGCGCGTGCACCGCGTTCGGCCCGCTGCCGTAGGTCTTGGTCAGCCCGGTGACCTCGATGACGGGCGTCACTTGCCGCCGCCCGTCCCCGTACGGCCGGTGCCGGTGCCAAGGCCGGGGAAGCTGCCGCCGCCCCGATTGTTGTTCTGGCTGCCCTGCGTGGTGGTTCCGGTGGACAGCACCACCTGGTCGCCCTCGGCGAGCCCCGAGGTGATCTGCACCAGGGACTCGCTGCGCACGCCGATCTCCACCGTCTTGGTCTGCTGCTGGCCGCCGGACAGCACCGTCACGGTGTGCTGGGTGCCGGAGCCCTGCAACGCGGCCGACGGGATGGCCAGCGCGTTGTCGGCCTTGGCCACGGTGATCGCGACGCTCGCGGACTGGCCGGGCAACAGGCCGGCTGGCGGGCTGGTCAGCGCGAGCGTGACGCCGTACTGCACGACGTTGTTGCTGGTGGTCGGGGTCAGGTCGACCTGGCCGACCCTGGCGGCCACCGGCGTGTCCGGCAGCGCGTTGACGGTGACCGTGGCGTCCTGCTGCGCCTTGATCTTGGCCACGTCGATCTCCGCGACCGAGGCGTGCACCTGGAGCGCGGTCATGTTGGTGATGGTCAGGAATCCCGTGCTGCCCGACGAGGCGCTGCTCGCGGTGCCGCTGCCGGACTTCGCCGAGGTGCCCTGCGAGCCGCTGGAGGAGGAGCCGCTCGACGAGCCGCTGCCGACCTTCTGGCCGACCGCGCCGGTGATCGCGGTGACGGTGCCGGCGCCCGGCGCGGTCAGCACCGTCGCGGTCACCGCGTCCTGGGCCTGGTCGACGGCGAGCTGCGCCTGGTCGACGGCCGCCTGCAACTGGTTGGCGCTCGGCGGGGTCGCCGCGGTGCCGCCCTTCGTCGTGGTGGCCGGCGCGACGGAGGCGTTGTACTGGTTCTCCTGCGCGACCGCGAGGTTGTCCTTGGCCACGGTCAGCTGCTGGTTGGCCTGCGCCGGGTTGAGCTTGGCGAGCGTCTGGCCGGCGGCGACCACGTCGCCGATCTTCACGTCCAGCTCGCTGACGGTTCCGCTCGTGCTGAAGTCGGCGCTGCTGGTGTAGCTGCTCTGCACCGTGCCGGCGGCCGAGACCGTCTCGACGACGCTGGTCTTGTTGACCGAGATGGTGCGCACCCCGGTCGCCGCCGTGTTGCCCTTGCCGGGCCACAGCAGCTCGTAGCCGCCCCAGGCGACACCGAGCAGCAGCACGATCAGCACACCGTTGACGACCCAAGCACGACGCCCGCGTTTCATGCGGCAATCCTGTGCAGCGCAGGTGTCAGCTTCCTGGAAGGAAGCTGGGAATTCCCTGAAGGTCGGGCGGGGCCGTCCGAGTGAACGGCCCAGGGCACTACGCCTAGGCTGCGGCCGCCTCGAGAGCCTGCTTGCGCCTGCCGGGCCGGACGCGCATCGCGAGCAGCAGCTGCCGGACCGCGTCGAGCACGATGATCCCCGCCGCCGTGCCGAGCGCGACCGCGCCGGCCATCCAGCTGCCGACGAAGCGGGTCGCCGGCAACGGGTCGTGGCCCTCGATCGGGAAGGTGTAGCGGATCACGCCGTTGCGCCAGCACTGCACGGCGAGGAACACCAGCAGCGCGACGACCAGGACCTCGACCACCGCGACGATCGCCCGCCTCGGCTGGTTCAGACTGGCGGACCGGTGCTGACCGGCCGCGCCGAACGCCGCCGCGTCCGTGGCGTCCGCGTCGTCGGTGGCCTGCGGTGCTGTCACACCCGGCAGCTTCTCACAGGTCGACTCACAGGTCGACCAGGCTGCGCAGGCCACCCCTCAGTCAGGAGCGACCAGGCCGCGCAGGACCTCCTGGAGCCGCGTCACGTCCCGCGCCCACGCGAGCACGACGGTGCCGTCCTCGAGCCGTACCGGCAGCCCGGTCGTGCCGCGTGGCGGTGTCCACCCGCCGCCGAGCACCCTGGCCCCCGCCGGCAGCCCGACGTCGGTCACCTCGACGACGCGCGCCACCGACAGCGACTCCCTGCCCTGGTGCAGCGCGAACGGCGTCAGCCGGACCGAGCAGATCCGTCGCCTGCCCTGCACCCACACCAGCGCGGCCAACGCCAGCGCGAGACCGACCAGCAGCCACAGCATCGGCCCGGTCGGCCCGGTCAGCGCCTCGACGCCCCACCCGAGCAGCGCGAACGCGGGCCCCCACAGCACGGGCCACCAGGTCGCCCCCGGCTCGGCGAACAGCACCGGGGCTGGCTCGTCCGGCCCGGTCACCGGTTCGCGGCGAACGAGTTCGCGGCGGCGACGAACTGGTTCGACGGCGGCAGGAACGTCAGCACCAGCGCGGCCACCGTGCTCAGCAGGATGATCCCGGCGATCGCCAGGTCGACGGGGGTGGACAACACGTCCTCGGACGCGCTGCTCGACATGCCGAAGGCCACGGAGATGGCCCGGAGGGCGCCGACGACGACGCCGAGCCCGCCGAGGATGGCCAACAGGATCTGCGCCCAGCGTCGGCCGGCCCGCAGCTTGACCGCCGCGATCACGAACGGCACGGCCAGGGCCGCGAGCGCCACCACGATGATGGCGACCGTGATCGTGAAGCCGGTATCGGCGTCGGTGCGCCTGATCCCGCTGCCCCGCATCGTGCCGTTGACGAAGCCGTTCCAGTGCAGCAGGAAGAACGTCCACGGTCCGAGCACCCACAGGGCGGTGGCGCCGAGCCAGCACCAGAACGCGGCCACGATCGTGGCCGGCCGCGCGGGCAGCGGCCGTTGCTCGCCGACACCGGACAGCTGCGGCACGCCGGGATAGCCGGGCAACTGGGCCTGCTGGGGGTACTGGGCCTGGGGATACTGCTGCTGAAGGTACTGCTGCTGCGGGAACTGCGGGTCGGGGTACTGCTGCTGGGGATACTGCGGGTCGGGGTACTGGGGGCTGGACATGCCGTGCTCTCCTGGTCAGGGGGTGTTCGCGGCGAAGTACGGCTTCACCGGCGGCAGGAAGCTCAGTGTCGCCGCCGCCAGCGGCAGCACCAAACGCAACACCAGCACGGTGATCGCCGTCGGGGACAGGTCGACGCCGTCGACGAGGTTCTCCACCGTGACGATCAGGCCGAGCACCGCCCCGCCGCACAGCGCCAGCCGCCCGCCCCAGTTGCCGGACAGCAACAGGAAGGCCGCCCACAGGAAGCCAAGGGCCACGCAGGACAACAGAAAGACCTGAAGGAGCACGCCGACTCGCACGCCAGAGTCGCCGAACTGATCGCCCTGCTCGGCCAGATCGCGCGCCAGCGCGCCGAGCGGCCAGGCCAGCACCGCGAGCACCCACAGCCAGAACGAGGCGACCACCGTCACCGGCCTGCGCAGCGGCGCGCTCACCGACTGGGCCTCGTTCATCATCCCCGGATAGCCGCCGAGGAAACCGCCCTGCGGCTGCTGCACGGGAAACCCCGGCTGCTGCGCAACGCCGGGCTGCGGAAAGCCCGCCTGCGGCATAAAACTTGGCTGCGGCGTGAAGTCGGGCTGCTGCGGAAAACCGGGCTGCTGTTGGCCTTGCGGCGTGAGCCCTGGCTGCGGCGTTGCCGGTTCACCCTGCGGGTTTTCGGGCGGTGTCGACTCATCCATGTTGGTCCCCGCCACCTTCCGCCCAGCGACGGCCGCGTGACCCGTTATTGGGCCAGCCACCGTCGCGTGCTCCCCCGCCAGGTTAGCGCGACGCCGAGGATGATCAGGGCGGCAACGAGGAAGTTCGGCACCGAGACTCCGTTGATGAGCATGACGAAGAAGTGCAGGCCTGCCACCACGGTCAGCAGCACGCGGGCCCAGCTGCGGCCCTTCCACAGCAGCACCGCGAGGCCGGCGTAGCTGGCCCCGAAGAACACCGAGGCGATGGTGTTCTGGATCAGCAGGCTGTGCGTCAGGTCGTCGGCCCTGTCGACGGCGACGTAGTTCCCTGAGATGAGCTGGCGGCGCACCGCGTCCTTGGTGAACCACAGGATCGCGGTGATCAGCAGCCCGAAGACGGCGAGCGCGAGCCACACCCCCACCGCGGCGCGCAGCGCCCTCGGCGGGGGTGTCGGCTCAGTCGAGTCGGCCACGTTGTTAGCTGG
Source organism: Solihabitans fulvus (assembly GCF_008386585.1). Lineage (GTDB taxonomy): Bacteria > Actinomycetota > Actinomycetes > Mycobacteriales > Pseudonocardiaceae > Solihabitans > Solihabitans fulvus. The sequence goes on from NZ_VUOB01000010.1 coordinate 322,536, forward strand.
CCTTGAAGTAACGGCTCGACTCGCCCTTGAACATGAACACGATCGCGCCGATGACCACGATCAGCTCGACGATGCCGAGCAGGGCCTGGATCGCGCCGAGCGCGCCGACACTGAACAGAATGCCGATGGCGAGCAGGCCGAGCAGCTGGGCGAGGATGCTCAGGCCGCCGAGCACGGTCAGCACGATCCTGGCCCAGTTCGCGCCGCCGCGCATCTGGAAGATCAGCACCACCCAGAGCGCGAGGATCACCAGGGAGAAGATCGCGCTGCCGTAGCTGGGCGAGCTCTGCTGGAGCGCCGTGCCCAGCTTCTCGTTGGTCTTGTTGAGCACGTCCTGCGCGGTGGCGAAGCTGATCAGGTTCGCCACCAGGCCGACGATGACGGAGGCGATCCAGAGCTGGAACGCCGTGTCGACGGCCTTGGGCTTCGCGACGGCGACGGACCGCATCTCGCTGTCGCTGACCGGCGGAGCCGGCGGTAGGTAGCCGCCCTGTTGGGGCTGGTCCTGCGGAGGCTGCCCCTGCTGGTTTGGATCGTATGGATTCGTCACGGTCGGAGACGGTAGGACTGCCGGTGGTGGGTGTCCACCGGAATGGGCAACCCGTTAACAACCTGTCGTAAAATTTCTTTTACGAGTCTCTCTTCGAGGTCCGGATCAGCGCCGACGGACGAAGTGGCCGGCCGAACCCCGCACGTACATCAGGGTCAGGGCCACCGCGTCGACGAGCAGGCCGAGCACGCTGAGCGAGACGTCCAGCGCGCCGATCCGCACGCCGAACGCGGGCGCCACACCCGAGGCGATGCCGATCAGCCCGATCACGCCGACCAGCAGCCCGCCGCCGCCGAGCACCGTCAGCACCACCCGTGCCCAGTTGAGGCCGCGGGCCATCCGGTTCGCCAGGAACGCGTAGAGCAGCAGCAGCGCGCCGGCCAGCAGCAGGCCGAACACCACCGAACCGGACGCCTCGGCGTCGAGCTGGTCCTGGGTGAGGCCCGCGTTGCTCTGCCGGAGCAGGTCGATGAGCTGCTGCCGGTCGCCCAGCTGGATGATCGACCGCACCGCGCTCAGCGCCGCGCTGCCGATCCACAGCCACCGGGACAGGTTCACCAGTTTGGGTGGCTCCGGCCACCGTGGCGCCTTGGGCACCGCGTCGGTCAGGCCGTCGCTCACGTCGTCGCCAGCCAGCGCGACGCCTCGACGGCCCAGTAGGTCAGCACGATGTCCGCGCCGGCCCGGTGGATCGAGGTCAGCATCTCGAGCACGGTCCGCTGCCGGTCCAGCCAGCCGTTGGCGAAGGCGGCCTCGGCCATCGCGTACTCCCCGGACACCTGGTAGGCGGCGACGGGCACGTCGGAGACCTCGGCGACCGAGCGCAGCACGTCGAGGTAGGCGAGGGCGGGCTTGACCATCACCAGGTCCGCGCCCTCGGCCAGGTCGAGGGCGAGCTCGCGGAGCGACTCGCGCGCGTTGGCCGGGTCCTGCTGGTACGCCTTGCGGTCGCCGGTGAGCTGCGAGTCGACCGCCTCGCGGAACGGCCCGTAGAACGCGGAGGCGTACTTGACCGAGTAGGCGAGCACGCTGGCGTCGGTGTGGCCTGCATCGTCGAGGGCGTGGCGGATCACGCCGATCTGGCCGTCCATCATCCCGCTCGGCCCGACCACGTGCGCGCCAGCCTCGACCTGCGCGACGGCCATCTCCGCGTACACCTCGAGGGTGGCGTCGTTGTCGACGGTGCCGTCGGCGGCGAGGACCCCGCAGTGGCCGTGATCGGTGAACTCGTCGAGACAGCAGTCCGCCATCAGCACGGTCGAGTCGCCGAGCTCGGCGCGCAGATCGCGCAGCGCGACGTTGAGGATGCCGTCCGGGTCGGTCGCGCCGGAGCCGACGGCGTCGCGCTGCTCCGGCACGCCGAACAGCATCAGCCCGCCGACGCCGGCCTGCACGGCCTCGACCGCGGCCTTGCGCAGCGAGTCGCGGCTGTGCTGGACGACGCCGGGCATCGAGGCGATCGGGATCGGCCCGGTCGCGCCCTCCCTGACGAACATCGGCAACACCAGCTGCCTCGGTCGCACGCTCGTCTCGCTGACCAGCCGACGCATGGCCGGGGTGGTGCGCAACCGCCGGGGACGGTGGGACGGAAACACGGGTGCACTCCCTTTCGAGGGAACTCTCGCGCGCAGGGGCCGCGCGGCAACGCAGCGCGACTGTTCACGGTCGAGGATACGAGCCCGCGCTCCCACCCATCCCACCTACGTCACGAAGGGCGCCTTCCTGACACGCAGTGTCCGGAAGGCGCCCTTCGTGACTCGTCGGGCTGGGCCAGCTACGAGCGGCGCAGGCGCTTGGTCTTGCGCGGCGGCGGCAGCGCGCCCTCGGCACGGAGCCGGGCGGCGTGCTGGGCGAGCGCGTCGACCAGGGCCGGCACGTTCGCGTCCTCGGGCTGCACGTCAACGCGCAGCCCGAACTCGCGGGCGGTCTCCGCCGTCTGCGGGCCGATGCAGGCGACCAGCGTCCTGGTGTGCGGCTTGCCGGCGATGCCGACCAGGTTGCGCACCGTGGACGACGAGGTGAAGCACACCGCGTCGAAGCCACCCGACTTGATCATCTCGCGGGTGTCGGCCGGCGGCGGCGCGGCCCGCACGGTCCGGTAGGCCGTGACGTCGTCGATCTCCCAGCCGCGCTCGCGCAGCCCGGCCGCCAGCGTCTCGGTGGCGATGTCGGCGCGGGGCAGCAGGACCCGGTCCACCGGGTCCAGGATGTCGTCGTAGGGCGGGAAGTCAGCCAGCAGGCCCTCGCTGGACTGCTCGCCGGAGGGCACCAGCTCGGGGATGATCCCGAACGAGCGCACCTTCGCCGCCGTCGACTCGCCGACGCAGGCGATCTTGACGCCGGAGAACGCGCGGGCGTCGAGCCCGAACTCGCGGAACTTCTCCCACACCGCGCGCACCGCGTTGGTCGAGGTGAACACGACCCACTGGTAGCGGCCGTCGACGAGGCCCTTGACCGAGCGCTCCATCTGGGCGGGGCTGCGCGGCGGCTCGACGGAGATCGTCGGCACCTCCACCGGCACCGCGCCGTGCAGGCGCAGCCGGTGGCTCATCGCGCCGGCCTGCTCCTTGGTGCGCGGCACGAGCACCTTCCAGCCGTACAGCGCCCGCGACTCCCACCAGGACAGCTTCGAGCGGCCGGCGACGGCGCTGCCGACGGTGACGACCAACTGGCCGGACAGCTCGCCTGCGTCGGCCGCCAGCGAGGCCAGCGTAGTGTCGACCGTGCGCTGGCTTGAGCCGGTGCCGTCGGCGGTCACCGCGACCGGGGTCTGCGGCGCGAGCCCGTGCTCGACCAGCGAGGAGGCCGCCTCGGCGAGGTGGCTGCCGCTGGCGTGCAGCACCAGGGTGCCGGGGGCGGCGGCGAGGCCGCCCCAGTCGACCGTGCCGCGCACGTCGACCTCGGTGTGCACGCCGCCGAGGGCGACCCCGGCGTAGGCGGGCACCGCGGTGCCCGCCGGCACACCAGGGACGACGTCGAACGCGATGGTGGTCCTGGAGACCGCCTGGGCCTCCTTGACCACCGCGTCCAGCGTGAGCGGGTCACCGGCGACGAGGCGGACGACGTCGCGCCCTGCCTTCGCCTCGGTGACGAGGTCCTTGGCCACGTCGGCCGGCTCGCCGACCGCGGGGCGTACCTCCACCCCCTCCGGTACCGCGCCGATCACGTCGGCCGGAACGTCCGGATCGGTCACCACGAGTTCGGCCCTGGTGAGCAACTCGTGGGCCCGGACTGTGAGCAACCCGGAGTCGCCGGGGCCGGAGCCCACGAAGGCGACTCGTCCGGGGGTCTTACGTGCGCGGGTCATCTGGGCACTCCCCATCAACTACGCCTCCGGGCCGCTGAGCACGGCGGCCCCGAGGTCGAGCAACTCGGCGGCCAGCGCCCGGCCGAGTTGCTCTGCTGCGGTCAAGTCACCGGTGGCGGACGCACGCAGCAGGTCGTTCTGCGGCGTCGCGGCGACCCCGCGCAACGACAGCCGAAGCACGACCGAGCCGTCGTCGTCGAGGTCCTCCACCACATCGGCCAGTGCGCCGACGGGCGCGCTACAGCCCGCTTCGAGCGCGGCCAGCATGGCGCGCTCGGCGGTCACAGCCGCGCGACTGGCCTGATCGTCCAAAGTGGACGCCAGGAGATGCTCCGTGTCGACGTCGTCGACACGGCACTCCACCGCCAGCGCACCCTGTGCGGGCGCCGGCAGCATCTGCAAGGGGTCGAGCGACTCGGTGATCGCGTCGAGGCGACCGAGCCGCGCGAGTCCGGCGCGGGCCAGCACGACGGCGTCCAACACGCCGTCGGTGACCTTGCGCAGCCGCGTGTCCACGTTGCCGCGCAACGGAACCACGGTCAACCCAAGTCCGAGCGCCTCGAGCTGCGCCGCCCGGCGAGGCGAGCCGGTGCCCACCGTCGAGCCGACCGGCAGTTCACCGAGGACGAGTCCGTCCCTGGCGACCAGCGCGTCCCTCGGGTCCTCCCGCAGCGGCACGGCGGCCAGCGAGAGTCGAGGGTCCGGCGCGGTCGGCAGGTCCTTGTACGAGTGCACGGCGACGTCGACCTCGCCCGCGGCCAGCGCGTCGCGCAGCGCCGAGGTGAAGACCCCGATGCCGATCTCGGCGATGGGCGCCGACGAGCGGTCGCCCGGGGTGGAGACCGTCACGATCTCGACCTTGGCCCCGGCACGTTCGAGCGCCTCGGCGATGTGCCCCGTCTGGGCGAGCGCGAGCGCGCTGCCCCGGGTGCCGATCCGCAAAGTCCGGTTCACGACTTCTCACCGTCCATAGTGGACTGGGTTGTCTCCTCGGCCACCTGCGGGGCGCAGACGGCGGCTGGGGCCTGCGGGTCGAGCCCGAACAGCTCGCGCAGCGCCTCCGCGTAACCGGCCCCGCCAGGCGCGGCGGCCAGTTGCTTCACCCGCACGGTCGGGGTGTGCAGCAGTTTGTCGACGACGCGGCGCACGGTCTTGGCCAGCTCGCCGCGCACCGAGGCGTCCAGCTCGGGCAGCCGCGAGTCCAGCCGCAGCAGCTCGGCGTCGACCACCTCGGCGGCGCGCTTGCGCAGCGCGGTCACCGTCGGGGTCACCTCGGCGGAACGCTGGCCTGCCAGGTAGCCGCGCACCTCGTCGGTGACGATGTGCTTGGCGCGCTGGGTGTCCAGGCCGGTCGGCGCGTCAAGGAGTCGGCGCTGGAGGGTCTCCAGGTCGACGACGCGCACGCCGGGCAGGCCGGCTGCTGCGGGGTCGACGTCCTTTGGCAGGCCGAGGTCGCAGATCACCAGCGGGCGGGCCGGGTCGCGGTCGAACAGCGCGGCGCTCAGCAGCGCGGCGTCGATCACCACGTCGACCGCGCCGGTGCAGGCGAGGATGAGGTCGGCGTCGGCGATCTCGGTGCGCAGCTCGGTCAGCGCGACCGCGGTCGCGGAGACGCCGTCGGCCCGCAGCGCCGAGGCCAGCCGGGCGCCGTTGTCCGCGCTGCGGTTGGCGATCACGACCTCGCCGATGCCGGCGCGGCGCAGGTGCGCGGCGGCCAGGCCGCCCATCGAGCCAGCGCCGACGACCAGCGCGCGACGCCCGACGAGCCCGCCGAGGGCGGTGTCGGCGTCGGAGAGCGCCTCGGTCACCACGGACGCGCCAGCGTGGTCGATGCCGGTCTCGGTGTGCACGCGCTTGCCGACCCGCAGGGCCTGCTGGACCAGCTCGTGCAGCGTCCTGCCGACGGTGCCGGCCTCGTCGGCCTGGCTGTAGGCGGTGCGCAGCTGACCGAGGATCTGGGCCTCGCCGACGACCATCGAGTCGAGGCCGCCGGCCACCGAGAACAGGTGTTCCACGGCCGCGGCGGCGTAGTGCACGTAGAAGTGGTCGAACAGCTCGGTCGCCTCGGCGCCGGCCTGCCCGGCCAGCACGGCGGAGATGTCCGCGAGGCCGCCATGGAAGGTCTCGACGACGGCGTAGACCTCGACGCGGTTGCAGGTGGAGAGCACCAGCGCCTCGGACACGCTGTCGCAGCGCAGCAGCTCCTCGAGCACCTTGCGCAGCTCGGCGGCCGGGACCGTGACGCGTTCGAGCACCGACACGGGGGCGGTGCGGTGGGACAAACCGACAGCGAGCAAACTCACCGTGTCACCTCGCGCTCGCTCCGCTCGTTCACGGGCGAATCACCACCCCGTCCACACCGGACATGCCGGTCCCGTTCATCGCGTCGACGGCAGCCTGTTCGGCAGAGGCGAGGTCCGCACGCCGTGCGACGTGGAACGACAGGATCTGCATCTCGACCGCCAGATCGACCTTGCGCACCTCGACGTCGTCCGGCACCTGGAGGACAACTGGTGCGAAGTTCAGGATGCACTGGACTCCGGCGGATACCAAACGGTCACATACCGCCTGCGCGGCGGGAGGGGGTGTCGCGATGACACCGATGGACACTTCGCGTTCCGCGCAAACCGACGCAATCTCGTCGATATGGGACACCGGAATGCCTCCTACCGGCACTCCCATGAGATCTGGGTCCACGTCAAAGAGCGCCGCAACGGGGAATCCCCTGCTCGGGAACCCGCCGTAGTTGGCGAGCGCGTGACCGAGATTACCTATTCCGACAACCGCGACGCTGTGCTTGCGGGTCAGACCGAGGATGCGCTCGATCTCACTGACCAGGACGTCGACGTCGTAGCCGACGCCCCTGGTGCCGTAGGAGCCGATGTAGGAGAGGTCCTTGCGCAGCTTCGCCGAGTTGACCCCGGCGGCGACGGACAGTTCCTCGCTGGAGATGGTGGTCACGTTCTGCTCGGCGAGGCCGGAGAGGACCCGCAGGTAGACGGCCAGTCGGGCGACGGCGGCCTCGGGGATTGCCCTGGCCCGCTCGCGGACGGCCGGCTCGTCGCCGAGTTCGTGGACCGCGACCGCGTCGGGTGCCGCCGGGGTGGTGGTCACGACGTCGTCACCCTCGCCCCGCTTCACCACGTGCAGTTCTCCCTCACCGACCCAGAAACGCACTGATCCACCTGGCTTTCCGGCGCAATGCCGGGGCCGTCGGCGGCGTGACATGGACACCGTAGCCATTTGTGAACGTATGCACAAAGTCACGCGCCGCGGCGGCGCGCGGCGTCATGATCGACGCTGCGGTGCTGGTCACACCGGGTGACGAGCGCACGGAGCCGGCCCGACGGCAAAGCCGCGCCGAGGCACGGAAGTGCCTTCGGCGCGGCTTTCACCACTTCGTATGAAACCCGGTCGGCCGGCGGGCAGACCCGGCCGACCGCCGGGCGAACCGGGTCAGCTGGCCGGCGGGGTCAGCACGGTGTCGATGACGAAGACGGTCGCGTTCTTGGTCGGGATGTTGCCGCAGAGGACCTTGGCTCCGTTGACGGTCATCGAGTCGCCGGAGCCGGCGATCTTCAGCTCCTGGCCGGTCAGCGACTTGACGGCGCCGGCCGACTGGAGGCCCTTGGCGTCGTAACGCATCGGCACGACGTGGAACTGGAGGATCTTGCCGAGCGTGGCCGGGTCGCCGGCGAGCTGGTTGAACTTCGCGTCGCCCAGCGCCGCGAAGGCCGGGTCGGCCGGGGCGAACACGGTGAGGTTGTCGGTGCTGTTCAGCGTGTCCACCAGGTTCGCGGCCTTGACCGCGGCGACCAGCTTGGTCAGCAACGGATTGTTGCTGGCGGCGGTCGCCACCGGGTCGCTGACCATGCCCTGGAGCGAACCCTTGTTGCTCGGGTCCTGCGGCACACTCGCGCAGCCCGCGCCGAAGACGTCGGTGGTCTTGGTCACGCCGTTGGCGTTGGCCGCCGGCGGCGAGCTGGCGGTCGTCGGGGCGGCGGACGAGCTGGTGCCGCTGCCCGAGTTGTCGCCGCCGCTGCCACACGCCGCGATGGTCAGCGACAGCGCCGCGATGGCGCCGATGCCGGAGAGCCGCTGGATCTTCCGCACGTCGATCACTCCTTCGAGCCAATTTCGATTGGTACTGAGGCGTTCGAAGGAGAGCCGACGGTCGGTTCGGCCTGCTGAGTAACGGTTCGGACACGCAGCGCAGCCGGGCGCGGTCAGGCCTGCACGGTGAAGGAGACCGAGTGCCAGCCGGTGGCGCCGTCGGGGACGACCGAGACTCGCTGGTCGGTCTGGGTGTACCCGGACTTGTCGGTGGCGCGGCACTCGACGTTGTGGCCGCCGCCCTTGAGATCGAACTCGGTGCGCCACATCCGCCACGCGCTGTTGCTGACGTCGGCGGCGAGCAGCGCCTGCTGCCACGGGCCGCCGTCGACGCGCACCTCGACCTTGGCGATGCCGGTCGGTTGCGCCCAGGCGACGCCGGAGATCACGACCTTGCCTGCTGGGACCCGCGCGAAGCCCTGGGGGCTGTCGATCCGGGACTGCGTCTTGATCGGGCCCTGCACGCCCCAGCCCCGGTCGATCCAGTAGCCCTGCCTGGCGGCGTAGGTGGTCAGCTCGATGTCGGTGACCCACTTGGTCGCCGAGACGTAGCCGTAGAGGCCGGGAACCACGATCCGCACGGGGAAGCCGTGCTCGACCGGGAGCGGCTCGCCGTTCATGCCGAGCGCGAGGAGCGCGCCGCGCGCGGGGTCCATGACGACGTCGACCGGGCTGCCGCAGGTCCAGCCGTCCACGCTGGTGCTGAACAGCTGCTCGGTGCCGGGTTTGACGCCGGCCTCGGCCAGCACGTCGCGCAGCGGCACGCCGACGAAGGTGGCCGTGGAGATGTAGGGGCCGCCGACCTCGTTGGAGACACAGGTCATGGTGACCGTCTGCTCGACGAGATCGCGCCCGCGCAGGTCGTTGTAGCTGAGGTTGAGCTCGCGGTCGACCATGCCGTGCACGCGCAGGCTCCAGTCCTCGGCGAGGATGCGGGGCACGGTGAGTGCCGTGTCGACGCGGTAGAAGTCCTTGCCTGGCGTGATGAAGCTGACCGTGCCGTCCTTGGTGAAGTCCGCGCCAGCGGGGATCGCGGGAGCCTTGGTCTTGGCGACCAGCGTGCCGACCGCGTTGCGGGAGGCCTCGACGTTCACGCGGTTGCCGAAGAGCTGGCCGCCAAGTCCCGCGACACCGGCGCCGACCGCGACCGCGGCGGAGGACACCAGGAACGTGCGCCGGCTGGGGGCCTGGTCACCGATCCCGGTCGCCGGCTCGGCGGACGACTGGTCGTCCAGCGCGCGCCGCATGGCGAGGCCGTGCAGGTAGCGGAACACCACGACGCCAACGGCGAGGCTGACCACCGGGGCGAACACCCCGAGCTGCCCGGTGTCCGGCCGGTTGAACACGGCGGCGACGCCGACCAGCCCGAGCAGCACGGCCAGGATCGTGCCCGGCAGCGGGCTGCGGCGGGAGATGACGCCGGCCACGAGCGCGAGCACCGCGATGACCAGCGCCATGCCGGAGAGCAACACGAGCTTGTCGTGGGTGCCGAAGGTGCGGACCGCGAAGTCCTTGAGCGGCAACGGGGTCAGGTCGATCGCCGTGTTGCCGACGGCGAGGTACGGCGACGCGCTCAGCCCGACGAAGCCGGCGACGAGGTGCCCTGCGGCGAGCGCGGCCGCCACGGAGAGCAGCCCGACGAGCGCTCCAACGGACCTGGACAGGCGCACGGGGCCATGAGGCGGACGATCGGCGGGCTCAGCAGCGCTCAACGGACTGGTCACACAGCTCATTCGACGCCGATGGACAGGCGGTTCGCCAGCCCTGCGGGGCGTTCGGGCCGATCCGTCAGCAAGCCGTAATGGGTTCTGGGCGGCCCGGGGTTCCGAAGTGGGGTTCTCAACCGGCCAGCGCGGCCCGGAACCGGTCCTCCTCGACGGTCCAGTACCCGTGCTCGACGCCGTCGATGAGGATCACGGGCACCCGATCGCCGTACTCCGCGCGCAGTTCGCGATCGGCGTCGACGTCCTCGGTCGTCCATGGGACGCCCAGCTCAGCACAGATGCGCTTGATGTCGGCCTCGGCCTGCTCGCACGCGTGGCACTCGACACGGGTCAGCAACGTGACGTGGTGGGACACCGCCCCAGTCTTCCCGACGCCGCTGCGCGAACCGGCGGCGGATCGCGAACCGGGTCGGCGGACCCGGCCGCGGCTCAGCGGAGCCGGCTGCGGGCCAGCTTGCCGGTGGGCGAATGGGGCAGCTTCTCCGCGAACTCGACGACCGTGGGCACCTTGAACTTCGCCAGCCGCTCCGCGCAGTGCCCGATCACGGCCTGCTCGGCCACGTCCGCGCCCTCGCGCAGCACGAGCACGGCCTTCACCGCCTCGCCCGTCTTCTCGTCCGGCACGCCGACCACCGCCGCCTCGGCGACCTCGGGCAGCTCGTCCAGCACCTGCTCCACCTCGTGCGGGTACACGTTGAAGCCGTTCACGATGATCAGGTCGCCTGCTCGGTCCACCAGGTGCAGGTCACCGTCGGCGTCCAGGTAGCCGACGTCCCCGGTGCGGAACCAGCCGTCCGCGTCAGGGCCGTGCTCGCCGTCCGGCCAGTAGCCGCTGAACAGGTTGCTGCCCCGCACGGCCACCAGACCCGTGCCGGCCGCCTCCTCCGCCAGGTCCTCGCCCAGCGTCAACGGCCTCCCGTCGGTGTCCACCAGGCGCACCTCGACGCCCGGCAGGGGCTGCCCGACCGACCCCGGCTTCGGCACGCCCGTCACGAGCGCCGTGGTGACGACCGGACCCGTCTCGGTCAGGCCGTAGCCCTCGTACACCGGCAGGCCAACCGCCTGCCGGACACCGGCCAGCACGGCGGGGTCCAGGGGCGCGGCTCCCGAGGTGAACAGGCGCACCGTCGCCAGCGCCTCCCGCAGCCGCTCGCCCGGCTGGGTCAGCAGCGCCTGGTACATCGGCGGCACCCCGACCATGGTGGTCACCCGGTAGTCCTCGATCGCCACCAGCGCCCGCTCGGGATCGAAGCGGTCCATCAGCACGGCCGTCGCCCCGGCCCCGGCCACCTGGAGCAGCCCCGGCCCGAGGCCGTAGACGTGGAACAGCGGCAGCGCGAGCAGCACCCGGTCGGCCGCCGTCACCGGCGCGGGCCGCAGCGCGGCGCACTGGTCGACGTTGGCCAGCAGCGCCCGGTGCGACAGCATCGCGCCGCGCGGCGTCCCCGAGGTCCCCGACGTGTAGCCGAGCACGGCGAGGTCCTCGCCGCCGCCAACCGCGGGCAGCTGCGGCTCGTCGCCCGCCTCGTCGCTGGCCAGGAGGGACGGCGGCGCCAGCACGGTCGCGTCGCCAGCCTGGTCCGGGTCCGCCGGGTCCTCGGCGATCATCAGGTCGGCGCCGCTGTCGGCCAGGATTCGCTGTAGCTCGCGCGCGGGCAGGCCGGGCCCGATGAGCACGACCACACACCCGGCCCGCAGCACCCCGAAGACCGCGACGCAGAACTCGGGGCTGTTGGGCAGCCGCACGCCGATCCGATCCCCCGGCTGCGCACCGACCTCGACCAGTCGCCGTGCCTGCTCGTCGACTGCCCTGTCGAGCTGTGCCCAGGTCAGGCCGGTGCCGGAGGCGGCGTCGAGCACCGCGATATGCGCTGGACCACGCCGTGCCGAGCGCCGAACCAGGTCGGCTACGTTGTGCGCGGGTGCATGCGTCGCACCGGTCATCGCGGACCTCCTCGCGGACAGGGAACCCGTTGCGCAGTCTGTCACGAGTGGTCCACGTCACGCGTTGCCCCGCCTGGCGTCTCACATTCGCAACCCGATGCCGCTACCTACTAAGCAGTAACAACACGTATGCTGCGGCCACGGTGTCGATGGGTGGAGGTGCCGCCAGCCGATGACGACCCCGGCGCGCCCGAATATCGTGCGAGCCGCCCGAGGATTCCGCCCGACGCGGAACGCGGGCGGGCGTTCCGTCGCGGACGGGGCCAGCACGGACGCTGACGACGCGTCCGTCGACGAGGTCACCGCCGAGCGCTGGCGGCTGGTCGAAGCAGCCCAGCAGGGTGACACCGATGCCTTCGGCGTCCTCTACGACCAGTACGTCGACGTCGTCTTCCGCTACGTCCTGTTCCGGGTCGGCGACCGCAACCTCGCCGAGGATGTCACGAGCGAGACGTTCCTGCGCGCGCTGCGCCGCATCAACTCCGTCTCCTACCAGGGCCGCGACGTCGGCGCGTGGTTCGTGACGATCGCCCGCAACATCGTGCTCGACCACGTGAAGTCCAGCCGCTACCGGCTGGAGATCACCACCCCGGAGCTCGACGACAACCGCGAGGTCGCCGCGGGCCCCGAGCAGGAGGTCATGGCGGAGGCCACCAACGCGGAACTGCTGCGCTGCGTTCGCCAGCTCGGCGACGACCAGCGCGAATGCATCGTGCTGCGGTTCCTCCAGGGGCTCTCGGTCGCCGAGACGGCCCTGCTGATGGGCCGCAACGAGGGCGCGATCAAGGCCCTGCAACACCGCGCGGTGCGCCGGCTGGCGCAGCTGCTGCCCAGCTGGCTCCGCTGACCCCGATGTTGATCGCGGTCACACCATCCACCGAGCCGTAACTGAAGTGCCCGCGCGCTCGTTGCTCGGGGCAGGATCGTTCTAGCCAAACCACGTCGAGACGGTGCGGACGGTGGACAGAGCACGCACGCCCTTCGGGCGACGCCGGCAACGCGAGGGGTTCGCCCGCGCGGTCGGGCCGACGCCTGCGCCCGGCCGCACCTCGACCGGCTCGGTCTCCGAGGAGCTGGCCGTCGTCGCGCTGCTGCGCCGCACCTCCGACGGGTTCGGGCCGGACGCGCAGGCCAGGGACCGCATCCGCGAACGGGTGGTGGCCGGGTTGGCCGAACCCGAGGAACCGCTTCTCGCGCTCGACGAGCAGGCTGCGCGGCCAGAGGTGCCCGCGAGCCGGCGACCGACCGAGATCGGGAGCGGCGGCACGGTCCGGGGCGGGTCCGGTGGCCTGCGGGGGCGGTTCGCGGTGGCGATGGTCGCAGCGTTCTGCCTGGTGTTGTCGCTGGCCGGGATGAGCCTGCTGCTCAGCCGCGACGCGTTGCCAGGCGACACCCTGTACGGCATCAAGCGCAGCGCCGAGTCCGCTTCGCTTGGGCTCACCTTCGGCGACGGGTCCAAGGCGCTCAAGCACCTCGAGTTCGCCGCCGCTCGGCTGAGCGAGGTCGAGACGCTGGTCGACCGGTATCGGGACTCCTCTGGCGGCCCGGTCGGCAGCTACCTGTCGGCGTTCGCCGACTTCGACTCGGACGCGGCGGCCGGGGCGCGCCAGCTCACCGCGCTCGGCGTCAACCAGGACCCACCACGGCTCGACTCGCTGCGCGGCTGGGTGACCGACCAGGCCGCCAGGCTCGCCGTGCTGCAACCGCAGCTGCCGAGCGCGGCGCAGGACCGCGCGGCTGGCTCGGTCGGGCTGCTCGGCAAGATCACCCAGCGGGCGGCCGCGCTGCACGACCGGCTGCGCTGCTACACGGTCACCTCGGGCGCCACCGACGATGTCGGCCCGCTGCCGGCCACGGACGACTGCTCGACGCCGAGGCCCGACGCCGCCACCGTGGCCCAGCAGCCGCAGGCCGCCGAGCCGACCGGACAGGCCAGCCAGCCGAGGCCGAGCACGGCGTCGGCCCAGCGGGGCCAGCCGAGCCAACAGCCCGCGCAGAGCCCGACGCAGCAGCCCGCCGCGCCCGCCCAGACCACCGGGACGACGCCGGGCCGGCAGCAGCCGAGCCAGCCGACCGCCCCGCCGGTCACCGGTTCGGCCGGGGTGACGATCCCGCTGCCGCTCCCGCTCGGCAGCCTGCCGCCGCTGCTGCCCGGTTTGCCTGGCCTCCAGCTCGGCGGCTGACAACCCGGGGGCCAACAGCCGGGGAACGGCGCAATACCGGAGGGTCCGCCGCTGAGCCGATCGCTACTCTTGGCTGGTGGGAGATGCCAAGGCGGAGCGGGAGGCGCTGGCGTGTCGCGTAGGCGCGAAGTAGACAACATCGCGGAGCGGGAGCGGCTGGCCGCGCTCGCCGGCGAGGCGTCGGCGCAGGCCGCGGTGGCGTCCGCGTCGGCGACGCCCGAGGCGGACGGCTCGCTCGCGGCGCCGACCGACCTGACCGCCGCCGCGTTCTTCGACGTCGACAACACGATGATGATGGGCGCGTCGATCTTCCACTTCGCCAGGGGACTCGCCGCCCGCAAGTACTTCAGCACCTCCGACCTGGCGGGTTTCGCCTGGCAGCAGGTCAAGTTCCGGATCGGCGGCCGGGAGGACCCGGCGAGCGTGCGCGCCAGCAGGGAGCAGGCGCTGTCGTTCGTGGCCGGGCGCAGCGTGCCGGAGATCGTCAGCCTCGGCGAGGAGATCTACGACGAACTGATGGCCGACCGGATCTGGTCAGGCACCCGCTCGCTCGCCCAGATGCACCTGGACGCCGGTCAGCGCGTGTGGTTGGTCACGGCGACCCCGGTCGAGCTGGCGCAGATCATCGCGCGGCGGCTCGGCCTGACCGGCGCGCTCGGCACGGTCGCGGAGAGCGTGGACGGCATCTACACCGGCAAGCTGGTCGGCGACCTGCTGCACGGCAGGGCGAAGGCGCATGCGGTGCGGGCGCTGGCCGCCGAGGAGGGCCTCGACCTGCGGCGCTGCACGGCGTACTCGGACTCGGCCAACGACGTGCCGATGCTGTCCGTGGTCGGCACGGCGGTGGCCGTGAACCCGGACTCGGGGCTGCGCGAGACGGCCCGCAAGCGTGGCTGGGAGATCCGCGACTTCCGCACCGGCCGCAAGGCGGCCAGGATCGGCGTGCCCTCGGTGCTCGGCGCCGGCGCGCTGGCCGGGGCGGTCGCCGCCGGGCTCGCCTATCGCCGCCGCGAACGGATCTAGGACCCGTGCGGGTCTAGGACCCCCGTGAGTGGAAAGTGGCCGTGCGGCAACACTTTCCACTCACGGGAGGGTCAGGCCTGGGGGAACTGCGGGGCTGCCTGCTGCGGTGCCGCCTGCTGGGCGGGCGGCGGCTGCGGCGGGCGCTGCTGCTGCGCCTGCTGGGGCTGCCCCTGCGGCTGGTCGGCGGGCACCAGGAAGACGGCGGTGCCGTACGCGGCGACCTCGCTCATCGTGCCCGCGATCTCGTTGCAGTCGAAGCGCATCGCCAGCACAGCGTTCGCGCCGTAGGCGATCGCCTGCTGGCAGAGCCTGCCGACGGCTTCCTGGCGGGACTCGGACAGCATCTTGGTGTACTGGGTGATCTCACCGCCGCCGAGCGCCTTGAAGGCGGCGCCGAAGTTCGAGCCGATGTTCCGGCTCCGGACGGTGAGGCCGAATACCTCGCCGAAGACGTGCGCCACCCGGAAACCGGGCACGTCGTTCATCGTCGACACGAGGATCGGAGGCTGCTGTGGAGGCACGGGCTGACCCATGTGGCGGATAGTAGCCGCAGCGCGGTGGGGACCGGGTGAGGACGAGCGGTTCGGCTTCCGACGGGTGTTCGGGGTCAGGCGAGGTTGAGCACTACGCCAGGTTGAGTACTACGGAAGTGTCGGTCGCGGTCACGTACTCCATCTGACCGTCGCCCTGGGCCGTCGAGTACGCCCCGGTGCCGCCGACGATGGCGAGCACGTGCTTGACCCCGGGCTCTGGCACGACCCTGATGTGCATGTTGCTGACGTGGATCTCGCCGACGCCGAACCCGCCGCCGGTGATCCGGAAGACCACCTTGCTGTGCACCACGATCTTCAGCGGCAGCCCGACGATCACGTCGACGATCATGCTGGACAGCGAACCGTCGCCGATCTTGGTGTCGGTCTTGTCGTAGAGGTCCAGCCACGCGCTGAAGGCCAACCCGAGCGGGGTGGCCGGCAACGGGTCGGGCAGCGTGAGCTTCGACCGCCGCGAGGTGAACGCGACCTGCGTCGCGGCCCTGGCGACCCCGGCCCCCGCGATTCCCGACCCGGCCGCCACCAGTCCGCCTGCCACGGCCGGCACCGCGAGCATCGCTGATCTCCTCGACATCCGTCCCATGTCGATCAACTCCTTCGCTGGTTCGCGCTTTCGGTTGGCGCGCAAGCAGGTTAGGAGTCGGCACCGACCGGTGCCGATGACCGAATTGACCGTCATCGCCGCGCGTCGCCGATCCGAGGGCGTAGACAAGGCCGGTGGCCCAACGCGATCACTCCGACGAGTGTTCCTCGCCCGGCGTCGACCGGGTTCGTGGCCGGCACACTGGGCCGAACGGACCAAGGAAGGTTCACCCTCGCTCGTTGGGGTGACGGCTACCCGAGGAACACGTTCCTGCGCTGGGTCAGCAGGCGGTACAGGGTCTGCTGGATCGTCTCGCGGACCTGGTCGGTCAGGTTGAACACCAGCATCGGGTCCTCCGCCGCGCCGTCGCCGAAGCCGTCGGTGCTGATCGGCTCGCCGAACTCGATGTACCACTTGGACGGCAGCGGCACCAGACCGAGCGGCCCGAGCAGCGGGAAGAACGGCGTCACCGGGAAGTACGGGAAGCCGAACAGCCGCGCCAACGGCTTGAGGTCGCCGATCTTCGGGTAGATCTCCTCGGCGCCGACGATCGAGCACGGCACGATCGGCACGCCGGTGCGCAGCGCCGCCGAGACGAACCCGCCCCGGCCGAACCGTTGGAGCTTGTACCGGTCCCGGAACGGCTTGCCGACGCCCTTGAAGCCCTCCGGCCACACCCCGACCAGCTCGCCGGAGCGCAGCAGCCGCTCCGCGTCCGGGTTGCAGGCCAGTGTCTGCCCCGACTTGCGGGCGAGCGAGCCGAGCACCGGCATGGAGAACACGAGATCCGCGCCGAGCATCCGCAGGTGCCGCTCGGCCGGGTGCTCCGAGCGCACCGCGTAGGCGGTCATCATCGCGTCGAGCGGCAGCGTGCCGGAGTGGTTGGCCACGAGCAGCGCGCCGCCCTCGCTCGGCAGGTTGTGCAGCCCGATCGTCTCGACCCGGAACCACTTCTCGTACAGCGGGCGCAGCGGCGGCAGCAACAGGTTGTCGGTGAGTTCGCGGTCGAAGCCGAACTCGTCGACCTCGTAGTCGCCCTCGACGCGGCGGCGGAGGAAGCTCACCAGCCCGGCCAGCCTGCCCTCCAGGTCGGATCGGCGCGGGTCCGCCGGTTCCGCCGGTTCCGCCTGGTCGGCCTGGTCGGCCGGTTCTGCGGAGGGCTCGGCCTCGGGCTCGGCCCTGGCCGGGTCGGCGGGCGGCACGGCGGTCGGCCGGCCGACGCGGGCCGTGCGCCCGCTGACCGGCTGGTGCGGCAGTTCGTCCCCGTGCAACGGAATCACGCGCGCGTCGGGCACAGCGTCCATCTCCCTAGGTCGAACTATGGGCGGAGCTTGGCGACCAGGTCGAGCAGCCCATGCTCGACGGCGCTCACGCGCTCCGGGTCGATGAGCGGACGCAGCCCGCGCCCGCTCACGTAGTCGTCGAACGCCTGCGTTGTGGTCCACCTCGGCACGAAGCCGAACTCGTCGCGCAGCAGCGAGGTGTCCACCACGCGGCCGAAGTTCAGGAACCGCATCTGGTCCGGCGAGAAGTCGACCAGCCGCGCGCCCCGGAACAGCCTGCCGACCGTCGGCACCGCCTGGCTGGGCACCGGCACCGCGATCCGGCCGGCCCGGCGGATCGCCTGGGACAGCATCAGCACGCCGTCCCCGCCGACGTTGTAGACGCCGGGCAGCGAGTGCAGCGTGGCGCGCTCCAGCACGGCGAGCGCGTCCTCGGAGTGCAGCAGCTGCACCCTGGCGTCGTAGCCGAGCACCGTCGGCACGACGGGCAGGGCGAAGTACCTGGTGAGCACGGTGTCGATGCGCGGCCCGATGAAGTTGGCGAACCGCAGGGTGGTCACCTCGACGTCGGGCCTACGGCGGCCGAAGCCGCGCACGTAGCCCTCCACCTCGACGGCGTCCTTGGCGTAGCCGCTGGAGGGCAGGTCCCTCGGGCCCTGCTCCTCGGTGAACACGGCGGGGTCGCGCGAGCTGGAGCCGTACACGGCGGTGGTCGACTTGACCACCAACCTGCGCACCAGCGGCGACTTCTGGCACGCGGCGAGCAGCTGCATCGTGCCGATCACGTTCATCTCCTTCATCGCCGTCCGGCCGGTCGGGCCTGCCGGGTTGGCGGTGACGGAGGCGTGCACCACGGTGTCGACCGAGGCGGCGGAGATGACCTTGCTGATCAACGGGTTGCGGATGTCCGCGCGCACGAACTCGGCGCGGCCCATGCGGCGGAGCAGGTCACGCCCCGGCGGCACGGTGTCCACCCCGAGCACGCGTTCGATGTCGGGGTTGGCGGCGAACCGCGCGGCGAGGTGGCCGCCGAGGAAGCGGCTGACTCCGGTGACGAGAACGATCCTGGGCGTCATAGGACTCCCTGCGCTCACCTGCTGTGACGGGACGATGTTACTCACCGGGCGCGCAGCCCGGCGCATCCGGAACACCGTGTTGACGCAGGTCATACGCCCTTTACGCCAGTAGAGCCAGACAGCAGTTGGGCCCATGACACGCGTCGAAGAACGCGATCATGGGCCCAACAGCGGCTAAGCGGCGCGGACTACTTGCCGCGCTTCCTACGCTGGACGCGGGTCTTGCGCAGCAGCTTGCGGTGCTTCTTCTTCGACATGCGCTTGCGGCGCTTCTTGATGACCGAGCCCATGCGGGATCCTTAGCTGTAGACGTTTCCGGTTCACACTGCGCGCCGGTGCTGCGCAGCGCGTTTTGCGAAGCACAACACGCCGGCACCAGGCACGAACTCCCGACCACCTTACCCGCAGCGTTGAACCGGCTCGGGACCACCCGCCCCCAGCCGCCTCGGCCGGCCTTCTCCCGGCCAGCTACCCCGCGTCGAAATAGGCGCTTTCGAGGTAGGCGTGGACGGCCTTCTCCGGAACGCGGAACGACTTGCCCACCCGTACGGCGGGCAGCTCACCTGAGTGCACCAGGCGGTACACGGTCATCTTGGAGACGCGCATCATCGCGGCCACCTCGGCGACGGTCAGGAACTGCACCGTTGTGACGGTCGGGGAATCGTTCTCCTTCTTGTTCGCCGGCATGTTTCACCGTGTCCTTCGACACGTGTCGCGCCGTCGGCTTCCCCACCGGCGGTATCGACACGCACGTGCTCTCCTGAGAGTAGCGGGACCAGTGGGACTCCTGCGACGGTCTTGCCCTGGGCATGCGCCCAATGGACGCGGTCCGCCACTCCGTGGAGCCGACCGGTGTGCGCAGAGTGTCCGATCGGGCCTCGATCGGGGCTGGCGTCCCGCTCAGTCCACCTCGTGTGCGCGGCCGAGCTCCTCGGAACGGTCCCGCGCGGCCTCGATCGCGGCGAGCAGCGCGGCGCGAACTCCGTGTTTCTCCAGCTCACGGATCGCCATGATGGTCGTGCCTGCCGGCGAGGTGACGGCCTCACGCAGGGTGACCGGGTGCTCGCCGGTCTCCGCCAGCATGGTGGCCGCGCCGACAGCGGACTGGATGATGAGCTGGCCGGCGACCGCGCGCGGGATGCCGAGCAGGATGCCCGCGTCGATCATCGCCTCGACCAGGTAGAAGAAGTAGGCGGGCCCGGAACCCGACAGCGCGGTCACCGCGTCCTGCTGGGACTCCGGCACCCGGACGACCTTGCCGACGCTGGACAGCAGCTCCTCGACCAGGGCGAGGTGCGCGGCCTCGGCGTGCCGGCCTGGGGAGATCGCGCTCATCGCCTCGCCGACCACCATCGGGGTGTTCGGCATGACCCGCACGACCGGGACGCCCTCGGCCAGCCTGCGCTCGAACAGCTTCGTCGGCAGCCCGGCGCACAGCGAGACGACCAGGGTGTCCGGCGCGACGACGGGCGCCAGCTCGTCCAGCAGCGGCTCGATGTCCTGCGGCTTGACGGCGACGAACAGCACGTCGGCCCGCGCGGCCGCGTCCGGCACGTCGGCCGAGGCGACGCCGTACCGCTTGGTCAGCTCGGCGGAACGTTCCGGATGGCGCTCGGTGAACAGCAGATCCTCGGGGCGGCGTCCCCCTTGCAGCAACCCGGACAGCAGCGCCTCACCGATCTTGCCGGCGCCGAGCAGCGCGATCGTGGTCATGTGCGACAGGGTGCCAGAGCGGGTCGGACTGGGCCGACCGGGCGTATCCACCCGCGACCGGCCCCCTGCGCGTGGCGGGCGGCGGAGGATCGGGGCCCGACCGCTGTCACGCCGCGAAGGCAGGCACGCCATGGAGAGTTCCGCGATCGACCTCGCCGAGGAGCTGATCCGCGACGCGCTGCCCTCGGTCGTGGCACGCGCGTTGGCAGCACCCGAGATCGTCAGCGGAGTCGAGCAGGCCGGGCTCGACCCGGACGCGCTGCGCCGGCAGGTGTTGGCGGCCACCGACGAGGTGGTGCGCCCGGCGAGCAGGGCGCTGGAGACCTTCCGGCAGGCCGCGCTGGCCGAGCAGCAGTGGCGCGGCGCCGCCGAGCCGACGGAACACTCGTCGAGGCCGGGGCTCCGGCCGCTCGGGCTGACCCAGGCCAGGGCCGAGTGGGAGCACATCGTCCACGAGGACGGCGTGCTGCCCATGCTGCGGCGGATCATCAACGAGGCGCTGGAACCGTTGCAGTGGACCACGTTGACCGTCGAGAGCGCGCCGGGGCTGGTCACGCTCCGCGACTCCTCCTGCATCGTGGACACCAGTTCCACCAAGCGGTTCCGCGCGGTGGTCAACCAGCTGCCGAGCGGGGCGATCGGGTTGGCCGGGCCGAGGGGCGCCGGCAAGACCACGCTGATCGAGCAGCACCTCGGCCAGACCGGCAGGCCGCTGACGATGTTCGTGTCCGCGCCGGTGCAGTACGAGCCGAGGGAGTTCGTGCTGCACCTGTACGCGACGCTGTGCCGCGCGGTGCTCGCGCGCTACGGCGAAGAGCCGCACGTCCGGACCTCGTCGGAGGCCAGGCACAACCGGTGGATCAACACCCGCCTTCTGCTGACGGCGCTGACGATGTCGGTGGCGGCCGTGGTCTGCGTGATCCTCGTCGTGGGGTGGACACCGCTGCTGCACGACCCGAAGGCCTTCGGCGCCCACGTGCGCAACGGGTCGCTGCTGCCCTCGGGCCTGCTCGTGCTGATGGTCATGGCGATCGTCGCCACGGTCGGCGTGCGCCGCTCGCAGGACTGGCAGTCGCGCGTGTTCGGGCGGCCGACGGCCGCGCTCGTCGAGACGGCCGGCCAGCGCCTCAGACAGATCCGGTTCCTCCAGACGAACACCGTTGGCTGGTCGGGAAAACTCGCGTTGCCGATGAAGATGGAGGCCGGTTGGACACGCTCGACCCAGCAGGCCGAACGCCCGCGCACGCACCCCGAGATCGTCACCGAGCTGTGCGAGTTCCTCGCCGAGGTCGTCGCGGTCAACCACGGGAATCCCTCGGTGATCGTGGCGATCGACGAGCTGGACAAGATCGAGTCCGCGGAACAGGCGCAGTGCTTCGTCAACGAGATCAAGAGCGTCTTCGGGGCGCGCAGGACCCAGTTCCTGGTGTCGGTCTCGGAGGACGCGCTCGCCTCGTTCGAGCGGCGCGGGCTGGCCGTGCGGGACGCGTTCGACAGCGCGTTCGACGAGATCGTCCGGATCGACCACCTGACGTTGGCCGACAGCTATCTCCTGTTGCGCGGCAGGGTGCTCGGCGTGCCGGAGCCGTTCCTCTGTCTGGCGCACTGCATGTCCGGCGGCCTCGCGCGGGACGTGTTGCGGGTGACCAGATCGATGGTGGCGCTTGTCGAAGCCGAAGCCGAAGCCGACACCGACGCCAACGCCGACCCGTCGCTGGACGCGGTCTGCCGCGCCCTCGTGCGGGAGGACGTCCAGCGCAAGAGCCACGCGTTCCAGCTCGCCGTCGGCGGCCTGACCACCACCGAGGACACCACGGACTTCCTGCGGGCGCTGCGCTCGCTGCGGGCCGACGCGGCACTGTTGTGCGCGGCGCTGCCCGCGCTGAACCCACGTGGCCAGGTCGGCGGCGAACCGTTCGACCGGTTGCGCCGGCAGAGCGCGGCGCACGCCTACCACTGCGCGACGCTGCTGGAGGTCTTCGACCGCTCGCTCGACAAGGACCGCACCGCGCGCGGCCGGGACGACCCCGCCGACCCCGGCTCGTTCGACGCGTTGGCCGGGGCGCGGCAGGCGATCGCGGTGCACCCCAGGCTGGCCTGGGTGATGCTCGACGACTTCCGCAAGGCATGGGGGCTGCCCGCCGTGTCGATCTAGGTCGTGCCCTAAGCGGACAGGGCGAGCACGCCGGTCACGACGGTGGCAGGACAGTCCTGCACGCGCCACAGCTGGGCGCCCGGCCTGATCACGAACGGGTCATCCTGGTTGAAGTCGTCGGCGCGGACCCGGTAGCCCAACGCCTCGCGCGAGGAGTAGACGAGCACGACGTCCCACAGGCCGCGCCGGCAGCGGGTGTACCCGATCGCGTCGAGCTCGCCGTTCTCGGCGTAGTACCTGTGCGCGTCGAAACCGCAGCGGCGCAACCGCTTCAGCACCTCGACGGCCGAACTCAACGACGACATCTCCCCGAAAATGAAAGTGGCCAGGGACGGCGATCGGCGGGAGGTAGGTAACCCGTGCGCCGTCCCTGGCTGGACTGTCGGCACCGACCCCCGACGAGGCCGGTCTCCTTCCATGGCTATGGTCGGGCCTCTCGCGCCGGGCCCGCTCGCAGGCGTTACACGTTACGTCGTCATGGGTAACTTCGTATGTTCCCTGATCAGGTGATGTCCGGCCGCCGACCGGCGCGCGATGCTGTGGGACCGCCAGCCACCCGGAGGTACACCAGTGGTCGCCGAGAATAGCCCGACCGTCCTTCGGCGGTGGATCGCGTTCACCCTGCGGCGGCTGCGGCAGGAGGCCGGCAAGTCCCGGCGGGACGTGGTCGACCTGGCGGGCTGCACACTGGCGCACGTCAGCCACATCGAGACCGGCCGCAACCTGCCGGCCCCGCTCGAGTGCGACGCGCTGCTGGAGTTCTACGGCGTGCCGGAGCGCACGGAGTTCTTCCGGGAGTTGTTGCACGGGGCCAGGAAGGGCCGGGACTGGTGGACCTCGAAGACCTTCCTCGGCGCGGTGCCGAGCTGGTTCGACCTGTACCTCGGCCTCGAGTCCTCCTCGGTCGCGGTGCGGTCCTTCGACGCGCTGGTCGTGCCCGGCCTGTTCCAGACGGCCGACTACGCCAGGGCGGTGATCGAGGGCAGCGTGCCGGAGTTGGCGGGCAACGAGGTGCGGCGGCGGGTGGAACTCCGGTTGGCGCGCCAGCAACTGCTGCGCCGCGAGCCGGATCCGCTCGCAGTGAGCGCGGTCATCGACGAGTCCGCGCTGCGGCGGCTGGTCGGCAGCCCCGCCGTGCTGCTGGCGCAGCTGGCCAGGCTGGCCGAGTTGGCGGAACTGTCCACAATAGACATTCGGGTGCTGCCGGCGAACGTGGGGGCCCATACCGGACTCGACGGGACGTTCACCATGATGATCTTCCCGCACGAGCTGCCTGGCTACCCAGGAGCCGTCTACGTCGAGACCCGGCTGCGGGGTCACTACTACGAGGAACCAGCCGAGATCGCCGAGTACCACGAGGTGTTCACCCGACTGCGGACCCAGGCGGGTAGCCCGTCCGACGCGCCGGCGACCATTGCCCGCATCGCTAAGGAGATTGTCGCTTGAACCACGAGGACGCCGTTACCGCCCTCGGCCACGCACGACGCTGGCGCACGTCCACCAGGACGGGCCAGGGCCAGAACTGCGTGGAGATCGACCGCGAACTGTCCGGCTGGGCCGGGGTGCGCGACACCAAGCTGGGCACAGCCAGCCCGATCCTCGCCATCCCCGCCGAGGCCTTCACCGCGTTCGTCCGCACCATCAGGACCAACCGCTTCGGCTGACCCCCGAGTGTCATGACGGGTCCCTTCGGGACACCCGGTGTCCTGGAGGGACCTGTCATGACCTAGCCGGCGGAGGTGAGGGCGAGCTGGCGGGCCTGGCAGACCAGGCGGCCGGTCGAGTCGATCACCACGGCGTCCTCGTCGAACCACTGGCCGTGCACGGCGCTGCACGACACCTGGAGCCGCAGCCAACCCGGCGCGGGGTTGGCCCGCAGCAGCGCGGTCAGCTGCACGGTCGGCGCCCAGCCGAAGCGCCCGAGGTTGAACGTCACCGGCATCGAGATGTCCCCGGCCAGCAGCGCGAACAGCACGTCCGGCCGCTCGTCGCGCGGCCGCACCCACAGCCGCAGCCGCAGCGGGTCGCCGGTCCGGCCCGTGAGGAAGCCCGCGCCTGCGGGGTCGAGCCGAAGATCGCAGGTCGTCGCGAGCTTGAACGCGTCGGCCGCCTGCATCGCGCCGAGGTCGATCGCGTCCGGCGGCGGCTCGGCCGGCAACCCAGGCAGGTCAACATATTCCGGCCGCTCGTCGGGCATCCGGCCGACCGTGACCACCGCCTCGACGCAGCTTCGCCCGCGCTGCTCCAGGTACACCGCGACCACGGTCGCCGTGCGGCCCGTCTTGCGCACGTCGGTGCGCAGCAGCACCGGGCCGACCTCGGGGGCGCGCAGGAAGTGCGCGCTCACCGCGAGCGGCGACAGCGGCGCGACGCCGTCCTGCGACGGCATCACCACCTCGGCTG
This sequence comes from Solihabitans fulvus, assembly GCF_008386585.1. GTDB lineage: Bacteria > Actinomycetota > Actinomycetes > Mycobacteriales > Pseudonocardiaceae > Solihabitans > Solihabitans fulvus. The sequence goes on from NZ_VUOB01000010.1 coordinate 347,144, forward strand.
CCTGGACACCGGCCCTGGCCACCAGGGCGAGCAGGAAACCGCCGTGCGGCTTGGGGCCGACGGTCCACTCCGCGCCGAGGTTCGCCGTGAACGTGCCGTCCCCAAGCGAACGGATAGCACTGGCGGTCGTGAACGTTCCCACCGAACTCCTCGGCCCAACAGTCAAGACGCCGTCTCCGCTGAGACCGGAACGTCGGTGGTCAAATGCGGCACTGACTTAGAGCCCCTAACACAATGACTGTTCGGCTCGCGACGCCCAGGCAGACGATCTGCGGCGTTGTCGTCAGTCACCATGACTCCGTCATGCCTCCCTCCTCCGGTCACGACCCCTGCGAGACATCTCGCCCACCTAGCCGCCGCTCCCTGATCGAACGCCATTGTGTTAGGAGCTCTTAGCCACGGCCGGCCAGGGCACGCAGGAAGAACGTCGTGTTCGCCGGCCGTTCGGCCAGCCGACGCATCAGGTAGCCGTACCACTGCTCGCCGTAGGGCAGGTAGATCCGCACCGTGTTGCCGGCGCGGGCCAGCCTGCGCTGCTCGTCCGGCCGCACCCCGTACAGCATCTGGTACTCGAAGGTCCCCGGCTTGCGATCATGCCACCTGGCCCGCTCGCCGATGATCTCCACCAGCCTCGGGTCGTGCGTGGCGAACATCGGATAACCCTCGCCCGCCAACAACTCGTTGACGCAGCGCACGTAGCTCAGGTCGACCTCGTGCGCGTCGGCGAACGCCACCGAGGGCGGCTCGGCGTAGGCGCCCTTGCACAGCCGCACCCGAGAGCCCGGCCCGGCCAGCTCCCGGCAGTCCGCCTGCGTGCGCCGCAGGTATGCCTGGAGCACCGCGCCGACCCACGGCCAGGAGCGGCGCAGCTCGTGCAGCACCCGCAGGGTCGAGTCGGTGGTGGTGTGGTCCTCGGCGTCCAGGGTGACCGTGGTGCCGCACTGCTCGGCCGCCGCGCAGATCCGGGACGCGTTCTCCAGCGCGAGCCGCTCGTCCAGCGCCTGGCCGACGGCGGACAGCTTCACGCTCACCTCGGCGCGGTCCGCCAGCCGCTCGGCGTGCAGCCGGTCAAGCAGCGCGAGGTAGGCCTGCACGGTCCGCTCGGCCAGCGCGCGGTCGGTGGTGTCCTCGCCGAGGTGGTCCAGGGTCACGGTGAGCCCGTCGGCGACCAGTGCCGCCGTCGCCCCGACGGCGTCGGAGGCCGTCTCGCCGGCCACGAACCGGCGCACCACGGCGCGACTCACCGGGGCCGTCGCCACCAGATGCCGCACGGCGTCGTTGCCAGCCGCGGCGAGGATCAGCGTGCGCAGCGGGTTCACAACGGGAAACTGTACGGGTACCGGCACCTGGTTACCGGCGAACCGGCCGGTCCAGGTGCAAGCGGGCGAACAGCAACGCCTCGGCGAGCAACTCGGCGCGCTCGGCGGGACCGCGCGCCTTGCGGGTGTTGACCTCCAGCACGACCTGGCCGGCGAAGCCGTCCGCCGCGAGGTTCTCGCACACCTGCGCGCACGGCTGGCTGCCCCGGCCAGGCACCAGGTGCTCATCCTTGGCCGACCCGCTGCCGTCGGCGAGGTGCAGGTGGGTCAGGCCCCGGCCCATCCGCTTGGCCAGCTCGACGGCGTCCATGTGCGCGGCGGCCGTGTGCGACAGGTCGAGGGTGTAGTGCCGGTGGCCGACGTCTGTCGGGTCGATGGACGGCCGGAACGCGGTCACCTGCACGGTGCGGCCCCGGCCGAGCGGTCGGCGCACCGGGAACATGTTCTCCACCGCGATGTCCACACCGGAGTCCTGCTCCAGCTCGTCGATCAGCTCACCGAACGCGTCGGCGTAGCGGCGCTGCCAGCGGAACGGCGGGTGCACCACGACCGTCGGCGCGCCGAGTTGGAGCGCGGCCTGCACGCTGCGCCGGAGCCGCTCCTCGGGGTCCGGCGACCAGACGCGTTGGGTGATCAACAGGCAGGGCGCGTGCACGGCCATGATCCGAGTGTCGTGCCGCTCGGCGAGGCGGCTCAGGGCGGAGACGTCCTGGCTGACCGGGTCGGCCCAGACCATCACCTCGACGCCGTCGTAGCCAAGCTCGGCCGCCAGCTCGAACCCCGCGCCGGCCGGCTGCGGCCACACCGACGCGGTGGAGAGCCCGACCGGGATCGCCGGGCTCAATGTTTCACGAGCAGCAGCGCGGCCGGCGACACCGTGACGATCAGGCCGACCAGCACCGCGAGCAGCGTGGTCTGGAGATCGTCGGCGCGCCGGATCTTCCTGACGATGATCACCAGGCCGACCGTGACGGCGAGCGCGAGCACCAGCGCGGCGATGGCCTGGGTGCGCCACAGCCAGCCGAAGCCGAGCCACAGGCCCGCGCCGCCGACCAGGCCGATGCCGAGCTGGCCGAGAATGACCAGCCACTCCTTGGCCGGCGACCTGACCGCGTCGTCCTCGGCGTCGTCCTCGTCCGCGTCGGCCGCGTCGTCGGCCTCCGCCGCGTCGGCGAACTCGGGCTCGGCGTAGTCGGCGTCGTACTCGTCCTCGTCGTCGACGTACGGGCCCGGGTGCGCCTGGGTGTGCTCCTGCTCGGGGAACTCGTCGCCGGCGAAGTCCTCGCCGCCGAACCACGCCTCGCCGGTCCGCTCAAGCGGGTGGACCTGGGTCTCCTCCAGCCGGCCTGGGCCGAGGCCCGCCGGCAGCTCGCCGGTGTACGCGCCGCCGCCGACCGGGCGCTTGCGCAGGTCGGGCGCGTCGACGTCCGGGCTCAGCTTCGAGGAGATCCTGGGCAACTGCTCGGTGATCGGCTCCGCCGGCGCGGGCCGCACCAGGTTCGCGCGGGACTGCTCCGGCCTCGGCAGGCCGGTCCGCGTCTGATCCTGGCGGGTCGGATCCTGGCGAGCGGGATCTTGGCGCGTCGGATCCTGGCGGGCGGGGTCCTGCCTCGGCAGGTTCGGCCGGGACAGGTTCAGCTTGGACGGCTCGGGGCGCACCGGTTTCGGCGGCTCCGGCTCGTAGTCGACGACCGGCGGGACCTGGGTGGTCTGCTCGGCTGCGGCCATCGGCGGAGGCACCGCCCTGCGCGGCTCCGGCCGGACCGGCGGGCGTCGGTAGCCGCTCGGCGGCTCGACCTGGCGCGGCGGGACGTGCGCGTCCTCGTAGCGGGCGGGCTGCCTCGGCGGCGCCTCGGCCCCGCCCCTCGGCGCGCGGTCGTTCGGCCGGTCACCCGGCTGGTGCGGCTGGTGCGGCGCGACCTGCTCGTCCCGCGCGCCCTGCTGTTCCTCGCGGAGCGCGGCGAGCTGCCCAGTATCGGACAGCACCCGGTCGATGATGGCCTGCGGCGCGGTGTCCGACGGGTCCTCGGCACGCCGACGGCGTCGGCGCGGCGCGGCCTCCTCCGAGCTGCCCCCGTACTGGGCAAGCAGCTCCGCCACGGTGCGCTGACTGCGCTCCGACCCGCTCTCTCGACTCATCAATTCCACCGTGCCCCGTGCTGGCCAGTCCGTCCAGTGTCACCCGGCTGCCGCGCGACCTGTGTCCCGTCGGTCATGTGGTCCCCGTGCCAGTCTGGTGCGAGCCGTTAGTCTGGTCCAGCCGGCGCAGGATGACACCCTCCCGAAGCGCCCAGGGGCAAATCTCCAACTGCGTGAGTGACAGGGCGGTCATCGCCGCCTCCGCGACGAGGGCGCCAGCGACGAGCTGATGTGCCCTGCTCGGGCTGACCCCCTCCAGTTCCGCGAGGTCGGCAGCGGACATCCTGGACACGAACGCGATGAGCTGGCGCAGTCCCGCGTCGGTGAGCACGCGGCGGGTGCGCGGGCCGGCCGAGGACGGCGCCGCGCCGGTGAGCCTGGCCAGCGTGCGGAACGTCTTCGAGGACGCCACCACGCGGTCCAGCCCGCCTGCCTTCGGCAGCTTCCTCGCCACCGGGGCCAGCTGCTCGGCCAGCCACTCCCTGGTCTCGGCGACCTCGTGCCGGCTCGGCGGGTCGTGCCGGAACCTGGTCCTGGTCAACCGGCCGGCGCCGAGCGGCACCGAGAAGGCCAGTTCTGGATCCTCGTCGCGGCCGCAGGCGAGTTCGAGCGAGCCGCCGCCGATGTCCAGCACCAGCAGCTGTCCCGCCGACCAGCCGTACCAACGGCGGACCGCGAGGAAGGTGTAGCGCGCCTCGTCCTCGCCGGAGAGCACCCGCAGCTCGACACCGGTCTCCCGGCGGACCCGGTCGAGCACCTCGGCCGAGTTGCCGGCCTCACGCACCGCCGAGGTCGCGAACGCCATCAGGTCCTCGCAGCCCAGCCGGGCCGCGGACGCCTTGGTCGCGGCGACCGTGCGGACCAGCCGGTCCGCGCCGGACTTGCTGAGCTGGCCGTGCGGGGTGATCTGCTCGGCCAGCCGCAACATGGTCTTCTCGGACGTCATCGGCGTCGGGTGCGCACCCCGATGAGCGTCCACCACCAGCAGATGGACGGTGTTGGACCCCACGTCAAGCACCCCAAGGCGCACGCGGAGCACCGTACCTTGCCGCAACCACCTCGTATGCGTTGTGCCGAGTTACGGCGTCCGGTCGGCGCAACGCGCGTTGATCCCTACAGGGCAGAACGCCGCCAGTGTGATTCAGGACTCGAACTTGTAGCCGAGGCCTCGCACGGTCACCAAATGCCTCGGAGCGGACGGATCGGGCTCGATCTTGGACCGCAGCCGCTTCACGTGCACGTCCAGGGTTTTCGTGTCGCCGACGTAGTCGGCGCCCCACACGCGGTCGATCAGCTGCCCCCTGGTGAGCACCCTGCCGACGTTGCGCAGCAGGTACTCGAGCAGGTCGAACTCCTTGAGCGGGAGGCTGACCTCTTCGCCGTCCACGGTCACCACGTGCCGCTCGACGTCCATCCTGACCGGCCCGGCCTCCAGCACCTGCGGCAGCAGCTCCTCGCTCTCCCCGCCGCGCCGCAGCACCGCCCTGATCCTGGCGATCAGCTCGCGCGCCGAGTACGGCTTGGTGACGTAGTCGTCCGCGCCGAGTTCGAGCCCGACGACCTTGTCGATCTCGCTGTCGCGCGCGGTCACCATGATCACCGGCACCGCGGAGCGCTGCCGCAGCTGCTTGCACACGTCGGTGCCGCTCATGCCGGGCAGCATCAGGTCGAGCAGGACGATGTCGGCGCCGTTGCGGTCGAACTCCTCAAGCGCCTCCTGCCCGGTGATGGCCACCGCCGCGGTGAAGCCCTCCTTGCGCAGCAGGAAGGCGAGCGGGTCGGCGAAGGACTCCTCGTCCTCGACGATGAGAACCCTGGTCACAGCGCTCCTCCATGTTCCGAGCTGCCGAGGTTGTCTGTGGCGACCGCCGGGCTGGTCGCCCGGCCGCCGTTCCCGTCCGCCGCCGTCTGCACGAGCGTCGTTGGGTTGATGCGGAGCGCCGCGCCGTCAATGGCACCGCCGGCGCCGCCGTGTCCGTTGTCGGACGCCTGCGCGAGCCGCGCCGGGATCCGCAGGGTGAAGGTGGAGCCGGTGCCCGGCTGGCTCCACAGCTTCACGCCGCCGCCGTGGTTGGCCGCGACGTGCTTGACGATGGCCAGGCCGAGGCCGGTGCCGCCGGTGGCCCGCGAGCGCGCCTTGTCGACCCGGTAGAACCGCTCGAAGACACGCTGCTGCTGGTCCTCGGCGATGCCGATGCCCCGGTCGGTGACGGCGATCTCGACGTACCGGCCGTTGAGCCTGCGGCTGATCGACACCGGGCTGCCCGGCGGCGAGTACGCGACGGCGTTGTCCAGCAGGTTGCTCAGCGCGGTCACCAGCAGCGTGCGGTCGCCCTCGACGAGCAGCTCGCTCGGGCCGTCGGTGGCGATCTCTATCCCGGCCGCCTCGGCGGCCAGCCGCGACCGGCTCAGCGCCTCCCGCACCACCGCGTCCACCTCGACGGTGTTCAGCTCGGGGAGCTTCTCCGCGCCCTGGAGCCGGGACAGCGCGATCAGCTCGGTGACCAGCTGGCCGAGCCTGGTCGCCTCGCGGAGGATCTTGTCGCTGAACCGGCGCACGTGCTCCGGGTCGTCGGCGGCGTCCAGCACGGCCTCGGCGAGCAGGGCCATCGCGCCGACCGGGGTCTTGAGCTCGTGGCTGACATTGGCCACGAAGTCGCGCCTGGTGGCCTCCAGCCGGACGGTCTCCGACTCGTCGGAGGCGTCGACCACGGTGAAGCCGTCGCCGAGCACGCGGACCTCGGCGAGCACGGCTTCTGGCTGGCGGCCCTTGGCCTCCAGCGGCGACAGGTCGACCTGGACGGCCTCGCCGGTCTCCGCCACGATCTCGGCGGCCTTGCGGGCCCGCGCGTCGACGCGGTTGTTCCGCACGACACCGAGTTCGGTGGCGCGCGGGTTGTGCAGGACGACGTCGCCGAAGCTGTTGAGGACCACGACGCCGTTGTGGGCGGAGTGCACCACGCGGTGCACGAGGTCGGCGATGGTCAGGCCGGACGGTCGATGGGCGGCGCGGCGGGCGAACAGCCTGCCGGCCACAAGACCAACGACCGCGCCGATCAGCAGGACGCCGATCGACAGGGCGAGGTAGCCCGATGCGGTCACGGCGGCATCGTAAGCAGCCAACGGGGCCCACGGCCTAGCCCGCTAGGCGCAACCGTGACGCCAGTGACACCGTGGCGGCCTCTTGTTCCACCGCCGGCCAACCTCAGTTCACTCAATCGTGTCCATTCGCGACGGTCGTGCGCCCCCTCCGACACGGTCAACGCGTCGGAGGGGGCGGACGTTCCCTCGACTCAGTCGGTCTCGGCGGCGTTCAGCTCCGCGAGGTCACTTTCGGTGAGCGCGAGCGTGCCGGCGGCGATGTTCTCCTCAAGGTGCGCGACCGAGGAGGTGCCGGGGATCAGCAGCATCGCCGGCGACCGCGCCAGCAGCCAGGCGAGCGCCACCTGCCGCTCGGTCACGCCGTGCCGGGCGGCCACCCCGCCGAGGCGGTCGTGGTGGATCGGCGCGAACCCGCCGAGCGGGAAGAAGGAGACGTAGGCGACGCCCTTGGCGGCGCACTCGTCCACCATCTCCGAGTCCTGCTGGTTGGCGATGTTGAACAGGTTCTGCACGCACCCGACCGGCGCGATGCCCTGCGCCTGGGCGAGCTGCGCCGAGGTGACGTTGCTCACGCCGAGGTGCCGGATCAGGCCCTGCTGCTGGAGCTCCGCGAGGACCGTGTACGGCTCCTCGATGTCGGTCTCCTCGGGGCCATGCACCCCGCCGACCCGCAGGTTGACCAGGTCGAGCCGGTCGACGCCGAGCCGGCCGAGGTTGTCGTGCACCGCGCCGCGCAGCTCGTCGGGCGCCAGCGCGGGGAGCCAGGCGGCCTGGTCGTCGCGGCGCGCGCCGACCTTGGTGACCAGCACCAGGTCGTCGGCGTAGGGGTGCAGCGCCTCCCTGATCAGCTCGTTGACCACGTACGGGCCGTAGAAGTCGCTGGTGTCGATGTGGTTCACGCCGAGCTCGACGGCGCGGCGCAGCACGGCAAGCGCCTGGTCCCGGTCGGCCGGCGGGCCGAACACGCCGGGCCCGGCGAGCTGCATGGCCCCGTAGCCCATCCGGGTCACCGGCAGGTCGCCGCCGAGGTTCCAGTTGCCGGCTGCCGTCGCGGTGAGGTTCTTCGTTGTCATGCCAGTGAATCTGCCAATCCGGGCAACCGCACGCACGCGGTTGGCCAGAAATGGCCAGTCGTTGACCCCGGACGGGGTACCGCGCAGACTTGACGGCGATGAACATCGCAGACCAGGTCGTGGTGATTCACGGCGAGCAGGAGCTCTACGCGCGCACCTCGCACCTGTTCGCGGCCGCCCACGAAGAGGTCTCCTGCGCGGCGAACTCCCTGTACAGCTGGGCGGTGGCGCGCGGCAGGGTGCGGGCGGACGGCGGTTACCCGAGCTCGATGCGGATCCGCAAGCTCTACCGGCCGGGCATGCTGCTTGAGCCGGCCTCGGTGCGACACGTGCAGATGGTCGCCGCGCGCGGCGCGCAGGTGCGGATCAGCTTCACCGAGCTGAACGAGACGGTCCTGATCGACCGCGAGATCGCGATCCTGGCGGGCGACGCCTCACACGGCCCGCGCAGCTTCACCGTGATGCGGCTGCCCGAGGTCGTGCAGGGCGTCAGCTCGCTGTTCGAGGCGGCCTGGCTGGCCTCGGGCGAACTGGACACCTACGACCGCGAGCTGGCCGAGCTCCGCCCCCTGGCGCCGCGCATCGTGGAGGCGCTGAGTTCCGGCTGCACGGACGAGACGGCCGCGCGCGGCCTCGGGCTGTCGCTGCGCACCTACCGCCGCCGCGTGGCCGAGCTGATGGACACGCTCGGCGCGGAGTCCCGCTTCCAGGCAGGCGTCCGGGCCAGGGAGCTACGCCTCATCTAAATGCGCACAGGACCGGCCAAGGGCGTGTCCCTTGGCCTTGACCGTGCGGCTAGCGGCCCTGGTTGGCCACGGCCTTGATGGCGTCGGCGGCCGCGGCCGGGTCGAGGTAGGTGCCGCCGGGGTTGGTCGGCTTCAGCTGCTCGTCCAGGTCGTAGCGCAGCGGGATGCCGGTGGGGATGTTCAGGCCGGCGATGGCGTCGTCGGAGACGCCGTCCAGGTGCTTGACCAGGGCGCGCAGCGAGTTGCCGTGCGCGGCGACCAGCACGGTCCTGCCGGTGCGCAGGTCGGGCACGATGGCCGACTCCCAGTACGGCAGCAGCCGCGCGACGACGTCCTTGAGGCACTCGGTGCGCGGCGCGTCGGCGCCGAGGTCGGCGTAGCGGGGGTCGCTGTCCTGGCTGAACTCGGTGCCGAGCTCGATCTCCGGCGGCGGGGTGTCGTAGGACCGGCGCCAGAGCATGAACTGCTCCTCGCCGTACTCCTCAAGGGTCTGCTTCTTGTTCTTGCCCTGCAACGCGCCGTAGTGCCGCTCGTTGAGCCGCCAGTCCCTGCGCACCGGGATCCAGTGCCGGTCGCAGCCGTCCAGCGCGAGGTTCGCGGTGGAGATCGCCCGCCGCAGCAGCGACGTGTGCAGGATCTCGGGCAGCAGCCCGGCGTCCCGCAGCAGCTCGCCGCCGCGCCGCGCCTCCGCCTCGCCCTTCTCGGACAACGGCACGTCCACCCAGCCGGTGAACAGGTTCTCGGCGTTCCACACGCTCTCGCCGTGGCGGATCAGCACCAGAGTTCCGACAGCACCCATGCCGGCAAGCCTGCCACACACCGATCAGCGCGCCCTGAGCTCCCTGCGCAGGATCTTGCCCGACGCGGACTTGGGGATCGCGTCGAGGAACTCCACGAGCCTGACCTTCTTGTGCGGGGCGACGCGTTCGGCGACGAAGTCCATCACCTGCCGGCCGTCCAGCCCGGGCTCGCCCTCCTGCCGGACCACGAACGCCTTGGGCACCTCCTCGCCCTCGCTGTCGGCGACGCCGACCACGGCGGCGTCGGCGATGCCGGGATGGGTCAGCAGCAGCGCCTCGAGTTCGGCGGGCGGCACCTGGTAACCCTTGTACTTGATCAGCTCCTTCACCCGGTCGACGATGGTGATGAAGCCGCGCTCGTCGAAGACCGCGACGTCGCCGGTGTGCAGGTAGCCGTCCTCGTCCAGGGTGGCGGCGGTGGCCTCGGGGTTGTTCAGGTAGCCCGTCATGACGTTGGGGCCACGGCACAGCAGCTCGCCGCGCTCGCCGACGCCGAGGTCCTCGCCGGTGGCCGGGTCGATCAGTCGACATTCCAGGTTCGGGATGGGCACGCCGCAGGTGCCGAGCGGCACGTCGGGCCGCAGGTCGGGGATGACGTGGCTGACCGGGCTCAGCTCGGTCATCCCGTAGCCCTGGTGGACGATGCAGCCGAGCCGTTCGGCCACCGCGCCGGCCAGCTCCTCGTCCAGCGTGGCCGCGCCGCAGAACAGCAGCTGGAGCGCGGACAGGTCGTAGTCGTCGACCATCGGGTGCTTGGCGAGCATGACGGCGACCGGCGGCGCGATGTACACCCGCTCGGTGCGATGTCGGGCGATCACCCCGAGGAACGCGGCGAGGTCGAACCTCGGCATGGTCACCACCGTCGATCCGGTGTGCAGGCCGTGGTTGAGCACCGAGTTCATCCCGTAGATGTGGAAGAACGGCAGCACCGCGAGCACCCGGACGGCCCGGAACAGCTCCAGCGCCGGGGTGGTCTGGCAGAGGTTGGCAACGAGGTTGCGGTGGGTCAGCATCACGCCCTTGGCGCGGCCGGTGGTGCCGGAGGAGTAGGGCAGCACGGCCAGGTCGACGGCGGGGTCGATGCGCACGTCCGGCACCGGCGCGGTGCTCGCGAGCAGATCGTCGACGGTGGGGCGGCCGGGCGCGGTGTCGTCGGCGAAGAGCAGCACGACGTCGGCGATCCCGGCCTCGGCGGCGGCGGGCTCGGCCGTGCCGAGCAGCGCGGCCACGGTGAACAGCAGTTTCGCGCCGGAGTCGGCGAGCTGGGCGGCGATCTCGTGCGCCGTGTACAGCCCGTTGATGGTGGTGGCGACCGCGCCTGCGCGCAGGACACCGTGGTAAACGACGGCGAACCTCGGCGAGTTCGGGCAGAGGATGCCGACCACGTCGCCCTTGCGGATGCCCCGCTCGGCCAGCGCGGCGGCCACCCGGTCGACGGCCGCCGCGAGTTCCGCGTAGGTCAGCGCGGCCCCGCTCACCCCGTCGACCAGTGCCGGTCGGTCGGCCCGGTCGCCGAGATCGGCGAACAGAAAGTCGGGCAGCGACACGTCTGGGATCTCGACATCGGGATAGGGGCTGCGGAACACCAAGGCGACCTCACTCACTCGCTGTGCGGCTGATTCCCGAACGAATGGCGAGTCCCATCGTGATAGAGGCCACACGACAGGGTCAAGCAGGGCCGAATACCTACTGACACGTTACTTACCACCGCTAAATACACTCGAATGGAGTAGTCGGAGAGCCTTGTGGTCACGTCGGCGAATCTGCCAAGTTGACAGGGCTCTCGCGGACCGGCTCCCACGCACTCCCCGGCCCGCGCGACGCACCTCGCGGTCCGTCTCCCCCGTCGGACCGCGCCCGCTCGGACACCAGGGCTCCCCCGTCCTTGGGTCCGTCGCAGCGGGGACCTGACGCGGGGCGGCTTGAGCTCGCGACTCCCCCTCTCTCCCAAGCCGCCCCGCGCCCCCCACCGGGGGATGCGCTCCGCACACGACGGGTCACTCCTCGGGCATGGGCTCCTCGGCGAGTTCCGGCGCTGGCCCGTCCGCGAACGCCGGCACCAGCCCGCGCCGCCGACGCCGCAGGAACAGCACCGCAGCCACCGGGACGCCGAGCACCACCAGGAACGGCAGCGCGGCGCCGAACGCGACGACCAGCACCCGCAGGGCCGTCAGCAGCGCGTGCCAGCCGCCGGCGAGCGCCCCGAGGAACCCGACCGACTGGGCCGAGTCCGCGGGCGGCGCCCCGTCGGGCCTGCTGATCGACACGACCACCGTCGACAGCGCGACCTGGCCGGCCAGCGCGTCGCGCCGGTGTTGCAGCGACTCGAGGTCCGCCTGCCGGCGGGTCAACTCGTTCTCCACCTGGGCGATCTCGGTGACCGAACCAGCGCGCTCGTAGAGCCCCCGCAGCCGGTCGACGCTCGCCTGCTGCGTCTTCAGCCGCGATTCGATGTCGACCGACTGCTCGGTGACGTCCTCGGACTTCTGCTGGCGGTGGGTGACCGTGGCGACCTTCCCGAGCCCGTCGAGCACCGCGTCCAGCTTCTCCGCCGGCACCCGCAGGGTGACCGTGGCGTGCTCCTGGTCGGAGTTCTCCTCCGCCTCCTGGCCGCCGGCGTTCCTGGCGACGTCGATCGCCTTCGCCAGCGTGCCGCTCACGTTCTGGTCCCGCAGGTCGACCTGCGCCGAGCGCACGATCTGCCGGTTCACGGCCACGACGGGCTGGGTGGCCTGCGCCGCGTTGGCGCCCTGCCCGGCCGCGTCCGACTTGGCCATCCCGGCATTGTTCTGCGGCTGGCCGTTGGGCTGCCCCTGTGCCGGGGCGGGGGCCGGGGCCACCGCCCGCTGCGCGGCGGTCGAGGACCCCGAGTCCGCGCTGTTCGCGCACCCGGCCAGCACCCCGACCAGGAGTAAGGATCCGATCGCTCCGGCAATGCCTCTGCTCGTCATGGCGGGAGGACGAAATCCTCCGGCACGGCCGTTGCGCGGTTCAGATCACGATTGGGACAGACCCTCGGCGCTCGGCCCGCTGGTCCCCGGGCCTTCGGCGCTCGGGCCGTCGGCGCTCGAACCTTCGGTGCTGGGGCCTTCCGTGCGGCCGTGGCCCATCAGGTGCGCGAACGCCGTCAGGTTGGCCAGCGACTCGCCCCTTGACTCGCGCCACTCCCACTCGCGCCGGATCGCCCCGGCGAACCCGATCTCCAGCAGCGTGTTGAAGTCGCCGTCGGCCGCCTCGACCACCTGGCCGAGCAGCCGGTCCAGCTCGTCCGGCGTGACGGCGTGCAGGCCGATCCGGCCGACCAGGTAGACATCGCCAGCCGGGTCGATCGTGTAGTGCACGCCGTAGAGCCTCGCGTTGCGGCGCAACAGGAAACGGTAGAAGTCCTGGTGCGCCTCGTCGGGCTGCCGGCAGACGAACGCCTCGACGAGCAGCGCGTGCCGACCGACCACCAGCCAACAGTTGGTCTGTAGCTTCTTGACGCCGGGCAGCGTCACGAAGAAACGCCCTGACTCCTTGCGGTCATAGGAAAGCTCGCGTTCGTCCAAAGCGGACTTGATGGTCGCGTCGAGCTCGGCCAGCTGGTCGGTCACGTCAGCACTCCCTCGGTCGCGAGCGAGGCCCGGAACGCCGCCGCCGCATCCACGTAGCCCGCCAGCAGGGCGTCGGTGGTGCGGTCCCAGGAGAACCGCCGCGCGTGCGCTGCCGCGTTGGCGGACAGCTCCGCACGATAGCCGGGCCGCAGCGCGATCCCGGCCAGCGCCGTGGCCCAGTCGCCGGGTTCGTGGCTGCCGACCAGCGTGCCCGACACCCCGTCCGCGACCGCCACCGGCAGGCCGCCGACCGCGGCGGCGACCACCGGGGTGCCGCACGCCTGCGCCTCGAGCGCGACCAGCCCGAACGACTCGTTGTGGCTGGGCACCGCGACCACGTCGGCCGCTCGGTACACCGCGGCGAGCGCCTCGCCCGGCTGCGGCGGCAGGAAGCGCACCACGTCCGCGATGCCGAGCCGACCGGCCAGCTCCCGCAGCGCCCTCGGCTGCTCCATGCCGTTGCCCGACGGCCCGCCGACCACCAGCACCACCAGCCGGGACCGCAGGCCGGGGTCGCGGCGCAGCAGCTCGGCGGCCGCCCGCAGCAGCACGTCCGGGGCCTTGAGCGGCTGGATGCGGCCGGCGAAGGCCAGCACCACGGCGTCGCTTGGCAGGCCGAGCGACGCGCGGGCCTGCGCGACCCCGCCCGGCGTGAACCGCTCGAGGTCGACGCCCGGCGGCACGACCGCGACCTTGCCGGGATCGGCGTCGTAGAGCCGGACCAGCTGGGCGGCCTCGACGTCGGTGTTGGCCACCAGCCGGTCCGCCTCGTTGACCACCTGCTGCTCGCCGATGACCCGCATCCTCGGCTCCGGCGCGTCCCCGTCGGCCAGCGCGGCGTTCTTCACCTTCGCCAGGGTGTGCGCGGTGTGCACCAGCGGCACGCCCCAGCGTTCCCGCACGAGCCAGCCGACCTGCCCGGACAGCCAGTAGTGCGAGTGCACCGCGTCGTAGTAGCCCGGCGCGTGCCAGGCCTCGGCGCGCAGCACCCCGGCTGTGAACGCGCAGAGCTGGCTGGGCAGCTCGGTGCGGTCCAGGCCCTCGAACGGGCCGGCGACCACGTGCCGCACCACCACGCCGGGCGCGAGCTCGGCGACCGGCGGCAGGTCCGATGAGGTGGCCCTGGTGAAGATCTCCACGGCGACGCCGCGCCTGGCCATCCTGGTCGCGGTCTGCACGATGTAGACGTTCATGCCGCCCGCGTCGCCGGTGCCCGGCTGTTCCAGCGGCGAGGTGTGCACCGAGAGGACGGCGACCCGGCGGAGCTGACCCGCGATCACGACACCACCGTCCGCGCGCAGCCGGCGGCGAACTCGGCGACCGCCGCGTTGAACTCGGCGGGACGCTCCACGAAGGGCAGGTGGCCGACGTCGTCGAACCAGCGCAGCCGCGCGCCGGGGATCGTGCCTGCGGCGAACTCGGCGGCGGCCGGATCGACCACGGCGTCCAGCCTGCCGTGCAGCACCAGCGTCGGCAGGTCCAGCGAGCCGAGCAGGTCGGCGCTGTCGACCTCGCGGCGGAACAGCGCGGACCGCACCCTCGGCGGCACCCGCAGCGTCGCGCCGAGCAGCCGCTGCGCGCGTTCGCCCGGCAACGGGGACGCGGCGATGCCCTCGGTGAAGCCGAGCAGCGCCGGCACCGCCTCGGCGGGGTCCTCGGACAGCGCGGCGGGCAGCGCGGCGCGCATCACCGCGCCGACCCTGCCGCCCGCGCGGCCCCTGCCCAGCTCGATGATCGCGCCGACCAGCACCAGGCCGGCCACCGACGCGGCGCCGTGCGTCCGCAGGTAGTCGACGGCGACGAGGCCCCCGTAGGACCAGCCGACCAGGACCGAGGGGGCGCCGACCTCCGCGAGCACGGCGGCGAGGTCGTCCGCCCACACCCCGGCGTCTGCGTAGCCGTCCTCGGGAGCGTCGGAGTCGCCGTGGCCGCGCAGGTCCACCGCGACCAGCCGGTAGCGCTCGGTCAGCGCCTCGTCGGCGAACTGGTCAGCCCACACCTCGCCGGACTGGGCCCAGCCGTGCACGAACACCACGCCGGGCGCGCCGACCGGCCCGGCCTCCCGCACAGCCAGCCTCGTGCCGCCGGCCCCGGTGACATGTCGGTACGTCCGCACGTACTACCAACCTTGCCGAGAAGGGACATTGATGGATAACAACGTCGTGGGCGGCCGGAGTCTTCCCCGAGGACGCGATGACCCGTGACACGCCACCGGCCCGGCGCGCGGTGCGCCGGGCCGGTGGGGTGTTGCGAGGGAAAAGACGGAGGTCAGCTGGCCGAGAGCGTCTTCCACTGGGACCACGGGATCTGCCAGTCGTACCAGTCGTACTTGGCCGGCAGCGTGGTGATCGAGCCGGTCACCTCGACCGGGTCGCCGATCAGCGAGCTGTCGTAGTAGGCCTTCGCGTCGGCCTCAAGCAGGTTCGCGCAGCCGTGCGAGCTGTTCTTCTTCCCGATGTTGGCCGCGTTGTCGTTGTTCTCGTGGATGAACTCGCCGTGGTTGGAGAACCGGACCGCCCACTTCTTCACCACGTTGGTGTAGCCGTACTGCGGGTTGTCGAAGCTCCACTTGGCGTCCTTCTGCATGACCACGAAGGTGCCGTTGGGCGTGGTGCGCTCGGCGTCGTTGTCCAGGCCGAAGCTGGCCGGGTAGCTGGCGGTCTGGTGGCCGTCGCGCAGCACCACGAGCTGGTGGGTCGGCACGTCGATCTTGACGACCTGGTTGCGGCCGATGGTGAAGTCGCTGGTCAGGTCGTCGACGCCGTACGCGCCGTCGCCGTAGGCCACGCCGTAGAGCTTCGCGTCGACGTGCACCTTGGTGTTCTCCGGCCAGTACTTCGACGGCCGGAAGTTCACCTGCTGCGGGTTGAGCCATGCCCAGGTGCCGTCGGACGCCGGGGTCACCGAGAGCGCCTTCTGCGCGGCGACGCGGTCCTTGACCGGCTTGTCGAACTTGACGCTGATCGGCATCGCGACGCCGACGGTCTGGTTGTCGGTCGGGTTCACCGTGGCGCGGATCTTCGCGGTCGGCGTCAGCGTGGTGAACGCGCCCTTGAGGTCGGCGGTCTTGTTGTCGGTGCCCGTCGCCTTGCCGGCATAGGTGTAGGTCTTGCCGTAGCCGAGCGACTCGGTGGAGGTCCAGGTGTGCTTGTCGGCGGCGATCTGGCCCTGGATGGCCTTGCCCTCGGGGTTGGTGACCGAGACCTCGGTCAGGGTGCCCTCGGCGACGCTGACCTGCACAGGCACGTTCACGGCGACGTCCTTGGCCCCGTCGGCGGGCACCGCGGTGAACTTGGCGACCGGGGCCGCCTCGGCCTTGCTGGTGTTCCCGCCAGCCGACCCCCCGCTGCCGGACTTGCCGTCGCTGCCACCGGAGCACCCGGCGATGAGCGCCAGACCGGCGACGAGGACGAGGCTCATCCCCACCACCCGGCGTCTCGCCAGGAACCCTCTGCCCGCTGCCTCCACCATGAACCTCCAACGCCGTTCGGATGCCGGAACCGCGCCGGCCACCCGCCCCCTCGGCGGACACCAGCTTGTTTCCCCCACAAGTACAAGACGTTTCAAGGAGCGTCCGGTATGCGGAGTAGGTACGTGATGCTGGTCATACCTATGCGCAGCGGCAGGTCCGCGAGCTGGACGTGCCCGAACCGTGACCAACCGGCGCGGGTGCGGGGTGGTTTCGGCACCCCGCACCCGTCCGTTCGGGCAGGTCGGTCGATCGCGGTCGGTCAGTCGGTCAGGAGGTGACGCGCCGCCGCCGCGCGAACAGCACCGCGCCGAGGCCGGCGGCCAGCACGGCGAGGCCGCCGACGGACAGGCCGATCACGCTCGCTCCGGTGTTGGCGAGGGTGGTGGTGTCGTCGGCCGGCTTGGCCGTGTTCGCGGCGACGTCGGAGACGTTGGCCACCGGCTGGACCGGCTGCTGCGTCACCGGAGCAGGCGGCACGACATCGGTCTCCGGCACATCCGGCCCCGGCTTGAACCGCATGTACTCCTCCCCCTGGCACTGGTACGTGCAGGTGCCGACGACGGCGTACTTCCACTGGTCGGCGTACGCCCACGGGCCGAACACGCGCACCTCGTAGAGGCCGGGCGGCAGGTCCTTGAAGACGACCCGCCCCTCGGCGTCGGCCATCGCCTTCGCGACCACGTTGCCGCTGCCCGGGTCGACGAGGCCGACCTTGACGTTCGCGATCTCCTCGCCGGGGTCGAGCGTGTAGTTGTCGTTGCGGTCGTAGAAGATCCGCAGCTTCTTGTCCGCGTGCGGACCCGGCACCTTGGCGGAGACGAACACGGTGGGCCCGCCTACGGGGCCAGGGCCGCCCGGACCCGGCTCGAACACGGCGTCGACGCTGACGTAGCCGTACTTGGTCGACTCCTGCGGCACGGTGCCGGTCACGTCGAACACGCGCGTCTCGCCGGCGTTGAGGGTCACGCCTGGTCCGTTGTCAGCGAACTGGGTCCAGTCCATGTAGCCCCGCAGGTGCTGCGGCGCGCCGCCGTAGCCGTCGAAATAGCCCCTGATGCCGGAGATCGTGACTGTTCCCGTGTTGGACAACGTGATCCTGACGTGCGCGGTGTCGCCGGGCTGGTAGGTGTCCTTGTCCAGCTCCAGCTTCGCGTGCAGCTGGTCGGAGAGCGGACGGACCGTGCGGAGCCGCAGGTTCGCGCTCCGGTCACTGCCGTCGACCTCGACCGTGGTGCTGCCGCTGCCGGACGGCTGGATCCAGCCGTCCGGCAGCTGGTTGACGTAGAGCGAGTACTGCTGGACGGGCAGGTTCGGGATGGTGAACCGGCCGCTCGCGTCCGTGATCGCCTTCGGCGAGTGGTCGCCGATGGTCCCGGACACCGCGACCTCGACGCCGGCCAGCCCTTCGCCCTCGTCGAAGGTCCCGTTGCCGTTCCGGTCGCCGAACACGATCCCGCTGGCAGTTCCCTTCGCCGAGGCGGGGTCGACGATCGGAAGGGTCAGCTCGGCCACATGGTCCTGGTACGGCCGCACGTCGTTGTGGGCGTTCACGGTGTACCGGACCCGAGGCAGCCCCTGGTTCCAGTAGCTCACCTTGCCGATCAGGTGGTAGACCCGGCTGGCGCCCGCCTCGATGGTGACACCGTGGTCGTCCGGGCCGGTCGCCTGGAAGCCGTCGTAGGAGGTGTAGGACACGTACGAGCCGGACACGCCGGAAGCCCAGCCGCCCACCTCGGTCGCGGCGGCGGTGCCCGTGTTGGTGACGGTCAACGTCACCGAGATCGGGTCGCCAACCAGGACGGGATGCGACGTGTCGACGGCGGCGCTCAGGGTCACGTGCGCCCCGGTCGGCAGCGCGTCGGGCTGCTTCGGCGGCGCGCTCTGGCTCGACTGCTCGGCCGACGGCGCACTCGATGCGGTGCCGCTCGACGGGGTGCCACTCGACGGCGCACTGCTCGACGGCGCACTGCTCGACGTGGCTCCGGTGGAGGGCGCGCTGCTCGACGGCGCGGCGACGGCACTGCTGCTCGGCGCGGCGGACTGTTCGGTGGACGGCGCGGGATCGGCGAACGCGGCGGGCGCGATCAGCGCCCCGCCGAGCGATAACGCCAGGGCGAGCGCGCCGCAGCGCCTCGCCACCCTGCCCAAGGGTCGTCTGGACATACGGAATTTCCCCCATATGAAGGGCCGTGCCCCGACGCGCGACCGCCCCCCGACAATCACGCGGAGCGTCTCGAGTACGGCCTCGGATTTGTCTGAACCAGCGGACCGTATCGACACACACGGTTCTCCCAGGCAGTCGTGATCAAGCCGCAACACGCAGTCAGCTGGCTCAGCTGACGAGGATGTCCACGTCGAGCTCGTCGAGCACCCTGGCGATCGGGTTGGCGAAGCCGTGCGTGCCGGCCGCGTTGCCGGCGAAGTAGAGCCCGACGATCCGGTTCGCCTCGTCGACCAACACTGACCCCGAGTCGCCCCGGTCGCCGAAGCCGAAGCCGGGATCGGCGGCCACCCTCAGCTGGTCGCGCAGGGTCCGCACGCCGATGCCGTCGCCGAAGTCCACCGACAGCGTCAGATCCGTGGACACCACGACGCCTGCCGTGAGTGCGGTAGTGCGGCCGCGCTTGCGCACCCTGGCGCCGACGTCCGCGACCGCGTGGCCGCGGACCGGCCCGATGTCCACGATCGACGGCTCGTACCGCACGGCCGGGTCGAGCAGCAGTGCCGCGCCGTTCACCGCGCCGGACAGCGCGGCGCGGGCCAGCGTGCCGAGCACCGTGCCCGAACACGAGCCGCCGTCGACCCTGGACGGGTGCGCCATCTCGTCCCCGACCATCCACGCGTCGTCGACGCAGGCCACGTGGAAGTTGGTCAGCGCCATCACCTGCCCGAGCCCGGTGCGGTCGGTGACCAGCGCGCCGAGCGTCCCGACGATGACGTAGTCGCCCGTCTCGGGCGCGTCCGGCGGCACCAGCCGAATCGACCGGCACGGCCCGACGCTGATGCCGCCGACCACCACGTCGTGCCGTTCCGCGCCCAACACCGGCACGGCCAACGGCGGACCGTCCACCGGCGGGCCGTCCGCCGACAGCAGGGCCCGGTGCAGCACGACCTCGTCCTCGACCACGTCGACGGGCACGCCGCGCACCGCGGCCGGGATGAGCTGGCCGGCCGGCACCCTCTCGCGCGGCAGCTTGGCCAGCACGGACACCACGATGGCGGGCTGCCCGGTCTCTCGGCCGGCGACGGTCCGCCTGCCGATGTCCACGGCGACCACGCCCGGCAGCGCGAGAAGATCGTCCTCGACCTCGTGCTTCACGGCTCGGATCGCGCGGCGCAGCCGCTCCTGACGGCGGTTGGTCACGGCGACCTCCTCGACCTGATGAAGCCCCCACCACTATCAAACACGCGTGGTCAGGCCAAGGTCACTTGGAGTCACCCATTCAGCGGTTCAACCGGACAGGACAGCCGGAACTGCCTAGATGACGCAGCCGACCAGCACCGGCTCGGGGTGCAGCTCGACCCCGAACGCCTGGCGCACGCCGTCCCGCACCTCGCGCGCCAGCTCCAGCAGGTCCTCGGTGCTCGCCGAGCCCCGGTTGGTCAGCGCCAGCGTGTGCTTGGTCGACAGCGACACCCGGCCGCCCGGCCCGAGGTGCCCCCTGCCGAAGCCGGCGCGCTCGATCAGCCACGCGGCCGACAGCTTCACCAGGCCGCCGTCGGCGGGGTAGCGGGGCACCTGGACGTCCTCGCCGAGCCGCCGCGCGATCCTGATCAGCACGCCGGACAGGGTGGCCTGGTCGAGCACCGGGTTGGTGAAGAACGAGCCGGCGCTCCAGGTGTCGTTGTCGGCCTCGTCGAGCACCATGCCCTTGCCCCGCCGCAGTTCCAGCACCGCCTGCCTGGCCAGTTCGGCCGGCACCCGGTCGCCGGCCGCGACCCCGAGCACCCGAGCCAGCTCGGCGTACCGGATCGGCGCGGACTCGCCGCCAGCGGTCAGCGCGAAGCGGGCCCGCAGGACCACGGCCGAGTCGGTGCCCTTGAGCCGGCTGGTGCGGTAGTCGAGGCCGAGCGAGCCGGCCAGCACGTGGTGCACCTGGCCGCTGCGCCGGTCGAGCAGGTCGACCGACGTCAGCACCTCGGCGACCTCGACGCCGTACGCGCCGACGTTCTGCACCGGTGTCGCGCCGACCAGCCCGGGAATGCCGGACAGGCACTCGAGGCCGCCAAGCCCCTGGCTGACCGCGTAGGCCACCACGGTGTCCCAGCTCTCGCCCGCCTCGACGGTCAGCTCGACCCTGCCGTCGCCGACCCGGTCGATCTGCCGTCCCGTCGAGGCGACCTGCACCACGGTGCCGTCGAAGCCGCCGTCCGCGACCACGAGGTTCGAGCCGCCGCCGAGCAGCAGCAGCGGCTCGCCGTCGGTGTCGGCGGCGCGGACGGCCGCCACCACCTCGGCGGCGCTGGCGGCGCGGACGAACCTGGTGGCCGGACCGCCGAGCCGCAGCGTGGTGCACTCCGCGAGTGGCACTGCGGCGCGCGCCTGAGCACTGGACAACGGGGTGGTCACGGGCGTCAACGGTAGCCTCCGCGACATGGCACGCCGCATCGAGCACCTGACCACGGCCTCGTGGCCAGCGGACCGAGTTCACCACGCCCTGGTCGACCCGACGTACCTGCGCGACAGGTTGGCGGCGATCGGCGGCGTCGGCGCCGAGCTGGTCGCGCACAACGCGGCCAACGGGACGGTCGCCTACCAGCTTCGGCAGGGCGTGCCGGCGGCCGAGCTGCCGTCGATGGCGCGCAGCTTCCTCGGCGGCGACCTGGTGATCAAGCGGGTGGAGACGTGGCGCACGGCCGGCGACGGCTACGAGGGCACGTTCGAGGCCACCATCAACGGCGTCCCCGGCGAGGTGACCGGCACGATGAGCCTCGCCGACACCGGGTCGGGCGGCAGCGAGCTGGCGCTGCGCGGCCAGGCCAGGGTGGGCATCCCGCTGGTCGGCGGCAAGTTCGAGGAGCTGATCGTCGAACAGGTCGGCAAGCTGCTCGACAAGGAGGCCGCGTTCACCATGAGCTGGCTGGCCGAGCACCCGTCCTGATGGCCCGCAAGCCCCGCCTCGCGGCCGGTCGGGCGCGCGCGCTCGGCCTGCCGACCAGGGGCACCACCAACCAGAACCGGCTGCGCAGGGTGGACAGGTGGCTGGTCGGCACGCCCATGGTCGCGCAGGCGCTGCGCGCGTCGGCCGACCCGCTGGTGGTCGATCTCGGCTACGGCGCGTCGCCGGTGACCACGGTGGAGCTGGCCGCGCGGCTGCGCGCGGTGCGGCCGGACCTGCGCGTGCTCGGCCTCGAACTGGACCCCGAGCGGGTCGCGGCCGGCGAGGCCGCCGCCGACCCGCCGAGGCTGGAGTTCCGGCGCGGCGGGTTCGAGCTGGCCGGCCGGCGGCCGACGCTGCTGCGCGCGTTCAACGTCCTGCGGCAGTACGAGGAGGCCGACGCGCTGGCCGCGTGGGCCACCATGCTGGCGCGGCTCGCGCCCGGCGGGCTGCTGGTGGAGGGCACCTGCGACGAGATCGGCCGACGGTGCTCCTGGGTGACGCTCGACGCGACCGGGCCGCTGACGTTCACCCTCGCCTGCCTGCCCTCCGACCTTGACACCCCATCCGACCTGGCCGAACGGCTGCCCAAGGCGTTGATCCATCGCAACGTGCCCGGCGAGCGGGTGCACGCGCTGCTGGCCGAGCTGGACGCCTGCTGGGCGACCTCGGCGCCGTTCGCGCCGTTCGGCCCGCGCGCCCGCTGGGTCGAGTCGGTGCGGCTGCTGGCCGAACGCGGCTGGCCGGTGCTGGACGGGCGGCGGCGCTGGCGGCTCGGCGAGGTGACGCTCGACTGGTTCTGCGTCGCACCGGAAATCCCCGGCGCCGATCACTAGGGTTGGTCCCGTGGAACACGCGGACCTTGTGCGACAGGTGGAGATCCAGGCTGCGGCACTGCGGGCAGCCGTGCTGGCGGCCGGGCCGGACACGTCCGTGCCGACCTGCCCCGGCTGGACCGTGCAGAAGCTGGTCGCGCACGTGGCCAGGGTGCACGGCTGGGCGGCCGAGGCCCTGCGGACCAGCCCGACCGCGCCGGTGCCCGACTTCCCCTCCGCGCCGAGGGACTGGGACGAGTTGCTGGCGTGGTGGGACGAGCGGCGGGACACGCTGCTCGACCGGCTCCGCTCGACCCCGCCCGACGCGCCCGCCTGGACGTTCAGCTCCCCGGACGGGCCGTCGTTCGCCGGGTTCTGGGCCCGCCGACAGGCCCACGAGACGGCCGTGCACCGGCTGGACGCCGAGCACGCGCTGGCCGGCAGCGACAACCCGTCGGTCCTGCCGACGCTGCTGTTCGAGCCCGAGTTCGCGGCCGACGGCATCGAGGAGATGCTGTTCGACATGATGCCTCGGGTCCGCTCGCACTGGGCCGAGTCGCCCGCGACCGGCCGGGTGCTGCTGCACGCCGCCGACGTTGGCCGCGCCTGGGAGGTGCGGTTGGCGGCGGGCGAGCTTCCCGAGGTCGGGCCGACGCGGGACTCCGCCACCACCGAGGACGCCTCGATCGTCGGCACCGCCGACGCCGTCTACCGGGCCACCTGGGGACGCCCGAGCACCGCGGTCCGGACGGGCGACGCGACGCTGCTCGCCGCGCTCCGCACGCCCTGACCAGCACCGACCAGCAGCGCTGAACGCCGCCTGGAAGACTGCACAGCCGTGCCAGCCCCCGAACGCCGCTTCGTGATCACCTTCGGTTGCCCCGACCGCACCGGCATCGTGGCGAGGATCGCCTCGTTCCTCGCCGACGCGGGCGGCTGGATCGTGGAGGCGGCCTATCACACGGATCCGGACAGGGGCTGGTTCTTCACCCGCCAGGAGGTGCGCGCCGACTCGCTGCCGTTCGGCGTCGACGAGCTGCGCGCCCGCTTCGGCGACATCGCCAGGGAGCTCGGCGCGGTCACGGACTGGCGGGTGACCGACACCGGGGAGCGCCGCAGGGTGGTGATCCTGGTGTCCAAGGAGTCGCACTGCCTGTACGACCTGCTCGGCAGGGTCGCCTCCGGCGAGCTGGACGTCGACGTGTCGGCGGTGATCGGCAACCACGCAGGGCTCGCCGACATCACCAAGGCGCACGGCATCCCGTTCCACCACGTGCCGTTCCCCACCGCCGACCCCGAGGGCCGGCAGGCGGCGTTCGCGCAGCTGCGGCAGCTGGTCGACCGGCACGACCCGCACGCGGTGGTGCTGGCCAGGTTCATGCAGGTGCTGCCACCCGAGCTGTGCGCGGACTGGGCGGGGCGGGCGCTGAACATCCACCACAGCTTCCTGCCCTCGTTCGTCGGGGCGCGGCCCTACCACCAGGCGCACCGGCGCGGCGTGAAGCTGGTCGGCGCGACCTGCCATTACGTCACGGCCGACCTGGACGCCGGGCCGATCATCGAGCAGGACGTGATCAGGGTCAGCCACGGCGACTCGATCGGCGACATGGTGCGCAAGGGCCGCGACATCGAGAAGGTCGTGCTGGCGCGCGGGCTGCGCTGGCACCTGGAAGACCGCGTTCTGGTGCACGGCAACCAGACCGTGATCTTCTGACCTACGCTTCGGCCATGCGCACCGAGATCGGCGACCTGCCCACGTTACGCACGCACCGGGACGCCGGCCGCGACCTGCGCCACACCGTGCTGATCGGGCTGGACCTCACCGGGCCCGAGGACGACGCGCTGCTGCGCACGGCGCTGGACGGCGCGCTGCTGCTGGGCTGCCGGCTGACGTCCCGCTCGCGGGAACGCGCTGAGGCTGCGGGCGCGCTGCTGTTCCCCGACATTCCCGAGCTGCCCTACCAGGTCTACCGGGCGCGGCTGTACACGCCGGACGAGCTGTTCGCCGGCTTCGACCCGGCCGAGCCGGGGTCCTACGCCGGGACGCTGGACGCCAGTGTCTACCGGTATAGCCGGGACCAGGGCGCGCAGCCGGATCCGTTGCACGCCTTGGCACAGCGGCTGCACGACCACTCGATCACGGCGGCGCTGGACGATCTGCTCACCAGGTGCGCGGCGGCCGGGCGCGGCGGTCCCGTCGCGGTGATGGGCGGGCACGCGATGGCCAGGGGCTCGGCCGAGTACCGGGACGCCGTCGCGCTCGGCGTCGCGCTCGGGCGCAGCCCGGCCAGGTTCACCGTGCTCACCGGGGGCGGGCCAGGCGCGATGGAGGCGGTCCCGCTCGGCGTGCGGCTGCGTGACGCCGATCAGTCCACTGTGGATAGTGCATTGGCGAAACTTGGCACTGTGCCGACCTTCGGCAACGGCGGGACCACCGTG
This sequence comes from Solihabitans fulvus, assembly GCF_008386585.1. Taxonomy (GTDB): domain Bacteria; phylum Actinomycetota; class Actinomycetes; order Mycobacteriales; family Pseudonocardiaceae; genus Solihabitans; species Solihabitans fulvus. Next base: position 371,741 of record NZ_VUOB01000010.1, read on the forward strand.
GATCCCGCCGCCGTCGGCGCGTGGCTGGCCGCCGCGCCCACCCTTCCCGCCGGAGAGGCCGACGCGGACGACCTGCCCCGCACCATCGGCATCCCGACCTGGTTCTACGGCCACGAGCCGCCGAACCCGGCCTGCGAGGCGCACGCCAAGTACTTCGCCAACTCGGTGCGCGAGGACGGCCTGCTCACGGTGGCCACCGGCGGCGTGGTCTACACCCCGGGCAGCGCGGGCACCGTGCAGGAGGTGTTCCAGGACTACAGCCAGAACCACTACGGCTCGGTAGGCCCGGCGGCCCCGATGGTGTTCCTGGGCAAGGACTTCTGGGTCAACGAGGTGCCGGCCGCGCCGCTCGTGCAGCAGCTGGCCAGGGGCCGCGACGCGGAACGGTGGATCCTGGTCACCGACGACATCGCCGAGGCCGTCGAGCTCCTGGAGGAGTACGAGGCGCAGCGCTGACCCGGATCAGTCAGCGCACAGAAGGACGCCACGGGCTCCGTGCGCCTGCGGTTCGGCTGGCACATCGCGCTGCGGCTCGGCCTCGGCGTCGCGGTGGTGGCCGGCGCGACTGGGCTGTTGTGGCGGTGGAGCCTCGCCGGGTTGACCGGCCAGCAAGCGCCAACGGCCTCGAACAAGTTCGACCTGATCAAGATCGCGCTCACCGTGACCGGCGGCATCGGCGGTGTCGTTTTCCTGATGATCGCCTACCGCAAGCAGCGACTCGGCAAGGCCGCCGAGCTGCGCGAAGACACCAAGCTGTTCAACGAGCGGTTCACAAAGGCCACCGAACAGCTCGGCCACGACGCGGCAGCCGTCCGCCTCGCCGGGGTGTACGCGGTGGCCGGGCTAGCCGATGACTGGGTGGCGCACCGTCAGACCTGTATTTCGGTGCTGTGCGCGTACCTGCGGATGCACTACGACCCAGAGAAGCCCGAAGAACTGCGCAAGTGGCACGGTGAGCGCCAAGTGCGCCACACGGTCGTGCGGTGCATCGGCGCACATCTGCGCCAGAATGCACGGGTGTCATGGCAGGGCCACGACTTCGACTTCACCAGAGCCGTCTTCGACGGCGGCGACTTCAGTAGGGCCGTATTCTCCAGCAGCAACGTTTCCTTCCGCGATGCTGTGTTCTCCGGCGCGTGGTCAACTTCTACGGTGCCAAGTTCTCCGGCGGCGAGGTCGACTTCCGCCGTGCCGAGTTCTCGGGCGGTGAGGTCGCCTTCTACGGTGCTGAGTTCTCGGGCGGCAAGGTCGATTTCAGAACATCTGCGACGTGGCAGGTGCCCCCTCGCTTCAATTGGTGGACGGCTGACGGTCCTCCCACCGGTCTGCTGTTGCCGCCGCAGGCGCCTGACTAGCCCCGACCGGTTAGCGCCCGAGGCCGGGCACGACCTCCGCGCCGGGCAGCCCGGCGAGGACGTCCCCAGGCACGAACAGCTTGCTGTGCCGCACGCCGCTGCCGATCACCAGTTCGGGGGCCGCGGCGACGGCCTCGTCGACCAGGATCGGCCACTCCGGCGGCAGCCCGACCGGCGTGATGCCGCCGTAGGCCATGCCGGTGCGCCGCACGGCCTCGTCCATCGGCGCGAACGACGCCCGCCGCGCGTCCAGCCGCCGCCGGACCAGGCCGTTCACGTCGGCTCGCGTGGTCGCGAGCACGAGGCACGCGGCGTACCGGACGTCGTCGCCGCGCTTGCCGGCGACCACGACGCAGTTGGCGGACGCGGTGAGTGGCACTCCGTACCTCTCGCAGAACGCGGCCGTGTCCGCGAGTTCCGGATCGATCTCGGCGACGCCGAGGCGGGCCGCGTCCAGTTCCTCGATGGCCTTGGCGACGGGGGCGGCGAGCAGGTCGAGCCGCTCGGCGGCGGGCAGGACGTCGAGGACGCCGGCGATGGTCCACACGAACGAGATCCTGCCAGGCCTGCGTTGACTTTGCCGCTACGTCAACCTTTACCGTGGTTCTCGGGCCGGACGGACCGGCCCGACACGGAGACGGGACTGGTCATGGCGTGGTCGATCGCGCAGGTCGCGCGCATGTCGAAGGTGACATCGCGGACCCTGCGGCACTACGACTCGATCGGGCTGCTGACGCCCGCCTGGGTGGGCGACAACGGCTATCGCCACTACGAGCAGGAGCAACTGTTTCGGCTGCAACAGATCCTGTTGCTGCGCGAGCTGGGGCTCGGGCTCGACGCGATCGGCGAGATCCTGGACGGCCGGCACGAGACGGTCGCGGTGCTGCGCAACCACCTCCGGTGGCTGCGCGAGGAGCAGCGCAGGCTCGGCACGCTGGCCGCGACCGTGTCGAACACCATCAACCAGTTGGAAGGAGGTGACATCGTGGCACCGGACGATTTGTTCGAGGGCTTCGACACCGAGCGGCAGGCCAGGTACGAGGCCGAGCTGGTCGAGCGGTTCGGCGAGGGCGCGCAGGCGCACATCGATGAGACCAGGCGCAAGCGGGCGGGCTGGACGAAGCAGGACTACGACGGCTTCCAGCGCGAGGTCGTGGAGCTCGACGAGGGCTTCGCGGCCCTGCTGGACGCCGGGGTCCCGCCGACGGACCCGCGCGCGCAGGAGCTGACGGAGCGGCACTACCGCTTCGTGTGCAGGTCGTGGACGCCCAACGCCAAGTCCTACGCCGGACTCGGCCAGCTCTACGTCGACAGCCCCGAGTTCCGCGAGCGGTACGAGAACATCCGCGGCGGGCTCGCCGAGTACCTGCGCGACGCCATGGCGGCGTACGCGGAGACCCGGCTGTAGGGGCTACTGATCGGCGACACGGCCGTCGCTGAAGAAGGCCAGGCGAGACGTCTCGGGGAGCCGCGGACCCCCGAGGCCAGCGCCTGCCAGGAACCGCGCGGCGTCACGCCCCGTCGAGGAAGCCGGTGAGCAGGGCGCGGACCTCGCGGCGGTGGGTGATCAGCGGGGCTGGCGACGGCAGCGCCTCGAACCGGGCGGCGGGCAGTGCCCTCGCCGTGGCTCTGGCCACCTCCTCGGGATGCAGCGGGTCACCCGTTGCGGCGATCACCAGGACGGGTGTGCGCACGTCGGCGAGCGCGGCGGCGTCGGTCAGCGGGCTCTGCTCCGGCAGCGTGCGCAGCGCGGCGGCGAGCCTGGTCAGGGCGGCGGTCCTGGCCTCGACGTAGTCGCCGACCGGGACGCCGGGCGGCAGTTCGCCCGCGACCAGCTCGCGCAGGCCGGCCAGGTCGTGCGCGTCGACGGCGTCGGCCATTCGTTCCAGCGCCCACACCGCCGGCGTGGACCTCGGGCGGTCCAGCGCGGCCGGCAGCAGCAGGGCCACCCGGTCGAAGCGGTCGCCCTGCTCGGCGAGCAGGCGGGTCAGCGCGCCGGAGCCGAGCGAGACGCCGACCGCGCGGGTCGCCTCGACCCGGTCGGCGACCTCGGCCAGGTCGGCGGCGATGGTGGGGTAGGTCCAGTAGCCGTCCGGGGCGTCGGGCGCGTCGCCGTGCGACGGCAGGGTCAGCACGACCCTGGTGCCGGCGAGCCCGGAGGCCGGGATGCGCGCCTCGCCCTGGGTGGCGCCGAGGCCGGGGGCGACCAGCGTCACCGGAAGGCCGCTGCCGTGCGCGCGCCAGGTCAGGCCGCTGCGCAGGGAGTTCGCGGTCTCCGTCACCACTTGGGGCCGCGTTGGACCTCGTTCAGCTTGGGCCGCACGTCCACGAGGTAGACCAGCACGGCGACCAGGCCGGCGATCCAGAACATCGCGCCGAGGCTGCTCGGCGAGAACAGCACGAGCCCGGCGGTGCCACCTGCGGTGATGCCAAGCCAGGCCGGCTTGGTCATCCGCTCCGCGGCGGGGTACGCGTCGGCCCGCTGCTTGAGGGCGTGCAGGAATGCGAAGACCCCCACCGGGATCGCGGCCCAGTAGATGACCGTCATTACCCACCAGTCGACGCCATAATGCACGTCTCCAGCCTACGTGCACCGCCCGCCGACGCCCACCGGCGACCGACCGCGCGGGAGCGGGACCGGCCCTTGACCGGTCCCGTTCGCCTCGCCACGGACTACTTCTCGGTGTCGGCCTTCTCGGTGCTGGCCTTGGTGGCGCGGGCCGCTGGCTTGCGCGGCGTGGTGCGCGCGGCGGCCTTGCGGGTGGCCGCGCGGGTCTCGTCGGCGACCTCGCCGGCCGCGGTCACCACGGCCTCGGCGGCGTCCTCGGCGACCTTCTCGGTGGCCGAGGCGACCTTCTCGCCGGTGACGCGGGTGCGCCTGCTGACCTTGCCGAGCACGTCGTCGGCCAGCACGCGGGCCTCGCCTGCGGCCTCCTCGACGCGGTGCTGCGCCACGTCCACGGCGTCGCCGACCTGCTCGAAGGCGCGCTTGAGCTGCGGCTGGGTGCGCAGCCGGTCCAGCGTCTCCTCGCCGCGCTCGGCGAGGTACTGGTAGAGGTGCAGCGCGGACTGGGTGTAGGCGTCGAGCAGCTTGCGCAGCTCGGCCGGGTCCAGCTTGTCGCGCAGGCCGCCGAAGTCGGTCGGCAGCTCGTCGACGGCGGACTTCGCGGCGCCTGCGCGCTCGTCGAGGCGGCTCTTGGCCTTGCTGAGCGCGTCGATCACGGCCTTGGCGGCGAGGTCACCGGCGCCGAGGGCGGCGAGCAGCGGGGTGCGCGCGGCTGCGGCGGCCTGCTCCCCGGCCTTGCGCAGTTCCTCCGTGGAGGGCAGGTTCGACATCGAGATCACTCCTCGTTCGTGGTCCGTTGTGCGGGTTCCGATCCGTCCACAGTGGATTATTCCATTGTGGACAGTCGAGCGGCGTTCTCCCGCCGGAAGGATTCGTACACGTCGAGCAGCACCTGTTTCTGCCGCTCGGTGAGATCGGGGTCGGCGGCGACGGCGTCGACGAGCGCGCCGCCGTCCCGCTGCTCCAGGATCCCGGCCTGCACGTAGAGCGCCTCGGCCGAGATCCGCAGGCCCTTGGCGATCTGTTGCAGGATCTCCGCGCTCGGCCTGCGCAGACCCCGTTCAATCTGACTGAGGTAGGGATTGGACACGCCGGCGAGCTTTGCCAACTGCCGCAACGAGATCTGCGCGTTGCCGCGCTGCTGGCGGATGTAGTCGCCGATGTCCCTACCGAGGTCGGCGACCGCCTTGTCTATCGACTTGTCCACCGCGATCGCCTCCCTTGCCTCGCCTTCGACGGTACGCGCGAGTGCTAGCTCCTGCAAGCGGGGTGCTAGCACGAGGCGACGTGGGCTGCCCCACAGAGCTACCGTGGGGTTGAGGCGATGCCCCATGCGCGACAGGCTCGACGACCGGACCGACCAGCTGCGCGAGCAGCTGGTCAGGTCCATGCTCTCCACCGGCGCGCTGCACGATCCGCGCTGGTCGGCGGCGTTCCGCGCGGTGCGCAGGCACGCGTTCCTCCCCAGGTTCCTGCAACAGCGCCAGGACGGCGAGTGGGAGATCGTCGACCGCTCGCACCCCAGGTGGCTGGCCAGGATCTACGAGGACCGGGTCAGGGTCACCCAGCTCGACAACGACGACACCGCGTGGGCCGAGGCCGAGCGGGACGGCAGCGTGCCCGGCACGCCGACCTGCTCGTCCAGCATGCCGACGATCATGGCGATCATGCTCGAGCTGCTCGACGCGCACGCGGGCGACCGGGTGCTGGAGATCGGCACCGGCACCGGCTACAACGCGGCGCTGCTGTGCCACGTGCTGGGCGACGAGCTGGTCACCACCGTCGACGTCGACGCGGGGCTGCTCGCCGGCGCGCGGGAGCGGCTGGCCGAGGCCGGCTATCACCCGACGTGCGTCGCGGCGGACGGCGCGGACGGCGTCCCGGCGCGCGCCCCCTACGACCGGGTGCTGTGCACGTGTGCGGTGTCGCGGATCCCGCCCGCCTGGCTCGCGCAGACCGTCCCCGGCGGCCTGGTGGTGACCACGCTGAACCGGCCGATCGGCGCCGGGCTGGTGCGGATCGTGGCCGGCGACGGCGCGACTGGCCAGGGCAGGGTGTTGGCCGAGGACGGCCGGTTCATGCCGCTGCGGGCGCACCGGCTCGACGAGGTGGGCGCGCTGCTCGACCCCGCGCAGCTGGACGGCGTCACCGAGTCGAGGCCGACGGACCTCGCGGCCGACGCGGTGCTCAACCCCGGCAGCGCCTTCGAGTTCTTCGCCGGTCTCGCCCTGCCGGACGTGGTGGCAGGCCAGGGCGGGCACGGCAGGACGTGGCTGGCCCACCCGGACGGCTCGTGGGTCCGGCTCCGCGCAACGGGCGACGGCGAGCACACCGTCGAGCAGGGCGGCCCGCGCAGGCTGTGGGATCTCGCCGAGGCGGCCTACGAGCAGTGGTGCGAGCTGGGCAGGCCGCGCAGGGACCGGTTCGGCATCACGGTGTCCTGCGAGATCCAGGAGCTGTGGCTGGACGAACCGACCGACCCGCACCGGTGGCCGTTGTAGTCCCCGCATGTCATGAAGGTCCCGTCAAGACACCCAACGTGTTGACGGGACCCTTCATGACATCCTCGGTCAGGCGGTTGTCGGCTCCGCGCACCTCGGGTTCGGTCCGACGCGGACCGTCGACGCCGGGAAGCGCTCCAGGAGCGCTGCCCGGCGGGCGGCCTGCGGGTGAACTCGCCGCCGCAGTTCGGGCAGACGCCGTTCAGCCGGTCGTTCACGCAGGTCTCGCAGAACGTGCACTCGAACGAGCAGATCAGCGCCTCGGTCGAGGTCGGCGCGAGGTCCCGGTCGCAGCACTCGCAGTTCGGACGCATGTCGAGCATCGACGCCTCGCGGGGCTCGGGCGCGTCGCCGCGCAGCGTGGTGGCCGCCTCGACCATATCGGCCCGCGCGGCCGGGCCGCCAACTGCGCCAACGAGTGAAAAATAATGACACGGTCGGGTGAAACCGCAGCGTGCGCGGGTTGTGGGTCATGATGCCTCGGTGTCACGCATCCGACAGCAGGCCGTCGTCGTTGGCTGTGTGCTGGCCGCGCTCCTCGCCATGGCCGGCCTGTTCGTCACCGACTACGGCATCGACCCGACCACCTGGCTGGCCGGTGCCGTCACGGCGTTCCTGCTGTTCCTCGCGACCCTGGACCCGTGGCTGCACCGCCACCGCGCGCACGGGCTGAGCACCGACCAACACCTCGACACCGCAGCCGAGGCCCTCGCCGTCGCGCTGCACAGCCAGTGGCAGGCCGAGTGCCGGACGCGCGGGCTGGCCGGCCCCCAGCTGCTCGACCTGCGCTGGACGGCGACGGACCTGCCGGTCAGCGACGCGCCGCCCGCGCAGGCCGGCCGCAGCGACGCCGTCGTCGGCGCGTTCGAGCGGCAGGCCGGCAGGCGCATGGTGCTGATCGGCGAGCCGGGCTCCGGCAAGAGCACGGTCGCGATGCTGCTCACCATCGGGCTGCTCGACCGCAACGCCGACGGCCAGATCCCGGTGCTGTTCCCGCTGTCCACCTGGGACCCCACCAGCGAGGACCTGCGCGCCTGGATGACCCGCAAGCTCTACGAGGACCACCCCGCGCTGCGCAACACCGAGCTGTACGGCAGCTACACCGCCGACCTGCTGATCGAGCGCCGCCGGATCTTCCCCGTCCTCGACGGCCTGGACACCATCCCGGCCAACCGGCGCGCCGAGGCCGTGCGCAAGATCAACCGGGCCGTGCCGCCGAGCGCTCCCCTGCTGCTGACCAGCAGGCGGGCCGAGTTCGCCGGCGCGGTCGCCGAGGCGGGCCGCATCCCCGGCGCGTCCGTCGTCGAACTCCAGCCGCTGGACCACGAGGAGGTAGCCGGCTACGTGCGGGCCAGCGCCGACGCGGTCACCGCGGCCCGCTGGGAACCGGTGTTCCTGCACCTGCGCGACGAGCCGAGCGGCCGGCTGGCCGACACGCTGTCCGTGCCGCTCACGCTGTGGCTGGCCAGCCAGGTCTACGGGACCGGCGCCGCCGAGCCGACCGAACTGCTCGACCGTGGCCGGTTCCCCGACCGCGCGGCGATCGAACGGCGGCTGGTCGACGGCCTGCTGCCGGTGCTCTTCGACCGCTGGCACGGCGGCGCGGAGGCCGATGGTCAGCTCGTCACGCCGGGACAGGCCGAACGCGCGCTGGCCTACCTCGCCGGCCAGCTGCGGGCCAGGGGCAGCCGCGAGTTCGCCTGGTGGGAGCTGCGCCGATCCGTGCCGCCGGTCCTGCTCACGGTGCTCGGCGCCGCGGCGCTCGGCCTGCTGTCCGCGTTCGGCGTCGCCTGGCTGATGACCTACGCCAGCTCGCCGAAGCTCGCGCCGGCGACCGGGCTCGGCGCGGGCTGCGTGATGGCCGCGCGGACCGTGTTCGTGTCCACCGCCAACTACCGGGCCCGCAGCGCGCGGCAGAAATCCGGGCTGTGGCGCAGCCTGCTGCTGTCCAGCCTGGTGCTCGGCACCGCAGTTGGCCTGGTGTTCGGCGCGCTGTACGGGCTGGACGCCGGGCTGGTCGTCGGGCTCGGCCTCGCGGTCGCCTCGGCGCTGCGGTTCGCGCTGGCCAGCTCGGCCGAGCTGACCAGGGCGTCCAGCCCGAAGGCGACGATGGCGCGGGACCGCGCGGTGGTGTGGGCGGGCTCGCTCGTGCTCGCCGTGGTGTTCGGGGCCGCGTCGGCGCTGGTGTTCGGCCCCTACCAGACCGGCATGGTCGGGCTCGGCTTCGTGTCCGGGCTGATGCTGGGGTTCGCGCTGTCGGTGCAGTCGCTGCGCTGGTGGTGGTTCACGGTGGCGCGGGCGTGGCTGGCGCTGCGCGGCAGGCTGCCCTGGCAGCTGATGGCCTTCCTCGAGGACGCGCACCGGCGAGGCGTGCTGCGTCAGGCCGGGTCCTGCTACCAGTTCCGGCACGCGCTGATCCAGGACCGCCTCGCCGACCGAAACACGTCCGCGTCCCGCGACGAGCTGAACGTCTAGAACGTCTATCTAGCGGGGGATCACTCGCTGCGGAGGCTGTCCTGGCGGACCGCGCCGCGCAGCGCCGGCAGCGTCAGCGCGGTCACCACCAGCACCAGCACGGTGGCCGCGCCGACGGTCAGCCCCACGTCCGGCCAGCCGATGTCGACGTGGTCGAACGCGTTCACCGCGGACTGAGTCCTGGACAGCGCGAGCACCACGAGATAGGCGATGCCGGAGCCGACCGGCACGGCCAGCGCCACCCCGATGCCCATCGCCACCGCGTTCTGCCACAGCGCGGCGAGCGCGAGCGTCCGCCTCGGCACGCCGGTCGCCACGAGCACCGCGACCTGCCTGCGGCGCTCACCCACCTGGTCGACGGCGGACACGGCCAGGCTGACCACCGCGAGCAGCGTCACCAGCGCCGATCCGCCGAGCACCCCGCCGCGCAGCGAGTCGAACAGGGCCACCTGCGCGCTGATCCCCGGCGAGTAGGGCCGAACGGCCCGGTCCACCCTGGCGGTCGCGGCGACCAGCCGGTCGACGAACTCGGCCGACGGGTCGCCGCGCGCGATCAGCTTGCCCGGCTGCACGCCGTCCATTGCGGGGTCGGCGCCCGCGGCCACCAGCAGCGTCCCGTCGGACAGGTGCTCGTCGACGTTGCGGCCCGGCCGCGAGACCTCGGTGTAGGCCCGCGCCACCCAGTCGACCCGCTGCGTAGGGTCGCCCGACTTGACCAGCCGGAACGCCGTGCCCGGCTGGATCGCCGCGCCGCCGCGCACCCGGTAGACCGCGCCTGGCCGGCAGTCCGGCACGCCGACCAGGTCGACCAGCTCGGCGCAGTCGGTGCTGATCAACCGGCCCAGCCCGCCGTCGGCCGAGTAGAACTCCCGGAACTCGCTGACCCGGCCAAGGCCGCCGACCAGCCCGACGCTCTCCTCGACGGCGCGGACCTCGGTGTGCGGGTCCAGGTAGAGCGCGACGCGCCCCCGCGTCGAGCCGTCCTCGGCGATCCGCTGGTCGATCGCGCCGTAGACCTGCGCCCCGGACGCCAGCAGCGCCTGGAGCGCGAGGCCGCCAGCCAGCACCACGACCACGCCGGACAGCACCCGCGCGCCCGCCGTGTCGAACCGCAGCTGCCGGACCCCGAGCAGCGCCGCGACCCCCGCAGGCCGCCAGCGCGCCGCGACCAGCCCCAGCAGCCACGGCAGCAGCGCGGCCGCGCCGGCCAAGACCAGCGCGATCCCGACGGCGGTCAGCGTGTTGTCGCCGGTGCCGCCGAACCCCTGCCAGCCGTGCTCGGAGGTCACCGACCTCGGCAACAACAGCACCAGCACGCCGCCGACCACCAGCGCCACCCGCCACCGGACGCGCCGCGCCACCGGCTCGGCCCCGCGCACCAGCCCCAGCGGGCCGACGTCGATGCCGTGCAGGGCCGCCAGCGCGGCGAGCACCGCGACCACCGGAACGGCCAGCACCACCAGGCCGCCGAGCACCGGGTCCGGCAGCAGGTCGGTCGGGAAGTAGCCGACCTGCTCCACCTCGACGAACCGGACCAGCGGCCGGGCCGCGAAGAACAGGGCGACGCCGACGAACACGCCGAGCACCGACCCGGCGAGGGACTCGCCGCTGGCGATCCGCCCGGTCTGCGCGCGGCCAGCGCCGGCGAGCCGGATCGCGGCCAGCCGCTGGGCCCGCGCCGACGCGCCGATCCGCGTCGCGACCAGCACGAAGATGCCGAGCGGCACCAGCAGCGCCACCGTCACCGCGACCAGCAGCAGCCGGTAGGTCGGCGGGATGTCCGGCGGCGTCCGGTGGTCGCCGAAGCCCCGCACGTCGACCGCCCCGGCGAGGTGGTTGGGCGCCAGCCCGGCGTAGAACAGCAGCTCCTTGGGCCTGCGCAGCCCGTCGTCGCCGATGATGCCGACGATCCGCTCCGGGAACTGCGCGCGCAGCCCCGCCGCGTCGCCGGAGTCGAGCAGGTCGGCAAGCGCAGGCGAGACCAACAGCTCGCCGGGGGCCGGAATCCGTTGCACGCCAGCGGGTTTCGGCGCGCCGTCGCCGGTCGGCGCGAGTTCCGCGCCGAGCACCCGTTGGCCGTGCCAGTCGATGGTGAGCTGGCGGACCTTCAGGCCGGCCCGCCCCGGGTCCGGCGCGCCGAGTTCCATGGTGCTCGCGCTGGCCCGCAACGCCTTCGCGTCCCGCGCTGGCCCGATCGAGGAGGCCAACAGCAGCACGGTCACCCCGAGCCCGACGCCGACCGCGGTGAGCGCCAGCCTGGCCCACGACGACCGGCCGCCGCCGACCGCCAGCCGGACCCCGAGCACCAGATCAGCAACCCACCCGCGCAAGCCAGCCAACTCCGCTCGTCGTGCCGGTCTCCTCCGCAACCAGAAATACCAGGAGATCCACTCGCGTGCCGCCACGATCGTTGGCCACATCGTTGGCCACTCGGGCAGTCCCGGCTGCCTCGGCAGGACCTCGGAGGTCACTTCCCGACATGATCACCCTGGTCCCGCCTACGATGTGGGGGTGACTGGTCTGGCTGCCGGCGTCAGCGCCGGGCAGGAATCCGGCTGGGACGCCGAGCACGATGTCGAGCTGCTGCTTGCCTTCCTCAACACCACGGACATCTCGCACGGCACCGACGTACTCGACACCGAGGCGAGATGGCGCGCCTGGGTCGCCGGGCGAAGCCTTGGGGTGGCGGGAAATCCCGGCAAGGCACGCGTCGTGCGCAACTCGCTGCGCGCGTCGGTCGGCGACCCGCGCGAGGAACGCAACGCGCGGGAGCTGGCCGGGACGATCCGGATCGAGCTGACCGACGGCGTGCCCATGCTCGCGGCCAAGGACGCCCTCGGCGCGGTGCTCGCCTCGGCCGCCCGGCTGGCCATGCTCGGCTACTGGGCGCGGTTCAAGATCTGCGCCGCCGAGGACTGCCGGTCCGCGTTCTTCGACCGCTCCCGCAACCGCTCCCGCACCTGGTGCTCCATGCAGGTGTGCGGCAACCGGGAGAAGGCGCGCAACTGGCGCGAACGCGCCAGGGCCTGACCTCCGGCACGGTCAGAACAGCAGCTGGGACACCGTGTAGATCACCAGGCCGGCGAGCGCGCCGACCACGGTTCCGTTGATGCGGATGAACTGGAGATCCCTGCCGACCTGCAACTCGATCTTGCGGGAGGTCTCCGTCGCGTCCCACCGCTCCACCGTGTCGGTGATCAGCGTGGTGATCTCGGCGCGGTAGTTGGACACGACGTAGGCGGCGACGCCCTCCAGCCAGCCGTCCACCTTGCCGCGCAGCTGGTCCTCGGTCGTGAGCTTCGACCCGAGCGACTCCAGCCCGTGGCGCACCCGCGTGCGCAGCTCGCTCGACGGGTCCTCGGCGGCGTCCAGCAGCATCTTCTTGGCGGTGCCCCACGCCGAGCCGACCAGGTTCTGCACCTCGGGGTGCGCCAGCACCTGCCGCTTGACCTGCTCGGCCCGCTCCATGGTGACCGGGTCGTGCTGGAGATCCTCGGAGAAGGTGATCAGGAACTGGTCGATGGCCAGCCGCATCGGGTGGTTCACGTCGGTCTTCACCGCCCACGCGAAGTTCACCAGCTCCAGGTACACCTTGTCCGCGAGCATCGAGTCGACGAACTTGGGCGACCAGCTCGGCGCGCGGTTGGACACGACCCGCATCACGGTGTCGTGGTTGGCCTGCACCCAGTCGAACGCCCGGTCGCACATCAGGTCGACCAGCTTGTGGTGCGCGCCGTCGGTCAGCACCTGGGACAGCAGCTTGCCGAGCGGCGGGCCCCACGGGTGCGCCATGATCCGGCTGACCAGCGCCTGCTCGACGACGGCCTGCACCTCGTCGTCCCGCAGGATCGTGACGGCGCCCCTGACCAGGTTCGCCAGCTCCGAGGTGACCCGCTCGGCGTTGTCCGGCACCGCGAGCCACCTGCCGAGCCGCCCGCCGACGTCCGCCCGACGCAGCTTGTCCCTGACCACGCCCTCGGCCAGGAAGTTGGTGCCGACGAACTCGCCGAGGTTGCTGCCGAGCGCGTCCTTGCGGGTCGGGATGATCGCGGTGTGCGGGATCGGCAGCCCGAGCGGGCGGCGGAACAGCGCGGTGACCGCGAACCAGTCAGCCAGCGCGCCAACCATGCCGGCCTCGGCGGCCGCCCTGACGTAGCCGACCCAGGCGGGCCCGCCAGCCTCCTGGCTCCTGGCCACCAGGAAGATCACCGTCGCCGCGACGAGAAAGCCCGACGCGACCAGTTTCATCCGCCGCAGATCCCGCCGTTTGGCCGCATCCGCCGCACTCAGTTGCTCCACGACCTCATTGTCCGTGATGATCCTCGGTTGTGCGGGTACCAGCGCTTGTCTCTCGACTTCAGCCGTTCACCTCGACGATCTTCGCGGAGATGACCGCGTTGGCCCAGCGCACCGGGGCGGTGAACCTCGGCCAGGGCTTTCCCGACACCGACGGGCCCGCCGGCATGCTGGCGGCCGCGCGGCAGGCGATCTCCGACGGCGTCAACCAGTACCCGCCCGGCCCCGGCATGCCCGAGCTGCGCAGGGCCGTGTCCGAACACCGGACCCGCTACGGCACCGAGTACAACCCGGACACCGAGGTACTCGTGACGGTCGGGGCGACCGAGGCGATCGCGGCCTCGCTGCTCGCGCTGGTCGAGCCCGGCGACGAGGTGGTGCTGATCGAGCCGTACTACGACTCCTACGCCGCTGCGGTCGCGCTGTCCGGGGCGACCCGCCGGACCGTGTCGCTGGTCGAGGACCCGGTGACGGGGCGGTTCGCGCTCGACCCAGCCGCGCTGCGCGCCGCGATCGGCCCGCGCACCCGCGCGCTGCTGCTGAACACCCCGCACAACCCGACCGGCACCGTGCTCACCAGGGCCGAGCTGACCGCCGTCGCCGAGCTGTGCGTCGCGAACGACCTGATCGCGATCACCGACGAGGTGTACGAGCACCTGGTCTTCGACGGCGGCGAGCACATCCCGCTGGCCACGCTGCCTGGAATGGCCGAGCGGACGCTGGCGATCTCCAGCGCCGGCAAGACGTTCAACTGCACCGGCTGGAAGATCGGCTGGGTGTGCGGGCCCTCGGAGCTGGTGTCGGCGGTGCGGGCGGCCAAGCAGTACCTCACCTTCGTCGGCGGCGCCCCGTTCCAGCCTGCCGTCGCGCACGCGCTGCGCACCGAGCTGGCCTGGGTGGACGGCCTGCGCGACGACCTGGCCCGCAAGCGGGACCGGCTGTCGGAGGGCCTGCGCGAGGCGGGCTTCGGGGTCCGGCAGTGCGAGGGCACCTACTTCGTGTGCGCGGACGTGCGGCCGCTCGGCTTCGCCGACGGCGCGGAGCTGTGCTGGCAGCTGCCGGAGCGGATCGGCGTCGCCGGCGTGCCGGTGCAGGTGTTCACCGACCACAAGGAGCCGTGGCGGCACCTCGTGCGGTTCGCCTTCTGCAAGAAGGACGAGGTGCTGGACGAGGCGCTGCTCCGGCTGCACAAGCTGGCCTCCTGACGCGGCCGAACCCGGCCTGACACGATCGGGCGGTGTGCCGCCGGGCGCGGATCCGAAGATCGTCGCGCCGCTTCCAAACGGCATGCGGGAACAGACGACAGCGGACCTGGTCGCCATGGCCGGCGCGGGCGACCAGGATGCCTGGCAGGAGCTCGTCCGGCGGCACCTCGGCCTGGTCTGGTCGGTCGCCAGGTCGTTCCGGCTGAGCGAGAACGACGCGGCCGACGTCTGCCAGCACACCTGGCTCGCCCTGGTGCGGCACCTGGATCAGCTGCGCGAGCCGGCGCGGCTGGCGGCCTGGCTGGTCACCACAGCGCAGCGGGAGTCGCTGCGGGCGTTGGCCGCCGGGGTGCGCGAGACGCCGGTCGAGCAGTGGACGACGCCATGGGACGAGGAGTCCCGCCCGGAGGACTCGGTGCTGACCGGCGAGCGGGCGGCCGCGCTGTGGCGGTTGTTCACCGGGCTGCCCGAGCGCTGCCAACGCATCCTGCGTTTCGTCGCCTACTCGCCGGAGCTGAGCTACACCGAGGTGGCCGACGCGCTCGGCATCCCCGTCGGCAGTCTCGGCCCGACCCGCGCCCGCTGCCTGGCCGCGCTGCGGCAGCGGGCGCTGACCGCCGGCGTGCTCGAGGAGGCCGTCCGATGACGGAGCAGGGCGCGCGCCCGTGTGCCGCGAACCGTCCGCTGCTGGACGAACTGGCCGGCCTGTTCGAGCGGCTGGATCCGCCGCCGGACGGAATCCTGCTCGCGGCGCTCGGGGCGTATCCGCTGGCCGACAAGGATTCCCCGGCGACGTGACGACCCGGCTTGCTGTCCATCGGGGACTGTGTCGCCGCGACGCTCACTCTGTGTTGTCCCGGGGTCCATCGTGGACCCGGTCCGGCTGGCGCAGTCGAGTCCACACAGGACTGCCCGCGCGAAACGCCCGCAAAACAAGGGACACAGACAGTAGTTGATCACCTCGCGGGTTACCCGGACAGCCGCACCAGACCGCCCTTCCGAGTGGTTCCCGCCAGGGACGTACGCAAAAACCGTGACCAGTGCTAGACATACACCATCGCCGACGTGGGCAGACACGTTACGCCGACGATGAGGAGACGGTGGTGATACCCGTGGCCAGCTCAGGTGAGGCGCGCGCGAACAACGCACGCCTGCGCCGCCTAGTGCTGCGGACGCTGACCGTCGGCGGGCTCGCCGCGCTGGCCTGGCTCGGTGGCGCGGCCATCGCGTCGGCGAGCACCGGGGCCTCCTCGTCCGGCCAGACCTCGTCGGCCGTCGGCCACGACAGCACGAGCCAGGGCGCCGCACGCCCGAGCACCGCCGGCCAGTACGCGGCCGATCCGGGCACGGCGAGCCGGCCCTCCGCCGCGTCGACCGCCCCCGCTTCGACCGGTGCCGGCCGAGGCGGCGCGGCCCCGGCGGCGGTCAGCACCGCGACCGGCACGTGGACCGACGCGGTCGCCGGCCTCACCGACCCGGTGCTCGGCGGCCCGACCACCCCGGCGTCGTCCGGCGGCGGCTCCACCGGCGGCCCGGCCGGCAACAGCGCGAGCGGCGGTGCCGTGCAGGTGCTGCCACAGCCCACGGACCAGGCGTCCCCGGACCCGAGCATCGGCCGCAGCGGATCGAGCACCCAGGGCACCGTGTCCAACAGCGTGCCGCCCCGCGCGGCCACACCGGCCCAACCACCGGCGCCCAGCCTCCCAGCGCCGGTCGCGGCCGCCGCGCCGACGCAGCCGACACCCGCAGCCTCCACGGCCGCGACTCGGCCTGCGCCGCTCGCGCCTGCCGAGGCCCGGCAGTCCCGGCCGTCGGAGGCCGCCGCCGCGCCCTCGGCCGAGCAGGCGCCCGGCGTCGAGGACAGCGCCACGCACCCGTCGCCGGTGTCGGTGCCGGGCCCGCAGCCGGCTCAGTCGCCGTCCGCGTCCTCGGGTTCGGCCGGCACCCACCAGTACCAGTCCGGTTCGCGCGGCGGTCAGACCGGCGTGCCGACCGCGACCACCACGCTCGGGCCGCCGGTCAGCTGCGGCGTCGAGCAGGTGCGCGGCCACGGTTCGCCGCGCGCCATCCCCGGCCTGCCGAGCACCTCGCCGGACTGACCCGACCCATCACCCACGGCACCGGTCTGCCCTACGCACTCGGGCGGGACCGCGTCTGCGCAGGGTGACACCGTGCGCGGCCGGCAGTCGCCGACCGTTCGCAGCGCCCCTTCATCGACCTCCTGGCTTCCCGACCTGCCACCGCGCCCGGTCAGGTCGGGCACTGGCCCCGGCGCCGCGTTGCCCCCGCGGCGCCGGGGCCCCTAAAAAGCCATTTCGACGCACGGCAGTCACCAATCCGTCCGGCACACCGAGGGGCTGTGCCGGCCCCCGTTTCGGGCCCGTAGCGCGACCTCCCTGGCGCGCTGCGGGCCCGAAACGTGTTCGGAGCACTGAATGTTCAGAGCACTGTGCGGAAGGCGTTAAGTCACCGACAGCAGGCGCTCGTCCGTCTCGAAGGTGCCGGTGCCGGACACCGCCGCGGCCACCACGCCGAGCCTGCGCACGGCGTCCACCAGCACCTCGCTCGGCAGCGCGTAGGGCAGCCGCAGACGACGCTCGAAGCCACCCTGCGCGCCGAACCGGCTGCCGGGGGCCAGCCGCAGCCCGTGGTTCTGCGCGACGACGGCGATCCTGGTGCTGACGGGCGCGTCCAGTTCGCACCACACGCACAGCCCGCCGGCCGGCCGCCGCACGGTCCACTGTGGACAGTGCTCGCGCAGGCTCTCGATCATCACGTCCCGCTGCACGGCCAGCTCCGCCCTGCGTTGCCGCAGCGCGGGTTCCGGGTCCCGCATCAGCTCGGCGAGCACGAGTTGCTCGAAGACCGGCGAGCCGAGGTCTACGGCCGTCCTGGTGGACATCAGGCGGTTGAGCAGTTCCGGCGAGGCGCGCACCCAGCCGACCCGCAGCCCGCCCCAGTGCGACTTGCTGGTCGAGCCGATCGAGATGACCAGGTCCTCGGCGAAGGCCGCCATCGGCGGCGGGCCGTCCAGCGGATCGCCGTCGAGGTCGATCTCCACCAGCGCCTCGTCGATCACGACCGGCGTGCGGGACCTACGCAGCAGCGCGCCGAGCCGCTCCCGGCCCGCCGCGTCCAGCCGCAGCCCGGTCGGGTTGTGGAAGTCCACGATCAGGTAGGCCAGCCGGGGCGCCGCCTGGCGCAGGGCGGCCTCGATGCCGCCGAGGTCCCAGTCGTCGCGGTTGAGCGGCACCGGGACCGGGATGGCCGACACCGCGCGGATCGCGTCCAGCGCGTTGGGGTAGGTCGGCTGCTCGACCAGCACCCGGTCGCCCGGCCCTACCAGCAGCCGCAGCGCCAGCACGAACGCGTGGTGGCCGCCGTTGGTGATCAGGATCTGGTCGGGGCTGGTCGGCAGGCCGCGCGCGGTGTACCGCTCGGCGACGCGTTCGCGCAGGTCGGGCAGGCCGTGTTCGTAGTAGCCGAGCTTGGCGAACTCCTCGGGCAGCCGGGGCCGCACCGCGTCGACGGCCGCGAGCAGCCCGGGAATCGCCGGCTGCGCGGCGCGCGCCAGGTCGATCATCCCCTGGCCTTCCGCCGGGCCGTCGGGCAGCGTCATGCCGGCCCGGCCGGGCAGGGTGATCCACGAGCCCGCGCCGCGCCTGCTGGCGATCAGGCCGTCGGTGCGCAGCTGTTCCAGCGCCGCGGTCACCGTGGTGCGGCTGACCGGCAGCGACTCGGCCATCTCCCGCTCGGCCGGCAGCCGGGTGCCGGCCGGCAACTGGCCGTCGAGCACCAGCATGCGGATCGCGGCGGCCAGGTCGGCGGCGCCCTGCCGGGCGCCGCGCCTGCGCCACTCGCCGAGCAGCCGTGCGAGCCGCTGCCCCGATACGCGTCCACCTGGTGGGATGCCGGCGTTCATGAAGCCAATTATTGCTCATTGGCTCTGGAAAACAAGGCCAATCGACGTTCAGGATGGCCGCATGGCCTCAGTCGACCTCACCCCGGTTTCCGTCAGGACCAGCCCGCTGCGCCGGCTGCCGCAGCTGTTCGGCGGCCTCGCGCTCTACGGCACCAGCATGGCGATGCAGATCCGCGCCACGCTCGGGCTCGACCCGTGGGACGTGCTGCACGAGGGCCTGACCAAGCGGATCGGCCTGAGCTTCGGCACCATCACCGCGATCACCGGGGTCGCCGTGCTGCTCGCCTGGATCCCGCTGCGCCAGCGGCCGGGTGTCGGCACGGTCAGCAACGTGCTGCTCATCGCGCTGTCCGTGGACGCCGCGCTCGCCCTGCTGCCGGCCCCGACCGGGCTCGTGCCGAGGGGCGCGATGCTGGTGGCCGGCATCGCGCTCAACGCGGTCGCCAGCGCCGCCTACATCGGCGCGCGGCTCGGCCCCGGCCCCCGCGACGGCCTGATGACCGGCTTCGCCAGGCGGACCGGCCTGTCCATCCGGCTCGTGCGCACCAGCATCGAGGTGGCCGTGCTCGCCATCGGCTGGCTGCTCGGCGGCACCGTCGGCGTGGGCACCGTGATCTACGCGCTCGCGATCGGCCCGCTGGTCCAGCTGTTCCTGCCGCTGTTCACCTGGTCGGCGAAGACCAGGGACGCCGCGCTCTGCGGCTGAGTTTTAGGAGCTCTAGACCGGGTGCTCCACGTCGTGGCCGTGGATGAACGCGAGCTGGTCCGGCAGCGTGGCCAACCGCCGGTCGCGTTCCTCGGTCGCCGGGCCGTCTGGCACCTGGAAGCACTCGCCGTTGCGGCGCGAGCCGAGCTGGAGCTGCCTGGCCCTCGGCCGCCTGGCCGACTCGTAGGCGCGCAGCGCTGCGGCCACGTCGCCCGGCTCCGCCCCGGCCAGGCAATTGGCCAGCACGATGGCGTCCTCGATCGCCTGGTTCCCGCCCTGGCCGTGGTGCGGCAGCATCGGATGCGCGGCGTCGCCGAGCAACGTGATCCGCCCGAAGCTCCAGTGCGCCAACGGTTCCCGGTCATACAGCGCCCACCGGGAGATCTCGTCGACCGCGCCGAGCAGGGCGGTCACCACCGGGTTCCAGCCGGCGAACGCGGCGACCGCGTTGGCCGGATCGTCCTCGGCCACCCAGGACTCCAGCGTCCACCCCGGATCCGGGATCACCGCGAGGAAGTTGACCAGCCGCCCGCCGCTGACCGGGTAGGAGATCAGGTGCCGCCCCGGCCCAGGGAACAGCCACAGCGCCGGCCGCGCCGGGTCAAAGCCGAGCTCCGGCACCCGGGGCAGCCGGTCGACCGGGGCCAGCCCCCGGAAGCCGCTGGTGCCGGAGAACACCGCCGTGTCGGGCCCGGCGACGGTCGTCCTGATCGCCGAGTGCACCCCGTCCGCGCCAATCAGCACGTCCGCACGCGCCGTCGAGCCGTCCCGGAAGGACAGCTCGACCCCGTCGGCGTCCTGGGCGACCCCGGCGCAGGCGCGACCGAGCAGCACCTCGCCGCCGGCCGCCACGTACGTGTCGCGCAGCACGCGCTGGAGGTCGCCCCGGTGCACGGTGTAGAACGGCGCGCCGAACAGGGACTCGTAGTGCGCGCCCATCTCGTGCGAACAGAACGGCGTGCCGTCGGCCCAGCGGTGGAACTGGGCGCGCTCCGGCCGCACCGCGGTCTCCTCCAGCCGCTCGGTCGCGCCGAGGCGGGCCAGCAGCCTGCTGCCGTTCGCGCCGACGGCGATGCCGGCCCCCACGCTCGTCAGCGCGGTGGCCTGCTCGTAGACGCGCGCGTCGACGCCGCGCAGGCGCAACGCCGTGCCGACGGCGAGCCCGCCGATCCCCGCCCCGACCACCGCGACCGACAACGGACGTCCAGCCATCGTGCACCCCCTCAACGCCGTGGCACCCGATCATGCCAGCACCCGGAATCCCTTGCCCTGACAGAAAACCTAGGCTTATGGCCATGCCAAGGATCGAGACTGCCGAACGGGCCGGGGTCGGCCTCGACGGGGCCGAACGGCCGAGCGAGGACCGCGTGGTGGTGCTGCCGCACGCGGTGGTCCTGCTGGACGGCGCGACCGCCGTCCTGCCGGGGGCCCGCAGCGGCGGCTGGTACGCCGACCGGCTGTGCGTCGAGATCGGCGCACAGCTGCGGGACGACCCCGGCGGCGACCTCGCCGACCTGCTCGCCGAGGCGATCCGGCGGGTGGCGCTGGCACACGACCTCGTGCCAGGTCAGTCGCCGTCCAGCACGGTCGCGATCCTGCGCTGGACGGAGACCACCGTGGACGCGCTGGTCCTCGCGGACAGCCCGATCGCGGTGTTCGACGGCGCCGGCACGCCCAGCCTGCTGGTCGACGGGCGGTTGGCCGGGCTGCCCCGGCACGGCGGCGGCTATCGGCAGCGGCTGCGCGCCGGGGCCGGCTACGGCGCGGACCACCTCGCCGCGGTGCGCGAGTCGGCGGCCAGGACCGGCACGCTGCGCAACCGGCCAGGCGGCTTCTGGGTCGCCGAGGCCGATCCGGCCGCGGCCCACCAGGCGATGCTGGCGAGCTGGCCAAGGGAGACGGTGGTGTCGGCGCTGCTGGCCACCGACGGGGTGTCCTGCGGGGTCGACGACTACGGCGTGTTCGCCGACTGGTCGGCCGTGCGCGAGCTGGTCGCCGAGCGTGGCCCGGTGGCGGCCCTGGACGTGGTGCGGGAGGCCGAGCGGGCCGACCCCGACGGCAGGCGGTGGCCGCGCCCGAAACGGCACGACGACCAGGCCCTGGTCCTGGTGCGCTTCGACGACGATGACGCATAGGGACGATGGCGCTTAGGTCTGCTGGGATGGTCCCGTGCGAGTCCTGATCACCGGCGCGACCGGCTATGTCGGCCACGCGGTCGTGCGCGAGCTGCTGGGCGCCGGGCACACGCCCCGCCTGCTGCTCCGCCCGACCACCGACTCGACCGCCGCCCAGATCGCCGGCACCGAGGTGGTGGTCGGCGACGTCCTCGACCGCGCCAGCCTGGCCGCCGCGGTCGAGGACGTCGACGCGGTCGTGCACCTGGCCGCGCTCGGCCGGGTGCGGGAGTCCTTCGAGCGGCCCGTCGAGTACTTCCGGGTGAACGTCGGCGGCACGCTGAACCTGTTGGACGCCATGGCCGACCGCGTTCCTCGGCTGGTGCTGGCCTCCACCGGCAGCGTCTACGGCGCGCCGGAGCGGCAGCCGATCACCGAGCTGGCCACGGTGGCACCGACCAACCCGTACGCGGCGTCGAAGGCTGCGGCCGAACAGGCGGTCCGCTGGGCCGCGCAGGCTGGCCAGGTCCGCGCGACGACGCTGCGCCTGTTCAACGTGGCCGGCGCGGCGCACGGCCGCGGCGACCCCGACGACAGCAGGGTGATCACCAGGACGGTGGCCGTCGCCGCGGGCCGGCTGCCCCGCCTCGACGTCTTCGGCGACGGCGCCTCGGTGCGCGACTTCGTCCACGTCGCGGACGTGGCCCGCGCGATAACCCTTGCCGCGCAAGCGGATCCGCCCGGCGGCCACGCGACCTACAATCTGGGCGCGAGCCAGGCGACGGTGACCGAGATCATCGACGCGGTGCGCAGGGTGACGGGCCGCGAGGTCCCGATCGACCGGCACGCAGCGCGTCCCGGTGAGTCCCGGTGCCTGCGCGCCGACACCACGGCCATCCGGCGCGCCCTGTCCTGGCGCCCCACCCGGTCGACCCTGGAGGAGATCATCGCCAGCCAGTGGCAGGCGGAGCGCGCGGGATAAGAACGGCGCGGGCGCCTAGCCCTGCTCGATGCGAACCAGGTTGCCGGCGGGGTCGCGCATCGCGGCGTCGCGGACGCCCCACGACTGGCTGGCCGGCTCCTGGAGGACCTCGGCGCCGGGCGTCTCGGCGACCTTCCCGACGGTCGCGTCCAGGTCGCCGGAGCGGAACTGGATCATGTTCAGCACGCCCTTCGCGAGCAGGGCGGCGAGGGCGTCGCCGTCCTCCTTTGAGCGGCCGGCGTGCGGCTGCGACAGCACGATCGCGACCTCGGGCTGGCTGTCGGTGACGAGGGTGATCCAGCGGAAGCCGCCGTGCTCGACCTCGTTGCGGACGGTCAGGCCGAGCGTGTCGCGGTAGAAGGCGAGGGCTGCGTCGGGATCGTCGACGAGGACATGGACGCCGCTGAGCGAAACGGTCATGCCGTGGACACTAGGGGGGCGCGACAACGGATGCCCGACGGATGCGGCACCGAAAACCGCGCCGTCACGCCCGGTCCCGCCTCGGCCGGGTCAGCACCATCGCCTGGCAGCCCGACATGAGGCGGAGGTCGCCGTGGTCGCTCGCCCGGTACGCGCTCGGCGTCTGCCCGACGAGCTGGGTGAACCGGGCGCTGAACGAGCCGAGGCTGGTGCAGCCGACCGCGAGGCAGACATCCGTCACGCTCAGGTCGCCGCGCCGCAGCAGCGCCTTCGCCCGCTCGATGCGCCGCGTCATGAGGTAGGAGTACGGGGTCTCGCCGTATGCGTCGCGGAAGCGGCGGCTGAAGTGCCCGCTCGACATCAGGGCCGTGCGGGCGAGTGCGGACAGGTCGAGGGGCCGCGCGTACTCGCGATCCATCCGGTCGCGGGCCCGCCGCAGCCGCCGCAGCTCGTCGAGGTCGGGAGCCATGCAGCCATTGTGCCCACCGGACCAAGCCCCGGCGACAAGGACGGGACACGGGACGACGAACGCGAAACAACCCCGCCAAGATGCTTGACGGGGTTGTTGTTGCTGGTGGCCAGGGGCGGGGTCGAACCGCCGACCTACCGCTTTTCAGGCGGTCGCTCGTACCAACTGAGCTACCTGGCCAAAAACGTCCGGCCAGATGACCGGCCGGACGTTGTGGCGACCTCGACGGGACTCGAACCCGCGACCTTCGCCGTGACAGGGCGACGCGCTAACCAACTGCGCCACGAGGCCTTGTGGCATTTCCTTGCTGTGCCGTGCCCCCAACGGGATTCGAACCCGCGCTGCCGCCTTGAAAGGGCGGAGTCCTAGGCCGCTAGACGATGGGGACTCAATCCTCGAACAGCCCTGGGTGGGCCACCGAGAACCAGGCCCTCCAACGCTTGTCCGTTGGAAGCGATGCAAGCATATGACATGAGTGCCCCGATCTCCAAAACGGGGGTCCCCTATCGCGCTGACCTGCATGTTCAGCTCGACGACCACTCCGCCAGCCACTGCGGGGCGGCCAGACCGGGCAGCAGATAGCGCCAGACCTCGTGCATCCTGGCCGGGTACTCGGCGCAGCCGGACGTCGTGGTCGAGATGACCCGCGCGCCCATCACCGCGCCGCGCAGCACGCGCGCCGCTTCGCAGGGGTCGGCGTCGGCGCGCAGCTGGCCGCACCG
Source organism: Solihabitans fulvus (assembly GCF_008386585.1). Taxonomy (GTDB): domain Bacteria; phylum Actinomycetota; class Actinomycetes; order Mycobacteriales; family Pseudonocardiaceae; genus Solihabitans; species Solihabitans fulvus. The sequence goes on from NZ_VUOB01000010.1 coordinate 395,474, forward strand.
CATCGCCTCGTCCAGCAGGTCCTCGAACACGCGCTGCCAGTCCCACGCCGGAACGGGCAGGCCGACCGGCGCGGCGGACTCCTCCTCGACCAGCCGCATGCCGGCCCGCAGCACCACGTCGCGCGCCAGCAGGCCGACCACCTCGTTGACGATGCCCACGAGCGTCCGCAGCGGGTCGAGCCTGCGCGCCAGCCACTCGCGGCGCACCGAGGGCCACGCCTCGTCCTGCGCGCGCACCAGGGCCTCGGCGAGGGCCTCCTTGGACGAGAAGTGGAAGTAGAACGCGCCCTTGGTGAGGCCGCCGCGCTCCAGGATCGCGCTCAGCGGCGCGCCCGCGTACCCGACGCGGTCGAACTCCTCCGCCGCTGCCTGGAGGATGACCTCGCGAGTCACGCGAGCTCGGTGCTGCTGCGGCATGGCGACTCCGGCTCATGAGTCGACGCGATGCGACGACCCACCCTCCCCGATCAGCCGCCGCGTGCCAGAAGTTGATCTTCAGGCACCAACCAGAAGCTACCCCGTCACCCGATCCGGTGTACAGCACCGACACGGCGGCATCGCGCGCCCGTCCGGGGGCATTCGGTCACCCCTCGCCGGGAGCCGGCGCCCACTGAGTGGGACGCGTTGCCATAAAAGAGACCGATGGGTATGTTTCGCGGGTCGGCCTCGCCGTGGCGTGCCTCGGGGGGTGTGCGTCACGGTGCGGCCGCCGCGCGGGACGGGCTCGTCGAGACCGTCCCGGCGTGTGCTGGAGCAGGTGGGGGCCGTGGGCGAACCGCCCCGTCAACCCCCACCTCCTCCGTGCGGCCGCCGCCCTACCGCTGCACGGACGGCGTCTCACCGCCGTCCCCCGGCGACAGGCCCAACATGTCGAGCAGCAGCCGACAGTCCTCGGCTCCCAGTGCCCCTCGGGCGACGGCGAGTCGCGCGCGATGCACCTGCTCGTCCGAGATGCGCGATGGCTCCCCGGTTCGTTGGGCCGGCACGCTCGCACCCGGCCTCGCCAAGGTCTCGTCCTGCTGCCACAGGAACTTCCGAACTTCTAGGGACCCGCTCATGACGCCTCCCCGACTTGAGGTTCGCGGCGAGGCTAAGCGACCTCTCATAACCACCGCAGCCCCCCGCAGAGTGATTCACCGCACACGCTGAGTCACCATGGGCGGATCCAGGCGTACCCGGAGCGTGTTCGAATCAACCTTTCGATCCCAAAACGCGGAGATGGATGATCGAGTTCCGGCCGCGCGGAAGATCCCGTACGCCGGGAACCGACCGTGTCGCCCGATCGACCAACTGGCCGAAGTAGGCTGCCGCGATCACGGAGCGCGCTCGGTTGGGCACTGTGCGCCAGAACTGTGCGCAAGGTCGCTGGGAATCATGCGGCGCACCTCCGGCGATCTTACCCCCTAGGGGTATTTTTGAATCGCGAGAGCCTTCCACCACAAGGAGTGAGCCCATGTCCGTCAGCGCCACCTACACCGTCACCGGCATGACCTGCGGGCACTGCGTCAGCTCGGTTACCGAGGAACTGACCGAGCTCGACGGCGTCACCGACGTCTCCGTGCAGCTGGACACCGGCGCGGTCACCGTCACCAGCACCAGGGCGCTCGACCTCGCCGAGGTCGACGCCGCGGTGACCGAGGCGGGCTACGCGCTCGCGAGCTGAGCCACACGGCCAGACACTCCACGACCGGGGGCAGGGCAGCGCATGACCACGACCGAATTCACCCGAACCAGCACGATCGAACTCGAGATCGACGGGATGACGTGCGCGTCCTGCGCCAACCGGATCGAACGCAAGCTCAACAAGCTCGCCGGGGTCACCGCGACGGTTAACTACGCGACCGAGCGGGCCAGCGTCGAGTTCCCCACCGAGCTCGGCATCGACACGCTGCTGTCGACCGTCCGCGCGGCGGGCTACGGCGCGAACCCGCCGCCCCCGCCTGCCGAGGACCCGACCCGAGCTGCCGGGCCCGAGGACGCGCACGGCGCGGAACTGCGGGACCGGTTCGTCATCTCGGCCGCGCTCGGCCTGCCGGTGCTCGCGCTCGCGATGGTCCCCGCCTGGCAGTTCCCCGCCTGGCAGTGGTTCTCGCTTGCGCTGGCCAGCGTCGTGGTCCTGGTGTGCGGGTGGCCGTTCCACCGCGCCGCCGCCGTCAACCTGCGGCACGGCACGACCACGATGGACACCCTGGTCTCGCTCGGCGTCGCCGTTGCCTACCTCTGGTCGGTGTACGCGCTGGTGTTCGGCGACGCCGGCGCGCTCGGTATGCGGCACGAGTTCAGCCTGCTCCCCAGGACTGCGGCAGGCGGCGACGTCTACCTAGAGGTCGCCGTCGGCGTGACCACCTTCCTGCTGCTCGGCAGGTGGCTGGAGGCCAGGTCCAAGCGGCGGGCAGGCGCGGCATTGCGGGCGCTGCTCGCACTCGGCGCCAAGAACGTCGCCGTGCTGCGTGACGGCGGCGAGCTGCGCATCCCCGTCGCCGCGCTGGCCGAGGGCGAGCGGTTCGTGGTACGGCCGGGCGAGAAGGTCGCCGCCGACGGCGTCGTCGTCGAGGGCACCTCGGCGATCGACCGGTCCGTGCTCACCGGCGAGTCGGTGCCCGAGGAGGTCGGCCCCGGCGCGCCGGTGGTCGGCGGGACCGTCAACGCGGGTGGGCGGCTGGTCGTGCTGGCCACCAGGGTCGGCGCGGACACCCAGCTCGCGCACATGGCCAGGCTCGTCGAGCAGGCGCAGACCGGCAAGGCGAAGGTGCAGCGCCTCGCCGACCGGATCGCGTCCGTGTTCGTGCCGGTGGTCGTCGGGATCGCAGTGCTGACCGCGGTCGGCTGGCTGCTGGCCGGGCGGCCGGTCGAGTTCGCGATGACCGCGGCCGTCGCCGTGTTGGTGATCGCCTGCCCCTGCGCGCTCGGCCTCGCCACGCCGACGGCGCTGCTGGTCGGCACCGGGCGCGGCGCCTCGCTCGGCATCCTGGTGAAGGGTCCCGAGGTGCTCGAGTCGACCCGCAGGGTGGACACGATCCTGCTGGACAAGACGGGCACCGTTACGACGGGTGCGATGACGCTGGTCGACGTAGTCGTCGCCGGGGTCGCCGGCGGGGTCGATCGCGCGGACCTGCTGCGGCTGGCTGGTGCGGTGGAGGACGCCTCGGAACACCCCGTCGGCGGCGCCATCGCGGCGGGCGCGCGGGCCGAGGTCGGCGAGCTGCCTCCGGTGGTCGACTTCGCTTCGGTCGACGGCCTTGGCGTGACGGGGACCGTGGATGGGCGGTTGGTGGTTGTTGGGCGGCCCAGGCTGCTTGCTGAGCGGGGTGTTGTGCTGCCGGCTGGGGTTGCTGCCGGGGGCGCAGGCAGGACGTGTGTGGTGGTCGCGGTCGATGGCGTCGCGATTGGGCTGCTTGCGGTGGCGGACGCGGTGAAGCCGACCAGCGCGCAGGCCGTGCGGGAGCTGCGCGAACTCGGGCTCCGGCCGATGCTGCTGACCGGCGACAACGCGGCCGTCGCACAAGCGGTCGCCGCCGAGGTCGGCATCCCGGCCGACGACGTGGTCGCCGAGGTGCTGCCAGGCGAAAAGGTGCAGGTGGTGCAACGACTTCAGGCGGGAGGTCGGGTCGTCGCGATGGTCGGCGACGGGGTGAACGACGCGCCCGCGCTGGCCGCGGCGGACCTCGGGCTGTCGATGGGCACCGGGACCGATGTCGCCATCGAGGCAGGCGACCTGACCCTGGTGCGCGGTGACCTGCGGGTCGCGGTGGACGCGATCCGGTTGGCGCGCAGCACCTTGCGCACGATCAAGGGCAACCTGTTCTGGGCGTTCGCCTACAACGTCGCCGGCCTGCCGCTGGCCGCACTCGGGCTGCTCAACCCCATGATCGCCGGCGCCGCGATGGCGTTCTCGAGCGTCTTCGTGGTGAGCAACAGCCTGCGTCTGCGGCGTTTTCGTGGGTTGGCAACGTGAGTGTCTGGATCAATTCTTCGCAGCTAGGGCCTCCCCAGATCCCCGTGCGCGTGCAACAATCCGACTGCTGACACACCCCCGGTCAGCGCCTGTGGAGATCCCCTCCGGCCCCCGCGTTCCTCCCCCTGGCGCGGGGGCTCTCCGCGTCTTTTGTCGGTTTTTGGGCGGGACGCTCTGGCCGTATGCGGGGAGTGAGGGGGTGGTGACCGGGGTGGGCTAGTTGCTGGGCCAGACGGTGTGTCGCGGGCCACAGTATGTACCGTTCCGCAATCTAACCGTTATCGTTTGGCCCGTGGCTATCGGATCTCTCGGCAAGCTCAAACCCGGACGGCATCGCCCCCCGCAGCAGGAGAGCTTGGTGCCAGACGAGGAACTGACGTCGTACCTGGCGGCACTTGCCCCGGACGACGCGGAGACCACCGCCAGCGGGCGCAGCTTCGGCAACGCCTCGGTGTACCAGCTCCGGCTCCAGCTCATGGCCAACGAGCAGCTGCGCGAGCTCGCCGCCGAGCGGGACACCTCGCCGCAGGCGCTCGCCACCGAGTGGGTCATGCAGCGGCTCCAGTGGGAAGCCGAGCAGCGCGGCTTCTAGGCCCACCTTCGTTTGGGCGTACCGCAGCGTCCCCAAACAACCCTGTCTCCGCTTGAAACGACTGTGCCCCCGCCCGAAAATTCGGACGGGGGCACAGTCTTTGGCTATCCAGCGTCAGATGGCGCGAACGTTCTGGGCCTGCGGGCCCTTGGTGCCCTGCCCGACCTCGAACTCAACTCGCTGGTTCTCCTCCAGGGAGCGGAAACCCTGCCCCTGGATCTCGGAGTAGTGCACGAAGACATCGGCGCCACCGTTGTCCTGTGCGATGAATCCGAAACCCTTTTCGGAGTTGAACCACTTAACAGTGCCCTGTGCCATGTGTACCTGCCTCCATCGCAGGATCAGCTTGGGTCTGCACCATGCAGCCCCGGCCGTTCCCGGGCGGTTCCCCACGCCCACTACAGCGAGAAGAAAGCACGCCCGCGTCTTGTTCCGCGAGCGTGTGAAGCACGAACACAGAAACCACGGCCTGCCAGGACAAGCGTATCGCCTCCGGGGTCGTAGCACTACTACGTGTTGTCGTCCGCGCACGCAGCGACTCGGCCGCGAACGCGGTGATCGACACGAGTCGTCCGTTCGGCGCAAGTCCGTTCGACCGATGGCGAAGGTTCGTCGGGACACGGCGAAGCAGCCGCGCGCGGACATGTGATTGGCATCACAGACACGGAACAGACACGAGAGCCAACGCCAGATCCACTTGGGGCGTCGACTACTACGACAGGCGCTGCAAGAGGGGGCAACACTGTGGTAGCGAATTCGGGCCGGGCCCGACGTTGGACGTCAGTAGCACTGCTGGGAGTCGCGCTCGCCGCGACACCGATGCTGACCGCGTGTGGCGGCGGCACGGACAACGGCGCCAAATCCGGTGCCGCGCAAAGCAGTCAGAGCCAACCCTCGGCCGAACGCAAGGCAGAACCCGCCGTGGTGCTGAACCCGGCGAAGGTGGCGACCGAGCCCGCCAACGGCACCGACGGCGTCAGCCCGGCGGGGCCGTTCCGGGTGACCGTCACCGACGGGACGTTAACCGTGGTCACCCTGACCAACCCGGACGGCAAGCAGATCGACGGTCAGCTCGCCGCCGACAAGCTGAGCTGGACCGCGGCTGGCGCGCTCGGCTACGACAAGACCTACACCTGGGCCGGCACCGCGATCGGCAAGGACAGCAAGGAAGTGCCGGTCGCCGGCTCCTTCCACACCCTCGCACCGGCGAGGAAGATCGGCGCGGAGATCAACGTCGCCGACAACGCGACCTACGGCATCGCGATGCCGATCAGCCTGACCTTCAGCTCCCCGGTCAAGGACAAGGTCGCGGTGCAGAAGGCGCTCACCGTGCAGACCTCCGTGCCGACCCCGGGCGCCTGGGCGTGGCTGAGCGACACCGTCGCGCACTGGCGTCCGCAGAACTACTGGACGCCCGGCACCAAGGTCACCGTCACGGCCAAGATCTACGGCGTCCCGTTCGGCAACGGCGCGTACGGCCTCGACGACCTCGCCGCCAACTTCGCCATCGGCCGCTCGGAGATCGTCAGAGGCAACACCCAGACACACCGACTCGTGGTGATCAAGGACGGCCAGCAGATCTTCGACTTCCCTGCCAGCTACGGCCTGGACTCCGACCCCGGCAGGGTCACGCACAGCGGCACGCATGTGGTGATGGAGAAGGCCGAGATCGTCTCGATGAGCAACCTCCAGTACGGCTACAAGGACGTCAAGGTGCCGTGGGGAGTGCGGATCGACAACTTCGGCGAGTACATCCACGGCTATGAGGGATCGCGGGCGCAGCAGGGCAACACCAACGTCTCGCACGGCTGCGCGAACCTCGCCCCGGAGAACGCGAAGCTGTTCTACGACCAGACGCTGATGGGCGACCCGGTGGAGATCACCGGCACCAACATCCCGTTCACCCTGCAGGACGGCGACTACTCTGACTGGACGCTGGACTGGGCCGCGTGGACGGCCAAGTCCGCCGCATAGGAACGGCGTTCGACCGATGAGAGAGGGCGGCACCCCCCGATGGGGGGTGCCGCCCTCTCCGCTACCTGGCTGGTTACTTCTCGGTGATCTGTGGGGGCTGGGGGATCGCGTAGCCGGACGGGCCTACGTTGCGCTCCAGGGACTTCTTCCAGTCGCCGGTGCTGATCATCTTGTCGATGGCGCTGTTGATCCGGTCGCGGCTGCCGCTGTCGTCCTTGGCCACGCCGATGCCGTAGCGCTCCTGCGTGAACGGCTTGCCGACGAGCTTGAGCAGCTCGGGGTTCTCGGCCGCGAAGCCGGCCAGGATCGCCTCGTCAGTGGTGACGGCGTCGACGTTGTTGGCCAGCAGCGCGGTGACGCAGTCGGAGTACCGCGCGTACTCCACCAGGCTCACGCCCTGCGCGTACTTGTCGCGCACCGCCTGCGCCGAGGTCGACCCGCTCACGGAGCAGAGCCGCTTGTTGTTCAGCGTCTCGGGTCCGGTGATGCTGTTGTCGGTGAGGCGAACCAGCAGACCCTGCCCGGTGACGAAGTAGGGACCGGCGAAGGCCACCTTCTCCTTGCGCTTGTCGGTGATCGAGTAGCTGGCGACCACGAAGTCCACCTTGTGGGTGCCGAGCAGGTCCTCACGGGCGGAGGGCTGGGCCTCCTTCCAGGTGATGCCGCTCTCGTCGACGCCGAGCTCCTTGGCCACGTACTTGGCCACGTCGATGTCGAAGCCGACGAACTTGCCGTCCAGCCGCTTCTCGCCGAGCCCCGGCTGGTCGTAGCGCACGCCGATGGTGAGCTTGCCATTCCCGGCGCGCCCGACCACCGTGTTGTCCCCGCCGCTGGAGCCGCACGCGGCGAGCAGCCCCACGACAGCGAGGGCGGCACAGGCACGGAGCGCCCGTCGAAGCACCATCTGCGCTTCCTTCCGATCTTGGTCGTGCCCCCGGCAATCGTCGGGCACCGCCTCGCCGAGCAGTTCTCGGCGAGGGTTGACGGGCATTGATGCTACTTACGCCGGGAGCGTGAATCAGGCCACGGAGATTGTGATGTTCGACCGCGCGGATGCTGATCATGAACGACGGTGACCCACCTCACCGGATCAGTGACGGTGTGTCGCGGGCCGCCATTGATCACCATGATCGACGGCCGTTTCGTGAATATCCACCGCGATTGGATGCCGGGCCGGATCGGCCGACGACCGAGGTCATCGGAGTGACGGCGCGGGGCGCGTGCTGACGACATTGTCTTTCGCGTCGGCACGCATCGAGATCTCCTTGGTGCCGTGCGGAATCCTTTTCTGGCGGAGCGGACACAAAGACCGGAATTCCTTGGATGCTATTCAGCGTGGTTCGACGACCGCGCCTCGGAACAACGGGCCGACCAACAGGCCGCTCCATTCGGGCACCTCGGCGGGCGGAACCCCGAGCGACGGCGCTAGCAACACGGCGAGCAGGTCCCTTTCCTGCGGCGAATTGGGCAGACCGGGCGCGCTCGCGGCCGAGGACGGCGCGGTCGGCCAGTCCGCGTTGTTCCCCAGCGCAGGCGGCAGCACGCCGTCGTTGACGGAACGGGCGGGCGGCGGTGGCTTCGAGCCGTCCTTGATCGGCCCCTCCGGCGGGTACTGCGGCACGGGGTTGGGCATCGGGTCGACCAGGTAGCAGCGCGGCCCCCGCTTGTCCTGGTACTTCGGCTCGTCCTGGCCGGGCACGTACCTGCCCCGGTTGGCGGTGATCTCCATGGTGATGTGCACGCCGGGTTTGTCGGTGCCGGCGCCGACAATGGCCTCGTATCTGGGCACCAGCGTGGTGATGCCGTTGAAGATGCACGGGTACTCGGGCGCGTACTTCGCCACCAGGTCCAGCGTCGGCCGGCTGGTCGAGGCGACCTGGATCAGGTTGTCGCGGTTGGCGCGCAGGAAACCCGTCAGGTCCTGGGCCCCGGTGCGCAGGCTCGCGTACAGGGCGTCCAGGTTCATCCGCTGCTCGGCCACCGTGCGGCTGGTGACGGTCAGGTCGGACAGGGCGCCGACCAGGTCGGGGCCCGCGTCGGCGTAGGTGTTGGCGACGTCGGCGAGCCTGGCGATGTCCTGGTCGAGGGTGGGCAGCTGGGGGTTGACCTGGCCGAGGTACTGGTCGAGCTGCGCGAGCGTCTGGCCGAGCTGGGCGCCCCGGCCGCTGAGCGCCTGGGACATCGCGGTCAGCGTGGTGGACAGCTTCTCCGGCTGGACGGCCTGCAACACCGGCATGAGGTCGGCGAGGACCTGCTCCAGCTCGACGGCGGCCGCGGAGTGGTCCTGGTCGATCACGTCGCCGTCGACGAGCGGGCCCGCGTCGGTGTGGCCGGGCAGCACCAGCGCCACGTACCGCTCGCCGAACAGGCTCTTGGGCAGCAGCCGCACCGACACCGTGCGCGGGATCGCCTGGACCTTGTCGGGTTGCAGCGCCAGCTCGATCTCGGCGCCGTCGCCCCGCGACCGGACCTGCCGCACCTCGCCGACGATCATGCCGCGCACCTTGACGTCCGAGGTGGGCTGCAACTGGCTGCCCAGGTGGTCGGTGCGCACGGTGACGCGCACGGTCGAGGTGAACGCGTTGCGGTACATGGCCACGGTCAACGCGAGGAACGAGCAGATCACCAGGATGAAGGCGATCCCCAGCAGGCGACGGCGCAACGCTGCTGCCGAGCCGGTTTCACGCATGCGGCCTCCGTTCGCACTGCGCGCGGACGCGCGCGAGTGTGACGTGGCCCACTAGGGAAACGACGGGGTTCGGGGCGGGTTACTCGCCCGAACGGGTGGCGCGACGGCTCGTGGCGCGACGGCCGTCAGGCCTTCGGTAACAGCCGGGGCGACGGTGTTGCGGTGCGGCCTAAGCGGGCAATCGCCTGGTTGGCGTGCCCGTGCGGCACCCGCCAGCGCAGCGGCCCCGGAATCAGCAGCGCGGCCGAGCGCAGCGCCCTGAGCATGCCGGTGGCGACGTCCGGGGAGTAGGCGCGGTGGCCGTGCAGCTCGATCGCCCAGTCCGGCAGCAGCGCGTAGGCCAGCTCGCCGACCAGCGACTGGTACACCGGCAGCCCGGCCCGCAGCGGCCCCTGCAACGGCGGGCGCTGAAGGAACCGGTACACCACCTCGGAGTCCTCGGTCCTGCGCAGCTCGTGCCGCACGATCCGGAAGTAGTCGGCCAGTTCGCCGGTCGACCCCGGCACGTCGTCGACGTGCAGCCCGACCAGCGTGGCCGTTTCGCGCTGCTCGGCGAGGTAGCGGTCGGCCTGGGCCGCGGTGAGGGCGAAACCCGCGCGGCGCACCACGGCGAGGAAGCTGGCCACCTCGGCGCAGTGCACCCACAGCAGCAGGTCCGGTTCGTCGATGCGGAACCGCCTGCCGGTGCGGGGATCCTTGGCACGTAACGACCTGTGCACCGCGCGGACCTTCGCGGCCGCCGCGCGCGCCTGCGCGGTCGTCCCGTAGGTCGCGAGCCCGACGAAGTTCCCGGTTCGGCTCAACCTGCCGAGCGGGTCCTCGCGGAAGTTGGAGTTCTGCACGATCGCGGCCACCGCGCGGGGATGCAGCGCCTGGAGGTAGAGGCTGCTGATGCCGCCGAGCCACATGGCCGGATCGGCGTGCAGCTGCCAGGTCACCGAGCTCGGGCCGAGGAGCCCCGCGTCGGCCTCCGCTGTCCCGCCCATGTCGTTCGCCTTCCCGCTACCCGAGCCACTCCCGCACCTGGGACACCAGACGCGCCTGGTCCTCGCCGACCGGAACGACGTTGAGCATCGTCACCCCGGCCTCGCGGAACGCCTCGATGCGTTCCCGCACATAGCCTTCCGGCCCGACCAGGTTGGTCAGCTCGACCAGTTCCGCCGGCACCGCCTTCGCTGCGGCGTCCTTCTGCCCGTTCAGGTACAGATCCTGCACCTCGTCGGCCTCGGCCTGATAGCCGTAGCGGCAGGCGAGGTCGTGGTAGAAGTTGCGGCCCCTCGCCCCCATGCCGCCGAGGTAGAGCGCCAGCAGCGGCCGGGAGAACTCGCGCAGCTCGGTGACGTCCTCGCCGACGGCGAGCATGCCGCCCGCGGCGATCTCCAGCGGGCCGAGCTCCGGCGCGCGGGCCGCGCGGCCTGCGGCGAGGGCGTCGCCCCAGACCTCGGCGGCCTTCTCCGGCAGGAACATCGCCGGCAGCCAGCCGTCGGCCACCTCGGCGGTCATCCGCACGTTCTTCGCGCCGAGCGAGGCGACCCAGATCGGGATGTCGGCGCGCAGCGGGTGGGTGAGCATCTTCAGCGGCTTGCCGAGCCCCAGCCCCTGGTCGGCGGGCAGCGGCAGCTGGTAGATGCCGTCGTTGGTCAGCGTCTCCCGCCGCCACGCGCGCCGGCAGATGTCGATGACCTCGCGGGTCCGCGCGAGCGGCCGGTCGTAGGGGACGCCGTGCCAGCCCTCGATGACCTGCGGCCCCGACGCGCCGAGCCCGAGCATTGCCCGGCCGCCGGACACCGCGTCGAGGCCCGCGGCGGTCTGCGCGATCAACGCCGGTGTGCGGGAGTAGATCGGCAGGATGCCGGCGCCGATCTGGACGCGCTCGGTCCTTGCCGCGAGATAGCCCATGATCGTCGGGCCGTCGAAGCCGTAGGCCTCCGCGATCCACACCGCGTCGAGACCGGCGCGTTCCAGCTCCGCGATCTGGTCGGCCGTCTGCGTCGGGTCGCCCGCGTACTGCATCGGCATGCTCAACCGCACCGAAGGTCCTCCTCGCGCCAGGTGAGGAATCCATCGTGACACCGTTGATGTCGCATCGGCAATGGTTAATGTGGGTACATGGTCGCCGCCGTCGAGGAGCCGCTCACCGTCGACGAGTTGGCCGCGCGCACCGGAACCACCGTGCGAACCGTGCGGTTCTACACGAGCCGGGGCCTGCTGCCGCCGCCTCGCCTGCGCGGCAGGGTCGGGCTGTACGGGCCGGAGCACGTCGGCAGGCTCGAACTGATCCGCCACCTCCAGGGGCTCGGCTTCACGCTGGCCGCCATCGAGGCGCAGCTGGCCAGGATCCCGGCCGACACGACCGCGGCGGAGCTGGCGCTGCGCAGCGCGCTGTTCGCGCCGTGGCTGCCCGACCGCCCGGAACGGCTCGACCGAGCCGAGCTGGACCGGCGCGCCGGCCGCCGCCTGGACGAGGCCGAGGTGGCCCTGCTCGGGGAACTCGGCGTCCTCGCCGACGTCGGTCCCGAGCAGGTCGAGCTGGCCAGCGCCGCCATGCTGTCGGTCGGCCTGCGCATGCTCGCGCTTCCGCTGCGCCGGGAGAGCCTGCTGCGCGCGCGAGACATCGTGGCTCGGCACACCTCGGTGCTCGCCGAGGAGCTGCGCGAGCTGTTCGACCAGGAGGTGCTGCGGCCCTACCGCGAACGCGACCGGTCAACCGAACAGGTCAGGGACGTGCTCGAGCGGCTCCGCCCGCTGACGATCCAGGCGCTGGTGACGGCGTTCCAACAGGCCATGGACAGGTCGATCCGGGACTCGCTGCCCACCGACTGACCGGCCGACCGGGCCGCCGGGTGAACCGCGCGGACGTCGCCGGGGGACCATTGCCGCGTGTCCCCCTCCGCAGACCGCCCGTTGGGCATGGCCGGCATGGCCGCGCTGACTCGCCGTTTTCCCCGCCGCGGCAGGGGATTCTGGTTCGGGGTTGCGATCGACCTGCTCTGGCCGTTTCTCGTCCTGTTCACCAGGTTCCGGCTGCGCGGCGGCGAGCACGTGCCGGCCGACGGCGGCATGGTGCTGGCCAGCAACCACCTGTCCTTCGCCGACCCGGTCACGGTGACCGCGTTCGCCCTCGCGCATCGGCGCGTGCCGCGCTACCTGGCCAGGGCCGACCTCTGGACGATGCCGGTGGTCGGGCGCGTGATGAAGGACGGCCGGCACATCCCGGTGCACCGGGGAACCAGGCAGGCGAGCGACGCCTACCGCGACGCCGTGTCGGCCGTGCGCGACGGCGAGTGCGTGATCATCTTCCCCGAGGCCACCTTCTCCACGGACCCGGCGAACTGGCCGTCGCGCGGCATGAACGGCGCGGCCAGGATCGCGCTGGTCAGCGGCGCGCCCGTGGTTCCGGTGGCCAACTGGGGCACGCACGAGTTCCTGCCGCGCCGCGCGCGGTTCCCGAAGTTGTTGCCGCGCAGGACGATCGACCTCGTCGCGGGCCCGCCCGTCGACCTGTCCGACCTCGTCGGCGGACCGCTGACCAAGACCGTCCTCGACGAGGCGACCGCGCGGATCATGGCCGCCATCACCGCCCTGCTCGCCGAGGTCAGGGGCGAACCGGCGCCAGTGGTGTCCTAGGAGCTCTTGGAGCTCTGATCCGTGCGGCGCAATCCAGCGATTCGCGCGACTGCTCGCCACCAAGGGTGGTGAACAGTCGTACCCTGAGTACGTGACCCGTCCCCCAGTCAGTCGACTGGCTGAGACCTTCGTCGAGCTGGCCGACACGTTGGTCGATGACTTCGACCTCATCGACTTTCTGCACCTGCTCGCCGCGCGCAGCGTCGAGCTGCTGAAGGTGGACGCCGCCGGCCTGCTGCTGGTCGACCACCAGGGTCAACTCCGGGTCATCGCGGCCTCCACCGAACAGGCCCGCATGGTCGAGCTCTTCGAGCTACAGAACGACGAGGGGCCGTGCCTTGAGTGCTACCGCACCGGGGCCGCGGTGACCGTGCCAGACCTCAGCGCCGCCGCGCCGCGCTGGCCGCGCTTCGCCCTCGCCGCGCGGGAGGCGGGCTTCGCCGCCGTGCACGCGCTGCCGATGCGGCTGCGCGACGAGGTCATCGGGGCGCTCAACCTGTTCCACACCAAGCCGGGGGCGCTCGACCGCAGCGCGGCGGACGTCGGCCAGGCCATGGCCGACGTGGCCACCATCGGGCTGCTCCAGGAGCGGTCGGTGCGCCGGCAGGAGACGCTGGCCGAACAGCTCCAGGGCGCGCTGAACAGCCGGGTGCTGATCGAGCAGGCCAAGGGCGTGCTCGCGGAACGCCTCAGGGTCGACATGGCGCAGGCGTTCAACGCGCTGCGCGGCTACGCGCGGCACCACAACGCGCTGCTCCTCACCATCGCGGGAACCGTCGTCTCCGGGCCGCTCAGCGAGGAGGCCATCGACCAGCTGCGGGCGTTCGCGCGCCGATCCGCCTGATCGGCCCCGCACGTGCCAGCGAATGGTGCTTCGATGGACGCATGGATCTTGACGCTGCACGCGAGGTAGTCCGGACACAGCACCGCGCGGTGCTCGCCACGATGCGGTCGGACGGCACGCCACAGATGTCCCCGGTCCTCGCCGCCGTCGACGACTCCGGCGCGATCATCGTGAGCACCAGGGAGACCGCCTACAAGGTGCGGCAGCTCCGGGCGGACCCGCGTGCGTGGCTGTGCGTGCTGCCGGACCAGTTCTTCGGGCACTGGATCCAGGTCGAGGGCGCGGTCGAGATCGTGCCGCTGCCCGAGGCCATGGACGGGCTCGTGGCCTACTACCGCCAGATCTCCGGCGAGCACCCCGACTGGGCCGACTACCGGGCGTCCATGATCGCCGAACAGCGGGTGCTGCTGCGCATCGACCCGCACCGCGCAGGCCCGGATCGCAGCGGCTGACGCGCCGTCAACACAGCCGCAGGTGCCGCCCGCTCGGCCGCCTCGCGGCGCGATCCGGCTCGGCGTCCTGCTGTGGCGGGACGGCCCGCAGCGACGACGCGGTGTCCGGCTGTTCGGCGGGGGCGGGCCGGTGCCGCTGGGCCACGCTGAGGATCGAGTCCCGCTCAACGGGCGTGAGACCGCCCCAGATGCCGTAGGGCTCCTGTGTTTCCAGGGCGTGCCGGCGGCACTGCTCGAGCACGGGACAGACCCGGCAGATCGCCTTGGCCTTGGCCGCCCTGCGGGCGCGGGCGATGCCACGCTCCCCCTCCGGGTCGTAGAACACCGCGCTGTCCGTTCCTCGGCACGCGCCCCTGAGCTGCCACATCGACGTCGACGCTCTCGTGCGCTGTCGGGTGTCGGCCACGGTCTACTCCTCCCTGGGAGATCCTTCGACAAGCTGTCAGTTGGTCGAACCGGCGCGGAGCAGCGGACGACCCGCCAGCACGGTGCGGCGATCGAGCGACGCTGGTCGACCACGGCAGAAAGCGAGAGCCCACGCCAGAACCGTTCGAGGCAAGGCGAGTTCGCTCGTGCTGCGCGCTACGGCCGGCAGCCGCTGACATCGGCATCACCGCTCCCGGTCGCGCGCGCGACGAACGTGCCGCCGGGGTCCGGAGCGGTCACCACCAAGGCTTACACACAGTGTTGACCTGGTAGCGGTCTCAGCATAACCACGATCACCGTGCGGGAATCCCCTCAGCGGGCCAACACCTCGCCACCGATTGCGTCCCTGCGGCGCGCCGGGCGTCGTGTCGTCGCGTCATTCGACTAAACCCACTGATCAGCGAAAGGATGCGGCGGTGAGCACCAGGCGGCTTACCCACGTGTGGGGATGGATAGCCACATACGCCGCCGACCATCGCCAGTCGGTGACTCCGCAGACGGTGTGTGCCGCGTCCGTCGAGCGACTGGGCGTGACCGGCACCAGCGTCGCCGTCGGGTCCGGGGCCATCCAGGGTGAGCTGCTCTACTCGACCGACGAGGTCAGCCGTCAACTCCAGGACCTGCACTTCATGCTCGGCGAGGGGCCGGTCGTCGACGCGGTGCGGGGCGGCCTGCCCGTGTTCGCACCCGACCTGTCCGCCACGGCCAGCGGCGCGGCGTGGCCGCTGTTCGCCGGGGCGGCGATCGAGCTTGGCGCGCTGGCGATGTTCGTGCTGCCGCTGCGGATCGGCGCGATCCAGCCGGCGATCTTCTCGCTGTACCGGGATGCGGCGGGTTCGCTCAGCCCGGAGCAGATGGCCGACGCGGCGGTCTTCGCCGACATCGCGCTCCAGCTGATCCTGGACACCAGGGGCGGCGTCTCGGCCGGCGGGAGCCTCCGCCAGAAACACGCCGAGCCGATGGGCCGGGCGGAGGTGCACCAGGCGACCGGGATGGTGTCCGTGCAGCTCGGCGTCGACATGGAGCAGTCACTGGTGCGGCTGCGTGCCTACGCCTTCGCCAACCAACTGCCGCTCGCCGACGTCGTCCGGGACGTGGTGGCGCGCCGGCTGCGGTTCGACGCCGACAACGTCGACAACCCGGACGACGATCCTCGGACGGCGTGAGACCGGACGGCGCTCGCGTCGTGGTCAGGTCGCGTTGGGGCTGAACAGGAAGCGCCCGGCGAGATCGGCGGGAGCCGTGGCCAACACCCGTCCCGGCCGCCCGTCCAGCGACGTCACCGCGAACCGCGTCCCGCCTGCCGAGGTCGTCGCGACGATCAGGTGCTGGTCGTCGTACCAGCCGTAACAAGGCCCGAGCCCGGCCGGCAGCGTGGTCACGACGGCGCCGGTCGCCAGGTCGACGACCGTGTCGCGGCCCTCGGTGTCGGTGGCCGCCAGCCGACCCGACGGGGACACCGGGTCCGCCGCGGTCGTGGCGAGCCCGCCGGAGGACGCGATCGCGCGCGTCGGCACCCCGTCGAGGTCGTAGAAGCGCAGGTCGTGGCTCGCGTCGGTGGCGACAACGCCGTCCCCGGCCCAGCGGAACTCCTGCTCGGCGGCGGACAGCCCGGCCGGCTCGCCGGCCGCGTCGACGGCCCGGACGGCCCCAGAGGCGGCGTCGACGACGGCGAACCCGGTGCGCGCGCCGTGCCCGCCCTGGCCGGTGGCCGCGTAGACGGTCACGAGCACCCGGCGGCCGTCCCGCGACCACTGCGGCGCGCTGGCCGGTCCCGGCAGGTTCACGTGCGTGGTCTGCCGGTCGGGGTTGCGGAGGTTGAGCAGGTAGCCGGGATCCTCCCGCCCGAGGAACGCGATCGCGCGGCCGGCCGGGGAGACCGCTGCGGCCGCCCAGTCGGTCCTGACGAACTCGCGCTGGCCCTCGGTGCGCACGTAGGCCACCCGGCCGCTCGGGGTGTCGGCCGACACGGTGTAGGCGGACAGCGCGACGGGACCGTCGGCGACCGCGTCCACGCCGAGCGCCGAGGAAGGTCCAGCCGAGGCAGCGGGCTGCGCCACCGGACCGGCGGAACGACCGGGCAGCGCGGCGAACACCACCACCGCGACGGCCACGGTCGCCAGCGCCACCGAGGTCGCGGACGCGGCCCGCACCCGCCGCCGCGCCGCCCCCGCCAACGCGGTGTCGGCCAAGACGGCGGCGGCCGGCCCGGGTCGCTCGCCGGCCTCGCCGGCCTCGTCGGCCAGGTCGCGCAACGCCCGCCGCAACTCCCGCTCCAGCGTCACCGCGACACCCCGCCGACCCCGGCCTCCGCGCCAGCCAGCTCGAGTTCCGGCGCGATCTGGCGCAGCTTGGCCAGCGCACGGTGCGTCGTGCTCCGCACCGTGCCGATCGAGACACCGAGCACGTCGGCGACGCGGCTCTCCGGCAGGTCCTCGAAGTAGCGCAGCGCCAACACCGCGCGCTGCCTCGGCGCGAGCCGGTCGAAGGCGGCGCGGATCACCACGCGGGTGTCCGTGTCGTGGCTGTGGTCGGCCGCGCTGACGTCCGGCACCTCAGCCGAACTCCACTCGGTGAGGATGCGGCGGCGACGCCACACGTTGACCTGCTCCCGGTACATGACCCGGCGGACGTAGGCGTCCGGCTCGCGGATGTGCCGCCAGCGCGCGGCGGTCTTGAGCAGGGCGTTCTGCACCAGGTCCTCGGCGCGGTGCCGGTCGCCGGTGAGCAGGTGGGCGGTGCGGAACAGCGCGGCGGAGCGCGCCGCGACGAACTCGCGGAACGCGGCCTCCTCCGCTGCCCTCACGCGGTCCCCCCGTCCTTGCGATGTCCATGGGTAAGGACGCGCGGGGAGCTGCCGCGTTCGGCGCGGTGCGGTTGCTCACAGCACGCCTGGCCATCACAGCCGCAGCCCTGCGGTCGCGGCGCGATGGTCGCTGCCCCTGGTGTGCAGGGTGCCGGCGTCCGTCGCGGTGAGACCGCGGTAGAGCACGTGATCCGGTCGGGTCAAGGGAAACGCGGCCGGCCAGGTGAACCCGAGCCCGGATCCGGCCTCATTCTGGGCCTCCTGCAGGGAAGGCATGGCGCGACCAAGCGCTCGGTCGGTCGACGCCGTGTTCAAGTCACCGAGCACCAACACCTTCGACGCCGGATCGGCGTTCACGGCGGCGGCTAGCGCGCGCAGGGTCCCGTCGCGCTCGCCGGTCGACCCGAGCCGAATCGACCCGAGGTGGGCGACGTAGACGACGAGTTCCCCTTGTGGGGTCCGCACGGTGGCGCGCAACGCCCTGGTCCAGCCGAGGCCGAGATCCACGGGCCGGGAGTCCAGGATCGGGTACCGGGACCAGAGCCCCACAGTGCCCATCGTGACGTGCAGCGGGTAGGCGTCGTCCAACGCCGGCAACAGCCGTTCGCGCGCGGTGTAGGCGATCTCCTGGAGCCCGACGACATCGGCGTCGGCCTTGATCAGATCGGCGGCGGTCGCCTCGGGTTCGGTGTTGCCAGCGAACACGTTCTGCGAGACCACGCGCAGGTCCGCCGAGCCGCCCGCGGGTCCGCGCACCAGCGCGGGCCCGAACATCGCGCCCCACACGAGCACGGGCACGAGCAGCGCGACCGCGCCGACCCGCGACCGCCGGACCAACGCGAGGACGCCGAGCACCGGCACCCCGAGGCCGAGCCACGGCAGGAAGCTGTCGATCGCCGTGCCGAGCCCGCCGACGTCCGGCACGAGCTGGTGCGCGCCGAGCAGCAGTCCCAACAGCACCGCACACCCGGCGAGCACCGGCACTCGCCGCCGCGCCCTGGGTGGCGGGGCCGGCCTGGTCAGCTGCTCAGTCACGGTCACACCAGACAAGACACCCGGCAAGCCCGAATCTATGCCTGCCCGGGACCAGCCATTTCAGTGCGCGCCAAGAACAACAGCCAGACACGCGGCCAGAAAGCCCAGTTGCAGGGCGGTGCGCGGGCCGACGGCCATCACCTGGGTGTCGCCGAGCACGACCTTGTGCCGCGCCGCGTAGACGTTGGCCGGGAACATGACGATCAGCAGTAGGGCGAGGCAGCCAGCGGCCACCGTGCTGGTGGCCGGGACCAGCAGCCCGGCCGCGCCGAGGAGCTCCAGCACGCCGGTGACCGTGACCAGCAGGTCCGGCCGAGGCAGCGCGGCCGGCACCATGGCGATCATCCCGGGCCGCCGCTTGCCGGCGAAGTGCGCGACTCCCGTCACCAGGAACATCAGCGCCAGCCCCCACCGCAGCGACGGCTGCCACGAGTCGAGCCCGGTCACCCCGAACAGCCCCACCAGCCGAAACGCAACCCAGCCACCAACCAGGGTGATCAACGCCGCCATCACCATCTCCGTTCGTCGTGCCGATCCGGCAACCGTAACATAGTTATATAACAGCGCTACGAACCTTTCATTCCCGCCGCCGCGTCGACTTGAACCTGACGCTGCGTCAGGTCCTACCGTCGAGGCCGTGAGCGAGCGACGGTGGAGCATCGGGGAGTTGGCGCGGGCCAGCGGCGTCACGGTGCGGACGCTGCACCACTACGACCGGATCGGGCTGGTGTCGCCGGGAGAACGAACCGCGGCCGGGCACCGACGGTACGTCGAGGCCGACGTCCGCAGGCTCTACCGGGTGCGGGCGCTGTCCGGGCTGGGGCTGTCGTTAGGAGAGGTGGCGGCCGTGCTGCGGCGCGCGGCGACGGAGGATCTCGACTCGCTGCGCGACCTGTTGACCGCCCAGCTCGCGGACCTGGCGCGCCAGGCCGACCGGATCGAGGAGTCGACGCGGCGGGTGCGCGGCCTGCTCGACCGGCTGGCCGGGTCGGTCATGCCGGAACCGGAACAGTTCCTCGCCACGCTGGAACCGCTGCCGATCGACGTCAACCGCTACCTCTCCGACGCGCAGCAGGCGGCGCTCGCCGACCGCGCCGCACACCTCGGCGCCGACGCGATCGAGGCGTTCAAGGCGGAGTGGGTCGAGCTGTTCACGCTGCTGCGGCAACACCTCCTAGACGGCACACCGGTCGAGGACCCCGCAGTCGGGGCCCTGGTGTCGCGCTGGCAGGAGATCGCCAACGCGTTCCACACCGGCGACCAACACCTCGCGGGCGCGATCACCGCACTCTGGCAGGACAACCGAACCCAGCTAGGCCGCGAACTCGACCGCCGCATCGGCTGGTCCGGTCCCGACGGAACCGCCGACGTAGTCGACTACCTGACCAGGGCGCGCGCCGCCCACCCCAACACCAAGGGGCCAACACCAAGGGGCGCTGAATGAACCTAGACATCACCACGTGGCTTCGCGAGAACATCCACACCCTACGGTCGATCGACCCAACCAACGCCAGCCCCGACGAACTGGCACCGCTACGCGACATCGTCGGCACCGCAAGGGTTGTCGCCGTCGGCGAGAGCACGCACCGGGTGCACGAGTTCTACCAGCTCCGCCACCTGGTGGCCCGATTCCTGGTGCGGGAACTGGGTTTCACCGGTTTCGTCATGGAGTCCGGCTTCCCGGAGGGCTGGGCGGTCAACGACTGGGTGCTCGGCGGCGACGGCGACCTGGATCATCTTCTGCGCACCGGAATCACCTACCACATGGGAAAGTGCGCGGAGATGCGCGACCAGCTCACCTGGCTGCGCGAACACAACGCGACACACGACCGCAAGGTCCGGTTCTACGGCATGGACGTGCCCGACTCCAGCGCGTCCGCGCGGCCGGGTGTCCTCGCCGCACTTGCCTTCCTCGACGAGGTGGACCCCGCCTACGCGGCCGCCGTCCGCCGGCGCCTGCTTCCCCTGTTCGACTACCTGCCGTCCGACCGAACCGGCCTGGCCTGGTCCGTGCCCGCCATTCAGGCCTACCTCGCACTCGCCCCGGCGCACCGCCACGAACTGACCGCCAGGATCGGCGAACTGACCGAACGACTCCAGGCCCAGCGTGTTCCCTACGCGGCAGCCTCGGCAGACAACCCCGCGCGAGCCGACATCGCCCTCCAGTGCGCGATCACCGCGAGGCACGCCGACGCGTTCCTGTCGGCCATGGCAGCGGGCCGGGAACGCACCTACGCCGGCGCCAACCTCCGCGACTCGGCGATGGCCGACAACGTCGAATGGATCCTCGACAGAGAGGACCGCATCGTCATCGGCGCGGCCAACGGCCATCTTCAGCGCTGGCCCTACCGAGTGCCGCCGATCATCAACGAGGAACAGACGATGCTCGGCCAACACCTGGCCCACTCGCTGGGCGACAACCTCAAGGTCATCGCGACCACCCACAACGGCGGCCGCATGTTCCGACACCGCCCCGTCCCCGACGGCCCGCCCGGCCACACCGAGGTGTTCTTCGAGGACCTGCCCGCAGTCGAGGAACCCGACAGCCTCGACGCCCTACTAGCGACCACCGGCGAACCCCTGGCGCTCCTCGACCTGCGAAAAGTGCCGACAGAGGGCCCGGTGGCAGACCGCTTCGCGCACATCGACTCCACCATGCAGACTCCGTACAAGCAGCTGGTGAACCCCATGGTCGCCTTCGACGCGGTCGTCCACCTCGACAAGGTCACCCCGTGGCACACCTTCATCGACCCAACCAACCCACAAGCCTGACCACGGCCCCCAGCCGGCGCCACACACCCCTGGCACCCGCCAGGGGCGGTATCGATGGGACTATCCCGCGAACGGT
>NZ_VUOB01000100.1 GCF_008386585.1 Solihabitans fulvus
CGTCCAGTGTCATCACGCACCGTGCCCAATCCCGCCGAGCTTACGCCCGGCGTGTCGGGCCAGAAACACCGTTCGCGGGATAGTCCCATTAGACGCGACGGTCTACTAGCTCCAAGGCCGTGAAGTTTGGCGATTGTGGTGGTTGTCAAGGGTCTGCCGGGGTGAGGATGTCGATACCGATGGTCGCCTTGTAGCTGGTCCGGTCGATGGCCGGACCGCGGGCTTGGTATTTGGAGATGGCGCGTTTGACGATGCGGGGACACACCCGTAGCCGCCGGGCGGGCATGAGGTCGGTCAGGACGTGTCTGCCGATGGTGCCTACGAGGTCGATGACGGTGTCGGCGATGACGCCGGCGGCCTGGACGACCTGGTCGCGGGCGGTCTGCCAGGCGATGGTGAAGCTGGCGCGGTCGGGGTCGAGGTCGGGTCGGGTGTTGGTGGCGTCGGTCATCGCGGTGCGCAGGAGTTGGTAGGTCACCAGCAGGGCGTAGACCTCCTGCTCGACGCCGTCCGGGGTGCGGGCGCGGAGCACTCGGCCGCCCAGGATGCTGGATTTCAGTTCCAGGTAGGCGGTTTCGATCTCCCAGCGCTGGTGGTAGAGGGTGATCAGCTCGCTGGCGGGGTGGCGGTGGGGGTCGAGCAGGGTGGTGGCCAGCCGGTAGGTCCCGGTGTGGCGGCCGGCGGTGGTGGTGATGGTGATCTCGGCGTCGATGACCCGGACCCGCAGGCCGCCCAGCACCGACAGGTAGGAGCCGTCGGGGTAGCGGGTCAGGATCGGTGTCGTGCGGCTGTTTTTGAGCCGGACGAGTACGTGGGCGCCGGTGGTGGCGATGTCGGCCAGCAGGGCTTTGGCGGCGAAGTTGCGGTCGGCCAGCAGGATCATTCCGGCTCGGAGGCTGCGCAACAGTTGGGGGGTGTAGGTGGTTTCCCCGGTGGTGGTGGGGCCGAAGACCGCGTCGATGAGGGTGCGGGTGCCGCAGGCCAGCAGCGCGACCAGGCGGGTCTGGGGGTAGCCGGTGCCGCCGTGGTTGCCGTTCTGTTTGGTGAGGCGGGTCAGGATGCGTGGGTTGTCGGGCACGGTCAGGGTGGTGCCGTCGATCGCGCAGACCAGCAGGCCCCGCCACCGGGTCCCGGGTTGCCTGATCGTGGCGGCCGGTCCGCGTAGCAGGTCGAACAGCCAGTGCAGGGGTGCTGTGCCGACGCGGCGGCGGGCTTGGGCCAGTGCGCTGGGGGTGGGGGTCGCGGTGGGGATGCCCGCCAGCCCGGCGGCGAGTTTGCGCCACACTTGCGGGTAGCCGACCTCGCTGAACAGGCAGGCGGCCAGCAGCAGGTAGACCACGACTCGGGAGGGCAGGTCCCGTAGGCGGGTCTGGGTGGCGCGGGTGGCGGTCAGGGCCTCGTCGACCATGTCGAAGGGCAGGTGTTGGGTGAGTTCGCCGAGGTGGCCGGGGGCGTATCGGCCCCCGGCCACGGTGATCGTGCGGGTGGTGACAGACTGGGTGTCCAACGGAGTT
>NZ_VUOB01000101.1 GCF_008386585.1 Solihabitans fulvus
AGAAGCGACAATCTACTAGCCGCAAGGCCGTGAAGTTTGGCGGTTGTGGTGATCGTCAAGGGTCTGCCGGGGTGAGGATGTCGATACCGATGGTGGCTTTGTAGCTGGTCCGGTCGATGACCGGACCGCGTGCCTGGTATTTGGAGATGGCGCGTTTGACGATGCGGGGACAGACCCGTAGCCGTCGGGCGGGCATGAGGTCGGTCAGGACGTGTCTGCCGATCGTGCCGACCAGGTCGATGACGGTGTCGGCGATGACGTCGGCGGCCTGGACGACCTGGTCGCGGGCGGTCTGCCAGGCGATGGTGAAGCTGGCGCGGTCGGGGTCGAGGTCGGGTCGGGTGCTGGTGGCGTCGGCCATGGCGGTGCGCAGGAGTTGGTAGGTCACCAGCAGGGCGTAGACCTCCTGCTCGACGCCGGCCGGGGTGCGGGCGCGCAGCACTCGGCCGCCCAGGATGCTGGATTTCAGTTCCAGGTAGGCGGTTTCGATCTCCCACCGCTGGTGATAGAGGGTGATCAGCTCGCCGGCGGGGTGGCGGTGGGGGTCGAGCAGGGTGGTGGCCAGCCGGTAGGTCCCGGTGTGGCGTCCCGCGCTGGTGGTGATGGTGATCTCGGCGTCGATGACCCGTACCCGCAGGCCGCCCAGCACCGACAGGTAGGAGCCGTCGCGGTAGCGGGCCAGGATCGGTGTCGTGCGGCTGTTTTTGAGCCGGACGAGTACGTGGGCGCCGGTGGTGGCGATGTCGGTGAGCAGGCTGGCGGAGGCGAAGTTGCGGTCGGCCAACAGGATCATCCCGGTGTGCAGGCTGCGGAGGAGTTGTGGTGTGTAGGTGGTTTCCCCGGTGGTGGTGGGGCCGAAGGCGGCGTCGATGAGGGTGCGGGTGCCGCAGGCCAGCAGCGCGACCAGGCGGGTCTGGGGGTAGCCGGTGCCGCCGTGGTTGCCTTTCTGTTTGGTGAGGCGGGTCAGGATGTTCGGGGTGTCGGGCAGGGTCAGGGTGGTGCCGTCGATC
>NZ_VUOB01000102.1 GCF_008386585.1 Solihabitans fulvus
ATGTGGTTTGCCGGTACGCTGTTGGGTCCGGAGAGAACACGCTTGCGTGTTTGATCAGCGAAAACAAGGGGGACCGCCAAAGCGCGAAAGTGCCGCCGGGGAAACCTGGGGGCAAGCGACGCAGGTACATGGTGGTGTCCGGTTGTTCTTTGAGAACTGCACAGTGGATGCGAGCATCTTTGTGGCCAAGTTAGTAAGGGCATACGGTGAATGCCTTGGCACCAGGAGCCGATGAAGGACGTAGGAGGCTGCGAAAAGCCTTGGGGAGCTGCCAACCGAGCTGAGATCCAAGGGTGTCCGAATGGGGAAACCCGGCCCCAGTCATGTGGGGTCACCCACGCCTGAACACATAGGGCGTGTGGAGGGAACGCGGGGAAGTGAAACATCTCAGTACCCGCAGGAAGAGAAAACAACCGTGATTCCGTGAGTAGTGGCGAGCGAAAGCGGATGAGGCTAAACCGTACATGTGTGATACCTGGCAGGGGTTGCATGTGCGGGGTCGTGGGACCTATCGGGAAGGGCTGCTGACCTTCCAAAGAGTCAGAAAACATTGTGGTTAGCGGAACGTGTCTGGAAAGCGCGAGCGTAGAGGGTGATACTCCCGTACGCGAAAACCCGATGTCTCTTGATGGGGATCCCAAGTAGCAGCGTACTCGTGAAATTCGCTGTGAATCTGGCGGGACCACCCGCTAAGCCTAAATACTTCCTGGTGACCGATAGCGGACTAGTACCGTGAGGGAAAGGTGAAAAGTACCCCGGGAGGGGAGTGAAATAGTACCTGAAACCGTGTGCCTACAATCCGTCAGAGCCACCCTAGTAGTGGTGATGGCGTGCCTTTTGAAGAATGAGCCTGCGAGTTAGTGGTACGTGGCGAGGTTAACCCGTGTGGGGTAGCCGTAGCGAAAGCGAGTCCGAATAGGGCGTTTGAGTCGCGTGCTCTAGACCCGAAGCGGAGTGATCTAGCCATGGCCAGGGTGAAGCGCGGGTAAGACCGTGTGGAGGCCCGAACCCACCAGGGTTGAAAACCTGGGGGATGAGCTGTGGTTAGGGGTGAAAGGCCAATCAAACTCCGTGATAGCTGGTTCTCCCCGAAATGCATTTAGGTGCAGCGTCGTGTGTTTCTTTCCGGGGGTAGAGCACTGGATGGTCTAGGGGGCCTACAAGCTTACCGAAATCAACCAAACTCCGAATACCGGGAAGTGAGAGCGCGGCAGTGAGACTGCGGGCGATAAGGTTCGTAGTCGAGAGGGAAACAGCCCAGAACACCAGCTAAGGCCCCTAAGTGTGCGCTAAGTGGGAAAGGATGTGGGGTCGCCCAGACAACCAGGAGGTTGGCTTAGAAGCAGCCACCCTTTAAAGAGTGCGTAATAGCTCACTGGTCAAGTGGTCCTGCGCCGACAATGTAGCGGGGCTTAAGCGTACCGCCGAAGCTGTGTCATTCACGCAATACATCCGCCCAGTTTACTGGGTGCAGTGGTGTGGATGGGTAGGGGAGCGTCGTGCAGCCAGCGAAGCGGCAGAGTGATCTAGTCGTGGAGGCTGTGCGAGTGAGAATGCAGGCATGAGTAGCGAATGCAGAGTGAGAAACTCTGCCGCCGGATGACCAAGGGTTCCTGGGCCAGGCTAATCCGCCCAGGGTAAGTCGGGACCTAAGGCGAGGCCGACAGGCGTAGTCGATGGACAACGGGTTGATATTCCCGTACCCGTGTGAACGCGCCCATGGCGAGGTCGGTGATGCTAACCGCCCAAACTGGATCCATTGACCTTCGGGTCGCGGGTTCAGGGAGCGCGGGATCCGAGCCGGTAGTAGTCAAGCGATGGGGTGACGCAGGAGGGTAGCTCCGCCAGTGAGTGGTAGTACTGGTGTAAGCGTGTAGCCCGCAGCATAGGCAAATCCGTGCTGTACATAAGGGTGAGACGTGATGCATAGCCGATTGAGGCGAAGTAGAGTGATCCCATGCTGCCGAGAAAAGCCTCTAGTGAGTGTTCACGTGGCCCGTACCCCAAACCGACACAGGTGGTCAGGTAGAGAATACCAAGGCGATCGGGTGAACTGTGGTTAAGGAACTCGGCAAAATGCCCCCGTAACTTCGGGAGAAGGGGGGCCGTGTGACTTGAAGCTCTTGACGAGCTAGGGTTGTGCGGCCGCAGAGACCAGCGAGAAGCGACTGTTTACTAAAAACACAGGTCCATGCGAAGTCGCAAGACGATGTATATGGACTGACGCCTGCCCGGTGCTGGAACGTTAAGGGGACCGGTTAGCTCCTTTGGGGCGAGGCTGAGAACTTAAGCGCCAGTAAACGGCGGTGGTAACTATAACCATCCTAAGGTAGCGAAATTCCTTGTCGGGTAAGTTCCGACCTGCACGAATGGCGTAACGACTTCTCGGCTGTCTCAACCACAGGCCCGGCGAAATTGCATTACGAGTAAAGATGCTCGTTACGCGCGGCAGGACGGAAAGACCCCGGGACCTTTACTATAGCTTGGTATTGGTGTTCGGTTCGGCTTGTGTAGGATAGGTGGGAGACTGTGAAGCTCATACGCCAGTGTGGGTGGAGTCATCGTTGAAATACCACTCTGGTCGTACTGGATGTCTAACTTTGGTCCGTGATCCGGATCAGGGACAGTGCCTGGTGGGTAGTTTAACTGGGGCGGTTGCCTCCCAAAGGGTAACGGAGGCGCCCAAAGGTTCCCTCAGCCTGGTTGGCAATCAGGTGTTGAGTGCAAGTGCACAAGGGGGCTTGACTGTGAGACCGACAGGTCGAGCAGGGACGAAAGTCGGGACTAGTGATCCGGCCATGGCTTGTGGAAGCGTGGTCGCTCAACGGATAAAAGGTACCCCGGGGATAACAGGCTGATCTTGCCCAAGAGTCCATATCGACGGCATGGTTTGGCACCTCGATGTCGGCTCGTCGCATCCTGGGGCTGGAGTAGGTCCCAAGGGTTGGGCTGTTCGCCCATTAAAGCGGTACGCGAGCTGGGTTTAGAACGTCGTGAGACAGTTCGGTCCCTATCCGCCGCGCGCGTAGGATACTTGAGGAAGGCTGTCCCTAGTACGAGAGGACCGGGACGGACGAACCTCTGGTGTGCCAGTTGTTCCGCCAGGGGCATTGCTGGTTTGCTACGTTCGGAAGGGATAACCGCTGAAAGCATCTAAGCGGGAAGCTCGTTCCAAGATGAGGTATCCCACCCCTTTGTGGGTTAAGGCCCCCAGCTAGACCACTGGGTTGATAGGTCGGAGGTGGAAGCACGGTAACGTGTGGAGCTGACCGATACTAATAGGCCGAGGACTTGTCTACAAAGTTGCTACGCATCCACTGTGCGGTTCTGGGAGAACCGACCGGACCACCTTGACGGGTCCACAACGAGAGTTGTGGGTCTGTAGTGGGTGTCTACGGTAACGGTAATTCTATAGTGTTTCGGTGGTTATGGCGGAGGGGAAACGCCCGGTCCCATTCCGAACCCGGAAGCTAAGCCCTCCTGCGCCGATGGTACTGCACTCGTGAGGGTGTGGGAGAGTAGGTCGCCGCCGAACATA
>NZ_VUOB01000103.1 GCF_008386585.1 Solihabitans fulvus
ACGACGATCTTCGCCGACGTCGCGTCGCGCCGGCCGTTCGACGGGCGCGCGTTCGGCGCGCCGGTTGGCCCAGGCCTTCTCAAGGAGTGCAAGGAACTCGTTACCTTCCCCGACGGTGGTCACGGTCAGCTGGCTCGACGTGCTCAGGTGTGCGTGCCGCTCAGCAGGGCGGCGCGGAGCTCCGGGGTCAGCCGTTCCCCGATGCGCTCCACCAACATCGTCATCTCGTAGGCGATCAGGTCCATGTCGCAGTGCGGCGCGGTGAGCACGGCCAGCGCGGAGCCGTCGCTGACCGACATCAGGAACAGGAAGCCGCGTTCCATCTCGACGATCGTGCTGCCGACCTCGCCGGCGTCGAAGCAGCGCGCCGCGCCGAACGTGAGGCTCACCAGCCCGGAGGTCACGGCGGACAGCTGCTGCGCGCGGTCCACCGGCAGCCCGTGGGAGTTGGCCAGCAGCAGGCCGTCCGCCGACACCACCACGGCGTGCGCCACCTCGGGGACGCGGTGCACGAACTCCGTGATGAACCAGGCGAAGTCGCCGGGCTGCTCGCCAAAGGTGCTCACTGCGCTTCCTCCGAGAACGACTCGGCCGACCTGACGTCCGATGTCCGCTGGTCGGCCGCCGCCGGAATGCGGCCCCGGCGACGGCCCTGCTGGAAGCCGCTCAGCCGGCTGCGGACCGCCCGCGCCGCCGGGCCGGGACCGGTCGCCTTCGGCTGCTGTTCCTGTTGCGGCGCGGCCGATCCCGGCATCAGCTGCGCCTTGGGCACCCGCTTGGGCAGGCCGGTCGCGGTGATTTCGGCCGGGGGCGGCGCGGTGAGCAGCGCGCCGGCGGCCCGCCAGCCCTCGTCGCCGGGGGACTGCCAGTCCGGCTGCGGCTGCGACTTCGGCTCGACGGGCTCGGGCTCCGCAGGCATCGTGTTGGCCGGCACCGTGTTCGCCGGCTCCGGTTCGGGGGCCGCCCGCTCGGCGACCGGCGGCGCGTCGTGCCTCGGGTCGTCGGTGAACCATCTGGACAGCAGGTCCTCGTAGATCGGCAGCCGTTCGGTCACGGGATCGACGTCGACGGGAGCGACGGGCGCGGCGACGTCCGCGACCGGGGTCCCGGCCGACGCGGTCGCCTGCCACACGTCGAACTGGGCGGTGGCGCTCGGCCGGACGGCGTCCCGCGCCGCGCGACCGCGCCGGGGACCGACCCGCGCGCGGTCCGCGACCGGCCGTGCCGCGCGCGGTCCGTCGCCATCGGCCGCGATCAGCTGGGCCGGGATGGAGATGATCGCCCTGGTGCCCCGGTCGAGGAACTCGCTGCTGCGCAACCGAACCGCGATGTCGTGCCGCTTGGCCAGCCGCGCGACGACGTAGAGCCCCATCCGCCGCGACACGGACACGTCGATGTCGGGCGGGTCGGCCAGGCGCGCGTTGGCCTCGGCGAGGTCGCGCTCGGTCATGCCCATGCCCTCGTCGCTGATCTGGATGGCCAGCTCGCCTGCGCGGCGCCGCGCGGAGATGATCCTGATCCTGGTGTCCGGCTGGGAGAACACGGCCGCGTTGTCCAGCAGCTCGGCGACCAGGTGGATCAGGTCGCTCGCCACATGGCCCTGGACCATCGCGTCGGCCATCTTGCCGACGTCGACCCTGGCGTAGTGCTCCACCTCGGAGACCGCCGCGCCGATCAGCTCGCCGACCGACACCGGACGGTGCAGCCGCGCGCCGAGGCCGCTGCCGGACAGGATCAGCAGGTTCTCGCTGTTGCGCCGGATCCTGGTGGCGAAGTGGTCCAGCTCGAACAGGCTGGCCAGCTGGTCAGGGTCCTGCTCGTGCAGTTCCAGCCGGTCGATCACGGCGAGCTGCCGCTGCACGAGGCTCTGACTGCGTCGGGACAGGTTGACGAAGATCGCGTTGACGCTGTCCCGCAGCAGCGCCTGCTCCGTCGCCATCCGGACGGCCTGCTCGTGCACCGCGTCGAACGAGCGGGCCACCTGGCCGATCTCCTCGCGGGTGTGCACGGACACCGGTTCGACGGCGTTCTTGGCCGCAGCGACGGGATCCGGGTCGGCGAGGATGCGGCGGACCGTCGCCGGCAGCCGGGTGTTCGCCACGGCGAGCGCCTCGGTTCGCAGCACCCGCAACGGGTTGAGCAGCGACAGGACCACCACGAGCATCAGCCCGAGCGCGACGAGCAGCGCGGCAAGCACCAGCGCGGCGTCCCTGGTCGCCGAGGCGAGCGCGGCGTCCGCGAGCACCGATGCCTGGTCGCGCAGCGAGCCGAGCAGGTGGTCCTCCACCTTGCGCAGCAGGGTGATGTTGGTGCTGTCCGCCCCGGCGAGCTGGCTGGCCGGGATGGCCAGCGGCGCGCCGAGGCCGGCCTGGATCAGCGCGTCCTGCTTGATCCGCTGGCGGGCGTCCACGTCGGGGCCGCTGACGGTGTCCATGTAGAACTGCCGCTCCTGCGGGGTGGCCACCGCAAGGAAGTCCGCGACCGACGCGGCGAAGCTCGCGTCCTCCTCGCGCGTCTGGTCCAGCTGGCGCGGCCGGAACGCCGAGTGACCCGCGGCGATCTGGAGCAGCGCGTCCTGCTGGGCGGCGTGCTCCTTGGCCTGGGTCACCGCCTGCACGGCGGTCGCCGCGCGGGACAGCGACTGGTCGGTCACCTCGGCGGTGACCTCCCTGCCGAGCTGGACCAGCGCGTCGACGATCGAGGTGTAGGAGGCGTACGCGGCGACGTCGGGGTAGACGCCGTCGTTGACCACGACGCGCAGCGCGGTCAGCCCGTCAAGCCGTTGCAACGCCCGCTGGTAGCGCTCCCTGGTCGCGGGGTCGCGGAACTCCAGCTGGTCGGCCGCCGTGTGCAGGTCGGCGATCGCGGTGTTCGCGCGCTGCAACTGTTCCACGGTCGGTGCCCGGTCCGGCGGCCGGCCTGCGGCGAGGTAGGCGACGACCTGGATGCCCTCGCGTTGCACCTCGTGGATCACGGAGGTGGTCTGCCGCGCGACGTCGACCTGCCGCACGGTGGCCCGGAAGGCGTCCGCGTTGTGCACCTCCGACACGACCCGCAGCCCGCCGAGGGCAAGCGCGGTCAGTGTCGGGACGAGCAGCACGGCCGCGATCTTGCTGCGCAGCCGCCAGTTCCGCAGCCGCCAGCCCGAGTTGGCCGGTGGATTCCGTTTCGTGTCTTGGGTTTCGGGGTTCTCGCCGGGGGTGGGGTCGTGGCCTTCGTCGGACATCCCTGCTGGACCGCCCTGTGCATTACTTGGTTGCGACGAGAATTCCGTGCGGGGTCCAACCCCCGCACCGGATCCTCCGGAAATTCGAGAAGCCGGCCTCGCGGAGGCAGTCCTCGTGTTGCTGCCACGAATAGATCATCCCGCCCTCGGCCGGCAGCGCGGCGAAGTAGACGCTGTCCAGCGCCGCGATGACCGGGCCGTCGCCGGTGTCCTCGGACATCGAGTTGAAGATGACGAGCCGTCCGCCGGGCGGCAGCACGTCGTAGGCCTTGCGCAGCAACGCGGTGTTCTCCTCCAGCGTCCAGATGACCAGCTGGTGCGCGAACATCACGCAGTCGAAGCCCCCGGGGAACGGGTCGGCGAACATGTCGCCGCCGAGCACCGAGACCTGGTCCTGGGCGTCGGCCTCGACGATCTTCTTCTCGGCGATCTCGGTGGTGGCCGGCAGTTCGAACACGGTGACCCGCAGGTGCGGGTTGGCCTTGGCGAGCGCGACGGCGTTGACCGCGTCGCCGCCGCCGCAGTCGAGCAGGCTGGTGGTGTCGGACAGGTCGAGCAGTTCGACGAGATCCCGGTTGGCCAGCTCGGACCACGACCGCATGTACCGGTAGAACACCGATTCGAGGTGCGGGTTCTCGCTGAGCCGGTGGTACAGGTCGCGGCCGGTGCCCGGCACGCGCCGCAGGCCGACGTTGGTGTTCTCGCGCAGGGACTCGGTGAAGTCGAGCTGGCCCTCGTAGACGACGTGCTGCTCGAAGGCGACGGTGTCCCGGAAGCGCTGCCAGTCGTCGCCGGCCATCAGGCCCGCGACGACTGGCGCGGCTCTGTACCGGTCGCCCTCCTTGCTCACCAGGCCGAGCGACGCGCAGCCGAGCAGCAGCACGTCGGTGGCGCGGCCGCGCAGGTTCAGCAGCTCGCCGATCTCGGCCTTGGTCAGCCCGTCGCCGTCCGCGAGTAACTCGAGCAGGCCGAGTTCGCAGGCCGCGTTGAGGTACTGGAAGGCGGCGTGTCCGAACAGGATCCAGGACAGTCCCGCCATGCTCAGCGGGCTGTGAAACGGCGGGAGCGCCGGGTCGGTGCGCTCGTCGATGACGGGTCGATCGGTTCCAGAGGTCATGACAGGGTCCGTCCTTCAATCACAATTGTCCCGTGGGCGTGACTGTGTGAATTCACCTGGCGGTAACGGTGATGCCCCATTCAGTGCATCAGAAGTCTGAACAGCCCTGCCGGTGCGGCCCCCACAGCGCGATAGTTGCTGGAGCACCATTTAGCCATGTTGACATCGGGCACACTAGCGCCACCTGGTCCCCGATTCACTGCGGCAAACGGGTTACCTGCGGCAGGCATGTTCGACGGACGGTTACCGGATCCACGGGTGCTCAATTCGACATTGTTCGGGATGTCGAATGCGGATGCGGGGGACGGCTCCCCGCACCCGCGAAAACGGTGCTCAACCGCCGGAACCGGCCACCAGCATCGGCTGCACGTCGACCTGCCGGTCGAGCATGCCGTAGCTGCGCATCAGCGTGGTGACCCTGGTCAGCCTGGTCGCGTCGAGGCTCGTCGGGTACACGCCGAAGTGCACAAGGCCGGCCGTCTCCTTGTCGATCTTGGCGTACTCGGGCAGCAGTTCCTCGACGACGGACCGCTGGGCGGCGTCCTGCTGCCCCCTGGCCAGCGCGCGCTGGAACGCGGCGACCGTCTTCGGGTCCGCGCTCGCCACCTTGCCGCTCGTGCCGTAGCCGGCGATCGGCAGGTCGGCGATCGGGCCGGACATGGTGTCCACCGCGGGGATCGCGCCTGCCGTCCGCTCGGCCTGGGTGATGAACGGTTCCACCATGAACGCGGCGTCGACCTGCTTGTTCGTCAGCGCGGCCGTCATGTCGGGGAAGGGGAACTCCTTGAAGGTGACGCTGGCCGGGTCGACGCCGTTGGCCTGGAGCGTCGCCCGCACGGCCAGCTCGGCGATGTTCTTGAAGGTGTTCACGCCGATCGTCTTGCCGGCCAGGTCCTTGGGGCCCTTGACGGGCGAGTCGGCCGAGGCCATCACGAGGAACATGTCGTTCTTGCCCTGGTAGCCGTCGGCCACCAGCTTGATGCCGTCGACGGCCTTCGCCGCGCCCTTGGCCTCCGCGGCGAAGAAGGACACCCAGTTGCCGAAGGTGAAGTCGAGGTCGCCGCTGATCAGCCCGGTGATCCCGGCCGCGCCGCCCTGGATGGTCTTCAGCTCGACGTCGAGGCCCTCCTGCTTGAAGTAGCCACGCTTCTGCGCGATGAACACCGGCGCGTCGTCGATCACCGGAATGACGCCGATCTTGATTGTGCTTTTCTCGACCCGGCCGGAGCTGTTGTTGTCGGCGGCGGACTTGGATCCGAGCAGCCCGCAGCCCGAGGTCGCGGCGAGCGTCAGGATCGCGGCCAGCGTGCCGACGATCATGTGAATGGGGCGCGATGCGGTGCGGCCGACTGTGCGGGCCATACGGCACTCTCCTGCTGACATTGCGTTGACGGGGAGTTCAACGACGGGACAGGTTATTGCCTCACTACCCACGGTTGCCAAGGGTCCGGCGAATACTGGACCAAATGACACCCGTACGCCTCAGTCGGGGAGTTTGTCGCCGCTCCTACACTCCTTCGGTCATCGTCGGTGTGTTGGAGTGGTCCGATGAGGGGATATAACTCGATGAATGCGCCCACAAATACCGCAGTCGGCGTGGTCGGAGCCGGTCCGGCAGGTCTGGCGGTGGCCAACCTGCTGAACCGGGCCGGCATCGACTGCGTCGTGCTCGAACGGCACAGCCGCGCGCACCTGGAGCAGCGGGCCCGCGCAGGCATGCTGGAGCACCGCGCGGTGCGCATGCTGGAGCGGCACGGGCTGGCCGACCGGTTACTCGCCTCGGCCGCCCGGCACGACACCTGCGAGTTCCGAGTGGAGGGCAGGCGCTTCCAGGTGTCCTACGCGGACCTCTACGGCGGCCGGACCCACTACGTGTACCCGCAGCAGGAGGTGGTGAAGGACCTCATCGGCGCGTTCCTCGACGGCGGCGGCGACATCCGGTTCGAGGCGGACGACGTCGCGCTGCACGACCTCACCACCGACCGGCCCTCGCTCACCTGGCGGGACAGGGAGTCCGGCCGCGAGCGCCGGATCGCGTGCGACTTCGTGGCGGGCTGCGACGGGTTCCACGGCGTGTGTCGACCGTCCATTCCGGACGGTGCCGTGCTGGAGTTCGTGCACCAGCACGGCATCAACTGGCTGAGCATCCTCGCCGAGGCGCCGCCGTCGACGGACTGCGTGATCTACGCGTTGCACCAAGACGGCTTCGCGGGGCACATGCTGCGCAGCCCGACGGTGAGCCGCTACTACCTCCAGGTGCCCGTCGGCGAGGACGTGGCCAACTGGCCGGACGAGCGGGTCTGGGCGGAACTGCACAAGCGGCTCGCGGTGGCCGACGGCGACTGGCGGCTGACCGAGGGAAAGATCGTGGACAAGCGCGTGCTCGACATGCGCAGCCACGTCACCGAACCCATGCGGTACGGCGGCCTCTTCCTGGTCGGCGACGCTGCGCACATCGTCACCCCGGTTGGCGCCAAGGGCATGAACCTCGCCCTGCACGACGCCGAGGTGCTGGTCGACGCGTTCACCGCGTACTACCGGGACGGCGACGACACCGGCCTGGACGGCTACTCGGCGGCCTGCCTGCGGCGCGTGTGGCGGGCGCAGGAGTTCTCCCAGTGGATGACCTTCATGCTGCACAGCCCCGGCGCGGGTCAGGGCGACAGCCAGACGTTCCTCGGCAGGCTCGCGCAGGCGCGGCTCG
Organism: Solihabitans fulvus; assembly: GCF_008386585.1. GTDB lineage: Bacteria > Actinomycetota > Actinomycetes > Mycobacteriales > Pseudonocardiaceae > Solihabitans > Solihabitans fulvus. Next base: position 7,048 of record NZ_VUOB01000103.1, read on the forward strand.
ATCACCTGATGACCTCGCCCGCCTACGCGGCCTCGTTCGCCGAGAACTACGTCGGGGTGGAGTGACGGCACCGGCCCCCCGACGGCAAGGCTCCCGACGGTGCCGGTCAGGTCGTCGTGGCGCGGCGCCCCGTCTCGGCGCGCTCGGCGTCGGCCCACCGGCTGGCCACGGTCTGGCCGTCCTCGGCCTGGTTCGCCGAGGTGACTGGCTTCGTCGACCTGGGCCGGCCGCCGTGCAGCAGCCGCGCGGTCTCCGACCGCAGCGTCACGAACGCCTCCGACTCACGCGTGGTGATCTGGTCGCGCTCGCGCGGCAAGTCGACCGTCAGGTCCGCGACCACCTTCGACGGCGCGCCAGACAGCACGAGGATCCGGTCGCCGAGGTAGACGCTCTCGTCGATGTCGTGCGTGACCACCAGCACGGTGCTCGCGTGCTCGCGCGTCACCCGCAACAGCAGGTCCTCCAGCTCGAACCGGGTCTGCGCGTCGACGGAGGCGAACGGCTCGTCCATCAGCAGCAGGGCGGGACGGTAGGCCAGCGCCCTGGCGATCGCCACGCGCTGCTGCATGCCACCGGACAGCTGCCAGGTGTACTTGCCGCCGACGCCGGACAGCCCAACCCAGTCGAGCGCCTCGGCCGCCCTGGCCTGCCGCTCGGCCCTGCCGAGCGAGCGGCGCAGCGGGAACTCGACGTTGCGCTGCACCGTGAGCCACGGGAACAGCGAGCGGCTGTAGTCCTGGAACACCACCGCCAGGTCGTCCGGCACGCCCTGCACCGGGCTGCCGTGCAGGGTCGTGCTGCCCCGCGTCGGGCTGATCAGCCCGGCGATCGACCGCAGCAGCGTCGACTTCCCGCAACCGGACGGCCCGACGACGCAGACGAGTTCCCCGGCGTCGACGGTGAAGGAGACCCCGCCGATCGCCTCGTGCACGCCGTCCTTGGCCCGATAGCTGTGGCCCAGGTCGGTCACTTCCAACATCGTTGGCACGTCAGTCTCCTGCGGTTGTGGGCTTGACGACGAACTCCTGCCTCGGTTGCCAGGCAAGCATTCGCCGTTCGACGGTGAGTAGTGCGGTGTTGAGGAGGTAGCCGAGCACGCCGAGTAGCGCGATGCCGGCCCACAGCTGCGGGAAGTCGAACTCCCGTTGCGCGACAAGAAGTTTGAAGCCGATGCCGTTGGTCGAGCCGACCAGCTCGGACACCACCATCAGCACCAGCGACAGCGACAGGCTGACCCGGAGCCCGGCGAAGATCTTCGGCAGCGCGCCTGGCAGCACGACACCGAGGATCCACTGCGCCCTTGGGATCCGGAACACGACGGCGGTGTCGGTCTTCGTCGCGTCGATCGACCGCGCGCCGTCGGCGCTGTTGAGCAGGATCGGCCACAGCACGCCGAGGGTGATCGTGGCGAGCTGCATCGGCGTGCCGACCCGGAACAACACCAGGAACACCGGCACGAGCGCGGGCGGCGGCACCGCGCGCGCGAAGGTCAGCAGCGGCCCGAGGTAGTGCCGGGCGACCGGCGACCGGCCGATGGCGACACCGAGGGCGACCCCGAGGACCGCGGCGAGGCCCCAGCCCAGCAGCAGCCGACCGACGCTGGGCAGCACATCGCTGAACACGGCGTCGGACAGGAAGAGCCGGTCGACCGGCCCGGACAGCCAGAGCCCGCTCGCGGTGCCGGCGATCTCGCTCGGCGGCGGGAAGAACGGGTTGTCGGCCAACCTGGCGGCGACCTCCCAGGCGGCGACGAGCGCGGCGAACAGCGCCCAGCGCCGCAGGAACAGGTTCCTCACGACCGGCCCCTGGTCAGCGCGCTCCACCCGAGCAGCCGCCGGCCAGCGCCCTCGAACGCCGCGTTCACCAGGTAGCCGAGGATCCCGGCCAGCACCGTGCCGGCCAGCACCAGATCCATCCGGCCAGCGCCGCTGCCCGCCTCAAGGATGAACTCCCCGATGCCGGGATTGCCGCCCGTCAACAGCTCGGTGCTGACCAGCACCACCAGCGAGGTCGTCGCCGCCAGCCGCACCCCGGTCAGCACGAACGGCAGCGCGCTGGGCAACGCGACCGACAGCAGCACCCGCAGCCGGCCGCAGCCGAACGCGCGCGCGGTCTCCACGAGCAGGCCGTCCAGCTCGTCCAGCGCGTACACCGTGTTGAACAGGATGGGCCACACCGACGCGTACACCGCCAGCGCGATCTTGGTCTCCGGCCCGCTGCCGAGCAGCACCAGCGCCAACGGGATGAGCGCGACCGAGGGAATGGGCCGCAGGAACTCCACCACCGCCCTGGTCGCCTGGCGGACCGCCGGATTGCCGCCGAGCACCAACCCGAGCGGCACCGCGATCGCCGAGGCCACCGCGACCGCGATGACCAGCGCCAGCACGGTGGCGATCACGTCGAGCAGGAAGGTCTCGTCGGCGAGCAGTCCGGCGAGGCCGGCGAGCACCACGGACGGCGGCGGCAGGCTGGCCCTCGGCACCAAGCCGGAGCGCGTGGCCACCTCGCCGAGTGCCAGGAATCCGACCAGGCCGGCCGTGCCACGCGTGAACGCACGCAAGGCGCCTCTCCTCACAGCGTCGCGGCTGAGAGCTCCTAACACAATGACTGTCCGACGGAGTGACGCCCAGGCGGCGCCTCGCGGCGTTGTCGTCGCCCCGCATGGCTCCGCCATGAGGGGCTCCTCCGCCTTGCGAGGCACCACCTGGACGCCACTCCCAGTCGAACGCCATCGTGTTAGGAACTCTTACCCTCGCGAACGGGCACAGCCCGCCGCGAAGACGGCGAGACCGGGGCGGGCGGTCGTCGTCCCCGGCCCTCGGCAGGCCAATCTAGGGTCTCCGCCCGTCGGGCCACAATCCTTTGCCCACCGGGTAAGTCCGCATTGGACCGTTTGGGGGTAACCGGATGGGCTGCCGCCGCGAGGGTGCCACCTGACCCGCTTGCGGGCACAATTCGGACCGTGCGTGATGTGCTGGATGAGCTGGTGCGCCGGTGCGCGGCCGGCGAGACCGTGGCGCTGGGCACGGTGGTCGCCACGTTCCGCTCGGCGCCCCGCCCTCCCGGCACGTCGATGCTGGTCGCGCCCGACGGGACGGTCGCCGGCAGCGTGTCCGGCGGCTGCGTCGAGGGCGCCGTCTACGAGCTGGCGCGCCAGGTGATCGCGGACGGCAGGCCGGTGCTCCAGCGCTACGGCGTGTCCGACGACGACGCCTTCGCCGTCGGCCTGACCTGCGGCGGGATCCTGGACGTCTACGTCGAACGGGTGAACGTGGCGTCGTTTCCCGAGCTGCCGAGGCTGGCCGCGTCGGTGCGGGCAGAGGAACCGGTCGCGGTGGCCACCGTCGTCGCCCACCCCGACCAGGCGCGGCTCGGCGCGCGCATGGTGGTCTGGCCGGACCGGATGGCAGGCGGGCTCGGCTCGGACCGGGTCGACGACGCCGTCGCCGACGACGCGCGCGGCCTGCTCGCCACCGGGCGCAGCGGCTCGCTGCACTACGGCCCGGACGGCCAGCGGCGCGGCGAGGGCATGACGGTGTTCGTCAACTCCTTCGAGCCGCCGCCGCGCATGCTCGTGTTCGGCGCGATCGACTTCGCCGCCGCGATGGCGCGGCTCGGCGCGTTCCTCGGCTACCGCGTCACGGTCTGCGACGCGCGCCCGGTGTTCGCCACGGCAAGCAGGTTCCCCGAGGCCGACGAGGTCGTGGTGGACTGGCCGCACCGCTACCTGGCCGCCGAGTCCGCGGGGGGCAGGGTGGACGAGCGGACCGTGGTCGCCGTGCTCACCCACGACCCCAAGTTCGACGTGCCGCTGCTGGAGGTCGCGCTGCGCCTGCGGCTCGGCTACGTGGGCGCGATGGGCTCGCGGCGCACCCACGACGACCGGCTGGCCCGGCTGCGCGCGGCCGGGGTGACCGAGGACGAACTGGCCGGGCTCGCCTCGCCGATCGGGCTCGACCTCGGGGCGCGGACTCCCGAGGAGACGGCGGTGTCCATCGCGGCGGAGATCATCGCGCTGCACTGGGGCGGCGGCGGCGACCGGCTGGCCAACGCCATCGGGCCGATCCACCGGCACCAGTACACCTGAGTTGGCAAGGGCCCACGGACACTGCTCCACCCGCACCAGTGCGCCTGAGTCGGCGCACCAGTACACCCGAGTTGGCAAGGGCCCACGGAATCCGCTGTGTGGCGCAGCGTCGGCGCGGAAGCGGTGGTTGTCCCGGCCGTCGACTGGGGACAGGCTTCCAGGAGTAGTGGGGGGAGAACCTTCCGGGAGGCCCCATGCGCGTCACCGTCATCGTCGACGGGGTCAGCTACTCCGACGACGTCGAACCACGCCTGTTGTTGGTCCACTACCTTCGGGAACACCTCGGCAAGGTCGGCACGGTGGTCGGGTGCGACACCAGCAACTGCGGCGCCTGCACCGTGCACCTCGACGGCAGGAGCGTGAAGTCCTGCTCGGTGCTCGCCGTGCAGGCCGACGGACGCGAGGTCGCCACCGTCGAGGGCCTGGCCCGCGACGGTCGGCTGCACCCGGTGCAGCAGGCGTTCCACGACAACCACGCGTTGCAGTGCGGGTTCTGCACCCCCGGCATGATCATGCAGGCCGTCGACCTGCTCGCCGACGACCCGGACCCCGACGAGGAGGCGGTGCGCGCCGGCCTTGAGGGAAACCTCTGCCGCTGCACCGGATACCAGAACATCGTCCGCGCGGTGCTCGACGCGGCGCGCCGGATGAGCCCTGGTGCAGGCCCGGAGGCCGAACGGCTCACGGACGAGGCCGCGCAGGTCACGCACGTCGCGGGCGGTGGACAGTGACCGCCGCCGTCGAGGCCGAGGTCGGCAGGGCCCGGCGCCGCAAGGAGGACGCGCGCCTGATCACCGGCCGCACCAGGTGGACCGACAACCTGACCCTGCCCGGCATGCTGCACCTGGCCATCCTGCGCAGCCCCGTCGCGCACGCGCGCATCGCCGCCGTCGACACCTCCGCCGCCGAGGCCATGCCCGGCGTGCTGGCCGTGCTCACCGGCGTCGACCTGGCCAAGGAACAGGGCAGCATGGGCTGCGCGTGGCCCGTCACCCCGGACATGGCCGCGCCGCAACACCCCGCCATGGCGGTGGACACCGTGCGGTACGCAGGCGAGGCCGTCGCGCTGGTCGTCGCCGCGAGTGCTTACCAGGCAAGGGATGCGCTCGACGCGATCGACGTCGAGTACGCGGACCTGCCGGTGGTGCTCGACGTGACGAGGGCGCTGGCCGCCGACTCGCCGCTCGTGCACCCCGAGTTCGGCAGCAACCGCTGCGCCACCTGGGTGTTCGACTCCGCCGAGGCCGGCACCGGCGGCGAGACCGCGCCGGCCATCGCCGACGCGGAAGTCGTGCTGCGCCGCAGGTTCCGGCAGCAGCGGATCATCCCGGCGTTCATGGAACCCCGCTCGGTGCTCGTCGACCCGACCGGCGACCAGGTCACCATGTGGTCGGCCACCCAGGTGCCGCACATTCTGCGGATGATGCTCGCGGCGACCCTCGGGCTGCCAGAACACAAGCTGCGGGTGATCGCGCCGGACGTCGGCGGAGGCTTCGGCGGCAAGCTCCAGGTGACGCCGGAGGAGGTGCTGGTCCTGTTGGCGGCGCGCAGACTGGGCCGTCCGGTCAAGTACACCGAGACCCGCTCGGACTCGATGCTGTCCTGCCACCACGGCAGGGACCAGTTCCAGGACCTGACGCTGGCGGCGCGGCCGGACGGGACCATCACCGCGCTGGAGGTCGAGCTGCTCGCCGACCTCGGCGCGTACCTCGGGCTGCTCACGCCCGGCATCCCGCTGCTCGGCGCCTTCATGTTCAACGGTATCTACCGGATTCCGGCGTACCGGTTCACCTGTACCAGCGTGTTCACCAACAAGATGTACACGGACGCGGTGCGCGGCGCGGGGCGGCCGGAGGCGACCTTCGGCATCGAGCGGATGATGGACGAACTGGCCGCCGAGCTCGGGCTGGACCCGCTGGAAGTCAGGCGGCGCAACTGGATCGGGCATGAGCAGTTCCCGTTCACCACCGTCGCCGGGCTCACCTACGACTCGGGCAACTACGAGGCCGCGACCGACCGCGCCACCGAGCTCTTCGACTACCAGGGCCTGCGCCGCGAGCAGGCGAGGCGGCGCGAACAGGACGACCCGACGCTGCTGGGCATCGGCGTGTCCACCTACACCGAGATGTGCGGCATCGCGCCGTCGAAGGTGCTCGGCTCGCTGTCCTTCGGCGCGGGCGGCTGGGAACACGCGGCGATCCGGATGCTGCCGACCGGCAAGGTCGAGGTCGTCACCGGCTCCTCGCCGCACGGACAGGGGCACGAGACGGCGTGGAGCCAGATCGTGGCCGACCGGCTCGGCGTGCCGTTCGAGGACGTCGAGGTGCTGCACGGCGACACCCAGATCTCGCCGCGCGGCATGGACACCTACGGTTCGCGGTCGCTCGCCGTCGGCGGGGTGGCCGTGCTGCTCGCGGCGGATCGCGTGCTGGACAAGGCGCGCCCGGTCGCCGCGCACCTGCTCGGCTGCGCTGCCGAGGACCTCGACTTCGCGGCGGGGCGGTTCACGGCGCGGGGCACCGAGAACGGCGTCAGCATCCAGGAGGTGACCGGCGCGGTGTTCGCCGCGCACGACCTGCCGGACGGCTTCGAGCCGAACCTCGACGCGCAGGCCACCTTCGACCCGGAGAACTTCTCGTTCCCGCACGGCACGCACCTGTGCGCCGTCGAGGTGGACACCGAGACGGGCGCGGTGAAGATCCGTTCCTATGTCTGCGTCGACGACGTCGGCACCGTGGTGAACCCGCTCATCGTGGACGGCCAGGTGCACGGCGGTGTCGTGCACGGCATCGCGCAGGCGCTGTTCGAGGAGGCGAGCTACGACGAGCTTGGCAACCTCACCACCGGCACGTTCGCGGACTACCTGCTGCCAACGGCGGCCGACCTGCCGCACCTGGTGACCGACCGGACGGTGACCCCGGCGACGTCGAACCCGTTGGGCGCCAAGGGCGTCGGCGAGTCCGGGACCATAGCGGCGACCCCGGCGGTGGTGAACGCGGTGGTCGACGCGGTCCGGCACCTCGGCGTCACCGACATCGAGATGCCGTGCACGCCGCAGCGGGTGTGGCGGGCCATCGGAGGTGGCGCATGATCCCCGTGGCGTTCGACTATCTCGCACCGTCCACAGTGGACGAAGCGGTGCGCGCACTCGTCGACGCCGGTGAGGACGCCAAGGTCCTTGCCGGTGGACAGAGCCTGCTGCCGGTGCTGCGGATGCGGCTCGCCGCGCCGTCCATGGTGGTCGACCTGTCCAGGGTCGGCGAGCTGCGCGGCGTCCGCGAGGAGGGCGACGAGCTGGTGATCGGAGCCATGACCAGCCATCACGACGTGCTGCGGGACCAGCTGGTGCGGACGCACGCGCTGCTGCTGGCCGAGGCGACGACGACCGTGGCCGATCCGCAGGTGCGGCACCGGGGGACGCTGGGCGGCGCGCTCGCGCACGCCGACCCGGCCGGTGATCTGCCGGCCCCCGTGCTCGCGTTGGGCGGGGACGTGGTGCTGGCCGGCCCGACCGGTCGCCGGACGGTGCCGGTGGAGCGGTTCTTCGTCGACTACTTCACCACCGAGTTGGCGCAGGACGAGCTGCTGGTGGAGATCCGGCTGCCCAAGCGGACCGGCTGGGGCGCGCGGTACGAGAAGTTCAGCCGCGTGGCGCAGGCGTGGTCGACGGTCGCGGTCGCGGCGACGGTGCTCGTGCGGGACGGCCGGTTCGTCGAGGCGAAGGTCGCGCTGACCAACATGGGCGCGGTTCCGGTGCGGGCCTATGCCGTCGAGGAGGCGCTGGTGGGCGGCTCGGCCGACGCCGACGCGATCCACGCCGCGGCGCGCCACGCGGCCGAGGGAACCAACCCGACCAGCGACGCGTCCGCCGATGCCGAGTACCGCCAACACCTGGCCCGCGTCCTCACCGCAAGGGCGCTGACCGCGGCGGCCGCCGTCTGACGGCCGGGCGGCCTGCCACGTTTCGCGTGCCACGTTCGACAGAGGAGATGGGCGAGTTGCAACTGGAACATCGGTTCTCGGTGCCGGCGCCCGTGTCGGTCGTGTGGGCGGCGCTGCTCGACCCGGCACGGGTGGCGCCGTGCCTGCCGGGCGCGTCGCTCGCCAGCGTGGAGGGCCAGCGCTTCACGGGCACGGTGCGGGTGAAGGTCGGGCCGATATCCTTGACGTACAAGGGTTACGGTGAGTTCGTCGAGACCGACGAGGGTGCGAGGACGCTCGTCATCGAGGCGTCGGGCCGGGACGTGCGCGGAAACGGCACGGCGGCCGCAAAGGTCGCCGTGACACTGACCAGCGCGCCGGACGACCCCGCCCCGGCCGACCACCCTTCGGCCGACTCCCCTTCAGCTGACTCCCCGGGCGACCCCTCCGGTGACTCTCCGAGTGGCGCGTCCGATCGCCCGTCGGCCGGCGCTTCGGACGGCGCGTCCGATGGCGTCGACCGCGCGAGGATGCGCACCAATGCCGAGGTGCGCACCGACCTGAGCGTCACCGGGCGTCCGGCGCAGTTCGGGCGCGGCCTGATCGGCGAGGTCGGCGGCAGAATCCTGGAGTCGTTCGCGGCGAACCTGGCCGACGTGCTGTCCGGTGCCGCCGCCGACGAGCCGGCCGCGGCACCGTCAGCGCGCCCCGAGCTACGAGTGGTCAGCCCGCGCCAGCCGGACGCCGAGCCGCTCGACCTGTTGCGCACGGCGGGTTCGCCGGTGTTGCGGCGCGTGGGGCCGGTCCTGGTGGCGCTGTTGGTGTTGGTGGTTCTGTGGCGTCGCCGTCGGCGGAGGTTCTAGCGGGAAGCTATGCGGTTCGGACTCGGCTCAGCCGGTCCAGCCAGCGGGTGCGGGTTTCCCGGTCGGCCTCGGTGGTGTCGAACATGTCCGGCTCTGGTGCGGTGGTCGGTACCGGGAGCCAACCGTCGGTCGGGGCTAGCGGCGTGGTCGTCACGTCGTTGGTCAACAGCGACAATGTGCCCAGCCCGCAGGCGAAGTCCAGTCCGGGCAGTGCGGCCGCCAGGGCCAGGCCGGCGGCCAGCCCGACGCTCGTCTCCACCGCGGAGGACACCACGCAGGGCAGCCCGCACGCCTCGGCGACGGCCAGTGCGCGTCGTACCCCGCCTAGTGGGGCGACCTTGAGCACCGCGATGTCGGCGGCTCCGGCGACCGCGACGCGGAGTGGGTCCTCGGCCCGGCGGATCGACTCGTCGGCGGCGATCCGCACGTCCACGCGGCGTCGCACCTGAGCGAGCTCCTCGATGCTGCGGCAGGGCTGTTCCACGTACTCCAACCCGCCGGCCGCGCTGTCCAGCTCACCGATGGCATGCACGGCCTCGTCCACCGACCAGGCCATGTTCGCGTCCACCCGCACCGCCCCGGACGGCCCGAGTGCGTCCCGCACGGCCGCGACCCGCTCGCAGTCCTCGGCGAGCGTCGAGCCGGGGTCCGCGACCTTGACCTTGGCCGTCCGGCAGCCCGACCGCGCGGTGATGTCGTGCGCCCGCTCCGCCGACACCACGGGAATGGTGCAGTTGATAGGGATCCGGTCCCGCAGCGGCGTCGGCCAACCGTCCATAGTGGACTCGATGGCCGAAGCGAGCCAGGGCGCGGCCTCGGTGTCCGAGTAGTCGAGGAAGGGGCTGAACTCGCCCCACCCGGCCGGCCCACGCAACAACACGCCCTCGCGCACGGTGATGCCCCGAAAGCGGTTGCGCATCGGGATCGCGTACACCCGCGCTGCCTCGAAATCGACTGAGTTCGTCATCGCCGCCCATGCTGCCAGGCTGCGGTGCGGCCACCCTGACGGCGTGCGCCATACCGCAGTATGGTGGCGGCATGGTGACGAAGAAGGTGACCATCACACTGCCCGAAGAGGTGGTGGAGAAGGTGAGTGAGCTGGCCAGATCCGCCGGCCTCCCGGTCTCCACCTACCTCACGCGGCTCGCGGAGCACCACATCCGTGTTAACGACGGCCTGGCCGCCATGCGCGAATGGGAGGCCGAATACGGCGCGCCTTCCGCCGAGGCGGAGGCATGGCTGGCAGACCATATCAAGCGCATTGACATGGAGATGCAAGAGCCGCACGCGGAGACCAGTTGAGCAAGCTGCCACAGATGCCGGTGGTCTACGCCGCAGGCGCGCTACTCGCGGCTGAACGGGGCGACGATCGGTTTCAGACCCTGCATCTGCACTGCCTGAGCCAGGAGATCTGCCCCATCGTGCCGGCTCCCGTGTTGGCTCAGGTATGGCGAGACGGCGCGCGTCAGGCCAGACTCTCCCGTGCGCTCCGAGGGTGCGTGGTCGAACCGACCAGCGAGGTCGTGGCCCGCAATGCGGGAGTTCTCCTTGGGCGGAGCGGCACATCGGATGCGGTCGACGCGATCGTCGTGACCACCGCCATCCATCATGCTGCGCTCGTCGCGACCAGTGATCCCGACGATCTGAATCTGCTGTGGGGCGTCTCGGGAGCGCGCAGGAAGCTCTCCATGTTCGCGTTCTGACGGCCACTCCGTGAGCTGGAACGCGCTGCCACGGCGGCACGTTTCGGCTCACGGAGTGGGCGGCCTCAGCCCACCTCGGGAAGCTTCGGGCCCAACAGGTCGTCGGCGTCCACGATCTTGTACGCATACCCCTGCTCGGCAAGGAACCGCTGCCGGTGCGCGGCGTAGTCGGTGTCCAGGGTGTCCCGCGACACCACCGAGTAGAAGTGCGCCTGGCGGCCGTCTCCCTTGGGGCGCAACAACCTTCCCAGTCGCTGCGCCTCCTCCTGTCGCGAGCCGAACGTGCCGGACACCTGAACCGCGACGGACGCCTCCGGCAGGTCGATGGAGAAGTTCGCCACCTTGGACACCACGAGTGTGCGCAGCTCGCCCCGGCGGAACCGGTCGAACAGCTCCTCGCGCTCCTTGTTCTTCGTCGAACCCTGCACGATCGGCGCGTCGAGCGCCGCGCCCAGCTCCTCCAGCTGGTCCAGGTACGCGCCGATCACCAGCGTCGGCTCCTCGGGGTGCGCGTCCAGGATCGCCCTGACCACCGGCAGTTTCGTGGCAGCCGTCGCGCACAGCTTGTAGCGCTCCTCCGGCTCCGCCGTGGCATAGGTGAGCCGCTCGTGGTCGGTCAGCGTGACCCGAACCTCGGTGCACTCGGCAGGCGCGATCCAACCCTGGGCCTCGATGTCGCGCCACGGCACGTCGAAACGCTTGGGGCCGATCAGGGAGAACACGTCGCCCTCCTGGCCGTCCTCGCGCACGAGCGTCGCAGTCAGCCCCAGCCTGCGCCGGGACTGGAGGTCCGCCGTCATCCGGAACACCGGCGCGGGCAGCAGGTGCACCTCGTCGTAGATCACCAGGCCCCAGTCGCGGGAGTCGAACAGCTCCAGATGCCGGTACTCGCCCTTGGTCTTGCGCGTGATCACCTGGTAGGTCGCGATGGTGACCGGCCGAATCTCCTTGCGCTCGCCCGAGTACTCGCCGATCTCGTCCTCGGTGAGCGACGTGCGGGCGATCAGCTCACGCTTCCACTGCCGGCCGGCGACGGTGTTGGTGACCAGGATCAGCGTGGTGGCCTGCGCCTCGGCCATCGCGGCCGCGCCGACCAGCGTCTTGCCAGCCCCGCACGGCAGCACGACCACGCCGGACCCGCCAGCCCAGAACGCCTGCGCAGCCTGCCGCTGGTACTCGCGCAGCTGCCAACCGTCCTCGGCCAGCTCGATCGGGTGCGCCTCACCATCCACGTAGCCCGCGAAGTCCTCGGCCGGCCAACCGACCTTCAACAGCAGCTGCTTGAGCCTGCCGCGCTCGCTCGGGTGCACGATCACGGTGTCGTCGTCGATGCGCGCCCCCAGCATCGGGGCGATCTTCTTGTGGCGCAGCACCTCCTCGAGCACCGCGCGGTCCAGCGAGGACATCGTCAGGCCGTGCGTGGGGTGGTTCACCAGCTGGAGTCGGCCGAACCGACCCATGGTGTCCACCACGTCGACCAGCAGCGGCTGCGGCACGGGATAGCGGGAGTACCGGACCAGGGCGTCGACGACCTGCTCGGCGTCGTGCCCGGCGGCCCGGGCGTTCCACAGCGCCAACGGCGTGACCCGGTAGGTGTGCACGTGCTCGGGGGCACGCTCCAGCTCGGCGAACGGCGCGATGGCGACGCGCACCTCGTCGGCGAGCGGGTGGTCGACTTCCAGCAGCAGGGTCTTGTCGGACTGCACGATCAGCGGGCCGTCGGTCACGGTGCGGGTGCTCCTCCCCGTAGCGGTCTCACCAGTGTCCCAACAAGGCAACCGCCGCGAACAATCCCGTCCGGGTAGTTAGCGGGACCCACCGCACATCTGGAGTGCAGTTTGGGAGATCCTGCGCACATCAGGCGGCGTTTGGTAACTCAACGCAGTCGCCTGAACACGCGAAACACCGTCACGTAACCGGTTCACCAAGAATTCTGCACGAGAAGGCACAACAATCCGGGCGAACTCGCGAAAAGCCGGTGCGAAGGGACGCGTGGGGGCTAAGTTCTGCCCGCCTCACCTGAAACGGTGAGTGGATTATCGAAGGGAACGCCAGTGACCACGCCCCCCAACCAGCCTCCGCAGCCGGGCCCGTACGGCCCGCCCCAGGGCTTCCCGCCGCCGGCGGGCCAGCCGGGGCAGCAGCCGGGCTTCCCACCACCGGGTCAGTCCGGCTTCCAGCAGGCTCCGGCGCCTGGCCGGTCAGGCTTCCAGGACGCACCCCCTCAGCCGGGCTTCCAGCAGGCGCCCGGCCAGCCGGGCCCGATGCCGGGGCAGCCAGGGTTCGGTCCGATGCCCGGCCAGGGCGGGTTCGCGCCAGCGCCGGTCGCACCCGGCCCGCAGTCCGGCAACAAGAGCAAGGTCATCCGGATCGTCGCCGCCGTCGTGGTGCTGGTGCTGATCGGTGGAGGCTTCTACCTGTACAACAAGACGTCCCCCTCGGCGGCCGGCCCGGGTGACTGCATCAAGGTCAACTCGGTCAGCACGAACAACGCGAGCGTCGACAAGATCGACTGCGGCAGCTCGGAAGCCGCGTTCAAGGTCGCGATCAAGCTCGACAACGCGAGCGGCAACTGCCCCAACGACAACTACATCGCCTACATGCAGAGCGGTGGTCGCGGCAACAGCAAGTTCACTCTCTGTCTCGCGCTGAACGGCAAGGTCGGTGACTGCTTCAAGGCCGAGGACGCCGGCCTGAGCACGAAGGTGACGAAGGTGGCCTGTTCGAGCGGCACGCTCAAGGTCGCGAAGGTCAACGACGGCAAGGCGGACGAGTCGCTGTGCGATCAGGGCCAGGAGCCCGTGACGTACCCGACTCCGCCGCAGACGATCTGCATCGAAAAGGCTTAGCGGCCCCTGGTTTTCATGGCTGTCACAAAGGGCGCCTTCGGGACACTGAATGTCCTGAAGGCGCCCTTTGTGTAGAGGTGCTAGTTGCCGACGCCAGGGGGCAGGAGCTGCTGGACGTCCAGGCGGTTGTTGAGGAAGCCGAGGTTGTTCATCAGGTCGGCGACCCGCTGCAACCGGATGGGGTTGAGCGAGAGCGGGAACGTGCCGATGGACACCAGCGCGGCGTCCGAGCTGTCCACACCCGCGTAGGTCGGCAGCGCGTCCTGCACGAGGAGCGGGCTGTTGCCGGCTCGCTGCTGCGCCTCCTGGAGCGCGGACCGGAACGCGGCGAGGGTCTTCGGGTTGGCGTCGGCGAACTTCTTGCTCGCCGCGTAGCCCGACATCGGGAAGTTCTGGGTCGCGCCGCGCGCCGCATCGGTGACGATCCGCGCGCCGACCTGCTTCTGCGCCTGCGTGATGTAGGGCTCGACCATCCACGCGGCGTCCACGGTGCCAGCCTTGAGCGAGTTGATCATGTCCGAGGACGCGGTCGGCACGAAGGTGATGTTGTTCGGGTTGACCTTCGCGACGCCGAGCACGGACTTCGTGGTCAGCGCGCCGAGGTCCCGGTCGGAGTTGACCGCGATCTTCGGCTTGTCCTTGGCGCCGGCGTCGTCGTAGCGCGAGCCCGGCATGGCCACCAGGGCCATGGTGTTTGCCGCGGCCTGGTAGGCCTCGCCCTCGACCTGGAGCTTCTGGCCCTTGTCGGCCGCGCGGAACATGCTCACGTGGCTGGCCCAGACCAGTTCGACCGCGCCGTTCTCCAGCTGGTTGAGGGCCTCGTCCTCGCTCGGCTCCTCGACCAGTTGCAGGTCGAGGCCCGCGTTCTTGAACACGTCGTTGAGCGACATCCGCAGCGGGGCGATGTCGACGACCTTCATCACCCCGACCCGCAGCGTTGGGCGTTCCAGCTGCGGCGCGGCGGCCTGCTGTGTGGTCGAGAACATGCCGCAACCGGCGGTCGCGGACAGCACGGACACGGTGAGCGCGGATGCCAGCAGGGCAGTCGCGCGTCGACCGCGTCGAAGTCGGTAGGACATGGCACCTCTCGCCGGTGGGCGCTCGGTCGAGTCGCGTGAGTGTCGCCACAAGCCGCGCCGCTCGCGGACCGTCATCGGCGGCCGCGAACGGATTGAAGAATGCCGACGTCCCGGCATGGTAGCTACCCGGAAGGCTGAAAGAACACCCTGCCTGAACACGGTGAGTACGTCTGGAGGCTTCCCGAGGCGGGGGGTCGACCACTACGCTGCGCGGGCGAGCGGCAGTGGTCGGCGCGGACCGCGTGTCGCCGCAGGCTGGTGCGGTGTGCCTGGCAGACGACACGGCATCTGTGCTGCAATTCGGCCCGTTACGCGAGTCCATGCTCGGCCCGAGGGGAGGGGCCGGGGACACTGCTGCCGGAAGAGGAAGCCCAGGGTGGCCCGACGAGAAAGAGGTCCCAGCCGTACTGGCGTGGGAAAATCACCTCGCGCCGAGAAGCCCGGGACGGGTGACGGGCTGACCACCCAGCGTGATGAGACTACCGGTTCTGACGCCGCGCTGACAGAGGTCCGTCCTGGCACGCCCAGGGACGGCCAGGCCAAGAAGACCGGCATGTGGCGACTGCGGAACTGGCGGCTGCGCACCAAGCTGCTCGCGGTGCTGCTCATCCCCACCATCGCGGCCCTCGCGCTCGGCGGCCTGCGGGTGCGCGGCGACCTCGCCAACGCCGACGATCTGGCCAAGCTCGCCAACGAGGTGCAGCTGGAGAGCAGCGTCTCCACGCTGGTCCAGCAGCTCCAGCGTGAGCGGGACCTCACCGTGAGCTATGTCGCCGCCAAGAACAAGAACACCAACGCGGCGGCCCCGCCGGACCGGACCGTCCTCGAACGGCAGATCAAGCGGGTCAGCGACTCCGTCGACGGGTTCCAGCGCAAGCTCGACGAGCTCGGCGTCAGCCTCCGGCCGGAGACCGCCGACCTCTACAAGCGCACCTCCGACCAGCTGCGCAGGCTCAACAGCCTGCGCAACGCGGTGGTCAGCACCGCGTACCCGTCGGACGCCGTGCTGCGCACCTACACCGACTCGGTCAGCAGCCTGCTCGCCCTCGGCGAGCAGGCCATCGCGACGATCAACGAGCCGGAGCTGGTGCGGCTGCACCTGGCCACCAACGCCATCGCGCGCGCCAAGGAACAGGAGTCCCGCAAGCGGGCCATCCTGCTCGACGCGCTGCAAACCGGCACCCTGACGTCCTCGGGCCAGCGCGCCCTGCTGGCCGCCGACGCCGAGCTGGACGCCGCGCGGAACGACTTCCGCAAGTCGGCGACCCCGGACCAGGCCAAGATCTACGACGACAAGGTCACCGGCGTCATCGTCGACAACGCCAACAACATCGAGGAAGCCGCGCTGACCCGCACCGAGGCCAAGCAGAGCCTCGACGGGCTCACGGCCGAGCGGTGGGACATCGACTCGACGTTGACCGTCAACCTCACCCGCGATGTGAACGACCTGCTGGTCGAGCAGCTCCAGACCAGGACGGACACGCTCGCGAACGACGCCCGCACCTCGGCCATCCGGGACTCCGCGATCGTCCTCGGCGCGCTGTTCCTGGCCCTGCTGATGGCCCTGTTCGTGGCACGCTCGCTGCTCAACCCGCTGCGCGTGCTGCGCCGCACCGCCCTGGAGGTCGCCGACCACCAGCTGCCGGACGCGGTGAAGCAGATCCTCGCCGACCCGAACCCGCAGGACGCCGCCAAGGGCGCGGTGCAGCCGGTGCCGGTGTTCACCCGCGAGGAGGTCGGCCAGGTCGCCAGGGCGTTCGACGCGGTGCACGGCGAGGCCGTGCGGTTGGCGGCCGAACAGGCCCTGCTGCGCGACAACGTCAACTCGATGTTCGTCAACCTGTCCCGGCGCAGCCAGGCGCTGGTCGAGCGCCAGCTGAACCTGATCGACCGGTTGGAGCAGGACGAGCAGGACCCGGACCAGCTGGCCAGCCTGTTCGAGCTGGACCACCTGGCCACCCGGATGCGGCGCAACAGTGAGAACCTGCTGGTCCTTTCGGGCACAGATCTCGGCAGGCGGCTGACCAGGCCGGTGCCGGCCGCCGAGGTCCTCGGCGCCGCGGTGTCCGAGGTCGAGCAGTACGCCAGGGTGCAGGTCGCGCAGACGCCGGAACTCACCGTGCAGGGCCGCGCGGTCAACGACCTCGTGCACCTCGTCGCGGAGCTGCTGGACAACGCGACGGTGTTCTCCGACCCGGCCACCGGCGTGACGGTGCGCACGGCGAAGACCCGCAGGGGCGAGCTGGCCATCGAGATCCAGGACCGCGGCGTCGGCATGCTCGACCAGGAGATCGTCGACGCCAACGAGCGGCTGGCCGACCCGCCGGACGTGGACGTCGCGGTGTCCCGCCGGATGGGCCTGTACGTGGTCGCCCGGCTGGCCAAGCGGCACGACATCACGGTCAAGCTGCGCGCCAACGAGGACATCGAGGGCGGCACCACCGCGCTCGTCGTGGTCCCCGAGGCGCTGGTCGCGGTCGTCGGCGCGCCGCAGCAGAGCCTGCTGTCCCAGCAGTCCATGACGCAGCAGAGCCTGGCGCCGCAGAGCCTGGCGCAGGAGCCGCAGTCGCAGCCCCTGCCCGCGTTCGGCGACACCACGTTCTCCGCCACCCGCAACAGCGGCATCGCGGGCGCGTTCACCGGCACCATGGCCAAGCTCGACGAGAACGGCGCCCCCTCGGTGCGGTTCGTGCAGTCCGAGCACGACGCGGCCGAGGCCGCCGACGCGGCGAGCCTGCCGATGTTCGGCGCGCCGCACGACGACGAGCCCGAGTGGGACAGCGTCGAGCAGCAGCCAGAGCCGGAGCCAGAACCCGGGTCCGAGTACGGCCAGTACGGCGAGTCGACGCTGTTCACGGCCTATGAGGAACGCAACACCGAGGACGAGGCCCCCGGGTTCGAGACCGCCCAGTTCGTCCGGCCCGACCACCTGGTCGACGCGGTCGAGTACGACGCGGAGGAGTACCCGGCCGCCGCGCCGCCGCTGGTGCCGCACGCGTCCTTCGCCGCCCGACTTTCCGACGACTCGCACCCGAACGGCGCCGCGCCGGCGCCGCCAAAGGAGGTCGAGCACGACGTGGATGCGCCGACCGAGCGGCTGCCCATCTACGAAGCGGTGCTGTCCCAGTGGTTCCAGGCCGTCGAGGGGGAGACCCCGCCCTCGCCGTCCCAGGTGGTGCCGCCGGTACGGACCGAGCCTGACCGGGAGCTCCCCGCGCCGACCGCTCCGGCGGCGCCCGAGCCCGTTGTTCCGGTCGAGTCCTCGGTGCAGGAGCCGCCGCTGGCGGAGTCCGGCCTGCCCAAGCGGCGGCCGGCCTCGGCTCTCGCGCAGTCCTCGCTCGGGCAGCGCACGCCCCGCGAGGAGCCGCTCGCCGCGGTGCAGCCGCAGGTCGAACCGCAGGTGGCGGAGCAGCCGGTCGTCGAGGCGGAGCCGGTCGCGGAGGATCTGCCCGCCGCGCCGTCGCCCAAGTCGATGGCCGACGATCGACGGGACGCCTGGCAGTCGCCGGGCGATGAGGGTTGGCAGGCCGCGCAGGCCCTGCTTAACTCCACTCCCGAGGTGGTCACCACGGCGGGCCTGCCCAAGCGGGTGCCAAAGGCTCATCTGGTGCCCGGCTCGGCGGCCCCGGCCAAGTCCCAGACCCAAGCCTCGCCGAGGACTCCGCTTCCGCCGCGATCGCCAGATGCGGTTCGCGGTCGGATGTCGAGTCTTCAGCAGGGTGTCCGGCGAGGTCGCCACGCACTGATAGATGCACACGCTGGCGACCAACCCAGTTCATCGAGCCGGCAAGACGAGGAGCAGGAGTGACGACCGCGTCCGTAACCCAGCCTGGCAGCTTTGGTTGGCTCATCACCGACTTTGTGCGTCGGGTCCCAGGCGTGGCACACGCCGTAGTGGTGTCGGCGGACGGCTTGCTGCTCGCCGGCTCGCAGGGGCTACCCAGGGACCGCGCCGAGCAACTGTCGGCGGTGGCCTCCGGCCTGGTCAGCCTCACGGCTGGCGCAGCGCGCTGTTTCGAGGCCGGTGGTGTGAACCAGACCGTGGTCGAGATGGAACGGGGCTACCTGTTCCTGATGTCGATCAGCGATGGTTCTTGTCTCGCAGTACTCGCAGCACCGAACTGTGACATTGGTCTGGTGGCATATGAGATGACTCTGTTGGTCGAACGAGTAGGCCAGCAGCTCACGCCGGAGTTGCGCGCGCAACTCCAGGGCGTGGTTCGCCGGTAGACCTCGGGGCCTAGGGGGTGGGTGTGAGATGGCAAAGGGATTTGGCGCCGCGGGACGTCGCCTCGGTAGGGACTTCAACTACCAGGAGTGGGCCGTTGGCGGGTTCAACTTCCAGGAGCCGGACGCAAACCAGCCCCAGGACGAGGAAGCGCACGACTCACCCGACCGAGTGCGGGACGAAGCGTACGACTCGTGGCACGAGTTGCCCGACGGCGCGGAGCAGGGGCTAGACGACATGTCTCAGCGTGAGTTGGACGACTCGTCGTACGGATACGACGACGTGCCCAACAGGTTCGACATAGACGGCGGCTACGGCAGCGGTCTGTTCGGCGGTCCCGGCGCGGACCTGTTCGGCCAGCACGGTGTGCCGGACAGCCTGCCCGAGCAGATGCACTACAACGCGATCTCGGGTCCGATGCGCGCCATCGAACCCGAGCCGGAGGAGAACCCGGCTGCCGAGTCGGGTTCGCTGGTGCGCCCGTACACGAGAACGGGCGGACGCACCAGGCCGGACTATGATCTGGCCATCGAGGCTCTGGTCTCCACCAGCGAGCGCGGGATGGAGCGGGACGCCGCGGTGCTCCCGGAACACCGGTCCATCTGCGGACTGTGTGTTGATGCCCGATCCGTCGCCGAGGTCGCCGCGCACCTGCGGCTCCCGCTCGGCGTGGTGCGGGTGCTCATTGGCGACATGGCCAGCATGGGGTTGGTCCTGATCCACCAGGGCGGTCTGGTCGTGGGGGACCGACCCTCCATTGAATTCCTTGAAAGGGTGCTCAGTGGGCTTCGCAGGCTCTAGTCCCCGCGACTCCGCGGACGGGGGCAGGAAGACAGCAACCTCGGCGAAGATCGTCGTGGCTG
>NZ_VUOB01000104.1 GCF_008386585.1 Solihabitans fulvus
GATCTTCAGGACACTTCTAGGGGCAGAGCACCCGGCTCGCCTTGGCGTGCTCCACCAACGACACCAGCGTGTTCTTCACCAGCCGCCGGTCCCGGGTGTCGCAGTGCACGACGGGCACCCGCGCGCCGCCGGTCACGGCCTGGCGCACGCCGTCGAGGTCGTGCCGTCGCCCGCTCTCGCCGTGCGAGGCGAGCACGAACGGCACGCCCCGGTCGGCGAAGAACCCCGCCGCGTCAACGGAATCCAGCGGCCGGCGCGGATTCACCAGCACCACGGCCCCGATCGCGCCGCGCGCCACGTCGTCCCAGCCGAGGCCGGGCCGCTGCGGCGTGCAGAACAGGTACAGGATCAGCGTCGGGTCGAGCCACACCCGACCGAACTCCAGCGACGCTGGATCGCCGAGACCCGCACCGTCCGGCGGCAACATCGTGCAGCTCATCAGATCCGAGTCGGCGATCGAGCCGACGAAGGCCGCCTTGCCGGCCCCGTAGCCGCCGGCCACCACGATCTTGGCCGAGGTCAGCTCCGACGTCGTGGGGTCTCCCAAGGGATCAGAGCCGGCGTAGTCCACTCAGCACCCTTTCCAACAGCGCCATGTTCGGCAGGTTTCCGTCGGCGGACGCGGTCTCGTGCACGACGATCACGCCGAGCCCGGCCATGTCGCCGAGCAGCACCTTGGCCACCCCCAACGGAAGTGACAGTAGCGCCGCCACTTCGGCGACCGAACGCGGCTGCCCGCACAGGCGTGCGACCTCGTGGTATTCCACCTGCATCACGGCGGCGGGGTTGTAGCCGGTGTCGCTGACCGAGACCAAAGTCTCGATCTCCAGCTGATAGTCGGACTTCGTCCGCCCGCCCGTCCAGGTGTAGGCGCGGACGATCGACGCGGACTCCTCCTCGTCGTCCTCGAGGTCGTGCTGGCCGGCCGCCAACGTGTCCGACAGCAGCCGGTTGTCGTCGTCGTTGTTGCGGCGCCTGCGGCCGGGGCCCTGCTCGCCGTCCTTGTCCTTGCGCCTGGTGCTGTCCAGGCTGAAGCCGTTCATCAGGAACGCGAACGAGTCGTCCGACTCGTCCTGCCGGCCTCTTGTGCCGTTGTCGGCTTGACCACCATCAGGGCTCATGATCACCTCACACGGACGGTTGAGCCGAGGACCGCTGCACGCCCTGCAACTCGGCGCGCAACTCGGGGGTCAGCATCTGACCCACCTGGTCGACCAGCACGGTCATCTCGTAGGCCACCTGACCGACATCGCAGTTGGGCGCCGCGAGCACGGCGAGACAGGATCCGTCCAAAATGGACATCAGCAACATGATCCCGTGGTCCATCTCGACGACCGTGCGCAACACGCGCTCGCCCTCGAAACAGCGGGACGCGCCCTCGGTGAGGCTCACGACGCCCGCCGCGATCGCGGCCAACTGGTCGGCGCGGTCAGCCGGCAGCCGGGAGGACGACGTCAGCATCAGGCCGTCCACCGAGATCACCACCGCGTGCGCCACGCCGGGAACGCGGTCGGTGAAGCTGTCGACCAACCAGCCGAACCGGTCCACCTGCCGGGACTGGGGTGTGGTCATGTGGTCTTCTCCTGGCCATCGGTGTTGTCGATGTGGTGTCGTGCCGGAGTGTCGTGACTCTGGCGGATACCGGACTGGAAGCTGTTCAGGAAGCCGCGAGCGTTGTTCGGGTCGCGCCGGTGCGCGGCGGCGGGCGCGGCGGCCTGCCCGGTGGAACCGGGCCGACCGGCCAACTGCGGCGTGAGGTGCGCCTTGGGTTGCCGCTTGGGCAGCCCGGCCTCGGTCTGCGCGGCCGGCGCGGGATCGGTCGGCGGCGACAGCGTCGGCGCGGGCCTCGGGGGAGCGGCGGACACGGGCGCCGGCGCGGCGGCCGGCACTTCGCGCGCCCTGCGCACCGGCAGCGAGGACGCGTCCTCGACCGGCACGTTCGGCGTGAAGAAGCTGGATCCGCCGGTCGCGTGCTGCCCGGCACTCGCCTGAGACTCGCGCGGCGCGACCGCACGCGGCACCCGCACCGGCAGGCCAGCAGGCCCAACGGCAGGCTGTGCCGGACTCGGCTGCGCGGGACTCGGCTGCGCGAGACCCTGCTGCGGTCCGGGACCCTGCTGTCCAGGACCCTGCGGCCCGGGACTCTTTGGCTGGCGCTTCGGCAACGCGCCCGGCTGCGTGGGCTCGTGCTGCGTGGAGGCCTGTCGCGCGACGGGCTGCTGCGCGGGAGACGGCTGCGCGGGAGCGCGGCTCACCGACTGGAATGCCGCCCCAGCACCGAACTCGGCACGCGCGGCAGGCTGCGCCGTCGACGAGAAGGCCGCCGCCGCACGGGAATCGTGCGGGGACGCGCCCGACCGGACTCCTGCGTTGGCGGCCGTCGAATAGGCGCCACCGTCGTAACCACCGTTGGCCGCGCCCGCCGGAACTCCCGCGTTGGCGGCCGACGAAAAGGCTTCCCCGGCCAGCGGACCGGCGATGGCCGAACTCGACTCGCCGCGCGCGCCGACCCCGGCCGCGACGTCTGGCAGGTCGTGCAGCTCGTCCAGGTCCAGGTCCCCGAACCAGCCGAACAGGTCGTCGTCGTCGCTCTCGGTCTCGTCCACCGCGCTGAAGTCCGCGGCCTCGTCCGGCGTCGGCGCCCAACCCGCCAGGCGCGGGCTGGGTTCCAGCCACTCGCCCGCCTCGACCGGCACCTCGGCCTCGTCGTCGGCCGGCTTGCCGGCGAACCACCCCGACGTCGTGGTGTCCTCGAACATCGAGGGACGCGGCGCCTCCGACTCCTCGTGCCGAGGCGCGTACTCCTCATACCGAGGCGCGTACTCCTCATACCGAGGCGGGTACTCCTCGTGGCGCGGCACGTGGTCGACGGACCCGCCGTTGAACGACGCCCAGTCCTCGTCAGCCGGCGCGGCCTCCTGCTCGACCGGCGTGACCGGCGCGAACATCCCGCCGGCCACCGGCGCGCGGTCGTCGACGACCTCGGCCGGCTGCAACACACTGCCGATGTCGACCATGGTGTCGGCCGACGCCACCGGCAGCAACGCCGTGGCGGAGGCCCCGTCGCCGCCGACCGGCGCGGCCGTCAGCGTCGGCGGATCGAACTGGGCGCCGCCCTGGCTGCGCACCAGCTCGCCGGGCACCAGCACCAACGCGCGCAGCCCCTCGCCCTGCTGGCTGACCGCCAGCCGCACGCTGATCGAGTGCCGGCCAGCCAACCGACCGACCACGTACAGGCCCATCTGGCGCGACGTGGGGACTTCCTCCGAGCCGTCGGCGGTGACGCGGCCGTTGGCCTCGACGAGCTCGTCGTCGCTCATCCCGATGCCCTCGTCGAGCACCTCGATCTGCATGCCGCCGTCGGCCCGGCCGCTCGCCGCGAGCAGCACCTGCGTCCCCGGCGGCGAGAACGCCGCCGCGTTGTCCAGCAGCTCCGCGATGAGACGCACCAGGTCACCGGCCGCGTAGCCGACGATCTGCACCGTCGGCACGGACTGCACGATCACCCGCTGGTACTGCTCGATCTCCGACGCGGCCGCGCGCAGCACGTCGCCGAGCGCGACCGGCTTGGTGAACCGCCGCGCCAGCTCGCTGCCCGAGAGCACCATCAGGTTCTCGTTGTTGCGCCGCATTCGGGTCGCGAGGTGGTCGAGCTTGAACAGGTTCGCCAGCTGCTCAGGGCTTTCCTCGTCGCGCTCCAGCTGCTCCATGAGCTTGAGCTGGCGCTCAACGAGACCCTGGCTGCGGCGGGACAGGTTCACGAAGATGTTGCGCATGTTGCCGCGCAGGCCGGCCTGCTCGACCGCCGACCGGATGGCCTGCCCGTGCACCGCGTCGAACGCGCGGGCCAGCTCGCCGAACTCCTCGGTGGTGTGCACCGGCACCGGCGCGATCGTCTCGTCCGGCGAGCCACCCTCGCGGATGCTGGCCACGGCGGCCGGCAGCTGGTGCTGCGCTACGTCGAGGGCCGTGCGGCGCAGCGTGCTCAGCGAGCGCAGCAGGTAGCGGCCGACGACCCAGCCGATGGCGGCGGCGAGCAGCAGCATCGCGAGCAGCACGACCGAGGCGATACCGGCCTGGTTGCTCGTGGTGTCCTGGAGGTCGGCGACGGCGGTGTTGAGGTGGTCCGACAGCGCGGTGCTCACCTTCGCCATCAGCGCGATGGTGCCCTCGGACGCGTTCGTCCAGTCCGCCTGGACGATCTGGAGAACGGGCGGCCGCACCTTGTTCTGCGACTGGTCCGGCGAATCCGGTTGGGCGAGCGCGGTCTGCACCAGCCGCTTGCGGCTCTCCACGGCAGGACCGGACACGGCCTGCTCGTAGTCGTGCACCTGGCTCGCGGTAGCGGCGGCCTGGAAGTCGGTGAGCTTGTCCTGGAGCCGGATGTCGGCCTCGGCAAGCGACCGCAGCTCGGTGTTGAGCAGCTTTCCCCGGTTGATGCCGGCGAGCACGATCGCCTGTTCCTGGGAGATCTGCTCCTTGGCGGCCTCGATCTCGTAGAGGGCGAGGGCCTGGCCGACCAGCTGCGGGTCACTGAACTGGCTGGCCAGCGACTGGTCGAAGTCCAGCAGCGACTTGATGGCCGCGTTGTAGCCGGCGAGTTCGGTCGGCACGTCGCCGGAGCCGTCCACGATGTGCTTGCGGACCTGGTCGAGGTCGGCGAGGCGCTTGTTGTAGTCCTGCCACCGCGTGCCGGCGGTCTCGCCGAGGCTGCCGGCCTTGTCCACGAACCGTTGCACCGCGCCTGCGCGCGCGTCGACGGCGCCGACGCGCTGCTTGAACGAGGCCAGGTCGACGCCGCCGTTGTCGGCGCGCAGCACGGCGACCGTGCGTTCCTGTTGCAGCGCCGTCGTCACGGGGATCAGGTAGCCGCGCAGCTTCGCCAACTGCTGCATGGTGCTGTACGTGTTCGACCGGTCGATGTCGGCGCGGATCTGCCCGACACTGGCGACCATCGCCACGGCGACCGGCACCACCAGTACGGCGGCCAGCTTGATCGGCAGCCGCCAGTTCCGCCAGTCCGTGACGGACCGCCAGGACGGTCGGCGACCGCCGTCCTGCACGACGTCCGGGACCGCTCGCTCCACCACAGTCACCTGTTGAGCCCGTCTTTCTCAAACCCGGGTCGAGGCGGACGCGCGACGCGTCCGCCTCGACCCGTGGTCCATCACTAGTGCTGGAAGAGCTTCTGCGCGTTCATGATGAGCTTGTACAGCCCGTACAGGAAAGGCAGCGTGACCCAAAGCCAGGCCACCACGAGCAGCGCGACGCGGTTGGGCGCTGCGCCCTCGGCGGGTGCGGTGGTCGTCTCGTCCTCGGCCATCAGTTCTTCACCGTGCTTTCCGCGCTCTCCGAGCCATTCTCCGCCGCAGGCTGCTCGTCGGTGGCCGGTTCGTGGAACTTCGCCGATACCGGACGAATCAACTCGTTCGCGACGAAACCGATCACCAGCAACGCGATCATGATGTAGAACGACGTCGTGTAGAGGCTGGAGCCGGTGTGGCCAGCGCTCTTGCCGGCGTCGGCGATCGCGTTGACGATCAGCGGTCCGAGCACGCCTGCCACCGACCACGCGGTGAGCAGGCGGCCGTGGATCGCGCCGACCTGGAAGGTGCCGAACAGGTCCCTCAGGTAGGCGGGGATCGTGGCGAAGCCACCGCCGTAGAAGGACAGGATCGCCATCGCCGCGATCACGAACAGCTGGGTGCTGCTGTTGCCCGCGGTCAGCAGGAGCAGGTACAGCAGCGCCCCGGCGCCGAGGTAGAAGCGGTAGATGTTCTTGCGGCCGACCCGGTCGGACAGCGAGGACCAGACGAACCGTCCCAGCATGTTCGCCAGCGACAGCAGCGCGGTGAAGCCGACCGCCGCGGTGGTGGCCACCGGGGTGCTGGTGTTCTTGAAGAAGTCCACGATCATCGGCGCGGCCTTCTCAAGGATGCCGATGCCCGCCGTGACGTTGAAGCACAGCACGATCCACAGCAGCCAGAACTGCGGCGTCTTGACCGCGTTGCGCGCCGACACGTTCGCCGTGGTGACCAGCTTCTTCGGCGCGTTCGCGTCCGGGGTCCAGCCGGCGGGACGCCAGTCAGGCCTCGGCACGCGGATCAGCGCGACACCCAGCGCCATGAACACGGCGTAGGCGATGCCGTGGATCAGGAACGCCTTGGAGATGCCGCTGGTGGTGACGCCGAACGACGTGAGCATCTGGCTGGACCACGGGGAGGCGATCAGTGCGCCGCCGCCGAAGCCCATGATCGCGATGCCGGTCGCCATGCCTGGGCGGTCCGGGAACCACTTGATCAGCGTCGACACGGGGGAGATGTAGCCGATGCCGAGGCCGATGCCGCCGACGAACCCGTAGCCGAGCACGACGATCCAGTATTGGCTCAGCGCCACACCCAGCGACGAGATCAGCAGGCCGGAGCAGAACGCGACCAGCGAGACGAACATCGCCCAGCGCGGGCCCTTGCGTTCGACCAGCGTGCCGCCGAACGCGGCGGACAGGCCCAACATGACAATGGCAAGCTGGAACGGCAGCGCACTGCCGGTGCCGGAAATGTGGAGCGTTTTCTCCAGCGGGGGCTTGAAGACGCTCCAGGCATATGCCTGGCCGATTGACAGGTGAATAGCTAGTGCTGCCGGGGGGACCAGCCAACGGCTCCAGCCGGGCTTCGCGATGGTGCGGGAGCGCTCTAGGAGCTCCACCTTTGCCTACCTCCTGGCTACACGAATCAACTCGACCGAACGCGACATGTTTGGGCGTACAAAAACGCATGTGGCGGACGTTGGTGCTGCGTGATACTAGGGCAGAGGTCAGGCCTGCTACAACGGCCAACTTCGTGGCGGGGCTTGTTTGTTGCCGAAATGTGCTTGTGTCACCTTGGCTTGGGTTCGCGACCAGCGGACTTGTACGCACAGCGACGGTCACTCACCAGGTGAAACGGGCATATCGCCCTGGATCCTTGATCGTATACGACCCTCGGGACCTGCCCAAACACAGGCCGGCTCACTACTTCGAGTGTGTTGTTCGGTACACCCTGTGATCGTCGTCGCCTCGGCCGGATCCGCTGTGACGAACGTGCGCGGCCCGCGCATTGACTGTGCGCCGGTCATCGCTACGCTTGGCGCCTCCGATAAGGTCGCGCGCGGCAGTGTGGCGAGTCGGAATGCCAGTGGAGGGGTAGATGACGAAGGCGATACCGGCCGCCATGGACTCGCGCGACCCGCGAGCCTCGCGGGCTGCCGGCCAAGGATTTACCGCATTCGAGGGCGTCACCGACGGATCTATGGTCGACAGTGACGGCAACCCCGATTTTGCCGTCATTCAACAGAGCCCCGAGTTTCAGGAACTCCGCCGCAGGCTGCGCCGTTTCGTCTTTCCGATGTCCGCGCTGTTCCTCGCCTGGTACCTCACCTACGTGCTGTTCGCCGCCTACGCACACGATTTCATGAGCCAGAAAGTCGGCGGGCAGGTCAACGTCGGCATCGTGTTCGGGCTGCTGGAGTTCGTGTCCACAGTGATCATCACGTTGGTCTACGCGCGGTACGCCAAGCGGCGGCTCGACCCGCAGCGTGACCTCGTCCGCTCGCGCGCGGGGGTCGTCGAAGAATGACAGTCACTCTGGCCGACGGTGTCGCCGGCAGCCCGGTGCTCAACCTCAGCGTGTTCGGCGTCTTCGTCCTCGCCACCCTCTACGTCGTCTACCGCGCCAGCAGCAGCAACCGCACCGCCGCCGACTACTACGCGGCCGGCAGCAGCTTCAGCGGTTCGCAGAACGGCATCGCGCTGTCCGGCGACTTCCTGTCGGCGGCGTCGTTCCTCGGCATCACCGGCGGCATCGCGGTCAACGGCTACGACGGCTTCCTCTACTCGGTCGGCTGGGTCGTCGCCTGGCTCGTGGGCCTGCTGCTGATCGCCGAGAGCCTGCGCAACACCGGCCGCTTCACCGTCGGCGACGTGTTGGCGTACCGGATGAGGCAGCGCCCGGTCCGCGCGGCGGCGGCCAACGCCACGCTCGTCATCTCCTTCTTCTACATGCTCGCCCAGATGGCCGGCGCCGGCGGCCTCGTCGCGCTGCTGCTGAACGTCACCAGCAAGGGCGGCCAGGCGATCGTCATCGTGATCGTCGGCATCATCATGGTGTTCTACGTCCTGGTTGGCGGCATGAAGGGCACCACCTGGGTGCAGATCATCAAGGCGGCCCTGCTGTTGGTCTGCGTCACCCTCACCACGATCTTCCTGTTGGGTAAGTTCGGTTTCAGCCTGTCCAACATCATGGAGGGCGCGGCGCAGAACAACGCCCACGGCGACGCGCTGCTCAACCCCGGTGTGAAGTACGGAAAGTCCGGCATCACCAAGCTCGACTTCATCTCGCTCGCGCTGTCCCTGGTGCTCGGCATCGCCAGCCTGCCGCACGTGCTGATGCGCTTCTACACCGTGCCCAACGCCAAGGAGGCGCGCCGCTCGGTGGTGTGGGCGACGTGGACGATGGTCGTGTTCTACCTGTGCACGCTGGTGATCGGCTTCGGCGCGACCGCGCTCGTCGGCTCGGACGCGATCCTGCGCGCGCCGGGCGGCGAGAACTCCGCGGCCCCGCTGCTGGCGTTCAAGATCGGCGGAGCGGTCCTGCTCGGCGTCGTGTGCGCGGTCGCGTTCGCCACGATCCTCGCGGTGGTCGCCGGGCTGACGCTCGCCGCGTCCGCGTCCTTCGCGCACGACGTGTACGCGAACGTCATCAAGCGCGGCAACGCCGAGCCGCGCCAGGAGGTCAGGGTCGCCCGGCTCACCGCGATCGCGGTCGGCGTGCTGGCCATTGCCGGTGGTATCGCGGCAAATGGCCAGAATGTCGCGTTCCTGGTGTCCCTCGCGCTCGCGCTGGCCGCCTCGGCGAACCTCTCCACGATCCTCTTCTCGTTGTTCTGGAAGCGGTTCAACACCAAGGGCACGCTGTGGGCGATCTACGGCGGGCTCGGCTCGTGCCTGGTGCTGATCATCTTCTCGCCGGCCTTCTCCGGCGGGCCGACGGCGATCTTCCCGGACGTCGACTTCCACTGGTTCCCGCTGAGCAACCCCGGCCTGGTCTCGATCCCGTTGTCGTTCCTGTGCGGCTTCGTCGGCACGATCCTGAGCAAGGAACCCGCCGACGGCCGCAAGCAGGCCGAGATGGAGGTCAGGGCCATCACCGGTATCGGGTCGGGACGGTGACGCGGCGGACGTTGGCCGACTCCGGGATGAACACTCGGCCAACGTCCGCGCACCGACCTCGTTAACTTTTCACTTGGGACGCTGTTTACTCGTGATTTCTTGATTGCCAACGGTTCGGCAGGTATCCACTAGACGACCCCTGTCGTCGTTGGAAGGTGCCACCGTGAAACGCAGTCACGCGTTACTCGTCCCGCTCGTCGCGCTGTTCGTCGGCGCTCTGTCCACTTCGGTGGCCGACGCCGCGTCAGCGCAGAGCTGCGTGGCCCTCAACGGTCGCGCCGACGTGCGCTGCACGCCGGGCGCGTTCAACCCGAACGTCACGCAGTCCACGATCGGCAGCACGATCTGCGTGTCCGGCTGGACCGCCACGGTGCGGCCGCCGGCGTCGTACACCACGGCGTTGAAGAACCAGCAGAAGATCGCCTACGGCGAGGCCAACATCTCCAACTCGGACCTCGAAGAGGACCACCTGGTCCCGCTGGAGCTTGGCGGCGCGCCGCGCGACCCGAACAACCTGTGGCCGCAGCCGCGCGCGTCCGTCACGCCGCCTGGACAGGGCGCGGAGACCAAGGACCGCGAGGAGAACGCCCTCAAGGTCAAAGTGTGCAACGGATCCCTGACCCTCGCCCAGGCGCGCCAGCAGATCCTCGCGTACTGGACGCACTAGTTCGTCGCCGACTTCCGAGCCCTGCACATTCCCTGCCAGAAGGCGGTTTCTCATGAAGCGATACCGATACGCTATCGTCCCGGCGCTCGCCCTGTTCGGCGGCCTGCTGTCCGGCGCCGTGGCGCACGCCGACACGCAGACCTGTTTCGCGCTCGACGGCAAGGCCGACGTGAACTGCACGCCGGGCGCATTCAACCCGGACGTCACCCAGGACACCATCAACGACACGATCTGCGTGTCCGGCTGGACCAGGACCGTCCGCCCGCCGGCCTCCTACACCACGGCGTTGAAGAACCAGCAGAAGATCGCCTACGGCGAGGCCGACATCTCCAATGCCGACCTCGAAGAGGACCACCTGGTCCCGCTGGAGCTTGGCGGCGCGCCGCGCGACCCGAACAACCTGTGGCCGCAGCCGAGGACGTCGGTGTCCAACCCCGGCGCGGAGGACAAGGACAAGGAAGAGAACTCGCTCAAGGTCCAGGTCTGCAACGGGGACATCACCCTGGACCAGGCCAGGCAGCAGATGCTGGCCGACTGGACGCACTAGTTTCCGGAGACCGGCTGGTTGACTCTGGGACGGGTTCCTAGGGACGGCCGCTGAGCACGGCGGCTCGCGGGGCTCCGGGATCACCGGAGCCCCGCGACCATGCCGCCGCCCGACGCTGGCTCAGGACGACGGCGCGGGCCGCCGTCCTGAGCCAGGAGGGTGTCGCCGGGCGGAGCGTGCCAACCAGGCCGCGGCGACGCAGCCAGGGGAGCCAGCCGAGCAGCCCGAGGTGCAGGGCGAGCAGATGGCCGAGCGCGGTGACCGAGGCGTCCGTGCCGCCGGGGCCGTCGGCAAGGTAGACGAGGACGATCCCGAGTTCGGCCGCCGCCAACGCGGTCCACCGCCAGGGACCCCGCAGCACGCACAGCAACGCGCCGGCCGTGGCGAACAGCCCGTAGCTCACGCCGACGTCGATCAGGTGCCCGTCGGAGCGCGGCAGCAGGTGCTGCCGGACGGCCCACAGCACGGGAAGCTCGGTGGCCAGCGAGGCGACCACGTGCCCGCTGGCGAAGATCGCGAACGTCCACCGCGAGCCGACCCGCCGCTCCAGCGGCGCGAGGGCGACCGCGAAGAGGAACGCGTACGCCAGCCAGTGCGGATCGGCCAGCCACAACGCGCTGGCGACGAGCGAACGGCCGGGGTGGTGCGCGATGTTCTGCGCGCTCGTGCTGGACCAGGCGAGCAGGTGCGCGGCGATCGCCGGATCCACGACCCGGATCACGAGGGTCGTGACGAACAGCCCAACCAGGTACCAGAACGTGAACGGAGTCGTGGTCGGCAGCGGAACCATTCGGACAAGCCGGTCTCGGCGCAGCGGGGACCGGGCCCACCGCGCCGTTCCGTTCACCCGAACAGCCGCCACGGTTCCACCATGTCAGCGGTTCCTGTCAGCTACCTGAAGATCAGCTGACGCTGGCATTCGGGTGCATCACCGTTGGGTCGGATAACGCCCCTTGGCCTCGCCGCGAAGTGCTGGCTGAAAACAGGGGCTGCGGGCGAGATGACTGGTGACATCGCTGAGGCACACCGACGCATCCACACGGCAGTTCGAGCGGACCTGACCACGCAGTGCCGGGATGTGGGAGTCACTCGATCGTGATCTTGCGTGGGTTCGCACGGGTGTTCGATGCTGGTGGTGCGCAGCTTCGATACAACTTCCGGGTGTGCCCGACACCCGCCCAGCCCTCCGCGCGCGCCTGTCCGACGAGGCCGCCACGCTCCCGTTGATGGGCTCCGAGTGGCCGACGACCTGGCTCACCGCGGCCGAGTCGCTGCGCACCTCGGCCGAGAAGGCCGTGACCCCGGAACGCATGTGGCAGCTCATGTCCAACGCCGGGGTCGCCGACCCGGTCCAGCAGCGCTACCTGTCCAGCGCGCTGCACCAACTCGGCGACATCCTCTACTACGAGGACGATCCGGAGCTGGCGCAGACCGTCGTGCTCCAGCCGGAATGGGTCAACGAGTACATCAGCAAGGTCCTGGACAGCAGGGAGGTCGCCGACGCGAACGGCCTGCTGAAACGACCGCACCTCAACGACCTGTGGTCCGACCTCAACCGCGGCCTGCGCGATCACTTCCTCGGCATGATGGACAAGTACGACCTCTCCTACCGGATTGACGCGGGCCGGGCGGGCGACGTGAGTCTCGTCGTCGAGCGCCTGCCCTGGGATCCGCCGCCGTACCAGAGCACCTGGTCCGAGATCGCGCCGACCCGACTCCCACGAGATCCGCGTCCGCTACAGCCTCAACACCATGCCGCCGGGCATCCCGACCTGGTTCATCGCGCGCTCGCACCGGTTCAGCACAGGGACGCACTGGCGCAGCGGGGTCCTGCTGAGGCACACCGACGGCCGGCACTTCGCGCTGTTGGAAGCGAACCGGCACCGCAACACGGTGGAACTCACGGTTCGGGGACCCTCGCCCGCCGCGTTCTTCTCGGTCCTGGACGACGGCCTGAACCTGACCCTGGAACGGTTCCCCGGCCTCGACATCACCCGGCGCGTGCCCTGCCGCTGTCAGGACGACGGCGGCGAACCATGCCCCGAGCTGTTCGACTACGAGGACCTGCGCAGCCGCCTTGCGCGCACCCCGCCCCGCGAGCAGATCGAGTGCCGCAAGTCGACCGAGCTGGTGTCCGTGCAGACGCTCCTGCATGGCTTCGCGCCGTCCGAACGGGGCGGCCTGCGCGCGACCATCGACCAGATCAGGGACACGGTCGTCCGGGTCGACGGCAAGCTCGGCGAGCAGAGCGAGTACCAGCAGCGGATGTTCCTCAAGCTGCAACACCTCCTGCAACTACAGCAGGAAGCGCGCTGCCCCAGCGTGTTCGCGCTCGTGCAGGGCGGCCGCAGACTCACCGGCTCCGCCTACGAACTCCGCCTCTACTGCGAGGAACCCGGTGCGTGGCACCGACTTCCGGAACCCGACGGCGTCTACCCGATCACGCAGCCCGCCAACTGGTACCGCAGGTTCGGCCCGTACCTGCAACACCTCCTCACGATCCTCAAGCACGTCGCGCCGCTCGCCGCGCCCGTGCTCGGCATGACGGTCGACGCGCTCGACCAGCACGTGAAGGCCGACTGCGACGCGATGAAGGAACTGATGGCCCAGGCCCCTGGCCAGCTCCGCTACGAGGACGAGCTTGGCGGCCTCAAGACCGTTGACCCGACGCCGGCGGCACATGCTTCGACCGATGCCGACTTCCGCGCGCTTGAGGCCATGCTCACCGCGCTAGACCCCGACCGGGCCTGGGGCGGCCTGTCGCGCACCACGACGCCGGAGGGCCTGACGCTCTACCTCTGCCTCGACCACGTGAAGGCCTATCGGCAGGCGGTCTGACCCGACAAGGTCAAGTCCGGCAGACTGGACGGACCGAGCACTGGGGAGGCGGCGTTGACCGAACCTGGGCTGATGCGCACCGGCCGGACGATGGCCGTGGCCACCCTTGTCGCGCGGATCACGGGATTCCTGCGGATGGTGGTGCTGGCCGCCGCGCTCGGCCTCGGCACGCGGCTCCTCGAGACCTACACCGTGGCCAACAACGTGCCGAACCAGATCTACGACGTCGTGTTCGGCGGGGTGCTCGGCAGCATGGTGGTGCCGCTGCTGGTGCGCGC
This sequence comes from Solihabitans fulvus, assembly GCF_008386585.1. GTDB lineage: Bacteria > Actinomycetota > Actinomycetes > Mycobacteriales > Pseudonocardiaceae > Solihabitans > Solihabitans fulvus. The sequence goes on from NZ_VUOB01000104.1 coordinate 13,536, forward strand.
GGGCGCGGGCCGCACGGACGCGGGCGACCTGTACGCGCAACGGCTGCTGTCCCTGGTGGTCTACGGTCTCGGCGTCGCGGTGCTCGCCACCGTCCTGCTGGCGCCGCAGATCGTCGGCCTCTACGCACCCGCTTTCACCGGCCAGCAACGGGAGTTGGCCGTGACGTTCACGCGGTTCTTCGTGCCGCAGATCCTGTTCTACGGCATCAGCGAGACGCTCGCGGCCGTCCTGAACACGCGCGGCCGGCTCACCGCGCCGCTGTGGGCCCCGGTGGCCAACAACGTCATCATGGTCGGCACCGCGGTGGCGTACCTCGTCCTCGGCGGTCGCGGCGACCTGACCACGGTGACGTCGACGCAGTCGGTGCTGCTCGGCGTCGGCACGACGGCGGGCGTCGGCGTACAGCTGCTGGTGCTCGTGATCGTGACCCGGCGCAGCCGCTTTCCCCTGCGACTGCGGCTGAATCCGCGCGGGGTCGGCCTGCGTTCCATCGCGCGGATGGTCGGCTGGACGCTGCTGTACGTCGTCGCCGCTCAGTCGTTGTTTGCCGTCGTGTCCAGGCTCGCCACTCACGTGGACGGGATGAGCGTCTACCAGAACGCCTACACCCTGTTCCAGCTGCCCTACGCTGTGGTCGCGTTGTCGGTGATCACCGGTGTGCTGCCGAGGATGAGCCGCGCCGCGGCCGACCGCGACCTGCCTCGGCTCACCGACGACCTGTCGCGCAGCCTGCGGCTCACCGCCGTGGTGCTCGTGCCGGTCGCCGCCGGGTTGATGCTGCTCGGCCCGCAGATCGCCACCGTGCTGTTCGACCACGGCAACACAGCTCCGGTCGCGGCCAGGCTGACCGGCGCGACGCTCGTCGCGTTCGGCCTCGCCCTGGTGCCCTTCGCCGGCTACCAGATCATGCTGCGCGTGTTCTACGTCCTCCAGGACGCGAGGACACCGGCCCTCATCCACAGCACGGTCGTCGCGGCGGCGATCGTGGCCTCGCTGATCGCGGCGATGGTGGTGCCTGGCAAGGATCTCGTGGTCGCGCTGGCCAGCTGCTACGCCTTCGCCTACGCGCTCGGCGCGGTGCTCGCCGCGCAGGTGTTGCGGCGGCGCATCGGCCGCGTCGACGGCCACCGGCTGGTCCGCTCGCACGGCCGGATGCGGCTGGCCGCGCTCGCCGCAGGCGCGGCCGGCCTCGGCGCGATCCGTGCCTGCGGCGCGGCGCTCGGCACCGGTGTGCTGGGGTCGAGCGCCGCGATCGGGGCAGCCGGGCTCGCCGGTGCGGGTGTCTACGCGGTGGCCGCGCACCTGTTGCGTATCACCGAACTCCGGGCGATCGTCGCGACCTTCCGCCCCGCCAGGACGGCCGGCTGACACCCGTCAGACGGTGTACCCGCCGTCCACGGCGAGGGTGGTGCCGGTGATGTAGCGGCCGCTGGGGCCCGCCAGGTAGGCCACCGCGGCGGCGATGTCCTCGGCCTCGCCGTAGCGTCCCAGTGCGGTGAGGGAGCGCTGGAAGTCGGCGGTCTCGCCGTCGGCCGGGTTCATGTCGGTGTCGATCGGGCCGGGGTCCACGATGGTGGCGGTGATTCCGCGCGGCCCCAGCTCCCTGGCGAGTCCCTTGGTCAGCCCGATGAGCGCGGACTTCGCCGTCGCCTGTAAGACGAAGTTCGCGCCGGGAACGCGCCCGTTGAAGCACGACCCGATGCTGATGATCCGCCCGCCGTCGCCCATGTGCCGGGCGGCGGCCTGGGCGGCCAGGAACACCGACCGGACGTCCACCGCGAGCACCCGGTCCAGTTCCTCGGCGGACACCTCGGCCAGTGGACCGTAGGTGAGGAAGCCCGCGTTGTTCACCAGGATGTCGATGCGGCCCAGTTCCCGCACCGTCTGCTCCACTGCCTCCGCCGCGCCGTTCGGCTGGGTCAGGTCGGCCTGGATGATCGCAGCTCTGCCGCCATCCGCCTCGATCTGCTTGGCGACGCCGCGCGCTTGGTCTGCCGCTTGGACGTAGGTCAGCGCGACCGCTGCCCCCGCGTCGGCCAGCCGTCGCGCGATCGCCGCGCCGATCCCGCGGCTGCCGCCGGTCACCAGCGCTACCTTGCCGGTCAGGTCGTTCATCGAAGACTCCTTCGTGGACGGTGTGATCATCATGCCGACATGGTAGAAGTTGACATTGGTGTCAGATTCAAGTGCTTTTAGCGTCGTCGGCCCTGTTTCACGCCGGTCGCCGATCAGCCTGCGAACGTCACCCGCGTACCGGTCACCGAGGACCGCCGGACCGCGTCGAGCAGGCGGTGCACCCTGACGCCGTCGGCGAAGTCGGCCGTGTCGCGGCTTCCGGTGCGGATGTCGCGCGCGAGCTGCGCGTACAGCTCGGCGATGTTGCGCACGGCCAGATCGGGAAGGTCGCCGGGGACCGTGCGGAACCGGTCCGGGACGGGCAGCTCGCGCAGCACCCCGCTGGCGTCCCTGGTGCCGAGCACGCGCAGGTTGCCGATCTGGATCGACGACGCGAGTCCGCCGCTCTCCTCGATGGACACGATGGCCAGATCGCCTTCGGTGCCGGCGATCTCCACCCTGGTGCGCGCGTCGGACACCTTCGCGTCGTGCAGGTGCACGGACAGCGCGGCGCCGCCGGCCAGGGTGCCCGCCAACAGCAGCTGGTCCGGGCTGGTCACGTCGATCCGCTCGCCGGTCTCCGCGATCGTGTACTCGGGGCGCTGCACGGACAGGCCGGCCGACAGCTCGGTGATCCTTCCTGCCAGGTGTTCCACCGCGTCGAGGGTGTGTCCGCCGCCGACCTCGACGAGCCCGGCGCCGTTGGCCTGGTCCAGCGTGTACGCGCTCCACGAGGGGATCCCGACGCCGCCGCCCTTGCCGCGCGCGGAGTACACGTTCACGGACGTGACCCGGCCGACGTAGCCCTCGGCGATCAGCGCCTTCGCGTGGTTGATCGCGGGGGAGTACCTGCTCTGTAGGCCGATCGCGTGGTGCACGCCCCGCAGCGCGGCCACCGAGGCCAGCTCCTCGGCCTGTTCGGTGGTGGCGGTCAGCGGCCACTCGCAATACACGTGCTTGCCCGCGTCGAGCGCGGCCCGCACGAGTTCGACGTGCGCCGGCACCTTGACCGTGATGGTCACCAGGTCGACCTCGGGGTGCTCGGCGAGCTGCCGCGCGTCGGTGAACGCGTGCGCGGCGCCGAACAGCTCGGCGGCCTTCCTGGCGCTGTCGGCGCGGCTGGTGCCGACGGCGGTGAGTTCGTACTCGGGCAGCGCGCGCAGCGCGGGGACGTGCGCCGTCGAGGCCCAGCCCCGGTCCGGGCTCGCGCCGAGAATGCCGACGCGGATCGTGTTCGCGGCCATCAGAGATCCTCCAGAGAGAGTCAACCGGACTTGTTTGGTCCGGTTATCGAAGCACAACCGGACCTCCGAGGTCCACTTGGTATGATGTGGGCATGACCACGACGGAGAGCGCGACCGACCGGCTCCTGGCGGACCAGGGCGGGCGACGGCCGAGGGCCGACGCGCGCCGCAACGTGGCCCGGCTGGTCGCCGCGGCCAGGGAGGCCGTCGTCGAGGTCGGCGTCGACGTCACCGCGCACGAGATCGCGCACCGGGCCGGCGTCGGCATCGGCACCTTCTACCGGCGCGTGCCGTCCCGGGAGGCCCTGCTCGAGGCCGTGCTCGCCGACCTGGTCACCGAGGTCGCCGAGGTCGCGCGGACGCTGCTGTCCGATCCCGACCCCTGGCACGGCTTCCGCACGTTCGCCGAGGCGTTCGTGCGGCTGCGCGTCGAAAGCAAGGGCATCAACGAGGCGCTCGGCCGCGAATGCGGCCTCGACATCGACGCGCCCGTCATCCAGCTGCGGGAACGCGCCCAGCTGCTGATCGAGCGCGCCCAGGCGGCCGGCGCGCTGCGGGCCGACCTGACCTGGCAGGACGTCACGTTCCTGCTCGCGGGGCTGTCCTCGGTCGACCGCACGATGGACATCCGCGCCGAGCCGGAACAGTGGCGGCGCAGCCTGCACGTCGTGCTCGACGGACTTCAGGTCACGGATTCGGTCGCACGCATGGGCAATCTGTCCGATTGATCTTAGGATCAGCAACTGTTGGCCAATGACAAGGAGTGTCGTGGTTGCAGTTGGCAAACCCACCGTTCGTGACGTCACCAGGGACCTGATGCGGAAGTGGGGAACCACCACCGTCTTCGGCAATCCCGGCTCGACCGAGCTGGCCTTCCTCGCGGACTGGCCGGACGACTTCCGCTACGTGCTGGGCTTACAGGAGTCCACCGTCGTCGCGATGGCCGACGCCTACGCGCAGTTCACCGGCAACGCGGCGGTGGTGAACCTGCACTCCTCCGGCGGGGTCGGCCACGCGCTTGGCAGCGTGGTCACCGCGTACAAGAACCGGTCCCCGCTGGTCATCATCGCCGGACAGCAGTCGCGGTCGCTGCTCGTCGGCGAGCCGTTCCTCGGCGCGATCGAGGCGGCCGAGTTCCCCAAGCCCTACGTGAAGTGGAGCTACCAGCCCGCGCGCGCCGCCGACGTGCCGGCCGCGTTCGCCAGGGCGTACCACCTGGCCACCCAACCTCCTTACGGGCCAACGTTCCTGTCCGTGCCGGCCGACGACTGGGACGCCGAGGCCGCGCCGGTGCAGGCGCGGCCGAGGGTGCGCGGCCACGCGCCGGACCCCGAGGCGCTGCGCGAGGTCGCGGCCGCGCTGACGGCCAGCTCCCGGCCGGCCATCGTGGTCGGCGCGTCGGTGGACGGCGACGACGCGGTCGAGGACGTGATCGCGCTCGCCGAGCGGACCAGGGCCGCGGTGTTTGCCGCCCCGATGTCCTCGCGCTGCTCGTTCCCGGAGAACCACCCGCTGTTCGCGGGCTTCCTCCAGCCTGCGCGGCATCGGCTCGCCGAGGCGCTGGCCGAGCACGACTGCGTCGTCGTCCTCGGCGCGCCAGCGTTCGTCTACCACGTGGTCACCCCGGACGGCCCCGACCTCCCGCAGCTGTACCTGATCAACGACGACGAGCAGGCACTCGCCTGGGCGCCAACCGGAACCGGCCTCCAGGCCACGCCGAAGCTGGCGATCCAGCAGCTCACCGCGCTGCTGCCGGCCACCGACCGGCCGGCCCCGGCACCCCGACAGACCCCGCCGCCGCCCGCGCCGCCGTCGCCGCACGGCCAGATGAGCGGCGCGTACGTGCTGGACGCGATCGCGAAGGCGTTGCCGGACAACGCGATCGTCGTCGAGGAGGCGCCGAGCCACCGCAACGACTTCCACGAGTACCTGCCGATCACCACGCGCGGCAGGGGATTCCTCACCATCGCCAGCGGGGTGCTCGGCTACGGCCTGCCCGGTGCCGTCGGCGCGGCGCTGGCCGAACCGAACCGGCCGGTCGTCGCGATCGTCGGCGACGGGTCGAGCATGTACTCGATCCAGGCCGTGTGGACCGCGGTCCGCGAGCACACCCCGGTCACCTTCGTCATCCTCGATAACGCCCAGTACGGCGCGCTGCGGTCGATGGCCGACAGCCACGGCGCGGCCAAGGTGCCGGGGATGGAGCTTGGCGGGCTGGACTTCTGCGCGCTCGCCAGCGGCATGGGCTGCTCGTCGAGGCACGTGCGGACGCCGGAGGAACTGCACGAGGCGCTCGGCGCGGCCATCGCCTCCGACCAACCGGTGCTGCTGCACGTGCGGGTCGACCCCGACTACGACGCCCTGTACTAGCAATGCCGTTGGGCCACACCAGCTCGCTGGTGTGGCCCAACAGCGGCTAGCTGGTGTGGCCCAACAGCGGCTAGCTCGTGGGGGCGGTGTTGCGGATGCGCTGCGCGACCTCGGTGCGCAGCCGCACGAACTCCTCTGCGCCCCTGGTGCCGATCTGGTCGCGCGGCGCCGGCAGATCGACGCTCAACGTCTCCACGACGCTGGCCGGCGACTTGGACAGCACCAGCACGCGGTCGCCGAGATAGACGCTCTCGTCCACGTCGTGGGTCACCAGCAGCACGGTCATCTCGTGCTCCGCGCGCACCTGGAGCACCAGGTCCTCCAGCTCGGCCCTGGTCTGCGCGTCCACCGAGGCGAACGGCTCGTCCATCAGCATCAGCATCGGCCGATAGGCCAGCGCGCGGGCGATCGCGACGCGCTGCTGCATGCCGCCGGACAGCTGCCACGGATACTTCGTGGCCGCGCCGGACAGCCCGACCCAGGACAGCGCCTCCTCGACGCGTTCCCGCCGCTGCGCCTTGGACAGTTCGCGCCCCCGCAACGGGAACTCGATGTTGCCGGCGACCGTGCGCCACGGGAACAGCGACCTGCTGTAGTCCTGGAACACCATCGCCAGCTCGTCCGGCACCTCGGTGACCTCGGTCCCGTGCAGCGACACGGTGCCGCTTGTCGGCCGCAGCAACCCCGAAAGACAGCGCAGCAGCGTGGACTTGCCGCAGCCAGAAGGCCCGACGATGCACACGATCTCGCCCCGGTCCACCGCGAAGGAGATGTCGCCGAACGCGGTGTGCGTCTGCTCCTTGGCGCGGTAGACGTGCCCGAGACCGGTCACTTCCAGCATGTTCTCCGTCATCGCCCCGCCTGCCCGGTGTAGCCGTGGTGCCAGCCGAGCACTCTGCGCTCGACCGCGAGGAACAGTCCATTGAGGACATAGCCCAACACGCTGATCAACGCGATCCACGCCCACATCGCCGGATAGTCGAAGGTGGCCTGCTGCGCGTTGACCAACTGGAAACCGATCCCGCTGGTGCTGCCGACCAGCTCGGAGACCACCATCAGGATGAGCGAGAGCGCGAGGCTGACCCGCAGCCCGGCGAAGACCTTCGGCAGCGCCGAGGGCAGCACGACGCCGAGAATCCACCGCGACCGGGTGATCCGGAACGCCCGCGCCGTCTCCACCTTGACCGCGTCGACCGACCGCGCGCCGTCGATGGTGTTGAGCAGGATCGGCCACACCACACCCAGGACGATGGTGGCGACCTCCATCTGCGGGCCGATGCCGAACACCACCAGGAACACCGGCACCAGCAGCGGCGGCGGCACCGCCCTGGCGAACGACAGCAGCGGGGCGACGTAGTCGGTCGCCACCGCCGACCGGCCGAGCGCGATCCCGGCCAGCACCCCGATCACCGCGGCGACGGCCCAGCCGATCAGCAGCCGCGCCAGGCTCGGCAGGATGTCGTCGCCGACCGAGCTGGTCAGCCACAGGTGCCAGGCGGGGCCGGAGAACCACAGGTCGCCGGCCGCCCGCAGGATCCGCAGCGGGGGAGGGAAGTACGGGTTGGCGCCGCTGGCCGCGGCGAACTGCCAGACCACCAGGCACCCGAGAAAGACCAGCCAGCGTTGCGCGAAGATCTTCACATGGCACCTCCCGCCGGCGCCCACACGAGCCAACGGCGTTGCGCGGCAACGAATCCGATGTTCACCAGGTAACCGAACAGGCCGGCGAACACCGTGCCGGCCAGCACCATGTCCATCCGACCAGCGCTGCTGCCCCACGTGTACACGAACTGGCCGAGGCCGATCGTGCCGCCGGTGAGGAACTCCGTGCTCACCAACACGATCAGCGCGACCGACGCGGAGAACCGCACGCCGGTCAGCACGAACGGCGCGATGCTCGGCAGCGTCACGCCGGTCAGCCGCCGCAGCCGCGAGACCCGGAAGGACCGCGCGGTGTCGACCAGCTGCGGGTCGACCTCGTGCAGCGCGTAGATCGTGTTGAACAGCACCGGCCACAGCGCAGCGAAGGTGGCCAGCGCGATCTTGGTCTGGGCTCCGCTGCCCAGCACCGAGATCACCAGCGGGATCAGGGCCACGCTCGGCAGCGGGCGAAGGAACTCGACGATGGTGCTGCTGACGGTGCGCAGCAGCCGCACCCCGCCGAGCAGCAGCCCGAGCGGCACGCCGATCAGCGTGGCCAGCCCGAGCGCGATCACCCAGGACAGCAGCGTGGACACGACGTCGGTGAGGAACTGGGGATTGCCGAACAGGCCGGCGAACTTGACCAGCACCACCGACGGCGGCGGCACGTAGGTCGCCTGCACCAGGCCCGATCGGCTGGCCGCCTCCCACAACAGCAGGAAGACGACCAACCCGATCAGTTTGCGGAGAATGCTCGGCACGGTCAGCTGTTCGGCGTCGCGACGATCAGGCTCTTCACGTCGATCGGCGTCTTGAGGTTGCCGTAGGTCTTCATCAGGGTGACCACCCGCTCGAGGCGCGTGGCGTCCAGCGAGGTCGGGAAGACCCCCAGGTTCAGCAGCGGAACGGCCTGCTTGTCCACGCCGGTCAGGTCGGGCAGCACGTCCGCGAGCTGGCTCTTGTCCGCCGCGGCCTTCTGCGCCTTGACCATCGCGCGCTGGAACGCCGCCACGGTCTTCGGGTTGTCCTGGTTGAACTTGCTCGTCGCGATGTAGCCGCTGAGCGCGATGTTGTCCGTGGAGCCGGTCACGATCTTGAACACCGGCTGCGCGCCGGTCGACTGCTCGGCCTGCGTGATGTAGGGCTCGACCTCGACGCCGGCGCTGATCTGGTTGCTGGCCAGCGCGGCGGGGATGTCGGGGAACTTCACGCCGACGAAGCTCACCGAGTTCGGGTCGATGCTGTTGTCCTGCAACAGGGCCCGCAGCAGCAGCTCGTTGATGTTGCCCGGCGCGTGCACCGAGACCTTCTTGCCGGCCAGGTCCTTGGGCTCCTTGATGCCGGAGTCGGGTTTGGCCATCAGCACCAGCGAGTCGCCGGTGCCCTGGTAGGCGTCCGTCACGATCTTGGCGTCCAGGGTCTTCTGGGCGACGGCCTGGAAGTAGGAGACGTAGTTGACCAGGGAGAAGTCCAGCTCGCCGCTGGTCAGGGCGGGCAGCGCCTGCGGGCCGGTCTGGAACTTCTTGATCTCGACGTTGAGGCCCTCCTCCTTGAAGAAGCCCTTCTTGTCCGCCAGCACGACCGGCGCGTCGTCTGCGGTCGCCAGGATGCCGATGGTGACCTTGCCCTTCTCGACCTTGTCGGTGCTCCCGCCACCGGAGTTGCTGCTCGACCCGTTGAGCAGGCCGCAGCCACTGGTGATCGTCATCGTCGCGGTCACCGCGACGATGGCGGCCAAACGGGTGAAGCCGAGCCGAGTTCCGAACGGTCCCGCGTGTCTGGGCATGGTGCGACTCTCCTGGGGGAAGCAAGCGAGGGGCAGCCGATACGGCGTGCGGTAGTTGATCGAACACCGAGGGTGATTCGTCCGTCAAGACATGAGATGCCCGTTGGGACGAAGAGTTCGTCTTCAGTTGGCGGCGTGTTGGCTTACCGCCGAATGGCGTCACCTAACGACACATTCGGCCTAACGCGTTGCGGCAAAAGGTGTCGGAGCGTGTCATCCGCCCTCGCACATCTACGCACACAGGTGGTTGATTTGTAAAACTTTCCATACATACTCCAAATGGCGGTATGGGAGCGCACACATTCGCTTCAAGATCCACGAGTCTGCGCCGGTGGGTATGCGGCGATTGTCTTCAGGTTGCATGGGAGTGTGCTGACGGTGCGCGGTCAGGACGACGACGTGGCGTCCCCGCCTGGCCCGGCGAGAGCCGCCGCCCAGGATGTCGTCGAGCCGGAGTCGCGACGAGCCGACCGAACACCGGAGTCCACTGAGGCCGGTGTGTCGACTCGCGGGCGATGGCGGCTGCGGAACTGGCGACTGCGCAGCAAACTCGTCGTGGTGCTCCTGGTTCCCGCGCTCAGCACGCTCGCGCTGGCCGGCCTCCGCCTGAGCAGCCAGCTCGACGACGTTGGCCTGTTCGGTCAGGTGCAACAGGAGTTGCAGCTCAACGGTCAGGTCGAGTTCGTCGCCGACGCGTTGCAGCTGGAGCGCGACGCCATGGTGTCCTATGTGGCCGGTGGCCGAGGCGGCAACGCGGCAACGCAGGCAACACAGTCCAAACAGGTCGACATCGAGGTCGGCAAGCTCCGCGGCATGGTCGACTCCACCCAGGGCGTCGACCCCGCAGTGCGGGACGCGCTGGCCAAGTCCATCCAGGCACTCAGCGGGCTGCCGGCGCTGCGGAACTCCGCGCTGAGCACGTCCTACCCGGACAAGGCCGCGCTGACCGCCTACACGCAGATCCTCGGCGTGCTCGGCCAGGTCAACCGTGCCACCGCGACCAGTCTGAGCAACCCGGCCATCACTCCGCTGGCCGCCGCGAGCCAGGCGCTCAACATCGCCAAGGAGCAGCTCGCCGAACAGAACGCCATCCTGATCTCGGCGGCCAAGCACGACGCGTTCCCCGCGGGCCAGGCCACCGAGCTGCGCGCCGCGCAGTCCCGGTTCGACGCGGCGCTCGCCGACTTCACCAACGTGGCCAGCATCGACAACCGCCAGCGCTACCAGGACACCGTGAGCGGCGCGGACGTCGACGAGCGCAACCGGCTCGCGCAGCTCGCCCTCGTGCAGTCCGACATGGGACAGAAGGTCACGCTGTCCGACGCGGACGTGACCAGGCTCGGCGAGAACTCGACCGCCCTGGTGCGCAAGGTGACGCTCAACATCGACGACCAGACCGCCGCCGCCGTCACCACCCTCACCGACGACGCGCGCCGGGCCGCGCTGCGCGACGCCGCCCTCGTCGCGGTCGCGTTGCTGGTGGCCTTCGGCCTGATGGCGATCGTCGCGCGCTCCATGCTGACCCCGCTGCGCGTGCTGCGGAAGACCGCGCTGGACGTCGCCCGGCACCGGCTGCCCGAGGCCATCAAGCGAATCCGCACCGACCGCGACCCGGTCCAGGCGGCCAGGGACGCGATCGAGCCGGTTCCGGTGCACACCACCGAGGAGGTCGGCCAGGTGGCCAGGGCCTTCGACGTGGTGCACCAGGAGGCCGTCCGGCTCGCCGTCGAGCAGGCCGCGCTGCGGGCCAACGTCAACGACATGTTCGTCAACCTGTCCCGACGCAGCCAGGCGCTGGTCGAGCGCCAGATCGGCGTCATCGACAAGCTGGAACAGGACGAGCAGGACCCCGACCACCTGGCCAGCCTGTTCGAGCTCGACCACCTCGCGACCCAGATGCGCCGCAACAGCGAGAACCTGCTCGTGCTGTCCGGCACCACCGTCGCGCGGCGCGTCACCAAGCCCGCGCAGATCTCTGAGGTCATCGGCGCCGCCGTGTCCGAGGTGGAGAAGTACGCCAGGGTCCAGGTCGCGGCGACGCCGGAGATCCTGGTGCAGGGCCGCGTGGTCAACGACCTTGCGCACCTCATCGCCGAGCTGCTGGACAACGCCACCGCGTTCTCCCCGCCCTCCACCAAGGTCACGGTTCGCACCATCGAGACCAGGCACGGCGAGGTCGCCATCCGCATCCACGACCGGGGCGTCGGGATGCAGAACGAGGACGTCGTCGCCGCCAACGAGCGGCTGGCCGAACCGCCGGAGGTCGACGTCTCCATCTCGCGCGAGATGGGCCTGTACGTGGTCGCGCAGCTGGCCAAGCGACACGCGATCAAGGTAGTGCTGAGCAACAACGACGACATCGACGGCGGCACCACCGCGCAGGTCACGCTGCCGGCCGGCCTGCTGCATCAGCGCAGCGCGAAGCAGTCGACGCCGGCCGTCGGCACCACCGACATCAACGTCGCCCGCGCGTTCGGCAGCACCCGCGCGAAGCCGGAACGCGCCATCGCCTCGCTCGCCGAGACGCAGGCGCAGGCGCTCGTCGACACCTCGGCGTGGACGCCGAGCGCACCGGCCGCCCTGCCGACCCCGGTGCGCATCCCCGTGGAACCGGAGGTGTACCAACGGCAGGAGGCCTCGGGAATCGACCTGTTCGAGCCGCCGCCCGCGCTGTCGGCCGAGCAGGGGCGGCCGGAGGAGTACATGCCGCCACCGCTGATCCCGAGCCGCCCGATCGCCGAGCCTGTCGCCGAACCGACCGAGGACCCGAACGCGGCCGGACCGGCGACGGTGCGCCTGCCCGTCTACGAATCGGTGCTGTCGCGGTGGTTCCAGACCACGATCGACGCCGAGGACGCCGAGGCGGCGGCGCAGTCCGCCGCCCCGGTGGAACCACGCTTGGCCGCCACCGCACCGGCCGCCCCGGAACGACCGATTCCCGAACGGACGGCCCCAGAACGGACGGCCCCCGAACGGCAGGTCCCGGAACGGCCCATTTCCGAGCGGACGGTCTCGGAACGGCCCGTCCGCGCGCCGGAACCGAGGCGTGAGCCTGCGCCGCTCGCCGCGCGTGCCGAACCGAAACCCACGGCGGCCGCGCTGCCCAAGCGGCCCGAACGTTCTGCCGCACAGGCGAAACCGCTCCCTGCGGCCGAGCCGGCCGCCGTCACCAGGCGCCGCCCGCCACCCCCGGTGCCAGCGGCGGCGGCGAGCCTGTGGGGCTCCCCGGCCGACGAGGGCTGGAAGGCGGCGGCCGAGGCGCTGAACGCCCCGACCCCCGAGGCCGTCACCGGCACCGGGCTGCCCAAGCGCGTGCCCAAGGCCCACCTGGTGCCCGGCTCGGCGCAGACCGCCGCGCCGCAGGCCGGCAGGCCACCGTCGGTGCCCCGATCCGCGGAACGGCTTCGCGAACGGTTCGCCACCTACCAGCGCGGTGTGCGGCTCGGCCGCGACACGCGCGGCGACGCCGACGACGACTACACGTACTACCCGACCACCGTTCGCGGAAATGAGGAGCAGGAGTGAGTACCGGGTCCGAAGAGCTCGACAGTTTCAGTTGGCTCATCGACGACTTCGTCGCTCGGGTGGCCGGCGTCGCGCACGCGATCGTGGTGTCGGCCGACGGGCTGTTGCTCGCCAGCTCACAACGGATCCCGCGCGACCGCGCGGAACAGCTGTCCGCCGTGTCGTCCGGGCTGATCAGCCTGACCCTCGGCGCGGCACGCTGCTTCGACGCGGGCGAGGTCAACCAGACCGTGGTGGAGATGGAACACGGCTACCTGTTCCTGATGTCCATCAGCGACGGCTCGTGCCTCGCGGTGCTTGCCGCGCCCAACTGCGACATCGGCCTGACCGGGTACGCGATGACCCGCCTGGTCGAGCGCGTCGGCCTTCAGCTCACGCCGGAGGTCCGCGCGCAGTTGCAGCAGGCCGCGGTGCGCGCGTAGACCCGAGGTCCCGGCACGCGGTGAAGACATCAGCAAGCGGCTAAAGAGAGTTGACGCGTCATGAGGAAGGGCGCCGGCGTCGAGGGCGACCGGTTCAGCGGAAAGCTTGGTGCCACGGCGAGGCCGGCGCCCCCCGTCGACGCGGGGCCGGTCGGCCGAGCCCCGACGTCGGCGAAGATCGTCGTGGCTG
>NZ_VUOB01000105.1 GCF_008386585.1 Solihabitans fulvus
GCCGGCGCGGTCGCGGGCGGCGCTCGCCACCACAGACAGCTCGTGGGCCAGGCACTCGCGTTCCCGCGTGCTGAACCCGTCCACCGGCGGGGTGGCGAGGATGTCGAGGTGGTGGGTCATCGCAGCCCTCCCCCGCCGGCCTGGGCGATCTCGGTGAACAGGCTGACCGCCTGCGGCATCAGGCCGGGCACTGCGGCGGCACAGCCCAGGGCGACCGCTGGGAAGACCAGCCACTGTTCGATGCGCTTGCCGGTGTGGAACCGCAGCCAGCGCGGTGGCCGGATCTCGTACCAGGTCTCGCCCCGCAGCCGCAGGAACGGCCACAGGAATGGGCATCCGGACTCGGTGAGCGCGTCGCCCAGGCAGTGCGCGGCGCAGCCGGCCGCCACTGCCAGACCGAGCCAGCCGGTGGACTGGTCGAGCGCGCAGAGCAGGGCGTCTCCGGCCGGCTGGGGGCTGTTGAGGGTGGCGGGCAGCCAGGCCGCTGCGCCGACTCCGAAGGCGACCAGCGTGAGCGTGCCGAGCCGGTCGACCGCCAGCAGCAGCCCGAACGCGAGCCACCCCACTACCGCCCACGGCCCCCAGCAGGCGGTGGACACCGCGCAGATCCCGCCCAGGACGGTGGCGAACACGAACGTGTGGGTCAGGTGCCGGTGCGTGCCGCCCGGCTCGTCCTTCGGGCCCTTGGTGTGCTGGTACAGCCACGCTGAGGCGGCCCGCAGCGCGCGGGAGAGCAGCCCGGTGACCGGGCCGAGCATCCGGGTGGCCGCCGACGACGGGTGGTCCAGGTCGGGGACCAGGGCGTAGCCGGCTACGGTCGCGGTGAACGGACCCAGTTCCGGCAGGGTGTCCAGCCCGATCAGCCGTCCCACCAGCAGCCCGGCGAGCACCCCGGTCAGGGCGTGTGTGCGGCCCATCATCGTGGCGTCGCCTCCCGCGCGGTGAGCGCCCGGTCCTCGGCGGCCAGCTCGCCGGCGGCTGCTGGGCCGGCCCGGTTCGTGTTTGTGTGGGGCATGGAGTCTTCCTTCCTGGGTTGGGAATTCGGACCGGCTGGGCGCGGGAGTGCTTTCTCAGGGCGTCATGCGCGTACCAGCCGGGTCTTCGTGCAGTTCACGGCAGGGTTTCTGCCGAGGGCCGTCAGAGCGGGGCGGTATCGTGACCTGCGTGAGCGACGAGGAGGAGTTCTCCCACGCTGCGCGGCTGGGCGGCCTGCGCACGCTGGTGATCGACCGGTTCGTCGCCGCCGAGGCCGCAGTTCAGGTCACCGGGCCGCCGAACAACAAGGACACGATCAAGCCGTTCGTGCGGTACTTCCTGGAGTGGCTCAAGGGCGCCGACGGGCCAGCCGACCGCGAGCTGCGGCGTCGCGTGTTGTTGATGGTCACCGAGGGACGCAACCGCCAGGGCTGGTCGGACATCGACGCCTCGAAGATCGTCAACCTGGTCGACGACGTGTACTGCAACATCGCCTGACTACGCGGCGTTCACGGCGGTCAGGTCGATGACGTGACCTTGCCGAAGTTCTTCGTGGATGGCCTCCACGCATACGTCCAGTACCTCGGACCAGTAGTCGGCGAGGGCATCGAGCTGGTCGTCGGTGAGGGTGGTGAGCGGACCGGTCTCTTCCAGTGCCTCGGCGTAGCGCACCAGCGCCACCGCCTCCCTGTGGGTGTAGAAGCACGTGCTGGTCCAGTTGGTGAGCCAGACACGTTCGGTCCGCCAGGACCACGGCAGCCACTTCCGTCGACGGCGGACAGTGCCGGTCCAGGCGTAGTAGGTGCCGCTGTCGCTGACGATTCGGCCGTTTCCCAGCTTGGTCATCTGGTCGTTCCTTCCTCGTTGGATGCGTGGGGTTGGTGGTGCCAGGCGGGGCGCAGGAGTTGCGTTCTCAGGGCGTCATCCACGCCCCGCCTGGAGCAGGTCGCGCAGTTGGTGGTCGCCGTGGACGTCGGCGAGCGTGATCGGGTGAGGCACCACTGCGCGGAGGCCGAGCTTGCGGCCGATCTTCAGGGCGTAGGACCAGTTCGCCGCGCCACCCCGGTCGGTGAACACCCCGGCAGGGGTGGCGATGGCAAGCTCGGTGGCGGCATCAGGCCACCGGGTCAAGTGCTCGACAGCCAGCCGAAGTTCGCGTTCCCGCAGGAGGGCGTTCAGCTCGTTCAGCACGCGGTTGGTGTTGTCGGGGGTGACAGCCAGGTCGGTGAGCACGGCCGAAGTCCTTCCAGAAAGGCGTAGGCGTTGGAGGTAGTGGCGTGTGCGTTGCTCAGGCGGCCCTACCTCAGGCCGTCAGCTCGTAACGGACAGCCGGACCGGCGCCGCTCTTGGTGACCAGCCCCTCCTCCAGAAGCGAGCTGAGTAGCGTGCCGACCTGCTGACGGGTCAGGCCGACCTTCCCGGAGATCGCGCCGGGCTGGGCGAAGCCGGCGCGTACGGCCCGCAGCACCTTCTGCTGCGACCCGCTCAGCGCTGGTGCCTCCGTGGCCACGGAGGTCTTGGCCACACGGCGCACGGACGGCAACCCCATTCGCGTCGGCTGCGGCACCTTCGGTAGCCCGGCCTGGGCAGGCTGGGCAGCGTGGTGCGGTTCGGCGTCCTGCTGGCCGCCGTCGTGCCCAGCGGCAGCGGGACGGCGGGCGTGGTCGCCGGCCAGGGCCGTGCCCGTGTCGAGCCGAGACACCCGGGCGTGGCGGGCGCGCTCGTACCAGTCCTCGACCAGCAGCAGGTCCTTGGGCAGCGGCTTGCCCTCGGCCTCCCGGTTCTTGGCGTTCTTGCGCGAGGGCAGGAACTTGCCCTTGAACGGCGCGTGCCTGCTCGCCTCTCCGAGGGTGTGCCCGAAGCCAGGGATGGCGGGCAGGTCGTGCAGGTTGAACTTGCCGTTGGACATGATCTGGCCCTGGGCGCGCTCGTCGGTCTTCAGGCCCACCGCGTTTCCCGCGCGCAAGCTCCCGCGCAGCACCGACTTGATGAACGTCTCCAGGCTGCCGTCCTGGTCGCCCATGACGATCGCGAGGCCGACCTTGCGCGCCTCGCGCGCCAGCGCCGCCCACCGCATGACGGTCTCTTTGGTGATCACCACGTGGGCCTCGTCGACGATGACGAGGATGCCGGGGTAGTCCGGGGACGGGGTGAAGCCGGGGTCGCCGGCGGGCCGGTTGCGTTGCCGGTGGTGCTGCATCGCGGTCAGCCGCGTGAGCACGTCGCCCACCTCGTCGGAGCCGTAGTGCTCGTGGGCGTGCTTCCACAGTTGCGGGCAGCTCGCGCCGTCCTGGCCGTCCACGTGGATGACGTAGGTCAGGCCGGTGAACATCGCGACGAGCCCGATCACCTCCAGCAGCCGGGACTTGCCCGACCCGGTGCCGCCGATGACCATGCCGCCCCACATCGAGTCCTCGGTGTAGAGGCGCCACAGGGCGGAGCCCACGCCGTCGGCGTACGGGCCGAGCACGATGGAGCCGTCGGCGAACTGGGGCTCGCGGAAGAACACGTCCTGTTTCACCGGCGAGGCGAGCACGACCCGCAGACGCGCCAGTGCCGGGTCGTCGCTGCCCGTGAACTCCTCGGCGATCAGTTGCGAGGCGGGGTGCCCCAACCCGGTGGCGATCTTGGACAGGTTGGACAGCACCATGTCCAGGTCGTGTTTGCCCCGGTGCAGGCGCAGCGCGTACTCGATGCCGTGCTCGAACGGCGTGCCCCCGGTCAGGTGGGAGCCGTCCAGCAAGCAGCCCTTGCCGCCGACGTAGTCGGCCCAGCGGCGCGGGTAGATGGCGATCTGCGACTCGTCCACCTCGACCGGCGCGGCCGCGGGCTCGCCGTGGGCCGGGACCGTCGGCGCGACCGGTGCCGGGTGACGGTGTCGTGCCCACCAGCGGGCACCGAAGGCATAGTCGGCCGCCAGCGCCAGTGCCAGCGAACCCCAGGTGACGCCGGTCAGGACGGCGACGACCATCCACACCGAGGTCGCGGTGGCCAGCAGCGTCGACCATAGCGCCCAGCTCTGGAGGAGCTTCTCCCGCCGGCGCAGCATCCGGTAGCCGGCCGTGCCGGTGGCCGTGCAGGCCAGGCCGGTCAGCAGCGCGGCGACGCCGGCGGCCTGGGCCTGAGTCGACAGCGCGTGGATCGCCTCGGCCAACCCGACCAGGCCCGCGGTGATGTAGTGCGGCAGGAGCTGCTTGCGGTTGCGCTGCTCGACGTCCTTGAGCAGGTGCCGTTCCACCTTGGCCCGTGCACGCCGATTCGACCGACTCGACTGGTCGGCCTGCTCGTCGGCGGTGGCGGTGTGGTCGGCGGCCAGCTCGTCGGGCAGCACGTCCACGGCCTCCGGGGCGGGGCGCTCGGTCTCCAGTTGGGTGGTCATCGAACGTGTCCTTCCTGGTCGGACCGGTGTCGGCCACGGCGCCCGCACACCCGCCCCTTCCTCGCGGGTGTGCGGGACCGAAGACGACACCTAGTCGGCGGTGACGAATTCCTTGCTGCCGGCGTCAGGGGTGGCGTTGTACGCCTCCTGCACGCCGCGGTGGCTCTCCAGCTCGGCTTCCAGCGAGGAAGCGGCCGCGCCGCAGGCTTCGAGCTGGGTCAGGGCGGCGTGCAGGTCGCGGATGGCGCCAGTCATCTGCTCCTGCACGCTGGCCACGTCGGTCAGGGCCTGGCCGGTGACGCCGCCAGTGGACAGGTCGGCCTGGGCCTGCTCGCAGGAGGCGGCCGCCTCGTCACCGGTGGGCACCATCGCGCTGATCTGATCGGTCGTGTGGGTGCAGTACGCCGCGAGCTGGCCGGCGTAGCTGATGGCGGACTCCAGGCCGGTGATCTCCGTGCTCGTCACGGGAAACTCCATTCGCGTGGTCGTGGTGTGGTTGCGCTGCTTGAACGGGATGACGTTGTCGGGCAGTGCGGCCGCGTTGTCCTCGGCGCTGTCCTCCTTCGTGCTGGTCGCGTCCTCGACGACGGGCTCTGGGGAAGCACCGTCGGTCTTGTCGGCCGGGTCGGCCTTGGCGGCGGCTTCGGCCTCGGCCTCGGCGATACGCCGCAGGTCAGCCGCGACGACCTCCTGCACCGCCGGCGACGCGTCGGGCGGGGCGCAGTAGATGTCGGCAGGGTCGATCGAGCCGCCGTGCCGCTGGTTGAGCAGCGCCAACGCCTCGACGTCCTCACAACCGGGCACAACCGTCGCGCGCACGCCAGGCGTGGTGCGCAGGGCGTCGAGCAGGTCCGCGCGGGCGGCCAGCGGCAACGCCATCCACTCCGAGCCAGGGATCTGGGTGAGCGCCCCGGTGCGGACCGCGCCGCGCACCGCGTCGACCGTGCCCTGCTGGGCAGCGGTGAGCGGGTACAGCGCCTCGCTGGCCTTCGCGGCGAGGTCGGTGCCGGCCGCATACTCGGCAGCCCGCGCCGTCAGGCCCGCCGCCAGGGAGCGCGTCGCCTCGCCCACCGGCTGGGTCGCCCCACCGTGCAGCACCTCGCGGGGCGGCACCCCGCTGAGATCGGCTGCCGTGGGCGCGGTCGCGCCGAACCCGGCACCGCCCCGCGCCGCCACCGGCGGGACCGGAGTCGGTGCGGGGACAGACGCGGAACCGGGTGTCGGTGCCGGCGTGGTCGTGGGAACAGGCGTAGAAGCAGGAGCGGCAGATGCTGGCGTCGCCCCACCCGACGCCGAGCCGCTCAGGTCGGCGGCCTCGGGCGCCTTCGCGTCGAAACCCGCAGGGTCCGTGGCCGCCGGCTCGGTCCCGCCACCGGTCTTCGCCTCGTCCTCGCGGTGCCACTTCGCGCGCTTACGCTCGATCTTGGCGGCGGCCCTGCGCTCCCGCGCCTGCTTGCGGTGCTCGGCCATGAGCCCCCGCCGGTGGTGCGCGGAATCCCAAGCGTCGTCAAACAGACCGGTCGCGTAGCGACCCAGCGACGACTTCGCCGGCGTCCCGCCACCGGCGGCCCGCGCCGCCAACTTCTTCTTGCGGAACTCGTGCCGCGGCGGCTCGTGACCGCGCACGGTGGCGGTCGTGTCCTCATACAGCCGAACAACCACGTAGGCGAGGAACAAGCACAGCAGGAACATGGGATCTCACCCCGCTTTCTGGTCAGAAGATCGGGTGGATGGCCTGGACGACGACGAACACCAGCACCAGCGCGGCCACCAGCCGCGAGTCGCGCTCGAAAACCCAGTCCAGGTACAGCAACAGCGCGCGGAACGGCAGCCGGATACCGGCCGTCACACGGGAACCCAGGCGCACCTGCTCGTCGTCGGGCAGATGCTGGCCGTACCGCGCCCACAGCCAGGTGTCCTTCAGGGCGGGCCGGCCGTGCTCCCAGAGGTCCGGTGGCGTCCAGTGCCGGCGCATCCCGTGCGCCCAGGTCCGGGTGTGCTCGCCCAGCGAGACGGGGGCGGTCTCGGCGCCGATCACGGGCTTGTCCTGCGGGCTGGTCGTGGTGTTCTCGCTGGCCGGCTTCACGGTCGGTGTGCTCATGACGTCCGTCCTCGGGATTCGTAGCGGGCAAGCAGTTCCTCGGCCGGGGCGACGAGATCAGCCACGGCGGTGGCGACGATCGCCTGGCGCTGCTCGGGCGTGGCGCACTTGGTGAGCGCGAGCCGCAGGTGATCGAGGGCCACGCTGAGCTGCTCGACGTCGGTCTTGACCCGTCGCAGTCGCTGCCAGTAGCGGTCGCGCCAGGCGGCGACCCGCTCGGGCCGGGTGGCGCGATGCCCTGGCATCAGCCCTTGCCCTGCACCAGGTAGCTCAGGCCATCGCGACCGAAGCTGCTGAAGGCGTCGGCCAGACGGCCACCGTGATCAGCCACCGGGCCGGAAGCGATGATGAACAGCAGCGGCAACACGATCAGGCCGACCAGCTCAGCCCGGTCGGCCTTGCGGTCGTGCACGAACCCGTAGACGACCAGCGGAATGCAGATCAGCACCGCGAGGGCCGCGAGCAGGGCCGCGTTGGTGTGGATCCAGCCGGCTGGCACACCCAGCACCGTGCGCAGCAGGCCCGCTACCCACCCGCCGAGGTCAGTGTTGGCGAAAGCGCACGCGCCGAGCGCGGCGAAGGTCGCCACGACCCACCACTTGCGCCACTTGCGCCACTTCTTCTTGAGTAGGAACAACATCCCGAACGCGAACAGGCACAACAGCCAACTCATCGCGCGCACCTCCAGTCCAGTCGCTGTGGATCGGTCTTCTTGTTGCCGGGTTCTGGCCTGGTTGCCGCCAGGGAAGATCCCTCGTCTCGGGGGGCCGGTGGCCGGGCGGGTTGAGGGGATGTCGAGGGGGCCGCCCGGCCACCGACGTCAGGGGGCTAGAAGCCCAGGAACTGCTTGGCCAGTCGCCGGCCCTCCGTGTGGCCGATGCCGGTGGGCAACACCGTGCGCAGGTACTTGATGACTCCGGACGCCGACGTCTCCGGCGGCAACGTGCCGTCCGCGAGCGCCTTGCGGAGCACCAGCAACCGGTCTCGGGTCACCGGGTCGTCCTTGCTCAGTGCGATCGCCGTGCCGTACAGGCTCGACGCCAGGTGCCAGGCGATGACGGCGGCGAGCACCAGGGCCGGAACGAGGATGTGCGCGACGAGGTCGGTGGACCGCCAGCCGAACCGGATGCCAGAGGGCACCACGTTGAGCAGCACCGACGCGGCCGCGAGCGCGGCGTCGAACCAGTAGAACTTGCGCGGGATCGCGATCCCGCGCTTGCGGCCGGTGAACTGCGCGATCATCGAGATCGCCAGCAGCACCGAGGCCAGCGGTTCGACCAGGTAGGCCGTCCACGTGCCCTCGACGCCGACCAGGCCGTGGTGCACGTTGGCCGACATGTACGCCACACCGCCGGCGACCAGGCCGAACGCGGCGGCTGACGACGCGACGAGCTTGCGGTAGTCCGCGCCGATCGCCCTGGCCGGGTCGAGGATCCGGTCGCGGGCCCGCTCCGCGCGCTCGTCCCACCACGACCAGCGCCGATTCCGGCTTGAGCGCAGGACCTCGGACTTGCCGGCCTTGAGGAGCTCCTGGCGCTTCCAGGAGCGGATCCGCTCGGCGACCTTGCGGTCGGCCGTGCGCTCCTGCTCCGAGGGCAACGCCTCGAACACTTCGTCGGACTGGATCTCGGCGAGCTGGTTGAGCAGGTCGCGCTCGGCCGCGCGGTCGGCGACCTGCTGCCGAAGCTGCGCAATCCGCTCCGACTCGCGCGGAGCCGGGGTCGCGGGCGGCGCCGGCTCGGTGTCGAGCGGCCGCAGCGGCACTCCGATCTCCACGGAGTGCCCGTTGCGGGGCCGCTCGTCAAC
Organism: Solihabitans fulvus; assembly: GCF_008386585.1. GTDB lineage: Bacteria > Actinomycetota > Actinomycetes > Mycobacteriales > Pseudonocardiaceae > Solihabitans > Solihabitans fulvus. Next base: position 8,262 of record NZ_VUOB01000105.1, read on the forward strand.
TGTCGTCACGTCGTCTCCTTCATGGTGTTTTTGCTGCTCAATGCCTCGACGATGTGGTCCCACACGTCCCGCTCCTCGCGAACCAGGTCGTCCAGCCAGGTGCCAGGATCGAGGTATCGGCAGGCCATGGCCCGGTCCTCGGCGATCTCATCCAGTTCGGTGAGCAGGCCCCGTACCCGGCGGCCGATCTCGGTGTCGGCGGTGGCGGTGGTCAGGTAGGCGGCGAAGGCCCGTCGGGCGCTGGTCTTGCCGGCGCCGGTGCCGCCGACCGTGATCGTGGTGGTCACCGGGAACCACCTCCCCGGCGGGTCAGCCGAAACGCGATTGCTCCGGCCATCACGACGATCGCCAGGGCCACGGCGCTCACCACGGCCACCGGGCTGAACACCGCCAGGACGATGCTCAGGCCCGCGAGCAGCGCGAACACCAGCGCTCCGCCGAGGTCGTTCTCGCCGAGGTCGTAGTCGACGAGGTCGGCAGCCGCCACCCCGTTCCCCGTGTCCATGGGCGTAACGATCGGGTCGACGTGTTCGGTGGTCGTCATGCCGACACCGCCGTCCGGGTGCGCAGGAGCTCGTCGCGGGCGGCCTCGGTCATGCCGCCCCAGATGCCGTCCTGGATCGGTGTCTCCAGGGCCTCCCGGCGGCACTCCCCCAGCACCGGGCAGGGCTGGCAGATCGCCAGCGCCAGGTTGGTCAGGGAGTCCCTGCCCCCGACGGGGAAGAACAGCTCCGGGTCTTCGCTGCGGCAGGCCGCGCGATCACGCCAGCTCATGCCACACCTCGCACACCCGAGCGCTTGTCGGGAGCCAGACTGCGCAGCCGCCGGCGGCGCGCACGCTGCTCAGCCAGCGACGGCACCTCGTCGACCAGGTCAACGGTGATTCCGCCGGTGACAGGCAGGACCGGGTGGCGGACAACAGGGTGATCAACCCCGCCGTGTGTGAACGTCCCAGGTAGGCTGGACATCGCAGAGCCCTCCATTCGCTGTGGATCGGTACTTCTGCTGCTTGGGCCTCGCCTGGTTGCCGCCGGGCGGGGCCATTTTTCGTTCGCTGTAGATCTTTTGTGGTCTCCTCCTGCGCCCGGTTGCCGCCGTGAGCAGGAGTTTCGGTGTCGAACAACTTCAATTATGCAGTAGCTAGTGCATAAAACAAGAGTGAAGCTCGCGCGGACCGCAAGGTTGGTCCGGTCAGGTGACGAGTCGGTACTCGGCCGCGATGCGGTCGATGGCCGCGCGGGCCTGGTCGCCGAAGGAGACGAACGGCTCCAGCTCAGCCCAGTGGCTCTCGTAGTCCTCGACCTCGCGTGGGTCGGTGATCAGCGCGGTCGCGGTCTGCGTGCCGAACATGACGGCGCGCGAGTCGTAGAGGTCGAAGGCGTGCAACAGCGGGACAGTCACGGGCGTCGTCCACGGAACCACTCCGAGCAGCACATTCTCCCGACGAGACGCCGCGACCAGCGCGTCGAGCTGCTCGGCCATCACCTCGGCCCCGCCCATGTTCCACCGCAGCGCCCCCTCGGTGATCACGAACTCGAACTCGCGATCCGTATCGAGCAGGCGCCCTCGCGTCATCCGGGCCTCGACCGTGCGCTCCAGGTCATCCGGGGGCAGCGACTCGCCGAACAGCGCCCGCGTGTACGGCCCGGTCTGTAGCAGACCCGGCACGCCGGTGGGCGCGAGGCAGCGGATCCGACCAGCGACTTCCTCGATCCGGCCGATGCGTTCTTGCAGCCACCAGCCGCCGCGTTCGAGCACGACGCGGGCCGAGATCCGCTCCTCGCGCAGTTCGCGAGCCATCTGCACCAGCTCGCGCCGCACCGCGGTCGGGGCCTTGTAGGCCCTGAGCAGCGCCTCGACCTGTTCGGGTGTCGGCATGAACGCGCCGGTCTCCGTGCGGGAGACCTTGGGCTGGCTCAGCCCTGCCCGTCGCGCCGCCTCGGCGCCGGACAGGCCAGCCGCCTTGCGCATCTGCCGCAGGGTCGCCGAGAGCTTGTTGGTGGGTTCTTTCATGTGCGCCTTTCTCAGGCGGCGGACCGGTCGCGGTGGTACTGCGGGTGCCGGCGCCAGTAGTCAGTGAAGTCGATACCGGCCGCCCAAGCTGCGTTCCGCGCCGCGACGTACCTGGGGATCAGCTCGGGTGCGCCGATGCTCGCGCTCTGGAACGTGCCGTCCGGGTTGTAGTGCATCAGCACCAGGTGCTCGTCCCCGATCAGCCACCAGTCGTGGTCTGGCACCACGTCGGGTTTGCGCTGCTCAGCGGTGTCGATGATGCGGATGTGCTCGCCGGCCTCGGCGTTGCGCGAGTAGCCCCACTCGAACTCGTAGCGCAGGTAGTCCGTCAATGGTGAGCGGACCACGTGCACCCGGTAGGTGTGCAGGTCCCGCGCGACCTCGCTGCGGATCATGTCCATCCACGCCTGCTTGTTGAGCGGACCTGGTTGGCCGGCAACGTAGCGGCGGTAGTCGTCGATCTCGCTGCTCACGTCATACCGGTCAAGCGTCTCCAGCCGGAACAGCGTGCTGGTGAAGCGCGTGTCGATGAACTCGCCGAGCTCCTGCTCGTTAAGCATCGACCATCACCAGCTCCGGGAGCAGGGCTCGCGGGATCTCCACGGCGTTCTCTCCGGAGGGAAGGTCCAGCTCGCCCAGGACGGCGGGGTCCGTGACCTGCCTACCTCGGATGTGAAGCGTCCCGTGGTTGGTGAGGGCCAGGCCGTCCTGCAAGGTCGCGCCGGACAGCTCGGGCAGCAGGGACAACGGGACCTCCACCACCGCCTCGTCCGAGGAAACCTGCTGCTCAGAGGCCACGATGTAGCCCTGCACAACGTAGGTGTCCCGGTCGCTGAGGTTGATGTTCGGACACGTTCGGGCGTTGCCGCACGATCCGCGCAGGAGCACGACCTTCATTCCTGTCTCCTCTCGACAGGCGGAGCATCAGGTGGCAGGCTCCGCAGTATATGCAGTCTCACTTGAATAATCGGCACCGTCAACAGCAGGGAGGGTTGATCAGCGTGTATGAGTCGTTCGGCGGCTACGAGCGCTACGCCCGGCGACCTGAAGCCTTCGACCTGTGCAGCTCGATGGTCCACCCCGGTGGGGCGGTTGGAACCGCAACCGGGGTCTCCAAGTAGGTCTCAAGTGCGGCCACCACCACCGCGCCGAGGTCGAATCCATCTTCTCGGCAGTACTTCTCCAGCCGGGCGCGTAACTGCGTCGAGGCTCCTATCTTGTCCAGGGCCGACTGGACCTGGGTGTCACTCAACATCAGCGCACCTCCTGGTGGATGACAGCAGTGAATTTGACCGTATGTGCAGGTCAGCGCATTGTGGACTGACCGGCAGTGAGGATTGAGGGACGCAAGGAGCGCGTTATGTCCTTAAAATCAGGACGTGCCCTCACCGGCGGTGAGGCCAATCCGTATGGCCGTGTCGCCGGATCGGTGCTGGCCACGATCCGGCGGCTGGCCGGGTTCACCCAGGAACGTCTCGCCGAACGCTTGCCGGTCGCTCCGACAACGCTGCAAGGGTGGGAGAGCGGCAGGAAACCGCTGCTCAATGTGCCCTTTGCGCGACTGTCTCACCTCCGGAGGACGCTGCTCGCCGTCGGAGCGCGTTCCGATTTGCTGCGCGTCTGGGACGTGGCGCTAGAGGTGGATGCGATCCTCTCCGACCTCGTTGACCCGGACCTGGACACACACCCGTTGGCGTTGGTCGTGCCAGATCGGCTTTCCACCGAGCTGCTGACATGGCCGCTGACAGGCCGACCGCCAAGGCAACTGGCCGCAACAGGCGCCCGGCTCGACGTTCACCACGATGAACGCGCAGTAACCTTCGATGCTCTGCGCAGACTCTCTGAGCAGGCGAAAGGCTCCATCGACCGCCATGCCATGCTGCGTCGGCAAGTCCAGTTCCTTCTGGCAAATGACCCGAAGTCCACCACCTTGATCGCTGAGCAGCAGGCGGCCGATCTACGTCAGGCTCGCGATATTCGGGAATGGTCCCCAGCGTGGGCGCTCGTGCGCTCAACAGCGGTGACAGCCGCTGGGACAGGCGACTTGGAGCCACTCCAGCACTTCATCCAGGAAGGGCTGTCCAGCGAGCAGGGCGTGCTCGCCAACCTGTCGTACTGGGCCTATTGGGTGGGCGAACTGCCCGAACGGTGGTCCGCAGACAGCGCGATGATCAACGGGAACGGCTTCGCGTGGTCTGGTGAACGGCTCTTTGAGTCCCTCCTGGACGGCGTCGTGACTGCTCCGTACCGCGACTTGTGTGCCCACACCTTGTGGGCGCTCCTGAGGTGCCGCCGACAATTGGCTTCGCATCCGGCGCGCCGCGCAAGGCTGCTCGCTGCGGCACACCACGCACTCGACGGCGGGCAACTCACCAAGCAGGCACGACACAAACTCGACGAGGTCATCTACGCGACGGAGGTACTGGCGTGAACAAGGCCGACAGCATGATCGGGTTCCTCTACGAGGCCGGACATCTGAAGCGGACACCACGCGCGGGGTGGCTTCTTGCTGGCGTGCCGAACCCGGAATCCGTGGCGGAGCACAGCTTCCGGGTGGGGATCATTGCCTACGTCATCGCTGCTCAGGAGGGTGCCAACCCCGATCGTGCCGCAACGCTCGGGCTCTTCCACGACTTCCCGGAAGCTCGAATCGGGGACGTTCCCAGCGTCGGCAAGAACTACGTGCGAACCGCAGCGCCGCAGGAAGTCATCGCCGACCAGGTGGCCGGGCTGCCCGAACCGCTGGGCAGGCACATCGCCACGCTCATCGACGAGCACGAGAAGGCCAAGAGCACCGACGCGACTCTGGAGGCCAAGTGCAGTCGGGATGCAGACAAGATCGAGTGTCTCGTGCAGGCCCGAGAGTACGAGGCCGCTGGGAACACCCAGCTCAAACCGTGGATCGACTCGATGCTGCGGGCCGTGGCGACCCAGACCGGGAAAGAGCTGGCGAACGCCGCACTCGCCGTGCCGCCGAGCATCTGGTTCCAGGACTTCGCGGCCAAGTTCGGGATGCCCCGCGCTGTTGGCGAGTAGCGGACCTAGCACCTGTGCTCGCGTGAGCAAGGCATGTGAGCAGTAGAAACACCACTATGGAGTTGTCAAGGAACGCGATGCAGCAATCGTCAGAGGTGACCGCCCCCGGCGGCAGTGAAGGATCGGTGACTCTTCTGTGTCACCAGTTAGTCACCTGCGGAGATGCACCCGACTGACGAAGGCTGACCACATGGATCACGAGGGCGGGATGGACCCAGAAGTCAACGAGCCGGGACGGATCGAGTGGGGCGAGCGCATCCGGCGGGAGCGCGAACGTCGTGGCTGGTCGCAGTCCGAGGCAGTCACTCAACTTCGCCGTACCACTCGTGAGCAGCACAAAGTCGAACTTGCCGACGACGATTCGTTGCTGCGTTCGTGGAAGCGATGGGAGGCCGGCGGTGGCATCCGGCAGGACAACCAGCGCTATCTCGCAACCCTGTTCAGCTCGGTGGCCGGTGCGTTGTTCCCGCCGCCGCGCCGGATCGACTTGCTGCCCAGCGGCGATATACCGCAGCTCTTGCAGCAGTTGCAGGCGTCCAGCGTGGACAACTCCTCGCTGCACGGCGTGATGCTGACGGTCGAGAAGTTGTGCTCGGAATACGCCTATACCCCGACTGAGCAGCTACTCACCGAAGGACGGGCGTGGCTGGTCCGCCTGGTTCAGCTGATCCAGCAGCCGATGACGCTCGCACAGCGCCGGGAAGTTCAGGTCCAGGCCGGCTGGCTCGCTCTGCTTGTCGCGTGCGTCCAGTACGACATCGGTGACGCCCGCACGGCCGAGGTCACCCGGCGACATGCCCTGAGCCTTGGTGGTGAAGCTGGCCACGCCACCATCCAGGGATGGGCGTACGAAATATCCGCATGGCAGGCCCTGACCAGCGGGAACTATCGGGGTGTGTTGACTGCGGCACAGGCCGGGGCCGCAGTCGCAGGTCGCCACGGGGTGAGCGTGCAGCTCGCCGCCCAGGAAGCGAAAGCACTGGCTCGGATGGGCGACTCGAAGGCCGCCCTGGAGGCACTGGACCGCGGCCGCCGCCTTCTCGAACCCATGGAGTACCCGACGAACATCGGCAATCACTTCGTGGTCGACCCAGCGAAGTACGACTTCTACGCAATGGACGTATACCGCCATCTGAGCAGCGACGATGCCGCCGCTGAACAACTCGCGCGCGAAGTCCTGGCCGCAGGCGTCGACTGGGACGGCAGCGAGCGTTCGGTCATGCGGAACGCCGAAGCCCGCATCACCCTCGGCACGGTGACCGCCCGCCGTGGTGATATCGACGGCGCCATCGAGTGGGGCATCAAGGCGATCTCAACTGACCGCAAGTCACTGCCGAGCTTGCTGATGGTCGCCCGCGATCTGACCGGTGCGATCAACAAGGCCGCACCGGATTCACCGCAGGTCATCGAGTTTACCGAACAACTTCACGACCTCGGTGGACACCGATGACTACCCATCTGTCAACGCGAGTCGGTCAGGTGGCCTGGAGCGACAGCGAGCTGTTCTCCCTGCTCGCCGACGAGCGACCGCCGAACGAGTCCACGAACTCAGCGGCCGCTGATGACGACGTCCCTACCAGAGACAACGCCGTCAGCTCAGCCTGTAGGCACCGCTGCTCGGGTGGTTGCAGCCGCTGGCCGAAAACCCTCGGAGATCACGGCGTGTCGATCCCGTTTCAGATTTCCGGAACGGTAGAACATGGGACATGGAGCACCGGAAGACCGGGCGGCCTTCGAAGGGCGATCGTAAGCAGAAGCCAGTGCGGCTGTCTGTTGAACTCATGGCTGCGGCGGAGAACTACGTCGAGCAGCACGGGACGACCTTCAACGACCTGGTTGGGGAGCTCCTCGCCAGCCACCTGCGCAAGCAGGGAGTCAAGGTGACCGCTCAGACACAGGAGGCGTTGCCACTGACCGCGTAAATGGCGAAACGCCCCAGGAGTTCGCCAACTCCGGGGCGCTTCTTGGTCTAACTGAATATTCGCTTGTCACCAACGCTGGGCCTTCTTGCTACGGAGGGTTGTCCCACCGTTGGTGGCTCGCCTGAGCCTGGAGTCACCATACCAAACAAGACCCAGGCCGGTACCCCCCTGCGCGAAAAATGCCTGCTCGCGCAGGGTGTCGTACCGGCCACACGTGTATCTGAACCCTTCGCTGCCCGGCGGCCGGTGACGTCCATGCGGACGGCCGCCAGCCCTGCTTTTCCTTGCCACAGTTGGGAAATCTCTCGCTCGCGAGCGGAAAGCGCTGATGATCGGCCCGTGGCCGCCGGGTTCGCAGCGGTGGTCGCATGACCACGACCGAACTGGCCCCGACTGCCGTTTCCGCTGCTCACCGGCTTGAATGCGCGGCTTGCTGTCGCCCGTACGGGCGACGCCGCGCCCCGCTGGTCGAGGGCGACGCGCTGCTCGACTGCGTCGATCTGGTCGTGTGCG
>NZ_VUOB01000106.1 GCF_008386585.1 Solihabitans fulvus
CTAGTTTATTTTCCGGCACACCCTAAGTAAGTGGCATTGCCCCTAGGGATGGGCGGGGGCTGTCCGGGAGAGCTGGTGGCTGTCCGAGAGAGCCGGTGCCGGAGAAAGTCCTGGCACAGAACGAGAACTGCGGCGGCGGCCCGGGGGATCGGGCCGCCGCCGCAGTCGTGACACCGCGGGAACGGTGGTCTAGAAGGCCGCCTCGTCGAGGTCCATCAGCGCGTTGTCCGTGGACTCCAGCGACTTGCGGCGGGCCGACAGCTCGGGCAGCACGGTCTTGGCGAAGAACGACGCCACCGCGATCTTGCCCTCGTAGAACGGCTTGTCCTTGGCCGACGGCGTGCCGTCCAGCTTGGCGAGCGCGATCTCGGCCTGGCGCAGCAGCAGCCAGCCGACCAGCACGTCACCGGCGGACATCAGCAGCCGCACCGAGTTCTGGCCGACCTTGTAGATGTTGCGCACGTCCTCCTGCGCGGAGGTCAGGTAGCCGATCAGGCCGCCGAGCATGCCCTGGAGGTCCTCGAGGCCCTGCTTGAGCAGCGCCCGCTCCTCCTTGAGTCGGCCGTTGCCGCCCTCGCTGTCCAGGAACTTCTGGATCTCGCCGTTGATGTGCGCGAGCGCCTGGCCCTTGTCGCGGACGATCTTCCTGAAGAAGAAGTCCAGCGACTGGATGGCCGTGGTGCCCTCGTACAGCGAGTCGATCTTCGAGTCCCGGATGTACTGCTCGATCGGGTACTCCTGGAGGAAGCCGGAGCCGCCGAGGGTCTGAAGCGACTGCGCGAGCTGCTCGTAGGCGCGCTCGGAGCCGACACCCTTGACGATCGGCAGCAGCAGGTCGTTGACGCCCTCGGCGAGCTTGGCGTCCTCGTCACCTGCCGCGATCTTGTCCTGGTAGGTCGCGGTGTACAGGTACACCGCGCGCAGGCCCTCGGCGTAGGCCTTCTGGAGCATCAGGCTGCGGCGCACGTCGGGGTGGTGCGTGATGGTCACGCGCGGCGCGGTCTTGTCGGTCATCCTGGTCAGGTCGGCGCTCTGCACCCGCTCCTTGGCGTAGGAGAGGGCGTTGAGGTAGCCGGTGGACAGCGTGCCGATGGCCTTGGTGCCGACCATCATGCGCGCGTACTCGATGACCTGGAACATCTGGGCGATGCCGTCGTGCACCTCGCCGAGCAGCCAGCCCTTGGCCGGGGTGCCGTGCTGGCCGAAGGTCAGCTCGCAGGTGGTGGACGCCTTGAGGCCCATCTTGTGCTCGACGTTGGTGACGAAGGCGCCGTTGCGCTCGCCGGCCTCGCCGGTCTTGGTGTCGAAGTGGAACTTGGGCACCAGGAACAGGCTCAGGCCCTTGGTGCCGGCCTTGGCCTCGATGCCGGGACCCTCGGGACGGGCCAGCACCAGGTGCATGATGTTCTCGGTCATGTCCTGGTCGCCGGAGGTGATGAACCGCTTCACGCCGTCCAGGTGCCAGGAGCCGTCCTCCTGGAGCACGGCCTTGGTGCGGCCAGCGCCGACATCGGAGCCAGCGTCGGGCTCGGTGAGGACCATCGTGGCGCCCCAGCCGCGCTCGATCATCAGCTCGGCCCAGTGCTGCTGCTCCTCGGTCCCGTTCTTGTACAGGATCGTGGCGAAGTTCGGGCCGGCCATGTACATGAAGGCGGCCGGGTTGGCGCCGAGGATCAGCTCGGCGGCGGCCCACTGCACGGTGGGCGGGATGCCGAGGCCGCCGAGCTCGTTGGGCAGGCCGAGGCGGTACCACTCGCCGTCCCACAGCGCCTTGTACGACTTCTTGAGCGAGTCGGGCAGGGTCGCCGTGTGCGTCGCTGGGTCGAACACCGGCGGGTTGCGGTCAGCGTCGGCGAAGGACTCCGCCAGCGGCCCGACGGCCAGGTTGTTGAGCTCGCTGAGCACACCGCGCGCGGTGTCCTCGTCGGCTTCCTCGAACGGCCCGGTGCCGAGGCGGTCCTGGACGTTGAAGACCTCGAAGAGGTTGAACTCAAGGTCCCGGACGTTGCTCTTGTAGTGGCCCATCTCGTAGCTCACCCCTGAAAACGTGCGCGGTCTGCGCGGTCCCCGGCGGGGCCTTGTCCCCTACTGACCGGTAACAACAGAGTATTACCTGTCAGTAACCCGGGCAAGGTCGAATCGCCCGGTTGTGGCGCAGCCAACGGAAGTAAAGATCGTGTTTCCGCTGGTCAGCGTCGATACGGAAAATCGGGCACCACCCGGTGGTGGCGCCACCGGGGTGTCAGCCCTCGTTGACCGCCGGCCGGTCGAGCGTCGACGACTGGGTCGGCACCTGCGCCTCCCGGTGCGAGGCGAGCAGCCCGGCCCGGAAGGCGAGGGCGACCGCGTGCGTGCGGTCCCGCGCCCGCAGCTTGCGCAGGATGCTCTTCACGTGGGTGCGCACGGTCTCCACCGACACGAACAACTTCTTGGCGACGGCCTGGTTCTCCAGCCCGTCGGCGATGAGCTGGAGCACCTCGTACTCCCGCCGGGACAGCGGCTGCTGGGGCGTCGGCTGGTGGCCGGGCACCAGCCCCTTGGCCAGCGGTGCCAGCGTCGGGTCGATGTACTGGCGTTCCTGGTAGGTGCGCCGGATCGCCTCGACGATCTGGGCAGGCTCGGACGTGCGCAGCACGAAGCCCTGCACCCCGACGGCCCGCGCCGCCGCGAGGTACCCGACGTTGCGGTGCAGCTCCCGCACCAGGGCCAGCACGACCAGGGTCGGGTCGCTGCTCCGCAGCACCTGCGCCAGGTGTGCGCGCGGGTCGAGCACCGAGTCGATCATCATCACGTTCGGGTGCAGCCGGTCGTGCAGCTTCACCGCCGTGTGCAGGTGGCCGGTCGAGCCGAGCCACCGCATGCCGGGAGTCCGCAGGATCAGCGAGGACAGGCCCTCGCGGAACAGCGGAATCGGATCGACCAGTGCTATCCCAGGCTCACCGGAGGCAGACCGGGTCGCGCCCGCCGTCCACAGCGGGCGTGGGTTCATGGCTCCGCGCATCTGAGCTCCGATCTGTCACCCTTTCAGGCGAGACGCCCGGGCCGTCGCCTCCTGACGCGATAGGCGCAACTTTGTGTGAACTCATCTCGGAACCTCACCCACACGGGTAGAAAACGGACATCACGGTAACGCTGGGGGTCGCGGCGGTCGCCCGGTGCCAGCCGCGCCGCCGCGCGACGCTGCGGGAAGTTCGGTCGGTCGGGCGATTCCGGTTCCGCCCGTCGCGTCGGCGGTCGCGGTGGTCGCGGCTGCGGTCGCAGCGGCGGCGGCAAAGCGAATCGCATTCATGGAAAACTATTCTTTCCCGCCTGTCATAGATCGGTTCCCGGAAGCCATACCAGCGACAATGACGCAGGGTCACTCGATGATTACCGCGCTGGGGCCTGGCCCCATCTCCGGCCATCTGATTTCTCGCGCAAATTCCGCTGTTCTGCTTCACCGCATGCGAGCTTCTCGCTATTGTCAACGCCTGCTTTTCAACACGGAGACGCGCTGTGTCGAACACGCCCTGGTTGGCTCACCCGTTCACCTGTCGAGTGTTGTCGCACCCGACTGCGCCCGTTTCCCGCAGCCGGTGGAGGACAGCGTGAACAATGGCATCACCGCCGATGGTTGGCCGGTGGAAAGCCTGCTGGGACGGTTGTCCGAGCAGGCCCGCAAGACCCTGCTGGCGGCCGGTCGCCGTCGCCTGTGCCCAGCCAGGCAGGCCATCCTCCGACAGGGTGAGCCGGGCGACCACGTCGTGCTGCTCGTCGCCGGCTTCGTCAGGGTGGTCGCCATCGCGGACGTCGGCGGCGAGGCCCTGCTCGCCATCCGGGCAGGCGGCGACCTGGTCGGCGAGATGGCCGCGCTGGACGGGAAGCCGCGCTCGGCGACGGTGTGGACGTGCACGCCTGCCGAGGTGCGCACGATCGGCAGGTCCGAACTGGACCGGGTGACCGAGGAGTTTCCCGAGGTCGCCACGGGTATCAGCCGGATGTTGTCCGCGCGCCTGCGGTGGGCCAACCGCCGACGGGTCGACTTCACCGCGAGGCCGGCGCCGACCAGGGTCGGCAGGGTGCTCGCCGAGCTGGCGCTCGCCTACGGGCGGCCCGCCGAGGACGGCCTTGACCTCGGGGTGTCCCTCACCCAGCGGCAGTTGGCCTCGCTGGCCGGTGTCAGCGGCAGCACCGCCGAAACGGAACTGCGCAAGCTCGAAAAAATCGGCGTCGTTCGCTGGGGTTACCGAAGTGTCCTGGTTCGCGACGTTGAACGGCTGCGCAGGCGGGCCGAAATCGCCGAAGAGAATCCCCACTAGCGGGGATTCACGCTGGTCCTTTGGTGGGAAGTTTCCCGGGCGGAACGTGCCAAGTGCGCGTTTCCGCAGAGAAAGGCAGACCGACTTGTCCCCAGTTGGGCCATTAAAGCGTGGTATGCGCATGTCTGAGGAGCCGGCCCCCGCCCCTGCGGGCGCCGAGGCCGGGGCCGCCCCGCTGCCGCCCGACCAGGACCGGGCCCGCGTCGACCAGGTGCCGTCGGCGGAATGGCGCCGACACAACCAGGTCATCAACAACTTCTACGGCGACCCGCACGCCGGCCGCGCCAGGTTCGGCATCGCCGTGCACGCCTCCGCTCGCACCGTCACCGGCCCGATCGGCGCGGCCGAGGTGGCCGGCGTCCTCGCCGGCTACGTGCCGCCGGACGGTTTCGACGCCGCCGTCGCCGGCCTGCGGGAACGCCACCTCCTGGTGCTCGCCGGCCCGGAGGGGGTCGGCCGACGCGCAGGCGCGATCGCGCTGCTCGGCCGCGTGCTGACCCACGGCGAGCCGTTGGTCGACCTCGCGCCGTCCGCCGCGCTCCGCGAGCTGGCCGCCGAGGGCGGGCTCCGTCCCGGCACGGGCTACCTCGTGCGGGACCGCGTGGAGACCGGCGAACCCACCGCGCGGCAACGGTTCGACGTGGAACGGCTGGTCCAGCAGCTGATCAGGATCGGCTCGTTCCTGGTCGTCACCGCGGACGCGGACGCGGCCACCCGCCCGCACCTGCGCGAGCTGTCAGTGCCGTGGCGCGCGCCGAACCCGTCGTGGCTGTTCGACATGCTGGTCGCCGACGTCGACCGGCCGGCCGCCGACGACCCGGCATACCGGAGGCTGCGCGACCGGGTCGCCGCGCTGACGCTGCCCCGCGAGGTGATCGAGGTCGCCGCGCGGCTGCCCGACGGCGTCGACGCGGCGCTCGGCGCGCTGGACGACCCCGCGCCCGGCGAGGTGGCCGACTGGTTCGACGACCGGCGCTCGCTCCGCGACGTGCTGTCCGTGGCCGCGCTGGCGTTCGCCCACGGCCTCCCGGAACCCGCCTTCGAGGCGCACCGACAGCGCCTGCTCGCACTGGCCGGCGAGGCGTTGGCGGCGACGGATCGAGGTCCCGCCGACAAGACCGAACCGCCGCAGCACGCCGTCGACCGGCGACAGAAGACCAGCCTGCCCGCCCTGTCCAGCCACCTGCCCGCCGAGCCCGGCGAGTCCGGCGGCGAGCACCGGCTCGTATTCCGATCGGAGTCCCACCGCGAGCGGGTCATCGCCGAGCTGCACGACCGCCACAGCGTCGAGGTGTGGGGCCCGCTGTGCGCGTGGGCGCACGAGATCGCCGCGCAGCGGCCCGTGTCCGAGGCGCACGTGCAGCTCGCGCTCGGCGTCTCGCTGCTGTGCCGGGTCGCGCCGGCCGAGGTGCGGGAGTCCCTTCTGGCGCCCTGGTCCGACGGTGAGCCGACGCAGTGGCTGACGGCGTCCTACGTGCTGTCCTGGATGTGTTTCACCGACGCGCTCGCGCCGGTCGCGCTGCGACTAGCGCTCGCCATGGCCGGCGACCAGAGCCCGGGGCGGCGGGCGACCGCGGCGATGTCGTTCGCCGGTGTGCTCGGCATCCGCTACCCGGCCGAGGCGCTGACCAGGCTGTGGCACCTGGCCCTGCGCGACGGCCAAGTCTCCCGTCTCGCCCGCGAGTCGCTCGACTCGCTGTTCTGCGGGACCGCCGCCGAGACCGTCGACTCCGTGGTGGTGCTCGACTTCCTCGGCAGGGCGCTGCGGGAGACGGCGCGCGTCGACAGCACCGCGCGCCGCGTCGACAACGCCATGGCCGCCGTCGTCGCGGTGCTCGCGGCGGTGCGGCCGGACACGGGGGAGCCGATGGCCGCCTTCGTGCTGCGGTCCGATCGGGCCAGCGCGCCGACGCTGGGCTGCCTGTGGGCCGAGGCGTTGCGCGGCGCGCGGCGACGCGGCGGGGCCGTCGACGCGCTGCGCGCCACCCTCGCTGCGCTCGGCGGCGGCGAACAGGGCAGGGAACTGGCCAGGTCGCTGGGCAGCCAGCTGCGCGCCCACCTGTCGGGACGGAAGGCGCGGCAGCTTCGCGGACTGCTCGGCCGCGAGCTGCGCAGGCCGGCCGCCGGCCAACGCCTGCCGGACGCACTGACCGCGGCCCTGCTCGACGCGTTCGACGCGCCCGCTCATCCGGTCGCCCATGGAGCGAGAGTCCGCTGAGCGCCACCATCGCGGAACCGTCCACGCCCGCCCTAGTTGTGCGGCAACGGATACCCAACGCGCGTCGCCGAGGTCGCCAGGTGTCCAAGGAACGCGGTGACTGCGGGCGGCACGGCCCGGCCCCGGCGGGTCACCGTGTGCACGTGGCGCACGGGCGTGTCGTCGGGGTGCAGCGCGACGAGGGCGATGTCCCGGCGCGCGGACGGCGCGGCCAGCGAGGGGATCAGCGTCGGGCCGAGCCCCGCCGAGACGAGCCCGAGCTTGGAGGTCCAGCCGCCGACGACGTACTCGACGCGCGGCAGGAACCCGCCGGCCGCGCTCGCGCTGAGCAGCGTGTCCTCGACCCGTCGGCTGCTGGCGATCCAGTTCTCGTCGGCGAGTTCGGCCAGCCGCACGTCGCTCCGCCCGGCGAAGCGGTGGTCCGGCGGCAGCGCGACGAACACGGGGTCGTCGACGAGGTGGCGCAGGTCGAACAGGTCGCGGTCGAACACGTGGCCCGGGTACGCGGCGACGACGGCGAGGTCGAGGTCGCCGGAGTGCAGGTGGTCCAGCAGCGCGGCGGACAGCTCCTCGGTGAGCGAGACCGAGATCCGGGGGTGCGCGGCGCGGAAGGCCGCCAGCGCGCCGGGCACGAGGGCGGCGTTGGCCGTGGCGAATGCGCCGACCCGCAGGCGGCCCTCGGTCAGCTCGGTCAGCGCGGCGAGGTCCCGCTGGGTGCTGTCGAGGCGGTCGAGCAGGGCGTCGGCGTGCGGCAGCAGGGCGCGGCCGTGCTCGGTCAGCCGCACGCCCCGTGGCAGCCGGTCGAACAGCGTGGCGCCGAGTTCGGCCTCCAGCGTGGAGATCTGCCGGGAGATCGCGGACTGGGTGTACCCGAGGGTGTCCCCGGCAGCGGTGAACGAGCCGAGCCGGGCCGCCGTGCGGAAGACCTCCAGCCAAGCCATGTCCATATCGCATGCTAACCATGCGAGACATTCGTTTGTCGCCTGGCTCGGCCGTGCCTAACGTCGACGGCATGAACAAGATCGCTTTCCTCGGGCTCGGTCGCATGGGTCTGCCGATGGCCCGCAGGCTCGAGTCGACCGGGCACACCCTGACGGTCTGGAACCGCAGCGCGGCACGCACAACAGGGTTCGCCGAGGTCGCCGCCAGCCCCGCCGAGGCGGTCCGGGACGCCGACCTCGTGATCACGATGCTGGCCGACCCCGCCGCGGTCGAGGCCGTCGTGGCCGGGTTCGCCGACGAGCTGCCGCCTGGCGCGGTCTGGATCGACATGTCCTCGGTCGGCCCGGCGGCCGTCGCCGAGGTGACCAGGCGATTCCCGCCGGGCACGGTCGTCGTGGACGCGCCGGTGATGGGCAGCGTCGGCCCTGCGGGGTCGGGCGGCCTGACCGTGCTCGCCGGCGGCCACCCCGCCGACCTCGACCGCGTCACGCCGGTGCTGGAAACGCTCGGCCGCGTCGTCCGCTGCGGCGGCCCCGGTTCCGGCGCGGCCCTCAAACTCGTGCTGATCAGCGCCGTCATCGCGGGTGTCGCCGTCGTCGGCGAGGCGCTCGCCCTGGCGGACTCCCTTGGTCTGCCGGAGGACCTAGTCCTGCGCACCCTGGCCGCCGGCCCGCTCGGCGGCGCGGTCACCCGCGCCACCACTCGCGACGCCGACTTCCCGGTGCGCCTGGCCACCAAGGACCTCACGCTCGCAGCAGGCGGCCCCGTCCTGACCGCCGTCCGCGACCTGCTCGCCGACCACCCCGAACTCGCCGACCACGACCTCGCCCGAGTGGTCGACGCGATCAGAACAGGCACCGACGGCAACGGGTGACAATCCCCGGCGGCAACACAGTGGAGGTGCCTCCCGAATTCGGGAGGAACCCCCATTGTCGTGCTGAAACACGTTATGGAGCGGGCGACGGGAATCGAACCCGCGTCCTCAGCTTGGGAATCCGTAGTGCCTGGCTGGAAACGCGCCCTGACCTGCGCTCGGGGCGAGTCACGAGTGACCGCTGTTGACCGTTGCTGACCAGGGCTAACAGCACGTAGACAGCAAGACCACCTGATTCTTAGTCGCGGCTGCCCCGCCCCGTAGTTCCATCGTGCGGCGTTTGGAAACCGGGCCACTAGACCGTTGAACTGCACAAACTCAAGTGAAGCTGTCTTCTGTCCCGTAACTGTCCCGCACCCGCCGGGACCAAAGCCCGTTGGCAAGCCGGTGGGCTGGTCGACGCCGCCAAGGCGTTGAGCTGTCCACGGGCGCGGCAGCCGTGCGCCAAGACAGCCCGGCTTGTCGACCACCTCGAGCTCGTACCGAGCTCTGCGCTTCTGAACGGTTTGTCGTGGCGCCTGCGAACCGGCCGAACGTTGCACGACCATTCGGCCGCATCTGTTGGTTCAGGCGTTCGTTACTCTAGGAGACCGGCCCCGTGGTCCGAGGTGTTGCGATCACCTCGGAACACGGGGTTTTGGCATCCCGAGGAACTACTCCTCGATCCGACCGGTCCCAGCGTTGTTGATGATCAGCTGGGCGGTGTTGCGAGCAGATGCTTTGCTCACGTAGGTCTCGCTCGTAGCGAGGATGTTGCTCCCGGACATGATCCGGAAGTACCACTGGCCGTTCGTCGCCGGAAGGATCTTGAAGACCACGGCGACCCCCTTTCCCTCGGTGTGCACACGCTGTGACGGTGCGCACTGAATGAAAGTTGAGCACCCCGGCCTCAAGCTCGCAAGTAAGTCGAACCTATGTTCGCCACGAGATGTAGTGGTATCCACAGGCTGTGCACACTCCATCTCGTACTCGCCCACATGGGAGCATACGTCTGACCAGGAGTTACACGACTGTTATTACCGAGTTATCCACAGATCACCTTATTCAAGTGAGTGACGAGCATCACACTTTGACCACCGAATGGGGGGTTGTTTTGACAAGGCTGTTTGGGCGAGACACCGTGAAGATTTAGACCATTGCGGTTCCTGTGGGGTCGCTCGGCCGCTGTCCCGGCTGGCCGGGGTAGGCCCTACCTCCCGTCGCCGGGCGCGGGTGGGTGGCCGAAGGCCGGGCCCCGCCCGCTTGCCCGAGCGACAAAGAGACGGGGCCGTGAAGCGCTGCCGGTCGGGATCAGCACAGTGCGGCCGAGCGGCCCCGCAGGGGCCGCCTTGACCAAGAAAAGAAACTCTGAACGCGGCGGCAGAGAGGTTCGTCCGGATGGGCTCAAGCGGCCGGAACGGATGAAGTCGGGAGGACGAGCGATGCGACGGCGGTTGGTTCTGGAGTCGGAAGGCCGTCCTCGCGGAGTCCTTCGAGATGTAGGCCCATAGCCTCACGCATGAGCTGGACGCAGTCCTACTCGTAGGCGCTGGCTCCCGCGACGCAATTGGCGAGTTGCACGCCCTGGTCGGGGTTGCCGGTCAGCGTGGCCTGGTCTGCCAGGCCGGCGAGGACATGGGCGCCAAGCTCGGGGCTCCCGGCGGCTTGCGCCAGGCGGAGCGATTGGATCAGGTAGCGCTGGGCGAGGGAGTGCTCGCCGTTGTCGAACGCCATCCACCTGAGCAGGTACAGCTGTTCCGCGGGCTGCCTCGTAGAGCGCTCCGCCGTTGGCGGTGGTCGGGTCGTTCGTGCGGAGCAGCGGCACGACGTGCCCGGTGAGGTAGGCGGCGAGCTGTCGGCGGGCGTGTCCGCCGCCGCGCATCACGTCCAGCTCCTGGAAGACGCCGAACGTCCGGCGGATGGCGTCCACCTGTTCGGTACTGATCTTGCCGGTTGCGGAGGACGCTTCGTCTAGCGTGGCGAGGAGCCAGTCGCGGCTGGGTCCGACTGACGCGGCCACGGTGAACAGCGCGCCGGTCAGGAAGCGCCTGCGTTCCATGTCGTGCTTCCCTAGCTCGGCTACTGCTTCCGCCGTAACCGGCAGAGAGGCCGCGTAGGTAAGGCCGAGGTCGGCCAACGTGATGTCGTCGGTTTCTTGCGGCGCAGGGGTTTCCGCATCGTGGGAGTCACGCGGTCCCCGGAACCAGCGAATGCGGTGCGGGCACGGGCGCCACGGACGTGGACCAGGACGACGGGGCGGCCTGCGTGCTCGCTCCGATTGGCTGAACAGCACGCGGACAGCACGGCGATGCTCTGACACGATCACAAGACGAAGGCCCAGGTTGGGAGCGAAACCGCTCCTGGCCTGGGCCTTCGTATTGTCTGAGCGGGCGACGGGAATCGAACCCGCGTCCTCAGCTTGGGAAGCTGATGTTCTACCATTGAACCACGCCCGCAGTGCCTGGATGAGGCTACACGACGCCGTCGCGACCGTGCACCGACCTCCCTCTCAGGCGTGTCCTCTAGTCTGATGCGCGTGTTGCTGAGTGACCGTGATCTGCGCAAAGAGGTTGAGTCCGGGCGGTTGGGGCTCGACCCGTTCGACGTCGACCTGCTCCAACCGTCGAGCATCGACGTTCGGCTGGACCGGTTCTTCCGGGTCTTCAACAACACCAAGTACACACACATCGACCCGAGCATCCAGCAGGACGAGCTGACGTCGTTGGTGGAGAAGGAGGACGACGAGCCGTTCGTCCTGCACCCCGGCGAGTTCGTGCTCGGCTCCACCTTCGAACTGGTCAGCCTCCCCGACGACCTCGCGGGCCGCCTCGAGGGCAAGTCCTCGCTCGGCCGCCTCGGGCTGCTGACCCACTCGACCGCCGGCTTCATCGACCCCGGCTTCACCGGCCACATCACGCTGGAGCTGTCCAACGTGGCCAACCTGCCGATCACGCTCTGGCCCGGCATGAAGATCGGCCAGCTCTGCCTGTTCCGGCTGAGCAGCTCGGCGGAACACCCCTACGGCTCGGCGCAGGCCGGTTCCCGCTACCAGGGCCAGCGCGGGCCGACGCCGTCGCGCGCCTACCTCAACTTCCACCGCACGGACACCCGGCGCTAGCCGTCCAGGATGTCTCCGTAGCGCGCCAGCACCCTGGCTCGCAGCTCGGGATCGTTGCGCGGCACGGGTTCCAGGAAGATCTCGTCCAGGTCGGTGAACTCGGCGCGCAGTTCGCCGTCGATGCGCACGCAGGCGCGTTCGAGGTCGGCTGCGCCGAGCGCGTCGTCGAAGTCGAGTCGCGCGCACAGCAGGACGCTGTCGGTGCCGGTCAGCATCGTCAGCAGGTCGACCACCTGCTCCACTTCGGGCACGGCGGCGAGCCGGTCGCGGATCCGCCGCACCAGCCTCGGGTCGGCCTGCCGTCCGATCAGCAGCCCCCGGTTGGTCCGCCCGAGCAGGTAGGCCACCACGGCCAGCAGCACGCCGATGGCCAGTGAGGCGACGCCGTCCCACACCGACGAGCCGGTGAGTTGGTGCAGGCCGAGTCCCGCGAAGGCGATCACCAGCCCGACCAGGGCGGCGGAGTCCTCGAACAGCACCGTCTTGCTGGTGGGGTCGTCGGAGTAGCGCAGGTAGGCGCGCACCGTGCGCTCCTCCGCCCTGGCCTCCCGCAGGACCTGCCGGACGGCCTGCGTCCACGACACCGACTCCAGCACGAACGCCACCGCGAGGACGACGTGGCCGACCAGCACGTTGGACTGCTCCTGCTGCGGCCCGAACACCGTGCGGAAGCCTTCGTAGAACGCGAACATCGCGCCGGAGGCGAAGATCGACACGGCGGCCAGCAGCGACCAGAAGTAGCGTTCCTTGCCGTAGCCGAAGGGGTGCCGCCGGTCCGCGGGCCGACCCGAGCGGCGCAGCGCGGTCAGCAGCAGCACCTCGGTGAAGGTGTCCGCGACCGAGTGCGCCGCCTCGGACAGCAGCGCGGCCGACCCGGTGGCCAGCCCGGCGAACAGCTTCATCAGCGCGATGGCGAGGTTCACGCCGCCCGCGAGCAGCACCGTCAGCGTGCTCTCGCCGCCGTCGCGCTCCGCCATCGCCGCCTCCATGGGACTTCGTTGCCGACCCCGGAACCCTATGGTCGGGGCCGCGCCCGCGCCCCGCGGGTCTCGTTTCGGTCTCGCCGCAGCAACGCTCAGGAATTTCTCAGAACCCGCGCAACCTCCCCCCTGGGTAGGCGTCTTTCTCGATGTCGGAACAAGCACGGCTAACTGAGGGAATCCCGATGGAAATCATGAGGAACAATGCTGCCCGCCGCATCTCGGCCGGGATTGCCGTTGCCGCTGTTGTTGCGGCTCCGCTGATGTTCTCGAGCGTGGCATTCGCCGACCCGCTGCCCGGCGGTGCTATCGGTGGCAGCGTGTTCTTCGATCGCAATGGCGACGGGATTCGCCAGGCGGACGAGCCGGTGCGGCCGAATGTGGAGATTCACTTCCGCAGTGTTGCCGATGGTAAGACGGGCAACTTCACCACGGATAACAACGGTAACTACACGGTCACGCACGTCGCCGATGGCGACTACGAAATCAGCTACGCCGACGACGCATTCGCCTCGACCACGCAGGGCACGCAGAAGGTGACCGTCAAGAACGGCAGCATCGTCAGCGGCGTCAATTTCGGAGTGCGGGGCGGTTCGATCTGCGGCACCGCGTGGAAGGACCTCAACAACGACAACCGGCGGCAGGCGGACGAGCCGGTGATTCCCAACCACACCGTCGGCATCGTCGGGCAGGGCACCAAGTACGTCAACACCGGGGCGGACGGCAGGTACTGCCTCCAGGACCTTCCGGTCGGCACTTACACGCTGCAGACCAACGACCGGAGCCTCCTGGACGGCACCGGCTACGCCAACGCCCTGTGGAAGCCGGGGCAGCTCCCGGACGCGCACGGCGCCTCGAAGTTCGACCTCACGGACGGCATGTCGGCTCCGGTGAAGATCGAGAAGGGCGCGAACGGCTCGATCACCCAGATCGACAACTTCGACACCGGCTTCGTGCCGGCCAACATGGACCTGGTGGCGGCGAGGATCGGCTTCGACGGTGTTCCCGGGGGCAGGGACACCTTCCAGGTCGGTGACACCTTCACGGTCTACGGCAACGTGCAGAACGCCGGTGCTGTCGCCGAGCAGCTCGGCGCGACGCTGACCCTGCCGGAGGGGCTCAAGGTCCTCGACCGCGAGGGCGGCATGCCGTCGGAGGTGCGGGGACAGCAGGTCGTCGGCCAGTTCCACGAGCGCCGGTTCCGCAACGACTGGGAGTTCATCGGCGCGAAGGTCCAGGTCGTGAAGGCGTTCAGCGCAGCCGAGATCAAGCTCGAGGTCCCTCGCGGGGTCTTCAAGGACATCAACCCGGACAACAACGTGCTGACCCGCAAGATCAGCGCGGTTGACGCTCCTGCTACCAGCAGCACCCCGGCGGCGCCGTCCACCGACACCGCCGCCCCCGCCGCCGCCGCCGTGCAGGATGCTGCGGTGACTCCGGTGGCCGAGACGAAGGCGCTGGCCAACACGGGTGTCGCGCCGCTTGGTGTGCTCGGTCTCGGCAGTGTCCTGCTGGTCGGTGGCGGTGCCGCGGTGTGGGCCGCTCGCCGCAAGCGCGTCTGACCGCAAATGTGACGCTGTAACCCAACACGAGGACGCTATAACCCAATACGAAAGAGCCCGGATTCACGCTGTGAATCCGGGCTCTTTCGCTGCCGTCTTTCGGCGCTTGGATTCCGTGAAATTTCCGGTGGATCAGTGCAACCGTGCCGAACGGTGGACGTCTTTCTTGATGTCGGCACGAACGAGACTGGAACTGGGGTAGAAATGGAATTCTGGACGCTTAAAACTGCCCGTCGAATTGCCGTCACGGCCGGCGTGGCCGCGGCGACCCTCGTGCCGCTCGCGGTGACCGGCACCGCGGTCGCGGACCCGGGGGCCAACAGCATCGCGGGCGCCGTGTGGTTCGACCGCAACGGTGACGGCGCTGCGCAGGCCGGCGAGCCCGGCGTCACGACCGCCTCCGTGCGGATCTTCGACACGACCCACAACAAGGAGATCGGCGTGTTCAAGACCGACGCGCACGGTCGCTTCCGAGTGGGCGACCTCGTCCCTGGGACCTACACGATCAGCGATATGAGTGCGTCGGGATACCTGGAGACAACCCCGGGAACGATCACCTGCGAGGTCGGCCCCAGCCAGTGTGCGGCGAATTTCGGTCTGCGTGGCGCTTCCGTCTCCGGAATAGCCTGGAAGGACCTGAACGGTGACGGAATTCGTCAGCCGGGCGAGGCGGTGTTACCTGGGGTGACCATTCATGACTATCTCACGAGCGTGGTGACCGGACCCGACGGCAGCTACCGGTTCGACGACCTGCCCACGATGGACTTCTCCGCGCAGGCCCCAGCGATCGATCCCACGACGCGCTATGTGATCACCCGGCCGCATCAGGGTCCCGCCGACACCGACTCGGACTTCGACTGGGCCAACGGATGGCTGCCCGACTCGACCCTCAAGGCCGGCGAGGTCCGCGACCACGTGGACGTCGGCTACACCGCGCCCAAGGCCGACCAGGGGGTGACCCTCACCTCGGACAAGGACCTCGGGTCGCTGCGGGCCGGTGAGGACGCGACCGTGACCGCGAAGATCGACCTGACCAACGACTGGCCCGGCATGTCGGCGCTGCGGGTCGAGCTGCCCGAGGGCCTGTCGTTCGGGAAGTTCTTCGTGCCGTCGGCGTCTGTCGACAAGATCAACGACCGGACCGACGAGGTGAGTTGGCTCCGCAACCAGGAGAGCGGCTACTCGCGGTACGCCGTGATTCCGGTGCACGCGGACCGCGCCACGACGGGCGAGGTCGTCATGCGGCTGGTGAGCACCCACGGCAGCACGGACACCAACCCGTCGAACGACGTGGCCAGGGCCAAGGTCGTCGTCGCCGACCCGCAGTCGACCCCGACCACCGCTCCTCCGGTCGACTCGACGACGCCCGTGGCGGTCGTTCCGGCCGCCGCTCCCGCCGCCGCTGCTCCCGCTGCCGCCGTGCAGGATGCTGCGGTGACTCCGGTGGCCGAGACGAAGGCGCTGGCCAACACGGGTGTCGCGCCGCTTGGTGTGCTCGGTCTCGGCGTTGTCGTGTTGGTCGGTGGCGGTGCCGCGGTGTGGGCCGCTCGCCGCAAGCGTGCCTGACCGGAAATGTGACGCCGTAGCTCAACACTGAAGAGCCCGGATCCACACCCGTGGATCCGGGCTCTTTGCGGCTCTCGATACGGGAGACGACCCATTCCTGCGCCGAGGTAACTGCGAGAAGACGGTTTGATAATTCGGGCAACCGTCGGCGCGAATGGGCGTCCATCTGATGTCCGAAAAGCAGGGGACCGGCTTTCGGAATTCCGCGTGGCACACAGCAAAACTGGGGGAGTCTTGCGTAGCGAGAACAGGCCCTATTTAGGGTCGGTAGATCACATCAGGGCGTTCGCGGCCCTGCTCGTGGTGTGTTATCACGGCACTCAACTGTTCATGATGGCGATGTCGGGCGATCGGCCGTTCGACCGCGACCGAGACTGGCCGTATTCGACGAACCCGCTGGCCACCATCGTCTACGAGGGACACACCGGCGTTTCCCTGTTCATGGCTCTGAGCGGTTTCATCTTCACGATCGGCACGCTGGACCGCCGGATCTCGTTCGGCCGTTTCATGTCCAACCGGCTGCTGCGGATCTATCCGCTCTTCCTGTTGATCGTCGTACTGGCCATCGCGATGAAGCCGTGGGAGTTCACCGTCCAGGGTTTCGCGCTCCAGGTGCTCGGTTTCGGCAACTGGCCGGCGGCGTTGCAGTTCGGCGCGGTGGGTGTGGTGTTCTGGGCCATCGCGGTGGAGATGCAGTTCTACGTGCTCTTCCCCGCGCTCAACGCCCTGCTCAGCCGGTTCGGCCTTCGCCAGTTCCTGCGGCTGTTCGGCGCGGTCGTGGCGGTCAGGATGCTCGTGTGGGCGGCCAACGCCCAGCACCTCATGCTGTACGACAGCCTGGCCGGCCGGATCGACCAGTTCCTGCTCGGCATGGTCGCCGCGTGGTTGTTCGTCCGGCACCGGGACCGGTTCCTCGGGTGGTGGAAGGTCGCGGGTGCCGCCGCGCTGGCGGTCGGCATGCTGTGGGCCTTCAACCAGCTCCAGGGTCAGCGCTCGCAGGCGGCCTGGCGGATCCTGTGGCCCGACGTCGAGGGCGCGGTGTGGGCGCTGGTGATCCTCACCTACGTCGTCACCTGCCGGTCGACGGGCTGGTGGTCCAGGGCCCTGTCGAAGGTCGGCGAGCTGAGCTATTCGGTCTACCTGCTGCACTACGCGATCCTCGCGGTGCTGGTGAGCCACCGGGTCTGGATCGCGCTGCCCGGGGTGAGCCCCCTGCACAACGGGCTGATCACCTCGGTGGCCGCGATACCGCTGGTGCTGGCCGTCTCCTGGCTCACCTATCACGGCGTGGAGAAGCTGTTCCTCCAGTTCCGGGTCAAGTACCGCCTGCCGGACGGCGGCTCCGTCCCGCTGGCGGACCGGTCCACCGGCCTCCGCGCCGGTCCGGCGGAAGGCTGAGGGCTGAGGGCTGAGGGCTGAGGACGACGATGCCCCGGCCGCGATCGCGACCCGGGGCATCGGTGGCCTGCTGTCTTGGCTACTCGCCGGCCACCGGCTGGCCGTTGTCGACGGGCTGGCCGCGCCGAACGGCGGACAGCAGCAGCTGGGCCACGTCGACGACCTCGACGGCCTGCGGGGCGACGCCCTCGTCCTGCCGCGCGGTGACGCCGTCGGTGAGCATCACCCGGCAGAACGGGCAGCCGGTGGCGATCTTGGCGGGCGCGGTGCCCAGCGCCTCGTCCACCCGCTCCAGGTTGATCCGCTTGCCGATCCGCTCCTCCATCCACATGCGCGCGCCGCCGGCGCCGCAGCACATGGAGCGGTCGCCGTGCCTCGGCATCTCCCGCAGCGTGCCGCCGGCCGCGCCGAGCAGCTCGCGCGGCGCCTCGTAGATCTTGTTGTGCCGGCCCAGGTAGCACGGGTCGTGGTAGGTGACGTCCTCGGTGATCGGCGCGACCGGGACGAGCCGCCGCTCGCGCACCAGCTTGTTCAGCAGCTGCGTGTGGTGCACGACCTCGTACTGGCCGCCGACCTGCGGGTACTCGTTGGCGAGCGTGTTGAAGCAGTGCGCGCAGGTGACCACGATCTTGCGCTGGGTCGGGGTGCGGCCCTCGAAGACGGTGTTGAGCACCTCGACGTTCTGCTGCGCCAGCATCTGGAACAGGAACTCGTTGCCGGCGCGGCGAGCCGGGTCGCCGGTGCAGGTCTCCTCGGAGCCCAGCACCGCGTACTTCACCTCGGCGGTGTGCAGCAGCTCGGCGACGGCCCTGGTGGTCTTCTTCGCGCGGTCCTCGAACGCGCCGGCGCAGCCGACCCAGAACAGGTACTCGACGTCTGCGGCCAGCTCGCCGTCGAACACCGGCACCTCGAAGCCGAGGCCCTCGGTCCAGGCGAGCCGGTCCTTGGCGTTCTGTCCCCAGGGATTGCCCTTGTTCTCCAGGTTCTTGAACATCCCGCCGAGCTCGCTGGGGAAGTTCGACTCGATCAGCACCTGGTAGCGGCGCATGTCGACGATGTGGTCGACGTGCTCGATGTCGACCGGGCACTGCTCGACGCACGCGCCGCAGCTGGTGCACGACCACAGCACCTCGGGGTCGATGACGCCGAGCTCGTCCGGCCCGCCGATCAGCGGCCTGCCGGCCTCGGCGAGCGCGAGCACGTCGATCTTGGCGAGCCGCGCCTCGGCGTCGTCGCCGGTGATGCCGACCTCGTCGCCCGCCATGTCCCTGCTGCCGCCGGCCAGCAGGTACGGGGCCTTGGCGTAGGCGTGGTCGCGGAGCTGGGTGATCAGCAGCTTGGGGGACAGCGGCTTGCCGGTGTTCCACGCGGGGCACTGGGACTGGCAGCGGCCGCACTCGGTGCAGGTGCTGAAGTCCAGCCAGCCCTTCCAGGAGAAGTCCTCGATCTTGCCGGCGCCGAAGACGTCCTTCTCGGGGTCGGCCTCCTCGAAGTCCAGCGGCTTGCCGCCGCTCATCATCGGCTTGAGCGCGCCGAGCGCGACGTCGCCGTCGTCCTCGCGCTTGAAGTAGATGTTGAAGAACGCGCTGAACCGGTGCCAGGCAACGCCCATGGTGAGCGTCCTGCCGACGACCAGCAGCCAGACCATGCCGGACAGCAGCTTGATCAGCGCCAGGATCGACACGGCCGCGGTGCTGGACGGCAGCGCGTGGCCGATCGGGTTGGACAGGAAGTTCGCCCAGTTCGGCTGTTCCTCGATGCCGCTGGCGACCTTGAAGAACTTGACGCCGAGGATGCCGATGCCCTCGATGATGACCACGGCCTCGACGAAGTACGCCTGCCGGAAGTTCGAGCCGGCGAACCGCGACTGCCGGTCGGCGCGGCGCGGGTGGTTGAGCTGCCGGATGATCACCAGCGCGACGCCGCCGACCACCGTGCCCCAGCCGAGCAGCTCGGTGAGCAGGTTCCACACGGCGAGGTCGCCGAACAGCGGCCAGTGGAAGGTCGGGTCGAAGGTCTCCCCGTAGGCCTCGAACCACACGAGGCTGCCGATGAGGAAGCCCCACATCACCATCCAGTGCCACGGCGCGACCTTGCGGAGCTTCGCCATCCGCGTGTGCGCCACGAACTCCTTGATCAGCGTCCCCATGCGGGGAACGAAGGGGCCGTTGCGTGTGGGGTCGGGCTGGCCGAGCCGAATGATGCGCACCATCCGGACGACGCCGGAGATGAACACCGCCCACGCGGCGAGGCTGAACAGCACGCCGACCAGGCCCAGCGTGAGCTGCAGGGCACCCATGTTCGCGTCCTCCGGTCCGATACGTATTGCCTGGGGAGATTACGCCTCATTACTGACCAGTAACCACTTGGACGTGGCCGGGGTCGCACAACCGGGGACGTGTTCCGGTCAAACTAGTTGAACTATCGTCCCACTAGTGACCATGTATCTGTGGCTCGGCGTGGCCATCGTGTCCGAGATCGCCGCGACGATCTCGCTCAAGCTGTCCGAGAGTTTCACCCGTCTGGTGCCGTCGATCGTCCTGGTCGTCGGCTACCTCGTCGCCTTCACCGCGCTGTCCTTCGCGCTGAAGGCGGGCATGGCCATCGGCGTCGCCTACGCGATCTGGTCGGCCGTCGGCGTCGCCTTCGTCGCCGTCATCGGGGCGCTGTTCCTCGGCGAGAGCATGAACCTGACCATGGCCGGCGGCCTGGTGCTGATCATCGGCGGCGTCGTGATGCTGGAACTGGGCCAGGCGCGGTGACCGAGCAGACGGTGACCGAGCAGACGGACGGCAGGCGGGCGCGCGGCGAACGCCGCCGCCGCGCGATCGTCGAGGCCACCCTGCGGGTGATCGAGCGGGACGGGGTAGCCGGCGTCACGCACCGGACGGTGGCCAGGGAGGCCGAGGTGCCGACCACCGCGACCACCTACTACTTCGCCGGCCTCGACGACCTGCTCACCGCGACCCTCCTGTGGTCGGCCGAGCGGTTCGCCGAGGCCGCCGCCGAGCTGGTGCGCGCGTTCGCAGAAGAAGCGGAAGAAGCCGTCGGCGCCACCGCCGACCTCATCGACGCCGTGGCGCGGCTGCTCGCCACCGCCGTCGGCCGGGACCGGGGCCGCACCCTCGCCGAGTACGAGCTGTACCTGTTCGCGGCCCGCCGGCCCGAGCTGCGGCCGGCCGCCCGCCGCTGGATCGACCTGCTCGCCGGGCTGGTCCCGCACGCCGACGAGGTGGCCTTCCGCGCGCTGGTGGTCGGCGTCGACGGCCTGCTGATGCAGGCCCTGATCGCCGATCAGCCGCCGACCGAGGCCGACTTCCGGCCCGTCGTGGCGTTCCTGCTCGCGCCGCTGCGGCCGCGCAGCAACAGCCAGTAGAGCAGGCCGGGCACGGTCAGCCCGATCAGCCACGAGACGTCCGCGCCGCCGAGCAGCGGGGCGAGGAAGCCGACGAACACGCCGTCGGCGTTGGCGAACGGGATCTGCACCGCGATGCCGATCGCGTAGGCGAGCAGCGCCCGCCCGTTCCACCTGCCGTACGCGCCGTCCGGGTCGTAGATCGCCGTGAGGTCGTAGCGCTCGTGCCGCACCAGGTAGAAGTCGACCAGGTTGATCGCGCTCCACGGCGTCAGGAAGTACAGCAGGAACTCGAGGAAGAGGATGAAGTTCCGCAGGAAGTCGCCCCGCCCGAGGATCGCCAGCGTGGCGCCGAGCACCGCGACGACGGCGATGTAGGCGATCCGCCCGCCCCGCGACAGCGCGGCCCTGCGGGTGAACGCGGTCAGCGTGGTGGCCACCGACATGTAGCCGCCGTAGACGTTGAGCACGTTCACGGTGAACTTGCCAAGCGCGATGGCCAGCAGCAGCGGCACGACCAGCGCGCCGCCGCCGAGCCCGACGATGTAGTCCACCTCGTGGCCCTTGAAGGCCTTGCCCGCCACCGCGAACGCCAACGCGCCGAAGCACATCGCCCAGCTCGCGCCGAGCACCGTGCCGCCGTAGGTCCACCAGAACGTGGACCGCACCGACGTGGTCGACGGCAGGTATCGGGAGGTGTCCGCGACGTAGGGGCCGAAGGTCAACTGCCAGGACGCGGTCAGCGACAGCGCGAGCAGGAACGCCGGCAGGTCGAACTTCGGCGCGGCCAGCACCGCGCCGACGTCCTTGCCCGCGACCAGCCGCACGGACAGATACACGAACACCACCACCGACAGCACCGAGGCCACCCAGCCGAACCGGTGGATCAGCCGGTAGCCGAGGATCGCGACCAGGGCGGTCAGCGCGGCGTAGCAGGCGATGCTGACGTCGATCGGCAGGTGCGTGATGCCGGCGACCGCCTGCCCGCCGAGCACGTTGCCGCTGGCGAAGAACCCGAGATACATCACCACGACGAGCAGCAGCGGCAGCACCGCGCCGTGCACGCCGAACTGCGCCCTGCTCTGGATCATCTGCGGCACACCGAGTTTCGGCCCCTGCGCGGCGTGCAGCGCCATCGGCACCCCGCCGAGCGCGTTGCCGAGCACCACGGCCACCAGCGCCCACAGCGGGTGCAGCCCGACCAGGACGGTCAGCGCCCCGGTCACCGCGGAGGTGATCTGCATGTTCGCCGCGAACCACAGCGTGAACAGGCTCCTGGGATGCCCGTGCCGCTCCGACTCGGGAACGGGATCGATGGACCTGCGCTCGACCTCCAACGCACCTGCCACAGCAGCTCCTTCGTCCGGAGGGGATCCGTCAATTAGTGATCTCGCACACCGCCCGGACCAGACCGCATCGGCCGAAGCCGTCTGCGATGCCAGACGATCGGCGCGGCGAGGGTAGGGACACCCCTACCCGAAACCCGGGGGTGTTCCCGGATGCGGTCCCTGACCTGCCACCCCTAGCCTCCTGAGCAAGGGGAAAGCCGGACTCGAGGGGCGAAAAATGGCGCGGGCGCTTGGAATTGGTCTGGTGACGGCCACGGTGGCCGGGTTGGTCGTGCTCGGCGCCTGCGGGCTGCTGACGACGAACCGGGAGACGTTCTCCGACGACAGCCCCGTCGCCGAGAAGATCGCGGCGGTTCGGCTGGACGGCCTCGGCTCGGGCAGCGTCAGGCTCAGGACGCAGGACGGCGCGACCGGCACCACCGTGCACCGCGAGGTGCACTACGCGACGAATAAGCCGGGCGTGACGCAGCAGGTCGACGGCGGCGACACCCTGGTGCTGCGCGGCTGCGGCGAGAACAACTGCTCGGTGGACTACGACGTGGTGGCGCCGACCGGGGTGAAGATCACCGGCGGGGTCGGCTCGGGGAGCATCGAGCTGACCAAGGTGGCCGAGGCGGACGTGCGGACGAGCTCCGGCTCGGTCACGGCGCGCGGGGTGGCCGGCTCGGTGCGGGTCGAGGTCGGCTCCGGCAGCGTCACGCTTTCCGACGTCGGCGGCGCGGCCACGGTCAAGTCCAGCTCCGGCAGCGTGGCGCTGGACGGCGTGCGCGGCGCGTTGGCCGTCCAGGCCGGCTCCGGCCGGATCAGGGGAGCCAACCTCGGCGGCGACCAGGCCGACGTGAAGACTTCGTCCGGCGAGATCGACCTCGGGTTCACCACGATGGCGTCGGTGACCGCGCAGACCGGCAGCGGCGACGTCACCCTGACCGTGCCGAAGGGCAACTACCGGGTGGCCGTCGACACCAACTCCGGGAACCGCTCGGTCGACGTCGTGCAGGACCCGGCCGCCACGCACGCGCTGACCCTGCACACCAGCAGCGGCGATGTCGCCGTCAAGGCGGCCTGAAGTCCTTGCCGCGCAAGCCTCTTCCTGCCGGGTCAGCCGTTCTGTTCGTAGGCGGCCCGCAGCAGGCCCTCGACCTCGGCGTCCACCTCGTCCACCCCGGTCAGCGCGATCTTGTGGGTCGCCTGGCCGGGGGCCTTCGCCGGCCGCAGCCGCGCGCTGTCCGGGGGCGAGGTGAAGCGCAGGCCGAGGTCGACCCTGCCGAGGGTGGCCGCCTGCACGGCGGCGAACTGCCTGGCGCGCACGAACGGCACGTAGCTGCCGCGCCCCTCGACGGTGACGTCCGCGCCGAGGCCGGTGGCCAGCTCGGCGACGCGGTCGTAGATCGGTCGGAGCGCGGCCTTGCGCCCGGCGTACTGGCCGTCGACGTACTCGGCGACGGTCGGCTCGCGCCAGCCGGCCCGGCGCGCCGCCGCGAAGGCGACCGCCCACTGCGAGTTCTGCCCCATTCCGTGCTCGTCCCGCAGCCAGGCGCGCACCGCGTGCTGGTCGAGCGGGTCCGGTCCGGACGCGAGCACCAGCGCGACCCATTCGTCCAGGTCCCGGCCGGTGCGCTCGCGCATCGACGCGGTCACCGCGGCCATCATCTCGGCGGGCGACTTCGACTGACCTGTCATCAGGCGAAACTAACCCGCCCACCCGACACTCGCTGAGGTCCATGTCACACCGCCTCGGGAACATCCCGGCTGGCGCGTCCGTTGGACTGGCAGGAAGATTGAGCGTAGCGGGCTCAAGTCCGGTTTGACGGTGGAACATAGGTCCGCCCAGACTTGAGCTGGGGCCGCTCAACGAGCGGCGAGACGCCAACTCAGCACACACGCACTAAGCAGGAGGAACTCATGGCGCGAGCGGTCGGCATCGACCTGGGGACGACCAACTCCGTCGTCGCCGTCCTCGAGGGCGGTGAACCGACGGTGATCGCCAACTCGGAGGGTTCGCGGACCACCCCGTCCATCGTGGCCTTCGCCAAGAACGGCGAGGTGCTCGTCGGCCAGCCGGCGAAGAACCAGGCGGTGACCAACGTCGATCGCACGATCCGGTCGGTCAAGCGCCACATCGGCACCGACTGGGCCACCGAGATCGACGGCAAGAAGTACACCTCGCAGGAGATCAGCGCGCGCGTGCTGATGAAGCTCAAGCGCGACGCCGAGGCCTACCTCGGTGAGGAGATCACCGACGCGGTCATCACCGTCCCCGCCTACTTCGAGGACGCGCAGCGGCAGGCCACCAAGGAAGCCGGCCAGATCGCCGGCCTCAACGTGCTCCGCATCGTCAACGAGCCCACCTCGGCCGCGCTGGCCTACGGGCTGGACAAGGGCGAGAAGGAACAGACCATCCTGGTCTTCGACCTCGGTGGCGGCACCTTCGACGTGTCCCTGCTCGAGCTCGGCGACGGCGTCGTCGAGGTCCGCGCGACCAGCGGCGACAACCACCTCGGTGGCGACGACTGGGACCAGCGGATCGTGGACTGGCTGGTCGAGAAGTTCCGCACCAGCAGCGGCATCGACCTGACCAAGGACAAGATGGCGCTCCAGCGGATCCGCGAGGCCGCCGAGAAGGCCAAGATCGAGCTGTCCAGCTCGTCCACGGCCAACATCAACCTGCCCTACATCACGGTCGACTCGGACAAGAACCCGCTGTTCCTCGACGAGACGCTGTCCCGCGCGGAGTTCCAGCGGATCACCTCCGACCTGCTCGACCGCTGCCGGGCGCCGTTCAACAACGTGATCAAGGACGCCGGCATCAGCGTCGGCGACATCCACCACGTGGTGCTGGTCGGCGGCTCCACCCGCATGCCGGCCGTCGCCGAGCTGGTCAAGGAGCTGACCGGCGGCCGCGAGCCGAACAAGGGCGTGAACCCGGACGAGGTCGTCGCCGTCGGCGCCGCCCTCCAGGCCGGTGTGCTCAAGGGCGAGGTCAAGGACGTCCTGCTGCTGGACGTCACCCCGCTGTCGCTTGGTATCGAGACCAAGGGCGGCATCATGACCAAGCTCATCGAGCGCAACACCACGATCCCGACCAAGCGCTCGGAGATCTTCACCACGGCCGACGACAGCCAGCCCTCGGTGCAGATCCAGGTGTTCCAGGGTGAGCGCGAGATCGCCGCGCACAACAAGAAGCTCGGCATGTTCGAGCTGACCGGCCTGCCGCCCGCCCCGCGCGGCGTGCCGCAGATCGAGGTCACCTTCGACATCGACGCGAACGGCATCGTGCACGTGTCCGCCAAGGACCTCGGCACGGGCAAGGAGCAGTCGATGACGATCACCGGCGGTTCCGCGCTGCCGAAGGACGACATCGAGCGGATGGTCAAGGACGCCGAGGCGCACGCCGAGGAGGACAAGCGCCGCCGCGACGAGGCCGAGGTCCGCAACCAGGCCGAGACGCTGGTCTACCAGACGGAGAAGGTTCTCAAGGAGAACGACGAGAAGCTTCCCGCCGACGTCAAGGAGAAGGTCAAGGCCGCGGTCGACGAGGCGAGCGAGGCGCTCAAGGGCGAGGACATCGCCGCGATCCGCACCGCCGTTGAGAAGCTCGCCACCGAGTCGCAGTCGCTCGGCCAGGCCCTCTACGCCAACACCGGCGCCGAGGCCGGCGCGGCCGGCGGCGACGCCGGTGCGGCCGGCGCCTCGGGTGCCGCCGGCGGCGCGGCCGGGCAGCACGACGACGTCGTCGACGCCGAGATCGTCGAAGAGGACCCGAAGAAGTGAGCCAGGGACAGCAGCAGCCCACTCCTCCCCCGGCCGCGCGGCCGGGGGAGCAGGGGGAGGAGCAGCCACACGTGGTGGTCAGGGATCGTCGACGCATCGACCCGGAGACCGGCCAGGTCAGGCACTCGGTCGAGGACAGCGTGCCCGGCACGGCGGACGAGACCGGTTCGCCGGCCGTCCCGCCCGTTGACCCGACCGTCGGGGACGCCGACGGCGGCCGACACGCCGTCGCCGACGAGTCGGACGCGTTCGCGGGCCTGCGGGCCGAGCTCGACGAGCGCACGGCCGACCTCCAGCGGCTCACCGCGGAGTACGCCAACTACCGCAAGCGCGTCGAGCGGGACCGCGAGGTCGTGGTCACCGCAGCCAAGGCGCAGGTCGCGAGCGAGCTGCTCGGCGTGCTCGACGACGTCGAGCGGGCGTCCGCGCACGGCGACCTGACCGGGGCCTTCAAGGCCGTGGCGGACAAGCTGGTCACCTCGCTCCAGCGGGCGGGCCTCGAGCCGTTCGGCCACGAGGGCGAAGCGTTCGACCCCTCGGTGCACGAGGCCGTGCAGCACGACACCTCGCCAGAGGTGAGCGGCCCGACCGTGACCGGGGTACTGCGCCGGGGCTACCGCTTCGGCGACCGGATGGTCCGGCCCGCGCTCGTCGCGGTCACCGACCACGAGCCCGGGTCCGAGCAGCCGATCGTCGACGTGCCCGTCGACGAGCAGGCCTGAGCACACAAGTCAGCTGAGAAAGGAGGAGACGTCCGGTGAGCGCTAGGGACTGGATCGAAAAGGACTTCTACCGCGAGCTGGGCGTCTCCTCCGACGCGTCGGCCGACGAGATCAAGAAGGCGTACCGCAAGCTCGCCAGGGAGCTGCACCCGGACGCGAATCCGGGCGACAGCAAGGCGGAGGCGCGGTTCAAGGCCGTGTCCGAGGCCTACGGCGTGCTGTCGGACACGGCCAAGCGCAAGCAGTACGACGAGGCCCGCAGGCTGTTCGGCGGCGGTGGCGGCTTCGGCGGTGGCGGGTTCGGCGGCGGGTCCGGCGGCTTCGACATCGGCGACCTGTTCAACCGCGCGGGCGCCGGCGCGGCGTCATCGGGCGGCGGCGCGGGCGCTGGCGGCATCGGCGACCTGCTCGGCGGGCTGTTCAACCGGCGCGGCAGCACGACCGCGTCGGCGAACCGGCCCCGCAGGGGCGAGGACGTCGAGACCGACATCCGCATCGACTTCACCGAGGCCGTGCGGGGAGCCACCGTGCCGTTGCGCCTGTCCAGCCCGGCGACCTGCGGCACCTGCCACGGTTCCGGCGCGAAGCCGGGCACCTCGCCGCGCACCTGCGCCACCTGCAACGGCGCGGGCCTGGTCACCCGCAGCCAGGGCGCGTTCGCGTTCAGCGAGCCGTGCCGCGACTGCCGGGGCACCGGCCGGATCATCGACGACCCCTGCCCGGAGTGCGCGGGCGAGGGCGTCAGCACCAAGACCAGGACGCTGACCGTCCGGGTGCCCTCCGGGGTCGACGACGGGCAGCGCATTCGCCTTGCCGGGCAAGGAGAACCGGGCCGCAACGGCGCGCCGGCCGGCGACCTGTTCGTGCGGGTGCACGTCAACCCGCACCAGTTCTTCGGGCGGTCCGGCAACGACCTGACGATCACCGTGCCGGTGACCTTCCCCGAACTGGCGCTCGGCACCACGTTGACGGTGCCGACGCTGGACGGCAAGGTGACATTGAAGGTCGCGCCCGGCACCCCGAGCGGACGCGTCCTTCGGGCACGAGGCAAGGGCATCGAACGGCGGGACGGGCAGGTCGGCGACCTGCTGGTGACCGTGCAGGTCGCGGTGCCCAACAAGCTGGACGACAAGGCAACGGAAGCATTGCAGGCCTACGCCGAGGCGACCCGCGAGCACGACCCGAGGGCGGAGCTGACCGCGTGGCTCGAACAGGGGAGGTCGTCGTGAGCATCCCACCGCTTGGCTCGACGGGGTCCGCGTTCCCGTTCCCGCCAGGTGCGGACGAGGACACCCCGATGTTCGTGATCTCCGTGGCCGCCCAGCTGTCCGGGCTGCACGCGCAGACCCTGCGCAGCTACGACCGGCTCGGCCTGGTCTCGCCAGGCCGCACCTCCGGCGGCGGCCGCCGCTACTCGATGCGCGACATCGTGCTGCTGCGCGAGGTGCAGCGGCTGTCCCAGGAAGACGGCGTCAACCTCGCCGGCATCAAGCGGATCATCGACCTGGAGAACGAGGTCGACGCCCTACGCAGCAGGCTGCTCGAGCTGACCGAGGAGCTGGCCGCCGCGCACGTCGCCGCCGAGCAGGCCGCCGCGACCGTGCACGCCTCCTACCGCAGGGACCTGGTTCCCGTGCGCCGCGAGACCGCGCTCGTGGTCTGGAAGCCCCAACCGCGCCGCTGAGCTTTCGGGCCTACGACACAACCTCCCCGAACACCAGATCGGCCTCGACCACCGAGCCGTTCGCCTGCCCCGGGTTCGTAGGCTCTGGGTTCGCCGGTTCCGCGTGCGCCGGCTCGGTGTTCACCAGCCCCGTGTTGACCAACGCCGCGTTCACCAGTTCTGCGTTCACCTGGTCCGACCCGAGAGCACGCTCCCGCGCCTGCTCCGCCGTGCGCCCGTACCTGCGATGCCGGTCGACGAGCCGACGCAGCCGCAGCTCCTCGTCCGGCGCGAGGAACCACACCTCGTCCAGCGCCGCGCGCACGCGCGGCCAGTGCAGCAGGTAGTTGCCCTCGGTCACCACCAGCGGCACCTCGGGCGGCACCGGCACCGCGCAGGCGATCGGCTCCTCGATCTCGCGGCGGAACTCCGGCGCGTACACGACGCCGGAGTCGTTGCGCCGCAACCGAAGCAGTAGCTCCAGGTAGCCGGCCGCGTCGAAGGTGTCCTCGGCGCCCTTGCGGTCGGCCCGGCCAAGCCGCGCCAACTCCCGCTGCGCCAGGTGGAAGCCGTCCATGCCCACCAGCGCGGCCCGTCCCGGCAGCGCCCCGACCAGCCGCGCGGCCAGCGTCGACTTGCCGGCCCCCGGTGCACCGCAGATGCCGAGCAGTCGCCGTTCGCCTTGCGCCGCAAGCCTTTCGGCCCGCCGCACCAGCTCGGCGAACGCCACCGACGTCACCCGCTCAGCCATGCCCGCGCCCCCACTCGGCTCACTCGCCGCGCCGCCACCTCGTTGGCCGCGTCGATCAGCTCGGGTAGATCCTCCGCCGTCGGCACCCGACCCAGCCGCGCCACCCCGAACAGCAGCGCGCCGTGCCACACATCGCCCGCCCCGAGCGTGTCCCGCGCCGGCACCCTCGGCACCGCGCGCTCGCCCGCGCCGCCGTCGCGACCCGACCAGCGCACCGGAGCCGCGCCCGCCGTCCTGGTCACCAGCGCAACGCCGAGCCGGTGCAGGGCGCGCTCGGTCGCGGCGGCCTCGGGATGGTCGGGCAGCCGGAAGGAGGACGAGCACGCGCACACGTCCACCAGCGGCAGCAGGTCCGCGAGCACCGGCTTCCAGCTGCCGGCGTCGAGCAGCACCGGGACACCCGCGCGGCGCGCCGCTGCGGCCACGGCGAGCGCGAGCCGAGGGTGGTGGCCGTCCACCAGCACCGCCCCGGTCACGGCGAGCCCGGCCGACGCGTCGACCAGCACGTCGGCGGCGTTGTGCGACACCACGGTCCGCTCGCCGTCCCGCTCCCGCACGGCCGCCGCGCTCACCGGCGGCGGCCGATCGCGCTCGGGGTCGGCGTCGAGCACCCGAACCCCGTGCGCGGCGAGGTCGTCGCGGGCGAACCCGGCCAGCGGGTGCCGGCCGAGGACCGTGTGCAGGGTGGTTGCCGCGCCGAGCGACGCCGCGGTGACGGCGGCGTTCGCGGCAGGCCCGCCCGCGGCCAGCTCGACGGACGCCGACTGGGTCTTCTCGCCGGGACCCGGCAGCTCGGCAACGCGCTGCACCAGGTCGACCGTGCACAGCCCGGCCAGCACCACCTCGACGTCGTTCATGTGGCCGACCCCATCATGTTCCGCGAACTCCCGTGTGGTTGATTGCGTGGCGTCCCCACGCGGGTATGGTCCCCGGCAACCGCTTGCGCAAACGCTTGCCGGCCGGAGGAGCAAGGAAGCCGCACATGGTCACTATGCGGGATGTCGCCACGCTCGCTGGCGTCTCGATCACCACGGTCTCGCACGTGGTCAACGGCACCAGGGCCGTCGCCCCGGAGACCAAGACCCGCGTGCTCGCCGCGATCGAGGCCACCGGCTACACCGGCGACGCCATCGCGCGGTCGCTGGTCACCGGCGGCACCAAGTCGATCGGCGTGGCGATCTCGCTGGTGACCAGGCCCTACTTCGCCGAGCTGATCGCCGCCGTCGAGGACGAGGCTGCGAAGGCCGGCTACACGCTGGTGCTGGTGAACACGCGCGACGACGCGAAGACCGAGCACGACGCGGTGCGCACGCTGCGGTCCCGTCGGGTCGACGGCCTGCTGCTGACCCCGTCGGCCGGGGCGGGCGAGGGGGTGCTGCCCGAGCTGCGGCAGCTCGGGTTGCCGACCGTGCTGGTGGACCGGCTGTCGGTGAACCAGGAACTGGACCAGGTCGGGCCGGAGAACGTGCAGGCCACGTCCGCGCTGGTGCGCCACCTCGCCGAGGCCGGGCACCGGCAGATCGCGATGATCACCGGAGCCGAGGGGCTCGCCACGACGGCCGAGCGGGTGCTCGGCTACCGCCTCGGGCTCGGTCGCGCCGGGTTGCAGTGGGATGAGGCGCTGGTGGCGTCCGGAGAGGCCGGCCTGCCCCGGTTGCTGGACGTTCCGCTGCTGGCGCCGACGGCGGTGGTCGCGGGGGACAGCACGGTGCTCGCCGGCCTGCTGCGCGCGGCAAGGGCGCGCGGGGTGCGGATCGGCACCGACCTCGCGGTGGTCGGGTACGACGAGGTGGACTGGGCCGACCTGGTCGACCCGCCGGTGACCACGATGGCGCAGCCCATCGACGGGATCGGCCGCGCCGCCGTGCGCATGCTGCTGGCCAGGATCGCCGACCCGGACCGGCCTGCGGAGACGGTTCGGCTCCCCCCGACGCTGATCCACCGCCAGTCCTGCTGCCGCTGACACTCGCGGTTCAACTCCACACGATGACCGACCGCGAGTCAGGTGGCCTGGTCAGGAGCGTTCGAGCAGGGCGGCGGCCTCCAGCACCATCCACGCCCCGACCTGCACGGACAGGTCGCAGTGCCCACCCGAACCCCACCACCTGACCGGCCGTCGGTCGGGTGGCCTGGTCAGGAGCGTTCGAGCAGGGCGGCGGCCTCCAGCACCATCCACGCCCCGACCTGCACGGACAGGTCACGTTCCGGCGCCCCGCCCGTTGGCTCGACGGCCGGGACGGACCAGTCGGGCCCGAACAGCGGCCCGCCAGAGGCCATCCCCCTGTTGCGCCACGCCGCCTCGGCGGAGTCGTACACCAGCGCCGACGCGAGCCGCGCAGGCTCCGGCCTGCCGAGCCCCGGCAGCAGCACGGCCGCCTGGGCCAGGTACCGCGCCAGGATCCCGCTGAACAACCCGCCGTCGCCGCCGCCGTGCCCGACCAGCACGCCGTCCACGGTCAGCTCCCCGGCCACCGCGGCGATGACGCGCTCCGCCCGGTCCAGCCACGCCGAGGTGCCGTCCGCCCGCGCCAGCTCAAGACACGCGCCGAGGTAGACGCCCTGACAGTAGGTGTAGATCGTCTTCTCGACGTCGGTCACCACCCCGGCGGCGTCGACGTGCAGCCCGTCCCAGACCAGCCCGGTGTCGGGGTCGACCAGCCACTCGTCGATCCACTCCACGGTGGACCTGGCGCGCTGGAGGTCGGTCCGCTCGCCGCCGTGCACGGCGAGCCGCGCGAGCAGGATCGCGGTGGGGCCGTTGGCCGGCACGTTCTTGAAGTCCGAGCCCTTCCGCCACCAGATGCCGCCGCCGGCGTGGTCGGTCCAGGCGCCGCGAAGCTCCGAGGCGATCACGGCCTCCGCGCGGGGTCGGTACACGCCGAGGTCCTTGGCCGCGCGCACCAGCGCCAGGCCGAGCCAGGCCATGTCGTCGTAGAACACGTTGGTCCAGCTGCCGAAGTTGCGCAGGTGGACACCGCGCACGAAGTTGGCGACGACCGCGGCCCGCGCGCCGGTCGGCGAGCGCAGCTGGGCGTCGACGAGACAGTCCAACACGTGCGCCTGCCACCAGTAGTTCCAATGCAGGTGCAGCCGCTGCGGCAGCGTCGGCGGCCACCCGGCGACGCCAAGCAGCGTGCCGGGCACACACCACACCCGGCGCAGGTGCCTCGACTGCACCGCCCGCTCGGCAACCCCGGCCCGTGCGGCCATCAGCCGGGGGCTCGACCTTTGCGCGGTCACGACTCAATGGTGAGGGCTGGACCGGTACAGAAGCTCCCCCGGGGAAATCTTGTCACCAGGCCGTGTCGAGGTCGGCGTGCTGCCGCACCCACGTGTGCATGACGATCCCCGCGGCGACACCGGCGTTGATCGACCTGGTCGAGCCGAACTGCGCGATCGACACCAGCAGCGCGGCGGCCGCCCGCGCCTCCTCCGTCACCCCCGGGCCCTCCTGGCCGAACAGCAGCAGGCACCGCTTGGGCAGGTCGACGCGCTCAACGGGACGTGACCCCGGGGTGTTGTCGACCGCGACCAGCGCGAGGTCCTCGGCCGCCGCGAACGCCACCAGCGCCTCGACGTCCGCGTGGTGCCGGATGTGCTGGTAGCGGTCGGTGACCATGGCGCCCCGCCGGTTCCATCGACGCCGACCGACGATGTGCACCTCGCGCGCGGCGAACGCGTTCGCGGTGCGCACGACCGTGCCGATGTTGTGGTCGTGCTGGAAGTTCTCGATGGCCACGTGGAAGTCGTGCCGCCGCAAGTCGAGGTCGGCGACGACGGCGTCGCGCCGCCAGTACCGGTACGCGTCGACCACGTTGCGGCGGTCGCCGTCGGCCAGCAGCTCGGGGTCGTAGCGTTCGTCGGTCGGCCACGGCCCCTGCCACGGCCCTACCCCGACAGCCTCACCCGATCCCCATTCGGTGGGCCCCTGCTCGTCGCTCACCGCGCCGCCTGGCGTACAGGCCGAGCCAGGACGTCAGGATGAGCACGACCACGAAGCCCTGGACGAGCGCCTTGTAGCCGTCCGGGTAGAGCACGCCGGTG
This sequence comes from Solihabitans fulvus, assembly GCF_008386585.1. Lineage (GTDB taxonomy): Bacteria > Actinomycetota > Actinomycetes > Mycobacteriales > Pseudonocardiaceae > Solihabitans > Solihabitans fulvus. The sequence goes on from NZ_VUOB01000106.1 coordinate 32,591, forward strand.
ACGTAGTGGTCGATGAAGCCCGGCAGCTCCGGCATGCCTGCCGCGTGCCGGAACACGTTCTCCAGCAACGTCAGCGGACAGTCGACCGCAGGGAACGTGATGATGATGATCGCCCACGCGGCGAACATCAGGTGCAGGTAGAACACCCAGCGCCAGCGCCACGCGACGAAGCCCCCGAACAGCACGAAGGCCAACGCCGCGAAGTGCAGGATCACGACGAGCACGACCATCATCTGGGCGACCATGTGGACCTCCCTGGTCCAGATTAGGCCGCTTCGCCTCGCGCGTCCTGTCGAATTCCGCCAGTTTCACCCTGTCGTCGGCACTCACCGCCACGGGACCTGCGCGCTCACGTCGATCAGCAGGTCGACCGCCGCGGCCACCGGAGCCTGGGTGATCCCGCCGGGCAGGACGAGGGCCAGTTCGCGGTCGTCGAAGACCAGCACGCCCTGCCCCAGCCTGGGATCGGCGGCCAGCGGGCCGGTCAGCCCAGGGTGCAGCACGGCGCGCGCGAACGCGGGATCCGGTGTCTGCACGTGGAAGCGCGCGTCGAACGCCGGGTCGCCGATCTGCACGTCGGCGTGGAACGCGGTGAGCCAGGTCAGGCCCTGCGGCGCGATCGTCAGCCGGGGCCCTGGCGCGGGACGCGGGATCAGCACCACGGTGAAGGCCGCGACCGTGCTGTAGGCGACCTGCGTCTGGAGCACCGGCAGTTCGATCGCGAGCCCGTGGGTGCCTCGGCGGGGCCCGGTGATCTGCACACCGAGCCCCAGCCGCCGCGCACCCGTGATCCGGTAGATGTCGTGCACCCGCTGTTCGATCAGCGGGTCGGTGGTGCCGTAGCCCCAGCCCAGCTGCGCGGCCAGTGCCTGCACGGCGTTCGCCCACGCCGGGGCGTTCGTCTGCGCCTGCCGCCGGCGCGCCACGCCGGCGATGACGCCGATGGCCAGGATCACCAGGATCACCGGGATCACGTAGATCACAGCCGACATCCCCCAGAATCAGGTCGGGTCACGCCAGGTCAGGTCACGCCAGGCCGAGGTCGGCCAGGTCGAGCAGGTAACGGTAGGGCAGCCCGGCGGCCTCGATGGCCTCCTTGGCCCCTGTTCCCCTGTCCACCACCGTAGCGACTCCGATGACCCTGGCGCCCGCCTCGTTCAGCGCCTCCACGGCGGTCAGCACGCTGCCGCCGGTGGTCGAGGTGTCCTCGACGGCGAGCACCGGCTGGCCGGTGACCTCGATGCCCTCGATGCGGCGCTGCATGCCGTGCTGCTTGGTGGCCTTGCGCACCACGAACGCGTCGAGCACGTCGCCGTCGGCCGCGGCGGCGTGCATCATCGCGCAGGCCACCGGGTCGGCGCCGAGGGTGAGGCCGCCGGCGGCGACGTAGTCCCAGTCGGCGGTGAGCTGCCGCAGCAGCCTGCCGATCAGTGGGGCGGCCGCGTGGTGCAGCGTCGCCCTGCGCAGATCGACGTAGTAGTCGGCCTCGGCTCCCGAGGAGAGCGTCACGCGGCCGTGCACCACGGCCAGCTCGCTCACCAGACGGGCCAGCTCGGCCTTGGCGGTGGTATCCAGAACGGCTTCATCTCGCACGAGACGCCAGCTTGTCACATCCCGTTCAGGTGCGCCCTCGGCCGCCCGCCGCGCGCGTCGCGAGTCGTCGCAGCAGCGCCCTCGGGACCAGCCTGCTCAGGCCGACGATCGCCTTGTACTGCGCACCGGGCACCGAGACGACCCGGCCGCGGCGCAGGTCGGCGAGGCAGTCGTGCACCACCCGGTCGGCGTCCAGCCACAGCGCGTCGGGGGTGCTGGCCATGTCGATGTCGGCCCGCTGGTGGAACTCGGTCCTGGTGAAACCCGGGCACAGCGCGATGATCCGCACGCCGGCGTCGCGCACCGCGACGGCCATGCCCTCGGAGAACGAGGTCACCCACGCCTTGCTCGCCGTGTAGGTCGAGCCCCTGCCCGGCAGGAATCCGGCGACGCTGGACACGTTCACCACCGCGCCCCTGCCCCTGTCGAGCATGCCGGGCAGCACCGCCCTGGTCAGCCGCAGCACGCTGGTGACGTTGACGTCGAGCTGGGCCTGGAGCTGCTCGACGTCGGAGGTCCAGAACTCCCCGGCCGTGCCGAAGCCAGCGTTGTTGACCAGGAACTCCACCGGGGCCGCGCGGTCGGCGAGCCGCTCCTCGACCTTGGCGCGCTGCTGCGGGTCGGCGAGGTCGGCCGGCAGCACCTCGACGTCGACGCCGTGCCTGCGGTGCAGTTCCTCGGCGAGGTCGGCGAGGCGTCCCTCGTCGCGGGCCACGAGGACCAGGTCGTGTCCTTCCGCGGCGAGTCGGCGGGCGAACGCGGCGCCGATGCCGGCGGTCGGCCCGGTCACGAGCGCAATGGGCATGGCGCGCAAGGTACCGGCCACCGCGATCAGCTCGGCTTGCGGTCGAAGTTGGGGCGGTAGACCTCGCCGCCTGAGCCGGTGTCGCCCTCGGCGTCGAACGGGTCGACCACGTCGGCCAGCTCGCCGAGGTCGCGCAGCAGCCGCTCCAGCCTGGCGGGGGCCGTGTTGGGCGGCGCGGAGGCCATCACCCAGTCCTCTTCGAGCCACACCACGGTGACGTCGCCGCCGATCTCCTCGGCGGCCTCGACCAGGTCGGGGGTGATCAGCCGGCGCGCGGCGGTCAGGTCGGAGACGAACGCGTAGCGCTGGCCGACCGGGCCGAGCAGGTCGGGCATCTGCTCCCGCTGGAACGGCACGCTCGGCAGCCACAGCTCGACGACGACCGGCAGCGGCCGTCGGCAGCGCACGCCGACCAGCACGGAGTTGACCTTGCCGTTGTTCTCGTGGTCGAAGACGTAGACCTGCCTGCGGCCGTCCGCGGTGAAGGTGGACCCCGCGACGACGTCGCGGGCGGTCCCGGTGCCGTAGTAGGCGATCGCGCCGTTCTCCCACCGGGTGGGCAGCACCTGGTCGGTCTCCTCGAACTGCCACCCGCGCAGGGCGGCCCACCTGCGCCGCTCCCGGTTCCGCGCGGTGCGCTGCGCGCGGTCTGTCGCGAGCAGCGCGAAGCCCGCCACGCCCGCTACCGCGGTGATGGTGAACCAGACCCACGCAGGTACGTCCACGAGTGCGAGAGTAGCGGGCCGGACGCCCACAACGAAGATCACTTGGGACGATTTCCCCACGCGTTTGCCGCCGGGAACGCCGACCGCCCCGGCGCGGGGTGCGCCGGGGCGGGTCGGGACGGTTCGGGCGAACCGGTCAGGCGCGCCCGACGATCAGGCCGGAGTTGTCGTCGACGACGTCGACCCGCACGGTGTCGCCGTCGCGGATCTCGCCGGCCAGCAGCTCCTTGGCGAGCTGGTCGCCGATGGCGGACTGCACCAGCCGCCGCAGCGGCCTCGCCCCGTAGACCGGGTCGAACCCGTTGAGCGCCAACCAGTCCCGCGCCGACGCGGTGACCTCGAGGGTCAGCCGCCGCTGGGCGAGCCGCTTGGCCAGCTTGGCGACCTGAATGTCCACAATGGAGGTCAGCTCCTCGGTGGCCAGCGCGTGGAACACGACCACGTCGTCCAGCCGGTTGAGGAACTCCGGCTTGAAGTGCGTGCGGACCTGGGCCATCACGGCGTCCGAGCGCTCCCGCTCGTTCAGGTTGGCGTCGGCGATGGCCTGCGAGCCGAGGTTCGAGGTGAGCACCAGGATGGTGTTGCGGAAGTCCACCGTGCGGCCCTGGCCGTCGGTGAGCCTGCCGTCGTCGAGCACCTGGAGCAGCACGTCGAACACGTCGGGGTGGGCCTTCTCCACCTCGTCGAACAGCACCACGGAGTAGGGCCTGCGGCGCACCGACTCGGTGAGCTGGCCGCCCTGGTCGTAGCCGACGTAGCCGGGCGGCGCGCCGACGAGCCTGGCCACCGAGTGCTTCTCGGAGTACTCGCTCATGTCGATGCGAATCATCGCCCGCTCGTCGTCGAACAGGAACTCCGCCAGCGCCTTGGCCAGCTCGGTCTTGCCGACACCGGTCGGCCCGAGGAACAGGAACGACCCGGTCGGCCGGTCGGGGTCGGCGACCCCGGCCCTGGTCCTGCGCACCGCGTCGGAGACCGCGCGGACCGCCTCCGCCTGGCCGACGACGCGCGTGGCCAGCTCGTCCTCCATCCGCAGCAGCTTGGTGGTCTCGCCCTCGAGCAGCCGGCCAGCGGGGATGCCGGTCCAGGCGCTGACCACGTCGGCGACGTCGTCGGGCCCGACCTCCTCCTTGAGCATCACGGCCGCGTCCTGGGTGGACCTGGTCGCGTCCTCCAGCTGCTTCTCGATGGCGGGGATCTTCCCGTAGCGCAGCTCGGCGGCGCGCCCGAGGTCGCCGTCGCGCTCGGCCCGCTCCGACTCGCCGCGCAGCTGCTCCAGCTGCTCCTTGAGTTCGCGGACCCGCTCGATGGAGCCCTTCTCGTTCTGCCACCGCGCGGTCAGCGCGGCCAGCGTCTCGCGCTGCTCGGCGAGCTCGGCGCGCAGCGCGGCGAGCCGGTCGACGGAGGCGGCGTCGCTCTCCTTGGCCAGCGCCATCTCCTCGATCTCCAGGCGGCGGACCGCCCGCTCGACCTCGTCGATCTCCACCGGCCGCGAGTCGATCTCCATGCGCAGCCGGGACGCGGCCTCGTCGACGAGGTCGATCGCCTTGTCCGGCAGGAAACGCGCGGTGATGTAGCGGTCGGACAGGGCGGCGGCGGCGACCAGCGCGGCGTCGGTGATGCGCACGCCGTGGTGCACCTCGTACCGCTCCTTGAGGCCGCGCAGGATGCCGATGGTGTCCTCGACGCTCGGCTCGCCGACCAGGACCTGCTGGAAGCGCCGCTCCAGCGCGGGGTCCTTCTCGATGTGCTCGCGGTACTCGTCCAGCGTGGTCGCGCCGACCATCCGCAGCTCGCCCCTGGCCAGCATCGGCTTGATCATGTTACCGGCGTCCATCGCGCCCTCACCGGTCGCGCCAGCGCCGACGATGGTGTGCAGCTCGTCGATGAAGGTGATCACCTGGCCCTCGGAGTCGGTGATCTCCTTGAGCACGGACTTGAGCCGCTCCTCGAACTCGCCGCGGAACTTCGCGCCGGCGACCATCGCGCCGAGGTCGAGCGAGACGACCCGCTTGCCGCGCAGGGACTCCGGCACGTCGCCGGCGACGACCCGCTGGGCGAGGCCCTCGACGATCGCGGTCTTGCCGACGCCGGGTTCGCCGATCAGCACGGGGTTGTTCTTGGTCCGCCTGGACAGCACCTGCACGACGCGGCGGATCTCGGCGTTGCGGCCGATCACCGGGTCGAGTTCGCCCTTGCGGGCGCGCTCGGTGAGGTCGATGCCGTACTTCTCCAGCGCGCGGTAGGTGCCCTCGGGGTCGGGGCTGCTGACCCTGGCGGAGCCGCGCACCTTGCTGAACGCCTCGCGCAGTGCGTCCGGGGTGGCGCCGTGCCGGCGCAGCAGGTCGGCGACCTGGCCGCCGTGCTCGGCGAGACCGACGAGCAGGTGCTCGGTGGAGACGTACTCGTCGCCCATCTCGGTCGCGAGCTGCTGGGCCTTGGTGAGCACGCGGACGGCGTCGCGGGACAGCTGCGGGGCGGACACCGTCGAGCCGCTGGCCGCCGGCAGGCCCCTGACGATCTGCTCGAGCTCCTTGTGCACCTGCGCGGGATCGGCCCCGACCGCGGACAGCAGCGGGGCGGTCAGCCCATCGCCCTGCGCGAGCAGCGCGCCCAACAGGTGTGCGGGCCCGACATCGGGATTGCCGGCCACCGTGGCGGCCTGCGCCGCCGACGAGACCGCCTGCTGGGTCTTCGTGGTCGGGTTGAAAGCGTCCATCCCCTCACCTCATCAGCCGTTGTCCAGGACGGTAGGACCCGCGCAACAGCCTGGCGTAGGTCCCGTCATCCTGCACAACGTCAGAAAAGTTGAGCGTGTTCCGCTCAACTATGCCGTCAGGCTGTGACCCTGGACACGGGTGCGGGTGCGGTGGGTGGGCGGTGGGTGGGCGGTGGGTGGGCGGTGGGTGGGCGGTGGGTGGGCGGTGGGTGGGCGGTGGCGGTGGATGGGCGACAGGTGGGCGACGGGTGACAGCGGGCGACGGGTGACAGCGGGCGACGGGTGACAGCGGGCGACGGGTGACAGTGGGTGGCGGCGTGCGGCGTGCGGCGTGCGGCGTGCGGCGTGCGACGGGTGGCGGAGGGTGGCGGTGGGTGAGCGACGGGTGAGCGGTGGGTGGCGATGGGTCGCGGTGCTCGCGTGATGGTCCTTGCGGGAGCGCGGTAGCGAGCTGCGGTCGAGTTATCCACAACGTGCCCAATTGTCCACAGCGTGCCGTCTCTCGCCGACGCGCGGCGCGGGCGGTGACTAGGCTGGCACAGGGCAGGCCCCCGAGGTGGGTGGGGTGTCTTTGCAGGTGGGTGGGCCTGTCGTCCGGGGGTTGGTGGGCCGAGGGTTTGAGGCTGGTGGGCCGGGGTTGGCGGGAATCCGGTGCGATCTGGCGCGGAGTCCGGTGGTGTGGCTCCTGGTCGGTTCCTACCGTTGGTGATCATGATGGTGCTGCTGGCGATAATGACCGGCCTGGTCTATGTCCTGCTCAGCTCCCTGATCGCGGAGCCACAGCGGCTGCGGTTCAACGCGCTGATGGTCGCGGGGGCCGGGGCGGCGTACGCGTCCGGCGGCGGGCTCGGGCCGTGGGAGCTGGTGTTCTGCGCCGCGATGACCTACGTGGCCTACCGGGGGCTAGAGTCAAGGCCGTGAAGTTTGCGGGT
>NZ_VUOB01000107.1 GCF_008386585.1 Solihabitans fulvus
CATACAACATCATGACCAGCCGTCATTGGGTATGTCTAGTTTATTTTCCGGCACACCTTTAGGGAGCGGTTCGACGAGTTCGTCCAGGAGTGGGGCGCCCGGTATCCGGCGATCGTCAAGCTGTGGGACAACGCCTGGGCAGAGTCCGTGCCGTTCTCCGCCTTCGACACCGAGATCCGCACGGTCGTCTGCTCGACCAACGCGATCGAGTCGGTCAACGCCCGCATCCGTCGCGCGGTCAAAGCCCGAGGACACTTCCCCAACGAGCAAGCCGCAGTGAAGTGCGTCCACATGGCGATCATGAGCTTGGACCCGACCGGCACCGGCCGCAAACGCTGGATGATGCGCTGGAAGCCGGCCCTGAACGCGTTCGAGATCGCCTTCGACGGCCGTCTGGCCGCCGGACGCAAGTAGCCCTTTTCATCCCGAGTTACACCGAACACTTGACAGACCCGCGC
>NZ_VUOB01000108.1 GCF_008386585.1 Solihabitans fulvus
AGGTCGCCGCCGAACATAACATCCCCGTTGGGGCTGAGGTTCATACCTCGGCCCCAACGGGTTTTTTGCGTTCTACGCGCGCGTTCCCAGGACTGGACATACGTTTCTGGACATACGTTTAGAGCCCCTGACACCGAGAATGAATCCGGTGTCAGGGGCTCTAAAGGTGGAGCAGTGGAGCGGGCCAGTCAGCGGTCGCAGCCACCCATGACGGGGTCGATCGAACCGAGCGCCGCGATCGCGTCCGCGATCAGCGCACCCTCGCTCATGGCGGGCAGCGACTGAAGGTTGACGAAGCTTGGCTCGCGCACGTGCACGCGCATCGGGCGGGTGCCGCCGTCGGACACCAGGTGGTAGCCCAGCTCACCGCGGGGGGACTCGACCGGCACGTACGCCTGGCCGGCCGGCACGACGAAGCCCTCGGTCACCAGCTTGAAGTGGTGAATCAGGGACTCCATCGACTGGCCCATGATCTTGCGGACGTGCTCGAGCGAGTTGCCCATGCCGTCCGGCCCGATGGACAGCTGCGCAGGCCAGGCGATCTTGGGGTCCTCGACCATGACAGGGCCGGGCTCCAGCTTGGCGAGGCACTGCCGGATGATCCGCAGCGACTGGTGCATCTCCTCGACCCGCAGCAGATACCGGGCGAACGAGTCGGCGGCGTTGGAGGTCGGCACCTCGAACTCGAACTCGTCGTAGCCCAGGTACGGCTCAACTACCCGCAGGTCCCAGGCCAGGCCGGCGGACCGCAGGATCGGTCCGGTCACGCCGAGCGCGAGGCAGGCGTCCACGGGCAGGTAACCGACGCCGGCGAGGCGGTTCCGCCAGATCGGCTGGCCGGTGAGCAGCTGGTCGAACTGCGGAAGTCGCTTGTCCAGCACCGCGATGAACTTCTTGACGACGCCGTCGTAGTCCTCGGGGAGGTCCTGCGCCACACCGCCCGGCCGGATGAACGCGTGGTTCATGCGCAGCCCGGTCAGGTGCTCCTCCAGGTGCAGCACCTCCTCGCGCTCCCGCATGCTGATGGTCATGCCGGTGAGGGCACCCATCTCCATGGCGCCGGCGCCGAGCGTGGTGAGGTGCGAGCCGATGCGGTCGATCTCCAGCAGCAGCACGCGAATGAGCTGCGCGCGCCGGGGGATCTCGATGCCGAGCAGCTTCTCCACGGCCATGCAGTACGCGGTGGCGTTGTGCAGGGGAGCGAGGTAGTCCATCCGCGTGACGAAGGTCGTGCCCTGCGTCCAGGTGCGGTACTCGCAGTTCTTCTCGATCCCCGTGTGCAGGTAGCCGACGACCGGCCGCGCCTGGGTGATCGTCTCGCCGTCCATCTCCAGCGCCAGCCGCAGCACACCGTGCGAGGACGGGTGGCTGGGGCCGAAGTTGATGACGACCTTGTCGTCGCCGGAGGCGTCCTCCAGGATCTCACCCCACTCGCTGGTGATGTCGTGGATCGTGCCCTCGGTGGTGGTGCGCGATGCGGCATTCTGCTCGCCGAGGCCCGACCCGTCGCCGGTTGGCTCGGTCACTTCGTCAATCGACTCGGCCGACATTGTCGGCTCGCTCGACCTGGTCATCACGGACCCCCGCCGTTCTCGACGAAACCGTCCGACTCACCCGGCAAACCACACTGTGTGACCGGCCGGGCGGGTCGGGTCATGAACAACGTTGAGTCTAGGGGATGGCCGTGGCTGCCTGTCATCAAGGTCACGTTCGTCGGCTCAGCGGACTCGTCCGGATGCCGAGCCGGCGGCACCGTGCCGAGGATGACCCGATCGGACGCTCCGCAATTCGGCCGGGCAGTTCCGAGTGCGCCATAGTGGTCCGGTGGAACAGGTGATCCTGCTGGACGAGTCAGGCAACGCAACCGGGGTCGCTGACAAGGCCACCGTGCATGATCGGGACACCCCGCTGCACCTGGCGTTTTCCTGTTACGTCTTCGACGGGCGCCAGCGGGTGCTGCTCACCCAGCGAGCGCACACGAAGCTGACCTGGCCCGGCGTCTGGACCAACAGCTGCTGCGGCCACCCGGCGCCGGGCGAGGATCTCGCCGACGGCGTGCGGCGCAGGCTGCGGGACGAACTCGGCCTGACCATCGCGCGGCTGGAGCTGGTGCTGCCGAGGTTCCGGTACCGGGCGGTGATGGACAACGGCGTGGTGGAGAACGAGATGTGCCCGGTGTTCGTCGCCGTGGCGGACGCCGAGCCACGCCCCAACCCGGACGAGGTCGCGGACGTTCGGTGGCTGCCGTGGGACCAGCTCATCGCCGACGTCGCGGCGGACCGGCAGCCGATCTCGCCGTGGTGCCGCCTGCAACTGGCCGCGTTGACCGCCCTCGGCCCCGACCCCGCGGGCTGGCGCGCGGCCGACACCGCCGAGCTCCCGCCCGCCGCCAGGACCGCGAAGGCTTGACGCCGTTCGGCTCCTCGCGCGGCGAAGCGCGCGCGTTGTGGGCAACTCAGGCTTTGCGGGCCAGCTCGTGGGTGAAAACTGGTGCTGCGGCGTCAGTTTTCACCCACGAGGCGAGCCGGTCACCAACTGCCGGGAGTGGAGTCTGCCTGAGTGGCTGCCAGGGTGTCCGCGTCGGGAGCCGCCATCGCGTCGGCGTCGACGCCGGCGTCGACCGGTGCGGTCGGGTCGTCGAAGGTCGCGTCGGTGACGGTGCCGGCCGCGTTCGTGACCAGGTGCACGGGATTGGGCACGTGCACCAGGTTGAGGCAGTCGAGGACGCCGAGCGATCCGCTCAGCCGCTGCGCCAGGAAGGTGAACAGGTTCGTGGCCGCGGCGCGGTCGGGCGACGGCGCGCGCCTGGTGAGGTTTCGGTCGAGCGCGATCCGTGCGGGCGCGACCGCGACCAGGTGTTCGCAGTACGCCTTCGGTGTCTCGGTCGCGGAGTCGAGCGGCGGTTGGCCGACGCCGGTGCGGTAGAGGTTGGTCTTGACGGGGTTCGATCGCGCGTGCACCTGTGCCATCGGGTCGTTCGTCGGGACGAGCGCGACCGGTTTCGCCTGCCCCGCCGCGGCGAGGAGTTCGTTGAGCGCCAAGGAGGACACGCGTTGGCCGTGGTTGGTCAGGTCCGGCGCGGTGAACGGCGTGCAGCCGAGCGCGCGGTCCACGAACGCGTCCACCAGCAGGTTGTCGCTGCCGTTGACCAACGGCTTGCTTCGGTGCAGCGCCTTGGTGTTCGCGGCGGTGTTCTGCGCGGTCCTGCCGTCGGCCAGAACCAGGTAGCTCGTGTTGACGTTGTCGGACTGGTCCTGGTCGACGAGGCCGAAGTCGCGGGTGGTCGGGCAGGGCTGGCCGTCCTTTGCCTTGCCGAGCGCGGGAATCGCCAGTTGGCCCTTGGCGATTGCCGCGTTCGCCGCGGTGAAGAACGCGGCCGCGTTGCAGTAGGCGAACTGGCCGAACAGCGAGTTCCGCGCGCCGTTCACGCAGGATTCGGGGAGCCTGCCGCCGTTCTGCGCGCGCAGCGCCAGGGTGGTGCCGTTGAATCCGAACCACAGGCCGACGACGGCGTTGGCCGGCAGCGTCGGCGCGACCGGGTCGGCGGCCGGCTGCGTGCCCCGGTCCACGACCAGCGGGCGGTAGACCGACAGCGCCCCGGTCGCCAGGTCGAGGATGGTGGCCTCGACGAACGCGGACTGGGTCACGGTCGCCTCGTGGCACTGGCCGCCGCGCCCGCCCGTCCTGGTGAGCTGGTACGGCTTGGCGAGTCCGGTCGCGCTGAGCGGGTCGGCCGGCACCAGCAGGGTGCAGTTGGGGCTCGGCGCGTTCGGGTCGACCGAGGCCTGGTCCGCGCCTGGTTGGTCGGCCGAGGCCATGTCGGCGGCGTCGACCGGCGTCTGGTCGAGCGAGGTGGCGGGCGGGGTCGCCGAGGCGGTGGGGAAGAGGGCGGCGACGACGCCGAGAACGAGGACGGACAGTGCGACGGTGGTGCGGGTCAGGCGGGGCCGTGGCGGTCGCGGTTCGCGGTGCCGGCCGTGGCGTCTCCTGGACACTCTGCGCTCCTCTCATCGCCCGCTTCAGGACAGGGAAAAGCGGATTGAGGCAGGCGAACAACGGGTTTGGCGGCTCGCAAAGACTATGTCGAGCAAATATCGAGATTATCTCGGTAAGATCTCGGCGGGAAGTTAGCACAAACACCGACCGGGATACCAGGGTCGCGTGCGAGGATCTCCGACCATGATCGAGATCAGCGCACTGCGCCAGGAGGACCGCTCCCGCTGGGAAGTGCTGGCACGCGGCTACAAGACCTTCTACGGCGACACGGTGTCCGCCGAGGGCTACGAGGAAACCTGGCGGCGACTGTTGCGGGAGGAGGACGTGTTCGGCCTCGGCGCCCGGCTGGACGGCGAGCTGGTGGGCATCGCCCACTACCTGTTCCACCCGGTCGTCTGGTTGCAGGACAGCTGCTATCTCCAGGACCTGTTCGTCGACGAGGCCGCGCGCGGTCACGGGGTGGCGCGGGCGCTGATCGAGCGGGTCGCCGACGTGGCGAAGGAGCGGGGCGTGTCGAGGCTGTACTGGCATACCAAGCAGGACAACGCCCGCGCCCGCGTCCTCTACGACAAGGTCGCGCGGTTCAAGGGATTCATCCGCTACGACTACCCGATGGTCGGCGCGCCGCCGCGCTAGGCGTATTGACCACGGAGGTTGGACTCAGGCGCCGTTGAGGAACTCGCCGAGCTCGGTGAACATCGTGGTCACGGCCGCGTTGACCGCAGCGGACTTGGTGTCGAAGTTGATGAACCCGTGGATGAGGCCGGGGAACACGTGCTTCCTGACCGGCACGCCGGCGGCGGTGAGGGCGTCGGCGTAGGCCAGGCCCTCGTCACGTAGTGGGTCGCACTCGCCGCAGCCGATGACGGCCGGCGCGAGGCCGGCATGGCTGTCGGCGAGCAGCGGAGAGGCCGGTGGGCGGTCCCCGGCGGACTGGTTGTCGCCGAGGTAGACCTTGATGTTGTGCTGGGCCTCGGCGGTGGTCAGGAGGAATCCGGTGGCGTTCTCGATCAACGACCTGTGGTCGCCCCTTGCCGCTCATGTCGGTGGAGGGGTAGGCCAGGAGTTGGGCGGCCAGCGGGCGGCCCTGGTCGCGGAACGCGAGGGCGGTCGCGGCGGTGAGGTTGCCGCCCGCGCTGTCGCCGGCCACGGCGAGCACGCCGCCGCCGTAGTCGCCGATGTTGTCCTGGACGGCGGTGGCCACGGCGAGGCAGTCGTCGTGCGCGGCGGGGAAGGGATACTCGGGGGCGAGCCGGTAGCCGACGCTGACCACCACCGCGCCCAGGTCCCGGCACATTCTGCGGCAGACGCCGTCATGGGTGTCGAGGTCACCGACGACGAAGCCGCCGCCGTGCATGAACACGATCGTGGGGGCCGTGCCGCCAGTCTTGGGGCGATAGACCCGTACCGGGACTCCGGCGACGGAGCCGTCACTGACCGAGCCGACCTCCAGCGGCGGGGCGGGCGCGACGGCCAGCGAGAGCATCCGGTTGCCCGCGCGCATCTGCTCGATGGTGGGCGGGGTGGCCGGCGGGGGACCATCGACGCCGAACTGTTTGAGCAGAGTCGCGATCTCGGGGTCCATGGTGGGCATGCGCTGACCTTCCCGTGACGTGCCTCGGGCACACGGCGATGACCGACGGGGTCAGCATCAGTCAGGACCGAGCGATCCGCATCCGGGCAATTAACCCAAATGGGTTGCTACCCGGCCTAGAACCGGGTCCGGTCGGCGCTGCGCGGGTCGTCGAACCGGTGGGCCGCATAGGGTTCGCCGGCTCGCGCGCTCGTCCGCCACGGCCTGGCCAGCCGCAGCGCGACCTCGACCTCGGGCGCGGCGCGGTCCAGGTCGACGCAGACCAGCGCGGGCGCGCCGTCATCGGGGCAGCTGGCCAGCCGGTAGCCGTGCGGGCCGACCACGCCGGCCGGCATCGCGTCGCTGCACTGCGCCGGCACCGACACGCCGATCCAGTAGTTGTGCGCGGCGGCGTGACCGCGCGCCAGCACGTCGAACACCGGGTCCCTGGAGTACGAGGAGAACAGCACGCAGTCGACGTCGAGCGCGCGGTACTCCAGGAACACCTCGGGGAAGTTGACCTCGATGCACAGCGCGCAGCCGAAGCGGAAACCGTCGACGTCGAACACCAGCGGTTCGAACCCCGGCGAGTACCAGTCGCCGATCTCGGTGTGCGAGAGGAACCGCTTGTCGTAGCGGGCGACCGGCTCGCCCGCCGGGGAGATCACGTACAGGCTGTTGCGCGGCCGATGCGGTTCGGTCAGCCGGTGGTTGCCGCCGAGCACCACCCACAGCGACAGGTCGGCGGCCAGTTCGGCGGTGCGCTCCAACTCCGCACGGACGGCCGCCCAGTCGACCCGCCAGCCAGCAAGCTCCCGCTTCGCCGCCTGCCCTGAGGGATAGCCGGAGATCGCCCCCTCGGGGAACTGCGCCATTCTCGCGCCCTGCTCCCGCGCGGCCACCATCAGCTTCCGCACGGCGTCGCCGTTCGCCGCCGGGTCGCAGGTGACCTCGCTCTGCGCGACCGCCAGCCTGAAGGTGTCCGTCACGCGGGCATTTCTACCTCACCAACGGACCTGGTCAGGCGGCGGAGGTGGATCATCGGCCTGCGCTCGGACATGCTGGGTTTCGGCGGCGAAAGGGAACCGGATGGACGGGCAGGCCCTGGCGCGGGTGCGCGACCGAGTGCGGAGTCACGCGAGTGGCGGACAGCAGGACGCGGTGTTGGGGAGCGCCGCCCTGCTCGACGCGGCGCAGCTGGTGCTCGACGCGGTCGACCGGCTGTCCGCCGACGCGCCGGCCGGGCTGGCCGTGCCCGTCGCGCACGCGGTGGCGAACCTGCACTGGGCGCGCTGGAGCCTGCTGCCCGAGGACCGGGGCGCCGCCGACTTCCACACCGCCTTCTGCCTGTTCACCGTGTTGCGCGCGGCGGACCCGAGGATGGTGCCGGCCGCGTTGGCCAGATCGTTCGCCGCGCAGCCGCCAGAACAGCAGCCCCCGCACGAGATCCTGCACGCCGTCGGCGCGGTGCTGGCCGGCGAGTACGGGCACGACCCCGACGAGGACCTCGCCCTCTATGCCACGGTGTTGTTCGGGCAGGCCGTGAAGCTGGTGCCCGCGAGCGATCCCGCGCGTCCGGTGCTGCTGTTCGACTTCGGCCTCGCGCTGCGCAGGCTGGCCGACCACACCGGCGACGAGGACTCCCTGCGCGCGGCGGCCGAGTACCTGTGGCAGGGCGCGAGCGCGCTGAGGACCGATCCCGCGCGGATCGCGGCGGCGTGGGCCGAGGTCGGCGACACGCTGAACCTGGTGTTCGACAGCACGAAGCGCCTCTCGCACCTCGACGGCGCGCTCGCCGCGCATCGCGCCGCGGTCGCCGCCGTCCCCGATGTCGCGGCCCACGCGCGGGTCGGCGCGGACCTGTGGCGGCGGTACCAGCTCACCGCGCGGCCCGACCTGCTCGAAGGCGCGGCCGCGGCGTTCCTGGCCGCGGCGCGGCTCGCGCCGGACACCCACCCGCTCCGTCCCGGCGTGCTGTCCAGCCTGGCCACGGCGCTGCTTGAGCGCGGTGCGATCACCCGCGACCTGGCGCTGGTGGCGGAGGCCGTCGCGGTCGCCGAGGCCGCAGTGACCTCGGTGACCGCAGGGACGGCAAAACACCACGACGGCATTGCCGTCGCGGACAATCTCGTTGCCCTGCACGAGATCCTGGCGCGCGCCCGACGCGACGGCGTGCTGCCGGAGTCGGTTGCCCGGCCCGACAACGCCGACCTGGCCGGCGATCGGGCCGCCGCGGCCGACGGCCTGGTCAGGGACTTCGGCCGGGCGGGCGACCCGGCCGACCTCGATCTGGCCGTGCAGCTCGCCGACTGGGCGCTCGGTGCGCCGGTCCTGGACACCGCGACCGCCGCCGTCGCGCTCGGCGCCATCGCCCGCGCGGACCTGATGCGGTTCCAGCTGTTCGGGGATCCCGCCGAGCTGGACACCGCGGCGGGCGCGGCGAAACGGGCCGTCGACTTGAGCAGGCCGGACGCGCCGGAGCGGGCCGACCGCCTTGCCACGCTCGGTTCGGTGCTGCGCACCAGGTTCGAGGTCGTCGGCGACCTGCGCGACCTGGACGCCGCGCTCGCGGCGCTGGCTGCGGCCGTCGGCTCGCTCCGGCAGGGCCATCCCGCCTACGCCGAGGTGCGCAGCGCGCACGGGGCCGCGTTGTTGGCGCGGTTCGCCGTGTCGCGGGAGCCCGCCCTGCTGGCCTCGGCGCTCGCCGCGACCGGGGCGGCCGTCGGCGCGACCTCCGCCGACGATCCCGCGTACGCCTCCTTCCTGACCCGGCACGGCCGCGCCCTGGCCGCGCGGTTCGAGCAGACCGGGGAGCCGGCCCAGCTCGCGGCGGCCGTCGCCGCGCAGGCCGCGGCCGTCGAGGCCAGCCCGCCGACCCACCCGGAACACGCGATGACGCGGTGGAGTCTGGCCGCCGTGCTGCGCAGCCGCTGGCAGCTGACGGGGGATCCCGCCGACCGGGACCGGGCCGCCGCGTTGCTCGGCGACGCCCTCGCGGCGCTGCCGGCCGACGACCCGCGCCGGGGCTTGGCGCTGACCGAACTCGCGGACACCGTCGCCGACCCGGCCGAGTCGATCGCCGCCTACCGGGCCGCCGCCTGGTGCGCGCCGGCGTTCACCAGAGTCAGGCTGACCGCCGCGCGCCGGTACGGCGAGCTGAGCCTGGCGCGTGGCGACCACGCGGCCGCCCTGGCCGGCTACCGGCTGGCGATCCAGGACCTGCTGCCGAGGCTGGTGGACGGGCGGCCGACCGAGGACTCCCGACGGCGCGACGCCGAGACCTTTCCCTGGCTGGCCTCGGATGCGGCGGCCGCGGCCATCGCGGCGGGGGAGCCCGAGGAGGGGTTGCGGTTGCTCGAACAGGGTCGGTCGATCCGGTGGGCCAGGGCGCTGGAGCTGCGCGGCGAGCACGAGGACCTGCGCGCCGCGCACCCCGCGCAGGCCGCGCGGTTCGCCGAGGTCCGCGCCGCGCTGTCGGCGGAGGTCGGGCGGGTGGCCAGCGCGGCGGGCCGCGGCCGCGCCGGCCGGCACGACCGGCTGCTCGCCGAGATCCGCGAACTTCCCGGTTTCGCCGGGTTCCTGCGTCCGCCGTCGTCGGACCGGCTGCGCGCGGCGGCCTCCGGCGGGCCGGTCGCGGTCGTCAACCTCAGCCGGCAACGCTGCGACGCGCTGCTGCTGGTGCCCGGCCGGGCCGACGTCCTCGTGTGTCCGCTGCCCGAGGTGACCGCGCAGGATGTGGCGCACCGGTCCGGCGAGTTCGCCGGCGCGCTGCGGCTGCTTGGCGCGCCGGACACCGACCAGGCCGCGCGGACGAAGGGCGAGGACGTCGTCCTGTCGACCCTGGAATGGCTGTGGGACGAGATCGCCGAGCCGGTGCTGACCGAGCTCGGACTGTGCGCGGCCGTCGAGGACGGCGCCGAGTGGCCCCGGCTGCGCTGGTGCCCGACCGGCCCGCTCGCGGCGCTGCCGCTGCACGCGGCCGGCCGGCACGGTGTCGACCAGGACGGCGCGTGGGTCGGCGACCGGGTGGTGTCCTCCTACGCGCCGACGCTGACCGCGTTGCTGCGCAAGGACTCGCGCCGGTCGGACGGGCCGCCGAGGGTGCTGGGGGTCGGCCTCGCGCACACCAGGGGCGGGCCGCCGCTGGCCTCGGCACAAGCCGAACTCGCCGCGCTCCGCGAGCTGTTCGGCGCACGGGTCGCCCCGCTGGTCGGCAGCAGGGCCACCAGGTCGGCGATCCTGGCCGCCCTGCCCAACCACCCGGTGGCGCACTTCGCCTGTCACGGTCGGCACGATCCGGACGACCCGGCGGCCGCCCATCTCGTGGTGCACGACGGGCCGCTGCCGTTGCGGGACCTCGCCGGCGCGGACCTCACGAGCGCCGAGCTGGCGTTCCTGTCCGCCTGCGACACCGTCGACGGCCGGCCGTCGACGTTCGGTGACGAGCCGATCCACTTCGCGGCGGCGTGCCAGCTCGCCGGCTACCGGCAGGTGGTCGGCGCGCTGTGGCACCTGGCCGACGAGTCCGGCCCGATCCTGACCCGCGAGGTGTACGCGTCGCTGGCCGACGGCGCGTCGTTCGACCCCGCGCTCGCCCTGCACCTCGCGGTGCGCGGGCTGCGCCGCGATGACCGTTTCGCCGCGCCATCGCACTGGGCGCGGTTTGTCCACATTGGACCGAGTTGATCGCCGGTTGCTCCGGTTGGCCCTTCCTCGGCCCCCGGTCGTGGTCATAACGTGCGACGGGGGTCGGCTGATCGGAAGGCGGCATGCGGATGCGTCGGGGACTGGTAGCGATGGCGGCGGCAGCGGCCGCGATCCTGGTCGGTGGCACGGCGAGCGCCGCGCAGGGCGCGCCGATGCTGGTGTCCCACGGCGATCCCTTCGCCGGCTGCGCGGCGGGCGCGGAGTCCGGCACCAACTATCCGGGGGCCGAGGTCGAGCCCTCGCTCACCGAGGACCTGCTGGGGCACACCGTGGTCGGCGCGTTCCAACAGGACCGCTGGTCCGACGGCGGGGCGAAGGGGCTCGTCGCGGTCGCCTCGGCCGACGGCGGCCGGCACTTCACCGAGACCCCGCTGCCGTTCACGGTGTGCGCGCCGGGCGGCCTGCCCTACGAACGCGCCTCGGACCCGTGGCTCAGCACCGGCCCAGACGGCACGGTGTACGCCAGCGGGCTCGTGTTCGACGTGCGGGACGCCAACAACGGCGTGGTCGCCGCGGTCTCGCACGACGGCGGCCGCACCTGGACGCACACGACGCGGCTGATCGACGACACCCAGATCGAGTTCGGCGACGACAAGAACTCCGTCACCGCCGACCCGGTCCGCCCCGGCACCGCCTATCAGGTGTGGGACCGGCTGGACACCGGGCCGGGCAACGACGGCAGCCGGTTCCTGGGCCCGGCTCTGCTGGCGGTGACGCACGACTTCGGCGCGTCGTGGAGCGCGCCGAAGGTCATCGTCGACACGGTCGCCAACCAGCAGACCATCGGCAACATCGTCACGGTCGACCCGAGGACGCACACGCTCTACGACGTGTTCGACCTGATCACCTACACCGATCCCAGCGCGAACACCGTGGTGTCGGCCAACATCAGCATCGTCCGGTCCACCGACGGCGGCGCGACCTGGAGCGCACCGCGCACCGTCGCGCCGGACACGTCGATCACCGACGTCGACCCGAACACCGGTGCCGCGCTGCGCACGGCCAACGGGATACCGGAGGTCGCGATCGACCGGCTCACCGGCGAGCTGTACGTGGCCTACGAGGGCACCGACTTCACGGCGGGCGCCTACGACCAGGCGCAGCTGACGCACTCCACCGACGGCGGCGCGACCTGGTCAGCGCCGGTGCGGGTGAACGGCGCCCCGAAGGCCGAGGCGTTCACCCCGAGCGTCGCGGTCGCCCTCGACGGCACGGTGGCGGTCAGCTACTACGACCTGCGGGACCTGCGGCCGGGCAACACGACCACGCTGCCGACCAGGGCCTGGCTGACCACCTCGCCGCGCGGCGGCGAGCGGTTCGGGGCGGAGCTGGCCCTCGGCCCCGGCTTCGACCTGATGCAGGCGCCCAACGCTGGCGGGTTGTTCCTCGGCGACTACGAGGGGCTGGTCGCGGGCCTGGACTCCGTGCGGACCCTGTTCGTGGCCACCAACAGCGGTCAGCCCGACAACCGGACCGACGTGTTCACCGAGTCGCTGCCGGTCGGCGACGACGCGGGAGCCGCTCCGGCCGCCGACCGGGGACCCGTTGCGGCACAGGCGATGCGGGTCGGCGCGCGGTCGCACCTGCGGCGGTAGCCCCGCCGCTGTGCCTCGGTCGGATCGCGGCCGGTCGGATCGCGGCCGGCCGGAATGCCTACGGTTGCTGGCTTTCCCAGGTGCGCAGGAACCGGCGGATCCGGTCGAGGTGGTGCGGCTGGACGCCGGCGCGCGGATCGACCTGCACGAGCAGGGTCGGCGCGCCGCGCGCGGTCCGCTGCCTGGCCCAGGAGGAGTCCAGCGGCTGGAACTCGTCGTCCAGCCAGGCGATGGGCCGGTCGCCCGCCCACTCGGCGACGGCGGGCAGCTTGCCGTGGTGGCCGCCGTGGTGCCGCTGGCCCTGCCCGTCAAAGTCGATCACGGGCAGGCTGGGCAGCCCCAGGATCGGCGCGAGCAGCCGGTTCGCCTCGTGTTCCCAGGTGGTCGCCCACACCAGCTCGGCTCCGGTGTCCTCGGCGAGGTCGAGCAGCCACCTGCCGTGCTGCGGGTGCAACCAGACGCGCAGCGGCCTGCTCGTGTGCTCCCACGGGCTGTCGCGCGGGTGCAGCCGATGCGTGGCGTAGCCGCGCGGTCGGCGCTCCGGCTTGGCCGCGAACGGATTGAGCGGGCCGTCGACGTCGACCAGGATCGCCGGGCGCGCGAGCGGCGCGGTCCCCTCCACGGCGCGGACCGGCGGGGTGTCGACGGCCGCCGAGGGCGCGTCGTCGGCGCGGTGCCTGGTCTGCTGGGCGGCCATCGCGGTGTCCCTTCGATCGGGGATACCCGCCACCTCACCGCGATGACGCCACGCCGGCAACCGGTTTCGACTTATTCGTCCCGCACGGGATTTGACTTGTTCGCCCCGCACGGGACAGGGCTAGGCCAGGGCGGCCCGGTGCGCGAACGTCCTGCGGTAGTCCTTGGGCGCGACGCCGACGACGCGGTGGAAGTGGTGGCGCAGCAGCGCGGCGGTGCCGAAACCACACTCCCCGGCGATGTCGTCCATGCCGAGCTGCGTCTCCTCCAGCAGCCTGCGGGCGTGCAGCACGCGCTGGGTGGACAGCCAGCGGTGCGGGGTAGTGCCCGTCTCGGCAACGAAGCGGCGGGCGAAGGTGCGTTCCGACATCCGCGCGCGCTGCGCGAGGGCGGACACGGTGTGCTCGGTGGCGATGGTGCCCAGCATCCAGTCCAGCACCGGTTGCAGGCTGTCCCCGGCGCCCGCCGGGATCGGCGTGTCGACGAACTGGCGCTGCCCGCCCTCGCGCTGCGGCGGCACGACCATCCGCCTGGCGATGGCCGTGGCAGGGCCGGAGCCGAGCTCGCGGCGCACCAGGTGCAGGCAGGCGTCGATGCCGGCGGCGGTGCCGGCGCTGGTGATGATGTCGCCGTCGTCGACGAACAGCACGTCCGGGTCCAGCTTCGCCTCGGGGAACCGCGCGGTGAACGTCTTGGCGTGCCGCCAGTGCGTCGCGCACGGTCGACCGTCGAGCAGGCCGGTCGCGCCGAGCACGAACGCGCCGCTGCACACCGACAGCAGCGTCGCGCCCCGCGCCGAGGCGGCGAGCAGGGCGTCGAGCACGGCAGGCGGGTACTCGGCGCGGATGTCGCACGCCGGCACCGCGACCAGGTCGGCCGCCACCAGGGTGTCGAGGCCGTGGTCCGGCGTGATGCGCACGCCGACGTTGGAGCGCACCGGCTCGCCGGGGTGCTCGCCACAGACGCTCAGCTCGACCAGCGGCACGCCGTCGTCGCGGCGGTCGATGCCGAACACCTCGCACACCACACCGAACTCGAACGGCGCGACGCCGTCGATCAACACGACTGCGGCGGTTCTGAGCATGCCGGCAGCCTACGTGGCAGGATTTTGCCGCACAAGGTCGGAACTGCCACTGTTGGCAGGAGTTTGTGCAGCGGAGACTTCCTGCCATGAGTGCACTGCTTCCGATCCTGATCCTGCTGGCAGCGCTGGTGGTCGCGCTGCGGCACACCAGCCCGTCGCGGCCCGACGCCGGCCTCAGCGGCACCGACAACCGCGGCGTCGAGGACCGCGACCTGGCCCGCGTGCGGGCCGACCTCGCCGTCCTGACCCGCGACGAGCCCGCCGGGTTCGCGCACGCCCCTCGGCTGCCCCTGTCCCGCCATCACCGTGGCTCGGCGGGTCAGGTCGGATGCTGATCGAGGGAGTCCAGCTCCCGCAGGACGCGTTCGACCGCCGCCGCGCGGCGTTGGGCCCGGTACAGCTCCAACGCCTCCCGCCACACGGCGCGGGCGTCGTCGTGCCGACCGAGCGCGGCGTAGGGATGGCCCATCCCGTCGAGGGTGTTGACCACCTGGTTGGTGTCGCCGAGGTCGCGGTTGCGGGCGAGCGCCTGCTGGTAGTAGTGCACCGCCTGGTGATGGTCGCCGCTGTGGTGTGCGATGTAGCCGAGGCTGTCCAGGTCGGCCGCCTCGCCGGAGCGGTGCTGGTGCCGGCGGTGCAGGGCCAGCGCGGCCTGGCAGTGCTCGCGGGCCCGGTCGTACTCGCCGAGCCGGGCGGCGCACCAGCCCACCTCGTTGAGCGCGTCGCCCTCCCACACCGGATTGTCGAGGGTGCGGTAGACGGCAAGGGCGTGCGTGATGTGCTCCAGCGCCCGTCGGTCGTCCCCCCGCTGCTGCCAGGCCCACGCGAGCACCCGCAGGGCGTACGCCCGGCTGGTCGGGTCGCGCTGGTCGTCGGCGACGGCGAGCGACCGGTCCAGGTGCTCGATCGCCTCCCCGTGCCGGCCGAGGTCGGCGTAGGCGTAGCCGAGGAGCCGGTGCACGCAGGCGTGGATGGTGGGGTCGGGGAGATGCTCGGCGGCGGCCAGCCCGGCCCGCCAGACGGCGAGCCGGTCGTGGCTGTGCCCCCGCCGGTGGTGGAAGGTGTTCAGCGTCCACGCCAGGCGCCACACGGCCTGGTGCCATTCGTGGGTGACGGCCATGCGCTGGGCGGCCAACAGGCACGCGTGCTCGGTGTCGAACCAGGCCAGCGCCGCCGGGTAGGTGGACATGGGATACGGCAGGCAGTCGGGCACGGGCGGATCCGGCGGCAGGTGCGGCCGGTGCGGGTGGAGGAGCCGGTCGGCGGCGGTGGCGGTGTGCAGGTAGAAGTCGACCAGCCGGCGCAGCGCGTCGCGTTGTCGCCCCTCGGGTTCGGCGGCGGTGGCCGTGTCGCGGGCATGGCGGCGCAGCAGGTCGTGGAACCGGTACCGGCCCGGCGTCGGCTGCTGAAGCAGGTGCACGTCGACCAGGCCCTCCAACAGGACTTCGGCGTCCCGCAGGTCGACGGCCGCTAGCGAGGCCGCCGCGTGGCCGTCGAAGCTGGGACCGGGGTGCAGGCCGAGCAGCCGGAACAGGCGTTGCTGCTCGGGCGGGAGGTGCTGGTAGGAGAGCGTGAACGCGGCGGCGACGCTGCGGTCTCCGGTGGTCAGTTCGGCGAGCGCGTGCCGGTCGTGCCGGAGCCGGTCGGCCAGGTGGCGCACGGTCCAGGCTGGGCGGGTGCGCAGGCGCGCCGCGGCGATGCGGATGGCCAGCGGCAGAAATCCGCACAGCTCCAGCACCGCGGCGACGGCCTCGGGCTCGGCGGCGGCGCGGGCCGCGCTGGCGACCCGACCGAACAGGGCGACCGCGTCCTCAGGCGGGAGCACGTCCAGCGAGAGGATCTGCGCGGCGTCCAGGTCGGCGAGCCTGCGTCGGCTGGTGATCAGCGCCAGACATCCCGCCGTGCCGAGCAGCAGCGGTCTGACCTGCGCCGCGCTAGTCAAGTTGGGACTGTGTGTCCCATACGACCGAGGGGCCGTTTCCGCAGGTCAACACCTACGGAGACGGTCCCTCGGTCTGTCGGGCGGGGTGCCCATCGAGCGGCTGCCCCTACCTGCGTCGCCCTGCTGCGGACCGGCCCCACTCGCTAGAGTGTTCGATATGACGAGCAGGCTGGAGTTCCGCATCAAAGGGCTTGAGGGTCGACTAGCCGAACTTCAAGGCGAGAAGAACGAGCAGTTCGACAAGCTGACCGCAGAAGTCACCGAACTTCGCAGAGACGTAACCGAAATTCTAACCTTGCTCAAGAAGCAAGCAAGCGGCGACTCTGCATAGCTAGGAAGAGGCTTCGTTGATCTAACTATCCACTCAGGACTTCCGCCGGCGGGACAGGCGCTCTTCCTCGCGCTCGGCCGCTGTGCGGACACACGCGGCCATCAGGGAGCGGACGGGTTCGCGCAGTGTCAGGAAGTCCCGCAGGAGTTGTTCGGCGTCCTCGGGTAGCTCGTTGTCTGCCTCGTGCAGGTCCGGGCGTCCGGCTTCCTCGGCCCACGCGCGCGATACCAGCGACACGGACACGCCCAGTGCTGCGGCGAAGCGGCTCGTCGCCCCAGAGCGCCTCGCCGAGCAGCTCGACCGGCACCACGCGGTTGGCGTTGAGGAGCAGGGCGGTCAGCAGCGCGAGTTGTTTCGCACCAAGCGATCCAGCCCGACCATCCGGTCCCCGCGCCTCGGCCGGCCCCAGGATCCGAAACTCCACGACGCGCCCCCGGCACAGCTTGTGCGGCACCGGCACGGCCGCACAGCCCCCGTCGCCGGCCGGCACAGGCAAGGTAGCGAAGCCTCGGCCGAACCTGACCGCGATTCGCCCATGTCAACCGTTGGGAGCAACACGGCCGGCGCGGTCGCCCCGGGGAGTGCGACAAACGCCGTGACCCGCGGTCGAGCGGGTCACGGCGTCGATCCGTCGACAGTCCTACTTCTGCAACAGGGAGTTGAGCGTCCCGTAGTCCATCGACTCGGCCAGCGCCGCGTAGGTGCCGGTGGTCAGCAGCTCCCGGACGCTGCGCTGAACCAACCCGTAGGCGGACTGCGCGAGCGCCGAGCCGAGGCTCACCCTGGCCACGCCGAGTGCGGCGAACTCGCCGACGGTCGGCGCGCCGAAGCCGCTGAGCACGTTCAGCGGCGCGTCGATCGCCTTGACCAGCTCGGCCACGGTCGCCGGGTCGACGACACCGGGCACGAAGACGCCGTTCGCGCCGGCCGCGAGGTACGCCTCGGCGCGGGCCACGGTCGCCGCGACCCTGGTCGCCGGGTCGCCGACGCCACGGAGGTAGATGTCGATGCGGGCGTTGACGAACAGCGGGATGTCGGCCCGGTCGGCGGCGGCGCGCGCGGCCGCGATCCGCTCGGCCTGGTCCTCGGTCGGCCGCACCGGCGCCGTGCCGCCGTGCCACGCGTCCTCCAGGTTCACGCCGACGGCGCCGGCAGCCAGCACCCCCTCGATGGTCTCGCCGACCCCGTCGGCGGTGTCGGCGAAGCCGCTCTCGATATCGGCCGTGACGGGCACGTCGACGGCGGCGGCGACCCTGGCGATGAGTTCGATCGCCCGGTCCCTGGCGAGCTCGTCGCCGTCAGGCGCGCCGAGGCTCCAGGCGACACCGGCGCTGGTCGTCGCGACGGCGGTGGCGCCGGCCTGCTCGACCACTCGCGCGCTGGCCACGTCCCACGCGTTGGCCAGGACCAACACCTGGCCGCCGCCGTGCAGCGAGTGGAACAGCAGCGCCTTGTCCTGGTGGATCTTTGTCATGGGACTAGTTCACCACTACTCGCGCGGCCGGGTCTGGCCTTTTCCGGACATCACCCCCCACCCGCCCGGTGATGTCGCATTCTGGCTAGCCTCGGGCGGTGAGCTGGGGCGACGCTGGCGGCATGCACCACGACTTCGAGCGCTGCGTGCGCGCCGTGCAGTCCAAGGACACCAGGTTCGACGGCTGGTTCTTCACGGCCGTCGTCACCACCGGGATCTACTGCCGTCCCGGCTGCCCCGCCGTGCCGCCCAAGCCGGAGAACATGACCTTCTATCCGAGCGCCGCGGCGGCACAACAGGCCGGGTTCCGCGCGTGCAAGCGGTGCCGGCCCGACGCCAGCCCGGGCTCGCCGCAGTGGAACGAGCGCGCCGACCTGGTGGCGCGGGCGATGCGGCTGATCGCCGACGGGGTCGTCGACCGGGCAGGCGTGCCCGGTCTCGCCGCGCGCCTTGGCTACAGCACCCGGCAGATCGAGCGGCAGCTGCGCGCCGAGCTCGGCGCGGGGCCGCTCGCCCTGGCCCGCGCCCAGCGCGCGCAGACCGCGCGGCTGCTGATCGAGACCACCTCGCTGCCGATGGGCGAGGTCGCCTTCGCCGCGGGGTTCGCGAGCATCAGGGCGTTCAACGACACCGTGCGGGAGGTCTTCGGGCTCACCCCGAGCGAACTGCGCTCGCGCGTCGGCAGGGGAGCGGCGGCGGAGGCGTCGGGCGTGCTGTCGCTGCGGCTGCCGTTCCGCGCGCCGCTGTGCCCGGACAACCTGTTCGGGCACCTCGTGGCCACCGCCGTGCCCGGCGTCGAGGAGTGGCGCGACGGCGCGTACCGCCGCACGCTGCGGCTGCCGCACGGGCCAGGGATCGTGGCGCTGCGTCCGCTGCCGGACCACATCGCCTGCCAGCTCACCCTGACCGACCTGCGCGACCTGTCCATCGCGATCGCCCGCTGCCGCTGGCTGCTCGACCTGGACGCCGACCCCGTCGCCGTCGACGACCTGCTGCGCGCGGACCCGCTGCTTGCGCCGTTGGTGCTCAAGGAACCCGGCAGGCGCGTGCCGCGCACGGTGGACGGGCCGGAGTTCGCGGTGCGGGCCGTGCTCGGTCAGCAGGTGTCCACGGCGGCGGCCCGCACGCACGCCGCCCGGCTGGTGACCGCGCACGGCGACCCGGTGGCGGACAAGGCAGGCGGCCTGACCCACCTGTTCCCCGAGCCCGCCGCCCTGGCCGGACTCGACCCCGAGACGCTCGCGCTGCCAAGGGCGCGCCGCACCACGCTCACCACGCTGGTGGCCGCGCTGGCCGGCGGGGACCTCGACCTGAGCGCCGGCAGCGACTGGCAGCGGGCGCGCGCCCAACTGGCCGCGCTGCCGGGTTTCGGGCCGTGGACCGTCGAGACGATCGCGATGCGGGCACTCGGCGACCCGGACGCGTTCATCCCGACCGACCTCGGCATCCGGCGCGCCGCCACACAGCTCGGCCTGCCGGATACCCCGGTTGCGCTCACCGCCCACGCCGCAGCCTGGCGGCCGTGGCGCGCCTACGCGGTGCAATACCTGTGGGCGACCGGCGACCACCCGATCAACCTGCTGCCGGCCTGAGACGACGGCGTGGCGGGCTCGGCCGCCACCTCAGGCACCACCGTCTCGGCCGCCGCCTCTGTCACCATCTTTCGGTCGCCGCCTTAGTCGTCGTCTCGGTCGAAGGCGATGTCCGGCGCTGACCCCGGTGGCGCGACAAACGGGTGCAACCGACCCGCCTCCGCCAACACCGCGTCGCGATCGGACCTGGCCAGCGGCCCGAAGGGCGACAGTCGCAGCGCCGGACCCGCGACCCGCCAGACTCCCCGGACCCGCCCGTCGACCAGGAAGGTCGGCCGCACCATCGCGCCGCCCGGCATCACCAGCGCGCGATGCTCGTCGCTGATCACCCTGGTCCGGTCGGCGTGGCCAAGCAGCACGTTGTCGAACGCCGGCAGGAAGCGGACCGGCGCGGGCGTGTCCGGGTCGGCCAATGGCGCGTCGGGCAGGTCGAACAGCTCCCTGTCGTGCTCGTCACGCAGCACCCGCAGGCCCGCGCGCAGGCCGTCGACGACCTCGCGCAGCCGAGTAAGTCCGGACCACGCCTGGAGGTCGGCGACGGTGGCCGGCCCGAAGGCGGCGAGGTAGCGGTGCACCAGCGTCTCCATCGGCGGCGCGGCGTGCATTGGCCGGCGGAGCCAGTCCTCGGCGAGCGTGACCGAGATGGCCGTCGGGTTGCCCCACCGCCCCCACGACCCGGTGGCCGGCTGGTGCGTCATCGGTTGGCGGAGCTCCACCGCCGCGGCGAGCCTCCGGCCGTCGCGGCCCGGCCACCGCTCGACGAGCCGCGCGCCGAGCTGTTGGCGGGACAAGGTCCTGCCGGCCAACAGTTCCCGGCCGAGCGCGTCGAGTTCGGCCGGCTCCAGCCCGGCGGTCTCCCTGGCGAAGTACGGCGCGCGCGCCGTGCGGTCGAGCACGGGCTGGACCAGCGGCCGCAGCCAGCGGAAGTCCTCCGCGCCGACCAGGTGCTGCGTGCTGCGCAGGGCCGTGGACCGCACCACGTGGCGGTCCCGCAGCAGCGACTCCAGTTCGTCATGCCTGAACCCGGCGACGCGCGTCCACAGCCCGACATAGGGCCAGTTGGGTTCCTGCGCCTGCATCGCGACCAGGTGCGTCAGGACGTCCAGCGCCGGCAGGGTGGTGCGGCCGAGCAGGAACTGGCGCGCCAGCAGGGTTCGGTTCAGTACGCGCCGACTCAGCTGACCGGGTGGTCGACCTCCGCGCGCCGGAATCGTCGTCGGGTTCATGAGGAGGACACTATGAGCGACAGCGGTCAGGTTCTGACCGCAATTCGGAGTGGGCCGTCGATCGCTCCGGCCCACCCCGTCGAGGTCAGGCAGCGATGGGGCGCGTGGCGATCTCCTCCTCCGCCGCTGCGCCACTCGCGGCCCGAGGCGGATCGACCACCAGCGCCGTCGTGTTGTCGCGTCCGCCCAGCGCGGCGGCCAACTCCACCAGGGCGGTCGCGCGCTCGTGGCCGTGACCGGGCTCACGGGTCAGCACAGCCAGCATGGCGTCCTCGTCCACGGTCTTGTGCACGCCGTCACTGGTCAGCAGCAGCCCGGCGGCCGGCCCGGCGATCTCGGCCGAGCCGATCGCGGCCGGGGTCGCGGTGCGCACGCTGCTCGTCACGACGTGCTCCATCCGCGCGCTCGTCGCGAGGCCCCGGTCCCGGAAGTACTCGGCGATGGTGTGGTCCGCGGTGGCCTGCCGCAGCGCCGTCCCGTCCCAGCGATACGCCCGCGCGTCGCCGACCCAGGCGATCGCGTAGCCACCGTCCACAGTGGACATCGCGACGACCAGCACGCAGTCGCCCGCATCCGGCCGCGCGAGCAACACCCGTTGCGCCGCAAGCACCGCGGCCGCCGGACCGTCCTCGGCCGGTGTGCGCACGGCCGCGTCGGTGGCCAGCCGCGCCGCCCTGGCGGCCCTCGAGTCGTCGCCGATGCCGTCGGCCAGCGCGAACACCATCCGCCCCGTCGCCGTCGACCGCAGCGCGCCGACGGCGTCCGCGTTCACCGTGCGCAGGCCGGCAACGCTGGCCGTCTCCCACTTCGTCGTCTCGCCGAGCATGGCACGCTCCTCTGCGACCGCCCGAGGTACCTCGTTGCCTCCACGGTGAGCCACCGAGCTGAGTGTGTGCTGAGAGTTGGTTGAGAACATCCGGCAGCCGGCACCATCCGGCCCCGCCCGGCCGTTGAGAGGGGTGTACGGCGCACAGAGGAGACGACCATGACGACCGCGTTCCGCCCAGCCCAGCCGACCAACGAGCTGCCCACGCTGCCCGACGGCTGGCCGATCGGCTCCTACGACACCTACGAGCAGGCGCAGCGAGCCGTCGACCACCTCGCCGACAACGAGTTCCCCGTGCAGGACATCACGATCGTCGGCATCGAGCCGATGCTCGTCGAGCGCGTCGCGGCCAGGCTCACCTGGGGCAGGGTGCTCGCCGCCGGCGCGGCGTCCGGCGCGTGGTTCGGCCTGTTCGTCGGCCTGCTGCTCGGCATGTTCTCCGCGACGGGCGGCCTGCTGCCGCCGCTGATCGGCCTGCTCATCGGTGTCGCCTTCGGCCTGGTGTCCGCCGCCGTCCGCTACTCCGCGACCGGTGGCAAGCGGGACTTCGTGTCGCGCAGCCAGCTGGTGGCCCGGCGGTACGACGTGCTGTGCCAGCCGCGCAACGCGGAGCGGGGCAGGGAAATGCTGGTGGCGCTGGAGTTCCGGCAGCAGTAGCCGGGCCGCGACCCCAGGCCCCGCAACGGAAAGACGGCAAGCGCACCGTCGGACGGGCTCGCACCCTCGCCGAGCCCGTCAGGCGGTGCGTTTGCCGCTCTTGCCCTTCGCCTTGTTCTTCGGCTCCGCCTTGGGTTCCGTGCCGGAACGCCTGGAGCGGGCCTTCTCCACGCTGCGCTCCAGCGCGGTCATCAGGTCGATCACGTCGCCGCTGTCGGCCTCCTCGGCCTGCTGCGGAAGTTCGGTGCCCTCGGCCTTCGCCTCGATCATGGTCTCCAGCGCGTCGCGGTAGTCGTCCACGAACTCCTCCGGCGTGAACGACCCGGCCATCGTGTCCACCAGCGACGCGGCCATCTTCAGCTCCTGCGGGCGGACCTCGATGTCCTGCGACAGGAAACCGAAGTCCGGCTTGCGGATCTCGTCCGGCCACAACATGGTGTGCAGCATCAGCACGTCGTCGCTGGCCCGCAGCACCGCAAGCGACTCCCGCTGCCTGATGGTGATCTTCACGACCGCGAGCTGCTCGGCCTGCTCCAACGCCGTGCGCAGCAGCACGTACGGGCGCACCGCCGCCTTGTCCGGTTCGAGGTAGTAGGTCTTCTGGAAGTAGATCGGGTCGATCTCCTCGGCCGGCACGAACTCCAGCACGTCGATGGCCTTGTTGCTGGACACCGGCAGCGTGTCGAAGTCCTCCTTCTCCAACTGGACCACGCGGCCGTCCGCCAGCTCGTAGCCCTTGGCGATGTCGGCGAAGTCGACCTCCTGGCCGCATGCCTCGCACGTCCGCTTGTACCGGATGCGACCGCCGTCCTCGCGGTGCACCTGGTTGAAGCGGAAGTCGTGTTCCTCCGTCGCGGTGTACAGCCGCACCGCGATCGTGACCAGGCCGAACGAGATGGCCCCGGTCCACAGCGACCTCATTATTCCTGGATACGCCGAATTCCCGGCCCGCGCATGTCGATCACGGCGCAGCGTCGGCCACGGCCCGGCGTCGGCTCAGGCGTCCTCGTAGCTGTGCAGGCAGTGGGCGATCAGGCCGAGCAGGTGGTCGGTGTCCACTGGCTTGGTGACGAACGCCGTGGCGCCGGAGGCGAGGCTGCGGTCCCGGTCGTCCTTCATCGCCTTGGCGGTCACCGCGATCACCGGCAGGTCCGAATAGCTCGCCATGCCGCGGATCGCCGCCATCGTCGTGTTGCCGTCCAGCTCGGGCATCATGATGTCCATCAGCACCAGCGCCACGTCGTCGTGCTGCTCCAACGCCCTGATCCCGGCGACCCCGTTGTCCGCGTAGATCACCACCAGCCCGTGCAGCTCAAGCAGGCTGGTCAGCGCGAACACGTTGCGCAGGTCGTCGTCGACGATCAGCACCTTCTCGCCGTCGAACCGCGGCGCCGCCACCGCCGGCGCCTTGACG
Organism: Solihabitans fulvus; assembly: GCF_008386585.1. Lineage (GTDB taxonomy): Bacteria > Actinomycetota > Actinomycetes > Mycobacteriales > Pseudonocardiaceae > Solihabitans > Solihabitans fulvus. The sequence goes on from NZ_VUOB01000108.1 coordinate 23,114, forward strand.
GCCTGCGCTGGCCGCGGTTCTGGCTGCTCGGGAATCGGCGCGGTCTGCGTGACGGGCAGGTACAGCGTGAACGTGCTGCCGCCGCCGACCGTGCTGTCCACCCGCAGTTCGCCGCCGAGCAACTGGGTCAGCTCCCGGCTGATCGACAGGCCGAGCCCGGTGCCGCCGTACTTCCGGCTCGTCGTGCCGTCGGCCTGTTGGAACGCCTCGAAGATCAGCGCCAGCTTGTCCGGCGCGATGCCGATGCCCGTGTCGGTGACCGCGAACGCGATCCGCAGTGGCGCGCGGCGCAGGTAGAACCCGCTCACCTCGGACTCGGCCGCGAGCCGGACCCGCAGCCGCACGCTGCCCTCGTGGGTGAACTTCACCGCGTTGGACAGCAGGTTGCGCAGGATCTGCTGGAGCCGGTGCTCGTCGGTGTGCAGCGTCACCGGCACGTCCCGCTCGACGGTGACGGCGAACTGGAGGGACTTCTCGCTCACCAGCGGCGCGCAGAACCCCTCGACGTAGCCGACCAGGTCCGTCAGCTGCATGTGCGCGGGCCGCAGCTCCATCCGGCCGGCCTCCACCTTGGACAGGTCGAGGATGTCGTCGATCAGCTGCAACAGGTCGCTGCCCGAGGAGTGGATCGTCTGGGCGAACTCGACCTGCTTGTGGGTGAGGTTGCCCTCCAGGTTGTCGGTGAACAGCTTCGCCAGGATCAGCAGGCTGTTCAGCGGCGTGCGCAGCTCGTGCGACATGTTGGCCATGAACTCGGACTTGTACTTCGAGGCGAGCGCGAGCTGCTGGGCGCGCTGCTCCAGCTCCTGGCGGGCCAGCTCGATCTCGCTGTTCTTCACCTCGATGTCCTGGTTGCGGGAGGCCAGCAGCGCGGCCTTCTCCGCGAGCTCCACATTGGACACCTGGAGTTTGTCCTGCTGCGACTGGAGTTGCTCCGAGCGCGCCCGCAGTTCCTTGGTCAGGCGCTGGGACTCCTCCAGCAGCGAGTCGGTGCGGGAGTTCGCGAGGATCGTGTTGACGTTGACGCCGATGGTCTCCTTGAGCTGTTCGAGCAGGTCCCGGTGCACGTCGTTGAACTCGTGCACGGAGGCCAGCTCGATGACGCCCAATGCCATCCCCTCGAACAGCACCGGCACCACGACGACGTTCACCAGGGAGGTCGCGCCGAGCCCGGAGGACACCGTGATGTACCCGGCGGGCGCGCCCTGCATGAAGATCGTCCGCCGGTCCGCCGCCGCCTGCCCGACCAGCGACTCGCCGAACGCGAACCGCCGCCGCGCCGAGTCGTGGTGGTGGCCGTAGCTCGCGGTCAGGTTGAGTTCTGGCGAGCTGTCGGGGCCCTGGGTCACCAGGAAGAACTGGCCGAACTGCGCGCCGACCAGCGGCGCCAGCTCGCCGATGATCAGCGACGCGACCGTGCCGAGGTCGCGGTGCCCCTGCATCAGGCTGGAGATGTGGGCGAGGCTGGACTTGAGCCAGTCCTGCTCCTGGTTGGTGCGGGTGGTCTCCTTGAGGTTGGCGATCATCTGGTTGATGTTGTCCTTGAGCTCGGCGACCTCGCCCGAGGCGTCGACCGTGATCTGCCTGGTCAGGTCGCCCGCGGTGACCGCGGTCGCGACCGCGGCGATCGCGCGGACCTGCGAGGTCAGGTTGCTGGCCAGGTGGTTCACGCCCTCGGTCAGCCGCTCCCAGGTGCCCGACACCCCCTCGACCTCGGCCTGACCGCCGAGCTTGCCCTCAGTGCCAACCTCGCGCGCCACCCTGGTGACCTCGGAGGCGAACGCGGACAGCTGGTCGACCATGGTGTTGATGGTGTTCTTGAGTTCGAGGATCTCGCCGCGCACGTCCACGTCGATCTTCCTGGACAGGTCGCCCCGCGCCACCGCCGTGGTGACCTGCGCGATGTTGCGGACCTGGCTGGTCAGGTTGTCGGCCATGACGTTGACGTTGTCGGTGAGGTCCTTCCAGGTGCCGCCGACGTTGGCGACCCGCGCCTGACCGCCGAGCATGCCCTCGGTGCCCACCTCGCGCGCCACGCGCGTCACCTCGTTGGCGAAGGCCCGCAGCGTGTCCACCATGCCGTTGATCGTCGCGGCCAGCGCGGCGATCTCGCCCTTGGCCTCCACGGTGATCTTCTGCGACAGGTCGCCGCCGGCCACCGACACCGCCACGCTCGCGATGTTGCGGACCTGACTGGTCAGGTTGTCCGCCATGACGTTGACGTTGTCGGTCAGGTCCTTCCAGGTGCCGTCCACGCCACGGACGTGCGCCTGGCCGCCGAGCTTGCCCTCGGTGCCGACTTCGCGGGCGACTCTGGTGACCTCGTCGGCGAAGGCGGAGAGTTGGTCGACCATGGTGTTGATGGTGTTCTTGAGTTCGAGGATCTCGCCTCGGGCGTCGACGTCGATCTTCTTGGTGAGGTCGCCCTGGGCGACGGCGGTGGCGACCTGGGCGATGTTGCGGACCTGGCTGGTCAGGTTGCCGGCCATC
>NZ_VUOB01000109.1 GCF_008386585.1 Solihabitans fulvus
CAAGCTGTCCACGGCGATCATCCGCGACAACCAAGCTGTGTATGTCGAGGACCTGTGTGTGGCCGGTCTGGGCCGGACCCGGCTGGCCAAGTCCGTGCACGACGCCGGCTGGGCCGGTTTCACCGCGATGCTGGAGTACAAAGCCACACGCTACGGGCGTGCCTTCGCCATGGTGGACCGGTTCTTCCCCTCCACCCGCAGGTGCTCGGACTGCGGCCGGATTGGCGAGAAATTGCCACTCAGCGTCCGGTCGTGGACCTGCCCCTGCGGGTCGGTCCACGACCGGGACGTCAACGCCGCCAGGAACATCAAGGCCGCCGGACAGGCGGACTTCAACGACCGTGGAGCGCGGGTAAGACCAGGACTCGTCCCGGCACCGCGCGGCGAAACGGTAACCCACCCGGACGCCGCGCGGTCCACGCGCGGCGTGGAGGGAATCTCCGTCCATCAGGGCGGAGAGGATGTCAATGGCCAGTGATGATCGTGACCGCGCGCGCCTTGGTGGCCTCGTCCACCTCGGGCAGCTCGTAACCTCGGCCGCGGATGTGCGCGAGCAGCTCGGGGTCCGGCGGCAGCCGGTACTTGCCGAGGTAGTAGCTGACCGCACCGGCCCAGATCCAGGCGCCGTCCGTGCGGAAGGTCAGCGGCACGGCGGGCGGCTCGTCTGGCGCGAGCTCGTCCGTGTCGTAGCTCCGCGCGGCGAGCACGATGGGGGCGCTGTCCAGGTACGCGAGCAGTCGGTCACGCTCATCGGGCGCCAGCGGCGGCCGGTCCGCGAAGGGCCGCCCGGTCGGCGCGGTGCCGTCGAACACCTTCGCGGTGCGCAGCGCTGCTTGGGAGCCACCCGCCTGAGGCACGCCCTGCTGCGGGACACCCTCCTGCGGCATCCCCTGCGCGGGGAAGCCCTGCTGCGGCGCGCCCTGCGCGGGAAACCCGTGCGGCGGTGTGCTCTGGGACGGCCCGCCCTGAACGGGGAAACCGGGCGGTGGCGTGCCCTGCGGCTGCCCGCCCTGCTGCGGAACGCCCTGCTCAGGGAAGCCCTGCGCCGGGAAACCCTGGGGCGGCGGCCCCTGCTGCGGAACGCCCTGCGGTTGCGCGCCTTGAGGCGGGAACCCCTGCTGCTGGTCGCCCTGCGGCGGGAACCCCTGCGGTTGACCACTCTGCTGCGGGAACCCCGGTGGCTGGTCGCCTTGCGGCGGGAAGCCCTGCTGCTGACCACCCTGCTGCGGCACACCCTGGGACGGCGTGCCCTGGGGAGGCGCGCCCTGCGGCGGCGTGCCCTGGACCGGCTCGGGCGGCGGCGGGGGAAGCGGCGGGAGGCCGGCTCGCTGCCGCAGCCAGTCCGGGATCCGCTCGTCGGCGCGCGGGAAGGTGCGCAGCTCGTCCTGGAAGCCGATCGGCGGCGGGGCGTTGCGCCACGGCGGCTCGGCGTCGGCGCTGAAGTCCACGCTGTAGTCGCTCGGCGCGGTCAGCTGGTAGATCGCGCTCAGCCAGGTGCCGACGCCGGGCAGGTACATGCCGGCCCGCAGCTCGCCGAGCATCTGCACGACCTCCATCGGCGGCCGGATCGGGCGCGGCACCCGGTCCGGCCCGGCCACGAAGATGTCCACCTCGATGTGCCTGCCCGCGGCCCGGTACTCGGCCCGCACCTGCTGCCAGTCCGGCGGGAGCGCGCGCAACAGCGCCCGCCCGATCTGCCGGACGAGCTGATCCTGCTGCGCCTGGTCCATCTGCACCGGCGGCTGACTCATGCCCTGATCCTCTCAAACGCCCCCACGGCAGCCGATCACCCTCGCCCGCCGGGACGGTGGTGACAGGCAGCCCGTCTTCGCTCTCAGCGGCACGGTATCGGACGCCGCGCCACGATGCCGGACCTATCGGTCGGAGGAGTCGGACGTCTCTCCGTCGGCCGGCAGCTTCGCCCGGAACCAGTCCGGGATGTTCTCGTCGGTTCGGGGGAAGCGTCGAAGCTCGTCGGTGTACGCCTCGGCGGGCGGCGGCGCGGGCGCCCACACCGGCTCGTTGCGCCAGTTGTAGTCGATGGTGAAGGTGTCGGGGGCGTCGATGCCGTAGCGCGCGGAGAACCAGGTGCCCAGCCCCTCGCCGTACATCCCCTTCCGCAACCGGGCGAGCAGCCGCCAGGCCTCCGTCGGCGGCTCCCAGACCTGCATGCCGCGGTCCGGGGTGCGCACGCCGACGCCGACGTCGATGTGCCGGCCGATGGCCTTGTACTCGATCACCAGCTGCTGCCAGCCAGCGGGCAGCGCGTCCAGGAGCAGGAGCGTCAGCTCGTCCAGCAGTGCTCTCTGCTCGACCGGGTTCAGCGGCTGCCTCGGTGCGGTCACTGTGCGCCGCCCTCCTCACGGTATGCGACGGCCTCGACGAGCTTCTCGCGAAGCCAGTCCGGGGTGTTCTCGTCGCTGCGGGGGAACTCTTCGACGTCGAGCGCGAACACCGTCGGCGGCAGCGACGGCCACCACTGCGGATCCTCGTCGAAGTTGAAGCTGATCTCGCGCTCGTCGGGCGCGGTCAGCGCGAGCGTGGCCGAGAACCACGCGCCCCTGTCCTCGTCCTCCTCGTACATCTCCGCACGCAGCTCGGCGGCGAGGTCGGTGAGTCCGGCCGGCGCGGAGACCGCGGGCATGCTGCCGTCCGCCAGCCGAACCATGATCTCGAACTGGAAGGCGACCACGCTCGCCCACACCTTGACGTCGATGCGGGCCCAACCAGCAGGAGCTGCGTCGGCCAGCTTGGCGACCATCTGGTCGATGAGCTGTTCGGGGTTCATGTCCTCTTCCGCTTGTATTTCACCTTGGGGCCGTAGTTGACGTCCTCCGGCCTGTTCGGGAAGACCCGCTCCATCGTCTTGGTGACGGGCACACCGTCGGGTCCCGGTCCGGTCTGCGTCCAGCGCATCGTCACCTCGGCCGGGACGCCGTCCTCCCGGCGCGTCATCCTCACCTCAAGCTGGTCGATGCTACAGCCGGGAGTCTTGCCGTAACTGGCGAGTTCCTCCTCCTGCCTCCGCCAGGACGCCGCGTTGATCCAGCCGTCCTTGTCATGTCCGCTGTTGGAGGCGTTCATCTGCGGGAACATGTTGACGTACTCGCCTGGCGCGTCTCCCTCGTTCGGCCCGAGGTGACCGCCCGCCCATTTCGTGTCCTCGTACTCGGTGCCCGCGTAGGCCGCGCGCCCTTCGCCGCCTGCCCGACCCTGCGCGCTGTAGTCACCGGAGTCGTCCCGATAGTTGCCGTCCGACTTTTGGTACGAGGGCTTACCGGTCATGGAGTCGGTCTGGCCGTGTTCGTCGGTGTGGAACGTCCAGTTGTCGTTGACGCGGTACTTCACGTCTGGCAGCAACGGGTAGCCGATGTCCGGGTTGAACCCGATGACCGTGCCGTCCGGAGCCTTCTTGAGGCCGCCTTCTGCCTCGACCCATTTCACCTTGCCGTGCTCGTCGGTGAAGAACGAGGTCTTCAGGCCGTTCTCGTAGGTCACGTCGTACCGATAATGGGCCTTGAGTTCCTGCTCGGCCAGCACCGTCGGCACTTCCGACGGGTGCTCCACCGGTGCGCCGACCGGCGAGCGGTCGCGATCCGGCGTCGGAGCCTTGATGTCCATGGGCGAGTCGGGAGGGTGGTCGAATGTTTTGTCGTGCGGCCGATCCCACGGGACGAACTCGGACTCTCTCGGCAGCACCTCGTGCGCCTTCGGCACGGGGTCGTACTCGGGATCGTCCTCGTGCGGGTGTTCGGGTTCGGCGGCACGCGCCCGCGCATCCACCGGGTGCTCGTTGAGATCGTGGTGTTCGTGGCCGGGTGGGAAGCCGTCGTGGCCGACGGTGTGACTGGAGCCGTCCGGATGGAACGTCTTCCACTCGCCGTCCGGCGGCCACTTCGGGTGCAATTCCCCGTTGGGGCCCTTGGTGTAGCCCGTGGAAAACACCCGGCCCTGGGTGTCCGACCACACCGGCTTGGTCGGGGCGATGACCGGCACGCCGAGTTCCTTGGACAGGTCGTGCGCGAAGCCGTCCGGGAGCTTGCCCGTGTCGCAGCCGATCAGCCGAATGGGAGTCTTGCCATCCCAGTTCGGGTTGTTTCGCATGTACTCGGCGAACTCGTGCGCGTCGTAGGTCCGGTCGCCGACGACCATGCCGTGCGGACCGCCGTGCCCGTCAATCGTGTGCGCGTGCGGGTCGGGAGGCACCAGACCCGCCAGGTGCTGCATTTCCGCGTCGTTCCCGTGCAGTGACTCCCCGGCCTGCGTCCTTGTGCTGTTCGCCTGCGCGTACTCGACGTTGGACGGCTGCTCGCCCTTGCCGGCGGCCCCGGGATCGTGTTGGTGGTTCGGGTCGTCGTGGTGCTGGCGGGGCTGGTTCTCGTTGGTGCGGTGCGGTTCGGACCCCGGGTGGTCCTGCTGGCCGAGCCGCCTCGGCTCCTCGCCGGGGCCGCGCGCGCCGGCATCAACCGGATGTTCGTTGCCAGGGTGCGATTCGCCGGGACGGCGAGTGCTGGGATGCGTTTCGGCCGGGTGCGTGCCGTTGGGACGCGGTTCGTTCGGGTGAGCCGCGTTCGGGCGAGTTTCGTTGGGGTGCGCGCCGTTGGGGTGCGGTTCGCCTGAGTGAGGGGTGTTGGGGCGGGTTTCGTTGGGACGAGCCGCGTTCGGGTGCGGCTGGTTCGGTCGAGGCTCGCTGGAATGCGGTTCGCCGTGGCGGGGCGTGTTCGGGCGTGGATCGTTGGGGTGGGTCGCGCTGGGGTGTGGTTGGTCTGGGCGCGGGGTGTTGGGGCGCGATTCGTTGGGGCGCGGCGTGTTGGGGCGTGGTTCGTTGGGGTGCGAGCCGGTTGGACGCGGTTGATCCGGGTGCGTGCCGTTCGGGCGCGGCTCGTTGGGGTGAGGCGTGTTTGGGCGCGGTTCGCCAGGGCGCGGGGTGTTGGGGCGTGGTTCGTTCGGGCGAGCCGGGTTGGGACGTGCTTCGTTCGGGTGAGCCGCGTTCGGGTGCGGCTGGCTCGGGCGTGGTTCGTTGGGGTGCGGTTCGCTGTGGCGGGGCGTGTTCGGGCGGGTTTCGTTGGGGCGTGGCGTGTTGGGGCGTGGTTCGCCAGGGCGCGGGGTGTTGGGACGGGCTTCGTTCGGGTGAGCGTTGTTCGGGTGTGGTTGACCCGGCCTGGGCGCAGTGGAGTGCGGTTCGCCGGGGCGCGCTGCGTTCGGGCGCGGCTCGTTGGGGTGGGCGCCGTTGGGGTGTGGTTGGTCTTGGCGTGGCGTGTTGGGGTGCGGTTCGCCGGGGCGGGAAGCGTTGGGGCGTGGTTCGTTCGGGCGGTGTGGTGGGCCGCCGGGACGTTCGCCTCGCGGTGCGGGCATGGTCGGGCGGCTCTGCGCCCCGGTCGGCCGTTCCCCCGGTCGGCCGGTTGGGCCGGGGCGCTCGTGCGGTGGCGGGACCGAAGCTCCCGGTGTGCCCGGCCTTCCGGTCCAGCCCTCGCCGCCGGGACGGCCGCCCGCGCCGCCACCGGACGGCGCGCCGCCGCCTCGCTGCGCCCCGCCGGGCATGCCGCCGCCACCCATCGGTGGTTGTCCACCGGGCGAAGCGCCGGGAGACGTCGACGGGTCGCGGTGCGGCTCGGCCGCCGGTTGGCTGTGGGTTGGCTGCGGCTCCGTCGCGACTCCGGCGGAGGCGACCTGGGTGTCGCGCGGCTGGGACACCTCTCCGCCGGGACCGCCACCCTGCGAACGCTCTGCGGGCGCACCGCCGTAGCTCCGGTCGTGCGGACCGTCGTCCAGACTCCCGGTCATCCGGGTGGACGCGGTGGGTTCGTTGGCCGCGCGGCCGGTCGATGGCCCGCCGACGGGTGCCGGGTCGTGCTGCGACGGTGCTGCGGAGCCACCCTCGTGCGTCGGTTGTGCGGCCACGCGGTCCGCGGGCGCGCCGTTGGGGTGCGGGGCCGACTCCGGCGCGTTCCCGCCCGACGGGCGGTCGCTCGGCGCCGAGCCGCCCGAGGGATGTGCGGCGGGCGACGGGTCGCCACCGCCGGAACGATCCGTCGGCGAGGACCCGCCGTCGGATGGGCGGTCGGTCGGCGTCGAGCCTGTCGGGTGTTCAGTGGGCGTCGAGCCGGCGGGGTGTTCAGTGGGCGTCGAGCCGGCGGGGTGTTCCGTGGGGGACGAGTCTGTGGGGTGTTCGGAGGTCGGGCCGGTGGCACGGTTCTCCGTTGGCGACGAGCCGCCGGACGGGCGGTCGCTGGGCGACGAGGTTCCCGATGGATGGTCGGCCGACGAAGGGTGTTCGCCCGGCGCGGATCCACCGCCGGGATGCTCGCCAGGCACCGACCCCGCTGGATGGTCGCTTTGTGTCGAGCCGGCGGGATGGTCGCCGGGCGTCGAGCCGGTCGGACGCTCACCAGGTGCGGAGCCGGCCGGATGGTCGCCTGGGGTCGAGCCGGCCGGGTGGTCACCAGGTGCGGCGCCGGCTGGGTGGTCGCCTTGTGTCGAGCCGGCGGGATGGTCGCCGGGCGTCGAGCCGGCTGGGTGGTCGCCTGGTGTCGAGCCGCCGGGGGAGTGTTCCGGGCCGCCGGCATGCCCCGGCGAGTCGCCCGCGCCGCCGCCATGACCGGCGGGATGCTCGCCGTCCTTGTTGGTGCGCTTGACAAAGCCGATCTGCTGCTCGTGTCCGCCCATCCCGTGCTTCTCGGCGAGCTTGAGCTTCCCGCCCGTGACGTGGTCGATGGCGCCCTTCGCCTTGCGCGACGCGCCGTCGACCTTCGAGTGCACGGCCTTCTTGAACTTCTTGAGCAGCGCGATGACCTTCTCGAAGACCTCGATCAGCTTCTTCAGCAGCGGAGAGGCCTTCTTGAGGGTCTCGATCAGGCTCTTGAGCTTGTTGGCGATCTTGGTGCCGTACTGGGCGATCGCGCCCATCGCCTGGGCCACCACGAGGGGAGTGCCGAAGCCGAGCGAGAAGACCTCCTCCAACACCCAGGAGATCAGCTTGCCGATCAGCTCGGCGATGGTGTCGCGGACGAACTGGCGCACGAAGTCGACGACCGCGCCCATGATGGTGACCGCGGTGCTCACGCCCTCGGCGAGGTCGCCGGCCCCGTTCAACGCCTCCGTCTGCGCCTTCGCGGCCGCCCGGTAGGCGTCGGCCGCCTGGCCCTGCCAGTCGGCGGTCTCCTGCTGCACCGCCGCGGCGTAGTCGGTGGCGACCTGCTTGAGCTCCTTGGACACGGAGCCCCACGTGGCGCCGTAGGACTGGATCACCGGCGGGTTGCCGGCCAGCCAGTCAAGCGCTTGCTTGAGCGGCTGGAGGTGCTCCATCAGGAACGCCGCAGCGGACTGCATCAGCACACCGAACGGGTCGACGGCCAGCGCGACGGCGTCCATCGCGAAGCTGGCGATGCCCAGGCCGGCGTCGACCCAGTTGCCGTCCTTGATGCCGTTGAACGCGTCGACGGCATCGGAGGCGACGGCGACGCCGGTGGCCCAGCCCTCCTGGCCGGTGCCCTGGCCGAGCGCGTCGCCGCTGTCCCTGGCCGCGCTGACGACGAGCGGGTTGCCGGCCATCACTCACCGACCTGGAACAGGGTGGCGTTGGTGCCGTCGATGTCCTGGTACGACGCGGCCGTGTCGTGCACGTTCGCCGCGGTCGCCGTCATCGCGTCGACCGCGCCGTTGAGGCCGCCGATGCCCTTCTCCTCGGTCGGCTTGAGCAGCAGTGCAAAGGGCCGGCACAGGATGCCGTAGGCGTCGTCGGACATGGTCACCTGGTGCGCCGCGTCGACGGCCGACCGCAACCGTTCGGTCAGTTGGTCCAGCGTGTTGCCGTGGGCGTCGAGATTCTCGCTGACGACCTCAAAGCTGTCTCCCATTGCAGGTTCCCCCGGTGCGCCGCTGGATTACGAAAGAAAGGACTGGTCGTCTCGCCAGTCATCCTCGTCGGGACGAGCGGGACGGGGCCGGGGCGGCGCCGGGCGGGGAGGCGGCGGCGCGGTGGTTTCCTCTTCGGAACCGATTCGGATGTCCCTGGTCAGTTCCGGGGCGGCCGGTTCCTCTTCCGGTGGCGGCGTCGGGAATTGTTCCTTTGCCTTCGCGAGAATCGTGTTGGCGGTCGAGTCCTCGGTGCCGAGTGAGGTGATCTCACCAGGAT
>NZ_VUOB01000011.1 GCF_008386585.1 Solihabitans fulvus
CGTTGTAGTCGATCTGCGCGGTACCCAACGCCACCCGCGCGAACTTCCCCAACACATACGCCTTCTCATTGGTCAACCCACCACCACCGAACACCGCCACCGAATCCGGCCCGTGCTCGACACGCAACCTCGCCAACCGCCCAGCCACGAAATCCAACGCCACATCCCACGACACCGGCCGCAACGGCTCGTCCCGCCGCTCCCGCAACAACGGCGTCGTCAACCGACCCGGCGAGGACAACACCTCAGCCGACGTCCACCCCTTCTGACACAACCCACCCCGGCTGGTCGGGAAGTCCCTCGGCGACACCTCGAGTTCGCGCGACACCGACATCCCGCACTGCAACGCGCAGTACGGGCAGTGTGTCGGCGTCGCCTGCCCGGCGGTGGTGTGGGCCGGCGTCGCCATTGGCGGGACAGCCGGAGCGGCGGCCATCCGCATCTCCTGTCACAGTCGGCTTGGGACTTGTGGTCCAGTGGCTCTCGCACCAGATGGCGAACAGAAAATGCTGCCCCCACACTCGACGAGAGAGCGAAGTGGTTGCCTGTCCGACATTTGTGGCTCGCTACCGAAACACGGCTTCCGGTGACGGTGAGGCCGTGTCGTGCGTCCGCCCGTAACGGTCACGGAAGTTAGCACGGTCCAACGTTGCCGGGCAACGAACGTCAGTCGCCAGTTCCGATGAAGTTCGCCCGCAGTACATGTAAGCACCAGCGGCCCCTGGACCTGCGGCAATCTCGCTGAACTGGGGAAATCCGGCGTCTGCCGCAATGGATGTGGCGGACCGTGATTGATCAGCGAGCCGTCCTCACTCGTTCGTCCTATTGCCGATTCCGGACCCCCATGGCAGCGTTTCGTCCGCCCGTAACAGGCAGGTATGCCGACTTTTGCGGTCGGGCTGTCCCAGGTGCCAGGTGAATGCTTTTCGCGATGGATGCCGGACAGGACAACGGAATCGGGCAATCGAGTGCGCAGCGGGATGGCATGTCAGACACAGATGATCGTGAAGTTGCTCCCGTGCCGCGTCGGTCGGCTCGCGCGCGGGGGACGGGTTCGCTACTCCGACCGCGCACCATCGCCGGCAAGCTGTCCCGAATCCTGGTGGTGTCGCTGGCCATCGTGATCGCGCTGCTCACCGCCACGATCCTGAGCGGGGTGCGCAGCTACCAGGCCGCGTCGGACACCTCCGACGCCGTGTCGGTGACGTTGACCGTGCAGGACCTGATCCACGAGGTCCAACGCGAACGCGGCCTCACCAACGGACTTCTCGCCGGGGACACCAGGTTCCGCGCCGACGTGCAGACGCAGCGCGGCAGGACGGACAACGCGGTGGCCGCGCTCGACCGACTCATCGCGGACCAGAGCGTGCCGGGCGCGGTGGCGGTGCGATCCGCGCTGGACAAGCTCAACGGGCTCGCCGGCGTGCGCGGCGGCGTCGACGCGGGGCACGCCGACCGCGCGGCGACCTTCAAGTACTACACCGACGGCGTCACAGCGTTGAACGTCCTCAACGTCGGCCTCGACCTCGCGCAGGATCCCGAGCTGCGACACGACCTCCAGGCGCTCGGCGCGCTCGGCGACGCGAAGGAGGCGACCGGCCAGGAACGCGGCTTCCTCAACGGTGTCTTCGCCGCCGGCCACTTCGGTCAGGACGAGTTCCTCCGCTTCACCGAGATCCGCGCCAACAAGCAGTCCGCGCTCGGTCAGTACGCGCGCGAGGCGACGGGGGATCAGAAGGCGCGGCTGGACGGCACGCTGCGGTCCACGGCGGCGACCCAGGCGTCGACGTTCGAGGCGACGGCCCTCGGCGGCGCCGACGGGAAGACCCTGGAACGGGTGGATCCGTTGGCCTGGTGGGCCGCGATGACCACGGTCGTCGACCAGTTGCGCACCGTGCAGCAGACCGTCGGCGACGACATCCGGCGCAGGGCGGGCGACCTACAGAGCCAGGCGACCATGGAGCTGCTCGGCTTCGCCTTGCTCGCCGGGCTGGCCGTGCTCGGCGAGGTGTCGCTGGTCATCGGCAGCGCGCGGTCGATCATCCGCCCGCTCGCGTGGTTGTCCAAGGAGGCCAACGACGTTGCCTCGCACCGGCTGCCGGAGGCGGTGGCGAAGCTTCAGCAGTCGCCGGAGCAGGAACCGGAGGCGCCCGCCCCGGTGCTGGTGCCGGCAAGGGCGACCGACGAGATCCGCTCGGTCACCGAGGCGCTCGACCGGGTGCAGAGCACGGCGTTCGCGCTGGCTTCCGAGCAGGCCGTGCTGCGCCGCAACACCACCGAGTCGCTGGCGAACCTCGGCCGCCGCAACCAGAACCTCGTGCGCCGGCAGCTGAACTTCATCAGCGACTTCGAGCGCGAGGAGCTGGATCCCTCGGCGCTGGCGAACCTGTTCGAGCTTGACCATCTCGCGACCCGCATGCGCCGCAACGCGGAGAGCCTGCTGGTGTTGGTCGGGGAGTCCAGCCCGCGCAGGTGGGCGGCCCCGCTGCCGATCACCGACGTGATCAGGGCGGCACTGTCCGAAGTGGAGGACTACCGGCGGGTCGTGTTGCGCCGCATGGACGACGCGTTCATCACCGGGTCCGTGGTGACCGAGGTCGCGCACCTGTTCGCCGAGCTGATCGAGAACGGGCTGTCCTTCTCGCCGCCGGATCTCGAGGTGGAGATCTACGGCAGGCGGATGGGTTCCAGCTATCTGCTGGCGATCATCGACTACGGTGTCGGCATGTCGGCCGACGAGCTCGAGGCCGCGAACAGGAGGCTGAGCGGCGCGGAGAGCTTCCTGGTCGCGCCAACGCGTTTCCTGGGGCACTACGTGGTCGGCCGGCTCGCCAAGCGGCTCGGCGTCGACGTCCGGTTGGCGGAGTCGCCAGCGGCGGGAGTCACCGCCAAGCTGGTGCTGCCTGGCAGCCTGCTCGCGGACCCGTCGGCCGCGGTGCCCAGCGCGGAACCGGGGCAGGGCAAGGCGGAACGCCGGGAGCTCGTCGCGGCGCGGGCCGCGACGGCCCAACCCTCGGCGGTGGTGGACGGCCCGATCGTCGGCGACCTCAGGAGGCCGGTTCGCGTGGACAGAGTCGAGTCGACCGGTTCGCTGCCCGTGACGGACGGCGCGACCGCGCGGCGGCAGAGCCGAGGCGAGGGCGGGTCCGGCGCGGCCAACGGCGCCGCACGCCCGCGCCGGATCCCGCAGGAGCCTGCGGCGAGTTCCGGCCCGGCGCACGGTGAGTCGCCTGGCGCGCAACGCCCCGGCGGCCAGGAGCGCACCCGCAACGGCCTGGTGAAGCGGCAGCCCCGCTCTCGCGCGGGCGCCGAGCCGCAGCCGACCGTCAGCCGGCAGGCCGCGGTGGAGCGGCCGATGGAGGAACGCTCGCCGAGCGAGGTCCGCAACACGCTCGCCGCCTTCCGCAGCGGCCACCAGCGCGGCGAGAGCCAGACGACCGAAGGGGACTCCGGCGACCCGGCGTCCACCGCTCAGCATGCCCGCAGAGTCCGCGAGGAGGGTCCCCGTGACCGTTGATCTCGACACCAATGGCCACACGTTCAACTGGCTGCTGGCCAACTTCGTGCGCAGCACCGACGGCGTGCGGGACGCGGTGGCGGTGTCCTCGGACGGCCTGCTGATCGCGATGTCCGAGGGCTTCGACCGCACCTCGGCCGACCGGTTGGCCGCGCTGGTGTCCGGGATGGCGAGCCTCGGCCGCAGCGCGTCGCGGTCCTACGACTTCGACGGCCTCAAGCTGATCATGATCGAGATGCGGCGGGGTTTCCTGCTGGTGTCGATGATCGCCGACGGGAGCTGCGTCGGTGTGCTGGCCGAGAGCAACTGCGATATCGGCCTGGTCGGCTACCAGATCGCGATGCTGGTCGAGCGTGCGGGCAGCGTGCTGACGCCCGCGCTGATCACCGAGCTACGAGGGTCGCTGCCGGAATGAGCGACGAGCCGCGCCTGCCCGACCCGCGCATGATCCCGGTGTCCCGCGCGCGGTCGTGGTTCGCGCCCTACGACGAGACATCGACGGTCGAGGAGCCGGTGGACGAGACGGTGGACGACGAGACGGGCGAGTCGCCCGACGCGTTCGTCCGGCCGTTCATCGTGACCGGGGGCAGGACGCGGCCGCTGCACGACGGCCTGCGGGTCGACACGCTCGTCGGCGCGCTGCCCTCGGCGCTGTCGGCTCCGCTGGCGTTCGAGGGCCGTAGGATCGTCGAGCTGTGCCAGACCCCGAAGTCGGTCGCGGAGATCGCCGCGGGTGTCGGGGTGCCGCTTGGCGTCGCGCGGGTGCTCATCGCCGATCTCGTCGCCGGAAACCTGTTGACCTTCCGGGAGTCCACCGAGCTTCCGATCAACGTCATCGAGAGGATCAGGGACCTTGTCCGGGCGCTCTGACCACGGCGGGCTGCCGAAGCCGGCCTACCCTTCTGCCGTCAAGATCGTCGTGAGCGGCGGTTTCGGCGTCGGCAAGACCACCTTCATCGGGGCGATCTCCGAGATCGAGCCGCTGACCACCGAGGCGGCGATGACCGAGGCCTCCGTCGGCGTGGACAACACCTCGGAGCTGCCGGACAAGAGCACCACGACGGTGGCGTTCGACTTCGGCAGGATCACGCTGGACAGGTCGCTCGTGCTGTACCTGTTCGGCACGCCGGGGCAGGACCGGTTCGCGTTCCTCTGGGACGACCTCGCGGAGGGCGCGCTCGGCGCGGTGATCCTGGCGGACACCAGGCGGATCGAGGACTGCTATCCGGCGGTGGACTACTTCGAGGAGCGGAACCTGCCGTTCCTGCTCGCGGTGAACCAGTTCGACGGCGCCGACCGGTTCGAGCTGGAGGAGGTGCGCGAGGCGTTGGGCATCGACGAGAACGTGCCGATCGTGGAGTGCGACGCGCGGGGGCGGGAGTCGGTGAAGGAGGCCCTGGTGGCGCTGATCGAACAGGTGTTGCTGCATCGAGTCAGGCGAGGTCAGGTCGACGCGGCCCTACGCTGAGTCATGGCGGTGCCGATGATTCGGTATGCGAGGTTTTCGCTATAGGTGTCAAACTTTCTCGGTGCGACATTGCACCTGGCGCGCGTAGGTAGGTCCACTCAGGGCGACCGAACAGGTGTGCGAGAAATTGCGCCGGCAAAGTCCGGGCGCCTGTGCCGGCGAATTGACCGCCGCGCGGGCCGGGGTGAGTGTGATCAACCAGACACCCCGGCTGGGCTGCTGCATCCGGGTGAACACAAACACTGACTGTGCTGCTTGAGGCGGGTGCCCGACAATCCGCGCGGTAACGGAAACGATCTTCTGCGTGATCGTTGATCGGCAAGGAACTTCCACGGTAGTGGTGAGTTACGAAAACTTGCTCCATTAGTGCGTGGATCTGTGTCACTATTGGGCCGTTCGCGGACGGGAGTCGCGCGGCTGATCACCGAGCGTCACCCGTGTTCCGGTTCGGGGGGAGTCATCCCTGACCAGGTCGTAGGCCAGGGATGCCGCGTGCACCCACGGATACGCAGACACAGTAGGGGGATCACACACCATGAGTACTACTGACGAACGCACTCCAGTCGTTGACCTCAACGAGGAACTTGCCCTGACCGTCGGCGACGACGGTGCCAAGCTTCCCGCCGCCGACGTGTCGGCGAAGGCCTCGGTCAAGTCCGCCGTGCCCGCCGTGTCCTTCAGCGCGGGCGGCGACGGTGACGGCGACAAGACCGACGGCGGCCCGATGCCGGGCGTCTAAAGACGCGAGCTGTCTCAGCGGCGGCGTGGGGCTGCGCTGATCGACTCGTGAGCGCCCGCCGACCGGGTATTCCCCGGCCGGCGGGCGACACTCAAACGCCTTGTGTGCTCTCATAGACGCGTGTCTGCGCCTGTCCGTACCGGAGCGCGGCGCAAGACTCGCGGAACGCTCACTGTTGCGGAGGCGACCGATCAGGCTCGCGAGCTGCATCGACGAGCCCTGCAAGCTGCGTCGTCCGCCAAGCAAGCCGAAGCGATCCGCATCATGCGACGCGCGCTCGGCCTGCTCGACTCGGCGCGCCTTGCTGGAGACAGCGACCTTGCCAGAGACCGCAACCTGGCCGGAGACAGCGACATCGAGTGGCGCCGAATGCGAATTCGCCTGCTGCTGTCGTTGGCGTTGTCAGTGGGCGAGACGGGCAGCATGGCCGACGGTATGGCCGGCCTCAACGTCGCGCGCCAGGAGATCCAGGACCTTCCCGACGGGTTGGTGCGCTCGGAGCTGACGGGGTTTCTCGACCACAACCACGCGGTGTTGGTGGGTCGGGCCGGCCGTCACGAGGAAAGCGTCGCGCTACTCGACTCGGCCATCGAGCACGAGGAACAGTGCCTCGCCGGCGGCACGGACGATCCGGCGAAACTGACCGAGGCACTGATCGCGTCCCTGGTGTGCAGGGGCCTGATGTACTCCTACCTCGGCCGTCCCGGCCCGGCGAGGCCGGACCTCAACAGGGCGACCGCGCTTGCGGTGCAACACAAGCTGCCGATGAGCGCGGCTTTCGCCAGTCACATCCTCGGCAATCTCGAGAAGCGCGTCGGTGACGTTCCCGAGGCGTTGCGCAACTACGACGAAGCCGAGCGGGTCTACAAGGATCTCGCCCCCGGCATGGTGTCCCGGCTCAGGCTGGACCAGGCCGAGGCGCTGCTCATGGCCGGACTCGCCGACGAGGCCGGCAGGCATCTGGACGAAGTGCTTCCCGAGATGTACAAGCAGCGCATCGGCCAGGACCTCGGCGAGGCCGAGTTGTTCCGCGCGGCAGCCGCCCTGCTGGACGGCGAACCTGGCAAGGCGCGACGGATGTCCGCGTCGGCGCGCCGACGGCTGCTCAGGCGAGGCAGCGAGTCATACGCCGCGATCGCCGCGCTGATCGGCCTCCGAGTGGACACCACGCAGGCACTGGTGACGGGCAAGGTGCCGGCATCCCTTCCCGCGAAGGCACTGCGGATCGCCGACCAACTGGCCACGTTGCGGCTGCCCGATGAGGCCGCGCTTGCCCGCCTGTTGGCCGTCCGGATGGAACTGCACCGCAAGCGTCCGGACAAGGCGGACGCCCTCCTCGGTGGTGTGCCGGCGCCGCGCCGCATCACCCCCATCGACCACCGGATGCTGCTGCGCCTGTGCAAGGCCGAACTGGCGGTAGCCCAGGGCGACCAGCGCGCCGCGCTGCGGCAGGCGCGGGCCGGGCTGACCGAGCTGGACCGCGTCCGGGACCGCATGGGCGGGCTGGAGCTGGTCTCCGGCACCGCCCTGCACGGCCGCGAACTCGGCGAACTCGCCGTGCAGCTCGTGCTCGACGGCGGCAGTTCGGCCTCGGACGCGCGCCGCCTGTTCGACTGGCTGGAACGCACCCGCGCGCAGACCTACCGCTACGAACCGGTGTCGGCCACCGAGGACCCGCAGCTGGCCGAGCGGATCGCGGAGATCCGGCACCTCAGCCGCGCGCTCCAGCAGGCGCGCCTCGACGGCGGCCCGACCGCCGAGCTGAACGCCAGGTACATGGTGCGCCAGCGCGAGGCGCGCAGGATGGACTGGCACATCAACCGTTGGGGCCGTTCCCGTTCGGTGGCCAGCATCGCCGAGGTGAGCGGGCGGCTCGCCGGCCATGCGCTGGTCAGCTTCGCCGCCTCGGGGGACTCGATGGTCGCGGTCGTGGTCGTCGAGGGACGCGTGCGGATGGTGCGGCTCGGCTCGGCCACCGAGGCGGCAGAGCAGGCGCGCAGACTGCACGCCGACCTCGACGCGCTCGCGCCTGACCACCTGCCGGAGATGCTGGTGCAGGTCGTGTCGGCCTCCGCGCAGCGCCAGGCCGACCTGCTGGACATCCAGCTGCTGCGGCCGCTTGCCGGGCTGCTCGGCGACCGGGACGTGGTGATCGTGCCGACCGGCGCGCTGTACGCGGTTCCGTGGGGCGTGCTGCCCTCGCTGCGCTCGCGGCCGACCGTCGTCGCGCCGTCGGCGACGGCGTGGCTGGCCGCGACGAACGCGGAGCACGCGGCCGGACCGCGCAACGGCGCCGTCGTGCTGGTGCGCGGCCCCGGCCTGGACGCGGCGGTCGGCGAGATCGACAAGTTGGCCGCACACCACCGAACCGCCGTGCAG
This sequence comes from Solihabitans fulvus, assembly GCF_008386585.1. Classification (GTDB taxonomy): domain Bacteria; phylum Actinomycetota; class Actinomycetes; order Mycobacteriales; family Pseudonocardiaceae; genus Solihabitans; species Solihabitans fulvus. Next base: position 8,104 of record NZ_VUOB01000011.1, read on the forward strand.
CTGCCGGCCGAGAGCGCCACGGTCGAGACGGTGCTCGCCGCGTTGGACGGCGCGGAACTGGCGCACATCGCCGCGCACGGCGCCCACGAGCCGGAGAACGCGCTGTTCTCCCGGCTGGAACTGGTGGACGGCTTCCTGTTCGCGCACGAGACCGCCCGGCTGCGCCGCGCGCCGCGCCAGGTCGTGCTGGCCGCGTGCGAGCTGGCGCTGAACCGGATCCGGCCGGGGGACGAGGCGTTGGGCTTCGCGGGCGCGCTGTTGGCCAGCGGGGCCAACACCGTTGTCGCGGCGACGAGTCGGGTCGGCGACGAACCCGCCGCCGCCGCGATGGACGACTACCACCGCGCTCTGGCGAGCGGCGCGTCCCCGGCCGTCGCGCTCGCCGAGGCTGTGGCGGCCGATCCGCTGCGCCGGCCGTTCGTGGGTCTCGGTTGCGGTGGTGTGTGAGCTGACGGGCGAGCCGGGCGCGTTTCTGGCGCACTGACAGGAGAGACGGCCGTCGCCGTCATCCCCGCGCGCCGAGGGACACCGTGACGTGGCCCTCGGCCGCCTCCTCGACGCGCACCTGCGTCCTGCCTCGGTTGGCCACCTCGATCTGGTATTGCGGCGAGCCGTAGGGTACGTCGCTGACCGAGATGGCGAAGGTGCAGGACACCGACGCGGCCGGGCCCGTCGCCGTGCCCCTGCCGAGGATGCCGCTCGCCACCGGGATTCCCTTGGTGCCGTACACGGTGACCGGTGCGCCCTGGCGGATGTCGCCGTAGCTGCCCTCGCCCTCGCAGGCCTCGCCGGTGGACCTGGCCGAACCGGAGGCGAGGGCCACGCTGCCGGACAGCGTGAAGCAGTCGTCGTCGCCGACCACCGAGATCGTCAGCCAGACGACGACGGCGACCATGGCGACACATCCGATGATCATGCCCCTTTCGCCCACCCTGATGGGGATCGCGGTCGACGCACGGTTCGACCCGGGTAACAGGGGTTGACGCACTGGTGCTCCCTCGATTGCCTCGACGGACGACGCGGCTCTCTCTCCGCATCGACACGAAACCGTTGTCCGTTACGGACTTCCACGCAGCTCAACCGACAAAACCGGGCCCTGGCAGCAACTATGCGATTTCCGCGCGGTCACTTTCGCACTGCGGCCGGTGTTGGTGAGTTTCAAAGCAGGACCACGCAGTCACGGTTCGCCAGATCGGCCAGCCAGTTCGGCCTGCGCAGCTCCCGGTTCCACCTGAGGTCGAGTTTCTCCAGTGCTGGCAGGGAATTCAGGCCGCTCGGCAGGTCCCGCAGCCGGTTGTTGCGCAGATCGAGGTGCGTGAGCCCGGTCAACGTGCCGATGGAGTCCGGCAGTTCGGTCACCGCGTTGTCGCGCAGACTGAGGCGGCTGAGCCTGCCGAGTTCGCCGATCGAGTCGGGCAGCCCGGTGACCCGGTTGGCCCGAAGATCCAGTTCGCGCAACTGGCCAAGCCTGCCGATCGAGTCCGGCAGCGCGGTCAGCGCGTTGTTGCACAGGTGCAGTTCGCGCAGCAGGCCCAGCTCGCCGATCGACGGCGGCAGCTCGGCGATCGCGTTGTCGTACAAGCGAAGTTCGTGCAGGCCGCGCAGATCTCCCAGCTCCTCCGGCAGGCTGACCAACCGGTTGTCGGCGATGTTGAGATAGCCGAGTCGGGACAGCCGGCACAGTGCCGCCGGTACTGAACTGAGCCGGTTGTCGCTCAGGTACAGGTAGCGGTCCAGCCCGGTCAGCTCGGTGATCGCGGAGGGCAGCTCGGTCAACGCGTTGTGGCCGAGGTCGAGGGTGTGCAGGTGGGTGAGGCGGCCGAGCTGCGCGGACACGTCGGTCAGCCGGTTGTCCGCGAGGTTCAGCGAGCGCAGTTCGGTCAGCCGCCACAACGAGTCCGGCAGCTCGGCCAGCTCGTTGCGGTACATGGTCAGGTGCCGCAGCCGGCCGAGCGAACCGATGCTGTCGGGCAGTGCGGTGAGCCGGTTGCCGTCCAGGTCGAGGCTCCTGAGCGCGCCGAGATCGCCCAACCACGGTGGCAGCTCGGTGAGTCCGTGGTCGCGCAGCGACAGTTCGGTGCGGGTGGACGTGTCGGGGTCCGGCATGATCACCCGAAGACCGTACTGGGTGGACGGTGTCGCGCGTCCGGGGTCTGGTCAGTCGCTTCGGTGTCGCCCGAGGCGCAGCGACGACTCCGCTTCCTGCCGGGTCCGCTCCAGCATGTGCGGATAGTGCAGGTCGAAGGCGGGCCGCTCGGAACGGATCCTTGGCAGCTCGGTGAAGTTGTGCCTCGGCGGCGGGCAGGAGGTCGCCCACTCCAGCGAGTTGCCGAAGCCCCACGGGTCGTCCACCTCGACGACGTCGCCGTACCGGTAGCTGCGGAAAACGTTCCAGATAAAAGGAATCACCGACGCGCCGAGCACGAACGAGCCGATCGTGGAGACCGTGTTCAGCAAGGTGAAGCCGTCGGTCGGCAGGTAGTCCGCGTAGCGGCGCGGCATGCCCTGGTTGCCGAGCCAGTGCTGCACCAGGAAGGTCGTGTGGAACCCGACGAAGGTCGTCCAGAAGTGCAGCCTGCCAAGGGGCTCGTTCATCATCCGGCCGGTCATCTTGGGGAACCAGAAGTAGATGCCGGCGTACGTGGCGAACACGATGGTGCCGAACAGCACGTAGTGGAAGTGCGCCACCACGAAGTACGTGTCCGAGACGTGGAAGTCGACGGCGGGCGCGGCAAGCAGCACGCCGGTCAGGCCGCCGAACAGGAACGTGACGAGGAAGCCGATGCTGAACAGCATCGGGGTCTCGAACGTCAGCTGGCCGCGCCACATCGTGCCGATCCAGTTGAAGAACTTGATGCCGGTCGGCACGGCGATCAGGAACGTCATGATCGAGAAGAACGGCAGCAGCACCGCGCCGGTCGCGTACATGTGGTGCGCCCACACGGCGATGGACAGCGCGCCGATCGAGAGCGTGGCGAAGATCAGCCCCTTGTAGCCGAACAGCGGTTTCCGGCTGAACACCGGGAAGATCTCCGAGACGATGCCGAAGAAGGGCAACGCGACGATGTAGACCTCCGGATGGCCGAAGAACCAGAACAGGTGCTGCCAGAGGATCACGCCGCCGTTGGCCGGGTCGAAGGCGTGCGCGCCGAGGTGCCGGTCGGCCTCCATGCCCATCAGCGCCGCGGTGAGAATGGGGAACGCCAACAGGATCAGGATGCTGGTCACCAGGATGTTCCAGGTGAAGATGGGCATCCGGAACATGGTCATGCCTGGCGCGCGCAGGCAGACGATCGTGGTGGTCATGTTGACCGCGCCGAGAATGGTGCCGAGGCCGCTGACGATCAAGCCGGTCGCCCACAGGTCGGCGCCGAGGCCGGGGCTGTGCACCATGTCGTTGAGCGGGGCGTAGGCGAACCAGCCGAAGTCGGCCGCGCCGCCGGGCATCAGGAATCCGGACAGGACGATCAGCCCGCCGAACAGGAACAGCCAGTAGGAGAAGGCGTTCAGCCGGGGGAACGCGACGTCGGGCGAGCCGATCTGAAGCGGCAGAATGTAGTTGGCGAAGCCGAACAGGATCGGCGTCGCGTACAGCAGCAGCATCAGCGTGCCGTGCATGGTGAACAGCTGGTTGTACTGCTCCTGGGACAGGAACTGGAGGCCGGGGCGGGCCAGTTCCGCCCGCATCAGCATCGCCATCGCGCCGCCGACCAGGAAGAAGCCGAACGACGTGACGAGGTAGAGGATCCCGATCTGCTTGGGATCCGTGGTGCGCAACAGCCCGAGCAGCACCGAGCCCTTGGGTCTGCGCCGCGCCGCCCCCGGATGCGGAACGATCGGTGTCGGGGACAGCGTGCTCATCCGACCCTCCTCGCGTCGCCGAGGTGCGGCTCGACCTACCGCGTCAGCCGGCGAACCGCCGCGGGCGGGTCATTGGGCATCCATGGTCCACCTGTCGAGGTGCCGTGGCAACAGAGCCACCCGGCCCCCTTCACTCGATCGGGTGAAGGGGGCCGGGTGTTCAGGGCCGTGCCGAGCGTCGGTGCGGGACGGCGGACGGCTACTCCGCCGACTCGGACAACACCTCGTCGGGCAACGCCTCTACTGACTCGGACAACACCAGGCGCACCGCGAAGTTGCGGTACCCGGCGCGTTCGAACGCCGCCGCCATCGGCAGGTTGGTGGTGTCGGTGTCGGCCGCGATGCGCTCCGCGCCGCCCTCGGCGAGGCTGCGGGTGATCTCGCCGAGCAGGTCATCGACGTAGCCCCGGCCGCGGAACTCGGGCAGCACGCCGAGATAGCCGACCACCGGGCCGCTGCCGTTGGCCGACGGGATGGCCAGTCCGGCGAGCCGGCCGTCCGGTGTGTAAGCGAGCCGCCACCAGTCCCGCTCGCCGGGCATGCTCAGGTAGATCCCCATGTCGTCGCGCGCCTGCCGTTCGGCGTCGATCGTGGCGAGTTCCCGGCGGGTGGCGTGATCCAGGCTGCCCACGGCGATCCGGCGGAACACCGACACCATCACCTCGTCGTCCGGCTCGGCCCGGAACTCCAGCCGATCTGAGGCGGCCGGCACGCCGACCTCGGGTGTCCACTCGAACCGGAGCCGTTCCAGCTCGTCGGTGAGGCCGACGCGTGCGGCGATCTCCCGTCGCCAGTCGACGGCCGCGGCGACGGCCGGGTCCTCGCGCCAGCCGTTGGGCAGGAAGATGTGGAAAGCCGGCAGTTCCGGCACGCCCCGCTCGCGGAAGGCGCGGTGCGCCGCGTCGAGCAGTTCGGCGGCGAGGCCGGCCCGATCGGTGACGGACTCGTGCACGTAGACGCAGTCCAGGGCGCGCGGGTGTTCCTCGTCGGGGAAGCCCCACCAGACGGCGCGGGCCAAGATCCGGTCGCCGTCCTCGGCGATCCAGGTCCTCTCCGGACGGTAGCCGCCGTCGGCGAGGTTGATGCGGTAGCGGTCAGGCTTCGCCCAGCTGATGGGCTCGGTGACGGTGCAGGTGAGAACGCGGTCGAGATCGGACTCGACCGTGGGACGAAACAGCAAGGATTCCTCCGGGGAGTGACACGGAGGCGCGTCCGGCTCGGTCAGTTGGCTGACGCGAGGCGACTCGGAAGCGCCGGGCAGTGAGTGCGGAACATGTCGGTGCCTCCCTTCAACTCGACCAACTCGATGCGGTGGACCATAGGCAGCCCCAAATCGCCCTGTCAAGGGCACTTCGCCCGATCTCGACAAGATCGGGGATTCGGCCTCGGGCGAGTTGGCGGGGCTCGCTGAGATGATCGGCGGACGGCCGTCTGGTGCAGTACGAAAGTAGTGTGTACTAGATCACAATCAGTGGACTACCGTGATCCATTGTGCGAATTGGAATACCGGAGGAGACCCGGCCGACCGAGCGCCGGGTGGCCTGCACACCCGACACCGTCACCATGCTGGTCGGCGCGGGGCTGGACGTGGTGGTGCAGGCCGGCGCCGGGCGGCACGCCTATGCCGCCGACGACGCCTACGAGGCCGCCGGGGCGACCGTGGTCACCGACGATCCGACCGGCGACACCGAGGCCGTCGCGTCAGTGCAGCCGCCCGAGCTCGCGGCGGCGGCCCGGTTGCGCGAGGGCGATGTCACGATCAGCTTCCTGTCCCCGTCAGCCGAACCGGACCTGGTGCGCGTGCTGCGCGATCGCCGCGTCACGTCCTTCAGCCTCGACCTGCTGCCGAGAATCACCAGGGCGCAGGGCATGGACGCGTTGTCCTCGCAGGCACTGGTGGCCGGCTACCGCGCCGCGCTGGTCGCCGCCGAGCGGCTGCCGAGGTTCTTCCCGATGTTCACCACCGCGGCCGGCACGGTCCGGCCGGCCAGGGTCCTGGTGCTCGGCGCCGGTGTCGCCGGACTACAGGCGATCGCCACGGCCCGCAGGCTCGGCGCGGTCGTGGAGGCGTACGACGTCAGGGCCGCGGCCGCCGAGGAGGTCCGCAGCCTCGGCGCGCGGTTCCTCGAACTCGGGCTGGAGACGCAGCAGGGCGCGGGCGGCTACGCGACCGCCCAGTCGGAGGAGTTCCTTGACCGGCAACGGGAACTCATCGGGGAGCACGTCGCCGCGTCGGACGTGGTGATCGCCACCGCGGCCGTGCCGGGTCGGCGGGCTCCCGTGCTAGTCACCAGGGACATGCTCAAGACGATGCCGGCGGGCTCGGTCGTGGTCGACCTCGCGGCCGAGTCCGGCGGCAACTGCGCGGCCTCGGTCGCCGGCGAGGAGACCTGGCACGGCGACGTGCTGGTGTACGGCGCGCGCAACCTGCCAAGCTCGATGCCCATGCACGCCAGCAGGCTCTACGCCCGCAACGTGGCGAACCTGGTGCTGCTGATGACCAAGGACGGCCGGATCGCGCCCGATCTCGGCGACGAGGTGCTGGCGGGTTGCTGCCTCACGCACGACGGCGAGATCCGCCACGCACCGACCAGGGAACTGTTGGGGTGACGCGATGACGAGTTCCGGTGTCGACCTGCTGACGATCTTCGTGCTGGCCGCGTTCGTCGGCTTCGAAGTGGTGTCCAAGGTTTCCACGATCCTGCACACGCCGCTGATGTCGGGCGCCAACGCGATTCACGGCGTGATCCTGGTCGGCGCGATCCTCATCGCCGGTCGCGCGGACTCGGGACTGCAACTAGGGCTCGCCCTCGCCGCGGTGCTGCTGGCGACCGTGAACGTGGTCGGCGGTTTCGTCGTCACCGACCGCATGCTGGAGATGTTCCGGTCGGCCGCGCGCGGTAAGGGCGGTGACCGCTGATGTCGACCTGGGCCCAGTTCGCCTATCTCGTCGCCGCGCTGTGTTTCGTGTTGGCGCTCAAGGGTTTGAGCACTCCGCGCTACGCCAGGGCGGGCAATCTGCTCGGCGCGGCCGGCATGGCGCTCGCCGTGCTGACCGTGCTCGCCGACGGAACACTCCACAATGGACCGGTGATTCTCGGCGTCATCGCGGTCGGCGTGGTGATCGGCGTGCCGGCCGCGCGGGTCGTGAAGATGACCGCGATGCCGCAGATGGTGGCGCTGTTCAACGGGGTCGGCGGCGCGGCGGCCGCGCTGGTCGCGGTCACCGAGTTCCTGGGTTCCGGCGCGCCCAGTTCGGTGCCGTTCCGGCTCGCGACCGTGTTCACGGTGCTGATCGGCTCGGTGAGCTTCACCGGCAGCCTGGTCACCTTCGCCAAGCTCCAGGAGCTGATGACCACCCGTCCGGTGCTGCTGCCGACGGGCCGACAGCTCAGCTCCGGCATCGGGATCGCCGCCGTCGCGCTGTCCGTCGCCGTGCTCGCGACCTCGTCGAACGGCCTGCTGTTCTGCCTGGCGTTGGCCGGACTGGTGCTCGGCGTGCTGTTCGTGCTGCCGGTCGGTGGCGCGGACGTGCCGATCGTCATCTCGCTGCTCAACGCGTTCACCGGGCTGGCCGTGGCGACTTCGGGGTACGTGCTCGGCAACACCCTGCTCATCGTCGCGGGCACGCTGGTCGGCGCGTCCGGCACGCTGCTCACCAGGCTGATGGCGCAGGCGATGGGTCGACCGCTGACCAACATCCTGTTCGGCGCGTTCACCGCGACCGGGCCCGCCGCGGTCGCCGAGGAGGTTCGCAGCGTGCGCGCCGGCACGGTCGAGGACATCGCGATCATGCTCGGCTACGCGCACACCGTCGTCGTGGTGCCGGGCTATGGGCTTGCCGTCGCGCAGGCGCAGCACGCCGTGCGGGAGATGGTGGAACTGCTGGAGTCGCGCGGGGTCACGGTGACCTACGGCATCCACCCGGTCGCCGGCCGGATGCCCGGCCACATGAACGTGTTGTTGGCGGAGGCGGATGTGCCCTACCAGCAGCTCAAGGAGCTCGACGAGGTCAACCCGGAGCTGCCGAGCACCGACGTCGCCCTGGTCGTCGGTGCGAACGACGTGGTCAACCCTGGCGCACGGGACGAGCCGACCAGTCCGATCTTCGGCATGCCGATCTTCGACGTGGACCGCGCGCGAGCCGTGGTGTTCCTCAAGCGCTCCATGCGTCCCGGCTTTGCCGGCGTGGTCAACGAGCTGCTCTACAGCACGAGGACGACGCTGCTGTTCGGCGACGCCAAGGACTCCGTCACCAAGCTGCTGGCCGCGGTGAAACAGCTCTGAGGTGTTCGTCGATCCACCGGCGCGATGCCTCAGGGCTGAGGGCGAGCGCGGTCAGGTGGTCGAAGAGGTGTCGCGCGGTGGCGGTGTCGTCCTGGTTGTCGACGTAGATTTCGCCGCCGACGTGCGGTATGCGCAGCAGGACATCGGTCTCCGGTGCCGGAAAGGTTAGGAGCTGGAAGCTGCCCTTGCGTCCGCCGTGCGGACCGGCCGAGCGGGGCAGGATTTGGATGGTGATGTTCGGCAGGGCGGCCATGGCGAGGATGTGCCGGAGCTGGTCGCGCATGATTCTGTTGTCCGGCAACGGGATTGTCAGGGCGGCTTCGTCGATGATCGCGTGGTAGTGCCGAGGGTTGTGGTCGGTGAGCCGTTGTTGCCGGCGGAGTCGGATGGCGGATTCGTGTGCGTGGTGTGGCCGTCGGGAGGCGGCGAGAATGGCGCGGATGTAGGGCTCGGTCTGGAGTGGTTCGGGGATGAGGCCGAGTTGGTATTCGCGGACTGTGGTGGCGTCGTGTTCGATGCCGGCGAAGTGGGTGCGGGGGAGTCCGTGGGTGCGCCACCAGCCGCGTTGCCGGTTGTGGTCGAGTTGGTGGATGTAGGGCTGCCAGTCGTCGTAGAGGAGGCCGTAGGTGTCGAGGATGGTGGTGAGTTCGTGGTGGGTGGGGGGTTGGCCGCGTTCGATGCGGTTGAGTTTGTCTACGTCGATCTTGGTGCGGAGGGCGGCTTCGGTGGTGTCGATGCGGGCGTGTTCGCGGAGGTTTCGGAGTGAGCGGCCGAACTGGCGTTGTTGGTAGGTGTGTTCCAGCTTCGGGCGTGGTTCGGGTGTCATGAGGTGGATCCGGTGAGTGCGGGGTGGGGTGGCAGGCCTTCCAGGCGGCGCCATTCGCCGTCGCAGCTCCAGCAGGTGGTTTTGTGTGGTTGGTATTCGGGGAAGACGCGGAAGTCGGCGCGGGTGAGGGTGATCCGTTGGCCGCAGAGAGTGTCGATGGTTTCGTCGGGGCGCGGCGGGAGTGGATAGTCGACGAGGCTGATGGCGTGCAGTCGGCCGGCAGCCTCCTGCCATGCGTGGAGGTTGATCATCGGGAACCTTCCGGTGCTCGCCGGAGTGGACGGTCCGCCGAAACTAGCACTAGAAATGCAAGTAGAAGCTTCTCCGGTCATGCATACACCTGAAAGGGCGAACTACCGTGACCCGTGATCGCGTTAGGGCAGACTGCCCGCATGACCGAACCCGATCCCGGTCCCGTGGTTCAGAGAATCCTGCTCGGCGCGGATCTACGCGACGCGCGGGATGCCGCCGCGTTGTCCAACGCCGACGCCAGCAAGGCGCTTGGCTGGTACACCGGCAAGCTGTCGAAGATCGAACAAGGCGACATGAAGGTCACCGACAAGGACTTGGACAAAGCCGTTCGCCTGTACAAGATCCCGGCCGATCATGCGGCGAAACTTCGGCAACTCTCGGTTGACGCCCGGAGAAAGCTCCCACCCGCCCGCGTGCCAGCCCACGGGGTCAAGTACGTCAATCTGGAACGTGCCGCCACCGAGTTGAAGATCTTCAACGCCGATTGTTTCCCTGGCACAGTGCAGACTGCCGACTACGCCCGTGCGGTGCTCGCTCGATCGGTGACCGTCTCGCCGGCCGATGTCGATCGGATGGCCGAAGATCGAACGAAGCGCCTGGAACGCATGAAGTCCCCGAACGCACCTCGGCTGTGGCTGGTGGTTGGCGAAGAGGCGCTCTGTCGGGAGATCGGCGGACCCGCCGTGCTGCGCGCGCAACTTGAGCAGGTCCGCGAACTGGCTGAACTACCGCACGTCTGTGTTCAGGTCGTGCCCTTCGACGGTGGCGCGCATGCGTCGCACGGCGTGGCCTTCAGCATCGTCACGCTGATCGAAGGCCGCTCCGGCATCGTCTTCATCGAGGGTCTGACAGCGACGGACTATCTCGGCGGAGAGCACGCCCGCATCTACGACCTGGCGTTCGAGAACCTGCGCGCAACCACCTTGAGTCAGCAGCGAACAATGGAGAGGATCACCCAGAGGATTGGGGAGCTGGCGTAGGAGGTTGCAGGATGCTCACTCCAGATTTCACGGGCGCACGCTGGCGGACGTCGTCACGCAGCGGCGGGACACAGAACTGCGTGGAACTGGCGCAGGTGGCGTCACGGGTGGCGGTTCGGGACACCAAGTGCCGCGACGCCGGAGCCCTCGCGTTCAGTGCGACCGCGTTCGGCGGTTTCCTGGCATTGGTCAAGGCTGGTGAGCTGGACCAGCGCTGAGGCGGCAACCGAGACTCGACACCAAGCGGGGCACCTCGTGCGTACCAGGTGCCCCGCCAGGGTTTCTTGCCTCAGGCGCCGGCAAGATCGGCGTTCGCCCGGTCCGTGATCAGTGTCAATACGCGGCCCGCGATCGCCAGGTCCTCGGCCGGAATGTCGGCGTAGAGCCGAGCGGCGATCGTGGCGGACTCGGCGGCGGTGCTCTCGTACAGCGTCCGTCCGGTGTCCGTGAGCCGCATCCGGGACGCCTCCGCCGGGTCCTGTTCCAGCAGCCTCGAGGCCGTCAGCTCCTCGACCACGCCGCGCACGACCGACCCGTCGATCTTCAGCGAGTCGGTGACGTCGGCGACGAGCGCATCGCGGCCGATGGAACCGCCCGCGACCACGACGACCCGGAGCGTCACATTCTGGTGGAACGTGGTGCCATGGCGGGCCAGCGCACCGTCCAGGAGGGCACGCGCGGCATTGTGTGACAGGGCGATGACTCGAGCATTGAGCGTAGGTGTCGCAGTGGTCATGACTGCTCCTTCTCGTTTTCGGTGTGTGCGTCGAGCGGCGCGTCGAGCAGGATCGTCAGCTCGCCGGCGAACTGCCGGGCGCGCGGGCTGTCCGGTCCCCCGAGCGGCTCCAGCAACTGGTCCACCAGCGCTCGGACCACCGTGATCGCGCGGTGTGTGACGTCGCGCCCCTGCTCGGTGAGCGACAGCTGCCTGGCGCGCGAGTCGCTCGGGTCCCGGGTGCGGACGACGAGTCCGGCGGCTTCCAGGGCGCGGGCGAGCTTGGAGACGTACAGCGGTTCGAGCCCGGTGTGATCGGCGAGTTGACGCTGGCTGGGACGCAGCCCGGAGCGCTGCATGCCGTACAGCGACGCCACCAACGAGTACTGGGCATGGGTCAGGCCCAGCGGCGCGACCGCCCGGTCGACGGCCACCCGCACCTTCATCGACAGGCGCCAGACCAGGAACCCCGCCGTTGCGCCTTCAGCTGCTGAACTCACATCGATACCGTACATGGCTACTATGTACATGGCTACTATTTTCTCGCGAACGCCCGAAGCGAGGTCGCGATCGGTCGCTACGCGGCGGCCAGGCCCCGCGCGTCCTCGACCAGCGCCCGCACGGCCGGGTGCCACGGGCGCTGGGACGGACCGCTGAGCACCAGGCGGCGGACCACCCGTTGCCGCAGCGGCACGAGCACCAGCTGCGGATCGAGCACGCTGCCGACGAGGCCTGGCGTGATGCTGACGCCGACCTCGGCCCGCACCATCGCCAGCAGCGTGCTGAGCTGGTGCACGCGGTGGGTCGGCGTCAACCGACCCCGCGCCTGCCGGTAGATCTCGCGGATGTGGCGCTCGCATCCCCCGCAGGACAACAGGAACGGGTCGTCGTCCAGGTCCAGCACATCGATCTCGTCCTGGCCGGCCAGCGGATGATCGCTGCGCAGCAACGCCTTGAACGCGTCCTCGGCCAGCAGCACGCCCGCGGCGGGCTCGGGGTCGACCAGCACGGCCGCGTCGGCGACTCCCTGGCCGAGCCACTCGGCCACCTCGTCGTCCTCGCCCTCGAACACCCGGATCCGCACGTTCGGGAACCGCTCCTGCCAGCGCTTCATCAGCTGCGGCAGCAGGCTTTGGCACACCGTCGGCGGCGCGGCGAGCCGCACGGTCCCGGTCGGCAGGCCCGCCTGCTCGTCGGCGATGTCCCTGATCGCGGCCGCCGCGGCCACCGCGCTGCGCGCGTGCGCCAGGACGCGTTCGCCGAACTCCGTCGGGCTCGGCTCGCCGACGCGGGTCAGCACCTGGTGTCCGAGCACTCGCTCCAGCGCGGCCACCGCGTGCGACACGGCGGACTGGCTGATGCCGAGCGCGCGGGCGGCGCAGCCGAAGCCGCCCTCGTCCACGACGGCCACGAACGAGCGGAGCTGGGCCAGGTTCAGGATCATGAGCAACTCTCATGGGCCGATGAGCACGACTTGTTGGACGCATGATGCCCCATCGAGCAGGGTTGCGGTCATGACATCGTCGACCGGTCGCGGCTGGCTGCCCGGATTCCTTGCCCTGTCGGCGATCTGGGGCGCCAGCTTCCTGCTGATCAAGATCGCGGTCGACGCGGGTGTCCCGCCCGCCTGGGTCGCGCTGTGCCGATGCCTGTTCGGCGCGCTGACCCTGTGGCTGGTCTGCGCCGCGCAGCGCGCGTCGATGCCCCGCGACCCGCGCGTCTGGCTGCACGTCGCGGTCGTCGCGGTGCTGCTGAACTCGGTGCCGTTCACGCTGCTCCCGTTGGGCGAGACCATGGTCAGCTCCGTCGTGGCCGGCACCTGGAACGCGGCCACCCCGCTGAGCACGCTGGTGTTCGCGCTGCTGCTGCTTCCCGGCGAGCACCCGAACCGCGCCAGGCTGGTCGGCCTCGCCACCGGTTTCCTCGGCGTGCTCGTGGTCCTGCGGGTCTGGGACGGAGCCGGCGGCGGCCTTGCCGGCGGCGCGGCCTGTTTCGCCGCGACCGTCTGCTACGGCGCGGGGTTCGCCTACACGCGGCGGTTCCTGTCCGGGCGCGGCGAGTCGGCCACGGTGCTGTCGACGATGCAGATCACCTGCGCCGCGGTGCAGCTCGCGCTCGTCGTGCCGGCGCTGAGCGGGCTGCCGAAATGGCCGGGGTTCGGCGCGGCCGGCGCGTTGCTGCTGCTCGGCGCCGCCGGCACCGGCTTCGCCTACATCATGAACTTCCAGGTGATCAGGGCGGCGGGCCCGACCGTCGCCGCCACCGTCACCTATGTGTCCCCGCTGTGGTCAACCGCACTCGGCGTGCTCATTCTCGCCGAACCCGTTGGCTGGCCGGTGGTTGTCGGCGGCGTGCTCATCCTCGCCGGGGTGGTGTTGAGCCGTGGGGGAGTCCCGGCCTTTGGGCGGGCCAAGCGAGTCGACATAGCATGAGGTTATGACCGCTGACCAGATCGACCAGATCGACCAGCCGGCAGGAAGCGGACCCTCGGCCGAGTTTCCGCTGATCCCGTTCGCGCACCTGTTCGGCGGGCAGGTCGACCAGGCACGGTGGCTGTACGAGGAGGCGTTCCCCGCCGGCGAGCGGGTGCCCTTCGCCGATCTGGTCGAGCCCGATGCCGGCGACGTCGCCTGGGCGCTCGTCGACGGCGGCGACGTGCTCGGCATGGTCTCGCTGTGCGGTCTCGGCGAGGAGTACGACGGGCACTGGCTGTTCCTGCGCTACTTCGCGGTGACCGCCGCGCGGCGCGGGCAGGGCCTCGGCGGCCGGCTGTGGCGTGCGATGTTCCGCAAGCTGGGCACCAAGTCCGAGCCGCCCAACCTGCTGCTGGAGGTCGAGGATCCCGCCGAGGCCGACGTCGACCGGGACGAGCAGTTGTTGCGCGCCAGGCGGATCGCGTTCTACCGACGGCTCGGTGCGACGCTGCTGCCCGTCGCCGACTACCGGATGCCCGACCTGGAGAACGAGCACGGCGGCGGCCTGCCCATGCTGCTGATGGGCGCGGGCGCGGCGGGCGCGCCGACTCCGGACGAGGACGAGCTGACCCGCCTCGTGCTCGCGCTCTATCTGGTCCACTATGGGCTGTCCGAATCGGACGAACTGGTGAACAAAGTCGTGCTGTCCAACGGTAGCGGCTAGGCCGTCAGGGCTGCGGTGGCCGGTCGGCAGCGGCGCTGGTAGTAGGCGAAGGTCACCGCGAGCAGCATCGGACCCCACAGTGTCAGCGGCGAGGAGCACACGGTCGCCAGCGCATCCCACCAACCGTTGGCGAAGCCGACCCTGGACAGACCGAGGAGATGGAAGCGGGCGGGTAGCTGCCCGCCCCACAGGACAGTCAGCGCCAGGCCGCCGACCGCGGCCGGCACGATCGCGGCGAACGGCGGCACGCGTTTTCCGCCGATGAGCGGCAGCCACGCCGGCACGACCTCGCCCCACCCGCGCACCAGGCCGAACGACAGCAGCGCCAGCCCCTCGGACAGCAGGCTGAGGCCGAACACGTAGTACGGGGCCCACTCTGGCATGGCCGGCGCGTTCGGTTCGACCATGCCCATGGTGAAGCCGAAGGCGAACGGCAGCCGCCACAGGCTCTGCGGCAGCACGACGAACGGGATCGCGCGCGCGGTCACGACCGCCCAGCGCGGCACGGGACGTTCGGTCGACAGGCGTTGTGCTGACACGGTTTCCTCCCCGGTCGATCAGTACTCGGGGAAGATCGTCCAGCGTGATCACTGAGAGGTCGCTGAGATCCTGAGAGTCCCCTCAGACGCCGTTGAGCAGGGCGGGGATCTGCTCGGGTGGTAGTGGTGGCGCGAAGTGCGCGCCCTGGGCGAGGTCGACGCCGATGGACCGGCAGCGGTCCGCCTGCTCCGCCGTGTCGATCCCGGCGGCCGCGACGACGCCCTCGGCGAGGTGCGCGACCGAGACCATCTCGCCGAGCGCCCTGCGCAACGCCGGGGTGTTGCCGACGATCTCCCGCACCACGGCCGGCGAGAGCAGCAGCGCCTGTGTCTTGGACTCCACCAACAGACCCAGTTCCTGGTGCGCCCCACCGAACTCGTGCAGCGCGGTGCCGACGCCGGTGTCGGCCAGCACGCGCAGGTTGTCCGCCGCGTCACCGAGTTCGGCCAGCACCGCACCGGTGTCCAGGGCGATCCGCACGGCCGACGGGCCGAGCCCGGTGTCCGCAAGCGTCTGCCGCACGGCGCCGACCAGGTCGGCGTCGCCGGACTGGAGCGGGGTGAGCCGGAGCCACAGCGTCGGCGCCCCGTCGCCGAACAGGTCCTGCCACTCGCGGGCCCGCCCGCAGGCCGCCTCGAGCGCCCACAGCCCGATGGGCAGGGACAGCCCGGTGTCCTCGGCCAGCCGCATGCAGTCCCTCGGCGACACGACGCCGTGTTCCGCGTGCTCCCAGGTGATCACCGCCTCGACGCCGACGATCCGTCCGTCGGTCAGCCGCACCATCGGTTGGTACGCAACGGAGATCTCACCGCTCTCCCACGCGCCGGGCAGCACGGCGGCGAGCCGGGACCGCACGCGCTCAGCCTCGTCCTCGCGCTGCTCGTAGATCGACCACTGGCGCTTGCCGTTGGCCTTGGCCCGCCGCAGCGCGGAGTTGGCCGCCCGCAACAGGTCCGCGATCTCGATGCCGGCGGGCGGCTGGTCGACGACGCCGATGCCGGCGGACACGGCGACGCCCTGGTCGTCCAGGTACACCGGCTCGGCCAGCTCGTCCTGAAGGATCCTGATCATGTCCAGCACACTCGGCGTGGTGGGGGAGTGCTGCACGAGCACGGCGAACTCGTCCCCGCTGATCCTGGCCACCAGCGCCCGCTCGCCCTGCACCGCGGCCTCCAGTCGCCTGGCCACGATCTTGAGCAGCCGGTCGCCGACGTCGTGCCCGAGTCCGTGGTTGACCACGGAGAACGCGTCGAGACCGAGGTGGTACAGCGTGATCGGGGCGGGGCTGCCGAGCGCCGACTCCAGCCGCGACGCGAAGTACTGCCGGTTGGCCAGGCCGGTCAGCGCGTCGTGCAGGGCCTGGTGGCTGAGCTGGTCGGCGAGCAGGTGCAGCTCGGTGATGTCCTCGACCATCGTGACGTGGTGCGTCGGATTGCCGTCCGCGTCGCGCAGTACCGACACCGCAAGGTAGACCCACGCGGTCTCGCCGTCGTCGCGGCGCAGCCTGCCGCGCTCCCGGTAGGTGTCGAGCACGCCGTCGACCAGGTCCCGGTAGATGGCGTGCAGGCCGTCGGTGTCGGTGGCGTAGAGCAGCTCGTCGAACTGCCGACCGACCAGGCTGCTCGACTCGGTGGCGAGGATCTCGGCGAGCGCCGCGTTGGCCTCGACGCACCGGCCGGTCAGGTCGGTGATCGCGATGCCGACCGCGGACGTGGCGAACACCTGGCGGAACCGGGCCTCGCTGACCTTCAGCACCCGCTCGACGTCGTTCTTGGCGTTCAGCAACGCCCGTTTGATCTCCTCCTGCTGGTCGAACGCGTCCTGCCGCATGGCCGTCGCGTAGCCGGAGGCGACCGCGCCGAGCACGGTGACGACCCGCTCGGCCAGCCGGTCGACCGGGCCCGTCTCCGGGTTGAACAGCAGCGTCCGCCCGAGCACGTCCAGAGTGCGTTCCAGCGTCTCCGGGCCGGAGAAGTGCGCCCGCACGAGCAGCGTGCCGATCTCGGCGACGGGCTCGGGGTCGAACGGCTCGGCGGACAGCGCGTCGCCGATCCGGTCGACGAGGGCGAGCAGGTACTCCTCGATCTCGCGCGGCGACATCGGCACGTACGTCGTGTCGGCGACCGCGGCCGCCCAGGCGCGGGCAAGCGCCAGCCGCCGCTGACGACGCGCGTCGTGCGGCTGCTGGCCCTCGCCAGAAGGTGTCATGCCATCCCGAGTTCAGCGGCTATCGTTTGCGGCCAACACCCGCGTAGATCCCGGCCCTGGTGGGCTCGTCACTCGCCGCCGTCACCGACTCCGGCCGCCACAGCGGGGTGGCGACCACGCCGGGCTCCACGACGTCGCAACCCTCGAACAGGTCGAGGATCTCGTCGTAGGACCTCGGGAACATGGGGTCCCTGCTGTTCTTCATGACCTCGACGATGCCGGCCATCTCCTCCGGCATGAAGTCGGCGGTGAACTGCGAGATCGCCAGGTAGCTGCCCGGCGCGACCGCGTCCCGGTAGGCGGCCACGATCCGCTTGGGTTCCTTGGCCGGGGAGACGAAGTGGAACACGCCTGCGGTCAGCACGCCGATCGGACGGTCGAAGTCGAGCAGCGCCCTGGTGTCGGGGTGCTCGAGGATGCTCTCGGGCACGGTGAGGTCGGCCTGGACGATGGTGGCCCGGTCGTTGTTCTCCAGCAGCAGTTTGCTGTGCGCGACCGCGACCTCCTCGTAGTCCACGTAGACCACGTGGGCGTCGGGGTCGGCCTTCTGCGCGATCTCGTGCACGTTGCCGACAGTGGGGATGCCGGAGCCGAGGTCGAGGAACTGCCGCACTCCGGACTCGATCATGAACAGCACCGACCTGCGCAGGAAGGCCCGGTTCTCCCGCGCGATGTTCCTGGCGTTGGGCTGTGCCTTGAGGAACTTCGCCGCCAGCTCGCGGTCCGCCGCGAAGTTGTGCCCGCCGCCGAGCAGGTAGTCGTACAGCCGAGCGGCGCTCGGCAGTCCCTCGTCGACGTCGTCCGGCACCCAGGCCACGCGTTCCATCACGACCACCCACCTCAGTTTCGTTCGGTGACGGTGAGATTACTGATCCGAGTGTTGTTCGCGGCAGGGGTGGGAGTCTCATCTACCCCGTTCGGCTGAACGCGGGCCACCGGGTCACGCGGTTCGTGCACGTTTCGCCACCGGGTCGGCGGCCCGGACCCCGCACCGGGGCCGGCCACGTCACCCGGCTGCGCGCGTCGACGCGGCGCCGAGCAGCGCCGCCACGGCCAGCGCGGCGAACGCGATCCTCGGCCCGTCGGCGGGGGACAGGTGCAGCGCCAGGGTGCACACGCCGACGCCAAGCGCCGTGCCGAGCCCCCGCGTCATGTTCACCAGCCCGCCGCCGACCCCGGCCCCGGCCGCCGGGATCGCCGCCATCACCGTGGTGTTGTTGGCCGGCGTGAACACCCCGAGCCCGAGGCCGAGGACGGCAAGGAGCGCGGCGAGCGTCGCCGGGGCCGACGGGAACACGGCCAGCAGGGCGAGGGCGACCGCGCTCACCGACGCGCCGAGCAGCCCTCGGGTCAGGTCCGACCAGCGCTTGGGCAGCAGTGATCCGCCGAGCGTGGCGGCGACGGCGAAGCCGGCGGGCAGCGCGGTGAGCACCAGGCCGGCCCGCATCGCCGAGCCGCCCGGCGCGGCCAGCGCGAACGGCACCACCACCAGCGGGCCGAACAGCACCAGGTAGCCGCACAGCGCGCCGACCAGCCCGGCCGCGACCGGTCGGGCCCGCAGCAGCGCGAGGTCGACCAGCGGCTGCGCGGCGCGGCGCTCCCGACGCAGGAACAGCCAGCCCGCCGCCACCGCGGCCGCGACCAGCCCGAGCGCCGCGGCCGGCGCGAGGCCGAGCCCGGACACCCCGGACAGCGCGAGCAGCGCGGCGGTGGTGGCGACGCCGAGCAGCAGCAGACCGGGCAGGTCGAACCGGCCACGGGCGCAGAGCTGCCGGCTGCGCGGCAGCAGGTAGTGGCCTGCCGTCATGGCGATCAGGCCGATCGGCAGGTTGATGCCGAACACCCACCGCCAGCCGAGGCCGTTCACCAGCAGCGCGCCAAGCGTCGGCCCCGCGGCGAGGCCGAGCGCCTGCGCGGCGGCCTGCACCCCGAGCGCGACCCGCATCCTGGTCCTCGGCACGCTGGTGACGACGAGGGCGACGCTGTTCGCCTGGAGCATGGCCGCGCCGATCGCCTGGGCGACCCGGAACGCGAGCAGCGCGCCGAGCGTCGGCGCGAAGCAGCAGGCGACCGATGCGGCGGTGAACACCACGAATCCGTAGATGTAGACCAGCTTCCGCCCGAACACGTCGGCGAGGCGACCGACGGCGGCCAGCAGCGCGACCAGGGTCAGCAGGTAGCTGAGCGAGACCCATTCCACGGCGGCGAGCGGGGCGTGGAACTGCTCGGTCAGCGCGGGGAAGGTGAGCGTGACGATGCTTGCGTCGAGCTGTCCCATGAACGCGCCGAAGCAGACCGTGGCGACCGCGAGCCACGGCGCGCCCGGCCAGGCCGCGATGCGCGTCGGCCGGGCGGACTCCACGACGAACCAGCGCCATCCGCGCGCGGCGCGGGACGTCTCCTGGATGGCCATGTCCCCTCCCAACGGCTCGACCATCCGAATATATCTGCCACCGACATAGTCTGCTGCGGAGACGTTGCTCACCTGCGGGCCTGCGGCGTCCCGCCAGGTGGTTTCCGGCGAAAACCGGGTAAACGGTCAGTAGCATTGGGTCATGCCAGAGCGAACCTCGGAAGCAACGCTGGACGTCGCGCCGCCCGCCGAGCTGGAAGACACCACCGCGGGCGACGCAAGAACGCTCACCGAGGTCGTGACCCGGCTGCGCCGCGCGCTGCGGACCAGCATCCGTTCCGACTGGCCGTGGGAGTCCCTGCCGATGGCGCAGGTCGAGCTGCTCCAGACGCTCGCGGAGCGGCCGCCGATGCGGGTCGGCGAACTGGCCGCCGCGCTGCGGCTGGCCCCCAACACCGTCTCGGGCCTGATCAGCCAGCTCATGGAGAGCGGCCTGGTCGCGCGCAACGGCGACCCGGCCGACCGCAGGGTCGCCCGGCTGACCGTCACCGAGGCAGGGCACGACAAGCTCGCCGCCTGGCAGCGCGGCCACGAGCAGCGCATCGGCAGTGCGCTGGACCGGCTCGGCGCGCGCGAACGCGCCGCCGTCGTGCGCGCCCTGCCCGCCCTTGACCGGCTCGTCGACCATCTGCTGGACGGCTGAGAAACCCTTGGCGCGCAACACATCCCGTCAACGAGCCATCCTCGGCGCGATCGCCGTCGGCGGCGGGCTCGGCGGGCTGGCCCGCTACGGCGTCGCCCAGCTGCTGCCCACGCTGCCCGGACGGTTCCCGGTCGGCACCTTCGTCATCAACGCGGTCGGCTGCGCGCTGATCGGCGTGCTCATGGTGCTGATCACCGAGGTGTGGTCGGGGCACTACCTGCTCCGGCCGTTCCTCGGCGTCGGCGTCCTCGGCGGCTTCACCACGTTCTCCACCTACGCCGTGGAGGTGCGCGGCCTGCTCCGGCCGGGCTCGGCGCTCCTCGCCTTCGGCTACCTGGCCTCCGCCATGGCCTGCGCGCTGCTGGCGGTACTGCTCGGCGTCTGGTTCGCTCGGTGGGCCACACGCGCGGCGCGGCGGCCGAGAAGGGCGGGAGCACCATGACGCTGGTCGGTCGGGCGCTGCGGTTGTCGATCTTCGTCGACGAGGACGACACCTGGCACCACAAGCCGCTCTACCACGAGATCGTGCGCCGGGCGCACGACGCGGGCCTGGCGGGCGCGACCGTGCTGCGCGGCATCGAGGGATTCGGGGCGTCCTCCCGCATCCACACCACCAGGCTGCTCAGCCTCAGCGAGGACCTGCCGGTGGTGGTCGTCATCGTGGACACCGAGGACAAGGTCCGCGCCTTCGTGCCGCAGCTGGACGAGCTGGTCAGCGAGGGCATGGCGATCCTCGACGAGGTCGAAGTCGTCCGATACGCCGCGCGGGAGTCCATCGAGTGACACCGCTGCTCGTCTTTCTCGGGGCCGCCGTCGGCGCCCCGCTGCGCTACCTCACCGACCGGGCCGTGCAGTCCCGCCACGACACCGTGTTCCCCCTTGGCACCCTCGCGGTGAACGTGGTCGGCAGCCTGATCCTCGGCCTGCTGGTCGGCGCGGGCAGCGCGCTGCCGGGATCGCTGCTTTCCTTGCTGGGCACGGGTTTCTGCGGCGGGCTGACCACCTACAGCACCTTCAGCTACGAGACCTTCCGCCTGGTGGAGCAGAAGTCCTACTTCTACGCGGCGCTCAACGTCCTGATCAGCCTGGTCGCCGCCCTGGCCGCAGCCTCCCTCGGCTACGCGCTCGCGTCATGAAGAGTCCCTTCAGGACACCAACGTCCTGAAGGGACCCTCCATGCTGTCTAGGCCGCCTCGACGTCGTCGGCCGGGTGCAGGCCGCCGAGCAGCGCCGGCAGCTCGTCGGTGTGCACCACGCCCAGCCGCTGCGTCGCCCTGGTCAGCGCCACGTACAGATCGCTGCGGCCCCTGACCGACTCGGCCAGGATGGTGTCCGGGTCGACGATCAGCACCGCGTCGAACTCCAGCCCCTTGGCCTGGCCGACGGTGAGCAGCACCGTCCTGGTCTCCAGCCCGTCCGGCTGCGTGCCGACCGCGATGTCGGGCACCGCAGCCGCGATCGCCGCGCCGAGCGAGTCGATGCTCCCGCCGGGCAGCAGCACCGCGAGCCTGCCCTCGCCGACGGCCGCGGCCTCGCGCGCCACGATGCCGGGCAGGGTCGCCGCAAGGTCGGCGGGCTCCACCCTGCGGTGCCACGGCGCGACGCCGGTCTCCCGCACGGAGGTCGGCGGCACCAGCGCCGGGTCGACGCTGGCCAGCACGTCCGCCGCGACCGCCATGATCTCGGCAGGCGTGCGGTAGTTGACGGTCAGCTCCTCCAGCCGCCAACGGTCGGCGACATACGGGCTGAGCACCTCCGACCACGACGTCGTGCCGGCCAGGTCGCCGGTCTGCGCGATGTCGCCGACCACCGTCATCGACTTGCTCGGGCAGCGCCGCATCAGCGTCCGCCAGGCCATCGCCGACAGCTCCTGCGCCTCGTCCACGATGACGTGGCCGAACGTCCAGGTGCGGTCGGCGGCGGCCCGCTCGGCCGCGGTCTCGTGGCTGCGGTTCTCGTGCCGGTCGGCCAGCCCGGCCGCGTCGACGAGGTCGGTCGCCAGCAGCATCTCCGGGTCCGCCTCGTCGTCCAGGTCGAGGATGTCCAGCACGCCCTGCGCGTAGTCGATCTCCTGCCGGCGCTCCCTGGCCTGCCGCGCCTTGATCGCCTCGTCGTCCTCGCCGAGCAGCTCGTCCGCCTCGTCCAGCAGCGGCACGTCGGCCGGCGTCCACGCGGCGTCCGGCTCGCGCACCAGCAGCGCCCGCTCCTCCTCGCTGAGGTGCCGCGCCGCGGTGGCCAGCCTGGCCGGGGAGCTGAACAGGTCGGCGAGCAGCTCCTGCGGGGTCAGCACCGGCCACAGCCGGTCGATCGCCGCCCGCACCTTCTCGTCCTCGCGCAGCTCGCGCCGGATGTCGTCGAGGTCGGCCTGGTCGAGCAGGTGCCGGCCGAGCCGGTTGGCGACCTGGCCGGCCAGCGCCGAGATCATCTCCCGCACGAACAGCCGCCGCGCCTGGTTGTGCGGCTGCCGCGAGCGCCGTGCCCTGCTCCGCGCCTGCGTGCAGGTGCGCCGGTCCAGCCGCAGCACGTCCTGCTCGAACTCGACCTCGACCGGCCGCTTCTCGGTCGGCACCTGCTGGCGGTCCTTGATCGCGGCGGCGACCACGCCGGCCATCTCGATCCGGCCCTTGATCGCGGCGGCGTGCGGGGACTCCGCGCCGGTCGCGGTCAGCCCGGGGTACAGCTCGCCGACCGTGGACAGCAGCACGCCGGTCTCGCCGAGGGAGGGCAGCACCTGGCCGATGTAGTGCAGGAACGTCGCGTTCGGCCCGACCACCAGCACGCCGCGCTTGGCCAGCTGCCTGCGGTGCGTGTACAGCAGGTAGGCGGCGCGGTGCAGCGCGACGGCCGTCTTGCCGGTGCCGGGACCGCCCTGCACGACCAGCACGCCGTTGAGCCCGGATCGGATGATCCGGTCCTGCTCGGCCTGGATGGTCGCGACGATGTCGCTCATCTGGCCGGTTCGGCTGGCGTTCAGTGCGGCGAGCAGCGTCGCCTCGCCGGTCAACCCCTCGCGCCGCCCCTGCGCGGCCGAGGTCAGGTCGAGCACCTCGTCGTCGAGGCTGACCACCGTGCGCCGCTTGGTCCTGATGTGCCTGCGGCGGCGGACGCCCTCCGGCGAAGCCGCGGTGGCCAGGTAGAACGGACGCGCCGCCGGGGCGCGCCAGTCCATCAACAGCGGCTCGTATTCCTTGTCCTTGTCGAACAGTCCGTGCCGCCCGATATAGAAGCGGCCGTCGTCCTCGAAGTCGAGCCGGCCGAAACACAGGCCGTTCTCGACCGCGCTGAGCTGGGTGAGCTGGTCGGAGTACATCGAGGTGGACGCGTCCCGCTCGGTGCGCGCCTGCGGAGTGCCGCCGGTTTGGCGCAGCACTTCCGACAGCCGCTTCGAGGTGTATTCACGGAGGTCGTCGAGCCGGCCATAGAGCATTGACACGTATTCCTGTTCCAACTCGACGTCGCCGAGTTGGTCTTCCTGGCCGTGCGAAGGGCTTGACAACTGTCCCCACCTTTTGCTAGCTTTTTTCTTGTCGAGTTTCTCGTTCAGTTTTCTGCGCACTGCTGACGATCGCGAACAGTGAGTCTATCAAGCCTGTTCGGGTTCTGCGCCTACTTGCGTCCACTACTGTGACGTTTCAGGCCCGGTGTTGATTCCCGGTCCGAATCACCTAACCGCCGGACCGCTGCGTGTCGTGGTGCCGGAAGGACCGCAACAGCAGGTCGTGCAGCTGCGTCCGCTCCTGCTCGCTCAGCGGCGCGAACAGCAGCTCGTTGAGCCGCTCGGCCATGCCGAGGCGGCGACGCAGCGCCCGCCGGCCCGCCGTGGTGAGGTCGACGGTGTACCGCCGCCGGTCCCGCTCGTCACGGGTGCGGCTCGCGAACCCCGCGTTCTCCAGGTCGTCGAGCAGCGACACCAGGTCGCTGGCGTCGATGCGCAGCCTCGCGCTGATCTCCTTCTGGGAGGCGGGGCCGAACTCCGCGAGACAGGCCAGCACCGTCACGTGCGTGACCCGGAGGTCCTCGTCGCCGAGCAGGCCCGCGATCCGGCGGGACTCCTTGGTCAGCTGGAGCATCAGGTAGCTCGGGAACTGGAGCAGCTGCGTCGGCAGGCCCTGATCGCCTTCGGCCTGCCGCGGCTGCGTGGACATCGGCCCATCATAGGTATTCCGCACGATCGGGTGCGCCCCACGAACCGGTGCGACGCCTTGCCGGCGCACACCGCCCGCGCCAGGATGCGGTCATGCAGCACGACCCGATCTCGGTGCTCGGCCTCGGCGCGATGGGGCGCCCGATGGCGCGCAACCTGGCCAGGGCCGGCTTTCCGGTCACCGTGTGGAACCGCACCCCCGGCCGGGACGGCGAGTCGCGCGCGGCCGGCGCCCGATCCGTCGCGACCCCGGCGGACGCGGCGGGCCAGGTCGTCCTGACGGTGCTGCCCGACCTGCCGCAGGTCGACCAGGTGCTGGCCGGCGACGACGGGCTGCTCGCCGGCTGGCGGCGCGCCGAGGTCGCCGCGCCGCTGCTCGTCGTGATGGGCACCGTGTCCCCGACCGGAGTCCGCGAACTCGGTGCGCGCCTCGCCGGTCACGGCGTCCGGCTGGTGGACGCGCCGGTCAGCGGCGGCGACATCGGCGCGGACGCCGGCACGCTCAGCATCATGGTCGGCGGGGACGCCGCCGACGTGCTGCGGCTCCAGCCGTTCTTCGCCGCACTTGGCACCACCGTGCGTCACCTCGGCCCGCTCGGCGCAGGCCAGCTCACCAAGGCGTGCAACCAGATCGTGGTGGCCGCCAACCTCACCGCCATCTCCGAGGCGCTGGCCCTCGCGGTCAAGAGCGGCCTCGACCCGGCCGTCGTGGTCGAGATCCTCGACGGCGGGCTCGCCGGGAGCCAGGCGCTGAAGGTCAAGCGGGACAAGTGGCTCAACCACGACTTCACGCCGGGCGGCTCGGCCGTCAACCAGCTCAAGGACCTCGGCTTCGCGCTCGCCGAGGCCCGCGATGCCGGGGTTCCGCTGCCGGTCACGGCCGTCGTCGAGCAGCTCTACTCCGCGCTCTGCTCGCTCGGCCACGGCGACGACGACCACAGCGGCGTCTACCAGGTGCACGAGCTCCTCGCCGGCCTCCGCCGCTGACACCTGGCCAATGTCCGATCGGTCCGGATCGCGCGTTCGGTGTAGCCGTTCGAGAAAACCGCTACGGACCGTGTCCGCCAGGCGGGTCGGCACGCCACCGAACAGCTGGTTTCGCGCGCCCCAAGCCTTGCCGGCCGCACGATCACGGCAGGGTAGGCGTGTCCCCAGGGGGACTCTGCGGTCGGGAGCTGTCCATGGACGCGAAGCGACGGGAAGTAGCCAGGCTCTGCCGGGCCGCGGTCGATCGGCCGCGCTGGCAGCTGGTGTTCGGCGTGCTGGTCTCCGCGTGGGCGCTGGCCTGGATCCTCGCGCAGCTGCGCCACCAGCAGCACTCCCCGCTCGGCGTGCTGCGGGGCGCGGTGAGCTGGGCCGGCATCCCGGCTGGCTGGCTGGACGACAGCACGGACTGGCTGCGCGACCCGCGCCGGCACGGGCTGTGGGCGTGGCTCGCGATCGCGGCGGGGCTGCTGTGGGCCGGCACCTCCGAGCGCGCGCAGCTGCCGGCCCTGCTCGGCTGGCTCGCGGTGCTCACCGCAGGGGAGGGCATCGGCTACGCCGCGGCCGTGCACCGAGCCGCGCTGACCATGCTCGTGTTCGTCGCGGCGCTCGTCGTGCTGTCCGTGCTGCGCCGGCGCCACCTGGTACTGCGCAGAACCGTGCTAATCCCACGGGACGTGCTGCGCGCCGGGGTGACCGCGGCCGCGCTGACCGCCGTGGTGCCGCTGCTCGCCCCCGGTCTCGCGCTGGCCGGGCTGGTCCGCCCCTACGTCACCCGGCCGCCGAGGCCCGATCCCACCCGCGCGGTGATCCCGCTGGCCCGGCGCGAGGACGAGTACGTGCCAAGGCACGCCGACCACGCCCGGCCCTGACCTCACCCTGGTTGTGAATCTTCTCGGCACGATGCCGGAAGATGTGTCCGTGACCGAGGATTCGACCAGTAGGCGGCTGGCCAGCGTGATGCGCCGGCAGCCCGTGCAGCCGCGCGGAGCCGCCACCGTAGCCGCGATCCTGGATGCCTGCGCCAAGCTGCTCACCGACCACGACTACGACGAGCTGACCACCGCGCGGATCGCCGAACGCGCCGGCGTGCCGATCGGCTCGTTCTACCAGTACTTCCCGGACAAGCGGTCGGTCGTGCACGCGCTGACCCTGCGCGGCATGCAGCAGTACGTGGCCGAGGTGGAACGCCTCTTCGGCACCGACGACGTCGCGCTGGACTGGCGCGGCGCGGTGAACCAGGTGTTCGGCGTGTACCTGCGGATGCTGGACGAGGTGCCCGGGTTCGGCCGGGTGCGGTTCAGCGACGTGATCGACAACCGCCGCCTCGACCCGGAGGCCGACCAGTACGTGTTCATGGCCGCCCGGCTCGGCGAGCTGTTCGCGGCCAGGTTCTGCGAGCCGGGAGAGCCGAGCGCCGACACCGTGTCGCTCGCCTTCCGGATGTCGGTCGAGGCGGCGGACGCGCTGCTCAAACTGGCCGAGCGGGTGCCGCAGGAGCGGCGCGAGCACGTGCTGCTCGCCGCGCACGGCGTGGTGATGCAGTTGCTCGGCGAGGTGTTCGACGCGGAGCAGCGGGCCGACTGACTTCTTACGGTTCGCTGGTCCCGCCCGCCGCACGGGCCGACGGATTTGCCCAGTGGCCACACAGGGTGTGTGGTGGCGTGGTGACCACCGACAGCTTTGACGTGATCGTGATCGGCGCCGGCCCAGTCGGCGAGAACGCCGCCGCCCGTGCCGTGCGCGGCGGCCTGACCGCAGCGCTGGTCGAGGCCGAACGGGTCGGCGGCGAGTGCTCCTACTGGGCCTGCATGCCGAGCAAGGCGCTGCTGCGACCCGGCCACGCCATGGCCGCCGCCCGCAGGCTGCCCGGCGTGCCGGTCGGCGAGCAGCTCGACGCCGCCGCCGTGCTGGCCAGGCGCGACGAGTTCACCTCGCACTGGGACGACGCTGGCCAGGTCGGCTGGGCCGAGGGCGCCGGCATCGCCGTGATCCGGGGCCACGGCAGGCTCTCCGGCCCGCGCGAGGTCACCGTGCGCGCGGCCGACGGCTCCGTGCGGACCCTCACCGCGGCGCACGCCGTCGTCGTGTGCACCGGCAGCGTGCCGGTGCAGCCGCCCATCCCCGGGCTCGCGGAGACCCCGACCTGGGGCTCGCGCGAGGCGACCTCGGCGCACGAGGTGCCAGGCAGGCTCGCCGTGCTCGGCGGCGGCGTCGTCGGCGTCGAGCTGGCGCAGGCGTGGGCCAGGCTCGGTTCGCAGGTGACCCTCGTGGTGTCCCAGGACCGGCCGCTGGCGCGGTTCGAGGACTTCGTCGGCGACCTGGTCGCCGACGGGCTGCGCGCGGACGGCGTCGAGCTGCTGCTCGGCGCGACCACGGAACGGGTGTCGGCCGTCGAGGACGGCGTGGAACTGGTGCTGGCCGACGGAAAGCGAATCGTCGCCGACCAGCTGCTCGTCGCCACCGGCCGCCGCCCGGCCACCGAGGACCTCGGCGTCGAGCTGTTCGGGCTGGAGCCGGGCAGGGCGCTGACCGTGGACGACTCCGGCGTCGTGTCCGGTGTGGACGGTGGCTGGCTGTACGCGGCAGGCGACGTCACCGGGCGCGCCCCGCTCACCCACCAGGGCAAGTACGCGGCGCGGGCGGTCGGCGACGCCATCGCGGCGCGGGCGGCCGGCTCGCTCACCGGCGACCCCGAGCCGTGGAGCGGCCTCGCCTCGACCGCCGACCACACCGCCGTGCCGCAGGTCGTGTTCACCGACCCCGAGGTGGCCTTCGTCGGCCGCACCGCCGAGCAGGCGCGGCAGGCCGGGCTCGACGTCAGGGTCGTCGAGATCGACATCGCGGTGGCGGGCTCGTCGCTGCACGCCGACGGCTACACCGGCAAGGCGTCCATGGTCGTCGACGAGGGGCGGCGCGTGCTGGTCGGGCTGACCTTCGTCGGCCCTGACGTCGCCGAGCTGCTGCACGCGGCCACCATCGCGATCGTCGGCGAGGTGCCGATCGACCGGCTCTGGCACGCCGTGCCGGCCTACCCGACGATCAGCGAGGTGTGGCTGCGGCTCCTGGAGGCCTACGGCCTGTGAGCGCTACTGGGTGAGCGGCAGCTGCTGCGCCTGCTTGGCGAGGTTCAGCAGCGCGGGGTCGGTCGCGGTCGACTGCCCGTCGGCCCACACGGCCTGCGCCACCCGGATCCGGTTGTCCTGGACGGAACTCGCGTAGGCGGCCCGGTCGAAGTTGGCCGGGCCGCCCGGCCACGTCCTGCCCTCCCGAACCAGGTCGTTGACGCCGCCAGCGCCCGGGGTGTCCAGCACCGCGCGGAGCTGCGCCCCGGCCGCCGCGTCGGCGACGGTGATCTCCGCGACGCTGACCGCGACCTTGCGGCCGTTCACGCTCGTCTCGTACTGGGCCCGTTGCAGGCCGGTGCAGCCGTGCTGGGTCAGCCACGTCCGCGCGTCGCCGAAGGAGTGGCCTGCGCAGTCGGTGTCCTTCGCCGCGCCCTCCGGCGCGAAGGTCAGGCCGGCCATCGCGACGGTCGTCGGCCGCGCCGAGGTGGTCGGCGGCGCGGCGCTCGGCGTGTCGCCCGAGGTCGCCGCCACGATGATGCCGAGCAGCACCAGCAGCCCGAACACGCCGGCCGCCGCGTACGGCGCCCAGTGCGGCAGCGGCGGCAACGGTCGCCTCGGCTTCCGTTCCGCGCCGCGCTCGGCGCCGTCCTTGCCCCCGATCCTGGGGATCAGCATGGTGCTCGCGCTGGCCAGATCGGTGGTGACCGCGTCGGGGAAGCCCTCGGCGAGCAGCTGCCCGGTGTCCGGCGGGGAGCCCTCGGACATGACCACGCCCAGCAGCCTGCTGGCCTGGTCGACGGTGCACGGCCGTTCGCAGGTGGCCAGCTCGCGCGCGGCGGCCAGCAGCGTGGTCGGCTCGGGGTGCAGCACCCGCACGCCCCGGTTCAGGTCGACGGTGGGCTGGACGACCTTGCCGACGTAGGGGCCGACGGCGATCACCGTGCTCACCGGCAGCGGCTCGGCCCGCATGGCCTGCAACCGGTTGGCCACCGTGGTGGCGGCCGCGAGCGCCTCGGTGGCCGGGTTGACCGCGCCGTCGGTGCGCACCAGCGGCCAGCCGTCGATCGCCCACCCTCCGGTGAGCGGGGCCTCCAGTCGCATCGCCGGGTCGGGCAGGTCGACGCCGACCACGACGAGCACGCCCCGCGGCAGCACGATCACCGCGTCGAGCGGCCGCGGGCAGCCGGGCGGCTGGACCCCGAGCAGCGCGACGCCGCCAAGGACCGCCTTTCCGACGCCCCAGGTGCTCAGGGCCGCGCGGACATCGACACCCACCACGGAGGGCTGTTCACCAAGCCGCACCAGACGCAACGCACCGACACCTCCTCGCGACCGCCGCCCGATCGGCGCCGCCGGATTCACACCGTAGCGCCGCGCGGGCCGGTAGCCGGCACGGACAGGCGTTGGTCACTGCCCCAAGGGCCCGGTTATCCGGGTTGATCGGACACGGACGGGTGATCCGTTTCGCTGTTCAACCTGGTTCATATGGCGGACGGAGCGGAACCCAGGGCAGAATGACGCAACGGGTGGTCGCTCTTGATCGTCTGCTGATGAGGTCGTAGGGGAAGACGTCCCTCGTCGAGTAGCGGAGGTCAGTAGTGAGCAACCGTGGCAGCACCAGTGGCGTGGTCTACGTCCACTCGTCGCCGTCTGCGGTCTGTCCGCACGTCGAGTGGGCGATCTCGGGCACCCTCGGGGACCGGGCAGACCTCCGTTGGACGGCACAGCCCGCAGCACCAGGCCAGTTGCGGGCCGAATGCGTCTGGACCGGCGACGCCGGCACCGGCGGTCGGCTCGCGTCCGCGTTGCGGGCTTGGCCGATGATTCGATTCGAGGTCACCGAGGAACCGAGCAGCGGCGTGGACGGCGAGCGATTCTGCTTCGCCCCTGTCCTCGGCCTGTGGCATGCCCGCACGAGCGCGAACGGGGACATCGTCGTCTCCGAGGACCAGCTCCGCGCGCTCGCCGCACGCAGCAGGGGAGGGGAGTCCTTCGCGCACAGCGTGGACGAACTGCTCGGCGCGGCGTGGGACGACGCGCTCGAGCCGTTCCGGAGGGCAGGTGACGGCGCGCCGGTGACCTGGCTGCATCGCGTGGGCTGACGGGCGCTGAGTACGGCCCGAGTGCGGTGTCGCGCGGGCTGACTCTGTCCGATGGGCACTGTCTGCATCGCGTGGGCTGACGGGAGGTCTGCGGTGTCGCGTGGGGCGAGTTCCGTCCCGCGTGACCATGGAGCGCGGGGTTGTGGCACGCTCCGGAGGTGTCACCCGCTCAGGCGTCAAGGGCGAGCGCGCGCTGGCTGTGGCCGGTCGTCGCGCTCGTGGTCGCGACCTCGGTCGCCGGCGGGCTGCTGGCCCGCGAGTACTACCACCGGCCGCAGGACCAGACGCCGCGGCCGGTCGCCGTGCAGCCGAGTGTGCAGCAGAGCGTGCCGCGGTCCGAACAGCCGGGCGACGGCGCCGTGAAGCTGTCCATCGACGCGGCGGCGCATCCCGACGGTGAGCAGGTCCGCGCGATGTTGCAGCGCATGTTCGACGCGATCAACAGCCGCCAGTACGCCGCATGGCTCGCGGTGGTCAGCGCCCGGCGCTCGGTCCCGATCGCCGAGGAGGCGTGGCAGTCCGGCTACGAAACGACCAGGGACGGCACGATCCTGGTGCAGCGCATCGAGACCACCGGCGACTCGAACCTGCACGTGCTGCTGAGTTTCGTGAGCACCCAGAAACCCGAGAAGGCGCCCGCCGAGATGCCCTTGCCGTGCCTCAGGTGGCGGGTGGTCTATCCGATGGTCTTCGAGCGCGGCGTGCTCAAGTTCGATCCGGGCGTGGAGTCCAAGGTCCCGTCTTACGAGGGCTGCTGACCGCGCCACCGCCCAGCCGATTGGCGGATGGGGGCCTTCACCCCGGCCTGACTCGAGGTCAGGCCGAGGTGAAGACGAGGGACACGTTGTGCCCGCCGAAGCCGAACGAGTTGTTCACCGCGGCGGTCAGGTGCATCTTGCGTGGCTCACCGGACACCACGTCGAGCTGAACCTTCGGGTCGAGGTTCTCCAGGTTCAGCGTTGCCGGGATGACGCTGTCGCGGATGGACAGCACCGTCGCGATGGCCTCGACCGCGCCGGCCGCGCCGAGCAGGTGCCCGAGATTGCCCTTGGGGGCGGTGAGCACCGGGTGATCACCGATGGCCCGTCGCACGGCCTGCGGCTCGATCACGTCGCCCACCGGGGTCGACGTGGCGTGGCAGTTCACGTGGCCGATGTCGATCGGGTCGACGCCGGCGTTGCGCAGCGCCGCCGCGATCGCCCGCGACTGGCCGATGCCCTCCGGGTCGGCCGCCGTGATGTGGTAGCCGTCGGAGCTGGTGCCAATGCCGGCGAGCCGGCCGTACACCTTCGCCCCGCGCGCGGCCGCGAAGTCCGCCCGCTCCAGCACCATGATCCCGGCGCCCTCACCGAGCACGAAGCCGTCCCGACCGATGTCGAACGGGCGGGAGGCCCTGGTCGGGTCGTCGTTGCGGGTGCTCATCGTGCGCGCCTGGCAGAACCCGGCGACCGGGATCGCCGTGATGCACGCCTCGGCGCCACCGGCGACCACGACGTCGGCCTCGCCGGACCGCAGCATCCGCCACGCCCAGGCCAGCGCCTCGGCGCCCGACGCGCAGGCCGACACCGGGGCGTGCACCCCGGCCCTGGCCTTGAGGTCGAGGCCGACGTGCGCGGCCGGCCCGTTGGGCATCAGCATCGGCACGGTCAGCGGCGAGACCTTGCGCAGCCCCGCCGTCTCCAGCAGATCGTCCTGGTGCAGCAGGGTGATCGCGCCACCGATGCCGGTGCCGATCACGACACCGAGCCGCTCCAGGTCGACCGTGTCCTCGCTGTGCCCCGAGTCGGCCCACGCCTGGCGGGCGGCAACCATCGCCACCTGCTCGCAGCGGTCCAGCCGCCTCGCCTCGACGCGGGGCAGCGTCTCGGTCGGCTCGACGGCGAGCTGCGCGGCGATCTTCGCCGGCAGCTCGAACTTCTCCACCCAGTCGAACTCGAGGGGGGCGATGCCGCTGCGACCAGCGAGCAGCCCCTCCCAGGTGGACTCGACGTCCCCACCGAGCGGGGTGGTGGCACCCAGCCCGGTGACGACAACATCGTTAGTGGTCATGCGTTGCTAGCGATGTAGTTCACCGCATCGCCAACGGTCTTGAGGTTGGCCAGCTCGTCGTCGGGGATCTTCACGCCGAACTTGTCCTCGGCCTGCACGGCGATCTCCACCATCGACAGCGAGTCGATGTCCAGGTCGTCCACAAAGGACTTGTCGACCGAGACGTCGTCCGCGGCCACACCGGCGACCTCTTCGACGATCTCGGCAAGCCCCTTCTGGATTTCCTCGATGCTGCTCACTGACGGTTCCTTCCTGCTACTTTTCGCTGATACCGGACTGGGCAGGTAGCCCGCCGGAAGTACGTCCTACGGTGCCTTACGGGCAGATCACGACCTGCGCCGCATAGGACAGTCCTGCGCCGAAGCCGACCAGCAGCATCACGTCGCCACTGGAGATCCGGCCCGCCGAGTTCATGTGGTCGAGAGCGATCGGGATCGAGGCCGACGACGTGTTGCCCGAGTGCACGATGTCGTCGGCGACCCGCAGGTCGTCCCGCGCGCCCCGCTGCTTGAGCTTCTTGGCGATCGACTCGACGATCCGCAGGTTGGCCTGGTGCGGCACGAGCACGTCGATGTCGGACAGCTGGAGGCCGGCGAGCTCGACCGCGCGCTCGGCGATCGGGGCGATCTGCGTGGTGGCCCACCGGAAGACGGACTTGCCCTCCTGGTAGATGTAGCGGCCGTCGCGCAGGTAGATCAGGTCGACGAGGTCGCCGGCGCTGCCCCAGGCCACCGGGCCGATGCCCGGCTCCTCGGCAGGCCCGACCACGGCCGCGCCCGCCCCGTCGCCGAAGATGATGCAGTTCGCGCGGTCGGTCCAGTCCAGCCAGTCGGTGAACCGCTCGGCGCCGATCACCAGGACCCGCTGCGCCGAGCCGCCCCGGATCATGTCCGAGGCCACCATCAGCGAGTAGGGGAACCCGGCGCACGCGGCGTTGAGGTCGAACGCGGCAGGCGACTTGATGCCGATGCGGTCGGCGGTCTGCGCGGCCGCGTTGGGGATGTTGCCCGGCATCGTGCAGGTGGCGACGATCACCGTGTCCACGTCGGAGGTGGACACCCCGGCGTTGGCGACGGCCTTGGCCCCGGCCTCGACGGCCATGTCGACCAGCGTCTGGTCCTTGTCGGCGAGCCGACGCTCGATGATGCCGACCCGCTGCCGGATCCACTCGTCGTTCGTCTCGACCAGTTCCGACAGGTCGTCGTTGGTCACAACGCGGTT
Organism: Solihabitans fulvus; assembly: GCF_008386585.1. Classification (GTDB taxonomy): domain Bacteria; phylum Actinomycetota; class Actinomycetes; order Mycobacteriales; family Pseudonocardiaceae; genus Solihabitans; species Solihabitans fulvus. The sequence continues at coordinate 41,535 of NZ_VUOB01000011.1, forward strand.
GCCCTGGGCGCTGCCGAACCCGAGCAGTCGGGTGCCGGCGGCACCGGAGAACTGCCGCAGCGTTGGGCGCTGGTTGGTCAATTCGCACTCCTGTCAGGAACCTGCCCGGCAGCGACCGGCTCGGTGAGCAGGTCGGCCACCTTGGCCAGGCTGTCCGGGGTCTTCAGCGGCAGCGTCGCGGTGCCCTTGAGCTCGCGCTTGACCAGCCCGCTCAGCGTGCCGCCAGGCGGCAGCTCGATGGTCCCACTGATGCCGGCGGAGCCGAGCGTGGCCATGCACAGGTCCCACCTGACCGGCAGCGTGACCTGGGCGATCAGGCGGAGCAGCATCTCCGCGCCGCTGGTGACCACGGCGCCGTCGGCGTTGGACAGCAGCGGACGGTTCGGGTCCTTGGCCGTGATGTCCTTGGCGCGCTCGCGCAGCGCGTCCTCGGCGGAGGCCATGTAGTGGGTGTGGAAGGCGCCCGCGACCTTCAGTCGGATGACCTTGATGCCGGGGCCGGGCTCGGCGACGAACGCGTCCAGCGCGGCGAGCGAGCCGGCGGCGACGATCTGGCCGGCGCCGTTGCGGTTCGCGGGGACCAGGTCGAAGGAGGCGAGACGCGCGGCGACCTCGTCGGGGTCGCCGCCCATCACGGCGGCCATCCCGGTCGGTTCGAGCGCGCACGCGGCGGCCATCGCAGCGCCGCGGACGGCGGCGAGGGCGACGGCGTCGTCCGCGCTGAGCACACCGGCGATGGCGGCGGCGGCGAGTTCGCCGACCGAGTGGCCGGCTACCGGGGCGTCGGCCGGCAGGGCGACTGTGTTGCCGTTGCCGTTGCCGTTGCCGTTGCTCAGGTGCTCGTAGGCGAGCAGCGTCTGCGCGACGATCAGCGGCTGGGTGATCGCGGTGTCCTTGATCTCCTCAGCGTCGGCCGTGGTGCCGAGGCGGACGAGATCGAGGCCGGTGGCCGCCGACCAGCCCTCGATCCGGTCGCGAGCGCCGTCCAGTTCGAGCCAGGGCGCGAGCATGCCGGGGCTCTGCGAGCCCTGGCCGGGAGCAAGAAGCGCGATCACCCGTTAACTGAACACGGTCACGGGGGCGAAAAGTGATGCTGGCGACGACCAAGTCCGGGCGCAGGATTTGTCGGGTGTCTACAAAGATGGCTATGAGGTGACTGAGAGGTGATCAGTCGTATACGCAGCTGACCTGGGTAGACATCTCTCGGTAGTCGTAGGGAGCTTCTACCTCTTCGTGTCATCCCATGGGGTGTGGTTGGTGGAGATGGAGGGTGCTGTCTGTCACATCCACCTGTCACACCCACATCGCCTGGTGGGTGTTGCGGTTGGGGCGGGGCTTGGGAGATGGGTAGAGCTGCCGGGTCGCTGCGTCGTCGTTGGAGACCGGACAGAGCTGCCGAGTTGCAGTTCGGCGGGGTGGGCGCGGGTGCGTTCGGGTGATGGTTGTGCGGCCGACGGTCTATGCGGGGATGGACTTGGAACACTGCCGTGCACGGTGGATCTGCCGGGTGCCGGGGATTGCGGGGCAGTGGTGGTGCGGGTCGAACGGCGAGGCTGGGTGGTGTTCGCGGCGGTGGCCGCGGCTGCTGTGGTCGCGGTGCCGGCCGGGCTGAAGGCCGCTGGGGTTGCGAACCCGTGGTGGTTGGTCGGGGCCGGGGTGGTCGCGGCCGTGGCGGCGGTGTTCGCCAAGGTGTGGCTGGATCGGTACGGCCGGATGGTCACGCGTCGAGACGAGCGCGATCTGTCGGTGTTGGACGGGTGCCTGGTGATCGGCCGAGGCAGGTTGCCGACGGTCAGACAGATCAGCGACCCGAGATGGCTGGGCGTGCATCCCGCGAACCGGCTGGCTGATGCGGAGAACGGTTCGGTCCTGCCGGCCTACGTCCCGCGCGACGTCGATGAGGAGCTGCACGGCCTGATCGCACGCGGCGGTTTTGTGTTGTTGGTGGGCGATTCGACCGCAGGCAAGACGCGCACGGCGTACGAGGCCGTGATGGCCACCGTTCCCGACCATGTCGCGATCGCCCCGAAGAATCGTCAAGCCGTTGCGGCGGCGGTGGACCGGGCGGTCCGTGCGACGAACTGCGTCCTGTGGCTGAACGACCTGGAGCACTATCTCGGCGCGGATGGCCTGACTCGGGACATGGTGGCGAAGGTCCTGTCCGGGCAGGGGCATCCGGTGGTGGTCGCGACCATTCGCTCGGCGGAGCTGTCGCGTTTTACGGAGGAAGCGGCGGGCGATGACCAGTCACGGCAGAACTTCCGAGAGGCCCGCGCCGTGCTGGAATTGGCGGGCGAGGGGATTCGGGTGGAGCGGAGATTTTCCTCGCCCGAGCGGGACCGTGCGCAGGATCGCGCCTGGGATCCACGCATCGCCGATGCCCTGGAGCACAGCGGTGACTACGGACTGGCGGAGTATCTGGCGGCCGGTCCGGAGTTGCTGACGGATTGGCGCAACGGCTGGGAGCCTGGCACGCATCCCAGAGGTGCGGCGCTGGTTGCCGCTGCGGTCGACTGCCGCCGGGCCGGCCTTCAGCCGCCGCTTCCCGCGCGGTTGCTGGATGAGCTCGTCGAGGACTACCTCGCGCGGCGCGGCGGTGCGCGCCTCCGGCCGGAGTCGGTCGAGCAGGCGTGGGAGTGGGCGACGCGTCCGCGCAGGGCAACGACCGCGCTCCTCGACGGGGCGGTCAAGGCTGGTTTTGACGTGTTCGACTACCTGGTGGACGTGTCACCACAGGCCGCGTGCTCGGGCCAGGCGGCCGACCGACAGCGCCACCCTCAGCACCAGGGCGTCCCTTGGGTCGTTGGCGTTGCGGCCGGTTAGTTCGGCCACCCTGCGGAGGCGGTAGCGGACCGTGTTGGGGTGGACGAACAGCTTGCGGGCGCAGCTTTCCAGGACGCCACCGACCTCAAGGTAGGTGTCGACGGTCTCCAGCAGTGCTCCGCTTGCCTCCTCCAGCGGCCTCGCCACCCGGTCCACGAGTTGCCACTCGGCCTCGGGGTCGCCGGCCAGCGCCCGCTCGGGGAGCAGGTCCAGGGAACGAACGGGTCTGGGGGCGGTTGGCCAGCCGACCACGGCTCGGAGGCCGGACAGGGCGTCGCCCGCGCTGCGGTGCGCCTCGGCCAGGCTCGTCACGGTCGGGCCGGCGACCACTGGGCCCGCGCCGAACGCGTCGGCCATCCTCAGGAGGACGTCCTTGCCCTGGCCGCTCTCGGCGGTCGGGCCGGCCAGCACCACCACCAGGCGGGAGCCCTGCACACCAAGCAGCACCGGGCGGCTCATCCTGGCCGCGCGGGCGCGCACCTCGTAGATCACCTGCGGGGGGTCGTCCGACGGGGGATTGCCGACCAGCACGGTCGCCTCGGCCGCCGGGTCCCAGCCGAGCGCGGCGGCCCTCGACAGCAGCGACTCCTCGGCGTCGCCACGGACGATCCCATCGACGACCAGCGCCTCCAACCTCGCGTCCCACGCGCCGCGCGCCTCGGCCGCCGCCGCGTAGGAGGTGGCCGCCGCGAACGCGATCTCCCGCCCGTAGCGCAGCACCGCCTCGGTCAGCGGTCCCCGCTCCGATTCGCTCGCGGCGAGGCCAGGCAGCTGCTGTTCGAACACGTCGAGGGCGATCCGGACCAGTTCGACGGTCTGTCGCAGGCTCACCCACCGCGAGATGTCCTTCGGCGCGGCGCGGAACGCCTCGGCGGTGAGCCGGATCACCTGTTTGGGATCGCGGAGCCACGACGCGAAGCCGGCCACCCCGCTCTGGATCACCAGCAGCACGCTGGCCCGCTGGTCGGCGGGCATCCGGCGGAACCACGGCAGCCGCTGCTCCATCGCCGCGATGGTGGCCGTGGCGAGCTCGCCCGAGGCGCGCTCCAGGTTGCGCAGGGTCATCGAGGACAGCCCCTGCCAGGTCTCCTGCCCGTCGCCAGTCATCCCGCCAGTCATGCGGCCAGAATCGCACGCGCCGTCCGGAACGGGGACGCGCAGGTGAACTGCCTCGCGTCGGCGAACGACAGCAGGCACGCTGGTCCGCTGTGAACCTGGTGCGAATCGACGGGGACCCCGTCTGCCTGCGGGACTGGAATTCGGCACTTCTGTCTGATTTGCCGGATCTGCTGGATCCGACTCGGCCGTGGCACGACACCAACGGTCCGTACTTCGGCCGGATGACGGAGGCGGAGGCCGCCGAGCAGGTTCGGCGCACCGGCGAGCTGGCCGCGCTGCCCGCGATCGAGCGGGAGACACCTCGGCGCAGGCTGGCCGTGATGGAAACGGCGACGGGGCGGCTGGTCGGCGAGGTCAGCTGGTACTGGGAGTCGCAGGAGACCGACTGGCGCCGCCTCGGCGTGCTGATCTACGACGAGACCTGCTGGGGGCGCGGCTACGGCACCGAGGCGCTGCGGCTGTGGACCGGCTACCTGTTCGCCAGCACGGACGCGCTGCGGCTGGACTACGCCACTTTCTCCGGCAACCCGGGCATGATCGCGACCGGCCGCAAGCTCGGCTTTGTGGAGGAGGGTCGGTTCCGGCGTGCCCGGCGGTGGGCCGGGGGAGTGCACGACTCGGTTGTGCTCGGTGTGTTGCGCGAGGAGTGGGTGGAGCGGCATTCGCTGCCGGACGTGGATGGTTGGCCTGACCCGAAAGAGTGCACGGAAGGCTGACTGTCCACACCGGACCGTGCCTGTCACCGCAACGTGTGACTGACGCGCTGTGTGCTGCGGCCGTACGTTCCCTGGGACGGCAAGTCGGATTGATTCTCGACCGCAGCAGGGAGGTTGACCTTGCGTACGTCTCCGTCAGTCGGGGGATGGCGACGCGTGGCGACGGCAGGTATCGGTGTCGCCACGTTGCTCGGTGTCGCGGTGACGGCCGGGCCGGCCGCCTCGGCCGCGCCGGATCCGGCGCTCGCCCAGTTCTACGGCCAGCAACCCGCGTGGTCGGCGTGCGAGGGGGACCTCGCCGAGCTGGACTGCGCCACCCTCGTGGTTCCGTTGGACTACGCGAATCCCGGCGCCGAGCAGATCGCGGTCACGGTCAGCCGCAAGAAGGCCAGCGATCAGGAGCACCGGCGTGGCGTGCTGCTGAGCAACCCCGGCGGCCCCGGCGGCTCCGGGCTGGTGATGCCCAAGTACCTCGCCGCCAAGACCGAGCTCGGCAAGGTCTACGACCTCGTCGGCTTCGATCCGAGGGGCGTCGGCAAGTCGACCGCGCTCAACTGCGAGACGCGGCCGGCGCTGGCCACCGAGGACTCCCGCCCGCCCGACGCGGACTTTCCGCAGTGGGTCGCCGAGGCGCGCCAGGCCGAGGAGGGCTGCAACCGCGCGGCCGGCGGCATCCGCCCGTTCGTCAACACGCCGAACACCGCGCGGGACCTGGACGTGATCCGTGGTGTGCTGGGCGAACCCAAGATCAACTATCTCGGCTACTCCTACGGCACCTACCTCGGCGCCGTGTACGGCAGCCTGTTCCCGCAGAACCTCGACCGCAGCGTGCTGGACTCCTCGGTGCACCCGGAATGGGTGTGGCGCGAGCAGTTCAAGGCCCAGGCGATCGCGTACCGCAAGGACGTCGAAGCCTGGTCGGCCTGGGTCGCCGAGCGCAACGGCACGTTCAAGCTCGGCTCGTCCGCCGGCGAGGTGCTGGCAGGAGTGGAGAAGGTGTCCTCGGCGCTGTTCGTCAAGCCGGTCGGCGACTACACCAGGACCAGCTTCGACGGCGCGATGGGCGTCGGCGCCCGCTACCGTCCACTGTGGTCGGACCTGGCGCTGATCGTCGGCAAGCTGCGCGACGGGGCCGCCCCGCCCGCCGCGAACCCGACCCCGGCGCCGGTCAGCAGGGCCGAGGTCGACGACGCGGCCCGCGCCGGCACGCTGCTTGCCGGGCTGGGCCTGGCGAACCTGCACTCCGGCGTGTTCGACACCGTCACCTGTGAGGCGGACTGGCCGACCGATCTCGGCGTCTACTACGAGGAGATGCGCGTCTTCCGGGACCGCTACCCCTACGGCTACGGCGTGGTGCGGGCCGCCCCGACCACGTGCGCGTTCCGCAGCTTCACGCCGCCGGAGCCGCTGGTGAAGATCAAGCGGGACGGCTACCCGGTCGGGCTGGTGATCCAGGCGGAGGGCGACGCGCAGACCCAGTACGACAGCGGGCCCGCGATGTCCACCCGGTTGCGGGACAACCTGATCAGCGTCGCCGACGACGGCACGCACGGCCAGTACGGCGGCCACAACGACTGCGTCAACGCCCAGGTGAACCACTACCTGCTGGACGGCGTGCTGCCGGCGAGCAGCTCCTCCTGCAAGGGCGACCCGAGGCCGAACGTGGCCGCCGACCCCGCGCCGGCGAGCCCGGTGCAGCCGTCCGCAGGGGCGACCCTCGAACAGTCGGTGCGCGCGTTCATCGACAACAGCGGGCTGGCCACGCGGCCGTTCTAGGGCGGGCACGCACGCACGAGACAGCCAAAAACGCGGGGCCGCCCGGCGCAGTGCGCCGGGCGGCCCCGTCTCCCCGGTCCCCACCGGTCCCTCCACTCTGGACGGTCGGCGGGAAAAACGCCACGCACATCACCCTTTCGTGCCATGGCTTTCAGGTTGCCGGCCCTCACGCACTGCGAAACGATCACGCTGACCCCGAAGTCCCGCAACGCACACCGAGGAGGGTGTCATGGGCACCCAGATCCGCGACGGGCTTGGCCAGGCGTGGGCACTGATCGCCACCTTTGTGCCCAAGCTGTTCGGCTTCCTGATCGTCCTGCTCATCGGCTGGCTGATCGCCAAGGCGATCGCCAAGGCCGTCGACTTCCTGCTCGGCAGGATCGGCTTCGATCGGCTGGTCGAACGGTCCGGCCTCGGCGGCGCGATGTCGCGGTCCCCGATCGACGCGACCGGCCTGATCGTGAAGCTCGTCTACTACTTCGTGCTGCTGATCGCGTTGCAGCTCGCGTTCGGTGTCTTCGGCACCGGCAACGCGGTGAGCCAGCTGCTCAACGACGTCATCGCGTACCTGCCGAGGATCGTCGTCGCCATCGTGCTGGTGCTGGTCGCCTCGGCCGTCGGCCGGGTGCTGCGCAACCTCATCACCTCGGCGCTCGGCAACAGGCCGTTCACCTCGATGGTCGGCAACATCGTGAACATCTTCGTGGTCGCGCTCGGCGTGATCGCCGCGCTGAACCAGCTCGGCATCGCGGTCTCGGTGACCATGCCGGTGCTGATCACCGTGCTGGCCACCGTCGGCGGCATCCTGGTGGTCGGCCTCGGCGGCGGCCTCATCCGGCCGATGCAGCAGCGTTGGGAGGGCTGGCTGGACCGGATGCAGGAGCAGGTGCAGCACGCGCCGACCCCGCGCCAGGAACACGAGAACACGGCAGCCTCGGCCGCCGCGTCGGGCCAGCAGCCTCGGCAGCAGCCGATGCAGCCGGCCGGCCCCGCCGCGCAGTCCGACCTGCCGACCCCGCCGTCCGGTATCCAGATGCCGCCGAACCGGTAGCGGTCCCGGTCAGGGACGCACGCCTTGGGCCCACCCCGTCGTTCTCCGGAGCGGCGGGGTGGGTCTTTCGGCTGTCCGGCCGCGCGCCAGGTCACATTTTTCGCATGGAACAGATCGGCACCCGGTCGTGTTCAATGAAGTCAGGAGACGTGCGCTCCGGGGCTCGGTGAAAGTCCGAACCGGCGGTACAGCCCGCGACCCGTCAACGACCTCGTTGGCGGCTGACTCGGTGAGATTCCGGGGCCGACGGTGAAAGTCCGGATGGGAGGCGCGCACGCCACCGACGAGTTCGTGGCGGAGCTGTGCCCGTCGTGCGCTTAGTCGGTGCTGCGTTCTGCCCCGGAGAGCCTGGGGAAGGAGAACGCGGTGAATGTGTTGCTGGAACACGGGTTGACGCTGTTCGGTCAAAAGATCTCCTACGCGGAGCTGGTCGGCCAGCTGTGCGCGTTGGCCGTGGTGTTCCTCGCCCAACGGCGCACCCTGTGGACCTGGCCGGTCAATCTGATCGCGCCGATCCTGCTGTTCGCGGTGTACAGCTCCGCCCATCTCGGCGGGCTGGCGACCAGGCAGATCGTCATCCTGGCCATCTCCGTCTACGGCTGGTGGGCGTGGCACCGCAGGCGCGACCCGATCTTCGGCGTCGCGGTCCGCAAGGGCACCCTGGCCGAGCGGCTCGCCATGGTCGGCGTGCTCGCGGTCGGCACGGTCGTGATGGCCCTGGTGCTCGACGCGCTGAACGCGTCCTGGGCGCCGTGGCCGGACGCCTGGATCTTCATCGGCACCGTCGTCGCCTTCGCCGCGCAGGCCCTCGGCCTCGTCGAGTTCTGGCTGGTGTGGCTGGCCGTCGACGCCGTCGGCGTGCCGTTGCAGATCAAGTCCGGGCTCTGGTTCAGCGCGGCCGTGTACGTGGTCTTCGCGGTCCTGGTGATCATCGGCTGGCGGGACTGGACCCGCACCGCGCAGCGGCGCAGCACGGCCATCGCGGCCGCGCGGTCGGCCGCGACCGCCTGACCCCGAAAAGCGAACGGACCGCTGTGGCGTTGGTGTGCCAACGCCACAGCGGTCCGGTTCGGTCAGGTCAGGCGGAACCAGGGTCGGACGTCTGCGGGCCAGCGGCCTGCACGTCGTCCAGCCGGTACTTCCGCGTGGCCTCGATGACCGTGGCCTGTGCGACCTCGCCCTGCTTCGCCAGCGCCGTCAGCACGCCGACCACGATCGACTGCGCGTCGACCAGGAAGTGCCGCCTCGCGGCAGGCCGGGTGTCGGACATGCCGAACCCGTCCGTGCCGAGCGTGAGCATGTCGTTGGGCACCCACGGGCGGATCAGGTCGGGCACCGCGCGCATCCAGTCGGACACCGCGACCACCGGCCCAGCTGTGCCGGACAGCGCCTGGGTCACGTACGGGACCCTCGGCTCGCTCTCCGGGTGCAGCAGGTTGTGCCGGTCGATCTCGACGGCCTCCTTGCGCAGCTCCGACCACGAGGTGGCGGACCACACGTCGGCCTGCACGCCCCACTCGTCGGCGAGCAGCCGCTGCGCCTCCAGCGCCCACGGCATGGCCACGCCGGAGACCAGGATCTGCGCCTTTGGGCCCGTCTGCCCCTGCGCGGGCGCGTACCGGTAGAGGCCCCGCAGCAGGCCCTCCACGTCCAGGTCCGCCGGCTCGGCCGGCTGCTGGTACGGCTCGTTGTAGACGGTGAGGTAGTAGTACACGTCCTCGGGGTGCTCGCCGTACATCCGGCGCAGCCCGTCCTTGACGATGTGCGCGATCTCGAACGACCAGGCCGCGTCGTAGGAGACCACCGCGGGGTTGGTGTGCGCCAGCAGCAGCGAGTGCCCGTCGTTGTGCTGGAGACCCTCGCCGGTCAGCGTGGTGCGGCCCGCGGTGGCGCCGATCACGAAGCCCCGCGCCATCTGGTCGGCGGCCGCCCAGAAGCCGTCGCCGGTCCGCTGGAACCCGAACATCGAGTAGAAGATGTAGATCGGGATCATCGGCTCGCCGTGCGTGGCGTATGAGGTGCCGACGGCCGTGAACGACGCCGTCGAACCGGCCTCGTTGATGCCCTCGTGCAGGATCTGACCCTGCTGGCTTTCCTTGTACGCCAACATGAGCTGGGCGTCCACGGAGGTGTACAGCTGGCCCTGCGGGTTGTAGATCTTCTGCGTCGGGAACATCGAGTCCATGCCGAACGTCCGCGCCTCGTCCGGGATGATCGGCACCAGTCGGTTGCCGATCTCCGGGTCCTTGGCGAGGTCGCGCACCAGCCGGACGAAGGCCATCGTGGTGGCCACCTCCTGCTTGCCCGACCCGCGACGGATGACCTCGTAGACCTTGTCGGCCGGCTGCGCCAGCGCCTTGGCCTTGCCCCGCCGCTCCGGCAGGTAGCCGCCGAGCTGACGGCGCCGCTCGGCCAGGTACTGGATCTCCGGCGCGTCGGGACCGGGGTGGTAGTACGGCGGCAGGTACGGGTCGCGCTCCAGCTCCTCGTCGCTGATCGGGATGCGCAGGCTGTCCCGGAACAGCTTGAGGTCCTGGAGGGTCATCTTCTTCATCTGGTGCGTGGCGTTGCGGCCGGCGAAGTGCGGGCCGAGGCCGTAGCCCTTGATGGTCTTGGCGAGGATGACCGTCGGCTGCCCGACGTGCGCGGTGGCCGCGTCGTAGGCGGCGAACACCTTGCGGTAGTCGTGGCCGCCGCGCTTGAGGTTCCAGATGTCCTGGTCGCTCATGTCGTTGACCAGGTCCTTGGTCCTCGGGTCACGGCCGAAGAAGTGCTCCCTGACGTACGCGCCGTCGTTGGCCTTGTACGTCTGGTAGTCGCCGTCCGGCGTCGTGTTCATGAGGTTGACCAGCGCGCCGTCGCGGTCGGCGTGCAGCAGGGAGTCCCACTCCCGGCCCCAGATGACCTTGATGACGTTCCAGCCAGCGCCGCGGAAGAACGACTCCAGCTCCTGGACGATCTTGCCGTTGCCGCGCACCGGGCCGTCGAGGCGCTGGAGGTTGCAGTTGACCACGAAGGTCAGGTTGTCCAGGTGCTCGTTCGCGGCGACCTGGAGCACGCCGCGCGACTCCGGCTCGTCCATCTCGCCGTCGCCGAGGAATGCCCAGACCCGCTGGTCGGAGGTGTCCTTGATGCCGCGGTCGTGCAGGTAGCGGTTGAACCGCGCCTGGAAGATCGCGTTCATCGGGCCGAGGCCCATGGAGACGGTGGGGAACTCCCACAGGTCCGGCATGAGCCGGGGGTGCGGGTAGGACGGCAGGCCGCCGCCGGGACCCGCGTGCGAGTACTCCTGGCGGAAGCCGTCCAACTGGTCGGCGGACATCCGGCCCTCGAGGAAGGCGCGCGCGTAGACACCGGGGGCGGCGTGGCCCTGGATGTAGATCTGGTCGCCGCCGCCGGGGTGGTCCTTGCCCCGGAAGAAGTGGTTGAAGCCGACCTCATACAAGGTGGCGGAGGAGGCGTAGGACGAGATGTGCCCGCCGACGCCGACACCGGGCCGCTGGGCGCGGTGCACGGTCATCGCCGCGTTCCACCGCAGGTACGCCCGGTAGCGCCGCTCGGTCTCCTCGTCACCGGGGAACCAGGGCTCCTGCTCGGTGGGGATCGTGTTGACGTAGTCGGTGCTGGTCAGGGCAGGCAGGCCGACACGGCTCTCCCTGGCGCGCTCCAGCAGCCGGAGCATCAGGTAGCGGGCTCGTTGCTGACCGGCGCCCTTGAGCACCTCGTCGAACGACTCCAGCCACTCGGAGGTCTCCTCCGGGTCGATATCCGGCAGGTGCGCGGCCAGCCCGTCGCGAATGACGCGCACCCGCTCCGGGGTGCCCGCGGCGCTGGTGCCGTTGTTCTGCGGGGCCAAGGGTTCTCCTCGCCTGATAGTCGGCTCTCGTCGTTGAGGCCGCGAGACCCGTTTTGGCGGGCCTCGTAGCCGGGCCGGGCCCCCGTTTGTCAGCGGTCCCAACCGTCCCATCGTGCCTCATCGTGGCGCGGGGATCACATTCTCGTCACTGCTACTGGTCAGTATTTCTGAATCGTGTTCTCGCGCGCGCGGATAGGAGGTATGTGCAGCCTGCCTCATGCCCTCGAACGAGGGGGTGGCGGGGTGTCCTAACGGCGTGTCACGGTGTGGACGGTTGCGCAGGTGGGGGTGGGCAGTGTTCGCTAACGTCGACCGGGATTGGCACACCGTGCGGCAGTCGACATGACTGCCGCACTTGCGCAGTTGGAGGAGTGAGTAGCCGTGGTCGCCGCGGGAGATGCCGGCAAGGTCGGCGTCGCCGAGAGGCTCGGGATCGAACCGGGCAACCTGGTCCAGGAGATCGGCTGGGACGATGACGTTGACGACAGCGTCCGTGCCGCCATCGAGGAGAAGGTCGGCAGCGACCTACTCGACGAGGACTCCGACGAGGTCGTTGACGTGGTCCTGTTGTGGTGGCGGGATGGCGACGGTGATCTTGTAGACACCCTCGTGGACGCCGCCACCCCCCTCGCCGAGAACGGCGTGATCTGGGTCCTGACGCCGAAGAACGGCCGGTCTGGGCACGTCGAGCCGAGCGAGATCGCCGAGGCGGTGCCGACTGTCGGCCTTGCTCAGACGTCGAACATCAGCGTCGCGGAGGACTGGTCGGGGACGAGGCTGGTCTCGCCCAAGTCGGCGAAGTCCAAGCGCTGAGCCTGCGAAGCGGTGCCCTAGGCTGGGTTTGGTTCCCAGCGCGGTGGACCGCCGGGCTTCGCCGTGCGTGCGAGCCCGCGAGAAGGCCAGTGCGGCTCAGGAGATGAGGAGGGGGCGCGGAATGGCGCTCGAGGTTGGTTCGGAGGCTCCGGACTTCACGCTCAACGACTACAACAAGCAGCAGGTCACGCTCTCGTCGTTCCGAGGCAAGAGCAACGTGCTGCTCGTGTTCTACCCCTTCGCCTTCAGTGGGATCTGCCAGGGCGAGCTGTGCCAGGTCCGGGACGAGCTGTCCGTGTACGAGGGCGAGAACGTCCAGGTCATCGGCGTGTCCGTGGACACGCCGTTCAGCCTCAAGGCGTGGGCCGAGCAGCAGGGCTACACGTTCCCGCTGCTGTCGGACTTCTGGCCGCACGGCGAGGTCGCCAAGACCTACGGCGTGTTCAACGAGGCGGCCGGCCTGGCCACCCGTGGAACGTTCCTGGTCGACACCGAGGGCACGCTTCGGTTCGTCGAGGTCAACCAGCCCGGCGAGGCCAGGGACCAGGATGCCTGGAAGAAGGCCGTCGCGGCGCTGTCGGCCTGACAACTCCCGCGTGCCGGACGGTCGCTGACCGTCCGGCACGTCAGGGCGCGTAGCTCAGCGGGAGAGCATCGGTCTTACAAACCGAGGGTCGCAGGTTCGAAACCTGCCGCGCCCACCAGCAGCGGAAACACGGAATCTCGGCAGTAGGCGACGGACGCACGGCGCTCAGTGACCCCATAACTGTGAGATCCGAGCACGGACATCACCCGTGGTACCCGACGCACTTCGGTACGGCGTTGAGCCGTTTGCCGGTGTTGCTGTGATCCATCGTGCCGTTTCGTATCGGGCAGCCCAGGTGGGGTGGTTCGAGGAGGCGGCATGACTCCCAGGCTGGTCGCCGGTTTGGTCGGTGTCGCGTTCGCCCTCGCCGGGCTGGCGATCCTGCTGCTACCCGTGGCCGTCAGTTCGGCGGAGGGGGCCGCGCTGTCCTGCGGCAACGCCTTCGGCTGGGGCTCGCAGGAGCGGGCCACCGGGGTCGCCTCGGTGCGGTTTCCCGGCCAGTGCGCGCAGGCCAGGGACACCCGCCGGACATGGGCGCTGCCCGTTGCCGGGTTCGGGGCGCTGCTGCTCGTCGGGGCCGTCGCGCTGCCGAGGCCGGCGGGCCGGCACTCCTGACCCCGGCGGGCCGGGACTCCTGAGCGGATCTTGGAGAGATCTTGCCGACACCGGTCGGCTGGAATACCGCGACGAACCCTCGTGCTGATCGACATGGTGTTCATTCGGCATGGAGGTTTTCGGTGCGCGCACTGTTGGTAGACCACAACTCCCCGGCGAGCCTGCGGCTCGGCGAGGCGCCCGACCCGGAGCCCGGTCGGGACCAGGCGCTGGTCGAGGTGTCGTCGGTGTCGCTGAACCGCGGCGAACTCGGCATGGTCGCCTCGCCGGACCACCCGGCGGGCAGCATCGCGGGCTGGGACGCGGCCGGCGTCGTGATCCGCGCCGCCGAGGACGGCTCAGGACCGGCGGTCGGCACCCGCGTGGTCACCTTCGACTGGAGCGGCGCGTGGGCGACGCTGCGCGCGGTGCGCACCAACGATCTCGCCGTGGTGCCGGACGAGCTTGACCTCGGCCTGGCCAGCGCGCTGCCCGTCGCCGCTGGCACGGCGTTGCAGGCGCTGCGCCGGTTCGGCTCGATCGCCGGCCGGCGGGTGCTGGTGACCGGCGCGTCCGGCGGCGTCGGCCGGTACGCCGTGCAGCTGGCCGCGTTGGCCGGCGCGCACGTGGTCGCCTCGGTCGGCAGCGAGGCGCGCGGCGCGGGCCTCGCCGAGCTGGGCGCGGCGGAGGTCGTGGTCGGCCTCGACTCGGTGCGCGAGCCCGTGTTCGGCGCGCTGGACCTGATCGGCGGCCCGACGCTGGCGACCGCGCACGGCCTGCTTGCCGTCGGCAGCACCGTGCTGTCCATCGGCGCCGCGTCCGGCGAGTCGACGGTGTTCCCGCCCTACTCCACGGTCGGCGTGCTGCGCCGCCTCGAGTCGTTCCGGCTCGCGGACGGCATCGGCGAGGACCTGGCCTATCTGGTCAGCCTGCTCGCGGCCGGTCGGCTGGACCCGCAGGTCGACTGGCGCGGGAGCTGGACGCGCGTCGCCGAGGCGGCCGACGAGCTGATCAGCCGCAGGGTGCTCGGCAAGGTCGTGCTCGACCTCGACTGACCCGACCTCGACCGAGCAGGCGGAACGCGGCAATGCCGGGGCGCCGGGACGTCGGGGTGAACCCCCGGCCGTCCCGGCGTTCCGGCGCCTCGGTCAGTCCTCGACGACGCTGATCGCCGAGGACGGGCACAGCGTCACGGCCTGCCGCACCGCCTCGTGCAGTTCCGCCGGCGGCTCGGCGTCCAAAAGCAGGACCGTGCCGTCCTCGTCCCGCTGGTCGAACACGTCAGGCGCGGTCAGCACGCACTGACCAGAGCCGCAGCACTTGTCCGAGTCAACGACGACTCGCATTGGCGTTCCTCCCTCGACTTGTCACCAGGTGACGGGCAGTTGGTGCACGCCGTAGATGGCCATGGCGGTCCGGAACGGGATCTCCTCCGTCGGCACGGCGAGCCGCAGCGTGGGCACCCTGCGCAGCACCGTCTCCACCGCGATCTGGAGCTCGGCCCTTGCCAGCGGCTGCCCGAGGCACTGGTGCACGCCGAACCCGAACGCGATCTGCCGCCGAGCCTCCCGGGTCACATCCAGCTGGTCCGGGTCGGCGAACTGTTCCTCGTCGCGGTTGGCGGCGGGGAGCGAGACGATCACGCCCTCGCCCGCGCTGATCGTCACGTCGCCGAAGGTCACGTCCTCGAGCGCGACCCTCGGCAGCCCGATGTGCACGATCGTGTGAAACCGCAGCAGTTCCTCCACCGCGCCGGGAATCAGCGTCGGGTCGTCCCGCAGCACCGCCAGCTGGTCCGGGTTCTGGAGCAGGCTGAGGATGCTCAGCGCGGTCATGTTGGCCGTGGTCTCGTGCCCGGCGATGAGCAACAGGAAGCTCATCGAGACGAGCTGCTCCCTGGACAGCTCCCCGGTGGCCAGCCGCTCGACGGCGAGCCGGCTGATCAGGTCGTCGCCGGGCTCCCGCAACCGCCGGTCCACCAGGTCGCCGAGGTAGGCGTCCAACGCCGCGCGGGCGCCCTGGACGTCCTCGGCGGTCGACTCCAGGTTGAGCAGGACGTTGCTGCGGGACTGGAAGAACCCGTGATCCTCGTAGGGCACGCCGAGCAGCAGCGCGATCACGAGCGACGGCACCGGCAGGGCGAACTCGGCCACCAGGTCGGCCGGCGCGGGCTTCGCGAGCATCTCGTCGAGGAACCCGTCCACGATCTCCTGGATCTTCGGCCGGAGCGCGTTCACCCGCTTGATCATGAAGTCGCGGGTGAGCATGCGCCGGAACACGCCGTGCTCTGGCGGGTCCATTCGAATGAACGGGACGACGTCGTCAGGCCTGCGCAGCGCCTGCTGCGCCCTGAGCACCATCGGGAATCCCGGCGTCCGAAGGTCGGCGCTGAACCGTCGGTCGCCGAGCACCACTCGCGCGTCCTCGAGGCGGGTCACCAGCCAGGGCTGGGTCCCGTCCCACAGCGTCACGCGGCTCACCGGCCGTTCCGACCGGATCTCGGCCAGCTCGGTCGGCGGGTCGAGCGGGCGGCTCCGCTGCATGGGGTACTGCGGGGCACTGGTTTCGGTGCTGGTCACGCTACCTCCCCAGAGATCATCGGAGGAAAATCCTCCACTTACATTCGCTACGCTACCGGAACCGGAGGAAAACCCTCCAGTGAATTTCACTAAAAGGAGAAAACCGGTGTCGGAGCGTGAGCAGGGCGCCCGGTTGCGGGCAGACGCCCGGCGAAACCGGGAACAGGTGCTCGCCGCCGCCCGCGATGTCTTCCTGGAACAGGGACCGGACGCACCGCTCGACGAGATCGCCAGGCGCGCGGGCGTCGGCATCGGCACGCTCTACCGGCGCTTCCCCGACCGGGACAGCCTGGTCAGGGACCTCATGGCGGACAACATGCGGCGGGGTCTTGACGAGATGCGCGCCGCCGTCGCCGAGGAGCCGGACGCCTGGCACGCGCTCGTCCGGTTCGTGCGCAGGATGGTCGAGCTGCGCGCTGGCTCGCTCGGCCCGGTGCTGTCCGACCGGATTCGTGCCGATCCCGCCCTCGGCGCGAGCCGGGACGAGCTGGTCGGGCTCGTCGAGGCCACGGTCGAGCAGGCCCGCGCCGACGGGACGCTCCGCGAGGGCATCGGCATGGGCGACATCTCACTGCTCATCGTCATGATCGGCCGGCCGCCGCACGGCCTGGCCGAGCTGACCTCCCGGTGGCAGCCGGCGCGCTACCTGGAGATCATGCTCGACGGGCTCGCCGCGACCAACACCCGCCCGCTGCCGGGAAGGGCGATCACCGCGACCGAGCTGCGCGAGCTGTTCCGCATGATGAAGGGCTGAGGGCCGCGCCGCTTCCGGCGAAGCTACCCACTAGTAGTGCGGCTTGAGATCGGGCATGCTCGGCGCATGGCGTGGATGGTCTACGGCGCGAACGGGTACACCGGCCGGCTGATCGCCGAACTCGCCGTGCGGCGCGGCGAAACTCCGATCCTGGCCGGGCGCTCGCGGGACGCGGTCGCCGAGCTCGCCGGCCGGCTCGGCCTCGAACACCGCGTCTTCGCGCTGGACGCGCCGCAGGACGCGCGGAACGCCCTCGCCGGTGTCGAGGTCGTCGCGCACTGCGCGGGGCCGTTCTCGGCCACCTCCGGGCCGATGGTGGCCGCCTGCCTGGCCACCGGCACGCACTACCTGGACATCACCGGCGAGATCGACGTCTTCGAGGACATCTTCCGGCAGCACGACGCGGCCGAACGGGCCGGTGTCGTGCTGCTGCCCGGCGCGGGCTTCGACGTCGTGCCGACCGACTGCCTCGCCGCGACGCTCGCCGCCCAGCTGCCCACCGCGACGAGCCTTGACCTCGCGTTCGTCGCCGAGGGCGGGATGAGCCCCGGCACCGCGAAGACCACGGTGGAGAGCGGCTTCGCCGGTGGGCGCGTCCGCGAGGACGGCGAGCTGCGGGCCGTGCCGCTGGGCCACCGCAAGGCGATCGCGGTGTTCCGGTCGGGGCCCCGGCGCGTCTCGGCGGTCCCGTGGGGCGACCTGAGCACGGCCTACCGGTCGACCGGCATCCCGAACATCACCACGTACACGACCCTGCCGGGCCCGGTCGGCACCGCGCAGTCGGTGCTCGCGCCGCTGCTGCGCGCGCCGATCACCCAGCGGATCGGCAAGGAACTGGCGGACCGGCTGGTCAGCGGCCCGAGCGAGGCAAGGCGGGCGGCCAGCCATTGCCAGGTCTGGGGCGAGGCGCGGGACGAGGACGGCGGCCGGGTGTCGGCGTCGCTGAGCGGCCCGAACGCCTACTCGCTGACCGCCGACGCGGTGCTGCGCGCCGTGGCGCGGCTGACCGAGGGCGGTGTCGTGCCGGGCGCGCACACCCCGTCGTCCGCCCTTGGCGCGGACTTCGTCACGACCCTGGACGGCGTCGAGGGCCCGTAGCGCGGTGTCCGGGGACGCCTGACGGGTCCTTCCTGGCCCAGCCCGCGTCTCGCGGCGTTGCCGCCACGCCCCCATCCAACAACGGGATGAGGACGCGGCGGCGCCTTGCGAGACACGACCTGGATCCCGGAATCACCCCGACAACATCCCCGGACACCGCGCGGCGCGAACCACGGGCCCTCGTCGACGAACCAAGCGAGCGGGACCTACCTCGCCAGCAGCGAGCTGGCCTCCTGGGCGGCGCTGCCGGCCTCGAGCAGGTGGCCCAGGTTGGCCGGCACCTGCTCGCCGCGCTTCTGCACGGCCTGCGCGTAGAGCCGCCCGGCGCGGTAGGAGGACCGCACCAGCGGGCCGGCCATCACGCCGCTGAAGCCGATCTGCTCCGCGGTGGCGGAGTGCGCGACGAACTCCTCCGGCTTGACCCAGCGCTCCACCGGGTGGTGCCGGGGGCTCGGCCGCAGGTACTGGGTGATCGTGATGATCTCGCAGCCCGCGTCGTGCAGGTCGCTGAGCGCCTCGGTGACCTCGTCCGGGGTCTCGCCCATGCCGAGGATCAGGTTGGACTTGGTGACCAGGCCTGCCTCGCGCGCGGCAGTGATCACGTCGAGGGAGCGCTCGTAGCGGAAGCCGGGGCGGATCCGCTTGAAGATCCTCGGCACCGTCTCCACGTTGTGCGCGAGCACCTCGGGCCGGGAGCCGAACACCTCGGCGAGCTGGTCGGGCTCCGCGTTGAAGTCGGGGATCAACAGCTCGACGCCGGTGCCAGGGTTCAGCTCGTGGATCTGCCGGACGGTCTCGGCGTAGAGCCACGCGCCGCCGTCGGGCAGGTCGTCCCTGGCGACCCCGGTGACGGTCGAGTAGCGCAGGCCCATGGCCTGCACCGACTCGGCGACCCGGCGCGGCTCCTCCCGGTCGAAGTCGGCGGGCTTGCCGGTGTCGATCTGGCAGAAGTCACAGCGACGGGTGCACTGGTCACCGCCGATGAGGAAGGTGGCCTCGCGGTCCTCCCAACACTCGTAGATGTTGGGGCAGCCTGCTTCCTCACAGACCGTGTGCAGACCCTCGCGGCGGACCAGGCCTTTGAGCTCCCGATACTCGGGGCCCATCTTTGCCTTGGTCTTGATCCACGAGGGCTTCTTCTCGATAGGCGTCTGACTGTTGCGGACCTCTAGCCGCAACATCTTCCGCCCCTCCGGTGCGACGGTCACGGGCGTCACCCTACGCCGCGCGCGGGCGTGTCCGGGGTCACGCGAGCGGCGTCCCGCCGTCGCCGAAGGGCATACCCGCGCCTGATGGACAACCTCGATGGGCGGGTCCGTTGTCAGCCAATGGCGGGAACCCATTCCCGTCGCGCTGTCCGAAATATTGTCGGATGTCCTTGTTCGGCATCGGACGTTTCTCACGCCGTGTCATTGGTTGCGTCATTGGTGAAGCTAACCTGGGAATTCCCTGGAAATATGCTCTTCCCGCGATGTGCGAACCTGTAACGGGCCCGAGCAAGGGGCGATTACGTTCAGCGGGGCCGCAACTGCGTGCCTTTGATTGAGAAGCGTGTAAATGCCGCGCACGCGTGAACGGGGTAACCGTGAGATCAATCGGTCGAAATCGACCACTTGTCCTGCTGTTGTCAGTAGTGCTGGGCCTGCTCGTCGGCTCGGCCGCCCTGCCATCGGCCGCCAACGCGGCCTCGGCGCCGCCGCGCATCGACCTGCGGGTGCTCGTCGTCACGGACGGAACGCCGTGGGTCGAGGCGATCAGGGCCGAGCTCGCCGCAGAGGGCGCGCCGGCCACGGTCGTCACCCTCGGTGACAGCACTCGCCCGCAGCTCACCTCCGCGTTCCTCGCGGACCAACTGTCCGACGGCACGCCGCACGCCAAGTTCCAGGGCGTCGTGCTGCCCAGTCAGGCGCCGACCGGGCTCGGCGCCGCCGAACTGACCGCGCTGTCCTCCTTCGAGCAGGACTTCGCGGTCCGCCAGATCACCGGGTTCGCCTATCCCAACGTCACCGTCGGTGAGAACTCGCCGCTGTACTCCGGCGCCCTGGACGGCACGACCGCGCAGGTGACGCCGGCCGCCGCGGCCGCCGGGTTCGGCTACCTGGCTGGTCCGGTGACATTCGAGGACAACGACCCGACAATGACCGAGGCATACGGATATCTGGCCACGGCGCGACCGGACGACCCGGCCACCGGCGCGCACTTCGAGCCGTTCCTCACCGCATCGGTGCCCGGCACCTCGACCACCGGGGTGCTGGCCGGCGTCTATCGCGCGTCCGGCATCGAACAGCTTGTGCTGAACTTCGCCTACAACGGCGATCAGCAGCAGTTCAAGGTGGTTTCACACGGTATTGTCACCTGGCTGACCAGGGGCGTACACCTTGGCTACTACCGCAATTATCTCAGCGTGCACGTGGATGATCTCTTCGGCGCGGACGACCGGTGGAACATCGCCGCGCACTGCACGCCGGGCAACAACGACTGCCCGCCAGGCACGCCGGACACCACGCCGATCAGGATGACCCCGCAGGACGCCGTCGACGCGGCGGCCTGGCAGACCGCGCACGACTTCCGGTTCGACTTCCTGTTCAACGGCGGCAGCAGTGACGAGATCGTCGCCGACCAGGGCTCCGACCCCCTGACCACCACCCTCCAGTCGCTCGCGACGCAGTTCCGGTGGGTCAACCACACCTACACGCACGAGTTCCTCGGCTGCGTGCAGGACTTCACCGTGATCCCGTGGCGCTGCGCGACGGACCCGGCAACCGGCCAGACCGCGTGGGTGAGCCAGCAGTTCATCGACGACCAGATCGCCAAGAACCTGACGTTCGCCCAGCAGCACGGCCTGGCCGTGGTGCCGGACGAGCTGGTCGCGGGGGAGCACTCCGGCACGTTGATCCTGCCGCAGCAGCCGCAGGACAACCCCAACTTCCTCGCCGCCCTTCAGGCGGACGGGATCGGCTGGCTCGGCATGGACGCCTCGCGCGAGCCGGCGCAGCGCCAGGTCGCCTCGGCGCTCGGGGTGCCAAGGCACCCGATCAACGTGTTCTACAACGTGGCCAATCCCGCCGAGGAGGTCGCCGAGTACAACTGGATCTACACGTCGCGGGCCGACGGCGGCAGCGGGATCTGCGAGGACCACCCGGACACCACGACGTGCATCAAGCCGCTCGACGGGGCGACGGGCTACCAGTCCTACATCCTGCCGCTGGAGTCGCGGATCGCGCTGGGACACGTGCTCGGCAACGACCCGAGGCCGCACTACGTGCACCAGTCCAACCTGGCCGAGGGCAGGCTGCTCTACCCGCTGCTGGAGAACATCCTGTCGACCTACCGGGCCGAGTTCGCGGCCAACGCACCGGTGGTCAGCCCCTCGCTGACCGACTCAGGAGTCGCGCTGCAACGGCAGGCCGCCTGGCAGGCGACGCGGGACGCCGGCACCGTCAGCGCGTACGAGCAGGGCGGGGCGGTGACGGTGGAGGGGACGGCCGACGCGAGCGTCCCGGTCACCGTGCCCGACGGCACCACGGTGAACGGCGCGGCCTTCGGCGACGCCTACGCCGGGGAGCGCTCCGGCTACGCCGACGTCGGGCCGTCGCGGGTGCTGACCCTGACGCGGCCGTCGGCCCGAACCCAGCCGTCCTCGGCCCTTCGGGTGCCCGCGGCGCGCATCGTCGCGTCGCTGGCCACCGCGCCCCGGCCGTCGGTGCCGAACCAGGCGGCGCCGCGCAAGGCCAACATCGCGACCGCGGCGACGCTCCCCAGGGCGGCGAAGTAGCCGAGCCGGCAACGGAAAGCGGGGGCGTCCGATCGGTTCGGGCGCCCCCGCCCGACGCCTCAGGACGGCTCGGGGGCGACACCCGTCAGCTCGGCGGTCAGCTCCCACAGCCGCTCGCCCGCCCGGGGATCCCTGGCCGCGGACGTCATCCGCGCCAACGCCGGATGGCCGCGCATGCCGCGGAACCCGTCGGGGCCGTAGTACTCGCCGCCGCGCACGCCCGCCGCCGTCGCCGCGTACAGCTGCGGCAGCGCCCCGGCCTCGACCCGCTGCGCGAACAGCGCATTGACCACCCTGCCGCCGGCGTCCAGCAGTGCGCTGCCCCGGTTGCGGCCCATGTTGGCCGACAGCTCGGTCGCGGTCACGCCGGGATGCACGGCGACGCTGACCAGGTCAAGGCCCTCGGTCCGCACCCTGCGGTCCAGCTCCAGCGCGAACAGCAGGTTCGCCAGCTTGGACTGCGCGTAGCCGGACCAGGCCCGGTACCTGCGGCGCTCGAAGTTCGGGTCGTCGAAGTTCAGCCTGCCCTGCTCGTGCGCGAGGCTGGACAGCGTGACCACGCGCGCGCCCGGCCGCGTGCGCAGCGCGGGCAGCAGCAGCCAGGTCAGGGCGGCGTGGCCGAGATGGTTGGTGCCGAACTGCGACTCGAAGCCGTCGGCGGTGCGGCGCAGCGGCGGTGCCATCACGCCGGCGTTGTTCATCAGCACGTCCAGCGCGTCCCCGGTGCGTTCGCGCACCTCCGCCGCCGCGGCGCGCACCGACCCGAGATCGGCGAGGTCGAGCGCGAGCAGTTCGGCCTCGCCGCCGCCTGCCAGCACCTCGGCCAACGCGCGTTCGCCGCGTTCGGGGGAGCGGCAGGCCAGCAGCACCCGCGCGCCCCTGCCCGCGAGCACGGCCGCGCTGCGCAGCCCGAGCCCGGAGTTCGCGCCGGTGATCAGCACGGTGCGGCCCGACTGATCGGGCAGGTCCGCTTCGGTCCAGTTCGCCATGCGCCATCCCTACCGTTCGGTAGCGGCGGACACCAGTCTTTGCGCGGCTGGTTCGCCGGGTCAGGTCGTGGGCACCAGGCGGCGTAGCAGCTGCTCGACCGGGCCGCGCCGTCGCGCCGGGCGCGTCGGCGTGCTGCGCAGCAGGGCCTGGAACGCCGCGCCGACGCGGGTGATGTCCCGGTCCGGCTCGCGGGCGTCGGCCAGGCCCGCGGCCAGCGCGAGCATCCGCTGTTCGCGCTCGACGGCCCGGCGGGCGGCCTCCTGCTCGGTGTTCAGGTGGGCGTCCAGCACGGCCCGCAGCGTCGGCTGGGCGGTGGCCAGGTCGCGCCAGCCGCGCGTCACGGCGTCGACGCGGTCCACGTCGGGGCTCCGCTCGGCGTCGGCGAGCGCGAGGCCGACCCGGCCGGTGAGCTGCTGCATCCACTTGTAGTGCAGGGCGAGCAGCAGCTCGTCTCGATCGGCGAAGACCGTGCTGGCGCCGGGAATCTCGGTGAAGGGCAGCGGGCCCGCGGGATCGCGCCTGGCCTGCCGCAACACGGCGTCGAGCACGTCACGCCGCAGATAGAAGTCCTGCCAGCTCATGGAAAGCCTCCTCGTCCGTGACCGGGGCCATACCGATGGTCTTCGGCATACTCACGGTATGGAGCGATGGAGTGAACATACCACGAGTACGTACCGGCGGTATGTCGTACGGTTGTGAGCGTGGTGACAACGACGTGGTGACAGGGCGGTCGAGACGTTTGGAGTACTCCGAGTCCACCAGGCAGGCCCTGGTGGACAGCGCCGTCGAGCTGTTCACCAAGCGCGGCTACGCGGGCACCTCGCTCGACGAGGTCGCCAAGCGCGCGCGGGTCACCAAGGGCGCGCTCTACCACCACTTCAGTGGCAAGCAGGCGCTGTTCGAGGCCGCCTTCGACGCGGTCGAGGCCAAGGTGATGGGGCGCCTCGGCGAGATCGTCACCGCACCGGGCGACCCGTGGGAGACGGCCATGGCCGGCCTGCGCGCCTACATCCAGGTCTGCCTCGAGTCCTCTTACCAGCGCATCGTCATCCACGAGGCCCCGGTGGTGATGGGCTGGGAGCGCTGGCGCGAGGCGGAGGAGCACTTCAGCTTCGGCGTGCTCAGGGCGGCGATCGAGCTGCTGGTCGACGCGGGCGAGATCGAGGTCGTGTCGGTGGAGATCACCACCAGGCTGCTGTTCGGCGCGCTGTCCACGGCCGCGACGATGATCGCGAGCGCCTCGGACCCGAAGAAGACGAGCGCGGACGTGGTGGCGTCGCTGACCAGGGTCGTGCACGGGCTGCGCCTGCCGCAGGCCGTACGGCTCGGGGCTGAGTGTGCGGCCGAGTCGAAGTCCTCCGGTCGCCGCTCGCGGCACCGCTGATTTCTCGGTTCAGACGCTCAGATCGCAGTCGATCTGCACATTTCTGCGCGAAAATGCTCCTTGACAATCACCTCCGTGCACACTCTGATGGGTTGGCTTGGTGACCCAGCACACAGTTCCGCCAGCCCCTGCCAGGAGGAACCATGTCAACCCATCGCTGGAGCAGAGCCACGATCGCCGCCGCTTGCCTAGCGGCCGTCGCCCTGCCACTGGCCGGCACCGCGGCCGCCGCCCCCGTCCCGACCACCGCCGCACTCGCCAGGACCGCGCCCGACACCGGCGCGGCCGCCCGACCGCTCGCCCAGCTCGCGCCGACCCCGCCGATGGGCTGGAACGACTGGTCGCACTACCAGTGCGGGCTGACCGAACAGCTGATCACCAGCACCGCCGACACGCTGGTCAGCACCGGCCTCGCCGACAAGGGCTACCGCACCGTCACCCTGGACGACTGCTGGATGGCCACCTCGCGGAACTCCTCCGGCGACCTCGTCGCCGACCAGGGCAAGTTCCCGCACGGCCTCGCCTGGCTCGGCAGCTACCTGCACGCCAGGGGCCTCCAGTTCGGCATCTACGAGGACGCCGGCACCAGCACCTGCGGCGGCTACCCCGGCAGCTGGGGCCACTTCGCCCAGGACGCCAAGCTGTTCGCCTCCTGGGGCGTGGACTACCTCAAGCTCGACGGCTGCAACGTGCCGTCGGTGTCCGGTCAGACCAGCGAGCAGACCTACCGCTCGGCCTACGCCCAGCAGAGCCAGGCCCTGGCCGCCGCGGGCCGCGACATCGTGTTCTCCGAGTCCGCGCCCGCCTACTTCCAGGGCACCCCGGCCTGGTACACCGTGCTCGGCTGGGTCGCCCAGTACGGCCAGCTCTGGCGCGAGGGCTACGACATCGCGACCTACGACCCGAACCGTCCGACCGCGAGCCGGTGGGGGAGCGTGCTTGGCAACTACGACTACAACCACCCGCTCGCCAGGTATGCCGGTCCTGGCCACTGGAACGACCCCGACTTCGTCATCGCGGGCGACCCCGGCCTGACCGCCGACGAGTCGCGGAGCCAGACCGCGCTGTGGGCGATGATGGCCGCGCCGCTGATCCTCGGCGCCGACGTGACCGCGCTGTCGCAGGCCTCGATCGCGACGCTCGGCAACGCCGACGTCATCGCCGTCGACCAGGATTCCCTTGGCGCACAAGGCAGTGTGGTCGCGCAGAACGGCACCGTCGACGTCCTGGCCAAGCCGTTGGCCGGCGGTGACCGGGCGGTGAGCCTGCTCAACCGGGGATCCTCCGCCACGACGGCCAACACCACCGTCGACGCCGTCGGCCTGCTCGGCGGTCCAGGGTGCAGCTACTCCGTGAAGGACCTGTGGAGCGGCGCGACCAGCACCTCAACCGGCCAGTTCGGCGCGACGATCCCGGCGCACGGCACCGCGATCCTGCGGGTGCACCCGTCCGCGGGCTGCGCCGCCGCCCAGCCGACCGGCCAGATCACCGGACCCGGCGGCAAGTGCCTCGACGACACCATGAGCAGCACCGCCGACGGCAGCCAGATCATCCTGTACTCCTGCACCGCCAACCCGAACCAGCGGATGACCCTGCCGGGCGACGGCACCGTCCGGGTGCTCGGCAAGTGCCTCGGCGCGGCCGGCGGCGCGACCTCGGCCGGCACCGCGGTGCAGCTGTTCGGCTGCGACGGCAGCGGCGGCCAGCAGTGGTCCTACCGGCAGAACGGCAACCTGGTGAACCCGCAGTCCGGCCGATGCCTCGACGCCAGCGGCGGCGGCTCCGCCGACGGCACGAAGATCATCATCTGGTCGTGCGGCGCGAACCAGGCCAACCAGATCTGGTCGCTGCCGGCCTGACCCAGGACGGTCGCCCGCACCGGTGGGCGGCGAAGCGCCCCCGTCCCGATGCCCTGCGGCCGGGGCGGGGGTAGCGAACTGTTCGGCGGTTCGTTACGACGTGTAATCGAACGTGTGTTCTACTGAGCGGGTGAAGTTGGCATGAGTGGGCGCGGTCGTTCGGGCGAGGCCGCCCAGTGAGCGCGGTCCTTCAGGCATACCACTTCGCTGTGGACCCGACACCGGCCCAGGACGCCCAGTTGCGATCGCACTGCGGTGGCCAGCGTTACGCCTTCAACTGGGGCTTGGCGCAGGTCACTGCCAACCTGGCGCAACGCGACGCGGAACGCTCCTATGGCGTCCCCGACGATCAGCTGACGCCGTCGGTGTCGTGGTCGGCCTACAGCCTGCGCAAGGACTGGAACCGGGCCAAGGACGCTGTCGCGCCGTGGTGGACCGAGAACTCGAAGGAAGCCTATTCGTCGGGTCTGGCCAACCTCGCCACAGCGCTGAAGAACTGGGCCGACTCCCGCACCGGCAAGCGACATGGCCGCATGGTCGGGTTCCCGAGGTTCAAAGGCAAGCGCAACGCCCTGTCGTGCCGGTTCACCACTGGCGCGTTCGGCCTAGCCGACGCTGACCGCCGACACGTCACGCTGCCCAGGATCGGCCTGGTCCGCACCCACGAGTCCACGCGGAAGCTGGCCCGGCACGTCGAGCACGGCACCGCCCGGATCAGGTCGGCGACCGTGTCGCACCGTCGGGGCCGGTGGTTCGTGTCGTTCTCCGTGGAGATCGACAGGGTCGATCCCGGACCGACCCGACCCGACGCCGTCGTCGGTGTGGACCTGGGCCTGAAGTCCCTGGCCATGCTGTCGACCGGCGAGGTCATCGCCAACCCGAAGCACCTGGAGATCGCCCAGCGGGAACTGCGGCGGCGGCAACGACAAGCCTCCCGGCGGCAGGGGCCCGACCGGCGGACCAACACCACGCCCTCGCAGCGGTGGCGCAGGACCCAGGTCCGGGTCGCTGGGCTGCACACAGCGGTCGCCAACGCTCGGCGGGACGGCCTGCACAAGCTGTCGACTCGCCTGGTGCGCACGTTCGGCGCGATCGTGCTGGAAGACCTCAACGTGGCCGGCATGACCAAGAACCGCCGGTTGGCCCGGCGCGTCGCCGGGGTCGGCATGGCCGAACTGCGCCGGCAGGTCGAGTACAAAGCCCAGTGGGCGGGCGTGCACGTGCACGTCGCGGACCGGTGGTATCCCAGCTCCAAGACATGTTCGGCTTGTGGCGCGGTGAAAGCCAAACTGCGCCTGTCCGACCGGGTCTACACCTGCCACCAGTGCGGTTTCGTGCTGGATCGTGATCTCAACGCCGCCCGTAACCTCGCCAAGCTGGTCAGCGTGGTTACGGGCGGTGGTGGCGGCGAGTTGCGTCGTGACAGCCCGATGGAAACCCAGGTAAGACGACCGCTTGCGGCGCAGCGGGTACTGCCACGGGAAGGCCCCACGGGTCAACGTCGGCGCGGCAACGCGTCGGCTGCCTGAGCACAGTGGACTCACCTTCACTCAGCTTTCAGGTAACGGTAGCTTCGGAAGGCGTGGAACTCAGGATCTTCACCGAGCCCCAGCAAGGGGCCAGTTACGACGACCTGCTCGCAGTCGCGCGGAGCGCGGAGGACGCGGGTTACGACGCGTTCTTCCGCTCCGACCACTACCTGAAGATGGGCTCGGCCGACGGGCTGCCCGGCCCGACCGACGCCTGGACCACGCTGGCCGGGCTGGCCAGGGACACCAGCCGGATCCGGCTGGGCACCCTGATGACCTCGGCGACCTTCCGGTATCCCGGCGTCCTCGCGATCACCATCGCCCAGGTCGACCAGATGTCCGGCGGGCGCGTCGAGTTCGGCTTCGGCGCGGGCTGGTACGAGGAGGAGCACTCCGCGTACGGCATCCCGTTCCCGGCACTCGGCGAGCGGTTCGAACGCTACGGCGAGCAGCTGGAGATCATCACCGGCCTGTGGGCGACACCCGAGGGCGGCACGTTCTCCTTTGCCGGCAAGCACTATCGGCTCGCCGACTCGCCCGCCCTGTCCAAGCCAGCGCAGCGTCCCCGACCGCCGGTGCTGATCGGCGGCATGGGCGCCAAACGCACCCCGGCGCTCGCCGCCCGCTTCGCCGACGAGTTCAACCTGCCCTTCGTCGACGTCGACGCCGCGGCGGCGCAGTTCGGCCGCGTCGAGGCGGCCTGCGCGGCCATCGGCAGGGACCCCGCGGAGATCACCCGCTCGGTCGCGCTGGTGGCCTGCGTCGGCCGGGACGACAGCGAGGTCGCCCGGCGCGCGGCCGTGATCGGCCGGGACGCCGACGAACTGCGCGCCAACGGACTGGCCGGCACCCCGGCCGAGGTGGTCGACCGGCTCGGCCGGTGGCGCGAGCGGACGGGCATCAGCCGCGTCTACCTCCAGCTGCTGGACCTGGCCGACCTCGACCACCTTGAGCTGGTCGCGGCCGAGGTGGCCCCGCAGCTGCGCTGACCGGCGTGCGCGTGGTGTCGGGGCGGAGCCGTCCGCCCCGACACCACGGGACGTCAGGTGTTCAGCGCGAAGGTGACGCCGGGGCTGACGACCGGCTCCTGTCGCGGCAGCCAGCGGTCGGTCATCGGCAGCTCGCCGTTCAGCGAGGCGAGCACCGCGTCGCGGGCCAGCGGCAGCACCCCGGCCACGGTCACGGTCCTGCCCAGCTCGCCGGTCAGCGACGCGACCCCGGCGTCCCGGATGCCGCACGGCACGATCCGGTCGAACGCCGAGAGGTCGGCGTCGCAGTTGATCTCGAAGCCGTGCATGGTCACGCCGCGCTGCACGCGGATGCCGATCGCGGCGATCTTGCGCTCGGGGCCTCGGTCGTCGGCGGCGATCCACACGCCGCTGCGGCCGTCGACCCGGCCGGTCGGCACGCCGAACTCGTCGCACACCGCGATCAGCGCCTGTTCCAGCCGCCGCACGTAGTGCACGACGTCCAGCGGCTCGGCCAGCCCGACGATCGGGTAGCCGACCAGCTGCCCCGGCCCGTGCCAGGTGATCTTGCCGCCCCGGTCGACGTCGATCACCGGGGTGCCGTCCACCGGACGCTCGTCGTCGGTGGTGCGCCGCCCCGCCGTGTACACCGCGGGATGTTCCAGCAGCAGCATCGTGTCGGGGCCCGTGCCGTCGGCGCGCGCCAGCGCCAGCTCCCGTTGCAGGTCCCACGCGGCCTGGTAGTCGATGGTGCCAAGCTCGCGCACATGCACGGGGTCACCGGATGCGCGGCAGGAGATCTCAGGACCAGTCACGACCACGAATCTACGCCGAGGGAGCGGCGCGGGTTGGCAGCAGCCCGAGCAGCGCGGCCGCGACCAGCCCGACCCCGCCGACGGCCAGCATCGCGCCGAGCACGTCGGTCGGCCAGTGCATCCGCAGCACCACCCTGCTGACCCCGGTGACCAGCACCGCGAGCAGCGCAAGCAGCGCCACCGTGCGCAGCTGCCGAGCCGCGAGCCGCGCGCACAGCACGACGGCGACCACGGCGACGGAACCCACCGCCGTCACGTGCCCGCTCGGGTAGCTCCACTGTGGATAGTCGATCGGCCGCACCCTGCGGTAGGCGTAGCGGGCGAGGACGGTGAGCCAGCACACGCCAAGCAGCAGGCCGCACCGCAGCAGCAGCCACGCGGCCTCGTGCCGCCGCCGCAGGCACTGCACGCCGGCCAGCGCGCCGAGCAGCACCAGCACACCCGTGGCAAGGCCGGGGCTGAGCACCGTGCTGACCACCCGCGCCACCGTGCCGAGCGGTCCGGACCGCGATTCGCCGACGGCCCGCAGCGCCCAGGCGTCCGGCGCCGGCACGGTGGCGTGCACAGCCCAGCCGAGCAGCACGGAGGCCGCGGCCAGCAGCGCGCCGAGCAGGATCGCCGGTCGCCTGGTCGCGCGTCCGGTCATCGCGACAGCGTGGCGTTGAGCGCGGCGTTGAGGGACGAGTGCGCGAAGGTGAAGCCGTGTCGTTCCAACACCCTCGGCACGGCGC
This sequence comes from Solihabitans fulvus, assembly GCF_008386585.1. Lineage (GTDB taxonomy): Bacteria > Actinomycetota > Actinomycetes > Mycobacteriales > Pseudonocardiaceae > Solihabitans > Solihabitans fulvus. The sequence continues at coordinate 71,351 of NZ_VUOB01000011.1, forward strand.
GTTGGCCGACCAGGACGGCCTCGTCGGCGAACTCGCCGAGCACGAGCCGCAGCGCGAACCCGGGGATCACCCACGGGGTCGGGCGGCCGAGCGCGCGGCCCAGCGCCCTGGTGAACTCCGCGTTGGTCACCGGGCCGGGCCCGGTGATGTTGACCGGCCCGGCCACCTCGTCGTGTTCCAGCACGAACCGGATCGCGGCGACCGCGTCGTCGATGGAGATCCATGGCTGGTACTGCCTGCCGTTGCCGAGCTGCCCGCCGAGCAGCATCGAGAACAGCGGACGCAGCCTGCCCATCAGCCCGCCGGACGGCGACAGCACCAGTCCCGTGCGCAGCAGCGCCACCCGCACCCCGCCGTCCTCGGCTGGCGCGGTGGACAGCTCCCACTCGCGCACCAGATCCGCGAGGAAGCCCGTGCCCGGCCCGGCGGTCTCGTCGGTGACCCGGTCGCCGGTGTCGCCGTAGTAGCCGACCGCCGAGGCGTTGACGAGCGTGGCCACCCCGTGTTCGGCGGCGGCCGAGGCGAGCACCTCCGTCGGCACCGTGCGGCTGTCCCGCAGCACCTGCTTGCGCGCCTCGTTCCACCGCTTGTCGCCGACGCCGGCCCCGCACAGGTTCACCACCGCGTCGACGCCGTCCAGCGCGCCGTCCTCGATCCGGCCGGCGGGCGGATCCCAGCGCCGCTCGTCCGGGGCGGCCGGGCGGCGGCGCACCAGGCGCAGCACCTCGTGCCCCGAACCTCGGAGTAAGGCGACCAGGCTGGTACCCATCAGGCCGGAGGAACCGGCGACCACCACACGCATGGGTTGATCGTCGCCGACGGCGGCCCCGAACGCGACCCCACGAAAGCCGGAGTGCGAAAAACACTAGGCGGGAGAACGGCGGAGGCCCCGCCGCTGTCGCGACGGGGCCTCCTGGTGCAGCTGTGCGCGGGCCTACAGGCCCAGGTCGGCCTCGAAGGAGCCTTCCTCGAGCCGGTTCTTGACGGTGGTCAGGAACCGGCCGGCGTCCGCGCCGTCGACCAGGCGGTGGTCGTAGGTCAGCGCCAGGTACGCCATCGAGCGGATGGCGATGGTGTCGTCGCCGTTCGCGTCGGTCAGCACGACGGGGCGCTTCTTCACCACGCCGACACCCAGGATGCCGACCTGCGGCTGCTGGATGATCGGCGTGTCGAACAGCGCGCCGTTGCTGCCGAGGTTGGTCAGCGAGAAGGTGCCGCCGGACAGCTCGTCCGGGGTGACCTTGTTCGCCCTGGTGCGGGCCGCGAGGTCGGCGATCTTGTGCGCCAGCCCGGCGAGGTTGAGGTCGCCGGAGTTGTGCATCACCGCGTTGAGCAGGCCGCGCTCGGTGTCCACCGCGAGGCCGAGGTGCTCGGCGCCGTGGTAGGTGACCGTCTTGGCTTCCTCGTCGATCGACGCGTTCAGCTTCGGGTGCTGCTTGAGCGCCTCGATGGTGGCCTTGGCGAAGAACGGCAGGAAGGTCAGCTTGACGCCCTCGCGGGCCTCGAAGTTGGCCTTGGCCTGCGCGCGCAGGCGGGCGATCTTGGTGACGTCCACCTCGAACACCTGGGTGAGCTGCGCCGACATCTGGAGCGACTCGCGGGTGCGCTGCGCGACGATCTGCCGCAGCCTCGGCAGCTTCTGCACGGTGCCGCGCAGGCCGCTGGTGTCCACCGCGGACGCGACAGGCGCGGCAGGCACGCCGGCCGCGCGCTGCGGCGCGGCGGCGGGTGCCGGGGCCTTGGCGGCCTCGACGGCGGCGAGCACGTCCTGCTTGCGGATCCGCCCGCCGACGCCGGTGCCCTTGAGGGCGTTCAGGTCGACACCGTTCTCGGTGGCGAGCTTGCGCACCAGCGGCGTCACGTACGGCGAGCCGTTCGCGCTGTCGTCCTGGCTCTGCTGGGCCACGGGCGCCGCCGGGGCGGGCGCGGCCACGGGAGCGGGCGCGGCCTGAACCGGGGCGGGGGCCTGGACCGGCGCGGGAGCCGGCGCGGCGGCGACCGGCGCGGGGGCCGGAGCAACCGGGGCGGGCGCGGGAGCCGGGGCAGGCGCGGCGGCCGGAGCGGCGCCGGCCGCGCCGATCACCGCGAGCTGGCCGCCGACCTCGACGGTGGCGTCCTCGCCCGCGCTGATCTCCAGCAGCGTGCCGGCCACGGGCGAGGGGATCTCGGTGTCCACCTTGTCGGTGGAGACCTCCAGCAGCGGCTCGTCGACCTCGACGCTGTCGCCGACCTGCTTGAGCCACCGGGTGACGGTGCCCTCGGTGACGCTCTCGCCAAGGGCGGGCATCGTCACCGAGGTGCCGCTGGCGGCCTGCGCGGCCTGCGCGGCCTGCGCGGCCGGGGCGGGGGCCTCGGCGACCGGGGCGGGCGCGGGAGCCGCGGCGGCGACCGGCGCGGGGGCCGGAGCAACCGGGGCGGCCACGGGCGCGGGGGCCTGCGGCTCGGCGGGCGCGTCCGCGCCGTCGCCGATCACCGCGAGTTCCGCGCCGACCTCGACGGTCTCGTCTTCCTGGGCGACGATGCGCTGCAACACGCCTGCGGCGGGGGAAGGGATCTCGGTGTCCACCTTGTCGGTGGAGACCTCGAGTAGAGGCTCGTCGACCTCGACCCGGTCACCCTCCTGCTTGAGCCACCGGGTGACGGTGCCCTCGGTGACGCTCTCGCCGAGCGCTGGCATCTGGACGGAGAAGGCCATCGTTCGCTGACTCCTCGTGCTTTCGTTGCTCGCTTGGCTGACCTTGTGCCGACGTCAGCCGTGCACGTGCAGCGGCTTGCCGGCCAGGGCGAGGAACGCCTCGCCGAGGGCCTCGGTCTGGGTGGGGTGGGCGTGGATCAACGGAGCCACGTCCTCCGGGAAGGCTTCCCAGTTGTAGATCAACTGCGCCTCGCCGATGAGCTCGCCGACGCGCTCGCCGACCAGGGTGATGCCGACCACCGGGCCGTCTGGCGCCTTGACCAGCTTGACGCCGCCGGAGGTCTTCAGGATCTGGCTCTTGCCGTTGCCGGCCAGGCTGTAGACGTAGGTCTCCGCGGAGCCGTACTTCTCCTTGGCCGCGGCCTCGGTGAGACCCACCGACGCGACCTCGGGGTTGCAGTAGGTGACCTTGGGGATGCCCGACTCGTCGATGACCTTCGGGTTCTGCCCCGCGATGTCCTCGGCGACGAAGATGCCCTGCTGGAAACCGCGGTGCGCGAGCTGGAGGCCGGGCACCAGGTCGCCGACGGCGTACACGTTGGGGAGGTTGGTGCGCAGCCGCTCGTCGGTGATGACGAAGCCGCGCTCCATGGTGACGCCGGCCTCCTCGTAGCCGTGGCCCGCGCTGTTCGGGCCGCGGCCGACGGCGACCAGAAGCAGGTCGGCCTCCAGCGACTCGCCGGACTCCAGGCTCACGGTCACGTTCGCCTCGGACTGGACGGCCCCGGTGAACCGGACGCCGGTCTTGAACTTGATCCCGCGCTTGCGGAACGCGCGCTCCAGCTGCTTGGAGGCCCACTCGTCCTCGAGCGGCACCAGCCGGGGCAGCGCCTCGACGATCGTCACGTCGGCGCCGAAGGAGCGCCACACGCTGGCGAACTCGACGCCGATCACGCCGCCGCCGAGCACCACGACGCGGTCCGGCACGTAGTCCAGGTTCAGGGCCTGGTCGCTGGTGATGATCCGGCCGCCGATCTCCAGACCCGGCAGGCTGCGCGCGAAGGAACCCGTTGCCAGCACGACGTTCTTGCCGATGTACCGGTCGCCGTTGACCTCGACGGTGTTCGGGCCGACGAACGTGCCGGCGCCCTCGACGAGGGTGACCTTGTTGGCCTTCGCCAGGCCCTGGAGGCCCTTGTAGAGGCCGCCGATGATGCCGTCCTTGTACGAGTTCACCCCGGCCATGTCGATGCCCTCGAGCGAGGACTTCACGCCGAACTGGTCGCCGTCGCGGGCCGAGTCCGCGACCTCCGCCGCGTGCAGCAGCGCCTTGGTCGGGATGCAGCCGCGGTGCAGGCAGGTGCCTCCGAGCTTGTCCTTCTCGATCAGGACGACGGACAGGCCCAGCTCGGCCGCGCGGAACGCGCAGGCATAGCCGCCCGAGCCGCCGCCGAGGATCACAAGGTCGGCGGAGGTGTCGGTCACGGGATCTCCTCGACAGGCAACGTTGACGGTGGTGACATGTCTTTCGCGCGGGTGCGCGCGTGGACCTGGCCATCTTGTCACTTCCTGCGCGGTTGTCGCGACGCGGCCCAGTACGGGTGTCCTCCTGACGTGGTTCGACCACGCCGCGTGGCCGGACCTGGCACCATCGATGGTCGATGACCGAGGAGGTGGCCCGATGGGACTGTTCGATCGTTTTCGCAGGAACAAGCGCGCCGGTGTGCTGCGTACGGCCACGTCCACGGACACCAGTCATCTGGAGGAGTGGGCGACCAGCCGCATGGGCGTCGAGGCCTACGTCGAACCGCGCACCACGGTGACCGAGACCACTGTGGTGTTGATCGCCCACGACGGCGAGTGGACGCGGCGGCGCATCGACGGCGTGGACGGCGCGCAGAAGCTCGGCCGAAAGCTGAGCATTCCCGTGTACGAGGTCGCGAAGGTCGGCTACCCCAAGCGCATGCGCGAGTACACCGCGCGCCGACGCGCCGCGGAGCGCGACACCGGCAGCTAGCCAGTTGGCCAGCTAGTCGCGCGGGACGGCGTCGTGCCGTCCCGAGACGAGCTCCTGCACCCACACCTTGGCCCTGGCCACTGGCTGGCGCAGCCGCTGCTCCCGCCAGCGCGCCCTGGCCAGCTTGCGCAGTCCCCTCGGCCGGTCCGGCTTGTACCGCCAGCGAGCCCACGGCGAGCCGGGCCGCGCCAGCCGGATCGCGCCGACGACCAGCAGCGGGATCGGCACGAACAGTCCGAACAGGCCGGTCCAGATCTTGCCCTTGAGCAGCGTGATCACCACGATGGCCAGGTCGATCAGCACGGCGGTCCAGGTGATCAGCACGGCCTGCGGCGAGCCGTCCTCCGCCGAGCCGGTGAGGTCGTCGATCAGCGCGGGGCGAAGACCAAGCAGCAGCATCCCGGTGACGGACAGCGCGACGAACATCATGTCCACCGACAGCCTGCCCTGCTCGGCCCAGTAGACGTCCTTGAGGTGCAGGATCAGCGCGAACTCGTCGAGCACCAGCGCCGAGCCGACGCCGAACACCGCGGCGACACCGGCCCGCCAGCCGACCTCCTCGCCGGGGATCGCCAGCCCGGCCACCCCGCCGAGCCACATGAACACCACGCCGAAAACCACGTGGTGCACGTGCACGTCGCCCCGGATCACGTTGCCCGGCCACCACCGCACCTGCGCCCGGATCAGCCGCACGGACAGCCGGATGAACGTGAAGCCGAGCACGGTGCCGGCGAAGAAGCAGAACAGCGGCAACCGACCGGTCTCCACGATCCAACGGCCGAACCAGGTGCTCACGGGCGGCATCTTGCCCCACGCTCCGTCCGGTCGCCCCTCACGCCACCCTGGTGACCGGCTCGTGTCGCACGGCGAAGTTCACCGAGGAGGCGATGAAGCACATCGCGTGCGCCCGCTCGTGCAGCACCTGCGCGGTGTGCTGGGTGGCCGGATCGGCGACGGTGACCTCGGGGTTGAGCACGACGCCGGTGAACCGGCCGGAGCCGTCCGGGTGCTCGCTCAGGGTGCCGACGGCGGTGTCGCGGTAGCCGGTGACCACGATGCCGTTCTCGGCCGCGAGCCGCAGGTACCACAGCATGTGGCACTCCGAGATGGCCGCGACCAGCAGCTCCTCCGGGCTGTGCCTGGCGGTGTCGCCGCACTGCGCCGGGCTGGCGGAGGCGGCGATCGTCGGCTTGCCGACCACCCGGATCTCGTGGCTGTGGTCGAGCCCGGCCGGGTCGAGCGCCGCCGGGTCGGCCGCGGCTCCGTCGGGTTGCCCCGTCCAGACCACGCCGACCTCGTACTGGTGTTGGGTGAGCCCTTTCATGGTGCTGCCCCCTCCGCGTCGGCGTGCCGGGACCCCAGCATGCCGAAGGGCGCTTTCAGGCCACTGATCCCGGCCTGAAAGCGCCCTGTGGCGCGAGCTTTCCGCTATCGCTCGACGATCCCGCGACTGCCGGCCTCGTTGTGGCTCGACGATCCCGCGGCTACTGGCTACCGGTGATCAGCCGTTGGCCGCGATGTCGGCGAGCACCGCGGCGAGGGTGCGCACCGGCACGCCGGTGCCGCCCTTGGTGGTGTAACCCCACGGGCCGCCCGAGTTGTACGCGGGGCCGGCGACGTCGACGTGCGCCCACTGGACGCCCTCGGGGACGAACTCGCTCAGGAAGATGCCGGCGGAGAGCATGCCGCCCCAGCGGTGTCCGGTGACGTTGGCCAGGTCGGCCAGCCGCGAGTCGAGGTCGGCGCGCAGCTCCTCGGGCAGCGGCATGGCCCAGCCGCCCTCGCCGGTGGCCCGCGCGATGGCGGCGACCCGGTCGCGGAACTCGTCCGTGCCCATCACGCCAGCGGTGCGCTTGCCGAGCGCCACCACCTGCGCGCCGGTCAGCGTCGCGGTGTCGATCAGGTAGTCCGGATTGTCCTCGCAGGCGCGCACGATGGCGTCGGCCAGGATCAGCCTGCCCTCGGCGTCGGTGTTCTGCACCTCGACGGTCTTGCCGCCGTACATGGTCAGCACGTCGCCGGGGCGGTAGGCGTCGCCGGAGGGCATGTTCTCCGCCATCGGCACCGTCGCGGTGATCTCCAGCGGGTACTTCAGCTTGGCCGCGAGCACCACAGTGGCCACCACGGCCGCCGCGCCGGACATGTCCGAGGTCATCTCCTCCATGCCGCCGGCGGGCTTGATCGAGATGCCGCCGGTGTCGAAGGTGATGCCCTTGCCGACCAGCGCGACCTTCTTGCCGGCCTTCGGGCCCTTGTAGCTGAGCCGGACCAGCCTCGGCTGGCGGCCGGAACCGACACCGACGCCGAGGATGCCGCCGAAGCCACCCTTGCGCAGCGCCTTCTCGTCCAGGATCTCGACCTCGACGCCGGCCGCCTTGGCCAGCTCGGCGGCGCGGTCCGCGAACGAGCCGGGGAACAGGTCGTTCGGCGGGGTGTTGATGAAGTCGCGGGTGACCGACACGGCCTCGGCGATCGCGGTCGCGGCCTTGAGGGTGTTCTTGTGGTCCTTGGCAGTGTCCTTGGCGCCTGCGGCCGGCGGCGTGACCAGGTCGACGCGGCCGACCGGCAGGTCGCCGGCCTGCGACTTGTACGCGGTGAACACGTACGCGCCGAGCACGGTGCCCTCGGCGGCCGCGCCGAGGTGCGTGGCGGACAGGGTGGTGACGGCGCGCTTGAGGCCCGTCAGTGCCCGAGCGGCCGCGCCGGAGGAGCGGCGGATCTGCTCCTCGGTCACCGAACCGTCGTCGGCGGGCTTGCCGAGACCGACGGCGACCAGCAGCGGGGCGGCCAGCGCGCCCTGCGTCGGCAGCTTGACGGTCTCCTCGGCCTTGCCGGTCGCGCCGAGGGTTTCCAGCAGCGCGGGCAGCTTGCCGTCGAAGGCGGCGGCGACGGTCTCGGAGCCGGCGGCGAGCGCCAGGCCGTCCGGGCCCTGCACGGTGCCGACCACGACCGCGTCAACGGTCAGGGTGCTGAGGTCGCTGTCGGTGAGGGCCAGTTTCGGCGCGGTCACGTAGTGCTCCTTGTGCGGGAAGTGAGTCGTGTGCTCCAGGCGCAGGGTGCTGCGGAGGGAGTTCCAGGTAGTGACGCATGCTAAAGGTTTCTCGCGCGGCTTGGGTGATCTGGGCACTTGTGCTGGCGGTGCGTAGTCAACCCCCGACGGGGTGTCAACCGACCGGGCGGTTACTCCGTGCGTCGCAGTCTGCAACGGTGTACCGGTGCCGCAAACGTTCCCTCCGACGGCGCGCGCATCCACCTCGGTGCTGTTCGGGCTCGGCGCGATGCTTGGCGCGGGTCTGTTCACCGGGTTGGCCCCGGCCGCGTCCCTCGCGGGCAAATGGTTCCTGCCCGCCGTCGCGCTCGCCGCGCTCGCCGCGACCTGTAGCGCCTTCTCCACCTCGGACCAGTCCGCCGCCTACCCCGGCGCGGGCGGCTACGCCAACACACGGGCCCAGCTCGGGCCGTGGCCTGGCAGGCTGACCGGTGCCGCGTATCTGGCGGGCCACGCCGCGGCCGCCGCGGCCCTTGCCGGGACGTTCGGCAACTACCTGGTCCCAGGGCAACCGCTGCTCGGCGCGCTCGCGCTGCTCGTCGCCGTCACCGCGCTGCGGATGCGCCGGCTGACGCCGAGCCCGCTGGTCAGCCTCGTGCTCGCCTACGCCGTGCTGGCCGTGCTCGTGCTGGTGGTGGCCGCCTGTTTCGCGGTGCCGCCAGCGCCGGTCCTGACGGTGACCCCCATCGCCGGTGTCGGCGGCGCCGACGACCCGAACGGCCTCGTCGGCGCGGCCGGCCTGATGTTCCTGGCCTTCGTCGGCTTCGAGCGCGTCACCGCTCCCCAGGAGGGCGAGCAGCGGGCCACCCGACGGTCGATCCCGCTGCTCATGGGCATCGCGTTCGTCGGCTGCCTCGTCGTCGGCTTCGCCGCGCACCACCAGCTGGGGTCCGCGCGGCTGGCGTGGTCGAGGGCGCCGCTGCACGACGCCATGATCGCCGCCGACGCGGCCTGGCTGGCCCCCGTTGTCGACCTCGGGGCCGGGATCGCCGCCGTCGGCGCGCTGTTCTGGGTGCTCGGCGGGATGCGGCGGACGGTGCTGGCCATGGCCGAGACGGGCGACCTGCCGATGCGGACCGTCCGGGCGGGCGGGGGCGTGGAGGTGGTCGGCGGCGTGCTCGCGCTGCCGGCGGTGCTGCTGCTCAGCCCGGCGCAGGCGATCGGCATGGCGTCCTGCTGCCTGCTGTTCTACTACGCCTTCACCAACGCCTCGGCCAGGCTGCTGTTGCAGGAGGACCGCACCTGGCCGATGCGCACGGCGTGCCTCGGGCTGGGGCTCTCGGTGCTGCTGGCCATGAGCATGCCGATCCAGGCGCTGCTGCTGACCGGCGGCGCGCTGTGCGTCGGCACCGCGCTCACCGGGTGGTCGGCGCGGCTGGGCAGGCTGCGCGTCGAGCGCGCCGAAGGGACGTCGAACGAATCGTGAGCCGGCTCGGTGGCCGGCTCAGTTGAACGCGAACGACAGCACCAGCAGCAGGCCGGAGATCACGCCGAGCACGACCAGTGCCTTGGCGGAGGCGTTCCGAGGGAACAGCTCCTTGTGCTGGCCGTACCACCATGCCGCGATGAACGCCGCCGCCACGATGCCGAGCAGCCCGCCGATAACGTCCAGCAGCAGGTAGCCGTCGAGCACCGCGAGACCGCTGCCGAAGGTCAGCAGAGCGGCCCCGGCCACCTGCTTGACGTCGCCTGCCGCGCCCGACGCCGGCTTGGCGGGTGCGACCTCGCCCGCGTGCCTGCTGCCGGCGGACCTGCCGGGTTGGTTGCCTGAGCTCACGGACCGATCGTAGGAGACGGGGCCGCCGGTTTGGTAACGGTTGGCTAGGACGGTGTTCGAGTCGGCACCGAATCGAACGGATTTCGCCCGGCGCGGTGACCGACTACCGTGCAGCCATGACGACAGCGTTGCCTTTCACCCGGACCCCCAATCCGCAGCCGGCGACCCCGGAACGGATCGCGGAGGTGCTCGCCAATCCGGGCTTCGGGCAGCACTTCACCGACCACATGGTGAAGATTCGCTGGAACCCGGAGCAGGGCTGGCACGATGCCTCGGTCGAGCCCTACCACCCCATCGCGCTGGACCCCGCGGCCATGGTGCTGCACTACGGTCAGGCCATCTTCGAGGGCCTGAAGGCGTACCGGCAGCCGGACGGCTCCCTCGCCTCGTTCCGCCCCGACGCCAACGCGCGTCGCTTCCAGGCGTCCGCGCGCAGGCTGGCCATGCCGGAGATGCCCGAGGAGATCTTCCTCGACTCGCTGCGCGAGCTGCTGGCCGTCGACGGCCGCTGGGCCGCCGACGCGATGGACGAGTCCCTGTACCTGCGGCCGTTCATGATCTCCACCGAGGCCGCGCTCGGCGTGCGGCCCGCGAAGGAGTACCTGTACCTGCTGATCGCCTCGCCGGCTGGCCCGTACTTCCCCGGCGGCGTGAAGCCGGTGAGCGTGTGGCTGAGCACCGAGTACGTGCGGGCGGCGCCCGGCGGCACCGGTGCGGCCAAGTTCGCCGGCAACTACGCGGCGTCGCTGGTCGCGCAGGCGCAGGCCGCCGAGAAGGGCTGCGACCAGGTGGTGTGGCTCGACGCCGTCGAGCGGCGCTGGGTCGAGGAGATGGGCGGGATGAACCTGTTCTTCGTCTTCGGCTCCGGCGCGGACGCGCGGGTGATCACCCCGGAGCTGAGCGGGTCGCTGCTGCCCGGCGTCACCCGCGACTCCCTGCTGCGGCTGGCGGCCGACCTCGGTTACGGGATCGAGGAGCGGCGGATCTCCACCGAGGAGTGGGAGAAGAAGACGGCGTCCGGCGAGCTGACGGAGGTGTTCGCGTGCGGCACGGCCGCCGTGATCACGCCGGTCGGCAGGGTCAAGCACGCGGACGGCGAGTTCACCGTCGGCGGCGGCGAGCCCGGCGAGGTGACCATGCGGCTGCGCGAGCAGCTCACCGGCATCCAGCACGGCACCGTCACCGACCAGCACGGCTGGCTGACTCGTCTGGGCTGATCCCGTTTGGGCTGACGTCCCGGCGCCGGCCCCCGCGGCACGGCAATTCGACGTGCGGCTCTGCGGTTTCTGTTGCGCTGCAACAAGAACCGCAGAGGCCCGCGTGCGTCAGCGGGCCAGCGTGCAGACGACGAGCACGACCAGCGTGGCCAACTCGGCCGCCGCGCCGAGCACGTCACCCGTGATGCCGCCGAACCGCCGTCGCACGTGCCGGACCAGCGCGACCACGAGCGCGCCCGCCGCGACCACCGCCACCGGCCCGAGCCACGGTCGGCCCGGCGCGACCAGCACCGACACCGCCAGCAGAGCCGCCCACCACGCCCACACCACGACGGGTGTCTGCGAGCCAGCCACCAGCGCGCCCATGCCGTCCGGTCGGGCCGGCGGCACGCCCCGCCGACAGCACCACAGGAACGCGGCGCGCCCGACCGTCAGCGCCAGCACCACCGCGCCGGTTCGGTTGTCCAGCGGCAGCGACCCGAAGCAGACGGCCTCCGCGCCGAGCACCACGATCAGCGCCACCACCGCGAACGGCCCGGCCCCGCCGTCCTTCATTACGGCCAACGCCCGCTCCGGCGGTCCGTAGCAGCCGAGCCCGTCCACCGTGTCCGCCAGCCCGTCCAGGTGCATGCCCCTGGTGAGCAGCGCGAGCAGGCCGACCACCAACAGCCCGGCCAGCAGCGGGGGAGCGGCAAGCAGTTCCAGCCCGCGCGACGCCCCCGCCGCGACACCGCCAAGCAGCAACCCGATCAGCGGCGCGAGCGTGATGGCCTGCCGGCACGACGCCGCGTCCACCCGCCCGGCGCGCACCGGCAGCACCGTCAGCCACGACACGGCGAGACGCAGGCCGTGGCTCACGAGCAGCCGCCGCGCGGGTTCGGCGCAGCCGCCGCGTCGCCGGAGGCGAGCCTCACTGCGTCGGCTCGTCCTTGCCGGAGACGCCGGCGTCCTCGAAGGTCGCCATCTCCGCCATGATCCGCGTGGCGGCCATGACCAGCGGCAGGGCGGCGACCGCGCCGGAGCCCTCGCCGAGGCGCATGTCGAACTCCAGCAGCGGCGTCAGGTTCAGGTGGTCCAGGACCAGCGAGTGCGCCGGTTCCACCGAGCGGTGGCCGGCCACCCACCATTCGCGGGAACCGGGGGCCAGTTCCTCGGCGACGAGCGCGGCCGCCCCGACGACGACGCCGTCCAGGATCACCGGGGTTCGGCGCAGCGCGGCCTGCGCCAGGAAGCCGACCATCGCGGCCAGATCCGCGCCGCCCGCGGTGCGCAGCAGCGCCACCGGGTCCGTGCTGACCTTGCGGGCCCGGCGCAGCGCGTCGCGGATGACCACGGTCTTGCGCATCCACCCGGCATCGTCGATGCCGGTGCCCCTGCCGACGACCTTCACCGGCTCCGCCCCGGTCAGCGCCGCGATCAGCACCGAGGACGGCGTCGTGTTGCCGATGCCCATGTCGCCAGCGACCAACAGGTCCGCGCCGCCGTCCACCTCGTCGTCGGCGATGGCCCTACCGGCCGCGATCGCCGCGACGGTCTCCGCCTCGGTCAGCGCGTTCTCCCGGTCGATTGCGCCCGAGCTGCGCCGCACCTTGAAGCGGCGGACCTGCTCCGGGGTGTCGGAGTCGACCGACAGGTCCTCGACCCGCACGGTCGCGCCGGCCGCCGCGGCCAGCACGTTGACGGCCGCGGCGCCGGCCAGGAAGTTCGCCACCATCTGACCGGTGACCTCGCTCGGGAAGGCGGACACGCCCTGCTTGGCCACCCCGTGATCCCCGGCGAACACCACGACCCTCGGCCTGGCGATCGGCTTCGGCGGGCACACGCCCTGGCACGCCGAGATCCACACGCCCAGCTCCTCCAGCCGCCCAAGCGAGCCGAGCGGCTTGGTCAGCACCTCCTGGCGGGCCAGCGCCTGCCGGCGCACCTGCCCGTCCGGCGCCTGGATGGCGGGGAACCTGACGTCGTCGTTGGCGGTCATCCAGTGCCTCCGGTGTGGCGGGAACGGTTGCGTGGCTTGGTCGAAACGGGCTGGGGTCGGGTCAACGCCGGGGCCGGGTCAACGCAGTCGCAACGGCAGGCCCGCGACGAGCAGCAGCACCTCGTCGCACACCTCGGCGAGCCGCGCGTTCAGCGAGCCGAGCTGGTCCCGAAAGAGCCTGCCAGAGCGGGTCGCGGGGATCACGCCCAACCCGACCTCGGCGGACACCAGCGCCACCCGCGACCGGCAGCGGGCGACCGAGGCAACCAGCGCCCCGCAGCGCGCCGCCACCTCGTCGAGCCCGGCGCCCTCCCATGCGCCGCAGTCGTCGAGCACGCCGGTCAGCCAGGTGGCGGCGTCGTCGATCAGCACCGGCGGATCCGCCGGGCCGAGGGCGTCGAGCAGGGCGGCCACGTCGGTGGTCTCCACGGTGCGCCAGGACGGGGGCCTGCGGTCCACGTGCGCGGCGATCCTGGCCGCCCACTCCTGATCCTGCGGGTCGCGCCGCGCGGTCGCCACGTACGTCACGGCGGCGGCGTCGGCGAGCAGACCCTCGGCGTGGGCGGACTTCCCGGAGCGCGCGCCGCCGAGCACCAGTGTCCGTCGCGTCACACTCACCTCCGGTCGCAGCCCGGTCGATTCCGCCGGGGGCCGCGTCACATTACCTTTCTGGGCAACGGATTCCAGGAAGGGCGGTCGCGATGGACTACCGGTGGCGGTACCAGGACGCGCAGGGTCGGGACGTGGCCGGCCCCGCCGAGACGTTCGACGGGCAGACCGAGGCCGAGGACTGGCTCAGCGACGCGTGGCAGGAGCTTCGCGACGCCGGGGCCGACCAGGTCACGCTGCTGCACGGCGAGGCCGAGGTGTACGGGCCGATGAGCCTGCACGGCGCCTAGCTCCGGCCTGCGTTGGAGCCCGGCACGCGTCGGGCCCGCGACCTCGAAAGGCGGCGGGCCCGACGCGACGGGAACTGGCGAACGTGACTACGGCGTGCGGGTCTGCCGGGGGTCGGTCTCGACGACGCCGTCGAGCACGGCGTCGATCTTGGCCATGATCTCCTCGCCCAGCTTCACGCCGGCCGCCTTGACGTTCTCGGTCACCTGCTCGGGGCGCGACGCGCCGACGATGGCCGAAGCGACGTTGGGGTTCTGGAGCACCCACGCCACGGCGAGCTGCGCGAGCGACAGGCCGACCTCGTCGGCGATGGGCCTGAGCTGCTGCACCTTCTCCAGCACCTCGTCCCGCATGAACCCGGCGATCATCCTTGAGCCGGACTCGTCGGTAGCCCGCGAGCCGCTCGGCGGCTGCTGGCCGGGCAGGTACTTGCCGGTCAGCACGCCCTGCGCGATCGGGGACCAGACGATCTGGCTGATGCCCTCGCGCTCGGAGGCCGGCACGACCTGGTCCTCGATGACCCGCCACAGCATCGAGTACTGGGGCTGGTTGGAGATGAGCGGGACGTTCAGCTCGCGGGCGATGGCCGCGCCCCTGGTGATCTGCTCGCCGGTCCACTCCGAGACGCCGACGTAGAGCACCTTGCCCTGCCGGACCAGGTCGGCGAAGGCCAGCATGGTCTCCTCGAGCGGCACCGTGCGGTCGAACCGGTGCGCCTGGTACAGGTCGACGTAGTCGGTCTGGAGCCGCTTGAGGGAGGCGTTCGCCGACTCGATGATGTGCTTGCGCCCGAGGCCCCGGTCGTTCTCGCCGGTGCCGGTCGGCCAGAACACCTTGGTGAAGATCTCCAGGCCTTCGCGCCGCTCGCCGGCCAGCGCGCGGCCGAGGACGGACTCCGCCCTGGTGCCCGCGTAGACGTCGGCGGTGTCGAAGGTGGTGATGCCGGCGTCGAGCGCGGCGCGCACGCACGCCTGCGCCTGCTCCTCCTCGACCTGCGAGCCGTGGGTGAGCCAGTTGCCGTACGAGATCTCGCTGATGGTCAGGCCGCTACGGCCCAGTCGACGAAACTCCATGCCGCCGAGCTTAACCCCGGGTCGTTCGGGTTGCTAATCATCTGGAGCGCACTCCAGGTTCGGGCCTCAGAGCTCCTAACACAATGACT
>NZ_VUOB01000110.1:0-682 GCF_008386585.1 Solihabitans fulvus
CTGGGAGGCTGTGGTCTGACAGGTTCCCCTCCCTGCCGGACAAGGACTACCGCCATGGCCTCACTGATGAAGCGGCCGGTCACGTTGTCAGCCCGGGATCGTGAAGAGCTGATCCGGCTGACCACCACGGGTGTGCGTCCGGCATCGGTGATCAGGCGGGCACGGGTGCTGCTCGCGCTGGACACCTCGGCAGGCGAGCCCGACCCGAAGGACGTGATCGCGGCCCAGCTCGGGGTCTCAGGCGAGATGCTGCGACTGGTCGCCAAGCGATTCGCCGAGGCCGGCGGCGATGTCCTTGCCACGATCACGCGCAAGAAGCGTGACCTTCCACCGGTGCCGTCCCCGGTGACCGGTGAGGTCGAGGCCCGGCTGATCGCCCTGGCGTGCTCACAGCCACCGGCGGGGTATGCCCGGTGGTCGTTGCGGCTGCTGGAAAAACACGTCGAACTCACCGAGGACATCCCGAACCTGGACCACTCCACCATCGGCCGGGTCCTAAAAAAACGGAACTGCGTCCTCATCTGAGGAAGTGCTGGAACATCCCGCCACGCGCGAACGCGGAGTTCGCCGCCCGCATGGAGGACGTGCTCGCGGTCTACGCCCGGCCACGCGACCCCGCCCGCCCGGTCGTGTGCATGGACGAGAAACCCTTCCAGTTGCTCGGCCACGCCCGCGACCCGCT
>NZ_VUOB01000110.1:692-1127 GCF_008386585.1 Solihabitans fulvus
ACCAGAATCGACTGGGCCGGGCAGGTCAAACAACTCCTGACCGTCGACTACCCCGACGCCCAGACCGTGGTCCTGGTCATGGACAACCTCAACACCCACGGCATCGCCTCGCTCTACGACGCCTTCGCGCCCGGCGAGGCATTCGCCCTCGCTCAGCGACTCGAGATCCATCACACCCCCAAACACGGGTCCTGGCTCAACATCGCCGAGATCGAGTTGTCCGCGCTGGCCCGGCAATGCCTCGACCGCCGCATCAGCGACCTCGACACCCTCAACACCGAACTCGCCGCATGGCAACACGCCATCAACACCGAGCAACGCCAAGTCCCATGGCAGTTCACCACCGACGACGCACGCATCAAACTCCGCCACCTCTACCCCAAAGATTAGACGCGACGGTCTACTAGGGGGTGTCCTGCGGGTCTTGTTCGATGG
>NZ_VUOB01000111.1:0-3652 GCF_008386585.1 Solihabitans fulvus
TCGCCGACCTGTTCAAGACGGCTGGCGCGGACCGGATCATGACGGTGGACCTGCACACCGCCCAGATCCAGGGCCTGTCTGAGTATCCGGTTGACCACCTGTTCGCGCAGTCATTGCTGGCCGCCCACGTCCGCGAGACCTACGCGGGCGCGGACCTCGCGGTGGTGTCCCCAGACGCAGGCCGGGTGCGACTGGCCGAGCAATGGGCGCGGGACCTCGACGACTGCCCGATCGCCATCATCCACAAGACCCGCGACCCGCTACGCCCCCACCAGCACGACACCCACCGCGTGGTGGGTGAGGTCCGCGGTCGAGTCTGCGTGCTGGTCGACGACATGATCGACACCGGGAGCACTGTTGTCGAGGCGGTGGAGGCGCTGCGGGCGGCGGGTGCCGCCGAGGTGGTGGTCGCCGCCACCCACGGCGTGCTGTCAGACCGGGCGGCCACGCGCCTGACGGGGTGCGGCGCCCGCGAGATCATCGTCACCAACACCCTGCCCATCCCCGAACATGAGCGATTCCCTGGGTTGACGGTGCTGTCGGTGGCCCCGCTGCTGGCGCGCGCGATCCGGGAGGTCTTCGAGGATGGCTCGGTCACCGGCCTGTTCCCCGAACCCCGCTGACGTGCCGTCGGAGGTGCCGTGCGCGATGATCCCGGTAATCCGCATCCGCATCCGCATCGTGGTCGTGCAGGCCGACGGCGAGGTTTGGTGCGGGGTCTGCGCGGCACGGTGGACTGAGCCCGCGCGGGCTGCGGTAGTGGCATGACGACAGGACCAGACTTCCCGAGCACCTCCGCGCAAGCCGCCAGCCGTTGAACGCCCAGGTGGTCAGGTGACCGAACTGGTCACTCGCCCGAGCGGTAGCGGGCGTTGTACAAGGCCCGGCACCGTTCGTCGTCCTCGGCGCGCGCCGAGGCGCGGGTGTCGCGGCCGGTGCCGCGCGGGTAGCCGCACTTGACCAGCCGTTGCTCGGTGGTCTCCAGCATGTAGGCCAGGACGTAGAAGTAGCCCACGAGCACGCCCAGCAGGCACGCCAGCAGCCGGATCCACAGTTCGCCGGGCAGCAGGAGCACCAGGAACACCGGCGACATCTGGACCAGGCCGCGCAGGATGTGGCGCAGCACCCAGGTGCGGCAGGTGATGTCGTGGAGCACCCAGGTCCGGTACCGCTGGGGCAACCGGCCCCCGAACGCGTACCAGATCCACAGGATCGGATGGGGTCGCTTGCGTGGCACGATCCACAGTATACGCGACTGCGTACTTGCGTATTTTGTTAACTAACGACATGATGAGCTTGCTAGTTACGGGGAAGGGGACGCGGGCCGGTGAGCGAGTTCGTCACGACACTGCGCGAGCAGGTTCGCGAGACCCAGCGGGCGCTGACCGCGGCCCAGGCCGCCCGGCACCCCCACGAGGTGCGGCTGCACCTGGCGCGCCTGCGGGATCTGCTGGAGATCGCCGAACGGCACGCCGTGGACACCCGCGACTGGGTGCACCCGTCGGTACGGCAGATCCTCGAGAGTGAGGCGAGCTGACGTCATGCCGGTCCCGCTCTACGAGGTCAAGGCCGAGTTCTTCCGCGCGCTGGGACATCCCGTGCGGATCCGGACGCTGGAGCTGCTGCGAGACGGTCCGCGCGCCGTGCACGAGCTGCTGGCCGAGATCCCGGTCGAGGCGTCCCGGCTGTCCCAGCACCTGGCGGTGCTGCGCCAGCGCGGCCTGGTCACCGCGGTCCGAGAAGGCGGCACGACGACCTACGCGCTGCGCACCCCCGAGGTCGCCGACCTGCTGGCCGTGGCGCGCGGCATTCTCGCCGAGGTGTTGACCGACCACGCCACGCTGTTGGCGGAGCTACGTGCGGAGCACGCCTCGTGACGGCCGCTCGGGTGTCGGCCGCGGTGGCCGTGGTCAGCGACGGCAGCGCACTGTCCACCGGCCACGACCGGTTGCCGCTGCTGCCGGCGTTGGGCGGCTGCGCCGCGCTACTGCGTGAGCTGGCCGGGCTGGACGCGATCGCGTTGCCGGTGGCCGCCGCCGACGCGCGGCAGTTGGCCGCGAGCCTGCGCAGCCTGCCGGTGGACATCGGCGCGATCGCCCTGCTGCGCACCGACCCGGCCCGGGCTCGTGCCGCGCAGCAGGCGCTGCGCGCGGCAGGCTGTGTCCCGGTGGTCACCGAGCAGGACACCACCACGGTCGCGCTGACCGCCGCCCTGCTCACCGCGCTGCGCCGCACGGACACACCGCCCCGGGCCAGTCGGGTCGTGGTCGCCGGCGCCGCTCGGGTGCCTGGGTTGACCCGGCTGTTGATGGCCGCCGGAGTCGGCGACATCGTGAGCTGGGACACCACCGACGCGGTGGCCTTCCCGCTGTCTCGGATCGCCCGGGGCGCCACGGCGGTGATCGACCTGGTCGACCGCGCCGCCGCGCTGGCGCACTCCGCCTCCTGGCACGACCCGGTGACCGTGATCGCGCCCGACGGCGAGAGCCCGCTGCTGGCGCTGCCGGGGTTGCTGACCGCCGCGGTGTCGGCCCCCGCGCCGCTGCGCGACGGCGGCGAGGACGTCGAGGTGGAGCTCGCGATGGCCTGCGTGCGGGTCCTGATGGAAGCCACTCCGCCGGATCGGCTACTTCCCGAGCTGTCGACCCCCGGCCTGTCGGCGGCTGTGGCCCGTGCCGCGCTGGCGACTGTGGAAAACAGGCAGCGGCAATAGGGAGACAAACACCGGCCAAGCGGCGAACGCATTCACCGAACGACGTCGGACAACGCGGCGTCGACATTATTTGTGCGCGCACAGAGCGAGGGTCGAAGCTGTCGGTCACGAGACGCTCGACCTGCACTGTTGCCTGGTTCTGCCGTTCTTCACGCGTCCTTGAGTGCCATTCTCGCACCGGCTTCTTGATCGGTTTGTGAATCGTTTGAGTGAGGCGAAAGACACTCTTGTGGAAGCCGTCGAGACGGCGACCGGCCGCTACCCTGTTTGCATTCATTCGCGTTTGTTCCTGTGGTGCTTCGGCACCCTGACAATGGAGACAGGATGACCACAGTGACCATTCCCGGTCTGGATCAGGCGCCCACCAACCACCAGCGGCTTGTCGCCTGGGTGCGCGAGGTGGCGGAGCTGACCACGCCGGACCGGGTGGTGTGGTGTGACGGCTCGGACGACGAGTGGCGGCGGCTGACCACCACGCTGGTCGACGCAGGCACCTTCGTCCGCCTCCAGGCGAAACCGAACTCGTTCTGGTGCGCCTCGGACCCCTCCGACGTCGCGCGGGTCGAGGAGCGGACCTTCATCTGTTCGGAGAACGAGGCCGACGCGGGACCCACCAACAACTGGATGGACCCGGTCGACATGAAGGTCATCATGACCGAGCACTACCGGGGCTGCATGCGTGGCCGCACGATGTACGTGATCCCGTTCTGCATGGGACCGCTGACCGCGGACAAGCCCATGCTCGGCGCGCAGATCACCGACTCCGAGTACGTCGTGGTCTCCATGCACATCATGACCCGCATGGGCACCAAGGCGTTGGCGCGGTTCGGCGCGGACGAGGAGTTCGTGAGGGCGCTGCACTCCGTCGGCGCACCGTTGCAGCCTGGTCAGCAGGACGTGCCCTGGCCGTGTGACAGCACGAAGTACATCACCCAGTTC
>NZ_VUOB01000111.1:3688-4009 GCF_008386585.1 Solihabitans fulvus
AGAACAAGGTCTACTTCGTGGCGGCGGCGTTCCCGTCTGCCTGCGGCAAGACCAACCTCGCGATGCTGGAGCCGACCATCCCCGGCTGGAAGGTTGAGACGCTCGGCGACGACATCGCCTGGATGCGGTTCGGCGTGGACGGCCGGCTGTACGCGGTGAACCCGGAGAACGGCTTCTTCGGCGTGGCGCCGGGCACCGACTGGCACACCAACCCCAACGCGATGCGCACCATCGAGCAGGGCAACTCCCTGTTCACCAACGTGGCGCTCACCGACGACGGCGACGTCTGGTGGGAGGGTATGGGCGAGCCGCCCGCGCACC
>NZ_VUOB01000112.1 GCF_008386585.1 Solihabitans fulvus
GGGGTGCCGACGTTGTCGTTGTTCCAGTGTCCGGCAACCGCCTGCAACCAAGGCGTGGCGAACGAGCACTTCCCGACGCGAGACGCCCTGACCGACATCTGTTACCTGCCTTACAGCGGAGGCAATGGCGACCAGGACTGGAACCTCGTTCTCAACTATGCCAACAACGAGGTCGGGTTCGTTCGCGGCCAGTGGCTGGACGGAACCCACACCAGTCAGACCTGTGGGGGCGCCGGGGCGCCGGTGACCTCGGGGGTGCCGACGTTGTCGTTGTTCCAGTGTCCGGCGACGTTTTGTAATCAGGGTGTGGCCAATCAGCACCTCCCGACGCGAGACGCCCTGACTGACATCTGCTATTTGCCTTACAGTGGAGGTAACGGCGACCAGGACTGGAACCTCGTTCTCAACTATGCCAACAACGAGGTCGGGTTCGTTCGCGGCCAATGGCTGGAAGGAACCCACACCAACCAGACCTGCTGAACCTGGAGCCACCGACCTGATTCCTCGGTTATCGTTGTGGTTCTGTCGTCGTGAGCTGTCCGATGGACGGTGGCCGTGCGGGGTCTGCTGTCCTGTCTGGCTCGTCCACGATGATTGGAGATGTCTGGCGTCCGATCGGCACCAGCCATCTTGCAGAGTTCCTCCGTCATGGCAGCTCTTGCGAGAGCCGAGCGTGCCGGCCCCTTGTTCGATGGGGTGGGCACGCTCGGCACTGTCGCCTGTGGTGCTCAGGCGGCTGTGCTGTGCGGGCGACCCAGCGCGATGCGGTGAGGATGCAACGGACCGGCCCATTGTCCCTGGCTAGAGTCGACATCCGGGTGTCGTCGAGGAATCAGCGCAGCACCGAGTGCGGCCTGCTTGTAGGTACCCGGCGCGGATTCCCCTGCGGGTGCCTCGCCGCACGCGCTCGGCATGCAACAACGCGGAGATGAACAGGACGCTGGCCTCGGATACCTCTAGGACAGCGGTGTACGCGACACTCATCAGGCGCAGGATCTCTGTGAAGTTGATCTCGGAAGGGCCACCTTCATGTCGGGTTCTGCGTTTTTGTTGTATCGCAACGGGTTCGGCGCGTCATCAGCCGCAACGGACTACGAGTGCATTGAGTCACACGCGGTTGCGCGGAATGACTCAATGGCGACGTCATCACCTAGGAATTCACAGGATATAACAGGGTTTCACCCCATAGGATGCCTGAAGTCAGATGGGACGGGGAGGGTCACGATGGCTGACGGTTTCGGGGCGCTGCTGCGGACACACCGACTGCGGGCCGGGTTGACACAGGACGCGTTGGCCACGGCATCGGGGGTGTCGGCCCGCACGATCAGTTCTCTGGAGTCCGGCCGAGCGCGCACGCCGCAACTGGGCTCGATGAACCGATTATCCGCGGCACTGGCCGTATCCCCGGCAGAGCGGGAGGAGCTACTCGCCGCAGCGCGCGGCGAGACCATCCCGACCCACAAGTCCGAGCCAGAACCGGCGCTGCCCCCGATACCGCGCCAGTTGCCGGCTGCGCCGCGGTTGTTCACCGGAAGGGTTCCGGAACTGGCCAGGCTTACCGGCGCGATGGACGCGCAGGCCGACCTTGGCGCCACGATGGTGATCTCGACGATCGGCGGGACAGGAGGGATCGGCAAGACCTGGCTCGCCCTGCACTGGGCCCACCGCAACATCGACCGGTTCCCCGACGGCCAGTTGATGACGAACCTGCGCGGCTTCGACCCGACCGCCGCACCAACATCTCCGGCGGCCGCTCTGCGGGGTCTCCTCGACGCACTACACGTCGACGCCGCCGCGATCCCCGCCAGCTTCGAGGCGCAGTGCGCGTTGTACCGCAGCCTCGTCGCCGGCAGACGCATGCTGATCCTCCTGGACAACGCCCGCGACACCGCCCAGGTCGTCTCGCTGCTGCCCGGCAGCCCCACCTGCACCGTGCTGGTCACCAGCCGCGACCAGCTCTCCGGGCTGGCAGCCGCGCACGGCGCCCTGAGCCTCGCCCTTGACGTCCTCGAACCCGCCGAAGCCCGCGCGCTGCTGACCGCACACCTCGGCCACGACCGGGTCGCCGCCGAACCGGAGGCGGTGGACGCGCTGCTGGACTGCTGCGGCGGCCTGCCGCTGGCCCTGGGCATCATCGCCGCCCGCGCCACCGCACACCCTGGCCTTCCACTGGCTGCGCTGGCGGAAGAACTGCGGGAGCAATCAGCCCGGCTGGACGGCCTGAACACCGGAGACCTGCACACGAACCTACGCGCGGTGTTCGCATCCTCCTACCACGCCCTGGACGACGAGGCGGCCACCCTGTTCCGGCTGCTGGGCGCCGCACCGGGCCCGGACATCAGCCTGCCTGCGGCCGCCAGCCTCATCGGCCGTCCCACCGCCAGCACACGTGTCATCCTGCGCAGCCTGGAAACCGCGCACCTGCTACAGCAGCACACTCCGGGCCGATACCGCATGCACGACCTCGTCCGACTCTGCGCCGCCGAACTCGCCAAGTCCTGCCCCGCTCGCGACGCGGCATTGCGGCGACTGGTCGACTTCTATTTGCATACCGCGCACGCCGGTGATCGGCTCCTGGAGGCGCACCGACAGCCAGTCATGCTCGGCGAACTCACCCCTGGCGCTGTTCCACACGGGCTGACCGACCAAGCCGCGGTGCAGGCGTGGTTTCGGGCCGAGCACGCCTGTCTGTTGGCCACCCACCGGCTGGCTGTCGACCGCGGCTGGCACGCCCCGGTGTGGCAGTTGGCGTGGGCGCTGGACACCTTTCACCACCGACACGGTCACCTGCATGACCGTGTCGCGGTGTGGCGGGCCGGGGCCCACGCCGCCGCGCACCTGGCGGAGCCGACCACCCAGGTCCTGGCCCTACGACTGCTGGGGGGAGCCTGCGCCAGGGCAGGCGACCACGTCGCGGCCCTTGACCACCTGCACGAGGCCCTCGATCTGGCCGAGCGGACCGGTGACCCCCACGGCCAGGCCAGCGCCCACTACACCCTCGCGATGGCTTTGGGCCGGCAAGGCGACCACCAGCAGGCGCTGGACCACGCGACCTGTGCGCTGCCGCTGTTTCGTGCTCTGGACAGTCCGGCATGGGAGGCCGATGCGCTCAACCTGGTGGGCTGGTACTCCGCGCGGGTTGGGCGTCATCGGGAGGCCCGCGAGTTCTGCGAGACCGCGCTGATCCTCAATCGCCAGCACGGCAACCCCGAGGGTGAGGCGAACACCCTGGACAGCCTGGGCTACATCGCCCACCAAACCGACCAGCACGACGATGCGCTGCGCTACTACGGCCAGGCCCTCACGGTGTACCGGGGCATCGGCCACACCTACGAAGAAGCAGACACCCTGGACCGGCTCGGCGAGGCCCAGGCCACCCACAACCAGCACGACCACGCCCGGCATACCTGGCAACAAGCCCTTGAGCTGTACCAGCTCCAACATCGTGTAGGCGACGCCGAGCGTGTCCAACAACGGCTGGCCGCGCTCGACGAACATCCGCACCCGACCGCCGACAGCAAGCACGCCAGCAACGAAACCGTTGCCGGGAACCAAACCGGGGTGCGACCTGGTCTGGAAATCCCGGGCGACGCTCCACCGGTGCCGCAACCCCACACCTTCGATGACCAGACCATGCCGCCTACCTCAGGCCGCACCCGGCCAGCCTGACTGCGGCCGCACGCGCCGCCGTGTTGACCGTGCTGCGGTCACCATCGTTCGTGGACAAGTCTCCCGCCCAGGTGTGGGCCACCCTTTTCCTTTGTCACATACCGGATCCGGTACCGCTGGATGTGCTGGTGCGGGTGGCCGGGACCTGCCGGGCAGTCGAGAAGTGCTTCCAGGCGACAAGAATCAGGTCAGCCTGGACCGCTGCCAGGTCCGCAAGTATGCGGCCTGGTGTCGGCGCATCACCCTCGCGATGCTTGCCCGTGCCTTCCGCGCCGCGACCGCGACGGCAGAAATGAGGCTCCCCGGATGGTGACGACGGCCTGACCCCGTCGAGTGTCAACGAGAGGCCGACGCGACTCCTTCTTCATGGTGTCATGACACCGAAGGGCACGTCGGACCTTGACGGGCGCGAACTACACAGCCTTCGCTTGCGCGGCGGCCGCGCTCACCGACAACAGCAAGACGGCTGGAACTGCGGGTGACCTAGCCCACAATTCCAGCCGCTCCGCTCGTGCGATTCAGGGAATCCTCACCTGTTGAGGTGGATCTTTGTTACGACTCCGTTGTTGATGGAGAATTCATCGTCATGCACGAAGTTCTTCCTTGTGAAAGCGCCGGTCCTCCCGTCGAAGTACTCAACCCAGCCGCTGTTCACGCCAGCGTGCAGAGTGGATACCCTGTCGATGTTGACAGCCAGATCGTCCGGCCCGCTGAGTGCCTGGAAGCAGAACCTGCCGTCGGGGTTGAAAACGATGGTGTAGTCGGGGCGCCAACCGCAAGCATCCCACGCGCGCTCGGTTGCGAACGCTGGCGCGCTGAGAGCCGTGGCAAGTGCTGCGGCACCCACGGCCGCACCCACAAGTGTACGAAAACGCATCTGCCATCCTTTCGTTTCACACACTGCTTTTGCTGTCGCCGGTCGCAGTGCTGCTAACCGGCAGATGGCAATTCTGCTTCCTGCGGGATGGGTCTGACCACGACATCTACTAGACATCTACCAGACGTTTGCGATCTCAGAACGTGAAGCGTCCGGGCAGGCCGGCTGGTGGGCCTGGTGGTGTTGCTCGGCCGCTCGTCGGCGTCCAAGGACGTCGAGTTGCTGGTACTACGGCATGAGGTCGCCGCGCCACGCAGAGGCAACCCGAAACCCCGCCTGGATTAGGCCAACCGGACTGCGGTCGCCGCACTGATCCGCCTGCTCCCCAAGAGGCTGCGGCCGCACCGGTTGGCCCACCTCGGGCACGATCCCGCGCTGGCACCGGCACCTGGTAGCCGCGAAGTGGACCTATCCACACCAGGTCGCCCATCCGCCCGTCGACAACGCGATCACCGGGCGGATCGAACGTATGGCCACAGAAACCACAGCAGGGGCTACAAAAAGATTCAGGGCGAACTGCTCAAGCAATGCCCTCGAGGACGCCTTCAACTCGATCTTCAAGGCCGAACTGATCTGCGGCAAAGGCCCTGGCGCGGCATCGGCGATCTCGAGATCGCCGTCGCCGAGTACATCGACTGGTACAACCACCGACGACTACACCGCGAACTCGGCCTGATCCCACTCGTGAAACACGAGACCAACCATCACTACCCAACCACACCCGTATCGACACCGAGCGGATGATCACGCCTTCCGTCGAACTCGGTACTTGACACAGCGTCCCGTCCGGTGAAGTCAGCCACTGTCCTCGGCAGGAACCCACGGTCCGCCCTCGGCGGCGAGACAGAGGCCACTCAGCCGGTCGCCGCTGCCAGCAACTCGTCTCGCTCGGCGGCGGCCAGGCCCAGGACGTCAGTGTTGGCGCGCCGAGGCGGCCAGGGGGCGTGACGGCCGGTTTCCAGGCCGCTGACGGTACGCACTGACGCCTCGGACCGCCTCGCGAGCTCGTCCTGGGTCACACCGGCCCGCAGCCGGTACCGCCGCAACTGCAAGTCGAACGAGCCTGTCATGCCGTCCTCCAGATTGTTCTGGCCGCCCCGAGGCATCGCGCGCCAGGTTGGCAAGTTGCTTGTGAGTTGCTAGTTCTCTGCCTGGCCCTCGCTCATCATTGGAGCCAGACTGAGCACCGTGAGCACGTATGAACATCCCTCCGCCGACATAGTCATTTATATGATCGCCGAGCACGCAACCTAGCCAACCGACGCGGCCGATTTTGCGCAAAGCAATGCGCGGGGGCAACTAGCGCTTCGTCAAAAGTGTCGAGGCGACTTATTGTTGCGTCGCCTTTCGGTCTGAGTTCCATATTTTTAGCGGATTACCGTCGAGTATTTTCGGGCGAGCCAAATTGTCTATTTCCGCGTTCACTGGAAAACCTGAATTAAGGATCCGATTGATTTGAGGCAAAACATTGTCGGCAGCGGCCTTGTCGGCCGCTTCGCCGCCGCATTCCTCACCTTCGCCGCGACTTTCGGCACCCTGGCCATCACTACCCTGACTGGCGCTCCAGCCGCCCAGGCTTCCAGCATCGATGAGCCCATTGGCCGCAGTGAGGTCATACAGCGGGCGCAGTACTGGGTCGACCACCAACCAGGGCCGTACGACGACGCCGGAAGCGACGACCCAAGCCAATACTCGTCTGGTCCCGGCGGGGACAACAGCTACCGTCGCGACTGCTCCGGCTACGTCTCCATGACTCTGCACACACGACAAAGCTACAACACGGGATCGATTCCCAGCATCGCCACTCAGATCGATCGCGCCAGCCTGAAACCAGGCGACTTCCTCGACCGGCCGAACACTCAGTTCTCGCCGGGGCACACGTTCCTGTTCGCCGGCTGGACCGACAGCCAGGGCGGCTTCAACTACTACACCTTCGGCAGCACCCCCGTTCGGGCAGGTCACGCCAACATCAATGACAGCAGCTTGGACGGCCACCCCAATAACACCTACACCTCATATCGCTACAACAAAATTGTTGACGACACCCCTTCGCAGAGTGGGTCGCATTTTGGGGTGTTGTTGTCGGGTGGGGGCACGGTCGAGGCGTACAACGTGGGGACTGACGGGAATGTGTACGGCACCGGCCAGTCGGCTATTGGCGGGGCGTTCAGCGCGTGGCAGCAGTTGAGCAGCGGTGGTGGGTTCACCGGCCAGCCCGCGGTGGCGCAGGGCCTTGACGGGACGGTCGCGTTGTACGCGCGAACCACCGACGGGCGGATCCTGGGCACTAGCCAGTCCGCCCCCGGCGGCGCGTTCAGCGCCTGGGGCCAAATCGGCAGTGGCGGCGTAGCGTCGGACCCCACGGTGGTGGTCGACGGTAACGGGGTCGTGTCGGTCTATGTGACCGCGACGAACCACAATCTGGTTGGGACGACCCAGTCTGGTGTGCGCGGGTCGTTCCCCGACTGGGTCATCCTCGGCCAGGGTGGCCTGACCGGCAAGCCCGCCGTGGCGCGAGGCTCGGACGGGGCGACCGCGTTGTACGCGCGGACAACTGACGAGCGGATCCTGGGCGCTGGCCAGTCGGTGGCCGGTGGGGCGTTCAGCGCGTGGGGGCAGATCGGCTCTGGCGGCGTGGCCAGCGATCCGACAGTGGTGGTCGACGGCAACGGGGTCGTGTCGGTCTATGTGACCGCGACGAACCACAATCTGGTTGGGACGACCCAGTCTGGTGTGCGCGGGTCGTTCCCCGACTGGACGGTCCTGGGGCAGGGCGGCCTTGTGGGCAAGCCCGCCGTGGTGCGGGGGCCTGATGGGGCGGTGGCGATCTACAGCCGCAGCACCGATGGGCGGATCCTCGGCTCCGGCCAGCCTGTGGCCGGTGGAGCGTTCAGCGCGTGGGGGCAGATCGGCTCTGGCGGTGTCGCCTCAGACCCGCAGGCGGTGATCGGCTCGAATGGCGCGGTGGCCATTTACATCGACAACGCCGACAACAGGCTGATGGGCTCCAGCCAGTCCACCGCCCACGGCGCGTTCTCCGACTGGACTTCCATCGGAAACTGAGCCTAACGGTGCGATCGCCGCTGAGGTCGGGTCACCCTGACCTCAGCGGCGGTGCCCGACCTTCAACCGGTCCCGCGAATCGAACAGGCTCAGGCGCGGCTATACCGCCTGTGGGGTTCCAAAAGCCCGTCATCGGTGCTGACCAGCGGTTTCACGCAGCCCATTCGTACTCGCTGATCAGACTTCCGAGCACCTGCTGTCGTTTGGTCCGCTGGGAGTTGAGGTTCGCCACGGGGTGGGTCGGCCGGGGTGGGCGAAGCTCGTGGGACCGGTGCGGCCGTCGACCGTTGTAGTGCCGGATGCACTCGACGAGCACGGTGTGCAGGTGCCGCTGGCTCAGGATCAGCCTGTGGTCGGTGAGCTCGGTTCTGGCGGTGAGCACGAACCGTTCGGCGTAGCAGTTCGCTGGTGGGCACCGCGGGGGAATCTTCACCGTCTTGGTGCCCATGTCAGCCAGGACGGCGTCGCACGAGGTGGTGAACTGGCCAGCCCGGTCGCGGATGAGGAACCTGAACTTGCCGACTCGATGACCGAGATCCATCACGAGGTTGCGAATCTGCTGCGTGGTCCACCAGCCGTCCGGATTCGTGGTCGTGCCGAGGACGTGGACATAGCGGCTGCCGACTTCCAGTACCAAGAACACGTAGATCCGCTGGAGGGTGAGCGCGCAGTCGACGTGGAAGACGTCGCACGCCAGCATCGTCGAACTGGCGGATCGCCAACGGCGTGAACACCATTGTCGGGGACGGCTTTGACCAACCGGGAACCATCCCCTACGCGACGAGCGAGCACTCCGGCGGGAATAATCACCCGCACCCACCGAGCTCGACCCGTCGCCGCGACGACCGAGGAGAACATGTCTGATGGGCACCCGACCTGCCGTCTCCGAGACCGCCGAGCCGCCCGCACCGGTGGATCTGCGCTCCCACCACCACGCGGACGTCCTGGACCGGGCGGAGCGAGCCCTGGGCGTCGGCCTCGTCCGGTCCGGCGCGGTGTACGGCGTGGACGGCCTCACCGTGGGGATGCCCACTGCCGCCGCCACGTGGACGCGGATGCAGTGGCGTCGGCCTGGCCGGCTCAACGAGACTGCGTGGACCGGCGCCGAGGCGGCCTCGATGGTCACTGGTGTCGCCAAACCAGCCTGGCTCCAGTCCCACATGTGGGTCGACCCGGGACGTCAACTGGTGTGGCGAGTCGACGAGCTGGCACTGGTCACGGCTCCGGTGATCGGCACGACCGGCGGCCTGACCGTGGATCCCGACCTCCCGAACTCGTGGTGGCGCAGCCTCGCGGACTCGCTGGACGCGTTGGCCGCCCACACCACCACCCGGGTGAGCATGAGCCAGGAGCACCTCACCCGCCGCGTCGGCCAGGTCTTCCAGGGCGTGGACACCACGATCGACGAGTGGACGGTGGCCCACGGAGACCTGCACTGGCACAACCTGACCGCTCCGGAATGCGTGCTGCTGGACTGGGAGGACTGGGGCCTTGGCCCGCGAGGCCTGGACGCGGCGTTCCTGTGGGGCGCCTCGTTGCGGGTGCCTCAGCTTGCCCAACGCGTGGAGCGTGAGTTCGCCGAGGACATGGCCTCCAGGTCAGGACGACTCGCGCGGTTGTTGTTCTGCGCCAATGTGATCCGCCTGTCCAGCCGGCGTCCGGGCCCCAACGCGCTGCTGGCGCCCGCACGCGCCACCGCCGAGGCGCTGTTGCGGGACCTGCGAGCCTAACCACTCTTGTCGCTCACCCGGCGGCCGGCGGGCCGGGGCGGGCCGTGCAGCAATGCCCGGTAGCGGGCCACCTGGTCGGGATCGGACCGCAATCCGACGCTGTCGACCAGTTCACGCAGATGCGTCACGCTCGAGGCGCCCACCGCCATCCGGCTCACCACCGGCAGGTCGTAGGCGACGCGGAACGCCGCCTGCATCCGGGTGACGTTCTGGCCTCGGGCCAGGAACAGAGCGTCGGCGTCGACGTCGGTCCACACCGGATCGCGTGCACGTCCGGCGAAGGGGCTCATCCCCCAGCGCTGCCGCGCACCCAGCTGCCACCGCCCTGCGAGTGCGTCGGCGGCGTCGAGGACCTTGGTGCCGACCAGGAGCCCGGCGCGGACCATGAGCACATCGGGTGCGGGGATCTCGGATGGGTCGGGGGCGCGTACCGCGGCGAGCACAGGCTGTGGGCTCCACGAGGCGATGCCCCATCCACCGGCCCAGCCCGCTCGCACGGCCTCCCGCAGCGCGAGGCATGCCTCGCCCAGCACGACCGCGCCGGCTCGCGGGGGCAGCTCGGCCAGAGTCCGCTCGGGGTTGTGCAGCAGCACCATGCTCGGCACGACGCCCAACTCGTCCGCAGCGGAGATCACCGCCCGGCGCAGCCGCGCGGGGTCCAGGCACTGCTCGACGCCGCCACTCACCGCGTGAAGGTACACAGGTGGCCCGACCAGATCCGACGTTGCAGCGCCAGCGCATCGGCAAAAAGCTGCGCGCCTTCCGATCCTCCGCGCCGGAGCGGGTAGGAAGGAAGTTCACCGCGGCCGATGCCGCCGCGGTGCTGGGTTGCACCCAGCCCAAGATCAGCCAGATGGAAGCGGGCAAGTACCGGCTCCAGTGGCGTGATGTCCGCGATCTGCTCACGGCCTACGGCGCTTCCGGCCACGACATCGACCGGCTGGTGGAGGCCGCCGCGCTGACCGCGCAACCGACGTGGTGGGCTCCCTACCGGGCAGTGGTCGGTGAGGGTTTCGCTGAGTTGGTCGGTGGCGAGGGCGAGGCGCTGACCGAGATCACCTACGAACACGGCGTGATGCCCGGCTTGGTCCAGACCCAGCCCTACGCCGAGGCGCTAACAGTCGCCTCGCGCGCTGTGTCGGCAACAAATCGCGAGCTCGTTGTCGGGTTGCGGATGGAACGGCAACGCCGACTGACCGAGGACGACCCGCTCGAACTCGTAGCGCTGATCGAGGAATCGGTGCTGCATCGGCCGATCGGTACGCCCGAGATCATGACCGCTCAGTTGGATCACTTGCTCACGTTGGGTCAGCGCCCCAACGTGACCATCCAGATCGTGCCCACTGCCGCCGGTGCCCACGCCGCACTGGCGGGTAGGTTCGTGTTGTTGCTGTTCGCCGAGTTCTCGCCAGCCGTGTACCTGGAGCATCCACCACCTTTGGGTGCGCGATGGTCGGACGATCCCCTCCTCAGCACGGCTTATGAGGAGATCGCGGCGGCGGCGCGTCAACAGGCGCTGTCTCCGGAGGACTCGGCTGCGGTGATCCGCACGACGCTGGATGATCTAGTTTGAGCCGGAGGACCATCACCTATGACGATGCACGGGCTTGACACCGCGACCTGGCGCAAGGCCACTGCAAGCCAAGATCAGGGCGCGTGTGTCGAGGTTGCCATGACGGAACGATTCGTGGGCGTCCGAGACTCCAAGAACGCCGACGGGCCAAATCTCACGTTCTCTGCGCACGCGGCGGCTGCGTTCGTACGCGCGGCGAAGCAAGGCCGACATGACCTGGTCTGACGTGTAAGGCCACGGCTGGTTCGGCCACCGTCTGACCGATCATCAGGATGGCCGCCGGCCTCGACCGGCGGCCATCCTTCGATCCGAGGCCACCGGCAGCGGTCGGCCGCCCGCTGCGCCAAGTATGCGTATTGCGGTGACCTCCTCCAGTTCGCTGTCCGTCAAGATCGGTGGCACGGAGATCTCCGGAGCCGATGCTGGCCGCGCCCAGATGTCTTGGCTGTCGATTGGCATTGGCGTGGTCTTCTCGTTTGCCCTGGCCATGAACCGAGCCGCCGGAGCTTCCTCCGAGTGCGCCACTGGACAGCTCGACCTCAGCTCGGCGAGGACCTCGTCCATCATCGGCGCGAGCACGGGTTCGGCGTGGTCGAACCGCCAGGCGGCCGTGGAGGTGCTCCCCGATCGAGGTCGGTTCGCAGCACGCGGGCGGCGAGAGCGCACCGCCACAGCCACACTGGGGATGTCTCCACGACGTCGTCTCCAGCCTTGATCGCCGAGTCGATTCCGATGGTCGGGCAGAGACTCGGGTGCCGGCAAGCACGTGGGAATCGTTCTGGTGGGAGCAGTTTGGCGACCGCGTTGTCGGTGGCGTGCCTGGCACACTGCGGCCATGCCGGCGGACGTGCCCACCATCCTGGCCACCTCGATGGGGTTCAATCGCGCGCGTTCCCCGTGGCAGGTCGGCCCGATCTTTCGCTACGCCATCGGCCTGGCCGGTGCGCCGCCCTCTCCGAAGCTGTGCCTGCTCAGCACTGGGACAGGTGACCGTCAAGCCAGCATCGACAGCTTCCACGCCGCGTTCCACGGCACCGGGGTGATCACGTCGCACCTGGCGTTGTTCGAGGAGCCCAACGTGCCCGACGTCGCCGCGCACTTGCGGGAACAGGACGTCATCTGGATCGACCGCGGCAGCGTCGTCAACCTGCTGGCCGTCTGGCGCGCCCACCGACTACAGGACATCCTTCGTGACTGCTGGCAGGCCGGGATCGTGCTCGGCGGCGAATCGGCCGGTTCGCTGTGCTGGCACGCCGGCGCGGTCACCGACTCCTACGGCGGCATCCGGGGCGTCGCCGACGGGCTGGAGTTCCTGCCGTACTCCAACGCCGTGCACTACGCCGAGGGCGAGCGACGTGCCGCGTTCCACCGGCTGATCGCGGATGGCTGGCCCCAGGGCTACGCCACCGACACCGGCGCCGGACTGCACTACGCGGGCGTGGAGTTGGTCGCCGCCATCGCCGACCGCCCCAACGCCGGCGCGTACGTCGTCACGTGATCCGCTGAGGGCACGGTGCGGGAGGAACGGTTGGACGTGATCCGCCTGAAACGGAACAGGGATGGCTAACCGTTCTCCGCGCGGCGGGTGATTTCCTGGACGTCGCTGCGGCCGTTCCACCGCTTCAGCACGGGCAGCGCGCGCCGCACCTCGCTGAGCGCGGAGTGCGAGCCGACGGCGACGCCGGCGTCGAGTGCCTGGACGGCCAGTCGGCACGCGTGGTCAGGCTGGCCGGCGTTGGCGTAGGCCCTGGCGAGCTTCGCGCGGCTGATCGTCGCCGTCCTGGGCGACGAACCAGCCAACGCGTCGAGTCGAGGTTCCAGGACGGCGATCGCGCTGGAGCCACGCCCGAGGTGGATGTCGCAGGTCGTGCGGTAGACGGCGTAGAGGTCGTCGCCGACGACGCTGCGCTGGCCCAGGTGCACTTCGTCGTCGCGTCCCGGCGCGGCGAGCAAGCGCATGGCGTTGTCGAGTGACCGCTGGCTGGCGTCCCGTTCACCAGCCAGCGCGTACCCAGTGGCCAGTTCCTTCAGAAGAGGCTCGACTGCGTCGACAGTCGTGCCCGACGGTAGCGGACCAGCTCCTCCAGCACGGCGGCGTGATCAGCGCGGTGAGGGCCGCGCCGAGGCCGGCCAGACAACTGTTGAACAGTTCGTTCCGCCATAGGCTCACCACAGTTTTCGGCTGGACAGTGCCTCACCCACCGCTGCGCCGCTGGAGCCGTGGCGCCCACTCCTTCCTCTCCCGGTCGACAACCCGAGCGTTGAGGAGTGCGTCTGCAAGCGGTAGGCGGACAAATGCCCACTGGGTAGGGATACGGCACCAGTCCGGCGTAGCGCCGTCGAGGCACCCCTCTTTGTACCCTTGTCGCTCTTCCGTGGCCTGGGGATACTGGGCCTATCGCACAGATCTGCTTCTCATGATCGAATCGAAGGGCTCCTGTGATCTTTCAGGTAGGGGAGTCGGATAAGGATTTCAACTACCGGACGACTTACAAGCTGCTCCGTCCGTTCGAAGCCGTGGCACTCCTACTTCAGGCGGCCAACCTGGTGGGCGCACTCTTCAACGACAACTACGGTCCGAACGGTGTCCGGATCCTCGTCGCACTCACTGTCGCGCACTTTCTGGGTGCAGTATGGACAGTTCGCCATCGCGGACCAGTGACCAGCGGCGCGTACTGGGCGGGAGTGTGGGTCGCGATCACGTTTGTCGTCCAGCTCGCAATCGCCCACCTGATCCATCCCGGTGACTTCGGCGGATACGGGAACGGCATCCAGGCGGGCAACTTCTCCTTGATCACGCTGACGATCCTCGCGTTCTACCCGTGGCGCGGCCGTTTTCAGCGGCGGTCCATCGAGGTGGCGCTACTCTGCGCGGTCGCCTTTCAGCCGATCTTGATCATCGGCATCATGAACTCCTGGTCCTTCTCCACGGAGCAGGCCAGAAGCCTGGTGCAGTACGCCGTCTGGGCGATCGTCTGGTTCCTCGTCGGCAAGGGTATGGCGAAGCTGTGTCGAATCGCGGTGCAGGCGGAACTCAAAGCCACCGTCAGCGCGTACGACGTGACACTGGGGGAAATCCACTCGAGCGTCGAGACCGCCATCGACCGTATTGCGAATGGCGAAAGTTCGAAGCGCGCTGCCATTGACCTGCGTAAGATTGTCTATCGTCATCGCCGACAGCTTCTGCTGGCGTACCGGCAGGTGGGGGCCGTCGAAATCTTCAAGAACACGTACTGGCTCTTCGGCG
Source organism: Solihabitans fulvus (assembly GCF_008386585.1). Taxonomy (GTDB): domain Bacteria; phylum Actinomycetota; class Actinomycetes; order Mycobacteriales; family Pseudonocardiaceae; genus Solihabitans; species Solihabitans fulvus. Next base: position 14,160 of record NZ_VUOB01000112.1, read on the forward strand.
GCCAGTTGACACTGTTGAGCACTCCACGACTGGGTGGGTTGACGTTCTCCAACGAACGCGCGAAATTGATCGAAGAATGCCTGGTCAACTCGCTCAAGAATGTAGTACGTCATGGTGGTGGCCGAGTGCATGTCGCGCTGGAGCTGCATCACGGAAACGTTGTCGTGCTCACGATCCGAGACGAAGGGCCGGGCATGGCCCAGGACGACTTCGACATGGTCGGGTCGACGATGCAGCGAATCAAGGTCAGGGCGAAGGAGATGGGCGGAGACTTCCGGCTCATCACACCGTCCATCACAGGCGCCGAGGTTCGGCTTTCCCTTCCATTGCACTGACGAGGTGGACGCATTGCGCATTCTGATTGTCGAGGACGAGGGCGTGTCGGTCGAGGCGGCCATCAACGCGCTGCGCACCGCGGCCTCGGCGGCTATCGATGTGGTGTCAGGACCGTTCGAGGCGATCGAAAAGATGAAGGCAGAATCCTATGACGTGGCCCTCGTCGACATGCTCTTCCGCACGGAATCGGACGAGTTCGAAACCCGCAGACGGCTCGGCCGTATCGGCCTGGATGGCGGACAGCTGCATCAGAGCGGCCTGGCCGTGCTGCATGCGATTGCGAAACTCGGCCTGCCGACGCGACCTGTCATCTGGAGCGGCGGAGCGCCCAACCGCCGGATACACATGATCTTCGCTCACGAAGTGATGGGGTGCCGCGTCATGTGCGCCAAGGAGGCCAGCGGTGATCTTCCGCGCGCGGTCGCCGCGGCGTTGCAGGGAAGTGAATACATGCACCCGGTGCTGGGGATGTACCTCACCCCTGACTACGCCCGGCCTCTCAAGGAGACTCTTCTCGCCTCCCCGGCGCGGTTGCGGATCTGGCGCGCCATGGCGTCCGGGCAACACCAGCACAAGGCCATCGCCAAGTCCGCCGGCGTGAAACCCAGCACCATCCGCAAGAGCATGGACGACCTGCGGTCCAAGTTGCTCGAGTTCGACCCAGGCTATCCGGCCAACGGTTCGCCCAGCACGGAGCTCATCCGGTACGTCGCGCAGAACTGGGAGTTCTTCCTCGACGACACGGTGCGGGCGATGTTTCCGTGAACGCCGACGACGGCTCCGATGACGGCAGAGACACTTTCACCGGAAAATGGCTGCCACTGACCATCCTGTTGGTGCTCGTCGTCGGGTGGATCCTGCTGATCCTGACTCTGCCCAAGGCGACACCGCTCGTCATCACCGCCGACGTCTCCTGTCGCTCCGGCGTCGACGTCGCCAGCGTGTGGATCGAAGCCGCTCGAGGCGGGTCGGGGTGGGCTACAGCCGTCAAGAAGGATGGCGGCACCACCAGGTACACGTACAAACTGCCTTTTGCAGGCGGCTACGAGGTCCGAGCGGGATGCGGTGGAACTTCGGACAACTGGAGCGCGCCCACTAGCTCACGTGCTGACGACGCCGTCTATCGCCGGTTGCTGTGTGACGACCCAGCCTACCGTGCGCCGAATCCGGCGCCGTGTGTCGACCTGCCAACACGTTGAGCCGTTCGGTCGGGAACAAATGTCCAGCTTCCCAATGCTCCCGGCGTCCGAGAGACTAGAAGCGTCAGAGAGGCTGGAAGCGTCCGAATTACGGACGATTCGAGACTCATCCACCAGCGCTTATTGTCACGATGTTGCGGGCGTTTCGACCGAATTGACTGATGCCGCAGAAAGAATTCCTTGAAGATTTGTGCTCTCAAGACTACGTCCAAAAAAGCTAGGAGAGATCGCATGCCTTTTTGGCGACGACACCACAGGGGCCTAGAAATGCTGACATGGCGAAGCTCCGTTCTGCGAATGCTCGGAGCGGCACTGATCGGCCTTGTCGCACTGATGGCGGTACCTGTGCCCGCGCTGGCTGGTACGGATGACTATCCGGCGGAGTGGCGCAACGCAGCCCAGGACTCTCGTATCGACTCATGGGGGTACTACAACCGCGAGTGTACGAGTTTCGTGGCCTGGCGTCTGCATGCGCGCAACGGCTTCGAAATGCCGCGCGCGATCGGCAACGCAGGAACCTGGGGATCATGGTTCTCGACACATGGCTACGCCGTCAACGGCAACCCGGCTGCCGGGTCGATCGCTGAGTCGTCCGGACACGTAGCGTGGGTGGAGGCGGTCAACGGCGACGGCACCATCACGATCGAGGACTACAACTACAACTACCAAGGTACCTACGGCGAGCGACGAGTCGCTGTTTCGGCGTACAACTACATCCATGCCAAGGACATCGACGCCGGCGGCGGAACTACCGACGGCGCGTTCGTGCGCGACGCCGATACCAGCGCGGTCTACCGCATCGTCGGTGGCGCACCGGTCTACGTGTCTACCTGGGACGGCTTCGGAGGTGCGCAACCGGCCACGAACCTGAGCCACAGCGCAATCCTTGCCCTGCCTCAATATCCTCGCGACGGCACATTCGTGGTGGGTACATCTCGTGGCGAGGTGTACCGCTTTGCCGGCGGCGCACCGCTGTACGTCTCCACGTGGTCGGCATTTGGCGGACCTCAGGCTGTCACGGCCGTCGACCAGGCCGCCATCGACAATGCTGGTGGCATCGACGTCTGGAGTCACGTTCGCGCCACGCCGGCGGATGGGACCTTCGTCGCCGGCGTGGTCCGTCACGAGGTCTACCGCTTCGCCGGCGGCGCACCGCTGTACGTGTCGACATGGTCGGTCTTCGGCAGCCCTCAGCCGACGGTCGGTGTCGACGATGCGGCACTGGACAACGCGGGTTCCGGTGGAGTCTGGAATCACGTCAACGCGGTTCCCGCGGACGGCACTCTGGTCAATGGCAGTCCCACCGGCCAGGTGTACCGCTTCGCCGGCGGCGCTCCGTTGTACGTCTCGTCCTGGTCGGCGATTGGCGGCCCGCAGCCCAGCACCACGGTCGACCAAGCGGCGCTGGACAACGCGGGCGGTGCCAGCCCATGGGGTCACGCCCACTTCTATCCGGCTGATGGAACCCTCGTCGATACGCAGGACGGACGCGTGTGGCAGGTGCTCGCTCACGTTGCCCACTACGTCCACTCCTGGGACGAGGTCGGCGGCCCGAAACCCACGACCCACATCGATCTCGCGGACATCACCAACGCCGGCCAGTCCGGTGTCTGGAGTCACCTTGCCGGTTCAGTGAACTGATCTGACGACAAGGGACAGGACGTCCTGCCCTACGGCCAGTCCTACGTCATCGCCGATGGCTTCACCAACCCACCACCACTTACTCCGCCTGAACCCATCGCCTGACCAGAAACGTACGGACCGCCGGGCCGAGGCTCGGCGGTCCGTACGTTCTCGCGTGGTCACCCAGACAGCCGTCACCGCCACCCGCGGGCCGCGCCCACGAGTCTGGAGTGCCGGAACAGCACGGGAAACACGGCACCGCAAGGGATCGGTCGCACACTCACCCGGAGCGCGACCACCGCCAGGTCGCGGATCAGGCTCAGCCGCTGCCGCGAGGCCAACTCGATTGGGAGGTCGGCTCGTCCAACAGCAACACCTCCAGTTCCACGGCTAGTAGCGTGTCGCTGCTTAGTTGTGGTGGCTGTGCCTGGGAGGCTGTGGACTGACAGGGTCCCTCCCTGCCGGACAAGGACTACCGCCATGGCCTCACTGATGAAGCGGCCG
>NZ_VUOB01000113.1 GCF_008386585.1 Solihabitans fulvus
GGTCCGCTTCGCCGACGGCATCGAGGCGATGACGGGTACCGGCGTCGGCGTGGCCCTCGAACTCGGGCCGGGTGGCGTCCTCAGCGCCTTGGGGCGAGACAACGCCCCGCAGGGGATCGCGTTCGTCCCGACCCTCCGCGACGCGCACCGGGAACCGGAATCCCTTGTCGGCGCGCTGGCCCATGCCCATGCCGCCGGCATCCCCGTCGACTGGCCCGCCTACTTCGCCGGCCACGGAAGGGAAGTAGACCTACCCACCTACGCCTTCCAATGCCAACGCTTCTGGCCGGACGCGGCCCTCCGAGACTCCACAGTGGACGAACCGCACCGCCGGCAGCCGGACCCCTACCGGTACGAACTCGGGTGGGAACGCCTCCGCCCGACCCTGGCGCGCGACCTCACCGGCACCTGGCTGCTGGTCGCCACGGACGAACCAAGCCAAGCAGCGACCGCAGACCTGATCTCCGCCGCGCTCTCTGCGCACGGCGCCCGCACCGCCACCGCCGTGATCGACGCGGCAACCCTCGACCGCACCGCGCTCGCCGAGCGCCTCTCCGCCGAACTGGCCGGCAACCCGACACTCGCCGCGCACCAACCAACAGGGATCCTCTCCCTCCTGGCCCTGAGCGACCCATCGACGGTCCCAACGACTCCGCCCGGCCTCGCCCGCACCCTCACCCTTGTCCAGGCGCTGGGGGACACCGACCTCGCCGCGCCGCTCTGGTGCCTGACCCGCAACGCCGTCGCCGAGGAGACCGACCACGCGGACCCGGCGCAGGCCGCCGTCTGGGGCCTCGGTCGGGTGGCCGCCGCCGAGCACGCGGCCCGCTGGGGCGGCCTGATCGACCTGCCCGACAAGGTCGATGCCGTTACCGGTGACCAGTTGGTCCGCGTGCTGACCGGAACGGACGACGAGGAACAGGTCGCCCTCCGACCGAGCGGAATCCTCGCGGGCCGACTCACCAGGGCCCTCGAACGCGAGCCGTCCGACCACGCCTGGACCCCGACCGGCACCGTCCTGGTCACCGGCGGCACCGGCCGGGTCGGCGCCGAGCTTGCCCGCAGGCTGGCCCGGCGCGGCGCGCCGCACCTGCTGTTGGTCAGCCGCCGAGGCCCCTACCACCCGAAGGCCGAGGAGCTGCAAGCGGAACTGACCGGCCTCGGCGCGCGGGTGACCGTGGTCGCGGCCGACGTCGCGGACCGGCAGCGAATGTCCGCTGTCCTGGCCGAGCGCGCCGTGACCGCCGTGTTCCACGCGGCCGGCTCGATCGACGACGAGTTCCTCGGCGCGCTGGACGAGAACCGGTTGGTCCAGGCCCTGCACCCGACGGTCGGCGGCGCGCTCGTGCTGGACGAGCTGACCGGGTCGCTCCCGCTGTCGGCGTTCGTGTTGTGCGCGTCGACGGCCGGCACTCTCGGCAGCCCGGGACGCGGGGCCCGCGCCGCCGCCGATGCCCAACTCGCCGCGATCGCCCGCCGCCGCCGCTCGCGCGGCTTGACGGCGACGGTGGCGGCCTGGGGGCCATGGTCGCGCGGCGCCGAGCCGGCCGCCGACAGCACCGGAACCCGCCGCAGGCCGGGGATGTTCGCCCTGCCTCCCGCCGTCGCCCTGGACACTGTGATCGAGGCCGTCGAGCACGACGACACCGCGGTCACCGTCGCGGACATCGAGTGGCGCGGCTTTGCCAGGGCCTTCCTCGGCGACCGCCGCCGTCCGTACCTGCGCGGCCTGCTGGTCGCCGAGGGCGACGGACGTTCCGAGCCAACACCGGCCGAGCACGACCGGTCCGCCGCCCCACGGCTGCGGGAACGCCTCGCCACCCTCGCCACGACCGAGCAGCACGGCGTCCTGACGGAACTGGTGTGCGCGCGGGTCGCCGCCGCGCTCGGCTACCCGTCGAGCAACCCGATCAGCCCCCACCAACGGCTGCTGGACCTCGGCATCGACTCGCTCAGCGCCGTGGAGATCCGCAATGGGCTCAACCTCGCCACCGGCCTCACTCTGGCCACCAGCGCGGTGTTCGACCACCCGACACCCGCCGCGCTCGCGACCCGCCTGCTGGACGAGCTGACCGCGCAGGCACAGCCCGCCGAGACCGACGCCCTTCCCCGGCGAGGCGGCGGATGACCGCAGTGCGATCCGACATCGACCACACCGGCCAGCTCCTCCTCCCCGGTATCGGCTGACACGAGGGATGCCCCATGGCGAATTCGAGCGACCAGCAGCACCACGACGGCATCGACAGGGCGGTCCTGGACGGCCAGGCGTTCTACAGCAGGATGACGCTGCCCTGGTACGACCTGATCATCTACCGCATCATCTTCCCGCTGTTCTGGCGCTGTTCGCTGCGAACCGTCCAGCGTTGGTACGACAGCCGCGTCGGCGCCCGGCACCTGGAGATCGGGGTCGGCACGGGCTATCTCCCGCTGCACAGCCGGTTTCCGGTGCCCGATCCCGCGATCACCCTGCTCGACCTGAGCCCGCACTCGCTCGCGTTCACGGCGCGTAGGCTCGCCAGGTTCCGGCCGGAACGGATCCAGGCGAACGTGCTCGAGCCGCTGCCAGTCGCCGACGCCGCGTTCGACTCGGTGTGCATGAACCTGCTGCTGCACTGCGTGCCGGGCAGCCTGCGGGTCAAGGGAATCGCGCTGGCGCACGCGGCGAAGGCCGTCCGGCCGGGCGGCGTCGTGTTCGGCAGCACGGTGCTGCGCCAGGGAGTCCCGGTCACGCCGCAGGCCAGGTGGCTGCTGCGGACGGTCAACCGGAAGGGCATCTTCCACAACGACGAGGACAGCCTCGACGACCTGCGCCAGCAACTGGACCTGCACTTCGCCAGCAGCCGGCTCGTCGTCGTCGGCTGCGTCGCGTTCTTCGAGGGCCGCACGACCGCGTGACCCGCCGTTCGTCCCAGCCCCGCAACCTGGCACCCGACGGAGTCCCGACGAGGTAAGGAAGATCCGGATGTCAACTGAAAGCGAAACCGCGTCCGAGCAGGGGTACCGCGACCCCCGTGCGGACATCCTCCAGGTTGGTCTCGGCTTCTGCGCGGCCAAGGTGGTGCTGTCGGCGGTCGAGCTTGGCGTGTTCACCCTGCTCGGCACGCGACCCCTCGACGCCGACCAACTCGTCGCCGAGCTGGGTCTGCACGGGCGCGGCGTGCGGGACTTCCTGGACTCCCTGGTGTCACTGGGTTTCCTCGATCGGGACGGCGGGAAGTACCGCAACAGCGCGCTCGCCGCGACCTATCTCGACGAGAACAGGCCAGAGACCTACTCCGGCGGCCTGCTCGAACTGGCCAACGTCCAGTGGTACGAGACCTGGCAGCACCTGACGACGGCGCTGCGCACCGGCAAGCCCCAGTACGAAGGCGCCGACCGGGGCGCGGGGCCGTTCGAGGCCCTGTACGGCAATCCCGAGCTGCTGGAGAAGTTCCAGCGCGGGATGACCGGCGCGTCGCTGGGCAGCATCCTCGCGATGGCCGAGCGGTTCCCCTGGTCGCGGTACCACACCGTGGTGGACGTCGGCTGCTCCGAGGGCACGCTGCTGTCCAGGGTCCTGGACCGCCACGCGCACCTGACCGGCGTCGGATTCGACCTCGCCGACGTGGCCCCGAACTTCGCCGGCACGGTCGGCGCGTTCGCGCTGGCCGACCGGATGTCCTTCGCGGCAGGGAGTTTCTTCACCGACCCGCTGCCGAGCGCCGAGGTGATCAGCTTCGGGCACATCCTGCACGACTGGGACCTGGACACCAAGCGAATGTTGCTGCGCAAGGCGTACGAGGCGCTGCCGGCCGGCGGCGCGGTGGTGATCTCCGAGTCGCTGATCGACGACGAGCGCCGGCACAACACCTTCGGCCTGCTGATGAGCCTGCACCTGCTGCTGGAGAGCCCCGGCGGCTTCGACTACACGGGTGCGGACTGCCTGGGCTGGCTCGCCGAGGCCGGCTTCCGGGACTGCCGGGTCGAGCACCTGGTCGGCCCCGAGTCGATGGTTGTCGGCATCAAGAACGCCTAGCGGCTCCACGTGTCGCAGCCCACGACACAGCCAGCACCGCCACCCGGTTCGTTCGCCAGCAGCGCAGGAGGCGCAGATGTCCCGTGCGGTTGATCTTCCGACTTTCCCCTTCGTCGCATCCGCCGAACCTGAGGATGACGCCATGGGCGGCAGGCTGCTCGCCACGGCCCCGATCACCCGGGCGCGGCTGGCCAGCGGTGTCGAGGTGTGGGTGGCCCTCGGTCACGACGTGGTCCGCTCGGTGTTGACGGACACCAGGTTCAGCCGGACCGCGTCGCTGGATCCGGCCGCGCCGCGCGTCGCACCCGGCCTGGACATCCCCGACGTGCTGGTCACCATGGACGGGGCCGAGCACGCCAGGGTCCGCAAGCTGCTGACAAAGGCGTTCACGCCCCGCATGATCGAGCAGCTGCGCCCGTCGATCGAGGCCACCGTCGAAGACCTGCTCGACGAGGTCGAGCGCCACGGGCCGCCGATCGACCTGGTCGAGCACTTCACCATGCCGCTGCCGGTGCGAACCATCTGCCAGCTGCTTGGCGTGCCCTACGAGGACCAGGAGCGGTTCCGGGACCTGTCCGACCGGACCAGGTCCTCGACCGCCTACAGCCTGGAGGAGGTGCTGACGGCGACCTTCCAGCTCCAGCAGTACATGCGGGACCTGGTCGCCGCGAAACGGGAACACCCGGCGGACGACCTCACCAGCGAGCTGGCCACGGCCGCCGACGAGCGCGGCACGCTCACCGAGGACCAGCTGGTGAAGAACCTCCTGCTGGTGCTGATCGCCGGCTTCGACACCACCCTCAACCAGCTGTCCAACTCGGTGGTCGCCCTGCTGCGCAGGCCGGCGCAGTTCGAGCAGCTCAGGCAGGAACCGGGCCTGGTGCCCGGCGCCGTCGAGGAACTGTTGCGATTCCTCATGCTCAGCCCGACCGGCATGCTCATCCGGATCGCCACCGACGACCTCGACCTCGGCGGCGAGCGGATCAGGGCGGGGGAGGGCGTGCTGGCGCTGGCCAACGTCGCCAACCGCGATCCCGCCGTCTTCGACGACCCGGAGGAGCTGGACCTGACCAGGGTCGGCGCGTCCAGGCACCTGTCCTTCGGCGCTGGCCCGCACTTCTGCTTCGGCGCGCAGCTCGCGCGACAGGAGCTCCAGAGCGCGATCACCGGACTGCTGCGCCGTTTCCCCACCCTGCGCGCCGCGGGCCCGCTCGAGGACATTCCCTGGAAGGAGGGACTGTTGTTGCGCGGCCCCAAGTCCGTGCTGGTCGAGTGGTGACGGGTGGGACGGGCGCGCGCACCAAGGGTTCGGCGGGTCCGGCCGTTCGGTCGGCCCGCCGAACCCTTGGCCCGGCTACCAGGCCACCGGCAGTTCGAGGAAGCCGCGCAGCAGATGCCCCTGCCGCCACGCCAGGTCCTCCTCGGGCACCGCGACGCGCAGGTTCGGCATGCGCCGCAGGAACGTGTCGAGCGTGACCTGGAGCTCCAACCGCGCGAGCTGCGAGCCGAGGCAGTGGTGCGCGCCGTGCCCGAACCCGATGTGCGGGTTGTGTTCCCGCGTGACGTCGAACCGCTCGGGGTCGGGGAACACCGCAGGATCGCGGTTCGCCGCCACCATCGACACCAGCACCGACTCGCCTGCCCTGACGGTGATCCCGCCGACCTCGATGTCCACGGTCGCGACGCGGGGATAGCTGGAGGTCACCGAGATGGGGATGTAGCGGTTCAGCTCCTCGACGGCCCTCGGCACCAGGTCCGGCCGCCGCAGCAGCAGGTCCCACTGGTCCCGGTGCCGGTCGAGCGTGTAGACCATGTTCGGGATCTGGGTGGCGCTGGTCTCGTGGCCCGCCATCAACAGGTTGATCATCAGCATGGTCAACTCGTCCTCGGTGAGCCTGCCGTACTCGTCGTTGGCCATCACCAGGACGCTGATCAGGTCGTCGATCGGCTCAGCGCGCCTGCGCCCGAACAGTTCGGCGAGGTAGTCGAAGAACTGTTCCCGGCAGTGCTGGATCTCCGAGCGGGACATCGAGGCGGCGGACAGGAACGCGGTCGACCAGTAGCCGAACTGGTCCTGGTCCGCGACGGGCACACCGAGCAGTTCGCAGATCACCGTCACCGGAAGCGGCAGCGCGAGGTGCTCGACGAGATCGACCGGCGAACCGAGCGTTTCCAGCTTGTCCACCAACCGGTTCGCGATCTCCTCGGTGCTGCGACGCAGGTCCTCCACGCGGCGCGTGGTGAACGCGGCGCCCGCGATACCGCGGATTCTGGTGTGTTCGGGCGCGTCCATGCTCAGAATGCCTTCCGGCGTGGGCGGTTCCGGTGGTTCCGGCATCACCCTCGGCACGCCGGGGCCGATCGCGAGCGACCGGCTGAACCGGGGGTCGACCAGTACTTTCTTGGCATCGTGGTAGCGCGTGACGAGCCAGGCCTGGTCACCGTAGGGCATCTGGATCCGAACCGGCGCGGTCGCCGTGTCGCGCAGGCGCCCGTACTCGGGTTCGAGTTCGAGACCTTTCCCGTCGCCGAATGGATAACTGATTGGTTCGATGGTAAACGTCATTGTTTCCCCTCGACGATTGGCCGATGTCTATGGCGCAACTGACAAAAAGTAGACCCGCGCCGTGACCTGCGGTCAATCCGTCTAACGGGGGTGAACGAGGAAATGCCCGCCGCATGGACGGGCATTTCCTCGATCTGCGCGAAATTCGTCGAGTCGGGGAAACTCTATTCCGTTGTCGAGTGGATCGGCGCGGTCAGGATGCCGGCGTGCTGAACGCGACCGACGTCGACGCGCCGACCCCGTCGGCCGTGACCGCCGCGATCGTCACGGTGTAGGCGGTGCCGGGGGTGAGCTGGTCGAGCACCCGCGTCATGCCCTTGACGGTCGGCTGCGTCACCACCGCGTCCCGACCGTTGACCGCGACGGTCCTGCCGTCGGACACCGTCAGTTGGTAGCCGAGCACCTGGGTCTCGCCGGTGGCCTTCGGGGGCGACCAGTGCAGGCTCGCCGCCGTCGCGGTCGGCACCGCCCTCGCCCCGGTCGGCGCGTCGGGTCCCTTGCCGGCCAACGGGTTCGGCGTGACCGCGGCCGAGGACAGCGACGCGGCCCCGGTGCCGAGCCAGTTGTGCGCGGCCACCGCGAGCGTGTACCGGACGCCGTTGGTGAGGCCGGCCAACTCCGCGTAACCCTGCCTGGCGAAGGTCGCCGCGTCGATGGAGCCGGTCACCGTGTGCGTGCCGTCCGACGCCGTCAGGTCGTAACGGTCCAGGGTGGCGCCGTTGAACGCGAAGGTCGGATTCCAGGTGGCGTAGAGCCTTCCGTCCGCGGCGAAGGTGCCGACCCGCGTCGGCGGCTCCGGAGTGGACCAGCCCTCGACGGGCAGCCACAGCAGCCACCGGTAGGCGGGTTCGAGCCCAGCGTTGTCGACGATGGACCTCGGCGCGTCGGCCGGGTGCGCCAGCAGATGGTTGCCGGTGGTGATCACGCCCTTGTTGGTCGCGTCCTGGTCGCCCTGCTCCCAGTAGTTGTGCTGGATCAGCGTCGGGTCGTCGTTGCCGAGGGCGTCGCGGTAGTCCACGTGCGTTGAGGCGACGTTGGCGTACGCTGCGCCGTACAACACGTTGCCGTCGACGGTCTCGTAGGTGCAGCCGTTGTCGGTGTAGACGCTCTTGCCGAGCCCCCACTGGTCGTGGATGACGTTGCCGGTCACCTTCTCGCCGTCGGCGAGCGAGGTGCCGGTGATGCCTTGGGTGTAGATGCCGCCGCCGTCGTCGAGGGCGAGCATGTAGTCGTGGATCAGGTTGTCGCTGATCGCGTTGTCGTGCGACACGTTCGGCGTGGCCGGACTCTTGATCTTGTCCGGCCAGCCGCCCCACCCGACCGAGATCGCGGAGTACGCGACGTGGTCGATCTGGTTGTGCGCGATCGTGTCGTGCTGGCTGTAGCCGTTGACGATGGCCACCCCGCCCCGGAACTCCCTTGGCAGCCCGTAGAGGTGGTTGTCGGTCACCTGGACGCCCCTGGTGAGGTCCGCGCCGTCCGCCGCCTGCGGCTGGTCCACGCCGCCGACCTGCACGCCGTTGCCGGAGATGTCGGTGAAGACGTCGCCGCGCACCACGCTGTCCTGCGCGCCGTCGCCGAGGTCGAGTCCGGCGGCGCCCAGGTGCGCGAACACGCTGTCGGTGAACTCGACGCGCTGCCCGTGCGACACCGAGACGTTGCCGGGTTCCTTCGTCCACGACGCGTACGGGCAGGTGCCGCCCGCGACGAACTGGCACAGGCCCTGCGTGGCGTAGCCGGTCGGGCCGGTGATCCGGTAGCCCGCCTGGATCTCCGAGAACCCCTCCGGCGACGAGGGCGACAGCCACGTCGCGTAGGAGTAGCGCAGGCCGCGGAAGGCCACGTCGTGGATCGGCGCCTGCGCGGTGCCAGCGCCGTCGACGAGCTTCTCCAGCGCCGGCATCTCCACGTCGGCGAACCGCAGGTCCTCACCGGGCTTGGGCTGGTAGTAGACGGTGTGCGCGGCACGGTCGAAGTACCACTCGCCTGGGGTGTCCAGCAGTTCGAACGCGTTCTCCACGTACGCGGGCTGCCGGTGGTTGGTGAGGTCGCCGGGGCCGACCATGTTCACGGTCCTGCCGGGGATGTTCGGGAACACCACGCGCCGCGTCGAGTTGTCCCAGCACGGCTGGGCCATGGTGATCGTGCCGCCGCTGATCGAGGCGATCGGGCAGCGCGGCTCCGTCCATTGGCCGAGCCCGTAGCGCTGCACGTTCCACAGCGCCTCGCCCGCCGTGTAGACGAACTCCGCGTCCGAGGGGTTGCGCCAGCCCGCCATGGTCGGCGCGGACGCGGTGTACCCGGTGTCGGTCGCGGTCAGGGTCACCGGCACGGCGCCCATCGCGCGCTGCTCGCGGACGCCGTTGACGTAGAGCTGCCGGGTGTTGTCCAGGCCGGCGGGCGCCGGCGCGGCGAACAGGCCGGGACGGCCTGGCACCTCGTGCCAGCCGGTGACCTGCCGGCCGCCGCTGAGCACGGTGACTCCCGTGCCCTGCCAGACGATCCGGTGCCCGTTGCTGCCGGAGTCGCGCGCGTCCAGCGCGAGCGGCTCGGACAACCGGAACACGCCGGGCAGCAGGTGCACGGTGAGGTCGGCGGTCAGCTGCTGGTTGCGGGCGCGCACCAGATCGCGCGCGTGCGTGAGGGTGCGCACCGGCCGGAACAGCGTGCCGGGGGCGGCGTCGTCGCCGCCTGGGGCGACATAGACGTCCTGGCCCCACCGGTCCTGTGCGCCCGCGATGCCGGCGCCGGCGACCAGCGCGCCGACCGCGAGGGTGACCGAGACCGCAAGGGCGCCAAGGGATCTGGAACGTGAAGTGCTCGCCATTGAACCTCTCCGGGGAGTTGCGTGCCGGACCGCTCAGTCGACCGTGAACGAGTCGAAGTCGCTGCGGCCGTTGACGTACTTGCTGTGCGAGGTGGTGAACACCCCGACGTCCTCGGAGCCCGTGGCGGCGGGCACCGTGATCGCGGCGACGGTGGTCCAGGTGCCGCCGTCGGCCGAGTACTGCCCCGTGAACGACGTCCCGTTTCTGGTCAACCGCAACCAGATCGGGGTCGACGGCGACCACGGCGGCGTGGCCGACGCGACGGAGTCCAACTGCCCGTTGCCGTCGGCGTCCCACTGCAACTGGACGCCCTTGGCCGGGGTCACCGCGAGCGTCACGTAGCCGGGGGAGGAGCCGGGCCTGGTGAGATCGGCGCGCACCACCAGGCCCGACTTGGTGGCCGCGTTCCTGGCCTGCTGCGCGGCGACCCGGACCGTGGCGACGCCCTGCTGGGCCGCGCCCTTGGCCAGATAGACCGTGCCGTACTGGTCGTTCGCGCCGGACACGTCGCTGCCGGCCGCCTCGATCGCGAACCGCCCGCCGAGCTGCCCGAACCGCGCGGTGACACTGGGGTCGACGGCCGCGAACGTCCGGTAGGGCGGCTGCACCGGCGTCGGCCTGCGCACCTCCTGCGTGAACGTCGCGGTGTTGGTGCGCGTCCAGAAAACCCCGTGGTAGGCCGCCGTCACGCCGAGCCGCTCGGTCGGCAGCGGCGCGGCAGGCGCGGCCGCAACGAGCTGGTAGGCCAGCGTGCGGGACCCGCCTGGCGGGATCGCCGGGACGACTGCGGGCTGCTGCGGCTGCGCGGCCCAGCCGTCCGGGAGCCGCAGGTCGACCGTGGCGAACAGGGCGGGCAGCCTGCCGTCGTTGACCAGGGTCACGGTGGCGGGAACCGTTGTGCCGCCGGCGATGCCGTCGGTGACGCCGGTCAGGCCGACCGCGACGTGCGGGGGAGTGCCGACGCTCGGCCACCTGCTCGGCGTCACGCGGTAGCTGGCGGAACCGTGCGCCGGCAGCGTGTCGGTGATGGTGCCGGCCGACTCCGTCGTGGTGTGCGTCCACAGGTCGCGGAGCTGGTAGTCGACCGAGGGCGCGAGCCCGAGCTGCGCGGCCGTCGTGCTGATGGTGGCCGGCGCGTCGGTCTCGTTGAACAGGGTCACCGCGCGGCTGCCGTCGGCGAGCGGCTTGCTCAGCGCCCAGTGGCCGTCGGCGCCGTCGGTGACCGGACGCCCTTGTGCGCCAAGGGGATCCTGGTCGACGGCGATGAGGTCCCGGTTGGTGAGGATCTCCCTGGTGGCCGGCGACATGGTGCGCAGGTCGGTGCCGGCGATCAGCGGCGCAGCCATCTCCGCCCACAGCGCGAAGTGGGAGCGGTACTCGACGTCGGTCATGCCGCCGTTGCCGACCTCGAGCATGTCCGGATCGTTCCACCGGTTCGGGCCGGCGAGGTCGGCGAGCGCGACGTTCTGGTGCAGGATCCACACCATCCGGCCGTAGTTGTCGTGGATGTCGTAGGTGGTGCGCCACAGGTTGCCGATGCCGGGCCAGGCCGAGTTGGGGACGCCGTAGTCGCCCTTCTCGCAGACGCTGAACACGATCGTCTGGCCGGTCGCGGCGGTCGCCTCGGCCAGCGCGTCGCGCATGGCGACGTACCTGGCGATCGACGAGTCGACGTTCTGGCCGTCGGCCGGCACGTTGCAGTCGTCGTACTTGATGTAGTCGACGTGCCAGGCGGCGAACCGCATGGCGTCCTGCCGTTCGTGGCCGAGGCTGCCGGAGAAGCCGCCGCCCTTGGAACAGGTGTGCACCCCGGCGTCCTGGTAGATGCCGAGCTTGAGGCCGCGCGCGTGCACGTGGTCGGCGAGCGCGGCGATGCCGTGCGGGAACTTCGCGGGATCGGGCACCAGCTCGCCGGCCGCGTCCCGGTTGGGCAGCGCCCAGCAGTCGTCGATGTTGACGTAGCGGTAGCCGGCGTCGCGCATGCCGCTGGACACCATCGCGTCCGCCGTCTGCTCGACCAGCTGCTCGTCGACGCCGCAGCCGAAGGCGTTCCAGTCGTTCCACCCCATCGGCGGGGTCGACGCCAGCCCGTTGTCGAGCGCGGCCGCCGGCCCGGACAGCCCGAGCAGCGCGGCGGGGACGAGTAGCGACAGCGCGAGAAGCACCGGCAACCTGCGGGACACCGCGACCTCCAGCCCCTGGACGGTTCACCCGAGTCGCCGCGAAACATAGGATGGATAGCGTTTTCCGTCAAGGGATCTTGCACAATTTTCCACTATATGCCGCCAGCGGTGCCGCTATACATCCGATCAATGTTCGGTCGGGGAGTCTAGGAACTCTGGGACGTCGAGCCGCGCCAGGCCATCGCCGCGAACGATTCGGTGATCGCCGACCGGTCGACGCCGTCGGCGAGCAGCGCGTGCAGCAGCAGCCGCGCCTTGGCCGGGTCGAGGAAGCCTGCGGAGATCAGGCCGCGGTCCAGGAGCGCGGTCTCCGAGCCGGGACCGCGATAGGTGCGCGCGAGCAGCGGCCCAGCGCCCGTGCGCGACGCGAGGACGACCGGCATCCGCTCCGCCAGCGCCCCCAGCGGCTCGACCAGCCACGACGGCACGTGCCCGCCGCCGAACGCGGCGACGACCAGGCCGTCGAACCGGTCGTCGACGCAGTCCAGCAGTTCGCCGCGATCGCCGAGCGACAGCGTCACCAGCCCGACACGGACCGCCTCGCGCAGCCGCAGCGGTCGCGGGACCGTGGGCCGCGCCGGCCGGAACAGGACCCTCGGCTCGCCCTCCACGACGACGCCGAGCGGCCCGAACCCCGGCGACGAGATGGTCGCGACCGACGTCGTGTGCGCCTTGTGCACGTGCCTGGCCGCGTGGATCTCGTCGGCGAACACCGCGAGCACCCCGAGGTCGCGGCAGTCGGGGTCCGCCGCGACGGCGATCGCCGACGCCAGGTTCCCCGGACCGTCCGCGCCGGGCAGGTCGGGGCGGCGCATCGCCCCGGTGACCACGATCGGGCGAGGCGTCCGGCAGGTGAGGTCGAGCAGGAACGCCGTCTCCTCCAGCGTGTCGGTGCCCTGCACGACGACGACCCCGGAGCCCGCCTCGACGGCCTTGCCGACCTGCTCGGCCAGCTCGGCGAGGTCCTCGAAGGTCAGGGACGAACTGGGCACCCGGCGGAAGTCGCGGACCTCGACGGTGATGTCCGGCGACACCGCGAGTCCGGCCACCACCTGTGCACCGGTGAGCCGGGGCGCGCCGACGTCCGCGCGGTTCGCGGAGATGGTGCCGCCCAGCGTGAACACCGTGACCGAGTTCGATTCGGACACTGGCACCGCCTTCCCGTGGAGTCCCGGAAAGTGTAGGCGGCGGCCCGGTTCGCAGAGCCGCTCAGCCGGAGGGGTCCCGCCCGGCGAGGTGGCCGGGCGGGACCCGTTGGGGGAGTGGTCAGTCGTGGTCGTGGTCGCGGTGGTAGAGCTGCCCGCGCACCGCGCCGCCGGGGAACTGGGCGGAGTGCAGGTTGGCGTAGAACGAAGCCGGGTGCTCGCTGATGTCCTTGACCAGCGCGGGATCCAGGCCGGTCGCGGTGCCGGAGACGGCGAACACCGTGCTGGGCACCGGGGTGGTGAACAGCGGCACCACGACGGGACCGTTCGAGCCGAAGTTCCCCCGGTGGATGTGGCCGAGCGTGGGCGCGATGCCAAGCCAGGCAAAGGAATACGCGACCTGGGTGTCCTTCGGCCGGACGAACGCGACCGCGTGGCCCTGCCGGTCGCCGACGGCGGGGCCGCCCGCGACCGGGACCTCCTGGTCGCCGGACAGGAACGCCTTCTCGTCGCCGCCCTGCAACAGCTCGAGCAGGTCGGGCGCCTCGCGCAGCTTGCCGAGCTGGCCGCGCACCGCGCCACCAGGGAACTCCTTGGTGTGCAGGTTCAGGTAGAACCCGGCCGGGTCGGCGCGCAGCGCGTCGGCGACGGCGGGGTCGGTCACCGTCACCGAGCCGGCCGCCGAGGTGACGGTGTCGGGCATTGCGGTGGTGAACAGCGGCACCTTGACGTCCCCGTTCGCGCCGGACGCGCCCTGGTGGATGTGGCCGAGCGTCGGCGCGCTGATTCCCTTCCAGGAGAACGCGAACGTCACTCGGTCACCCTGGACGCGGACGAGCCCGGTCGCGCTGCCCTTGGGGTCGCCGACCGGCGGCTTGCCTGCGACCTGGACCTCGTTGCGGCCCTCCAGGGTGGCCTTGAGGAACACGGGCCGCTGCCTGGCCCGCTGGATGCCCGCTGCCCGGTCGGGCGCCTTCGGCTCGGCGCTGGGCGGGGCGGCCCCCGTCATGCCGGGCATGTCGGTCATCCCCGGCATGGTCGAGGACATCGTGGACGGCGTCGAGTCTGCGGTGCTCTGCGCTGCCTGGGCGGTGGTGCCGGCGACCAGGCTCAGTCCGAACACCAGCGTCGACAGCGCGACGAGACGAACTCGCATCTTCCCGTGTCCTTTCGCGATAGGAGTGCCGTGTCGGGTGATGCGCGGCACGGCACCTACACGGGTGGGCCGCGGTCAACGGTTCACCGGGGGACCCGACGGATTCGCGGTGAACCGTTCGCCCCGCGCGGCACGTGTAGCCGGCGAACCGCACACCCCAACTGTCTCAGGGAGTTCTCATGCGCGCTCGGTTCGTCCTGCTCGGAGTGGCCCTGCTGGCAAGTCTTGCCGCGTGCGGCAGCGAGCCGGCCAGGGACGCCGCCGACTCCCACCCCGCCGCCGATACCGCCGCGGTCGGCGTGCGGGTCAGCGACTCCAGCCTCGGCCCGATTCTCACCGACCAGAGCGGTCGCACCCTGTACGCGTTCGTCAGGGACAGTGGTGGCGCCAGCACCTGCGCGGACCAGTGCGTCGCCACCTGGCCCGCCCTGGTGAGCCGTGACGCCGTGTCGGCCGGGGCCGGCGCAGACCAGAAGCTGTTGTCCCGGACGACCCGCGCCGAGGGGACGACGCAGGCGAGCTACGGCAAGTGGCCGCTCTACTACTACGCGGGCGACCTCGGTCCCGGCGATGTGGACGGGCAGGGCGTCGACGGCGTCTGGTTCGCGATCGGCCGTGACGGCACGTTGGTCAAGGCGACGCCCTGACGACGCCCCAACGACATCGGCCACGACACTATTGTGACACTACGCGCAATAGTTTCAGTGTAGAATGAAGTTAACTCTTCATCTCTCAACCAGCCACAAACGCCCTGACCAAGGGCGGAATCAACGCAGGTCGCCGCGCCTGCGTTCCAGCAGGCCGCGCTCGGCGGCGTTGTCCGTCCTGGCGATGGCCGCCTCGTAAGCCAGGGCCGCGGCGGCGGTGCGGCCAAGGCGGCGCAACAGGTCCGCGCGGATGGCGTGGAACAGCCGGTAGTCGGGCAGGTCGAGGCCGTCGACGATGGCGAGCGCGGCCTCAGGTCCTTCCGTTTCGGCCACGGCGACGGCGCGGTTGAGCGCCACGACCGGGGTCGGCGCGCACGCGAGCAGCTGGTCGTAGAGCTGGCGGATCTGCGACCAGTCCGTGGCGGCGGCGGTCGGCGCGTCGGTGTGCACGGCGTTGATCGCGGCCTGGAGCTGGTACGGGCCGGGTTGGTTGCGGCGCAGGCACTTCCGGACGATGGCCTGCCCCTCGGCGATGAGGTCGCGGTCCCACCGGTCCCGGTCCTGGTCGGCGAGCAGCACGAGGCCGCCGCCGGGATCGGTGCGGCTGGCGTTGCGGGAGTGGATGAGCAGCATCAGGGCGAGCAGGCCCTGCGCCTCGGGCTCGTCCGGCATGAGGCTGGTGAGCAGGCGGCCGAGGCGGACGGCCTCGGCGCACAGGTCCTCGCGCCCGAGGCGGCTGCCCGCGCTGGCGGTGTAGCCCTCGTTGAAGACCAGGTAGACGACGGCGAGCACGGCGCGGAGTCGGTCGGGGAGGTCGGCGGCGGCGGGCACCCGGTAGGGGATGCGCGCGTCGCGGATCTTGCCCTTGGCCCGGACCAGCCGCTGGGCCATGGTCGGTTCGGACACCAGGAACGCGCGGGCGATCTCGGTGGTGGTGAGGCCGCCGAGGAGCCGCAGGGTGAGCGCGACCTGGGCGGCCGGCGCGAGCGCGGGGTGGCAGCAGGTGAAGATCAGGCGCAGTCGGTCGTCCTGAACCGCGCTGGCTGCCATCGGGTCCTCCTCGTCCGGCTCGGTGGCGGCGTGCAGCAGGGCCGCCGTGGCGTGCCGGTCCGCGCGGGAGGCGTCCCTGCGGAGGCGGTCGATCGCCTGGCGTCGGGCGGTGGTGATGAGCCAGCCTGCGGGGCTCGGCGGGAGCCCGGTGCTGGGCCACAGCCGGACCGCCTTGGCGAACGCGTCCTGGACGGCGTCCTCGGCGATGTCGATGTCGCCGAAGACGCGGACCAGGACGGCGACGGCGCGCCCGTACTCCTGGGTGTAGACGCGTTCGATCGCGGTGTTCGGCAGGTCGGGCATGCCCGGTGTCAGTCGTCGGTGTCGTGGTGGAACGGCCGGACCTCGACGGGCAGGGTGCTGGCCGCGGCGAGTCTGCGGCCCCAGTCGAGTGCCGCGTCGAGGTCCGGCGCCTGGATGATGGTGAAGCCGCCGAGGTGTTCCTTGCCCTCGGCGAAGGGGCCGTCGGTGATCAGGACGTCGCCGTCGCGGGCCCGGATCACGGTGGCGGTGCTGGGGGAGTGCAGGCCGCCGGAGAACACCCACGCGCCGGCGGCCCTGAGGTCGCGGTCGAGGGCCACGAGGTCGCGCATGATCGGTTCGAGGATCTCGGGCGGGGCGGTGCCGTCCGGCTGGTAGATGCTGAGCAGGTACTGCGGCATGGGGTGATCCTCCTCGACGATGCGGTGCAGTGCTTGGTGTCGGGGCTCAGGCGGTGCTCGGCTG
Organism: Solihabitans fulvus; assembly: GCF_008386585.1. Lineage (GTDB taxonomy): Bacteria > Actinomycetota > Actinomycetes > Mycobacteriales > Pseudonocardiaceae > Solihabitans > Solihabitans fulvus. Next base: position 16,317 of record NZ_VUOB01000113.1, read on the forward strand.
GTAGGTGGTGATGAGCACGCCGGTGTCGGTGGCGACGCTGTCGACGAGCCGGAGGGGGTTGGTGGGCAGGTCGTCGGTGAACAGGCGTTGTCCGGAGCCGAGCACGAGCGGGTGGATGAGCAGGACGTACTCGTCGACGAGGTGGTGTCGGATGAGCGAGCGGACCAGTTCGCCGCTGCCGAGCACGACGATGTTCCCGCCGGGTTGGTCGCGCAGGTCGGCGATGGCGGGCAGTGGGTTGTCGCGCAGCAGCGTGGAGTTCATCCAGGGCAGTGGCTCGGTCATGGTGGTGGACACGAGGTATTTGTGGGTTTTGTTGAGGACGTCGGTGAAGGGGTTGTCGTCGGTCTGGTTGGGCCAGAAGCCGTGGAAGTCCTGGTAGGTGCGTCGTCCGAAGAGGATCGCTTCGGTGGTGGCCATGCCCTTGCCCATCTCGCGGGCCATGGTGAGGTCGGCGTAGGGCTGGGACCAGCCGCCGTGTTCGAAGCCGCCGCGTCGGTCCTCGTCGGGGCGGCCCGGCGCCTGCATGACGCCGTCGAGGGTGAGGTTCATGGTGACGACGATCCTGCCCATGGTGGGCCTCCTTCGGTTGTGGTGTGTGCACCTCCTGTACGAACGGCTGCCCGCCGGATCGACAGCGGGTCGGAAGATTTTTTGACGGCGTGGTGATGGTCGGGCTGAACTCGACTGTCGAGCGGTGCGGTGGTTGCGGTCAGTCGAGTGTTGCGATCTTCTGTTGGACTCGGCGCGTGTCGTCGGCGCGACCCTGTGCCTGGTACAGGTCGGAGGCGTGTTCCCAGGCCTGCCGTGCCGCCGTTGGGTCGGCGTGCACGGTGGCGTCTCCCAGGTGGTCGAGCACGGATGCCTCGGCCGCGACGTCGCCCAGGTCCTGGTACAGGGCAAGGGATTGCTGGTAGTTGCGCGTTGCCTGGTCGATGTCGTCGGTGTGGTGGGCGATGTAGCCAAGGCTGAGCAGTGCGGTCGCCTGGCCGCTGCGGTCCTGCTCGCCTCGGCACTGTGCCAGGGCCCGTGCGCAGAGCACGCGGGCTTGGTCGAAGTCGCCGAGTTTCGCGGTGTACCAGCCGACTTCGTTGAGTGCGTGAGCGCCGCTGCGTGCGACACCGAGCTGCCCGTAGAGGTCCAGTGCTCGTCTGGAGTGCTCGAGGGCCAGTTCGTATTTTTCCTGCTGTTCCCATGCGACTGCGACCGCGCGGTGGGTGTGTGCCGCGCCTAACCGGTCGTGGGTCTCCTGGGCCCAGGCGAGTCCTTCCTGGAGGTGGGGGAGTGACTGGTCGTGTAGTCCGAGTAGCGCGTAGGCCCGGCCGAGGTGGCGGTAGGCGCGGGTGCGGGCGATCGGGTCGCTCAGGTGTTTGGCGGCTTCTAGGCCGGCTTGCCAGGCTGCCAGGTTTTCGTGGAAGTGGCCCTTTCTCAGGTTGAAGGTGGTCATCGCCCAGGCGAGTTGCCACACGGTGGGGTACCAGTGTTTTTCGAGGGCTGCGTGCTGGATGGCCATGAGGTTGGTGTGTTCGGCGGAGAGCCATTCCCATGCGTGGGTGTCGTCGGGGAGGGTTTGGGGCTCGCATCCGGCGACGAGCTCGTCGAGTTCGATGGTGACGTGGGATGGTGCGATCAGGAGGTCGGCGGCGTGCGCGGTGTGGCAGGCGAAGGTTGCCAGTCGCTGTAACGCTGAGTCCGAGTCGTCCGTTTGTGCCTGTTTCTTTGCGTATAATCGGACGAGATCGTGCATTCGGTAGCGCTTGGACGCGTGCTGCTGCACGAGCGAGAACTGCTCCAGTGCGCGCAGTGCCGAGAGTGTCTCCGGCTGTGGCAGTCCGGTGAGGTTCGCCGCGGCGGGCAGGCTGATGTCGGGGCCAGGAGTCAGCCCCAGCAGGGCGAAGACCCTGGCCTGTTCGGGAGCGAGGGCCCGGTAGGACCATGACAGCACTGTCTCCAGGCTGGTTGCCGATCCGCCCGGGTCCAGCGCGCTGAGCCGTGAGGAGGTGTCGCGCAGTTCTGCGGCCAGTTCCGCCAGCGGAATCTGCGGATCCAGTGTCGCCCGTCCGGCGACGATGCTCAGTGCCAGGGGCAGGCCGCCACACCAGCGCAGCAGGTCGGCCACTGCGTCCGGTTCGGCAGCCAGCCGCTGCTTGCCCAGCCTGCGGGACAACAGCTCTCGTGCTTGCTCCTCGTCGAGGATCTGCACCGTGACCGGTTGTGCGCTGTGTCCGGTGACCAGTTCGGCCATGCGGTCCCTGCTGGTCACGAGCACCGTGCACGAAGGGGTGCCCGGCAGCAGCGGGACGACTTGCTTGCTGTCGCGCGCGTTGTCCAGCACGATCAGCATTCGTCGCTTTCGCGACCAGGCTCCGGTACAGCCCGACCTGGGCGGTCAGCCCGGCCGGCACGTCCTGCGCCGCGACGCCGAGCGCGTCCAGGAAGCCGCGCACTGCCTCGTAGGGCGGCGTCGGGTCGTCAACGGGGTCGAAGCCCCGTAGGTCGACGAACAGTTGCCCGTCCGGGAACTGCGCTTCGTGTCGGTGTGCCCAGTGCAGTGCCAGCCAGGTCTTGCCGATGCCGCCCGCGCCGCCGATTGCGGAGATCACCAGTGTGCGGTCGTGCTCCAGTTGGGCGTCGAATGCCCCGGTCAGCATCGCCAGTTCGGTCTGTCGGCCGGTGAACAGGCCGGAGGGTGCTCGCAGCTGTCTCGGCACGACCGTTGTGGGGCCGGGGTGGTTGACGGTGACCGAGTCGATCCGGCCTGCTTGCACGAGGTTCCCGTGGACTGTGCCGGCGACCAGGTTGTGGACCTCGGGTGTTTCCGCCATGAGAACTAGTCTGCCGGACCTCGCCGGTTGCCGAGGAGGCTGGTGCAGGGGTAGCCCCAAGGCCGTGAAGTTT
>NZ_VUOB01000114.1 GCF_008386585.1 Solihabitans fulvus
CTAGTAGATTGTCGCTTCTAACGTTTGGGGTATAGGTGGCGGAGTCGGGTGCGGGCATCGTCGGTGGTGAAGTGCCAGTCGACCTGACGCTGGTTGGCGTTGGTGGCCTGTTGCCAGGCGGCGAGTTCGGCGTTGAGTGTGTCGAGGTCGGCGATGCGGCGGTCGAGGCATTGGCGGCTGAGTGCGGACAGCTCGATCTCGGCGATGTTGAGCCAGGACCCGTGTTTGGGGGTGTGGTGGATCTCCAGGCGCTGGGCCAGCGCGAACGCGGTGGCCGGGTCGAACGCCTCGTAGAGCGACGCGACGGTGTGGGTGTTGAGGTTGTCCATCACCAGTACGACCTTCTCGGCCTCGGGGTAGTCGACGGTCAGGAGTCGTTCGACCTGCCCGGCCCAGTCGATCTTGGTCCGGCGGGGTTGGGCGTCCACCCTCCGCCACCCGCCCAGGGGTTCGACCCAGCAGAAGATCGAGCAGGTGCCATGGCGGACGTACTCGCTGTCCTGCTGGAGATCCCGTCCCGGTGTGGCGGGGATCGGGTCGCGGGCGTGCGCCAGGAGCTGGTAGGGCTTCTCGTCCATGCACACCACCGGCCTGGCCGGGTCGTAGCCGCGGGCATAGACCGCGAGAACGTCCTCCATCGCCGCGGCGAAGGCCGCGTTCGCCTGGGGCGGGATCGTCCAGCACTTCCTCAGGTGAGGACGCAGTTCCGTTTTTTTAACACCCGTCCGATGGTGGAGTGATCCAGATCCGGGATGTCCTCGATGAGCGCGACGTGTTTCTCCAGCAGCCGCAACGACCACCGCCCAAATCCCGACGGCGGGGCCGAGCAGGCCAACGCGATCAACCGGGCCTCGACCTCGCCGGTCACCACCGAGGCCACCGGCGGAAGCTCGCGCTGCTTACGTGAGATCGTGGCGTGCACGTCACCGCCGGTCTCGGTGAACCGCTTGGCAACCAGGCGCAGCGTCTCGCCCGAGACCTCCAGTCGCGCCGCGATCACTTCCTTCGGATCGACCACGCCACCTGAGGTGTCCAACGCCAGCAGTACCCGCGCACGCATGATCATCGAAGCCGGGTGCACACCTGTCCTGGTCAGCCGAACCAGCTCGTCACGATCCGACTCGGTCAGCACGACCGGACGCTTCTTCTGTGAACTCATTACACCAGTCCTGCCCTGCAGAGAAAGCTTGCCGGACAGCACCATCCCACCAAACCACGCCAGAGATAAGCAACGACACACTACTAGAGCGGTGAGGGCCTAGTAGACCGTCCCGTCTAATCTTTGGGGTAGAGGTGGGGGAGTTTGGTGCGTGC
>NZ_VUOB01000115.1 GCF_008386585.1 Solihabitans fulvus
CGGCTGGCGCACGGAAAACACCGAGGCACAGGTATCCGACCGCGCGACTAGTAGACCTTCGCTTCTAATTTTTGGTGTAGAGGTGGCGGAGTCGGGTGCGGGCATCGTCGGTGGTGAAGTGCCAGTCGACCTGACGCTGGTTGGCGTTGGTGGCCTGCTGCCAGGCGGTGAGCTCGGCGTTGAGTGTGTCGAGGTCGGCGATGCGGCGGTCGAGGCACTGCCGGGACAGCGCGGACAGTTCGATCTCGGCGATGTTGAGCCAGGACCCGTGTTTGGGGGTGTGGTGGATCTCCAGGCGCTGGGCCAGCGCGAACGCGGTGGCCGGGTCGAACGCCTCGTAGAGCGAGGCGATGGTGTGGGTGTTGAGGTTGTCCATCACCAGCACGACCTTGTCGGCCTCGGGGTAGTCCACGGTCAGGAGTCGTTGGACCTGCCCGGCCCAGTCGAGCTTGGTTCGGCGGGGTTGGGCATCCACCCGCCGCCACCCGCCCAGGGGTTCGACCCAGCAGAAGATCGAACAGGTGCCGTGGCGGACGTACTCGCTGTCCTGCTGGAGATCGCGTCCCGGTGTGGCGGGGATCGGGTCGCGGGCGTGCGCCAGGAGCTGGTAGGGCTTCTCGTCCATGCACACCACTGGTCTGGCGGGGTCGTGGCCGCGGGCATAGACCGCGAGAACGTCCTCCATCGCCGCGGCGAAGGCCGCGTTCGTCTGGGGCGGGATCGTCCAGCACTTCCTCAGATGAGGACGCAGTTCCGTTTTTTTAACACCCGTCCGATGGTGGAGTGATCCAGATCCGGGATGTCCTGGGTGAGCGCGACGTGTTTCTCCAGTAGCCGCAACGACCACCGCCCATACCCCTGCGGCGGGGCCGAGCACGCCAACGCGATCAACCGGGCCTCGACCTCACCGGTGATCACCGAGGCCACCGGCGGAAGGTCCCGCCGCTTACGCGAGATCGTGGCATGCACGTCACCACCGGTCTCGGTGAACCGCTTGGCGACCAGGCGCAAAGTCTCGCCCGAGACTCCCAGTCGCGCCGCGATCACCTCCTGCGAATCGACCGCGCCACCGGAGGTGTCCAACGCCAGCAGCACCCGCGCACGCATGATCATCGAAGCCGGATGCACACCTGTCCTGGTCAGTCGAACCAACTCGTCACGATCCGACTCGGTCAGCACGACTGGACGCTTCTTCTGTGAACCCACGACACCCGTTCTGCTTGGTAGGGGAGGTCAGTCAGACAGCGCCATCCCACCAAACACTCCAGAGTTAAGCAACGACAATCTACTAG
>NZ_VUOB01000116.1 GCF_008386585.1 Solihabitans fulvus
GTCGCTTACCCCCAGGTTTCCCCGGCGGCAGTACAGCGCTATGGCGGTCCCACTTGCTTCCGCTGATCAAACACGCAAGCGTGTTCTCTCAGGACCCAACAGCGTACCGACAACCAACATCCAGCCCCGACCCACGCTTTCCACGCCTCTCCGAAGAGAAACAGTACTTGCCTGTCCGGCAACCAGAAGGGTTGCATTAGCCAGCATCCACAGTCTATGAGCAACCAACCCCAAGAACATTCGCCTTGGAAGGTTGATTCTCCACGCAGCG
>NZ_VUOB01000117.1 GCF_008386585.1 Solihabitans fulvus
CGAGCGGATCGAGGGCAAGGCCACGGCGCACGAGACGCCGATCGGCTGGGTTCCCAAGGCAAACGCGCTGGATCTGTCCGATTTGGACATTCCAGTCGAGGACGTCGAGGCCGCCCTGAAGTTCGACGCGGCCGAGTGGCTGGCCGAGATCCCGCTCATCGAGGAGTGGTTCGACAAGATCGGCGACAAGCTCCCCAGCTCGCTGCGCGACGAACTCGAGGCGCTCAAGCACCGCCTGGGCTGACAAACGGATCGACCAGGTGTGGGCTCGACTGACCGCCGAGCCCACACCTCCCGTTCACCTCTGGGCCGGCACAGGGCGGCGCTGAGGATCGGCGCGGGCCGCGGTCGCCCCGCCGGGCGACGGGAGGAGGAAGGGGAGACGCTCCAGCCGAGCGACCACGGCCTATCCGGCCCGCGACCGCGGGGACCGGCGGCGTCGCGACGCAGCCGGCTGGGGCGCGCGCAGGCCTTCCAGCATCTCAATGTGGCCGGTCAGCACGGTGGACAGGATGGAGCGCGCCACCGTGAGCAGCTCGGCGACCTGAGGATCGGTCAACGTGTAGTAGACGGTGGTGCCCTCCCGCCGCGAGGTCACCAGTCCGGCGCGGCGCAGCACCGCCAGGTGCTGGGACAGGTTGGCCGCCTCCATCCCGACTTCGGGCAGCATCTCGGCGACTGCGTGCTCGCGCAGGGACAGCAGTTCCAGCACCCGGATGCGGGCCGGATGCCCCAGGGTCTTGAAGAACTCGGCTTTGAGCTGGTACAGCGGCCTGGTCATGCCCCCGATCCTCCCTCATCCGCGCCGGACAGCAGACCAGCGCGGTGCAGCCGGTCGCGGGCGTGCGCGATCGCGGCGGGCGTCGTGGCGAACACGCGACCGTCCTCGCGTAGCCTGTCGATCACGCCGAGCGCGTCCAGAGCACGCTCGTGACCTGGGCGGACACCGGAGACCAGCACGGTGATACCCCGCTGCTCGAGCCGTTCGATCGCGTCACGCAGGACCAGGGCGCCGGTGCCGTCGATCGCCGACACCCGAGACATCCGCAGAATCACCACCCGAACGTCGGCCACCTCGGTCAGCTCGAGCAGGAACCGGTGCGCGGCGGCGAACAACAGCGGCCCGTCCAGGCGATAGGCCACGATGTGCTCGGCCAGCAGCGCCCGTTCCTCCTCACGGTGGTCACCCATGTCCAGGGGCACTTCCTGGACGCGGGCGGCGCGGGCGACCGCCCGCAGCGCCAGCGCCCCGGCCACGACCAGCCCGACGATGACGGCGGTGACCAGGTCCAGGGCCAGCGTCGCCACGGCGGTCAACGCCAGCACGAGCGCGTCGCCGCGCCCCGCGCGGGCCAGCGCGCGCACCGACCCGACCTCGATCATCCGGATCGCCGTGGCCAGCAGCACCCCGGCCAGCGCGGCCAAGGGGACCCGTGCGACCAGGGGAGCGGCGGCGAGCACGATCACCGCCAGCACGATCGCGTGGGTGAACGCGGCCAGCCGGGACCGGGCGCCGGAGCGGACGTTGACCGCGGTGCGGGCGATCGCCGCGGTCGCCGGAACCCCGCCGAACAACGGCGTGACCACGTTGGCAAGGCCCTGCCCGAACAGTTCCCGGTCGGGGTCGTGGCGCTCGCTGACGCTCATCGCGTCGGCCACCGTGGCCGACAACAGGCTCTCCAACGCCGCCAGCGCCGCCACGGCCACCGCCGAGGGCAGCAGCGTGCCCAGGTCCGCCAGATGCAGGAAACCCAGGGACGGGGCGGGCAGGGTGGCCGGCAGCGCCCCGATGCGGGCCGCCGGCAACGAGGTGACCTCCGCGACGATCGTCGCGGCCGCCACGGCCAGCAGCGAGAACGGGACCGCCGGCCGCCACCGCGCCCCGACCAACATCACCACCGCCACACCCACTGCCAGCGCGATCGCCGGCCAGTTCGGGTGAGCGACGAAGGCGGCCACGGCGCGGGCGGCCACCACCACGACCTTCTCACCCTCGGGCGTGGGCACCCCGAGTGCTGCGGGGATCTGCTGCAAGGCGATCACACCGGCGATGCCCAGCGTGAAGCCCTCCACCACTGGCGCCGGCACATACCGCATGTACCGGCCGGCCCGCGCCAGCGCCAGCAGCATCAGCAGCAGCCCGGCCGTCAGGCCCACGGTGAGCACCCCGCCGGCGCCGTAGGCGTGCACGATCGGCACCAACACCACGGTCATCGCCCCGGTAGGCCCGGACACCTGAAGGTTCGACCCGCCGAAGACCGCAGCCACCGCCCCGGCCACGATCGCGGTCACCAGACCCGCCGCCGCACCCAGCCCCGAAGACACACCGAAGCCCAACGCCAGCGGCAACGCCACGATCGCCACGGTCACCCCGGCGACCAGGTCCCGCCGAGGCGACCGGCGCACCGAGTCCCAGTCCGCCCGCGACGGCAACAACGCCCTCACGCGCGCCAGAGCGGAACGCCGCCGGCCCGTCACCGGTGCGACGCTCATCGGGCCCGCTCGCCGTTGGCCGACGCGGCCTGTCCGGTGGCCGGGGTCAGGCGCACGCCGTGCTCGGCGGCCAGGCGCGCCAGGTTGGCAAGGTCCGCGGCGTGCACCTGCACCCGGTAGTCGTCGCCGGCCTCGGCAGCGGCCTGCTCCGCCTCGCGGTCCTGCCGCGTCCGCGCGCGCAGACTGGCCACGAAGTCACCCACGATCGTCCCCTCAACCACACTCGGCAGCTCCAGTCTTGGAATATAGTTAATTTCGCAACTAGGTAACTAGTGGACGAGCCATGGAGTGCATCACACTTGTGGCAGACCGAGACGCAACGCCCGCCCACCGTTCGCTCTAGCCAGCCCCACTGCGCCTGGCGCCAACGCCCATCGCCGATCCAGACCGAATCTGGGCATACGCCGACACGACCGGCTCGGTGGCGTCCTCCACGAATACCTGATACCTGCATGTCGCCTGAGCTGCACTGACGAGGTTATCGGCAGGCGCCGTGTCGGATCGGTGTGGTGGTCCGCTGCCAGGCGGCCCGCCGTAGCAGGCGCAGGCCGTTCAGGCCGACGATGGCGGTGGAGCCTTCGTGCCCGGCCACGCCCAGCGCCAGCGGAAGGTGCCCTACGAGGGCCC
>NZ_VUOB01000118.1 GCF_008386585.1 Solihabitans fulvus
CGCGGCCGACCCGGCGGCCGTGGCGGCGCTGGTGCAGCGCTGCGCCTACCTGCCCCTGGCCGTGCGCATCGCTGCCGAACGGGTGGCCTCGCACCCGCATCAGACCGTCGCGGACCTGGTCGCCGACCTCGCCAGCGAGAGCGACCGGTTGGAGCTGCTGTCCGCCGCCGACGACGACACGATGGCCGTGCGCGCGGCGTTCTCCTGGTCCTACCGGGCCCTGGAACCGGATGCGGCGCGGATGTTCCGGCTGCTGGGTCTGCATCCGGGCCCGGGATTCTGTCTGGACGCCGCCTCCGCCCTGGCCGGGATCCCGCCGGCCAGGGCTGCGCGGCTGCTGGACACGCTGACCCAGGCGCACCTGCTCGAACAATCCGCGCGGGCACGCTTCGGTTTCCATGACCTGCTGCGGGTCTATGCCGCCGAGCAGGCCGCCGCCGCCGAACCCGACCACGACCGCGCCGCCGCCGTGGACCGCTTGGCTGCGTGGTATCTCCACACCGCCGTCGCGGCCGGCCGCGCGCTGACCCCCACGCGGGCCCACCACTTCGAGCTGCCCGCCCCGCCCGACGGGGTGCCGGTCGAGGAGTTCGGCTCCTTCGGCGAGGCGTTCGCCTGGTGCGAGGAGGAGTCCGTCCACTTCGCGGGCATCGTCGAACTGGCCCGCGCCGCCGGCCTGTACGAGGTGGCCTGGCGGATCGCGGTGTCGCTGCTGGACTTCTTCCTGATCAAGCGGCCCTGGCGGGTGTGGATCGACACGCACGAGGCCGCCGTCGCGGCCGCGCGCGAGGGTGGCGACCGGTTGGGCGAGGGCTGGGCGCTGATCAACCTCGGTGAGGCGCACCGTCGTCGCGGCGGGGAGCCCGAGCTCGCCGAGGAGCTGTTCACCGAGGCGCTGCGGATCACCAGGATGGTCGGTGACCTGCCGCAGCAGGGCTGGGCGCTGTGCGGGCTTGGCTACCTCGACCACGACCGCGGCCAGTTCAGCCAGGCCGCGACCGTGCTGGAGGAGATGCTCGCCGTCGACGTCGAGGCCGGCTACACCTTCGGGCAGGCCACCGCACGAGTCCACCTGGGCCGCACCTACCGCGAGTTGGGCGACCTCGACGTCGCGCTCGCCCACGGGCAACGCGCCCTGGAGATTTACCAGGAGCTCGACGACCGGCAGGCCCAGGGCTTCGCGCTGGTGCCGCTGGCCCGCACCCACGCGAAACGAGGCGAGCTCTCGACGGCGCTGGACCTGTGCGACGCGGCACTGGATGCCTATCGAGCGGCGCTGGATCGGTGGGGCCAGGCCGACGCCCTCGACGAGCGCGGACGCCTGCTGTCCCTGCTAGGCAAGGACGCGGATGCCCAACGCTGCTGGGACGAGGCTCTGGACCTCGTCGGCGATCTGGATCAGCAAAAGGCTGACCGCATCCGACAACGCCAAGCCGCCGGCTAGACATCAAGCCGGGTACTTCTTGAGCGTGTTGACGGCGATGCCGGTACGGCGGGCCAACGGCCGCAGCGGCTCGCTCGGTGTCGCTCGTTCCCGCGCGAGCGCGTCGCCGGCCTTCCACCGCTCCCGACGCATAGTGGGTCTATGCAGACGGGCAGTGGAGGTGCATAGTGGGTATATGCAGACAGAGTGTGTAGAGATTCACGAGGACAATTCGGGCGCGGTCTATCTGACCCGTGGCGGGGAGTGCTGGGCTCTCGGGCCGGTCACTCCGGACATGGAGGGGCGCGCGGCATCGGACGCGCGCGGCTGGGTCGAGGGGGAGTGGGGACCGAACGAGGCCGACGGCCAGAGGCCCGCCGACCTGGACGGGTTGGATCACATCGCGACCTGGACGGCCGACGGCCTGGTGATCGGGCACGGGGACACCGGGGAACTGGTGGCCGGCGCTGGCGGTGCCGCGTATCTCGGGGTCGGGGCGAGCCGGTGACTGTCGACGGATACGGCGTCGAGCCGAGCGAGGTCGCGGTGGTCGTGGCGGAATTGGTCGGCGAGAGGGACACCGGCGAGCAAGACGAGACGTGGTTCATCCACCTGTCCAGCAGGATGGCGTTGCTCCAGGCCGCAGCCGACCATGTCGCTCGACTCCGGGGTGACCTCGTAGCTGAGATGGTGGCCGGCTCCACCGAGCGCGAGGTCGCCACCCGTCTCAACCTGAGCCCATCCCGCCCTGGCCAGCTTGCCCGCCAGTCCAGACGTCGTGGCTCGACATGAGGTCGGCACCGCACATCGTCCCGGATGCGTGGACCAGCACCGACCGGCGGCACTCATTCGAAAGGACACGACGAGCATCGCTCTGGACGCGGGCGCGCCCTCAGGTGGCCACGGGGAGCCGGAACAGGCCCCGCATGATCGGGCTGGGCCACCACGTCAGTGCCTCGACGGGCTCGACCAGGGCCAGAGCGGGGAACCGGGTCAGCACGCTCGTCACCGCGATCTCGGTCTCCATGCGCGCGAGCGCGGCGCCGATGCAGGTGTGCGGACCGTGGCCGAAGGCGAGGTGTCGGCCGGTGTCCCGGCCGGGATCGAACTCCTCGGGTGTGGGGAACACGGACGGGTCCCGGTTGGCGGCGGCCACCGACACCAGGATGGGGTCACCGGCGCGCACGTGCTGCCCGGCCACGACGGTGTCGGTGACGGGGAACCGCCAGGTGGCGTTGCGCACCGGGCTGTCGTAGCGCAGTGACTCCTCGACGACCGCTGGTACGACCGTCGCGTCTGCGCGCACTCGGCTGGCGAGCTCGGGGTGGGTCAGCAGCGCGAACAGCGCGTTGCCGATCCCGGCGACGGTCGTCTCGTGGCCGGCGATCAGCAGCAGAAACGCCGTGGAGGTCACCTCGTTCGTGCTGAGCTGCCCGGTGGCGCGCTGGGCGACCAGGTCGCTGAGCAGGTCCTGCCCTGGATCGGCCGTCTTGCGCGCGACCAGGTCGGCCACGAACGCGTCCAGGGCGTCGGTGGCGGCGGCGATCTCGGCGTGGCTGTCGGGGCCGGCGGAGTCGATGACCATCGCCTGGGAGTGCAGCAGCTCGCGGTCGCTCTCGGGCACGCCCAACAGGTCGCAGATGATCGCGATGGGCAGCGGATAGGCGAGATCGGCGATCAGGTCGGCCCGGCCGCCGTGCTCGGCGACACGGTCGAGCAGCGTGTCGGTCACCTGCTGCGCGGTGCCCCGCAGCTCGCGCATCCTGCGTGGGCTGAACGCGGCGCCCAGGACACGCCGCATCCGGGTGTGGTCGGGCGGGTCGGTGTTGATCAGGCTGTTGACCAGTGAGGCCCGGTGGTCGTAGGGCAGGCCCATGCCGCTGCTGCGCCACTGCGCGCTCGCGCGGGCCGGGTCCTTGGCCAGCAGCGGGTCGCTCAGCGCGGCGACGGCGTCCTCGTAGCGGGTGACCAGCCACGCGGTCAGGCCCGGGAACTCGATCCGGTGCATCGGGGAGTGCTGCTGCAACCAGCGGTACGCGGTGCTCGGGTCGCGGTCGAAGTCGGCACCGTGGAGCGGAGGGGCGTCGTCATCAGCAGCCGAGGCGGACATGGCCATCACGATGCCAGGCCGAGCGGGCACGTGGAGTGAGCAATCTCCGTCCTGCTCCGTCCGCGCGCCAGGCTCACCTTATTGGCTCAACGCTCCGTTTCCGCACGTCAGGTCAGCGTTGTCGGCGAGCTGGCGCTCCGCGCGGCGGGTGTCTCACCGGGATTGTCAACGCCGCAACACTGTGCACGGCCCTGGCTACTCCCGATAGTGAATTGTGTGCGGGGAGTAACGAAACGCTACGGATTGCGCCAGGATGTTGTGCCGGTGGCTGAGATGTCCACCGCCGCCGCTGCGGTGCTGGGCACGTCGGCGGCATGGTCCCCACCGGACCGAGGCCCGGCCGAGGCCGCCAGTTCGGTGCTCGGCGATCGCACCGAGCTGGCCGTGGTCCTCGTGCAGTTCGACGTCGAGACGGGGATCGGCTGCATCAGCCGGCCTCTCGGCCCGGGTAGTCGTGGCAGCGAGTTCACCGGGTTCGTGCGGACCGCGCCCGACATCCTCAGCGCCGACGACATGCGGGCGCGGTTCGAGGCGTTCGGGTTCACCGTCTCGGTGCGGACCTGCTCGGCGACCGTCGTCGAGTTCACCCTGTACCACCACGCGCCAGCTCCGAGACGGGCTCGGCGCCAGGGCAGGGAAGTGCCGGCAGGAGGAGAACCACGGTGAGTGCCGCCACGCACCGATACACCACGCAGTGCCATGACCTCGTGGCCGCGCTGGCTGTGCCGGATCCGTTCCGGCTCGACGAGTTCCTCGCTCTGCTGGTCGCGCGGCGCGGTCGCCGCATCGAGCTGCGCCCGACCCATCTGGGTCCCACCGCGACGTGCGGGCTGCCGACCAGCGGCGAAGACGTCGACATCCTCGAGCACCCGATCGCCACGACCGTCGAGCATGCTCGCAGGCTCGTGCTGCACCAGGTCGGTCACCTGCTGCTGGGGCACCCCTGCCGCAGCGTCGGGCAGGCCGCCGCCGACGCCGACGAGCGGGCCGCCGTGGCGCGGTTGCTGCCGGGCCTGTCGCCGGCGCTGATCCGCCGTTTGCTGGGCAGCTCGCCCTACGCCCCCGCGCAGGAACATGCCGCCTACCTGTTCGCCGAGGCGGTGCTCACCAACGCCGGGGCGCGTCGGCAGTGCGGGTGAGCCGCTGCCCCGAACCACCCGGCCAACGCGCACCGCGAAGGCTGCACATTCGCTCCCCCTCGGGCGCGGTGATGGCGCGGTTGGCGTGGCCTGGGGGACGATGACGGTTCCACCACTCGCTGTTGGGGGAGGGGAACCGTGTTCGGGTCGAGTCGCCGTCATCGCGTCGAACCGCCGGCCGTGCTCGGCGACGCGCCGACAGTTGCGGCACCGGGGTCCGCCGCCGGCCGACCGCCGCTGGAACACACCCACGAACTGGTCGAGGCCGCGCCGCTCTACACGGTCGCCATGCCCTACGACGTGGCGGCCGACCACGAGGCGATCATGGTGTTCGTGACCGAGATTGGCCCGGCCACCGCGTTGACCGACATGGTGGCCAACTGCCTGCGGCGCCTGGCTCAGGAAGCCAGCAGGCGGGGCTGCGACGCGGTGTACGGGGTGCAGCAGTCGATGGCCGCCGACGCCGGACAGATCTTCCTCAGCCTGCTGGGCACCGGTGCCCGCCCCATTCACGACCTCGACCGACCGCCGCCCCTGCCCGGAGCCTGAGAGGTGCTTGTCGGGCTGGGCATGCTCAGCGCGCGGTGGACGGGCCAGGAGCGGCGCGACGGCATGCCGGGCAGGTCAGACACCGACCGGTGGCCTGCCAGCCGAGGGCGCAGAGCCACCGGCGCGCGGCGGCGAGCAGGTCGCTGAGGCTGGGGGAGCGGGCCGCGTAGCAGAGCAGGGGCCCGTCGCCGCAGGTGTCGCACGCGAGGTCGATAACCGGGCCGGTGGGTGCACAGGCCGTGCAGTGGTGCGCTTCGCCGAGCGTGCCGTCGGGACCAGGTTCGAGCCAGGTCACCGTGGTGTCGGCGCACAGCTGCCGGGCCTCGCGGCGCCCGGCGGGGCGGTGCCCGCAGTGCGGGCACGCCCGAAAGGGGTCGCCGGGAAGGACGCTCACGACGCCTACCCCCTGGTCACCGAGGCGTTCCAGCGGACCAGGAGTGCCTGCGCGCGGCGGATCGCCTCGTCCAGGTCGGCGAAGTAGGCGTCCTCCTGGTCGTCCTCGGCGTGCCGTGCGGCCCAGTCGGTGTCCCAGGTGTCGGCCACCGCGTTGTACACCGGGCCGCCTTCCCCGCCCTGGCGAACCCACCAGCGGTCCGGGCGGATGAGCTCGACGTGCGCCACGAGCGTCGAGTCGTAGCGGCGGTCCTGCGGCGGCCAGGTGCTGGCGTTGAAGGTGAAGCGCGTGGCGCGGCCCTGGTGCTCGGGTGGTGCGGTGGGGCGGTCCACGGCGGTCAGGTCCGTCTCGGGTGCCGGTGAAGCATCGAAGAAGTAGGCCGGCGAGACGCCGAAGAATCGGGCCAGGGCGTCAATGGTGCGGTAGGTGGGGTTGGTGCGCCTGCCCTGGCGCAGCATCGCGATGTAGCCACGACTGCACGGTCCGCCGGTGTGGGCGCGGCAGTACGCGGCGACTTGGCCGGCGGAGAACCGGCGGCCGTCGGGCCGGCGCGCGTCCTGGAACAGGACCGCGAGCCGGTCGGAGAACGTCTCCTCGGGGTCCCGGCCGCTGCCCGCGCAGCGTCCGCAGTCGTCGTCCTGGCGCACGTCGCCGTTGACCATGCGGAACGGCTGGGGGTTGTCCCCGGTGCCCTCGCACGCGGTGCAGTCCATCGTGGAGTTCCTCCCGGTTCTCGGATGTTCGGCGACAACTGGTTGACGCCCCTCTCGGTGCCGCGAGAGCCCAGGAAACCTGGGGCTGTCGCCCAGAGTCGCTGGGGCGATACGAACTTTCACTACCAAAGATACGCCTCACATATGTTTTGTCAATCACGTGAGGGTTGACAAAACATACGTGAGGCGTAGACTGTAGTTAGGTGAGTTGTCTCGAAAGTCAGGAGGGGTCATGTCGACCGACCAGCGTGAAGGCCACGCGAACGAGGACTGCGGCACCGAGGAGACTGCCGGCTACGTGAGGTGCCTGATCTGCGATGAGGTCTACGACGTGATGCCCGGCGAGCGCTTCGCCTGCCCCAACGACGTTCCGGCCGACCCGGATCACGACCCCTATGGGGCGAGCGCCGCCGGTCCGCTGATCTCCGTCAACCCCAAGGCGTAGAAGTTTTCACAGGTAGTTGACAAAACATAACTGCTGAGTGATCAGAGAGGAGCGGGAGATGCCTGGACCGGAGGGCTTCGACACGGAGGACGAGTTCATCACCGCCGCGTTCGCAGGGGAGCTGGGGGAGGACTACAAGACGGCCGCCAGTGGCGCGCTGCTGTCCGAGTACCTCACCGACGAGGACCCGAACGCGATCGCCGACCTGATCCGCCGCGACGTCGCCGAGCTGCGCGGCGACCACTAAGCCCCGGGTGGCGGCCGGCTGGCCTGGACAAACCCCGGCCGCCGCCCGGTTCCACACCCCGCACGCACCCAGAAGTGGACGGAGCACCGCCATGAGTAGCACACCCAGCCAGAGCCCCAGCAGCGCGGAGGTCAGGTCATGACCCTGTCAACCTCGGCGTTGGGCGTCGATCACGACCTGGACTTCACCGACATCTTCTGCGGTGCGGGCGGCAGCAGCATCGGCCTGACCGCCGCCGGCTACACCTTGCGGTTGGCTGCCAACCACTGGGACCGGGCCATCGAGACCCACGCCGCGAACTTTGCCGACGCCGACCACCTGTGCGCCGACGTGAACAACTACGACATGCGGCGGCTGCCCCGCACCCGGGTGCTGTGGGCCAGCCCCATCTGCACCGAGATCTCTCCGGCGGGCGGCAACAAGAAGCAGCACAACTCCGGCCAGCTCGACCTGCTGGCCGAAGGCCCGATCGCCTCGGCCGCCTACGAGCGGACCCGCGCGACCTTCCACGACGTGATCCGGGCGACCGAGGTGCACCGCTACGACGCGGTGATCGTGGAGAACGTCACCGACGTGGCGTTCAAGTGGGAGCTGTTCGACTGGTGGTGCGAGGGCGTGAAGCTGCTGGGCTACAACGCCCAGTTCGTGTCGGTCAGCTCTGCGCACGTCGGCGGCGAGGGCAACCCGCACGCCCCGCAGTGGCGCGACAGGCTTTACATCTGTTTCACCCGAACGGGTGTCCCTCTGCCAGACCTGAGGCCACGCCCGTCGGCGCTGTGCCAGGCGTGCGACGAGATCGTGCCCGCCATCCAGGCGTGGAAGGACCCCCGCAAACGCAAGATCGGCAAGTACGGAGCGCAGTACGTGTACCGGTGCCCGAACGCGCGCTGCCGGCACGCGGTGGTCGAGCCCTACGTGCTGCCGGCCGCCGCCGCCATCGACTGGTCCGACATCGGCACCCGCATCGGCGACCGGGCGGAGCGGGGGATGCCCGAGCTCAAGCAGTCGACGCTGCGCCGCATCCAGGCTGGGCTGGACCTGTTCTCCAGTCCGCAGGCCGCCGAGGCGTTTCTGACGCTGCTGCGGTCTGGCCGCGACCGCACCATCCGGCCCGGCGAGCGGCCGTTGGCGACCGTGGTCGCCAACGGCAGCAACCACGCCCTGGTCTCGCCTTTCACCGTGCCCTCGGGCGGCACCTGGCGCACCGATCCTGACCCGGTGGCCACGCCGATGGCCGCCCGGACGACGCGGGAGACCGACGGGCTGGTCACGCCGTTCATGGTGTCGACCAACCACGACGACGGCGGCCGGCAGTACCCGGTCGACGCGGCCCCGCTGTGCACCCGCAGCACGAAGATCGGCGACGGGATGGTGTGCGCGCCGTTCGTGCCGACGCTGCGCAACCACGCCACCGCCACCGGCGTCGATGAGCCGCTGACCACCGTGGCCGCCGGCGGCAACCACCACGGCCTGGCCGTCCCGCCGGGGGGATTCGCAGCGGCCCGCCCGACCACGTCGCTGGTCATCCCCTACCGGCGCGGCGCGGCCCCGTACCCGGCCGAGGCGGGGCCGCTGTCGACGGTGGCCACCCGCGAGACGCACGGCGTCCTGCGACCGGAGGTGGCCATTGAGGACTGCTGCTTCCGGATGCTCCAGCCGCGCGAACACCTGCGCGCCCAACGGTTCCCTGACGCCTACATCGTCACCGGCAACAAGGGCGAGCAGACCATGCAGGCCGGCAACGCGGTCAGCAGCAACGTCGCCCAGTGGCTCGGACAACAGATCGCCCAGGTGCTGTTGTGAACAAGGAGGAAGTCATGAACCTGATCAACAACGGTCTCGCGCTGGCCACCGTGGCGAGCGAGAACGGCGAGTTGACCGAGCGATTCGTCTACGCGCCGCCAGACGTCGAGCGTCGTCCGCTGCGCGAGCTGGTCGAGGTTCGCCGCTGCGGCGACGACACCGCGCTGCGGGTCACGGCCGGCCTCGTCGCGCTGTACGCGCCGGCCATCGCCGAGGACGACGCACCCGAGGACATGGATGACGACGAGTCGTGGCTGCCCTGGTGCGTGTTCTGCGACGAGACGCTGACCCATCCCGACGAGCACGGGGCGGGCCCGTACCCGACCCCTGACTTCGCCGAGGGCGCGGCCAGCTAATGGTGCCCGCGCAACCCCGACCCGGCACGCAGGCGGCCCCACCAGGCCGTCTACCGGCTGCTCAACTGCGTGACCGCCGAGGCCGTCCTCGGCGGGCCGACGTTCGAGTCCATCCGCGCGAGGGCGCGCGCTCAGGCCGCAGCGCGGAAGTCCTGAGGTCCACAGCGCTGGCGCGGACATCCCGTTCGCGCCAGCGCGACCCGTCCCGGCGAGAAGGAGCTGACCTGATCATGAGCACCAACGAGCTGTCCGCCGCGCTGGCCCAGGCCCTGCGCGAGTCCGACGCCGAGCGCCCCGTCGAGCTGTCCGCCGACGTGTACGGCATCCGTCTGACCGACGCCGATCCCGACGTGTACGGCATCGCGGCCCACCAACTGTTCGACGACCTCGTCGTGCAGCTCGCCAACGTCGACGGGGGCTGGATCAGCTTCGGACCTGTCGACGAGGACGGCCACCTGCCTGCCGAGTTCGACGCCCGACCACACCCCAGCTTCGTCGTGGCCTGCGCCTGGGCGGTCAGCATGGTGCAGCCCTTCCTGCTCGCCTACGACGAGCGCGGCGGGCTGCTCGCCGACCTGACCGGCGGTCTCCGGCCGGCTCCGGGACACGAGGCTGGCGAGCGCGGATGACGACCGTGGTGCTGTGCGCTCTGGCACCCATCGTCGTTTACGGGGCAGGGGACGCGCCGCCGCCGGTGTCGGAGTCGGTCGCGATGCTCGGCTACGACGGCCGCCTGTTCACCCGACCCCCGGTTCACTACGAGGCCACCGGGCGCGCGGCCGGCCACCAGCCGTACGTGCACGAGTGCGACGGTGCAGCCGGCGATCGACCGGTGTGGCCGAGGTCTGGCCGGCCGGGGGCGAGGTGACGGCGGCGGTGCTGGCCCTAGTCGGCGGCTACGGTCACGTGGTCAACTCCGCGCGATCCGGAAGGCCGTGCATGACGCCCCGCCTCGACCCGAAGATTCCTCCGCTGGTGTCGGTCACCGAGGCCGCGCGACGGCTGGGCTGCTCCAAGAACTGGGTCAGCAGGCTCCTGGACGCCGGTCACCTCGTGGGCCAGGAGGTCGGGCGCAACACGGTGGTCGCCGCTGCCCAGGTGGACGCCCTGGCCCAGGCCCGCAGCCACGGCCAAGACGGATGGCGGGCCCCCGGCGGCACGCCGCCGATCCCGCCGCTGGTGTCCACCAGCGAGTTCGCCGAGCTGGTCGGACTCGCTCAAGGGAACTGGCCGCGTGAGCTGTTCCTGCGAGGCCAGGTGCCCGGTACGCAGGTCGGGCGCAACGTGCTGTTCCGGCGCGCGGTCGCCGACCGGTTCGCGGTGCTGCGCCAGCTCGGCCACACCGCCTACCCCGACGAGGCCGACATGGTGCCGCCCGCCGAGTAGGAGCGTCGCGCCAGATCACCGGCTCAGCGCCCCGGAGACGATCGTCTCCGGGGC
>NZ_VUOB01000119.1 GCF_008386585.1 Solihabitans fulvus
CTCGCACACCCCGCACCGTCACAAAGTGAAAAAGCAGAGCGCTGGGCCCGCGCCGTCACAAAGTGAAGACGCGAGGCGCGGGCGCCGGATGTGAGGCGTGAGGCGAGGGGCGAGGGGCGAGGGGCGAGGGGCGAGGGGCGAGGGCGGCGCGGGGCGCGAAATGTGGGTCGCCCACCTGTGGAAATACCCCACCCACCCTGGGGCAATGCCACTTACT
>NZ_VUOB01000012.1 GCF_008386585.1 Solihabitans fulvus
CGACTGCCGTGATCACCGATCGAGCGAGGAACGCCATGTCCAGCACCGAAGGCAGTGCCGACCGGTCCGCCGTCCGGGCGGCCAACCGGGCGCTCAACATCGCCGAGTTCGAGGCGGGGGCCGTGAGCCTGGCGAGCCTGCCGCGCGTCCTGTTCGTGGAGCTGACCGAGAACTGCAACCTGTCGTGCCCGATGTGTCGTTCCAACGGGCCGTTCGACCGCACCAAGAACATGTCGCCCGAGCTGTTCGACCGGATCGCCCGGGAACTGTTTCCCACGGCCGAGATCGTCGACCTGCGCGGGTGGGGCGAGAGCACCATCCTGCGCAGGTTCCCCGAATACCTGGCCACCACGCTGGACTACGGCTGCACGCCGCGCCTGGTCACCAACCTGACGGTGCCCAACGAGGACGTCTGGCGGACCCTGGTGCGGAATCGAGGGTTCATCTCGGTGTCGTTGGACGCGGCGACCCAGGAGACCCTGGCCGTGCTGCGGACCGGCGCGAAGCTCCAGGCCATCCTGGACAACCTCGCGATCATCGCCGACGAGGCGCGGGTCAGCGGCGTGGGTCTGGACCGGGTCAACCTCAATGTCGTGGTGCAGCAGCAGGGCATCGGGGAGCTGACTCGGATCGTCGCGCTGGCCGCCGAGCTGGGCATCGCGGTACACCTCAACCCGCTGTCCACCGATGAGAACGACCCAGGGAACCTCCGGTTCCATCTCGACGCGCTGCGTGCCGCACTCGGTGACACCGCCGCGTTCGCGCAGGAGCGCGGCGTGGATGTGCGGATCAACGCGGCGTTGGACGAGTTGTGGGCCGAGCCGGAGCACGCGGCGAAGCTGTGCACGCACCCGTGGATGTACTGCTACGTCAACTATCGCGGTCAGGTCGGTTTCTGTGACCACCTGATCGGCGCGCCGGGCGAGGAGTACCTGGTCGGCGACCTGGCGACGGCGTCGTTCGCGGAGATCTGGAACGGGTCGAACTATCGGGAGTTGCGGGCGTCGCATCGGGATTGGCAGGACGGGCCGATCGCGCGGTTCGACGAGTGCAACTGGTGTTACCGCAACCGGTACGTCGATTTCGACGAGGTGTCCTACCCGCTCTACGGCCGACACATCGTCCCGCTCACGGTCGCCTCCTGCGCGGGTTTCACGCGCCGGCCGTCGGCCTGACGCGCGCGAACCACCAGGCGCGCCAAGAACCTGCCCAGCATCGGACGAAGAGGTTGCCATGTCGCACGACCACGCCCCGCCGGCCGAGCGCCGCAGCACCGCCTGGCCGGACTGGCCGGAACTCGACGAGCAGTCCGCGCAGGCCATGGTCCGCGCGCTGCGCAGCGGCCGGCTCGCGGTGAGCGGCGGCAAGAGTGTGTGGCCGTCCCAGAC
This sequence comes from Solihabitans fulvus, assembly GCF_008386585.1. Taxonomy (GTDB): domain Bacteria; phylum Actinomycetota; class Actinomycetes; order Mycobacteriales; family Pseudonocardiaceae; genus Solihabitans; species Solihabitans fulvus. The sequence continues at coordinate 1,389 of NZ_VUOB01000012.1, forward strand.
GGTGTCGGCGGCGCGCACCGTGGCGCGTATGTCGGGGCGCAGGCACTGCGTGCTGACCACCAGCGGGTCGACCTCGATCGTCGTGGCCCTGCACGCGTTGGGTATCGGTCCCGGTGACACGGTCGCGATGACGGCGGCCACCTGGGTCGCGTGTGCGACCTCGGTGCTGCGGGTCGGTGCGACACCGGTGTTCTTCGACGCCACACCGGAATCGCCCTGCGGCGACCCGGCGACCCTGGCCGAGCGGCCCTCGGCGATCCTGGGCATCCACCTGTTCGCGCAGCACTTCGACGTCGCCGCGGCCAGGGCGCGCTTTCCCGGCGTGCCGATCGTCGAGGACGCCTCGCACACCCAGTTCGGGCTGACCGCCGACGGCAGCCGGATCGGCTCGCTGGGCGACCTGTCCATCATGAGCCTGCAAGCCTCGAAGATCATCACCAGCGGCGAGGGCGGCGCGATCCTCACCGACGACGAGGACGTCCTGCACCGCCTGGAATCCCTGGTGATGGACTCCCGCAGGCGCGCGGCCCTGAACTCGCCGATCGCGACGACCGAACTGGAGCCGGCGAACCTGCTGCACGGCTCGAACCAGTCGCCGCCGGAGCACTCCGCCGCCCTCCTCGCCGACCAGCTGGCCAGGTTCGCCGGACAGGCCGAGCGCCGCGCCCGAGGCGCGCGGACCCTGGCGGCCGCGCTGGACGGCAGCGGCTGGACGTTCGTCGCCGACGAGGCCGCGCTGGCCGACGGCTCCTTCTACGGCATCGTCCTGCGGATCCCGGCCGGCGTCGGCACCCCGACCGAGGTCATGGCGGCGGTGCAGCGCGAGACCGGCCTGGTGATCTCCACGGTCTACGACCCGATCACCGAGGGACCGCTGTACCGGCCGGAGACCATCAAGCAGTTCGCCGGCCTCCGCCCGCCTGCGACGGCGCTGCCGCACACGGGCGCGTGGTTCCGGCACACCGTGCTGGTCCCGCACGCGGCCTTCCTCGCCGAGGACGCGGACCTTCGCCGGCTGGCGGCCGTGCTGCGGGCGATGGAGACCGGCGATCCGGTCACCGCGCTCGGTTCTCCCGTCGCCGCGACGACGGTCGACGTCGTCGTCATCACCAGGGGCGACCGCGACACGCTCGGTGCGGCCCTGGCGAGCGCGGTGAAGCAGGACACCGATGCGGACGTCCGGATCACCGTGTGGGTGGACGGCGACCGCGCGCCGTCGGCCGTCGCCGAGGTGCCCTGCGAAGTGATCACCCTTGCGGGACAAGGACTGTTGCCCGATGACCCGTTCGCGCGGATCGCGGCGCTGCGCGACCTCGCCGCCGCGCGCTGCACGGCCGACCACGTTGCCTTCCTCGACGACGACAACGAGTGGGAGGCCAACCACCTGTCCAGCCTGCTGACCCTGGCGCGCGCGGGCCATCTGGCCGTGCACTCCTGGCGGACCCTGGTCGGCGCGGATGGCCTGCCGGCCACGGTGGACCGGTTCCCCTGGCTCGCCCCGTCTCCCGAGGCGGAGGCGCTGCTCGGCTCGCTCGGCGACGCGGACGTGCTGGACGCGGACAGTCCCGTGGTGCGGGATCGCGCGGTCATCGACGGCGTCCCTGGGCTGACCGGCATGGTCGACATGGGGGAGTGGCTGTTCGACCGGGAGGCGTTGCGCCTGCTGCGGTTCGGCCGGCCGCGCACGCCCGCCGAGGTCGCGGCCCGCGTCGGCGAGGACGACATCGTGCTCGAACAGCTCAACCGCCTGGAGTTCCCGGTCGGCTGCACGTCCCTGCCGACCCTGCGGTACCGCCTCGGCGGCATGTCCACCCCCGAGTACCGGGCGGGTACCGAATGAGCCGCGTCCTCGTGGTCGGCGGCGGGCGCTGGGGCCGCGTCCTCGCCGCGGTGCTGCTCGACCACCACCTGGCCGAACGGATCACGCTGGTCGCCAGCCACGGCTTCGACCGCTGCGCGCGGTGGGCAGGGGAGGCCGATGGGCGCGCCGCCGCCGTGCGGGTCGTGCGGGACCTGCCGGCCGACCTGAGCGACCACGACGCCGCCATCGTCGCCACCCGGCCGGCCACGCACGCGGACACCGCGGCGCCCCTGCTGCTGGCCGGACTGCCGGTGCTGGTGGAGAAGCCGTTCGCCGCGCGGGCCGAGGACGAACGCGAGCTGCTGGCGCTGGCCGAACGGCAGGGCACCCCGCTCGCGATCGACCACGAGTTTCTGCTCGCCGCCTGGGTGCGCGAACTCGGCGACCTGCTGCGCGAGAAGACCGTGCGGGGACTGCGGATCGTCTGGCGCGAACAGCGTTCGGCCAGCTATGGCGACGAGGTGCGCAGCACCGACCTGAGCGTGTCCGCCGTGCGCGACCTGATGCCACACGTGCTCAGCATCCTGACGGTCCTCTTCGGTGCGGCCGAACCCACCGACCTCCGGCTGACCCAGCGCGCCGAGGAGGACGGCTTCGAGGCCGAGTTCGGGTACGCGGGGATTCCCGTCGCCTGCGAGGTGCTGCGCAACTCCACCGGCCGGCACCGCAGGGTGCACGTCGACACCGACGGGTCCGCCGCGCTGGAAGTGGACTGGAACTCCGACCGGGCCGCGCTGCTCCGGCCCGACGGCACCCGGGTTCCGCTCGGCGGCGACGGACCCGGCGCGCTGGCGACCGCGCTGGCCGCGTTCCTCGACCAGGCGCGCGGCCGGGGCGACCGGCCGGGCCCGCTGGCGGCCGTTGCCGCGCAGCACATTCTCGCCGGCACGAGGGCCGTGGAGGCCGCCCTGGACGCCGAGATCGCCGCGACCCTGACGGCGGTGCGGCCGGCGAGCGCGGTGGACCGCGTGGCGGCCATGCTGCGCACCCGCGTCGCCCCGGCGCTGGAACGCGCCGGCCTGGTCGGTCACGTCGGCGACTGGGACGGTGTCGAGGCGGCCGCCCGCGACCTGGCGCGCATCACGGCGACGGCGGCGGCGAACCCGTTCGTGCCGCTGGAAGACCTGCGCGGGGGCCGGGGCCGGGAGTCGTTCGCCGCGCTGCTGCGGGTGTTCCGCGAGGTGCCCGAGCTGAGCGTCCCGCTGCTCACCGGCGAGTCCGCGAAGTACTGGCGCAACACACTGTTGCCCATGGAGGCGGCCGGCGTCTTCGACGCGGTCCTCGACGGCAAACCGCGCCACCCCTACCGGGTCGGGCTGTATCCGGGACCGACCTGCATGTTCCACTGCACGTTCTGCGCGCGGATCGAGGGCGAACGCTACGAGACGGCCGAGATCGCCGAGGGCGAAGAGCTGCTCGGCAAGGTGATCGACGAGGCCCCCACCGACGATCCCGGCATCTTCTACATCTCGGGCGGCCTCGAACCGCTCACCAACCCGACGCTCGGCCGGCTGGTCGAGCGCGCCGCCGCGCGCGGCCTCGAACCGGCCTGCTACTCCAACGGCTTCGCGCTGACCCCGCAGACGCTGGCCAGGCAGCCGGGGCTGTGGCGGCTGCGCGCCATCAGGATCTCCCTCTACGGGTTGGACGAACAGGAGTACGCCGCGACCACCCGGCGCACCGGCGCGTTCGACCGGGTCCGCACCAACGTCGGCCGCTTCCTGGAGTTGCGCGCGGAACGCGAGGCGCCGCTGCGGGTCGGCATGAACTACGTCGTGCTGCCCGGCCGCGCCGAGCGGCTGCCGAGGCTGATCGACCACATCGCCGGGATCAACGAGTCCGCGCCGGACCGGCCGATCGACTTCCTGACGCTGCGGGAGGACTACAGCGGACGCGAGGACGGCAGGCTGCCCGAGGACGAGCGGCAGGAACTGCTCGGCGCACTGTGCGCGTTGGAGGACCGGGCAAGGGAACTGACGCCGACGCTGGACATCGACTACGGCTACGCGTTGCAGGGCATCCGCATGGGCGGTTCGGCCACGCTGCCCTACTCCACCCCTGAGCTGATGCGGGGCCGCGGCTACCCGCAGGCGTCGGTCGTGGTCGACCTGCGCGGCGACGTGTACCTCTACCGCGAGGCCGCGTTCCCCGGGTTGCCCGGTGCGGACCGCTACGTGATCGGCCGGATCTCGCCGACCCTCGGCCTTGAGGAGATCGTCTCGGACTTCCTCGCCGACCCGGCCAGAACCGTCGAACCCGTTGCCGGCGACGAGTTCTTCCTCGACGCGTTCGACCAGGTCGTCACCGCGCGGCTGCGTCAGCTCGACGCGGACGTCGCCGCGGGCTGGTCGGCGCACCGCGGCCTGCTGCGGTGACCCCGCACACCACCACCAGGACCCGACAAGGAGGCGGCGCGATGCGATCGGTCGACGCCATGGACCAGTTGGACCAGCGGGCACTCGACTTCTTCCGGGAGTTCGGCTTCCTGAAGCTGCCCGGTTTTCTCGACGCCGACACGGTGACCGCGCTGGAGGCGGAGGTTCGCTCCGGGCTCGGCCGCAGCTACCAGCTGCCGACCGACAAACCCAGCGTGGTCACGGGGTACGAGGGCTACTACCTGCCGCTGATGGCCGAGGGCAACCCGGTCAGCCGCGCGCTGACCTCCGGCGACCGGCTGCTGTCGCTCGGTCGACAACTGCTCGGCGCGCCCGTGATGCCCAAGCCGGCCAAGGGAATCCTGTACAGCGACGCGTCGGGCTGGCACCGCGACGCGGCCGGGCCCGACCTGAGCGCGGTGAAGGTCGCGGCCTACCTGAGCCCGGTGACGGCCGAGTCCGGCGCGCTGCGCTTCGTGCCGGGCTCGCACGAACAGGGGTTCTCCGACCGGTTGGCCCGGTTCCGCGACGCGCATCCCGAGGGCTCGCCGCTGGACGAGGACGCCGAGGCCGCGCTGTGGCCCGGCGTGCCCGTGCCGACCGAGCCGGGCGACATCGTCGTGTTCGACGTGCACATCTGGCACGCGGCGCTGTTCGGCAGCCTGCGCGCCCAGTGGAGCGTGTCCTACGTGGCCGTCCCGGAGACCGAGGCCCAGCGTGCCGCGGCGCGCGACTACATCGACCTGTTCCTGCGCGTCGGCCACCGTTACGACAGGAGCGCGTTCCCCTACTACGACCCCGACTGGCTGGTCGAGGACCGGCCCGACTTCGCGCACGCGATGGCGGACCTCGGCCTGTTCGACGCGGATCGGGCGGGTGCTGGAGAATAATGGGACTACGACTGGGTATCGCGGGCGGCGCCGGCTTCGTCGGCACGAACCTGGCGCGTGCGGCCGTCGCTGCCGGCCATCGGGTCGTGTTGGTGGACAAGGGAGATCGGCTCGGGCGGTACGCGCACGCCGCGTTCGACGACCGGGTCACCCTGCTGGACCGGGACCTCACGCTCGGCGCGGCCGGCGCGCTGGCCGACCTCGACGCGATCGTCAACCTCGCCGCGCTGGCCCACGTCGACTACTCGCTGCACTTCGGCGAACGGGTGCTGGCCAACAACGTGGCGGTCCAGCGGACCGTGCTGGACGCGGCGGTGCGGCACGGGACACCGGTGCTGTTCACCTCCTCCATCGAGGTCTACGGCGGCAACCACGGCGCGCTGTTCGAGGAGTCCTCGCCACGGCTGCCGCTGTCGCCGTACGCGGAGTCGAAGATCCTCGGCGAGGACCTGGTCGAGGAGTACCGGACGCACCACGGTGTGCGGGCCGCGGTGGTGCGGCTGACCAACCTCTACGGCCCGTGGCAGTCGCCGGACCGCATCGTGCCGCGCATCATCGCGCAGGCGCACGCCGGCATGCGGTCGCAGGTGACCACGGGACGGTTGCGGGACTTCCTCTACGTCACCGACGCCGTCGCCGCGATCCTCGGCCTGGTCGAGGCCGGCGAGTGGGGCGGTTGCCACAACATCGCCGCTGGCAAGGGCGTCACGCTTGAGGAGGTCGCCGACGGCATCGCGGCCAGGATCCCGGCGTGCGCCTACGACACCGTCGAGGCGGTGGACCGGGACGGCAGGGGGCCGTGCCTGGTCGCCTCCGCCGACCGGCTGCGGTCGACGCTGGACTGGCGGCCGACCGTCGAACTCGACGACGGACTCGACCGGACCGTGCACTGGTACGCGCGCAACCGGCCGTGGTGGGCGGGGTTCGACGGCCTGCTGCGGGCCGACCGGACGGGTCCGGAGTTCCTCGTCGACTTCGCGCGGGCGCTGTGACCGCAGCCGTTTCCCTTCCCGTGGCAGGTCGTCGCGCCGCCGGCCTGGTCGAATGACGTGTCACCCCAACCGTTCCGCGCGACAGATTGGACAAGGCCGATGCCGACCACGGACCCGCTCGACCCGCAGCAGCTCGCCGACTACCTCGCCGCGCACGCGATCGCGGGGAACGTGGCGACGCCGAGGGAGAGCAACCTGGAGAACATTGCCAGCATGCTCGACGGCGGTCTCGACGACACCTTCGGCCTCACCCCGGCCGCGCACTGGACGACGGCGTCGGTCCTGGCTGTGATGGCGGAGAAGGTCGGCGTGTCAGGGGATCCAGGGCACCTGTCGGGCCAGGACACGATCGACCCGCTGCGCACCGTCGCCGCGCTGGACCGCCTCCGCGACCGGCTCGCGCTGGCCGTGTCGCGGCGCGAGCGGGTGCTGTTCGCCACCGGCCATCCGGTCGGGCTGCTCGCCCTGCATATCCAGTTCGCCTCGACGCTGGCCGAGCGCGGCTGCGAGGTGGCGCGGATCGGGGCCGGGCTCGGGTTCCGCCGGGAGGACGGCAAGGCGCGGGACATCCGCTACGTGGCGAACGTCGCCGTGTCCGGCTGCGACGGCAATCTCGAGCACACGCACCGGCCGGACCTGATGAACCTGCTACTGAAGGAGGACGTGCCCAGGCCGGACCTGGTGGTGGCGGACCACGGCTGGGCGGGCGCGGCGGCGGAGGCGGGGCTGTCGGTCGTCGGGTTCGCCGACTGCAACGACCCCGCGCTGTTCGTGGCGGAGGCGGAGGGCCGGATCGAGGTGGTGGTGCCGCTGGACGACTCGGTCGCCCCGCACCTCTACGCGGTCCTGGGTGACTACGTTCTGAAGCCATGACGGAGAGTGTCGCGGTCGCCGGGGACGCGGCGGCGCTGCACGCGATCATGCCGGCGGTGCTGCGCGAGTTCCCGATCGGCGCGCGGCTGGTCGAGCTGACCCCGGCCGGCCGGGGCGCGATGGGGCAGGTGTGGCGGGCGGTCACCGAGCGCGGCGCGTGGGCCGTGAAAGTGCTCAACGACGCGCCGGACCTGGCGTTGCTGGCGAACGAACTCGGACTGGTGGCGCGGGCCGGCACCGTGGCGCGGTCGGTGCCGCTGCTGACCTCAACCGGCGAGGCGGTGCTCGCGGTCGAGCGCGATTCGGGCCCGCCGCAGCACCTCAGGGTCGCGGCCTGGCTGGACGGCGAGCACCCGGCGCGACCGGCGCAGGTCGCGGCGCGGGTCGGGGAGCTGCTGGCCCGGCTGCACCGGGTGCGCGCGCCCTACCTCGTCGACGACCCGAGGTGGTTCGAGGACGTGCCGTCGCAGGCCAGCTGGGCTGATCTGGTCGAGGCGTTCGAGCGGGTCGACCCGCGCTGCGCCGAGGTGCTGCGCGCGGCCGTCGCCGGTCTGGCCGCGCTCGGCGAGGTCCGCCCGGCCCCCGCCGCCGACCTGATCTGCTGCCACCGCGACCTCAAACCGGCGAACGTGTTGGTGCGCAAGGACTCCACCGAGCTGGTGCTGCTCGACTGGGAGAATGCGGGCGCGGCGACGCCGAGCCGCGAACTCGCCGCGGTGCTGATGCGATGGTCGCGATGGTCGGGCGAGGACCGCGATCCGGTCGCCGCGAGCGCCTTGCACGACGGGTACCTGGCTGGCGGCGGCACCGGTCGCGTGTCGACGCTCGATGACTTCGGCATGTTCCTCGCCGACGCGGCGAACTATCTGTACGCGGTGGCGTCGGCGGAGCTGGCCGCCGCCGGGCCGCCGGACCGCGCGCTGCTCGCGAGCTTGGCCGCGCAGGTGCCGGAGCCGGAACGGTTGGCCGAACTGGTGGACCTGGTGTCGTGACGCGGCCGGCCAGGTGACCTCACCGGGCTGGCGGGATCCCTTAGCCGGTCGGCAGCGCGGCGGCCAGCTCGCGCCTGCCCGAGATGTTCAGCTTGCGGTAGCTGGTGGTGAGGTGGTGCTCCACCGTGCGCACCGTCAGGAACAGCCGCTCGGCGATCTGCCGGTTCGTGTTGCCGGCCACGGCCAGCCCGACCACCGTGCGTTCCTGCCTGGTCAGGGCGTCCGGGCCGGTGAGCGCCCGAGACGGCCGGTGGCCGGCGCGGCGCAGCTCCCGCCGCGCGCTCCCCGCGATCGGCAGGGCGCCCGACTTGATGCCGATGTCGAACGCGCGCCGCAGATCCGCGACACCAGCGGTCTCCTGCCCGCTCGCGCACAGCGCCGAGCCACGCACGGTCAGCGCCCTGGCCAGCATCAGGGGAGCGTCGGCGAGCAGCTCGACCGCCTCGGTGAGCGCGGCCGGGCCGTCCGCACCGGCGCCACGGTTCCCACCGACCAGGCCCGCGACGATCAGCGACGCGCCGAGCAGCCCGGCGTGACCGGTCCGGCGGCCGAGTGCGACACCGTGCGCCGCCAGCTCCCGCGCCTCCTCGCGCCTGCCGAGCGCGTGCGCGGACCAGGCCGCCCACGGATGGCACGGCACCTCCGGAACGACCGCGCCGGACAGGTAGGCGCGCCCGCACGCGAGCTGGTCGGCCAGCGCCCTGGCGTGGTCGCCCCGCGCGGCGTGCCACCGGCCCCGCGCGTGCAGCAGGCGCGGGGTGGCGGCCGGATCGTCGGCGTCGGCGTCGGTCAGCGCGCGGTGCGCCTCGGTGAGTTCGCCGCGTTCGACGTGCGTCACGACGAGGTCGGGCAGCGCGACGTGCCGGTCGCGCCCGGTCGACGACGCGGCGAGCACCAGGTCGAGCGCGTCGCCGAGCCTGCCCTGCGCGCGGGCCACCCTGGCGAGCAGCAGCTCGCCCCGCGCGGCGAAGCCGAGCCACCCCCGCTGCCTGGCCAGCCGCACGGCGGGCTCGGCGAACCGGCGGCAGGAGTCGTGCCGCGCGGCGAGGAACAGCGCGCCGACGGCCGACCACACGAACGGCTGGTCGCCGAGGCAGTCCGGAGTCCCGTCGCGCAGGGCGCGTTCGGCGAGTTCGGCCACGTCAGGGCAGGCCTCGCCGCGTCGCCACGCGTGGTGCGCTGCGACGGCGTCGACCCGCCAGTCCGGCACCGGAGCCGGGCGCGGCGCTGACCGGCACTCGGCGGCGGCCGGCACCAGGCCCGGTTGGGCCGCGAACGCCAGGATCCGCAGGTCGAGCGATCCCGCGTGGTCGTCGTCCGCGTCGCCGGACCGGTCCCGTTCCGTCCGCAGCACGCGCGTCGCCTCGGCGGCCCCGTGCAGGTCGAACACGAGCGAGGACAGGCAGGCCGCGGCCCGCGCGCGCACGCCGTGGCTCTCGGCGACCTCCAGCGCCTGCCGCAGGTGCCCCTCGGCGGCGTCCCGGTCGACGGTCAGCTCGACGGCGGCGAGCCTGGTCAGCGTCCTGGCCCTGAGGTCGCCGCCCTCGGGCAGCCGGCACCACTGCCGCAGGTACCGCGTCGCCGCGCGGGCGTCGCTCCGGTCGACGGCCGCCGTCGCGGCCCTGGACAGCACGTCGCCGACCCACGGCTCGGTGGTCAGGTCGGCCGCGACGACGTGCGCCGCGACCTCCTCGGCCGGGGCGTGCCTGGCGTGCAGCACCCGCGCGGCCGTGGTGTGCGCGGCGATGCCGGCGCCGACGGTCAGCGCCCGCCGCACGGCGTTGCGCACGATCGAGTGCGCGAAGGACAGCCGGGGGTCAGCGGTGAGCACGCCCTGCGCGCACAGCTCGTCCACGGCCCGCGCCGCGTCGTCGCCGCCGAGCCCGCAGAGCTGGGCCGCCGAGGTCAGGTCGGCCCCGTCGCCGAGCACGGCCACCGCGTTGGCCAGGTCGACCGAGGCCGCGCCGGTCCTGCGGAGCCGGTTGAGGACGGTGTGCGCGACCCGTTCCGGCCCGATCTCGGCGACGCCGCGCTCGTCGATCGTCGCGCCGGTGCGCTCGCGCGTCCTGATGGCCCCGACGAGCTCGCCGAGCAGGAACGGGACGCCGCCGGTCGCGCGGTGGCAGGCCGCCGCGAACGGCGCGGACACGGGCTTGTCGAACGCGTGTGCCAGCGCGCCGGACACCTCGTCGAGGGTGATCCCGGCCAGTGGCACGCGGGTGGCGAACGCGCCGAGCTCGTCCAGGGTGCTCCGGTCGCTGACCGGCTCGCCGGCGCAGATGGTGCCCAGCAGCGCGACCCGCAGCCCGGACCAGCGCCGGACCAGGTAGGCCAGCCAGCGCAGGGTCGGCACGTCGGCCCACTGGAGGTCGTCGACGACGAGCAGCAGCGGCCGGTCCTCGGCGAGTTCGGCCGTGCGGGCCAGCAGTCGCTGCATGGCCGCGTGCGTCGCGCCCGGTGTCTCGGCGTGGTCCGGCGTCGTGAGGTCCGCGTCGCGCGGCGCGGTGAACAGCTGGCGCGTGGCCGCGAAGGCGAAGTCCTGTTCCAGCAGGGAGCAGCGGGCGGTCGCGGTGCCGAAGCCGGCCTGTTCGGCGGTCCGCGCGGCCCAGGTCGCCATCGCCGACCGGCCGACGCCGCCGACGCCGTCGAGGAGGACGAGCGACGGTCGGCCGTCCCTTGCGGCGGCGAGGCAGCGGTGCAGCGCGTCCATCGTGTCGTCGCGACCGATCAGGTCGGCTCCGGCCGAAGGACCGTCGGCCGGCCACCTGTGTCTGGTTGGGGCGCCGAGCTGACTGCTGGTGAGACTGGCCACGTGGGGCACTCCTCCTACCTCGACCGCCGCCGGAGCTGCGGCGTCTCGTTCGCCGGTGTTTCCGGCCTGCGAGAAGGACTCCTGAATCGGATACTGGCTTCGGCCAGCGCGCTTTGTCCACGAAAACGGCCGCCGGGGCGACGAATACTGGCGAGATGCTCGAACCGTCGCCGCCTGCCCTACGTCGATTCTGTTAGGTGATGGGCGTCACATCCGGAATGTCAGTCGACGGTGTCGATCCGCGCGTCTCCCGTTCGACGTGGTGGTGACGGACCCGAGAACCACAGCTGAAGGAGCCGACATGACCAGGAAGATCGTCGCCACCGAGTACGTCACCCTCGATGGCTACATGGACGAGCCGGGCCACTGGTCGATGCCGTTCTGGTGCGACGAGGCCGGCGAGTTCAAGGCGCGGGAGCTGTTCGCCAGCGACGCCCTGCTGCTGGGCCGCCGCACCTACGAAGGATTCGCCGCCGCGTGGCCAGCCATGCGCGAGGAGACGGGTGTCTTCGGCGAGAAGATGAACGACATGCCCAAGTACGTCGCGTCCAGGACCCTGACCGAGGCGTCCTGGAACGCCACGGTCATCAAGGGCGACGTCGTCGAGGAGATCGCCAAGCTCGCTCAGGAGGACGGCGGCGACCTGCTGCTGTCCGGCAGCGGCGAGCTGTTCAACCTGCTCGCCGAGCACGACCTGATCGACGAGTACCGCTTCATGGTGCACCCCATCGTGCTCGGCGACGGCAAGAAGCCGTTGTTCACCACCGCGCCCCGCCGCACCCTCAAGCTCGTCGACACGCTCGTCCTGCCGACCGGTGTGGTCGTGCACACCTACCACCGCGCCGACGCGTGATCCGGTGGCCGGACCCGGTGTCCGGCCACCGGTTCCTTCCTTCATCGCGATTTCATCGACCCTCCCTAGCGTTCGCGCGGTCGAAGAACTCCTTGACGGACAGGAAGGACGGCTCGATGTCGCGCAGGAGGAGAGGGAGTCCGAGACCGCCGATGGCGGTCGCGGCGGCCGTGCTGGCGCTGGCCACGATGGCGGTCACGGGCACGGTGGTGGTGCGGTCGGCGGCCGCCGACGGCGCGCCGGACCGGCCGACGATCCGCTACACCGAGTACGGCATTCCGCACATCATCGCGGCGGGCTGGGCGGGGCTCGGTGAGGGCTACGGGTATGCCGCCGCCAAGGACAACATCTGCACCCTGGCCGACACGTACCTGATGGTCGACGCGCAGCGGTCCAGGTACCTGGGGCCCGACGGCAGGGCGAGCCCCGGGCAGAACCAGAACACCACCAGCAACCTCAACAGCGACCTGTACTTCCAGCGGATCAACGACAACCGCGTGGTCGAGCGGCTGCTCGACCAACCGGCCCCCGCCGGGCCGGAGCCGGAGGTGAAGGACGCCATTCGCGGCTATGTCCAGGGATACAACAGGTACCTGGCCGAGACGGGGGCGGCCAACATCTCCGACCCGGCCTGCCGGGGCGCCGCCTGGGTCCGGCCGATCTCGGAGCTGGAGGTCTACCGGCACGCGCACGCCGAGATCATCATGGGCACCGCCGACCCGCTGCTGGACGGCGAGGTCACCGCGGCGCCTGCCTTTGGGTCGTCCGCATCGCAGCAGGCGCGCCCGGCGGACGAGGTCGGCAGGCAGCTCGCCGACGCGATGGCCGCCAGCCACAAGGAAACCATGGGCAGCAACGCCCTTGCGGTCGGTTCGCAGGGCGTGTCCGGCGGCACCGGCATGCTGCTGGCCAACCCGCACTTTCCCTGGCAGGGCAAGAACCGGATGTGGCAGAGCCAGCTGACGATCCCCGGCAAGATCAACGTGTCCGGGGCCAGCCTGCTCGGGCTGCCCGCGGTGAACATCGGGCACAACAACGACGTCGCCTGGAGCCACACCGTCGCCACGGTGGCCCCGTTCGGGCTGTTCGACGTGCAGGTGGATCCGTTGCACCCCACCAAGTACCTGGTGGACGGCAACTGGGTGGACATGACCTCGCAGCAGGTCGGCGTCGATGTGCTGAACAAGGACGGCTCGCTCGGCCGGGTCACCAGGACGCTGTGGGCCACCCGCTACGGCCCGATCACCACGTCCCTGCAAGGGGTTATGTTGCCCTGGGTGGTCAGCGCGCACGCGGTGCGCGACGTGAACATGGACAACCTGCGGGCGTTGAACACCTGGTTCCACCTCGACCAGGCCAAGGACGTGCACGAGGTGGTGCACACCCTGGAGGCCACCCAGGGCGTCCCGTTCTTCAACACCGTCGCCACCGACCGCACCGGCAACGCTCTGTACGCGGACATCCAGGCCGCGCCGAACATCACCGACGCGCACGCGCAGTCCTGCCTCACCCTGACGGGCCAGGTGCTGTTCAACCAGTCACCGCTGAACAACGTGCCGCCGATCTCCATCTTCGACGGCAAGCGCAGCGAGTGCGACTGGCCCGACGACCCGAACGCCGTCGCGCCGGGGCTGCTGGACCCGCACGCGCAGCCACGCCTGATCCGGTCGGACTTCGTCGGCAACGCCAACGACAGCCCGTGGCTGGCGAACCCCGAGCAGCCGCTGTCCTACCCGAGGGTGATGGGCGACGCGTCGAACGCCCGGTCGCTGCGGACCCAGCAGCTGATCCTCACCGCGCAGAACCGGATCAACGGCACGGATGGCCTGCCGGGCAAGGGATTCACCCCCGAGAACCTGCGGCAGTTGCTGTTCGCCGACCACAGCAGGGCGGGCGACCTTGCCCTGGACACGACGGTGGCGATGTGTCAGGGACTGTTCGGGGGACTCGTCTTCGTGGACGGCACCCTGGTCAACGTGAGTGAGGCGTGCCCGATCCTGGCCGCCTGGAAGGACCACAGCTACACCCTGGACAGCAGGGGATCCGTGCTGTTCGCGAACTACTGGATGTACCTGCTCAGCGGGACCGTGCCGTGGCAGGTGCCCTTCGACCCCAAGGATCCTGTGCACACGCCCAACTCGCTGGACGGCGGGAACTCGGCGCTGCGCGATGCGCTCGCCCGCGCCGTGCTCGCGCTGCGCAACGCCGGCGTCCGGCTCGACGCCTCGCTGTCGGAGGTCCAGCGGGTCACCCGCAACGGTGAGCAGATCCCGATCCACGGCTCGCTGGCCGCCCTCGGCGTGCTGAACGTGATCGACTCGGGCAAGGGCGCCGACGGCACGCAGGACGTCACCTTCGGGTCCAGCTTCATCCAGCAGGTGGCCTTCACCGCCGACGGCCCGCCGCAGGCGTCCTCGGTGCTGACCTACTCGCAGTCGGCCAACCCGAACTCACCGCACTACGCCGACCAGACGAAGCTGTTCTCGGCCGGTCAGTGGGTGACCGAACGGTTCACCGAGGACCAGATCGCGGCCTCGCCGGTCCTGGAGGTGCGGGTCCTGGGCTGACCCCGCACGCCTGACCTGCACGGCTGACCTATCCGCCTGATACGCACGGCCGGCACGCCGGAGACCTGATGGGGTGGTCTCCGGCGTGCCATTCTTGATTGATTCCAGAAAATGGGGCACACTCCGGGACGTGCCCACGACATCGGACTTCGAGCGCATGTTGCGGGGGGCCCAGCTGCGCGTGACGCGGCCCCGCGTGGCCGTGCTCACGGCGGTGTACGGCCATCCGCACGCCGACACGGACTCGATCATCGGTGTGGTGCGCGCGGATCTCAGCGAGGTGTCCCACCAGGCGGTCTACGACGTGCTGCGCGCACTGACCGCCGCCGGACTGGTGCGCCGCATCCAGCCGACGGGTTCCGTGGCGCGCTACGAGTCGCGGGTCGCCGACAACCACCACCACGTCGTGTGCCGGTCGTGCGGTGCCATCGCCGACGTGGACTGCGCGGTCGGCTCGACTCCCTGCTTAACGGCGTCCGACGACCACGGTTTCACGATCGACGAGGCCGAGGTCGTGTACTGGGGCCTGTGCCCCGACTGCTCCACCGCACCGAGTTCCTGAGCGCAACATCCCTTGATCCCGGAAGGTTTCCCGTGTCTGACAGTCCTGACGCCGTTGTTGGAGAGCTGAACGAGGAAGGTGCCGGCCAGTGTCCGGTCACCGGCGGGCGCTTCACGCACCCGACCGAGGGCGGGAGCAACCGTGAGTGGTGGCCGAACCAGCTCAACCTGAAGATCCTTCGGAAGCACCCCGCCGTGGCCAACCCCATGGGCGAGGACTTCGACTACGTCGCCGCGTTCAACACCGTCGACCTGGACGCGCTCGCCCGCGACGTCGACGAGGTGCTGACCACCTCGCAGGACTGGTGGCCCGCCGACTTCGGCCACTACGGGCCGCTGATGATCCGGATGGCGTGGCACAGCGCCGGCACCTACCGCATCCACGACGGCCGAGGCGGCGCCGGCGCCGGCATGCAGCGCTTCGCGCCGCTGAACAGCTGGCCCGACAACGGGAACCTCGACAAGGCGCGCAGGCTGCTGTGGCCGGTGAAGAAGAAGTACGGCCGCACGGTCTCGTGGGCCGACCTGATGATCTTCGCTGGCAACCGCGCGCTCGAGACGATGGGCTTCACGACCTTCGGCTTCGCCGGCGGCCGGGCGGACGTCTGGGAGCCCGACGAGGACGTCTACTGGGGCCCGGAGACCACCTGGCTCGGCGACAAGCGCTACACCGGC
Source organism: Solihabitans fulvus (assembly GCF_008386585.1). Taxonomy (GTDB): domain Bacteria; phylum Actinomycetota; class Actinomycetes; order Mycobacteriales; family Pseudonocardiaceae; genus Solihabitans; species Solihabitans fulvus. The sequence continues at coordinate 16,840 of NZ_VUOB01000012.1, forward strand.
GACCGCGAGCTGGAGAACCCGCTGGCCGCCGTGCAGATGGGCCTCATCTACGTCAACCCGGAGGGCCCCAACGGCGTCCCCGACCCGCTCGCCGCGGCCCGCGACATCCGCGAGACGTTCGGGCGCATGGCGATGAACGACGAGGAGACCGTCGCGCTGATCGCGGGCGGCCACACCTTCGGCAAGACCCACGGCGCGGCCGACCCGAATCCGCACGTCGGCCCCGAGCCCGAGGGCGCCCCGCTGGAGGAGCAGGGCCTTGGCTGGAAGAACAGCTTCGGCAGCGGCAAGGGCCGCGACGCGATCACCAGCGGCCTCGAGGTCACCTGGACCGCCACGCCGACCAAGTGGAGCAACAGCTTCTTCGCGAACCTGTTCAACTACGAGTGGGAGCTGACCACCAGCCCCGCGGGCGCCCACCAGTGGCAGCCCAAGGACGGCGCGGGCGCCAACACCGTGCCGGACCCCGAGGACGGCTCGCTGTCCCGGCCGCCGACGATGCTGACGACCGACCTGGCCCTGCGGCTCGACCCGGTCTACGAGCCCATCTCGCGGCGCTTCTTCGAGCACCCCGACCAGTTCGCCGACGCGTTCGCGCGCGCGTGGTTCAAGCTGACGCACCGCGACATGGGCCCGATCCAGCGCTACCTCGGGCCGCTGGTCCCGCAGGAGACGCTGCTCTGGCAGGACCCCATCCCCGCCGTTGACCATGAGCTGGTCGGGGCCGAGGAGATCGCCGCGCTCAAGGGCCAGCTGCTCGACTCGGGCCTGTCGGTTGCCCAGCTCGTCTCGACCGCGTGGGCGTCGGCCTCGACGTTCCGGGGGAGTGACAAGCGCGGCGGGGCGAACGGTGCGCGCATCCGCCTCGAGCCCCAGCGCGGCTGGGAGGTCAACGACCCCGAGGCGCTGGCCTCGGTGTTGCGGACGCTGGAGGGGATCCAGGAGTCCTTCAACGCCGCGGGCGGCAAGAAGATCTCGCTCGCCGACCTCATCGTGCTCGGCGGGTGCGCCGGGGTCGAGCAGGCCGCCAAGAACGCCGGCCTCGACGTGCAGGTCCCCTTCGCGCCCGGTCGCACGGACGCGTCGCAGGAGCAGACGGACGCCGAGTCGTTCGCCGCGCTCGAGCCGGCCGCCGACGGGTTCCGCAACTACCGGGGCAAGGGCAACCGGCTGCCGGCCGAGTACCTCCTGGTCGACCGCGCGAACCTGCTCACCCTGAGCGCGCCGGAGCTGACTGTCCTCGTGGGTGGCCTGCGCGTCCTCGGCGCCAACGCCAAGCAGTCCCCGCTCGGCGTCCTCACCGCCACGCCGGGGTCGCTGACCAACGACTTCTTCACGAACCTGCTCGACATGGGCATCGTGTGGAAGGCGACGTCCGAGGACGCGGAGACCTTCGAGGGCCGCGACGCCGCCACGGGCGAGGTCAAGTGGACCGGTAGCCGCGCCGACCTCGTCTTCGGCTCGAACTCCGAACTGCGTGCGCTCGCGGAGGTCTACGCGAGCGACGACGCCAGGGAGAAGTTCGCGCACGACTTCGTCGCGGCGTGGGACAAGGTCATGAACCTCGACCGGTACGACCTGGTCTGATCCCGACACCCGGGGCCGGCCGCTCGTCGGCCGGTCCAGGGCGCCGCCGGCCACCCGTCCGCATTCGGGTGGCCGGCGGCGCGGGCGGTCAGGCCGCCCGCATGGGTGACACCCGAGGCACGGCGCCGTTGATGGTGACGTCGTCGTAGAGCGTGTAGGTCGCGTCTCCCGGGCTGTTCTCGTCGTGGCTGACCAGGGTCAGCGTGTAGGAGTGGCCTGCGGTCACCGCCGCTGTCACGGGCTTCCAGCCGGCGCCGTTGGTGCAGGTCTTGGCCAGCGGCGCCGTGGTGACTCCGGTGGTGTTGTCCTTCAGCTTCGCCGTGGCCCAGTCGTACCTGACCTCGTCGGGGCAGGTAATGCTGTAGTAGAAGGAGAGTTGCGTCGCCCCGGCAGGCACGGTGAAGGTCTGCTTCACCGTGGAGTCCCCGTTGGTCGGGGACTTGGCGCCGAGCATGGCCGCGTGGGTGCCGCTGTGCGGGCCCGCCGTGGTGATGTTCGTGGTGCCGGTGCGGGTCCAGCCGGTGAAGTCGCCGGATTCGAAGCCGCCGTTGGTGATCGCGCCGGTCGGCGAGGTGGTGGTGCCGGTGGCCGAGGCGCTGTGCGCGGACTCGTTGCCGGCGCTGTCAACGGCGGTGACGGTGTGGGTGTGCGTGCTGCCGGCGGCGAGGCCCGTGATGGTCGCGGAGGTCGTCGTGGGTGTGGCGACGACCGTGCCGCCCTCGTAGACCTTGTAGGACGCCGCCGGGTCGGCGTTGTTGTTCTCCGTCCAGGACAGGCCGAGAGAGGTGTCGGTGCTGCCGGTGACGGTCAGGCCGCTCGGCACGGCGGGTGCCGTCGCCCCGCCGGAGGTCGTGCCGGTGGCCGACGCGCTCTGTGCCGACTCCGCGCCGGCCGCGTCGACCGCGGCCACGGTGTAGGTGTGGGTGCTGCCGGCCGCGAGGCCGCCGATGCTGGCCGAGGTGCCCGTCGGAGTGGCGACGACCGTGCCGCCCTCGTAGACCTTGTAGGAGGCCGCGGGGTCGGCGTTGTTGTTCTCGGTCCAGGACAGGTCGATGCTGGAGTTCGTCGCGCCGGTCACGGTCAGGCCGCTCGGCACGGCAGGGGTCGGCGTGCCGCCGCCTGCCACGACGTCGACCTTCGCCACGTTGTTGCCGGACACGCTGATCACCGGGGTGGCGCCGGCCAGATCGGCGGACCGGTAGCCGACGCTGAGCGTCTGCGACTCGCCCGGCCACAGCGTGACGTCGTTGTCGTCCCACAGGGCCGAGGCGACCTGGTTGTCACCGGGCAGCTCCGCGCCGCCGCCGGTGCCGCGCCGCAGGTCCGCCCGCAGGAAGAAGCCGACGGTCGGCGTGCTGGAGGTGTTGGTGACGGTCACCTTGGCGACCCGGTCAGCGCCGTTCGAGCCTGGCTGCGCCGAGGACGTCGCCGTCGCGGAGATCTTGGCCTGTGCCAACGAATTGAGCCCGCTGAGGTCGGCGTACTGCGTCATCGTCGCCTGCGGCTGACCCAGCGTGGACGTCCAGTTCACCACGTCCTGCTTGGTGGACTGCCAGTACACGTTGCGGTCGACGACGGTCCCGTTCTGCTTGAGCAGCAGCTCGACGAAGTACACGTTGCCCGGCGCGCTGGAGGGCACCTTGGCGGACAGCACGGACGTCCTGACCTGCTGGCCGGCCAGGCTGATGCCGCTGGCGGTCTGGTCGTCGAGCACCGCGCCATTGGTGTTGTAGACCTTGGACTCCACCGAGAGCCCGGACTGCGTCGCGCTGCCGAGGTTGTCCAGCACGACGGTGTTGTTGTCCTGGGCCAGGATCGCGTGCAGCGTCTCGTTCGCCTTCTTCGCGCCGAAGAAGCTGCCGGCCTGGTCGCCGTCGCTGTTGAACAGGGTCCACAGCAGCGAGGGCCAGCCCTTGTTCGCCTGCCAGTAGATGGTGCCGGTCGCCGGCGTCGGCTGGTTGGTGGAGTGCGCGAGGAACGCCTCGAACTGCGACCTGGTGTTCTCGTAGTTCTGTAGCTGGGCTTCCTGCACGTAGCTCGCCAGGTCGTGCCACTTGCCGTAGCGGTTGGTCAGCGCCTGGTCGAAGACGAACAGCGTGCCGAACTTGTAGCCGCCGTGGCCCGACTCGTAGTTCGCGTGGTACTGGTTGAAGCTCGGGTTCTGCCAGAGGTTGGCCTGGTCGGACGGCGACAGGAACCGGTTGATCGAGTCCAGCGTCGGGATGGTGTCGCCCGCGCTCTGCTCGCTGTCCAGGCCCCACGACCCGCCCGCATTGGTGCGGGTGGAGTCGCCGCTGCTGAAGTGGCTGGTGTCGTACCAGTAGCTCGGCGGCACGTAGTCGTACGGGCCCTCCTTCTCGCCGGACGGGCCGAGCGACTGGCCGCTGTTGTACTCGGCGGACGCGACGAACGGCACGTCGAAGTCGGCCTGCTGGAACGCCTGCAACGACACGCTTTCCTGCTGCGCGCCCGGCGCGTTGTCGCTCCAGCTCAGGGTGATCACGCTGGGGTGGTTGCGCTCGTGCTGGCCGATGGTCAGCGCGGACAGCTTCATGACGTTCAGGTCGGCCTGCGACGGCGTCCCGGACGGCTCCCACGCGTCGCAGCACTGGAACCCGGCGTCGACCATGATGCCGGCCGCGTCCAGCTGCTGGTAGAGGTCATCCGGCGCGAAGTGCCCTTCGAGCCGGACGGTGTTGAGGCCGAGGTTCTTCAGGAGCGCGATCTGCCGCGCGGCGTCGGCCGAGGAGTAGCGCAGGAACATGTCGGAGGCGAAGCCGCCGCCGCGCAGCACAAACGGCACGCCGTTGACCGAGTACTGGCGCACACCGTCGGGGGCCGCGGCCGACTTGCCGATCAGGCTGGTGCCGACCGTGCGGATGCCGAACGTCTCGTGCGTGCTGTTGCCGGACGCGCCACCGACGGAAGTGTCCAATGTGTACAGTGGCTGCGCGCCCATCTGGTACGGCCACCACACCTTGGGCTGCGAGATCGTCAACGAGGGGAACGCGCTCGGCGAGAACGTCACGGTCTGCGTCGCGTGCGCGGCGACGGTCACGCTCTGCTGCACCGTGATCGGTGATCCGCCGCCCGAAGGCGGGGTCACCGTCGCGACCACCGTGCCGGTCTGGCTGCTGGCGGTGGAGTTGGTGACGTCGGTCTTCACCGTCAACGCCGAGCTGCTCAGGTTGGCCGCGGTGTCCTGCACCACGTGCGCGTTGCCGACCGACAGCGCGTCGGAGACCTGGAGCTGGATCGGGAACTGGATGCCGGTGTTGTTGTCCGGCGGGATCTGGCTCCAGTCCACGTTGTCCACCGTGAGCATCGTGGTGGGATCGTTCGGGTAGACCTCGACGGCCAGCGAGTTCGTGCCGGACGTGAGCAGGCTGGTGACGTCGAAGGTGAACCTGGTGTACGCGCCGGTGACGGTCGCGTTGGTGGCCACCTCGTGACCGTTGACCCACACGTCGGCCTTGCCGACCACGCCGTTGACGATCAGCGAGGCGGCCTGGCCGGCAGTCAGGTTCGGGGTGAAGTCGGTGCGGTACCACCACGGCACGCTGAACTGCGGCACGGTGACCGGCCCGACCTTGCCCGTGTAGCCGAAGCACGTCTTCATGTTGTCGGCGAAGAACACGTTGGGGCACTTGCCGTTCTGCAACAGGGCCGCGATCTCGGTGCCGGGCGCGCCCGCGTCGTCCGGCGCGACCGACAGCCAGCCCGAGGTGTTGAACCCCGGCGCGGAGATCTTCGCGCCGCCCTGGGTCGCGGTCGAACTGGTCAGCACCGACCAGCCGCCGGCGCCGACCGTGGTCAGCCCGCGCGCCGCGCCGGCCGGCGCGATCGGCTGGGCCACCGCGGCGGTGCCGGTCGAGACCAGTGTGGTGGGTATGCCCAGTGCCGCCAACACGACCAGAGCCAGCCCGGAGGCGAAGCCAAGGCGCATCCCTCTTGTTCGCTTCATCTGTCACTTCCCGCCTGCGGCTCGCGCAGCTAGTCGGACGTGCTGTCGGACAGTGCAGCCACTGCTTGGCTATTTAGTTAGGAAAGGTTCTTATCTAATCGCGACGCCGAAAGCTTGGCCCCGTCGTCCCGACCTGTCAAGAGGGTGCCCGGCGCGCGCAAAGGGCCGGGCCAGGAGACGAAGTCCTGGTCCGGCCCGGTTTCCGCCGAGATGTCCCGTCCGGTCGCGACGAGGTGGGTCGCACGGTGTGTCTGATCGCGCTCGGCACTCTCGGTCAGCTCGTGGTGAGGATGTAGCCTCCGTCGACGGTGAGCACGGTGCCGGTGACGAAACCGTTCTGCATCAGGTACAGGTTCGTCGCGGCGATCTGGTCTGCCTCGCCGACCGCCTTGGTGAGCGTTCGTTCGGTGAACGCGGCGACCATCGCGTCACGGTGCGGCTCCGGAATGCCGTCCCACATCGGCGTGCGGATCGGGCCAGGTCGAACCACGTTGACGCGGATCGGGGCCAGATCGACGGCCAGTCCACGTGCCAAGCCCTCGATGGCGCCGACGGCGCCGGCCGCCAGCGCCGCGCCTGGTGTCGGGCGAACGCCGACGATCCCCGACGTCAGCACGATCGAACCGCCCGGCCTGATCCGGGGCGCCGCGTGCTTGACCGCGGCGACCACGCCCCAGAAGCGGACGTCGAACAGGTGTCGGGCCTCATCCAGCGGCAGGTCGGTCAACGGCCGCTGATCCAGCGCGTCGCCCGCCGTGTACACGAGGTGCTCCAGCGGGCCGACGCGGTCGAACAGGGCGGCGACGGCGGCTTCGTCGCGTGCGTCGGTGACGATCCCGTCGCAGGTGTCGGGCAGTTCGGCCAGGGCTGCGTCCAATCGCCCCCGCAGACTCGACGCGATCGTGACAGACGCGCCTGCCGCCGCCGCGGCCTTGGCCGTCGCCAGCCCCATGCCCGAACTGCCGCCGATGATGACGACGCGCTGGCCTGCCAAGGACATTGTCCAACCTCCGGGAGTAGAACCGCTCTGATGACTCATTGAGACATCACCGTAGCAGTGATGTCTCAATGAGTCATCACTGCTAGGATCGCCTCATGCCTCGGTGGGATCCCAGAGCCAGGGACCGGCTCCGCGCTGCCGCGCTGGAACTGTTCGTGGAGCACGGCTACGACAACGCCACCGTCACCCAGATCACCGAGCGCGCCGGCCTGACCCGGCGCACGTTCTCCCGCTACTTCACCGACAAGCGCGATGTGCTGTTCGCCGGATCCGAACAGCTCCCCGCCGCCATGTCCGACGCCGTTCGGCGCGCCGACGCCACACTCCCGCCCTTTCTGGCCCTACTGGCCGCGCTGGTCGACACCGGCGAACTGTTCGTCGACCTGGTTCCGCACGCCGCCCAGCGACGCGCGGTCATCGCCTCCAGCTCTGAACTGCGGGAACGCGAGCGAACCAAGCTGGCGGCCGTCGCCGAAGCGCTGGCCGAAGCGCTGCGGGAACGAGGCGCCACCGCATCGGCGGCGACGCTACTCGCGCAGGTCGGCATCGCCGTCTTCCTGGCCGCGTTCGAGCGGTGGACCGACCAGCCCGAACACACCGACTTCGCCTCGCGCGTCCGTGAGGCCGCGACCGAGCTCGCCGCCAGCCTGGCTCCTGTCGCCGGACTCGCCACGATGCCCGAACATTCCTAGTTCCCTTGTGAGGACAGGCTTTAGGAGCTCTGGGACACTCCCACGGCCAGCGCCAGCACGAGATCTCCCTTGTGCGTGATCGACACCCGCACCTCGGCCACGCCGAGCGCGGCGGCTCGTTCCGCCGCCGCGCCGGCCAGCTCGACCACCGGCGCACCGGTGGCCGAGCGCCGGATGGCGACCTGGCAGGGCCGAACCCCGCAGGCCGCACCGGAACCGATCGCCTTGAGCACCGCCTCCTTGCCGGCGAACCGCCCGGCCAGGAACTCGCGGCGACGGTCGGGGCCGAACGCGTCCGCCACGGCGAGTTCGGTCTCGTCGTAGACGTAGGCGCGAAACCACGGCCGCAGCACCAGCCGGTCCAGCTCGCCCAGCCGCAGCAGGTCGACCCCGATCCACATCCCCGGCCCCTACCCGCCCGCCGTCCCGAACATGGCGACGTGGCTGCGGCCGGTTCGGGGATCGGTGTCGCACAACAGGATCCGCCGATGCCGCTGCCGCCAGGCGGACCAGTGCTCGGCGAGGGCCAGCCACACGCTGGTGCAGTACGAGCCGGGCGCCACCTGGTGCACGGCAGGGCCGTCGGGTAGTTCGGCGCGGTCGGCCCACGGGCCGAGCACCACCAGGGTGTCCTGGTCGTTCGCGTGCGCGCCGACCGCCGCCCCGACCGAGGAGCCCGCCGTCACGGCCGTGACCGAGGGGCCGTCGCCGGCCCCGAACACCAGCGCCACCCCCGAATCCACCAGCGGGGTGTCCCCGCCCAAGGAGAACGGCGTCGCCAGCGTGGTCTGCTCCAGCACCGCGATCACCGCCTCCCCGCAGCGGCCGGCGCGGTGGAACGCCGCCGCGATGCGGAGCGCGGTGAACGGCGCGGCCAGTCCCTGCGAGGCCACCGCGAAACTCGTGGCCGTGGCACCGAGGCGTTTGCTCAGATAGGGGGCGACCGCGGTGAACGGCAGCACGTCGGGCAGGGCGTGCGCCACGATGACGAGCTGCGGCGCGCTGCCGAGGACGACCTCGTCCTCGGTCAACCGGTCGGTGAGATCGCGGTGCGAGACGCCCGCGCCCGAGGCGAGCAGGTCCTCGTTCACCTTCTCGCCGAAGGGTTCGACGAGGTCGCGGAGGAAGTCGAGGGCGGCGGGATCGGCACGGTAGCCCGATCCCTGCGGTGCGCGCACGGCGCTGGCCCCGCGCAGCGCCAGCCCGGTCATCGGCCGGCCTCCGGTGTACCGGCGGCCTGCCGGGACTCGACGTAGTCCGCGAACGACCGCACCGACTTGAGATGGTCCATGTCGAGGTCCTCCGGGTCGACGGTGATGCCGGTCGCGTCCTCGACCAGCATCAGCAGTTCCAGGATCGAGGACGAGTCCAACCGCAGGTCCTCGAAGAGCCGGGTGTCCTCGGTGAGTTCGGGGACCTCCCGCTCCATGACGTCGCCGAGCGCGCCACCGATGGCCGCCACTACCGCGGCCCGGTCACCCATGGTCCCCGCCCCCGCCGCGGTGCGTGATCACCATCGCCCCGAACGTCGCGCCGAGGCCGACCGAGACCAGCACGTAGCGGCCGCCGTCGACGAGCCGCCCGGCCTCGCGCAGCGTCGTGTAGTTGAGGAACACGTCCGAGGCGAAGCAGTGGCTGAGCCTGCCGATGTTGTCCAGGAAGAACTTCTCCGGCGCGGCGTCCAGCGCCTTGATCGTCTGCCGCCACGCCAACATGTTGACGTTGTGCGGGATCACGAGGTCGATGTCGTCGAACGTCAGCCCGGCCTCGGCGACCGCCGCGAGGATCACCTCGGCCAGCCTCGACCCGTATAGCTCGCCGAACTCATGGTTCTCCTCGGGGCTCAGCCGCAGCCATTCCGCGTACTCGCCAAGGGTTCTGGTCACGAAGGCGTGCACGACGTCGCCGTCGCCGTCGAGGGTGACCAGGCACGCCGAGGAGGCGTCGGCCATGATGGAGGTGTTCGGGATCAGCTGCACGACGGGGGAGAAGGCCCGTTCCCCGGTGACCATCAGCGCGTACGCGCCCTCGGTTCCCTCCGCTCGCAACAGCTCGGCGGCGACGTCGATCGCGCCGAGGCTGCTGACGCAGGCCTGGTGGCTGAGCCCGAACGCCTCCGTGTCGGCGAGCCCGAGGTCCTCGCGCAGCACCTGGGCGACGTCGACGTCGGCCGGCGCGACCGCCTGCGTGGTGTGCGCGAACACGAGGTAGTCCACCCTGCGGCCGGCCGGCAGCGCGGCCAACGCCTCCCTGGCCGCCGGCCGCAGCAGGTCGAACAGATCGAGGTCCGGGTCGAAGCGAAGCGTGTTGAGGCCGTAGAACTTGCGGAACACGCCGAGCTCGGCGCGGCGCAACCCGAGGCGTTCCCCCAGCTCCTCGATGCGCACGCTGCGCTCGGGCAGGAAGGACGCGATCCGCTCCAGCGTCGTGGCCGGCATCAGTGGCCGACGATCTCGGCGCGGATCAGCCAGAGCCGGTTGGCCCCGCGCCGATTCCTTGACTGCACCTCGTAGGGCCAGCGGCCCTCGCCGACCCCTGGCTGGCCCGGCTCCCGCAGCTCCCGGACCTTCCATCCGTTGGCGGCGAGGAACTCCTCCGGCTCGTCGGTGCCGAAGATCCACGGCGTTCCGTCGGCCCGCAGGGTGTCCAGGAACGTCCTGGAGAACGGGCTGCGCAGCAGCGCGCGACCGAGAATGTCCAGCGCCAGCCTGCTACCCGGCGCCGAAGCGCCGCCCAGCGTGCCGAGCAGTCCGGCGGCCTGCTCCTCGGTGAGGAAGAACGTCAGCGCCTCGGCGACCCACAGCGTCGGGCGGCTCGGGTCGAAGCCGGCCTTTTCGAGGTCCGGCAACCATTCCCGAGTCAGGTCGGCCGGCACCGCCCTGCGGTCCACCTTCGGCCGCGCGCCGAGCGCGGCGAGCCTGCGGTCCTTCTCCGCGAGCAGCGCGCCGTGGTCGACCTCGTAGACGACGGTGCCCTCCGGCCAGTCCAGCCGGAACGCCCTGGTGTCCATGCCGGCCGCGATCAGCACCACCTGCGCGATCCCGTTGTCCAGCTCGGCGATGCTGTCGTCGAGGAACTTCGTGCGGATGGTGATGAACGGCAGCAGCCCGCCGCCCTCGTACCGGTCGATGAGCTCGAAGCCGCGCGGCACCGCGAGGTCGCGGGCCAGCGGGTCGACGAACAGCGCGTCGTCCCGCTCCGACTCGATGGCGCGCGCCGCCGCCATCCACTGCGCCGTGTACGACACCGGTTCCATGATCAGGACTCCCCTCGGGCGAAGAAGGCCCGCTCGATCGCGGCGACGGTCTGGAAGTCCTCGAGGTCGATGCTGTCGAAGTCGATCTCGGCGCCGCTGGCGTCCTCGATGACGTAGACGAGTTCGACGAACGACAGCGAGTCGACTAGGCGGCTGTCCAGCAGCCGCACGTCCTCGGCGAGCTCGGTGCGTTCGGGGTGCCGTCCGAGAATCCAGTCCCGGACCTTCTCGATACCTGCCGAAGCCATTGTCTCTCCTCAGAGTTCGGCGATGTGCGCGGCGGAGACCGCGACCGCGATGGCGTATGCCTCGTCGTGGGTGATGCTGATGTCGATGCGCTCGATGCCGGCCAGCTCAGCGAGCCGGGCGGCCCGCCCGCTGAGCCGGACCTCGGGCCAGCCGCCCGCGCTCTTGAGGATCTCCGTGGCGAGCCAGGGGACCGGTTGCCCTGCGGCGTGGAAGAGCTTGAAGACGGCCTCCTTGGCGGCCAGCCGCCCGGCGATGCCGGAGGGGTCGAGGCCGTCGGGCGTGCGCGAGACGCTCAGTTCCGCCGCGGAGAGCAGGCGGTGCAGCGCGGCGCCGTCGCCGTCCACGATCAGCCCGTGCACGCGGCTGAGCGGGACGACGTCGATCCCGATGCGGCCGGGCCGCAGCGTCACGGGGCCTGGTGGTCGGCGGCCCGCACCAGGTCCAGCGCCGCGACGAGGTCCCCGTCGTGCAGGTCGGTGAGCACGGTGAGCCAGCGTTCGAGGCCGAAGGCGACGCAGCTGGTGTACGCGTGTTCCTCGCTGGCCAGCCGGATGTCGCAGCGCTCGCCGAAGAAGTTCCGGTGCGTGTTCACCGACGCGATGGCAAGGTCGCCGTGCTGGAACTCGTGCTTGACCGGGCTGAGCCGTTGCAACAGCGCCCTGGCCCCGTCGTCCTGGAAGAACGGGTCGATGGCGGCGACCTTGTCCAGGGGAAGGGAGATCGCCTCGGCGAACTCCTGGATTCGGGCGCCGAAACGCGCGATCACCTCCTGGGTGTGCTCGAAGGAGCCGAGCGCGACGATCTCCCGCATCTGGAAGCTCGCCAGCCGCCGCAGGCCGCCGTAGCGCTCCTCGTTGCGGAAACAGCGGTTCACCAGCGTCACCAGGGTGTCCTGGTCCACGTGCGAACCCTCGTAGTACAGGTAGGCGCCGTAGCAGGTCGCGTGCGGGAGTCCGTACCGCGCGTCCTGGAGGTCCGCCGAGCCGAAGCGCCCGTCGAGCGGCTTGCCGGTGCCGTTGGTCAGTTCCAGCGGGCCGGACACCAGCGCCAGCTGCGGGAAGTTGGTGTAGACGTCGAACTTCTCCAGGTCCGCCACGGGATACAGCGGCGGCACGCTGATCTCGCGCGCGCCGGCCGCGACACCCCAGCCGGTGAAGATCCTGTCGAGTTCCCGCACCAGCGCGGTCTCGTCGGGGCCGAGCAGCGCCAACGCCGGCGACCCGTCAACTCCGGTCAGTCGGTTCATCGCACGATTCCCGTCTTCTCCAGGTACTTCAGTGTCTTGCGGAAGACGCGACGCTCGGCCTCGGCCCTGGTCGGGGCGTCCAGCAGGGCGCGCCGCAGTTCGAGCGGCCGGTCGATGCCGGCGTCGCGGTAGGCCTGCGGGTTGAACAGCGACTCGAAGCTGTAGGCCATGTAGCGCCGCAGGTACGAGGAGATGTCGAGCAGTTCCTGGTCGGTCGCGGTGCGCCGGACGTCGTCGAAGATGTGCTCGACCAGCTCCCGGCCGAACGCGATGTGCCTTGACTCGTCCTGATGGTGGATCCGGTTGATGGCCCGGATGGTCTCGTGCAGCTGCTCGTCCAGCGCCATCCTGGAGTTGTAGTGGTCGACCAGTTCCTCGAAGATCAGGATCCTGGCGAACACGAGCAGGCTCTCCACCCTTGGCGAGGGCGCCGAGGGAATCGCGACACCTCCGCCGGGCTGGCGATAGATCCGTCCGGCGTAACGCAGGCAGAACTCGGCGAAGAACCACATGTGCTCGTTCTCCTCACCGATGAAGTGGTGGAAGAACTCCGACGGCGTCTCGAAGCCGGTCGTGTGGATGCGTCGAACCACTTCGATGAGCAACTCGCGTATGCCGTGCACATTGAGGCTGTAGAAGTTGATACTTTCGTATCTGGACAACGCGAACAGCTGTTCCTGGCTCAGCGTCGCCGCCGCTTCGCTACCGTGCGTGGTGGTGAGCTCGGGGCTCATCCACCACATGTCGTCCGGCAGGCTGGCCGGCCATTCGAAAAGTCGGTACGGGTTGTAGTAGTCGTCTATTGACTTTGACGTGAGCCGGTCCAGGATGCCGCGGAATCGGTCGTCCTGGTCGATGAGGTCGCTGACCATGACAGAGCTGGCCTCCGTTCGCCTCGGGCGATGCGCCGGGTCCAGCGAGGGTCTCGGCTGGCTGGCGGCTGGCTACCCAGCGCAACGGTAGGGCGGTGTTCGAGGGCGTTTCAATGTCCGCAACCGGCCTGGCCGTGACCGGTCAGTCGACCGACAGTGGACCCTCGAAAAATCATCACTGTGATCTGCGTCACAATATTCTTTGATAAGTGGTCTGGTCCAGTACGACTGACATTGTGTCTCGGCCAATGCAGACGCTCTGGGGTCTTCGGCAGGGTCAAGCGCACGACGGGCTGAATCCGCGTACGTGAGCCGTGGTTCGGCTGCGCCGATGAGTGCGCTGTGCCCATTCGTCGTCCTCGAACGCAATCGACCCTGCCTGCCACGTCACGTCGGACGCGGACGGCGGAAAATCGCTGGCGGCCGCGCCACCCGGCATTCCTGGGAGCTCGCCAACACACCTGAGGTGAGAACATGCCACAACTCATCGCACCCTTCACCGGACAACAACAGCGAACGGGTCGGCTTGCCTTCGGGCACGCGAATATCCTGCGCGCCATCACCGTCGACGACGATCCGACGCACCTCAACCTGGCAATGGTGTTCAGAACGCCGGAGGCGTCGCTGGACCGGGTCGTCGGCCTCGTCGGCGCGCTGCTCGAACGGCACGAGTCGCTGCGCACCACCTACCGCCTCGAAACCGTGGTGACGCAACAGGTCGCGGCCGACGGCGCGCTGCCGATCGAGGTGATCGAGGCGGCCGACGACCCGCTCGACACGGCGGAAAGCACCGCCCGCCGCTACCGCGCCACGCGCTTCGACCTGGAGAGCGAGCTGCCGTTGCGCGTCGCGATCGTGACGGCGGGCGGCGCGCCGCGTCACCTCGTCTGGGTGGTCAGCCACGTGGCCATGGACGTGGCCAGCTGCGAACTGCTGCTGCGCGAGTGGACCGCGCTCGCGGCCGGCGACGAGCTGCCCCCGTCGACCGCGCTGCAACCCCTCGACGTCGTCGAACTGGAGCGGACGCCCGCCATCCAACGGCTCGGGCAGGCCGCCGAGCGGTACTGGGCAACGCAGCTGCGCAGGGTGCCGCAGGCCATGTTCACCCTGTCGGCCAAGGACAACCCACCCAAAACCGACTGGCTGCACCCCGGCCTGAGCGTCCGGTCGACGGCCGCGCCCGCGCACCTCGCCGCCATCGCCGAACGGACCGGCGCGAGCGGTTCCACGATCGTGCTCGCCGCCGTGAAGGCGTTGGTCGCGCACCGAACCGGCCACGAAACGTGCGTCACCACGTCGTTGTCCGGCAACCGCGTGCTGCGCCAACTCCGCGACTTCTTCGGCTCCCTCGCCCAGGACGCGCTGCTCGCCGTGCCCGTTCCCGACACCTTCGACGACCTGGTCCGCGCCGTCCGCTCGGCGGGAGTGCCCGCCTACCGGCACAGCTGGTTCGACCCGATGGCGATCTGGCGGGTGATCAACGGGGTCAGCGACGAACGCGGCATCGCCTTCGCGCGGGATCTGGTGTTCAACGACATGAGCGCGTTCGCCGGCACCGCCGTGGCCGCGCCGGAACGGTCCGCCCGCACCCGCCTGCCCGCGGTGTGGGTGCCAGGAGCCAACGAGCTGGTGGCCAACGACACCGAGCCCGGCGCGAGCCTCACCTGGCAGCCGGCCGAGAACATCCCCTGCCGCTTCGTCACCTGCCTGTACCGGCTGGACGACGAGGTCGAGTTGACGCTGTGGGTCGACCCGCAGGTGCTGTCCCGCGACGAGGTCGCCGAGTTCGGCCGCGCCCTGCTTCGCCTGCTGCGGGTCGCCGCCGACGGCGACCTGCCGCTCAAGGAGCTGCCGTCGCTCACCACGCTGGCGCAGGTCGACCGGGGCGCAGGCTGGTTCCTGGCCGACTCGTGCTGGATCGAGCTGGACGCCGTGCGCGACCTGGTCGCCGGCGTGCTCGGCGACCAGCCGCACCTGGTGGCGGCCGTGCCGGACGAGCAGCTCGGCACCAGGCTGGTCTGCTACGTCGCCGGCCCGGTCGCCGCGGCGCAGCTGCACCGCCGGTGCCTGGACGTGCTGTGGGGCAGGGTCACCGCGCTGGCCCCGCACACCTACGTCAGCTGTGACGGCGCGCCGGGCGACCCGGCGGATCCCGACGCGTGGGCCGCCCTGCCGGTCCTCGCCGAGATCGACGGCAGGGGCGGTGCGGACACATGACCCACGACACCGAAACCGCGGCGGGCGAACGGTCCCCGCGCGAGCCGGCCGGAAGTTCCCTGTGGTCGAACAACTTCCGCCTCTACCTCGGCGCGCGCACCGCCTCCCTGCTCGGCGACGCCATGCTGCCCGTCGCCCTCTCCGTCGGCGTGCTGGCCGCGGGCTACGGTGTCGGCGGCGTCGGCTACGCGCTCGGCGCGTGGATGGCCGCGCTCGCGCTCTGCATGCTGTTCGGCGGAGTCCTCGCCGACCGCTTCTCGCCGCGCCGGATGATGGTGCTGGCCGATGTTGTCCGGCTCGTCGTGCAGAGCGCGATGGCGGTGGCGTTCGCCACGGGCGCGCCGTCGCTCGCGGAGATCATCGTCCTCCAGTTCCTCAGCGGCGTCGCCACCGCGTTGTTCCAGCCAGGCGTGGCGAGCATGGTGCCGCAGGTCGCCGGGGACGTGCAGCGCGCCAACGGGGTGCTGCGCATCGCCGAGGCCGCGGCAGGCGTCCTCGGGCCGGCCGTCGCGGGCGTACTGGTCAGCGCATCCGGCCCGGCCACCGTCTTCGCGATCTACGCGGGGACCTACGGGATCAGCGCGGTGTGCCTGCTGGCGCTGCGCCTCGCTCCCGTGGCCGAAGCCGTTGCCGGCGAGTCGTTCTGGCGCCAGCTGGTGGAGGGCTGGCGGGAGTTCGCGGCCCGCAGCTGGCTGTGGGGCGTCATCGCGATCCATCTCGTCTACGGCTGCTTCGTGGCAGGCGTGTCGCTGCCCGTCGGCGCTCAACTCGTCGTCGGCGACTACGGCTCGACCACGCTGGGGATCGGCATGGCGGCCTTCGGCGCAGGGGGAGTGCTCGGCGGCGCGTGGGCCATGCGGGCCAGGCCGTTGCGGCCGTTGGCCTCCGGCGCGATCGGCTGGGCGCTGTTCGCGCTGTACCCGATCACCCCGGCGCTCAAGCCGCCGGTGCTGCTGCTCGTGCTCGGCTGGTGCCTGGCCGGCATCGGCCTCGCCTACTGGGGCGTGCTGTGGTCCACGACCGTGCAGACCCAGATCCCGGCGGACCTGCTGAACCGGGTTTACGCCTACGACGTCTCGGGTTCCCTGGTGGCGCTGGTGCTCGGCCGCACCCTGGCCGGCCCGCTCGCCGCGATCGACGGCGAACGGCCGCTGATGATCCTGGCGACGGTCCTCGGCCTCGTCTGCACCGGCCTGCTGCTGGCGGTGCCGGCCATAAGAAGGCTGCGCCGGGTGAACTGATCGGCCGTAGTCGAGGGGAAGGACAGGTCATGGGGGTCGCGATGCAGAACGAGCTGGACGAGTTACGCGGGGTCGGTGGGGTGCGGGACGGGGCCGCATTTCTGGAGGAGCCGCCGCCGTTCTCCGCCGAGGTGGACGAGTTCGTCATCCTGGTCTACGAAAGGATCCTGGCCCGCCCCGGCAGCGCGCTGTCGGCGATCGCCGTCGACCTGCGCGCGTCGAGGATCGACGTCAGGCGCGCGTTGGACCTGTTGCGCGGCCTCAGACTGGTCAAGGATGCCACCGGGAACGGCGAGGAGATCCTCGCCGTGAGCCCCGAGGCGGCGCAGGTGGAACTCCTGCTCCCGCTCGAAAGGGCCATCCACGACAACCGCAGCCAGCTGGCCGCTGGCCGACGCCAGCTGATGTCCTTTGTGGACGCGTTCAACCGGACGCAGCACGCCAAGCCGAGGCAGGAGACGATCGTGCTCTCCACGCACGCGAGGGAAACCGAGCTGCGGCTGGTCGAGGCGGCGCACCGCTGCACCTCGGAGGTGCTGATGGTGCAGCCGTGCATCGCGCAGGAGGCACAGGAGGCCAGGTACGCGCGCCCGCTCCTGCTCGACGCGCTCCAGCGCGGTGCCCGCGCGCGGGTGCTGTACCCGCACGCCGGCCGCGCCGACACCGTGACCCGCTCCTACCTGCGGGACGTGACGTTCGCCGGCGGCGAGGTGCGCACCTCCAACGAGATCTTCGACAGCTTCATCGTCTTCGGCCGCGACGTGGCCTTCATCCCGGCCGGCGTCGGCGACGGGAACGACCCGACCGTCGCCGTCGTGTACGAGCCGGTGATCGCGCACTTCCTGTCCAGGATCTTCGACCGCGTCTGGCAGTCCGCGATGGGCTTCGACCCGAGCGAGGCCGGCTACAGCGGCGCGCTGGACGAGGTGAAGTCCACCATCCTCGACCTGCTCGCGTCCGGTCTCAAGGACGAGGTGATCGCGCGCAGGGTCGGCATGTCCGAGCGCACGCTGCGCCGGCACATCTCGGCCATCATGCAGGACCTGGCCGCCGACAGCCGGTTCCAGGCCGGTGTCGCCGCGGCGCAGGCGGACCTGGTCGGCTCGGCCATTCCGTCGCCACGAGACCGGTGACAGTCGCCGCCAAGTAGAGACCTGTCGCTCCAGAAAGGTGCCCTGCCCATGAGACTCAAGTGGTGTCGCACGAGAACAACGTCAGCGGCGGGTGTCGCGATCGCCCTGGCGCTGGCGCTGCTCCCGGCGAGTGCCGGCGCGGACCCCAACGACGCCAACGATTCCGCAGCCAACGACTCGGCAGCCGACGTCGCGTCGGCCCGCCAACCGGTGCTGGAGGCGTTCTGGGGCGGTTCGCCCAAGGCCGACCAGCTGCCGTGGGAGATGATCAACTCGATCAGCTACTTCTTCGCGTCCCCTGACGGCGGGCGGTGCAGCGAACCCGACGCGCGGCAGCGCGGTGACGTCGCCAGCCTCGAAGCGGTGAAGCGCGCCCACCCCGGCCTCACCGTGCTCGTCTCGATCGGCGGTTGGGGCGCGGCGGGTTTCAGCGCGGACGCCGCGACCGCCGACAGCCGCAGGACGTTCGTCTCCTCGTGCGTGGACCGGTGGATGAGCGCGTTCCCCAAGGGCCTGGTCGACGGCTTCGACATCGACTGGGAGTTCCCGGTGTCCGGTGGCCTGCCGAGCATCGGCTCGTCCCCGGCCGACCGGGAGAACCTGAACCTGCTGCTCGGTGAGTTCCGCACGCAACTGGAACGACACGCGCACGCCGCAGGCCTGTCGTCGAAGTCCGCCACGCTGTCCATCGACATCCCGGCAGGCCGGATCCAGGACGACGGCACCGGAAAGGCCGGCGCGCCCTACGACGCGGCGCACAGCTACGACCTGCGGACCGTCGGCAGACTGGTGGACAGGTTCAACCTGATGACGTATGACCTGTGCACCGGCTACTCCAAGGTCTCCTGCTTCAACGACCCGTTGGTCAAGCGCCCAGGCGACCCCAACGACCGGTACAACAACAACGTCGGCGCGGTCGACTACATGGAGGCACACGGCGTGCCCGCGAACAAGATCGTCCTCGGTGTGCCGTTCTACGGGAGGTCCTTCACCGTCACCTCGGCGGACAACGGCGGGCTGTACCAGCCGTTCACGTCGATGGACTTCCTCGACTACAAGGTGTTGGTCGGCCCGCAGTGGGCCGGCAACCCCGACGTCCAGCAGGGCTGGGACCCCGTCGTCCGGTCGCCCTACCTGTGGAACCCGAGGACCATGACGTGGGTCAGCTACGAGAATCCACGCTCGATCCTGGACCGTTCGCTGTTCGCCAAGGACCGCCGCCTCGCCGGCATGATGATGTGGGAGGTCGGCGCCGACGACCCGCAGCACAGCCTGCTCACCGCGATGACCGCACCCTGGTTGACCGGCGACCGACGCTGAGCACCACGTGTCTCCGCCCGACCGCCGTCCGGCCGTCGGGCGGGGACGCGGAGCGGTCCGGCCGGGTCAGTCGGTCGCCGCGCGTTCCGCCTCGGCGAGCGCGGCGCGACTGCGGGCCGTGTCGGGGTGCTCGGCGCCGAGCACCCGGGTCCGCGCGTACAGCACGGCCCGGTGTGCGGCAACGGACTCGGCAGCTCTGCCCTGACGCGCAAGCAGGTCCGCCAGCTCGAACCTGCTCCGCAGGGTGTGCCGATGGTCCTCGCCGAGGAGGTCGCGGTATTGCGCCAGCACCTCCTCGTGCCGACGTGTGGCCTCTTCCAATAGCCCGCGTCCCGCCGCGACCCTGGCTAGCCCGAACCGACAGCCGAGCAGGCGCACTCGTGTCGTGTCGGCAGCCAGCACCGCCTGGAACTCCCGTTCGGCCTCGGCCGGCCTGCCGGCCTCGACGAAGGCGTCGCCGAGCCTGCGGTGAACGGACATCCTCAAGGAGTGGCTGGACCCGGTGTGCCCGGCGATCTCGGTCAGGATCGCGATCGCCTCCTCGGCCCGGCCGCTGTCGACGAGCAGACCGGCGAGCGAACAGCGGGACCGCAACGTGAACGAGGCCAGCGCGCCCGATCGCTCGGTGCACTCGTCGATCAGTGCGCGCAACTGGGCTTCCGCCGCACCCGTGTCGCCGAGCTCGGCGCGGATGTGCGCGCGCAGCTGCCGGGCCGCGCAGGCGAGCCCCTGCTGCGCGGTCGACGCGGGATCGCTGTGTTGCAGCACCAGTTCCGCGTGCCGGTCCGCCACCGCGTGGCACCCCATGGTGGTCAGCACACCGGTCATGGCGACGCGTGCCGAGATCGTCGCGGTATCCCGCTCGGTGAGGCCGGTCACGCAGTCGGCGAGCACCGTCTCGAGTTCGCGTTCGGCCTCGACCAGCCTGCCAGCCTCGAATGCCGCGGCCGCCGCGAACACACGGAACAGAAGCGTCTCGGAGTGCTCGGGGCCGCGCGTCATGGTCAGAGTCGAGATGATGCCCCTGGCCAGGGTCTCGGCCTCCGCCCACTGGCCCGATTCGGTCAGCTCGCGCAGCTTTCCGGACCGCTGAACCGGGGCCGCCGGCCGCCGCCTCGCACCTCGCCTGCCGAGGGACCACGACACGACGGCGCCGACGCCGGCCGCGACCAACCACACCCAGCCGGGCACGAACCCCGGAAACCCCAACGTGAACTCCCTGTCCAACTCTCGTGTAACCGTGTTCCTCGGCGATTCAGGACGTCGGCGCGCGTAAGGCCTGCCGGCCGAGGTGGTCGGCCAGCCGGATCGGCTCGGCGAGTCGGTAGCGCGGGCTGAGCCGAAGCGTCCACGCGCACGCCTCGGCCAAGTCGAGGCCGTGGCCGACGGACACGAACACCGGCCTGATCCCGTCCTGGGTGCGCAGCACCCGGCCGACCTCCTCGCCGTTGTCCACCAACGGACTGCTCGCCCCGCGCTCCTGCCCCGGCGCCTCGAACGGGTTCATGGCCGTCTTGCCGATCCCGATGCTCGGCAGCCCGGTCACCACCCCGACATGGCAGGCGAGCCCGAAGCGGCGCGGGTGTGCGACACCCTGGCCGTCGCACACCACCAGGTCGGGCAGGGTCGTCAGCATCTCCAGTGCCTCGACCAGCGGCGGCAGCTCCCGGAAGGCGAACAACCCTGGCACGTAGGGGAAAACGGCTTCGCCGAACGCGACGACCTGCTCCACCACGGCGAGCGTGTCCGCGTCCAGCACGACCACGGCGGCGGCCAGCCGGTCGGAGCCCTCGGCATAGGACACGTCCAGCCCGGCGACGGTGCGGATCGGGCCCGTGCCGAGATCGGCGGCGCGCACCAGCGGGCGCAGCCGTTCTTGGATGGCCGCAGCCTCGTCGACCGAGTGCGGCCACTCGTGCGGCACCGTCACACGCATGCTTCCCTCGAGATCGATCGTTCCAACGGCGTCCGCGCAACGATAGTCGCCGCACAACTGCGCGTCTGACGCCTCGGCCGCCTAGAGTCGATACCGTGGCCACCTGGACCGATGTGCGTCGGATCGCCCTCGCGCTGCCGGCGTCGACCGAGCGGGCGACCAGCGGTGACGCCCAGTGGCGCGTCAAGGACACGCTGTTCGTGTGGGAACGACCGCTGCGCCGGTCGGACCTCGACGCGCTCGGCGACCGGGCGCCCGACGGGCCGATCCTCGCCGCCAGGGTCGCCGACCTCGGCGTGAAGGACGCGCTGATCGCCGACGACCCCGACGTCTTCTTCACTACACCGCACTTCGACGGCTATCCGGCGGTCCTGGTGCGCCTCGACCGGATCGAGGCCGCGGTGCTCGACGAGCTGATCGTCGACGCGTGGTTGGCCCGCGCGCCCAAACGACTGGCCAGGGAGTACCTCGCGAGCGCCGGCGGGAGTCCGGCGCCGAATTGACAAACCGCGTTGCCGGTTCTGCAATGGGCGCATGTCCGACGACCTGGCCACGGTGCTCGACGGGGTCGGCCCCAGGCTCCGCGCCCTGCGACAGCAGCGCGGCGCGACGCTGGCGGCGCTGTCCTCGGCCACCGGCATCTCGGTGAGCACGCTGTCCCGGCTGGAGTCCGGCGGCCGCCGGCCGACCCTGGAACTGTTGCTGCCGCTGGCAAAGGCGCATCGGGTCCCGCTGGACGAGCTCGTCGGCGCCCCACCGACCGGCGACCCGCGCGTGCACCCGCAGCCGTTCACCAGGGGCGACCAGACGATCATCCCGCTGACCCGGCAACCCGGCGGCCCGCAGGCGTTCAAGCACCTCATCGCGGCCGGTGGCAAGCGCAGTGAACCGGAGCCCAGGACGCACGAGGGCTACGAGTGGCTGTACGTGCTCAGCGGCAGGCTGCGGCTGGTGCTCGGCGAACACGACGTGGTGCTGAAGTCGGGCGAGGTCGCGGAGTTCGACACCAGGGTGCCGCACTGGTTCGGCAGCGCGGACTCGCGCGCGGTGGAGTTCCTCAGCCTGTTCGGCCCGCAGGGCGAACGCATGCACGTCAGGGCGCGCCCCCGCCAGAGCTCTGACTAGGCCGTGTCCCTATGGGCGCCTGGCCCGACGGCTGTTCGACGCGGTGCGGCCATCGGGTGAGGTGCCCTAATCGATTCGTGCCAGCTGGTCCGGACGGGTGATACTGCTCCGGTGTTGCTGACCGTCACGACGACCCACCGCCCCGCGACCGACCTCGGCTACCTGCTGCACAAGCATCCCGACCGCGCGCAGCGGTTCGACGTGACCACCGGTGTCGCGCACGTGGTGTACCCGGAGGCCGCCGAGGACAGGTGCACGGCGGCGCTGCTGCTCGAGGTCGACCCGATCGAGCTGGTGCGCGGCCGGCGCGGCTCGGCGGCGGAGGGATTCTCGTTGGGCCAGTACGTGAACGACCGTCCCTACGTCGCGTCCTCGCTGCTCGCGGTCGCGCTCGGCAAGGTGTTCGGCTCGGCGCTGAAGGGCCGCTGCGAGGCGCGCCAGGAACTCGCCGCGACGCCGATCCCGCTGGAGATCCACCTGCCGGTGCTGCCCTGCCGGGGCGGGTCGCCGCTCGCCGAGCGGCTGTTCGGGCCGCTCGGCTGGTCCGTGACGGCCCGACCGATCCCGCTCGACCCCGCCTTTCCCGACTGGGGCGACAGCCACTACTTGGACCTGCGGCTGGCCGGCACGCTGCGGCTGGCCGACGCGCTCACCCAGCTGTACGTGCTGTTGCCGGTGCTGGACGACGCGAAGCACTACTGGGTGTCCGTGGACGAGGTCGACAAGTTGATCAGGGCGGGTGGCGACTGGCTCGGCGCGCACCCCGACCGTGAGTTGATCACCACGCGTTACCTCGCGCACCAGCGCCGGTTCGCGGAGGAGGCGTTGTCCCGCCTCACCGAACTGGACGACCGTCCTGCCGAAGCGCCGGAGTCCGCCTCGGCCGGGCACGACGCGGCCGACGACCGGCTGCCCTCGCTGGCCGACCAGCGCCGCGCGGCCATCCTCGCCGAACTGCGCGCCTGCGACGCCCGCCGTGTGGTCGATCTCGGCTGTGGCGAGGGAAACCTGCTGCGCGCCCTGCTGACAGACCAGTTCGTCACCGAGATCGTCGGCGTGGACGCGGCCCCAAGGACGTTGGCGGTTGCGGCATCGCGGCTGCGGCTGGAGCAACTGCCCGAACGGCAGCGCGACCGGATCACGCTGCTGCACGGCTCGGCGACCTACGCCGACTCTCGGCTGACGGGGTACGACGCGGTCGTGCTGTCCGAGGTCGTTGAGCACGTGGACCCGCCTCGCCTGCCCGATCTCGCCTCGGCGGTGTTCGGCGCGGCGCGTCCGCGCACCGTCATCGTGACCACCCCCAACGTGGAGTACAACGTGCGCTGGCCGACCCTGCCATCGGGCGCGACCCGGCACCCGGACCACAGGTTCGAGTGGACCAGGACGGAGTTCGCCGACTGGGCCGAGCAGGTCTGCGCCGCGCACGGCTACGCGGCGCGGATCGAGCCGGTCGGCCCGGTCGACCCCGAGGTCGGCGCGCCGACCCAGCTCGCGGTGTTCAGCAGGGAAAGCGCGGTGACCCGATGAAGCTCGCCGTTCCCGAACTGAGCCTGGTCGCGCTCGTCGGCGTGTCCGGCTCGGGCAAGTCCACCTTCGCCAGCAGGCACTTCGCCGCGACACAGGTGCTGTCCTCGGACGCGTTTCGCGCCATGGTGTCCGACGACGAGAACGACCAGTCGGCCACGGCGGACGCGTTCGACGCGCTGTATTACGTGGCCGGCAAGCGACTGACGGCCGGCAGGCTGACCGTGGTCGACGCCACACACCTGCAGCGCGAGGACCGGGCCAAGCTGATCGCACTGGCGAAGGCACACGACGTGCTGCCGGTCGCCATCGTGCTCGACCTGCCCGAGAACGTCTGTGCCGGCAGGAACTCCGCCCACCGCGGCCTGCCCGCGCAGGTGTTGGCGCGGCAGCGGGACGCGTTGCGGCGGTCGCTGCGCCACCTCCAGAAGGAGGGCTTCCGCAAGGTGCACGTGCTGTCTACTGTGGACGATGTCGACTCGGCCGAGATCGTGTTCGAGAAGGCCTACAACGACAGGCGCGAGCTGACCGGCCCGTTCGACATCATCGGCGACGTGCACGGCTGCCGCTCCGAGCTGGAAACCCTGTTGGCCAGTCTCGGCTATCTGCTCGACCGCGACGCCGACGGCCGGGCGGTCGGCGCGCGTCACCCGCTCGGCCGGACCGCGGTGTTCGTCGGCGACCTGGTCGACCGAGGACCGGACACGCCCGGCGTGCTGCGGCTGGTGATGGGCATGGTCGCGGCCGGCACCGCGCTGTGCGTGTCGGGCAACCACGAGAACAAGCTGATCAGGGCGCTGGACGGCCGGCAGGTCACCGTGTCGCACGGCCTCGCCGAGTCCCTCGCGCAGCTGGCCGGCGAACCCGAGGAGTTCCGGGCCGCGGCGCGGGACTTCATGTACGGGTTGGTCAGCCACTACCGGCTCGACGGCGGGCGGCTGGTGGTCGCGCACGCCGGACTGAAGGAGGAATACCACGGCAGGGCCTCCGGCCGGGTGCGGTCGTTCTGCCTCTACGGCGAGACCACCGGCGAGACCGACGAGTACGGCCTGCCCGTGCGGCACCCTTGGGCCAACGAGTACCGGGGCGCGGCGAGCGTGGTGTACGGCCACACGCCGGTCAGCGAGACCGCCTGGGTGAACAACACGATCTGCCTCGACACGGGTTGCGTGTTCGGCGGCACGCTCACCGCGCTGCGCTGGCCGGAACGGGAACTGGTGTCGGTTCCGGCTGAGCGGGTGCACTACGAGCCGGTCCGCCCACTGGCCCCACCGGAGTCCCTTGCCCAGCACAGGAAGGCGGACCTGCTGCGGATCGAGGACGTGCTCGGCAGCAGGACTGTGGAGACCGGGATTCTGGGCAGGGTCAAGGTTCGGGAGGAGAACGCGGCAGGCGCGCTCGAGGTGATGAGCCGGTTCGCGATCGACCCGCACTGGCTGGTGTACCTACCGCCGACGATGGCGCCGTGCGCGACGGCGAGCGCGGAGGGGTTCCTGGAGCATCCAGCCGAGGCGTTCGCCGCCTACCGCGCCGACGGCGTGTCCGAGGTCGTGTGCGAGGAGAAGCACATGGGCTCGCGGGCCGTCGTGGTGCTGTGCCGGGACAACGAGGTGGCCAGGCGGCGGTTCGGCGTCGCCGACGACACCACCGGCGCGGTCTACACCCGCACCGGGCGGTCCTTCTTCGACGATCCGGCGCGGACCGAGCGGCTGCTCGACCGGGTGCGCCGCGCCGTCGACCGGGCCGGGCTGTGGGCGGAGCTGGCCACCGACTGGCTGGTGCTCGACGCGGAACTGCTGCCGTGGTCGGTCAAGGCAGGGGAACTGCTGCGCCGCCAGTACGCCCCGGTCGGCGCGGCGGCGCGCGCGGTGCTGCCGGCGGCCGTCTCGGTGCTGGAGCGGGCCGCCGACCGCGGTGTCGACGTGGCCGAGTTGGTTGCGCGCCAGCGGAACCGCGCGGTGCACGCCGAGGAGTTCACCGCGGCCTACGGGCGGTACTGCTGGCCGGTCGACGACCTCGACGGGGTGCGGCTCGCGCCGTTCCAGCTCCTGGCGGGGGAGGGCGCGTCCTATGCCGCGCGTGACCACGGCTGGCAGTTGGCCCTGCTCGACCGGTTGGTGGCCGCCGACCAGGACCTGATCCGCGCCACCACACGCGTGGTGGTCGACGTGCGGGACGAGGCGTCGGTGGCGGCGGGCACGGCGTGGTGGACGGACCTGACCGATGCCGGCGGCGAGGGCATGGTGGTCAAGCCGTTCGCCGGGTTCGCGCGCGGCCGGCACGGCGTCGTGCAGCCGGGCGTGAAGTGCCGTGGCCGGGAGTACCTGCGGATCATCTACGGGCCCGACTACACCGAGCCCGCGCACCTGTCCCGACTGCGGCAGCGCAACCTCGGCAGGAAGCGCTCGCTCGCGCTGCGCGAGTACGCCCTCGGTCTGGAGTCGCTGGCGCGCTTCGCCGCTGGTGAGCCGCTCTGGCGGATCCACGAGGCCGTGTTCGCCGTGCTGGCACTGGAGTCGGAACCGGTGGACCCCAGGCTGTGACGTGTCGGCGGTCCGCCGCCGGAACCTCAACCCTGGGGTTGACATCAACCCCAGGGTTGATCTTCCGGCAGCCAGGGTTGATCTTGACTCAAGCCGCTTGTTCAGTCGCATGTGGACAGACAATGATTGCGGCATGATCAAGTCCCTAGCCCCTGTCCTCGCGGTCGCCGTGGCGCTGCTGGCTTCCGCTGCGCCCTCGGCCGCGTCGGCGGAGCCACTCCGCCAGGCGGCAGGCGGCCTCACCACCGAGGAGGTGAGCTTCACCGACGGCGACCTGACTCTGCACGGCACGATCACCGCCGAGCCGGCGGCCCAGGGTCAACGGAGACCGGGCCTGGTGCTGGTCGGCGGTTCCGGTCCAGGGCCGAGAACGGACTATCTGCACGAGGCGGCGGCGTTCGCCCACGCGGGCATGGTGGTGCTGAGCTACGACAAGCGCACGGTCGGGTACTCCACCACGCACCGCGACTTCTCGGTGCTCGCCGACGACGCGCTCGCCGGGTTGCGGACCCTGCAGGCCAGGGCCGACGTGGAACCGACACGGATCGGATTGTGGGGGTTCAGCGAGGGCGGCTGGGTGGCCCCGCTGGCCGCGTCGCGATCGGCGGACGTCGGGTTCCTGGTGTTGGTGGGCGCCAACGGTTTCGCACCCGCGAGGCAACAGGGCTGGGAGCTCGCGAACTACCTGCGGCACAGCGGCGCGTCGGATTCGGTGGTGCGGGCGATGTCCTACACCGGCGTCCGGTTCGCGGCGGGCGCCGGGCTGTTCCCCGAGGCCAACTACGACCCGGTGCCGGTGCTGGAACGCGTGCACCAGCCCGTGCTGGCGCTGTGGGGCGGGCGGGACGTGCTGACGCCGCCGGAGGAGAGCCCGCCGATCATCCGGCAGGCGCTGGAGCGCGGCGGCAACACGCACTACACGATGCGGTTCTTTGCCGAGGGACGGCACAATCTGCACCGGTCGCCGGACGGCTTCGTCCGCACCGACGAACTCGTGCCCGGCTACGTCGACGCGGTCGGCGCGTGGGTCGGCGACCTCGCGAGCGGCCTGCCGCAGCCCAGCGTGGCCGACCTGCCGCACCAGGACAGCCGCACGGTCGAGTTACCGCCGCTGGCCTGGTACGAGTCGGTCCCCGTGCAGTTGGCCGCGTTGGCGCTGTTCCTCGTGGTCTTCGGCGGCTATCCGGTGGTGGCGCTGGTCCGACGGCTGCGTGGTCGGCGCGGGCAGCCGTCGGTGCGATGGCCGGCGCGGCTGCTGTCCGCGGCGGGCCTGGCGGTGACGGTCGGTTTCGCCGTGGTGTTCGTGCTCGTCAACGGCACGCTCTCGGCCGGTCCGGTGCTGGGCGGCCGGACGGTGCTGTGGCTCCTGCTACAGCTTCTCGTGCTGGTCGCCATCGGGTCGACCGTCGGCACGGCCATCGCGTTGTGGCGGCGCCGCGGGCGTGCCCAGCCGGGGAGTGCCCAGCTTGGGAGTGCCGAACCGGGCCGGGTTCGGCCGGCACTGCTGGTCGTCGCGGGTGTGGTGCTCGTGCCGTGGGCCGCGTACTGGGGATTGTTGAGTCCCTGACGGTTCACACCAGGAGACGGCCAGTTGGCCCCGAGCGGCGGTAGCCCCCGCCCCGATGCGCGGTTGGCGTAGTGTCGAATGAGCTGATCGGGTGTATCGCGACGCTACTGGCCACCGGCCGGCCCGGTGATGATTCACACTGGAGCCGTGACGCTCGGTGACTTTACTGCACTGTGCATTGTTGCAGGACCGCGGCCGTGACCGCGACGAGCAACCTGCCGGAGGACCTGACCGGGTTCATCGGCCGGGAGAACACGCTCCGTCAGGCCACGGACTGGCTGCGCGACAAGCGGCTGCTCACGCTGCTCGGCGGCGCGGGGATCGGCAAGACACGGCTAGCCCTGAAGCTGGGCCGGGACCTCGAACCGAGCTTCCCCGACGGCGTGCGGCTCGTCGAGCTGGCCTCGCTGCGCGAGAGCGACCTCGTCACCGGTGCCGTCGCCGCCGCGCTCGGGGTGCGCGACACGACGAGCGCGCCGACCGTGGCGACCCTGCTGGAGCACCTGGCCGGCCGGCGAATCCTGCTGATCCTGGACAACTGCGGGCACCTGTTGGCGGGGGTGCGGCCGCTGCTGCTGGAACTGCTGCTGCACCCGGGGACCGGCGCGATGCGGATCGTGGCCACCAGCCGCGTGCGGCTCAACGTCCCCGGCGGGAAGGAACTGGAGGTGCCCTCGCTAAGCCTCGCCGATCCGGCCCGGACCGACGATCCGGCCCGGACCGACGATTCATCACAGGGACCCGGGATGTCCGAGTCCCTGCGGCTGCTGGTCGATCGGGCAGGCGAGGTCGGCGTCGAGATCCCGGCGGAGGACATGCCGGACGCGACCGAGCTGTGTGTCGTGCTCGACGGGATCCCGCTGGCGATCGAGCTGGCGGCGGCCAGGCTGCCCTCGATGAGCGTCAGCGAGATCCTGGCGCAGCGGGACCACCTGCTTGAACTGTTGAGCAGCCTGACCGCCTTCGCCGGTGTCACCGGCGGTCAGCAGGAGACGCTGCGCGAGGCGATCGGCGGGAGCTACGCGGGGTGCGGCGACGCCGAACGGCTGCTGTTGGGTCGGTTGAGCGTGTTCCCAGGGCGCTTCGACAGCGCGGCGGCGGAGCACGTCGTCGCCGATGACGCGCTGCCCGCCGAGGCGGTGCCCGACCTGCTGAGCAGCCTGGAACGGCAGTCGATCCTGAAGGCGGAGACGGAGCGCCGACGGCGGCTCTTCCACCTGCTGGAGATCATCCGCCAGTTCGGCGCGGAGCTGCTCGACCCGGCGGAGGCGGCGGCGCTGCGGGCGCGGCACGCCGAGTACTACCACGCCCTGGTGATCCGCGCGGTGCTCTATTCCCGCGGTCCCGGCGACCTCGACCAACTGGCCGACCTCGAACCGCAGCTGCGCGGGGTCCTCGGCCACTACGTGGCGACCGCGCAGCCCGTTCGCGCGCTGGAACTGAACATCCACCTGGTCCGGTTGGGCTACTGGTTCTCCCTCGGCCTGCTCGGCGAGAGCGAGGACTGGACGCGGCGTGCGCTCGCGATTCACCCGGCGACGCCGAGCCCGGCCAAGGTGATCGCGATGTCCTACGACGTGTGGATCGGCCTGTGCCGGGGCAATCCGACAGCCGCGGGGGAGTTGTTGCGTCGGTGCCACGCCGCAGCCGCGCTCCTGCCCGAGGACGCGGACGGGGACGCGGCCGGGCATGCCGCCACCCTCGACCGGCACGCGGTCGCCAGGGTCCTCGGATACGTCGATGGCGCGTACGCCCTGATGGCGGAGGGCTCCTCGGCGTCG
This sequence comes from Solihabitans fulvus, assembly GCF_008386585.1. GTDB lineage: Bacteria > Actinomycetota > Actinomycetes > Mycobacteriales > Pseudonocardiaceae > Solihabitans > Solihabitans fulvus. Next base: position 46,096 of record NZ_VUOB01000012.1, read on the forward strand.
ATCGCCATGTTGCGCAGGGCCCGCGACACCCACGACGTGGGGTGCCCGAGCGACCGATGGCTGGCCACGCTGCTGTGGGCGCTGGCGTCGGTGCTGCTCGGCTCGAAGACCGTTGCCTCGGCGGCGGCGCAGGAGTGCGCGCAGGTCAGCGAAGCGTTGCAGGGCAGTTGGTCGATGCCGTGGGCGCGCGTCGTGCAGGGGTGGGCCGAGGTCCGGCACGGCGACGCGGCCCGCGCGGCGGAGCTGTTCGGCGTCGGGTTCGCCGAGATGGCCCCCGCAGGGGACATCTGGGGTCCCGCCTGGTGCCTGGTCGGCCTGGCCTGCGCCAACGCACGCCGTGGCCGACACGAGGCGGCGGCCGGCCTGCTGGGCGCCACCGACCGACTCCAGCAGCGCGGCGGGGTCACACTGTCCGCGCTGGCGCCGTTCGAGCAGGCCAGGCGGAGCGCGGAGGAGCCGACCCGCAAGGCGTTGCGGGAGAACCGGTTCGACGCGTGCTACGTCGAGGGCCGGGACCAGTGGCGGCGGGAGGACATTCTCGCGACGGCCAAGCGCGCGCGGTCCGGCGGCGACCGGAGCGAAGGGCACGACCTGCTCACGCCGACCCAGCACCGCATCGCGGAACTCGTCGCGCAGAGCAAGACCAGCGGGCAGATCGCGGCGGAGCTGAACATCTCCCGGTACACCGTGGACACCCAGGTCAAGAACATCATGCACAAACTCGAATTCCATCGCCGCTCGGAGATCATGAACTGGGTGATCAGGCGCGAGCAGCAGCAGCGCGACTGATACCCAGAACTGGGTATGGCGCCGACCGCCTCCCGCCAATACCTAATTCTGGGTATGGCCAGGCGATTCTGCCCGGCATATCTTCATCGCCTACCAATTCGGACCAGGCAGCACCGACCGCACGCCCAGCGCGGAAACGCCTCGTCAGCGGGGGTCTCGCGCGGGTTTCGCCGATTGCGGCGAACACGGTGTCGGTGCCGGCGGTGAAGGAGTTCCGGAAATGCGCGAAGGAGTTGTGCTGTGCGCTGTCCTGATCACGTTCGCCGTCTCGAACTGGGCGCTCACGGGGTGCGCCCGGGAGCCGGGGGCCGGGCGCCAGGGGGAGATCGTCGTGGTCACCACGACCTCGGCGACGCCGCGCCCGACCCCGGCTTCGCCATCGGCGTCGCCCTCCGGCGACCCGCGAGCGTCGGCGACGGCGACGGTGCCGCCAGGCCCGCCGCCATCAACGGCGGCAGAGCCCATTCCCAGCACGATCCCTCGGAAGCCAACTGCGCCGGATCCGACGGATTTCGCCGACCCCGTCCGCGTGGCGCGGGCCTGGATGAGCCAGTTCTGTTTCTACGACTGGCAGGAGGATCCGAACGGGACACCGAACTGGGCTCGCTACCTCGAGACCGAGCCGGCCAAGGCCGCCGACCGGGCGGGCGTTCTGGACGAGCAGGCCTACCGTGAGCTGCGGGCCCAGCAACGGTCCGGGCGGTGCGACGAGATCCAGGCGCAGGTGACCAACCGCCCCTCGGCGACCGAGGTCGAGGTGGCGATCACCGCGCGGCGGATCCTGCTGGTCGGAAAGCAGGATCAACCCGTCGGCGTGGAACGCCTTCGCCTGGCTCGCCGCGTCGTCCTAGGCGACGACGGGCGGTGGCTGGTCGACCTGGCCGTCGGTGGCTGAGTGCTCCCAACGGGATCGCGGACGCGATTCCTCTGCGCCGCGGCACCCGACGCGAGGATGATCGAGGCATCGGCTCCGAGCGGAAGGGGGAGCAGGTGTCTGGCTGGGACCTCGAGGTGCTCGCCGCGAGCCTGCGCCGGGACAGCGACGACCTGTCCCTGTACGCGGGTTTCCTCATCAACACGTTGTCTGCGAGCCTGCCGGCCGAGCTGGTGTCGGTCGACCGGAAGTCCGGCCTGTTCGGCAGGGTTCGCGACGACGCCCCGGTGCTCGGCGTGACGATCCTGTTGGGCGACCGCCGGTTCACGCTGAACCGGACGGCCGTCGGGCAGCCGGTGACGAGTCGGATCCGGCACGAGTCCGGGGGAGTGGTGCTGCGCACCGAGACGGTCGGCATGGACGTCTGGTCCCTCGAACTCGCCACAGCGCTCGCGCGGTACGCGCAGGCCAACGCGGCCGCGTCGCAGGTGTTGAGGCGGTTGGCCTCGCCGGAGCTGCCATGACGTCCTCAGACGACCGGACCCCGGAGCAGTTCGAGCGGGCCAGCATCCAGGAGCTGGCCGCCGGCAGGCTGCCGCTCCGCGCCCAGCGGCGGCTCGCGACGATGCGCGCGGACCAGGCGTTCACGTCCAACCTCACCGTCGCCGAGCACCACGCCATCCGGTCGGTCGGCTTCTCGCCGGTCGGTCAGGTGCTGGGCAGCTCCGTCTACCAGACCGGCTACTTCGGGCAGTGGGACTGCGGCTACCGCGACAGCCCGGTCGAGGCCGGCAGCATCCGACAGGCTTTCTACGAGGCGCGCGTCCGCGCGGTGGAGCGGATGCGGCAGGAGTGCGCCGGGCTCGGCGGCGACGGCGTGATCGCGGTGCGGCTCACCACAGGGTCGTTCGGGGACGGCTCGGAGCGGTCCGAGGACGTGCTGGAGTTTCGCGCGATCGGCACCGCGGTCCGGGCGGACGGTGGCGTGCGCCCGCCGCAGCCGTTCCTGTCGGACCTGACCGGCCAGGACTTCGCGAAGCTGATGTCCTCTGGCTGGGTGCCGTGTGGGCTGGTGCTCGGCCTCGGCGTGGTGATCCGGCACGACGACTACCGCACCCAGGCCCAGGCGAGGTCCTGGCGGAACGTCGAGATGGACGGCTACACCTCGCTGGTGCACGCCGCGCGTCGGCTCGCCCGCGACCGGCTCCGCGCCGACTGCGTAGGGTTGGGCGGCGGGGGCGTGGTGGTGCGCACCATGAACCTGCGGGTCGACGAGCTCCGATGCGTTCGAGGGCGGAACGAGCAGCGTGACCACCTGGTCGAAGCGCTGGCGATCGGCACCGCCATCACGCCGTTCCGGCACGCGGGCGGCAACGTGCCGCACCCGCCACTGCCGATCATGCGACTTGACTAGGAGTCAAGGGGTCGCAGGTTCGAATCCTGTCGTCCCGACGGTCTGAATCAGCCCGCTGAGTCTGAATGAACGTCCGGGTCGGCGGGCTCTTTCGTGCGTTTCTGTCAAGCTTGAGACGATCATCCACTGTGGACTGTATGGAGATCGACAGGGTGAGTCAGGAGCGGATCATGAACGCCGTTGACCCAACGGCCATATGGGGTCGCGTAACCGACCGCTCCTGGTCCCGCTGTGCTCAACGTCCTCCAGCGCTCGCTGCGGCGGTCCACCACGACGACATGTGCGTGGATGCCGACCTGTCCCTGGAGACCCTCCGGCAGCTCGGCGCGGCCCGCGCGTGGGTCACCAACGAATGGGAGCACGACGGCGTCAACGCGTCCGGCGACGTCGTGCTGTCGCGGCTGCCGGACCTGACCGCCGGTCAGTGTTGACGACGGCCGGCAGTGCCGGCGACACGGCGGGGCGCACCCGGGCGGCAGGTGCGACCCGCTGCTCCTTGCGCCGTCGGAAAGTTCGAGCTGGCGAGGCCAAAGGTCGGAGGTGTGCTTGAGGTGGCTCGGGCCGACCTCGGTCGGTGGTTCCTCGGCTCGGTGGCCGGATCTGGACCTGTGTCGGCGTCTTGCGCGAGTCTCACTCAAGATGGTGCGATCTCTGCACAGAGTCGAACAAAAATACACTATATGTGGCTAGACCAAACAGGATCACCCTTGACGGTGTGACGGAGATCGCTGTAACGTCCCGCAACGGCTCCGATGTCTACCCGACCTCTCCTCGGTGTTCCGGCCGGCGTGACCGGTCCGGACCGGTCACCGAATGCTCCGCAGGTCCAGTTGGTCCCCCTCCCGCCGCCCCTGGAGGCCGACAGTCATGTCCGCCGCAGAGTCCTTCCCCCGCCGCCACTTCCTCGCTGGCGCGGCCGCCGCCGGAGCCCTGTCCGCGCTGCCCGCCGGCGTGCTGGCCAGTTCCGCCGAAGCAGCCGCCACCACCACCACCACAACCGCCGCCACCGGCGTTCCGCTGCCCCCGCTACGGGTGCCGCAGATCGACAAGGGTCTGCCGCAGCAGCCGGACGCGAAGGTCGGCTGGTTGCAGGACGCCAAGATAGGCATGTTCATCCACTGGGGCGTCTACGCCGGCCCCGCCCAAGGCGAGTGGTACATGCGGCAGGCGCAGGTCAAGCCGAGCGCGTACCGGCACTTCCTCACCGACGCGACCCAACAGCAGTTCACCGCCGACCAGTTCGACCCGACCTCGTGGACCGGGCTGGCCAAGGACATGGGCGCGAAGTACGTCGTGCTGACCACCCGGCACCACGAGGGATTCGGCCTCTACCCCAACGCCCACCCCAACGCCTGGACCAGTGCTCAGTCGCCGTTGAACCGCGACTTCGTCGCCAGCTACGTCAGCGCGGTGCGGGCCGCCGGCCTGAAGGTGGGGCTGTACTACTCGCCGATCAACTGGCGCTATCCCGGCTACTACAACGTTTCCGGGGCGCCGCTGACGAACCCGCCGTGGAACCTGGAGGGCGCCGACCCGGCGACCTTCGACTACGTCGCCAACGCGCGGATGATGAAGGAGGAGGTCTACCAGGCCGTCAAGCAACTGGTCACCGACTACGGGCCGATCGACGACCTGTGGTGGGACGGCGGTTGGCTGGCCGAGTCCGGCAGCGACGCGGACGGCGCGTTCTTCTGGGAGCCCGGCCAGTATCGCGACCAGGGCAACCGGTGGCCGGTCGGCGGCTACGGCGAGACGGAGTCGACCTCCGGCCGGCCGTTGGGCCTGATGGGCATGGTTCGCGCGCACCAGCCTGACATCGTGGTCACGCCCCGCGCGGGATGGCTGGGGGACTACCAGGTCGAGGAGGGCGGCTCGGTGCCGACCGGGCCGGTGCGCGCCGGCGCGGTGGAGAAGGCGTTCACCATCCGGGGCGCCTGGGGCTATCAGGCGGGCGCGTCGGTGATGAGCTACGACGACATCCTCGCCGTGGTGGTCAACAGCGTCGTGCGCAACATGACCACGCTCATCAACGTCGGCCCCGACCGGCACGGCCTCGTGCCGCAGGACTCGGCGGACGTGCTGCGCCGCGTCGGCGCGTTCCTGTCCGATGTCGGCGAGTCGATCTACGGCACCCGCGGCGGGCCGTGGCAGCCGGTCGACGGCCGAGTCGGCTACACCTACCGGGACGCCACCTGCTACGTGCACCTGCTGGCCGGTCAGCCGGCCGGCGCGTTCACCACACCCGCCATCGGCGACGCGCGCGTGCAGCGGGTCTACGACGTGCACAGCAAGCAGGACCTGAACCACACCACCAACTCCGACGCGACCGTGACCATCACCGGCATCGACCGCTCCGCGCACCCGCAGGACACCGTACTGGCGTTGGTGCTGGACCGGCCGGTGGTGGCCACCGACGTGGCCCGGCGCAAGCTGACCACCTCGGACAGCGAGGAGTCCTCGCACGGCAACCTGGCGGGGCAGGCCACCGACGGAGACACCGCGACCCGTTGGTGCGCCGCCGACGGCAATACCGGCCACTGGCTGCGCGTCGACCTTGGCGGGCCCACCGCGTTGACCGGGATCAGAATCGCCTGGGAGTTCCCGAACAGGACCTACCGCTACCGGGTGGATGGCTCGGTCGACGGCGGTGCCTGGTCCACCCTGGTCGACCGCGTCAACAACACCGACACCAGCCAGGTGCACACCCTGCCGTGCACCGGCGTCGCCCGCTACCTGCGGGTGACCGTCACGGGTCTGGACGCCGGCTGCTGGGCCTCCATCCGTTCCTGCGAGGCGTTCGACCGCCCGTTTCGCTGAGCCCGACACCCAGCCCGCGACTTCGCTGACCACGGCCCTGCCGGCACACCCGAATGGACAGCACAAGAAGGAGTCCCCATGACTTCGGTGGCACAACGTCGTTTCCCAGTCCTCGCGGCCCTCGCGGTGCTACTCGGCGCGCTGTTCGTCCTCGGCGTGCCGGCACACGCGGCGACCTCGACGTCGATCACCGTCGACGGCGGCGGGTCCGGTCGGGTGTTCGACGGGATCGGGGCGATCAGCGGCGGGGGCGGCAACTCCCGCCTGCTGGTCGACTACCCGGAACCACAGCGCGGCCAACTCCTGGACTACCTGTTCAAACCCGGCTATGGCGCGTCACTCCAGATCCTCAAGGTGGAGATCGGCGGTGACACCAACTCCACCGACGGCGCCGAGGCCAGCCACGAGCACGCCAGGGGCGCGATCGACTGCGACCAGGGCTACGAGTGGTGGCTGGCCGAACAGGCCAAGAGCCGCAACCCTGCCATCAAGCTGTCCGGCCTGTCCTGGGGAGCGCCGGGCTGGGTCAACCCGACCGCGAACTCCTTCTACACGGCCAACTCGATCACCTATCTGCTGGACTGGCTCGGCTGCGCCAAGCAGCACAACCTGTCCATCGACTACCTCGGCGGGTGGAACGAGCGCTACAACGGCGGCGACACCACCGCCAAGACCTGGTACGAGAACCTGCGGGCCGCGTTGAACCGCAACGGCTACGGCTCGACCAAGGTGGTCGCGGGGGACAACGGCTGGGCGGCGGCCGACGACATGGGCGCCGATCCGGCGTTCCGGGCCGCGGTCGACATCGTCGGCGTGCACTACCCGTGCGGCTACAACTCCGGGTTCACCTCCTGCGGCAGCATCGGCTCCGCGCAGGCGTTGGGGAATCCGTTGTGGGCCAGCGAGAACGGCTCGGAGGACAGCAACACCGGCGCACCGTCGGTGGCGCGGGCGCTCAACCGGGACTACATCGACGCGCGGATGACCTCCTACCTCAACTGGCCGATCATCGCCGCGCTGTACCCGAACCTGTACTACGCCACCGACGGCATGTCGGTCGCCAACCAGCCGTGGTCTGGGCACTACGACATCGGCAAAACCACCTGGGTGACCGCGCAGACCACCCAGTTCACCCGGCCAGGCTGGCACTACCTCGACTCGGCCAGCGGTTACCTCGCCGGCAGCGGAAGCTACGTGTCGTTGAAGTCCACCAACAACAGCGACTACTCCACCGTCGCCGAGACCATGGACGCGACCGCCGCGCAGACCGCGCAGTTCACCGTCGCCGGCGGCCTGTCCACCGGCGTGGCGCACGTCTGGGCCACGAACGTGCGCTCGGACAACCCAGCCGACTGGTTCGTCCGCCAACCCGACATCACACCGTCCGGCGGGCACTACACGGCCACGCTGCAACCCGGCTACGTCTACACCTTCAGCACGACCACCCCGGCCGGACCGAAGGGCGCCGCGACCGCCCCGCCCGCCGGCTCGCTGGCCCTGCCCTACTCCGACAGCTTGGACACCCCGGCCGCCACCACCTCGCCGAGGTACTTCGCCGACATGAACGGCGCGTTCGCCCGAACCGGTTGTGCGGCAGGCCGATCCGGCTCGTGTGTGCAGCAGATGGCGCCGGCCACCCCGGTGCGGTGGACCGACGAGCCGCACAACGCGCCCTACACCATCATGGGCGACGCCTCCTGGGCCAACTACACCGTCTCGACCGATGCGCTGCTGCGGCAGGCCGGCACGGTGGAGGTGTTGGGCCGGGTGATGCAACAGGGGCAGAACAACAACGGCCTGGACGCCTACCACCTGCGGGTGACCGACACCGGCGCGTGGTCGATCGTGCGGACCGACCAGAAGTGGACCACCACGACACTGCGATCGGGCGCGGTCAACGCGTTGGGCCTGAACACCTGGCACACCATCGCGCTTGGCATGCAGGGCAGCACGTTGACCGCGAGCGTCGACGGCAAGGTCGTCGGCAGCGCGACGGACGCAACGTTCACCAACGGACAGGCCGGCTTCGGTGTCGGCGGCTACCAGACCGACCAGTTCGACAACTTCGCCGTCGCGCCCGGCGAAAACGCCGTCGCGCCAAGCGGTGCGATCGCGTCCGGGCTGTCCGGCAAGTGCGTCAACGTCGGCCAGACTCGGTTGGTCAACGCGGCCGACGAGGGCGGGCCGGCGCAGCTCTACGACTGCGACGGCCGGGCGGCACAGGGCTGGATCTGGGCCGGTGGCACGCTGACGCACAACGGGATGTGTCTGGACGTTGCCGGCGCGGGCACCGCGAACGGCACGTCGGTCGAGGTGTGGGAGTGCAACGGCGGCGCGAACCAGCAGTGGCAACCGCAGTCCGACGGCACACTCCGGAGCGTGCAGTCCGGGCGGTGCCTGGATGATCCGAACTGGAGCACCACCAACGGCACCCAGCTGACCATCTACGACTGCAACGGCGGAGCCAACCAGAAGTGGAACCTGCCGGGTTGAAGTGGGTTTCGTACTCGGCGAGGACGTGGCGTAGGTGTCGGGCATTGACGATGAGGATGCGGTCGAGGATCTCCCGGCGGCAGCTGCCGACCCCGGCATGAGGTGTGCGGACAGGTGGCTGGCATGCCCACCACCTGGCGGATGCCCGACCGCCTGGATGTGCCCTAGTCGGGTTGGGGTGGGATTTCGCCGGAACCGCGGGAAATCAGCAGCGCGGGAATGACCGCGTGCACCACGGGGGCTTGATCGCCCTCGATGCGGGCGAGGATCAGCTCGGCGGCGGTGCGGCCGATGGCCGGCACGTCTTGCCGGATCACGGTGACTGAGGGTTCAAGCATGTCCGCGAGTGGGAAATCGTCGAAGCCGATGAGGGCGATCCGATGGTGCAGTCTCCTGTCGCGCAAGGTCCGCATGGCACCGAGGGTGAGGAGGTTCTGGGCGGTGAACAAGGCGGTGGGCGGTTGGGCGAGGTCGAGCAGGGTGGCGGTGGCGGCTTCGGCGGCGTCGGGACCTCTGAGGTCGGTCATGACCAGGTCCTCACGCAGGGTCAGGCCCGCGTGGGCGAGCCCCTCCAGGTAGCCGGTGTAACGCTGCTGGCTGGTCCACAGGGCCTGCCGATCGCCGAGGAATCCGATCCGGCGGTGCCCTAGGCTGGCCAGCAGTAGCACGGCTTCCCGGGTGCTTTCCCTGTTGGTTGTGGTGACGCTGTCGGTGTTGGCGAAGGTGGGCGGCCGGTCCACCAGGACCATGGGCGTACCGCGCTCGCGCTCCTGCTGCAGGGCATCCTGGTGGCCGCCGACGGCCATGACGATCATGCCGTCGACCCGGCGGGAGGCCAGCAGGGCCAGCAGTTCCCGTTGCAGCCGCGGGTCATCCTCGTCGCTGCCGGTCAGCACCAGCACACCGCTGCTCCGGGCCCGGTCCTCCACGGCCCGCAGCAGAGCGGAGTCGAATGGGTTGGACAGATCTTCGAACAGGACGCCGAGGGTCGCGCTGCGCCGGTCGGATCGGCGCAGGCTGCTGGCGGTGAGATTGGGCCGGAATCCGAGGGTGTGCGCGGCGGCGCGTACCCGTTCGGTGGCCTCTGGCCCAACGCCGGGCTGGTCGTTGATGACCCGGGACACCGTTTTGGTGCTCACTCCCGCCAGCGCGGCCACATCGCGCATGGTCGGTTCGCGCCGCCGTCCGGCCGCTTGGTCCATGGTCCCGCCGCTCCACACTAGGTGACGTTTAGGTAACGGTGCCTTGTCGTGACTTCCGTCACCACGTTAGCGTCAACGTTGACGTAACGAAAGTCGCGTCCTCGATTTTGCTCTCGGCACGAGATGAAGTGCCACGTAACCAGGTCATAAAGCCAGCTCCGAGCCTCACGACCGGTTACGTCAACGTTGACGCAGGAGGAAGCATGTCCAAGCGGGCGCACACCAGGTACCACCACAGGGCGTTGGCGTCGCTGGCTGTCCTGCCGCTGCTGGCGGTAGCCGTCGGCTGCGGAAACGGGGGCTCCGATGCCGGCGGTGGCGGTGGCGAAGTGCTTGCCGGGCTGGTCACCAAGACCGACACCAACCCGTTCTTCGTCAAGATGAAGGAAGGCGCGCAACAGGCGGCGGGATCCACCGGCATGAAGCTGCAATCCTTTGCGGGTAAACAGGATGGCGACAACCAGTCCCAGGTGGATGCCATCGAGAACCTGATCGGCGCGGGCGCCAAGGGGATTCTCCTCACGCCAGGCGATTCGAAGGCCATCGTGCCCTCGGTGGACAAGGCCCGAAAGGCCGGCCTGCTGGTCATCGCCCTGGACACGCAACTGGAACCCGCGAACGCGGCGGATGCCACCTTCGCCACCGACAACTTCCAGGCCGGTCTGCTCATCGGCCAGTGGGCGAAGGCGAAGTTCGCGAAGGACGGCAAGCAAGCCAAGATCGCGCTGCTGGATCTCAATCCCAACCAGGTGTCGGTGGATGTGCAGCGTGATACGGGATTCCTGACGGGCTTCGGGGTGGAGGTCAAGGACAAGAAGCGGATCGGCAGCGAGAGCGATCCACGCGTGGTCGGGCACGATGTCACCAATGGTGCTCCAGACGGTGGCCGCACGGCGATGGAGAACCTGCTGCAGAAAGACGCCGGTATCAACCTCGTCTACACCATCAACGAACCAGCTGCGGCGGGCGCGTATGAGGCGCTCAAGGCTGCGGGCAAGGACAAGGACGTCGTGATCGTCTCGGTCGACGGTGGCTGTCCGGGCGTGCGGAACGTCAAGGCCGGGGTCATCGGCGCCACCTCCCAGCAGTATCCGCTGAAGATGGCCAAGCTGGGCGTGGAGGCGATCTCGAAGTTCGCCAAGGACGGGACGAAACCGCAGAACACCCCGGGTAAGGACTTCGTCGACACGGGTGTCACGCTGATCACCGATCAGGCCATTTCCGGGGTGGATTCCAAGGATTCCGCCTGGGGCCTAGACAACTGCTGGGGCTGATCATGTCGACAACACTGTCCACTAACCGCCCATCCGGCGGTGCGCCGTCAGAAGGCGATCACCCGCACCGCTCACCGCTGACCCGATTGCAGCACCTGTTGCATGCGCAGGCCACCATAGGCCCCGCGGTCGTACTGCTGCTCGCCGTCATCGTGTTCTCCCTGCTGTCCACCAGATTCCTGCAACCGGCGAACATTTCGCTTGTCCTGCAACAGGTCGCCGTCGTCGGCACCATCGCGGTCGGCCAGACGATCATCATCCTCACCGCGGGCATCGATCTGTCCTGCGGCGCGATTATGGTGCTCACCTCGATTGTGATGGCGAAGGTGTCGGCCGAGCACGGCCTGCCCGGAGTACTGGCTCTGTTGCTCGGCTTCTTGGTCGGCGCCGGTTGCGGCCTGGTCAACGGGTTGCTGGTGACCCGGTTGAAACTGCCCCCGTTCATCGTCACGCTCGGCACGCTCAACGTGTTCTTCGCGTTGAACCTGTGGTACTCGGGCAGCGCCACGATCCGCGGCACCGATATGCCCGCGCTGCTGCTGTGGACCGGCCAGACCTTCACCATCGGCGGCACCCGGGTCACCTACGGTTCGATCGGCATGGTCCTGCTGGTCGCTCTGGTGGCCTTCGTACTCAAGAACACCGCCTGGGGCAGGCACATCTACGCCACCGGTGACGATGCCGAAGCCGCCCGCCTGTCCGGGATCCGCACCAACCGCGTCCTGCTCAGCGCCTACGGCATCGCGGGCGTGATCTACGCCCTCAGCGCGTGGGTCCTGATCGGCCGCATCGCCTCGGCGAGCCCGCAGGCCGGTCAGTTGGAAAACCTCGACTCCATCACCGCGGTGGTGATCGGCGGCACCAGCCTGTTCGGTGGCCGCGGCGCGGTCGTCGGCTCCTTGCTCGGTGCTCTGATCGTCGGCGTGTTCCGCAACGGCCTCGCACTGGCCAGGGTAGACGTCCTGTGGCAGACCCTGGCCGTCGGTGTCCTGGTGATCGTCGCGGTCTCGCTCGACCAGTGGATCCGGAAGGTGCGGCCATGACCAGTCCCGATATCCCCGTGCTGCAAGCCAGGGGCCTGATCAAGCGCTACGGCAACGTCATCGCCCTCGCCGGCACGGACCTCGACCTCATGCCTGGCGAGATCCTCGCCGTCATCGGCGACAACGGAGCGGGAAAATCCAGCCTCATCAAGGCACTGTCCGGCGCGCTCGTCCCCGACGACGGCACGATCACCCTCGACGGCAAACGGGTCTCGTTCGGGTCACCCATCGACGCCCGTGACTCCGGCATCGAGACCGTGTACCAAAGCCTTGCCGTGGCGCCATCACTGGACATCGCCAGCAATCTGTTCCTCGGCAGGGAACGCCGCCGCAAAGGAATCCTCGGCTCGGTATTCCGGATCCTCGACCGCGACGCCATGCGCCAGGAGGCCCGCAGGCAGCTCGACGGCCTGGGCATCATGACCATCCAAAACCCCGGCCAGGCCGTCGAAACCCTCTCCGGCGGCCAGCGGCAGGCCGTGGCGGTCGCCCGCGCCGCCGCCTTCGGCAGCCGGGTGATCATCATGGACGAACCCACGGCGGCCCTGGGCGTACGCGAATCGCGTGCCGTCCTGGACCTCATACTCCACGTCCGCGACCAGGGATTGCCGGTGATCCTCATCAGCCACAACATGCCCCACGTTTTCGAGGTCGCCGACCGCATCCACATCCAGCGCCTCGGACGCCGCAAGGCCATCCTGGATCGCGCGAACGTCTCGATGTCCGACGCGGTGGCGATCATGACCGGGGCGATGGAACCCCAGGACGGAGACAGGTGATCATCGTCGCCGGCGAGGCCCGCCGATGGCCGAGGCGTTCGAAGCGTTGCTGCGCCGCGAACATCCACAGCTGGTCATCACCTTCGACTCCAATATCCGGCCCTCCGTCATCAAGGACGAGCCGGCCGTGCGAGTCCGCCGGGCGCTGGGCCAGGTCCTGGAACTCGGTGATCGTCGTGTCGGCGAATGTGCCGCTGCCGCCGGTGGTGTAGAGGTTGATGCCGGTAGTCAAAGTCGGGTTGGGGTGAGCAGACGTTAGTTCGGAGAAGCCTGTTTGCGATGCCCATAATTGCAGGCCCCGACGGGATCAGACGGTGAGGACGAGCTTGCCCCGGAGGTGACCGCCGTCGAGCAGTCGGTGCGCGTCGGCGACGCGCTCGAACGGGAACGTCTCCTGTACGTGGACCCGGAGCCTGCCCTGTTCGACGAGTTCGACGAGTCCTCGCAGGGCGACCGGGTCCGGGGCGACGGCGATGCCGCTGAAGCGCATGCCGGCCGCCTCGTACTTGGCGGCGAGCTCCGAATCCTCCTCGGCGACGGCCGTCACCAGGTGACCGCCTGGGCGGAGCACCGCGAGCGACCTCTCGACGGTGTCGCCGCCGAGCGTGTCGAGCACGACGTCGATGTCACCGACCGCCTCGGTGAAATCGACTGTCGTGTAGTCGATCACCTCGTCGGCGCCGAACCCCTCGACGAGCTCCCGTTTGCTCTCGCTGGCGGTAGTGATCACGTGCGCGCCGAGCGCTTTCGCGATCTGGATCGCGACGTGGCCGACCCCACCGCCACCGCCGTGGACCAGGACGCGGTCGCCCGCGGTCACGCCGCCGAGGTCGACAAGGCCTTGCCACGCCGTCAGCCCGACGACCGGCAACGCCGAGGCCTCGACGTGCGAGAGCGACGCCGGCTTGCGCGCCAGGTGCAACGCCGGAGCCGACACCACCTCGGCATACGCGTTGGCCGCCCGGGGGAACAGCGGCATCCCGAACACCTCGTCGCCCGGCCGCAACCGCGACGTCAGCGCCTCTTCGACCACGCCGCTGAGGTCCCAGCCGAGAACGAACGGCGGCTGGCCGAGCAGCGGGAACTCGCCGGCGCGCAGGCGCGCCTCCAGCGGGTTCAGTCCGATCGCCTTGACCCGGATGAGAACCTCGGTCGGCAAGGGCTGGGGCTCGGGCGCGTCCACGATGGTGAGCACCTCGGGACCGCCGAGCGTCTGCTGGGTGATGATTCGCATGACTCTCAGGCTAGGTTTCCGATAGGAACCACCGGGTACCTTTGGCGCCATGAGCGGTTTCGGTCGCGGTGATGTCTTTCTCGCCGACTGTCCGGCGCGTCTGGCGGTCGAGTTGATCGCCGACAAGTGGACGGTGGTCGTGCTCTACGGCTTGAGCGAGGGTCCGGTGCGCCATGGCGAGCTGATCGAGCTGATCGGCGGCATCTCCCGCAAGATGCTCACCCAGACGCTCCGACGGCTGGAGGCGCACGGACTCATCCGCCGCCACGCCTACGCCGAGGTGCCGCCCCGCGTCGAGTACGAGCTCACTGCGCTAGGCGCGACACTGATCGATCCGATCCACACGCTGACCGAGTGGGCGAGGGCGAACGGCGACGCAGTGCTCGATGCGCTCGACGCCGATCCTGAGCCCGTCGCCGACAACCGCTGAGGCCCCGCTGGAGCACTGAGTATCCTCTCGGCCGCGGCCAGCGCGACAACCGCCGCAGGGGATGCAGCATGCCCATCGAGGTCCACGCCGCATTGGAGCAGTCCGGGTTGGCTCACGGGCCGATCAGCGTCCACGAGAAGAGAGTCGGCTGCCACCCGATGTAGAAGGTGATGGTGGCCTGCGCCAAGGTGTCCGTTGTTTCGATCCGGGGCAGCTGTAGCGATGCGGGTGGTGATTCACCTGCGGTCGATCTTGGCGAGAGTGGCCAGCATGTGGGTGACGCGGTCGGCGAGTTCGGGTGTGTCGATACCCATGTGGGCCGCGCGCTCGCCGAGTTTGCCGTCGAGGATGAGTGAGGCGAGCCCGTGGGCAAGGCTCCAGTAGGTCAGGGCCAGTGTCTGCGCGTCCTCGGCGGAGATCACTTCGGCCTGGACGACCTCGGCGGTCGTCTCCTCCAGGACTGCGAAGGCGGCGTCGCCTGCTTCGCCGTCGTCGGTGTGCTTGCCGGACTCGACCAGTTCGGGGCGGAACATCAGGCGGAAGTAGGCAGGATTGGCAACCGCGAAGCGCACGTAGACATTGACCATGGCCGACAACGCGGTGGCCAGGTCGGCCGCGGCGCGAGCGGCGAGCAGTTCGTTGCGCAGCAACTCGAAGCCGCGCGGCGCATCCGGGAATCGAACTTGTCGCGGTCAATCCAGGCATGATCATCGGACCGATCCAGCACGCCGGAGAGCTCGGCACCTCGGTCGACGGTATCCGCACCCTGCTGGCAGGGAAGATGCCCGGCGTGCCACGTCTCGAGTTCGCCACCGTCGACGTACGAGACGCAGCCACCGCGCATCGACTGGCAATGACAACGCCGCCGGCCGCCGGCAACCGTTACATCCTCGCCGGCGAACAGCTTTCGTTCCCGGACATGGCCCACATCCTGGCCACCCGCTACCGGATCAGCACGCGTGTGCTCCCCGACTGGCTGGTGCGCCTCGGCGCCCGCTTCGACGCGAACGCCCGCACCGCCGCCGGCTCCCTCGGCCGCACCGAGCACGTCTCCGCCGCCAAGGCCCGCAACGAACTCGACTAGGCCCAGCGCCCCATCGAGCAAACCCTGTTCGACACAGCCGAAAGTCTCATCCGCTTCGGTCTCGTCGAAGACCCGGGCACGCCGAGGAACGCACCGGCCCGGAGCGGCAGCGCCACCGCTGCCTGAGCCGCCGCTTGGCCCGCAACAGCGGATCGGTGATCGATGTGCCGGCGCCGTACTCGGCCACGATCGTGCCGCTGCAGGGAGCCGGCGGCGGCCGGCGTTCTCGGGCGCGAAGCGATCGTCGACTACCGTGGGATGTTCCAGAGCACCGACACCGCTGATCCTCTCACCATCCGCGGACCCAGCTCAGCCGGCGCCCTCGGTGCGGACGTCGTACTCGTCGCGCGCCTCGAGAACTTCCTCGATGTGTCGTACCGACCACTCCGTGAGCGCCCTCAGAGGGGCCCGCAGTGTCTGGCCGAGGGAAGTGAGCTCGTACTCCACGCGGGCCGGCACCTCCGCATACACGGTCCGCCGGACCAGTCCGTCGCGTTCGAGGGTGCGCAGTGTCTGGGTGAGCATCTTCTCGCTCACTCCGGCCAGTCGCTGCCGCAGCTGGGTGAATCGGCACGCCCCGTGCTTGCCGAGTTCGCCGAGCATGAGAACCGCCCATTTGCTGCCGATCTGGTCGAGCAGGTCGCGCGAGGGACAGCCACGCGTGTATGGGTCCCACGATTCCATGGGGCTGGTCTCATTTCTGACCGCTGCCACACCGCTCACCTCCAAGCTTTCCAACAGGTGGTTACCCTACTGGAAAGTGGCTACTTACCGAAAGAGAGTAAGCAGGCCACAGTGGGACCTGTGCCGCGGGAGGTCCGCGGCAGGAAAGGTTCACCTCATGTCGATCGTCGTCACCGGAGCGTCCGGCCAACTGGGCCGGCTCACCGTCGAAGCGCTGCTGCGGCGCGGAGTGCCGGCCGCGGGCATCGTCGCGACCGGCCGGGACATCGCCAGGATCAAGACCTTCGCCGAACGTGGTGTGGCGGTACTCCAGGCTGACTTCGAGGACCCGCAGAGTCTCGCGGCGGCCTTCGCGGGAGCGGACAAGCTGCTGCTGATCTCGACCACTTCCGTGGACGAGCGGGTCGCCAACCACCACCGAGCCATCGACGCCGCAGTGGCGGCAGGCGTGTCGCTGGTGGCCTACACGAGCATGACGCACGCGGACACGGCCACCACGATCCTCGCCTCGACCCATCGTGCCACGGAGGAATACCTGCGGGAGCGCGGAGTCCCCAGCGTGTTGCTGCGCAACAGTTGGTACCTGGAGAACTACACTGCCCAGCTGCCCGCGGCCGTGCAGCACGGCGCCTTCATCGGAGCCGCCGGCGAGGGCAGGGTCAGCGCCGCGTCCCGCGTCGACTACGCCGAGGCCGCCGCCACCGTGCTGACCACGGAAGACCGCACCGGCGCGGTTTACGAGCTGGGCGGCGACGAGGCGTTCGCCCTCGCCGAACTCGCCGCCACCACGATCGCCGACGCGTCGCGCTGACACGCAACCCTTCGAGTCAACCGGAAAGGTCTGTTCCCATGTCCACCCGCACCATCGCGTGGCGGCGCGCACTGTCCACGCTCGCCTCGACGTCCGCCGTCCTGGTCGCCGTCACTGTTCCCGCCACCGCCGCGCCGGCTCCCGGCTACGAGATCACCATCAACGGCAGCAGTGCCTTCCCCGAAAGCGTTGCGGCCGACAACCACTACATCTACACCGGCAGCATCGCCGACGGTACCGTCTACCGAGGGCGGCTCGGAGCGAAGACGCTTGAGCCCTTCCTGCCGGGCGGCCGAGAGGGCCGCACCCAGGCCACCGGGATCCAGATCACCCGGAACCGCCTGCTGGTCGCCGGCGCCTTCACCGGACGCTTCTTCGTCTACACCAAAAACGGGAAGCTCGTTTCCGCCTACACCGTCCCCGACACGGGCGAGTCGACCCTCGTCAATGACGTCGCGGTCACCCCTGACGGGGACGTCTACATCACTGACTCCTTCCGCGCGGTGGTCTACCGGATCCCGGCTACGGGGGTCGACGCCCCCGCCACCGGCGCCCAGCAGACCTTGCAGGTGGCCCACCACCTGCCGGACTACGTGGCCGGCAAGTCGAACGGCAACGGCATCGTCGCCACTCTCGACGGCAAGTTTCTGATCATCGGCTACTGGTACAGCGGCGCGCTCTACCGGCTCACCCTCGCCACCGGCGAAGTCCGCAAGATCGACGCACCGCCGCTGCCCAGCGCCGACGGCATCGTGTTGCGAGGAAACACCCTGTACATCGCTCGTTCCGTGAACAACGAGATCACCACGGTCCGGCTCTGCGACGACGACACCCGGGCCACCGTAGTCTCCGAACGCACTTACCCGGGCGCCCACACGACCACCGGCGTCGCCGTGAGCGGGGACCGGCTGTTGGTGACCAACTCCCAGATGGACGCCTACCTCCACGGCGCTCCGTTGACCAGCCCGGTGTTCACCGTCGAAAGCCTGCCGCTGCACTGACGATTCGACGCGGGCGAGGGCTCACCAGAGCCTCGCAACCGTTCCAAGACTGGTGTTTCTTGCCCGGCGCTCACCCAGTCCGGTGCCGCAGTGTCGGTGAGGCGGGTGCTGACCGGGCCGAGGACGAGGGCGTGGGCCCGCTGTGGACCGGTGAGTTCGGCTTCAGCGACTCGTCGCATCATCAGCAGGGCGGCCTGCTCCATGCTGACCAGGCCACTGCCGGGAACCGGCGTGAGCGCGGAGGCCCCGACGATCACCGTGTAGGTGCCGCGGGTGCTCAGCTTGGGTAGGAAGGCCGCAGGACCGCCATGTGCGCGGAGGCGAGCCCGACAAAGGCGCTCTGCCAGTCGTTCTCGTTGATCTCCCAGAGCGGTTTGCCGGCCCACCAGCCACCGATCGGAGCTACCACGTCGTCGACGCCGCCCAGTCCGCGCCGGCTGTGAGGTAGGCGCGGACGCCACCTTCGCCGACGGCGCCTGTGCCACCGGGCACGACAACGCGGTGACCGGACAGATCGGGTTGGGCGGTGCTGTGGTGCATGGAATGGAACATGGCTGTCGGCTCGCCGATCCACTGAAAAAGAGTGTCCGCGCGCCGAAACCGCGCGCACTGTTCGGCCTGCCCATGGTCGAGTTCGTGGACAGCGACGTGGATCCCGCTGACCTGCTGGGAAACAGCGCGGGAGAGCTTGTCGTCCGCATGCAGGAGACGAGTCGCCTTCAGGAGACCGGAATCCCGTTCGCTCAGGTGACTACCGCTGCCGGTTACCACGATCAGGCCCATCTCGACCACAGCTTCACGGCGGTGATCGGCTGCACGCCAAGCAAGTTCCGCGCCGCGCGGGTCGGCAGTTCACCCGGCGATCCGCTCGACTTCCTGCCGGGCCAGATCACGAGCGTGCTGCTCACCAGCTGAAGGTCGCATTCTGACAAGCCAGGCCGGAGCCGACCGCGGCCCTCAGGTTGGCTTGATCGCCAAGGAGCAGCTCGACGTGATTCTTGCCGATGAGTTCCCGCATGCGCGACGCCGTGACCGCCGCAAGGAGGAGGCAGGGCGACTCCGGGAGGCGCTCTCAGGGTCTCGCCGCTGCCTGTTGCGGTATCCCGAGAACGTGTTGCGGTGTCGACCACGAGGCATTTCGGTGGCTGTCGACAGGAGGATCGGCGAGCCTTTCGCACCCGGGGAACCAGGTGCGGCCAGCGAACGCGCCGAGGGGCCACCACATGGCGGACACCATTGCCGATGAACACGCACAGGTCTCGATCAACTCACCGATGATCAGCGCGAAACGAATCGCCGTGCTCGCCGACATCGTCGACAGCGGCGGAGTCGTCATGGAGTCGGAGACGGGCCAGCGCCTGCCGACCGCGTTACGTCGTCACCACACCGACGACGTCGAGCGGTGGCGCGTGAAGTCCCGGGAGCTGCTGCGTCCGCTGCCGATGGGCAACAACAGGATGACCGCGGACATGGGTGCGAGGCTCTACAGCCGGGACGCCGTGGCCGACGCCTCGAACATCGTCTCCAGTTGGATGTGATCCGATGCCACCCACGCGAGGCCGGCGCGTATCCGACGTCGGCAATGACGCCGGCGCTCAGGTTCGGCGCCTTAACGGGCACGCGAGCGATGCCCGGCATGGCATCCAGGCAGTGCGCCACTCGTTCTCGCCGACGCACGCCCCCGCGCCGACCCACGGGGTGACGCAGACGCAACTGGGCCACGGCCGGGCGAACCTGAAGGACCACACGTTGTCGCACCCCGCGCAAAGGCTCGCGACCGCGTCAGGCCAGACACCCGAGCAGCGGCTAGCGGAGCTCAGGGCGGGACTGCGGCCGACGACGGCGCCGCACCCGGCGCAGCGGCCCCCGGCGCACGAACCGACGCTGGCACAACAGTTGGCGGAGGCCAAGGCGGAGCTACGGCCGACGGCGACGCCGCAGCGGCCGCCCTATCGGGGCAACGCACACGCGGGCTGGAGTGGCCCGCCGATGCTGACGGGTACGTCTGGCGGGCAGACTCACTACTTCCGGCCGGGCGACGTGCACTCCATCCCGATGGTTGGTGCCAGCGGGCAGGTGTTCGGGATGTCGTTTCCCAGCAAGGACGCCGATCCCGCGGGCGTGGTCAAGTGGGCGAGCCAGCCCAACCGCACAAGCGACACCACCTATATCTCGGGGCAGACGGTACCGAAATCAGGCGGTGGCAAGGGTTTCCAGCAGCAGTGGCAGGTCGACGCCCCCTGGGACCGGCCGCCGGTCTACTCGCACGCGCACGCCAACCCCAATGCGTTCGGTGTACGGGTGGATGGCGGGACGTCGAGCCACGTGCTCGACGGACAGCGACTGGACTACACCAAGTTGTCCGTGGATGGCGCCGCTCACGGGCAGGCGCTGGCCGCCAACGGCTACTACCAGGCGTTGTCTGGAGGTGACCCGCACCGGCCGCTGGTGTACATGTCGTGCAATTCCGGCAACCCCGTGGGCAACGCGGCCGCCAGTTCCGCGGCGGCGCTCGGCCACGGTGGCCCGGTTTACGCCCCGACGGGCACCGGCTGGCGAATGCCCCGTCCGGACAGCGGCACGTCGATGTACGGGGTGTCCGCCTCGCAGCAGAACGACGGGCGCTGGCTGCCCGGCCAGTTCACCCAGGTCTGGCCGCCCCGGCGGCCCGCGCCATGACCGAACCGGTCGCGCGCCAGGGCCGGCGCGAGGAGTGGTTGTTTCTGCCCGACCCGAGGTGGCAGCCGGCCGAGGACGGGCCGCCACCGCTGTGGGCGGTGGTCGGCGGCTGGCGGCTGGACGGCGCAGGCCGGCCGGGGCTCTTCCAACCCAACCCCGAGTACCGTCCGGCCGACGAGGCGGTGCCGACTGACCCAATCGACGCCGTGCTGCGATTGGTCGCAGGGGGCGAGGCCGCGCCGGAGGCCGCAGTGGCCGCGCTGTGTGCCGCCTTCGTGGAGGTGGCCTATGACGAGGTGGGGTCGCCGATCGTCGCGCTAGCGCCGGACGGCGTGCCGTGTGTGCTGGTGGTCACGGCCGCCGCGCACCGGGCCTGGGTCGCCGCGGCGGCGTGGCGGCAGCTGACGGCCGCTGAACTCGTCGAGCTGGTCCCGGCGGGCGCGGACATCCTGGTCAACCCGGGAGGACCGGCGGCGATGAGGTTGCTGACCACCAACTTCACGGAATCACTCAGCTAGGGAGAACGCAACGCAGGCACAGAGCCTGGTGGCATCGGGCGGTGGCCGACCGGTGGGGTGCG
The DNA here is from genome assembly GCF_008386585.1 of Solihabitans fulvus. GTDB lineage: Bacteria > Actinomycetota > Actinomycetes > Mycobacteriales > Pseudonocardiaceae > Solihabitans > Solihabitans fulvus. The sequence goes on from NZ_VUOB01000012.1 coordinate 67,284, forward strand.
CGCGTCGCGGAACGGGCGCAGTGCTTCCCAGCGAACCCAGCGCGCGGTGTCGGCGATCGCGGTCACCGAGGTCGCCGCAGGCGACGCGATCCGATGAAGTCGAACTCCGCCATGGTCGTCCCTTCGGTCTACGTCTTGTGATCAGGTGGGGTGAGCAGTTGTCCTGCCAGGGTCGCGATCGGCTCGGCCAGCGAGGCGAGAGCGGCCACGTCGTCGGTGATGAATCGGGCGGTGACCAGGTGGACCAGGGTCGCGACCAGCGCCTCGCACGCGAAGTGCTGCTGGGCGGTGGTGGCCCCGGTGATCGCGGCGATGCCCTCGACGAATCGCTGCTGCAGGG
>NZ_VUOB01000120.1 GCF_008386585.1 Solihabitans fulvus
AACTCGCGGCGCCGCTCGCCGGCGAAGTCCTCCTTGGTCGCGACCAGCAGCTTGGCCTGCGGGTAGAGCTGGAGCCACTCCCGGCCGAACTGCTCCAGCATGTTGTTGGGCACGACCACCGCCGGCTTGGCCACCAGGGTCAGCCGCCGCATCTCCATGACGCCCATGACCATCTCGGCGGTCTTGCCCGCGCCGACCTCATGCGCCAGCAGTACCGACGGCTCGTTGATCATTCGGGCCACGGCGGCGACCTGGTGCGGCCGCGGGGAGAAACTCACCGCCAGGCCCGGCAGCGACAGCTCGACCTCGTCGTAGCTGCGCAACCGGATCCCGTTGAACAGCTCGTTGTAGGTGCCGGCCAGCCGCTGCGCCCGCGCGGGGTTCTCCCAGGCCCACTCGGAGAACCGCTCGGCCATCGCGTCGGCCTTGCCCTGGGCCTCCACGGTCTTGTCCTGGTTGAGGACCCGCTTGGTCTTCCCGCCGCCGAGGTCGTAGACGTCATAGACCAGCACCGGCCGCTGTTCCAGGAGGTTCTGGGCGATCCGGATGGCCGGCGCGAACTCGGTGCCCCACACCTGGGTGGCCGCCACGCCGTGGTTGTTGCCCCGCACCGCCCACACCGACGCGCCGGGGTGGTCCACTCGCACCGTCGTGTCCTGGAGGATCTCCTGGAGGAACTGCTGCACGTCCAGCGCGTCGATCCAGGCGGCGCCGAGCTTCGCGGCGATCTGCTCGGGTTCCAGGTCCGGCGGGATCACCTCCCGCAACGCCACCACGTTGACCCAGTACGGCGAGTCCTCGTCGACGCCAGCGTCTAGCAGCGCCCGCAGTGTGGCGCGCACGGTGCCGCTGAGGTAGTCGGCCGCGGCGACCAGCGCGCCGGTGTCGGGGTCGTCGAATACCAGCGTGCCCAGCTGGTGGCGGGCGTCGGCCTCGTCGGTGCCCAGCAGCCGGGCGATTTCGGCCAGGACCACCCCGCCGTGGGTGTCCAGGCAGATCGCCACGGCGTCGGCCGGGGTGTCCGCGCCCAGCCGAGGCTGACGGGGCGCGATGACCCGGACGGTGAACACGTCGGCCTTGGCGGCGCGCTGCGTGCTCGGGTCGAAGTTCTCCAGCGCGGCCAACGCCGGCGCGAAGGGGTCGACGCGGACCTTCGCCCACACCGGCGGCCGGACCCGTGACATCTTCTCCTCGCCGGTGTCCGGGTCGATCCGACCGGTGTGCCGCCAGGTGAACCGGTTGATCGGCCCGTACCGGTCCAGGTAGGCGTCGTAGCGGGTGTTCAGGCGCTGCCGTAGCCGGTCCAGCTCCGGGGTGTCCTCCCCGGTGGCGGCCTCGGTCTCCAGCAGCGCCACCACGGCGTCGCGGATCCCCAGCAGCGCCCGCAGCTCGCTGGCCTGCCGGTTCGGCACCTCGTACGGCGTCTGCTGGCCGTCCTCCACGCGCTGGAAACTGCCGTTGTCGCGGGCGGTGATGTAGCCCTCGCGGCGCGCGGCGACGCCGCCGACCAACGCCACCGGCCCCGCCGACCTCGTCGCGGCCTCGGCGGCCGGGGAGTACAGCAGGTTCTCCGCGCGGGCGTGCTCGACGACGCGGCCCAGGGCCGCAGCGAGGTCGGCGGGCACGGCGGCCAGGTCGGGGTGGTGCACGGCCAGGTCGTCGGCCCGGTACATCGCGTTGCCCGACTCGCCGGACCTCAGTTGGCCCAGCACCATCTCCGGGTGCGCGAGGAAGTACTCGCTGACCGGCAGGTCGACGCCGTCCACGTTCGTGCGCACCGCGTGTTCCCACTCCCCGGCGGCGGGCGCGCGGCCGGGTTCGCGGCGGCGCAGCACGAGCACGTCGGTCACCGCCCTGGTCCCCGCAGCCCGCTGGTGGGCGCCCGAGGGCAGCCGGACCGCGCCCACCAGGTCGGCCAGGCCGACCAGCTCGCGGCGCGCGGCGGGGTTCTGGGCGTCCAGGGTGTAGCGGGAGGTCACCGCCAGCAGCAGCCCGCCCGGCGCGGTCAGGTGCAGGCTTTTGATCAGGAAGTGGTTGTGGATGGCGTGGCCGGCCTGGTTGTGGCGTCGGTCGGTCAACGTGATGTCGCCGAAGGGCACGTTCCCGACGACCAGCCCGAAGGCACCCTCGGGGGCGCGGGTGGCGGCGAAGGACTCGGTGAGGATCTGCGCGTCGGGGTAGAGCGCGGCGGCAATCGCCGCCGAGGTCGGGTCCAGCTCCACACCGACCAGGTGCGCGGATTCCGGCGCCACGGCGAGGAAGTTGCCCGAGCCGCACCCCGGCTCCAGGACCCGGCCGCCGTCGAAGCCCAGCGCGGTCGCGGCCTGCCAGATGCCGCGCACCAGCGCCAGGTCGGTGTAGTGGGCGTTGATGGTGTTGCGGGCGGCGGCGCGGACCTCCGCCTCGGTCATCAACTCCCGCAGTTCCGCACGGGCCCAGTCCAGCCGCGCGTCGGTCTCGTCGAAGACCCTGGCCACCGCGCCCCAGCCCGACCAGCGGGCCAGCACCGCCTGCTCCTCGGCGGTGGCCGGCCGCTGCTGCTGCTGCAGCGCACGCAGCGTCCGCAGCGCGGCGAGGTTCGCGCGGAGACGGGCGATCTCCCCCGACGGGGCCAGGCCGTCCTGACTGGCGGGGCGGTACCGCGGCGCGGGACCCCGAGCGGGGTCGGCGGCCGCGGTCGGGATGGCTGGCTCCGCGGTCTCGCTGACCGGTTCCGCCGCGGTCTCGTCCACGACCGGCGGCGCGGTGGGAGGATCGGTGAGGATCTCGGCGAGCGCGGTCCCCTCGGCCGCCGCCGTGGAGACCCCTGACCGCACTAGCTCGCCGACCCGGTCCTGCCACGCCGTCTTGTGCTCGCCCAGCAGCCTGTCGCGTTCCTGCTCGACGGCGCGATGCACCTGGTAGGCGGTGGAGTTGACGTCCTGCTCGGTGGCGTCCTGGTCGGCCGCCAGGTACTCCCGGGCCGCGCGCGTGGGCGAGAGAGCGCCGGACATCACCCGCCGCACCAGCTCATCCCAGTCCGGCGCCGCCGGCGGCGTGGCGAGATCCTGCCGCTGCGCCGGCGCAGCGGGTTCCTCGGCCGCGGCCGGAGCGCTGGCGGTCAGGACGTGGTCGCCGGCCTGGTCTGGGACCGGCTGCGTGGTGAGATCCCGCAGCACCTGGTGGGCGCCGGAGAGGCGGCCCTCGGCCAGGCCGACGGTGGCGGCGAGCTCGTCCAGGCGCCGCGCCCAGTCGCGGTCCCGCTCGCGGGCCGGGACCAGCACCTGGTCGCTGGCGGCGTGGCGCGGGTGCCCCCACAGCGAGTACCGATCCCGGGTGTCGACCTGCTGCCAGCCCTGCCGAGCCAGGTAGGCCAGCACCTGGCCGCCGGTGATCGCCTCCAGGTCGGCTTGCGTGCGGAAGCGGGTGGGCGAGTCCGGACCGGCCACGTCGTGCAGGACCTGCTCGGAGATGGTGGGTCGCTGCTCGACATCGGCCACGACGTCGGCGACGTCGGCGAGCCGTGCGCCCCACCGTCGATCCGTCGCGGCCGGCAGCTCCACGAACCGGAAGCGCGGGTCGCCCTCGGGGTGTTGGTGGGTCCACAGCGACGCCGGATGGAGGTTGGACGCCTCCTCTGTCCAGCCGTGTGCCCGCAGGTAGGCCCGCACCTGCTCCTGGCTGATCGCGGCCAGCAGCTCCGAGGCGAACGGGTCCTGCCCCGGTGCGGCGACCAGGTCCGGCTCGACGATCGACGGCCGTGGGGGTGCTACTGGGGCGGGTTGTCCCGCCAGAACGGGTGCCTGGGATCCTCGCCGGTCGGGATCCACCCGGTCGACCGCTCCGCCGCCATCGGCTGGTCCTGCGGCTCGGTCTCGTCCAGCTCGCTGCCCGGCTCCGCCGGCAGCAGGACCACCTCGGCCAGGATCCGCTCCCGCGCCTGCTGCCCGATCGCGGTCAACCGGCCCAGCTTCTCCAGGTAGGACTCGTTCGGCGGGTCGTTCCCGGCCATCTGGTCGGCCAGGTCCGCGATCGCTTCCTCGGCTTCCCGCCCCAGGGTCGTGAAGAACGCCGTCGGGTCCGGGATCTGGCTGTAGCGGGCCGGCAGGAACCTCGCCCAGTGCTCCTGCGCCATCGTCCCGTACCGGTTCATCGTTCTCCCCTAGCGCCCACAGCGAATCAAGCGAGAGCTGGTTCTCGGAGACAGCGTTGCGACGGCGTCGTGCCATCTCAACACCTCCCCTGGTCGCTCGCACCAGGTCACCACAATGTGAGTTTCAGTTGCACTCGTGCTGTTGAGCATAAGCATGACCTCTCATATGTCAACTGGAGCTCACATAATAACAGTACCGATATTCACGATTATTTCAGTTTGAAATGAGATCATTCGGCCGGCGTGCGGCCGGCACCTCGGCTGATCGAGTCGAGATCGCCGACAAGGCTGCCGCTGACGGGCGCCGCCTGTGGCCGATCTCCGCCCTGCGCGGCAAGGTTGGCTCGTGACCGATCAGCCGACGGGTTCGGCATCCACCGGGTTCGACGCCGCCGTCGAGGCGATGATGCGGGCGAACCAGTCGAACTGGGACGCCCGGACGCCCATCCACGCCGCCAGCGCGTTCTACGGCCTCGACGGCAGCCGCAGCCCGTTCGACTGGTTCGCGGCGTTCGAATGGGCCGACCTCGGCGACCTGGCCGGGCGCGACGTCCTGCACCTGCAATGCCATCTGGGGACGGAGACGCTCGCGTTCGCGCACCAGGGCGCTCGAACCTGGGGCCTGGATCTGTCCGGCAGGTCCGTGGAGGAGGCCAGGCGCATCGCCCAGCGCGCCGGCCTCACGGTCACCTACGTCCAGGCGAACGTGTACGACGCGGTCCAGGCGGTGCGGGGACAGCGCTTCGACGTCGTCTACACCGGCAAGGGCGCGCTCTGCTACCTGCCTGATCTGCCGAGGTGGGCCTCGGTCGTGAGCGACCTGCTCAGACCGGGCGGGCTGCTCTACGTCGTCGAGTTCCATCCGCTGTTCAGCTCGCTTGGCCCGAAGCCTCCCCGCGGTGCGGGTCCTGAACTGTTGCTGCGCAACGACTATCTCGAAGGACGCGGCGCGCTGGAGCGCGGCGGAGCCCACACCTACACCGACGGCCCAGCCCTACAGGACGCGCCGGTGGCCTACGAGTGGGCGCACGGCCTGGGCGAGGTCGTCACCGCTGTGGCCGGCGCGGGGCTGCGGATCACCGCGCTGCGCGAGTCGGAGCTGCTGCCGTGGCCCCGGTGGGAACGCATGGAGCGAACCGACACAGGGTGGTGGCGGCTGCCCGAGGCTGATCCGCGAATCCCCCTGCTGTACGGACTGCGAGCGAGCAAGCCAGAGTAGGAGTGCTGGTGCTGGTGCTGGTCGGCGCAGCGCGCCGAGGCATGGGGCGTTCCCATGCGACCCGGGGTGCCGGTAAGGCTGCTGTCACCAGCCGCAAACGAGCGTGGATGCCCTGGTCCGGGGCCTGAACTCCCGAAGCTGACCCGAGCCGCAACGTAGGTTCGTCACGGTCGGCTGTCGGCGGCAGCCCGGAGCTTGTCGGCCAGTGCGGCAAGCTGGACAGCCGCAGCGGCCGGGTGGGGCAGTTCAGCGGCGGGGCGAACGGCCTCGGCAAGCTGATCGGCAAGGCTGGCGATGAAGTCGGGGCTGGGCAGCAGGCGTGCGGAGCGTTCCCGGATTCGCTGTGGCGTGTTCCAGTCCGGGAGTGCCGCGGCGGCGGCGCGCTCGGCAAGCTCGACGACCCGTTCGGACAAGGCGTCCAGCTCGTCCGGCGCGAGGGGATTGATCTTGCCGATACGCGCGAATTCCTCCCGTGAGGCCCCGGCCTCGGTCAGGCGGCCGTGTTCCAGTGTCAGGGCGGCCTGGCGGGCGAGCGGCTGGAGCTGGCGGAGGATCTCAGCGCAGACATCGAGATCGCGACTGCGGTCGTAGTCGAGCAGTGTCGGGTCCACTGCGACGGCGGCGGCGACGCGCTCCGCGGCCTGCTGTGCGCGGGCCCGCGCACGGTCCAGCGCTGGCTCCCCGCCCGGGATCTTGCCCGCCAGCTTCTCCATGTGCTTCAGATCGGTGGCGTTGAACATGGCTCCTCGTTTCGTGACACGTTCCGCGACAAGAGGGTCGGATGCGGCGTGCTCATGGGGTCGGCTCTTCCTGCGCGTCGGCGAGGTTGCGGTAGAGGCACGCGCGGACGCTATCGCCTCGCCCAATCAGGCCCCGGACCAGGGCATCCACGCTCGTTTGCGGCTGGTGACAGCAGCCTTACCGGCACCCCGACCCGGTGTCATTTATCCAAGCACGTAGCCCCAAACGGTCGTTTTCGCACTCGGTCGTTTTGGGGCTACGTGATCGCACCGCGAACGCGGACGATGGTGGTCAGGTCACCGGCGACCGGGTCGCCAGCGGTGTGCACGGTGACGCCGGGCTCGTCGACACCTGACGCTCACCGCGCTGCGCCGACCACCTTGTTCAGCATCACGTTGGGCGAGTACACAAACACGCCGGCGCGCGGGTCGTCGACGTCAGGTTCGGCGTCGCGTCGAACATCGGCGTCGCTGCTGGTCAGGTCCCGCACGGACAGGTGGCCTCCGGGGTCGTCGCCGCACGCGCCGGTGACCTCGTACACGGCCGGCGTGGCGTAGGCGTGCACGACGAGCCTGTCCCCGACCACGAGGTCGCTGATCGGGGTGGGACTGGTGGCCAGCGTGCCGAGCGGGGTGGTGTACGCGGTGATGGTCACGACGCGATCCTCTCGTCCTTGAGGATGATGCTCGGGGTGTGCTCCAGGCCGGTCTGAGGATCCTCCGTCACCCGCTCCTCATTCACCTGCGCGGACTTGCCGTACTTCTCGTTCTTGAAGAAGAAATCCAGCTTCATGATCGTTCCGTCCTGTCCTGGTTGGTGATGATCTCGCCGACGCGGCTCTTGCTCAGGCCGACCGCCTCGGCCAGCGCCAGAAGGCCGGCCATCCCTCAGGTGAGGGCGGCGGTCAGGGTTGCGGCGAGGACACCGGCGCCCAAGGGGACGAACCCGTAGAGCAACAGGTCGACCGCGCGGCGGAGGTGTTGGTAGCGGGCCAGCACCAAAGGTCCCTGGCGGTCGATCCGGGCTCGGTGGTAGCTGATCAGGGTCATGCCGTCGAGCTCGTCGGTCTGCCTGCCGCTCACGAAGGTGCCTCGCGTCGCAGCGCCGAGCTGAGGCCGGATGACGCGGCGCAGCAGCACGGCCACTGCGGCGATCCAACTCGCTGCGGCGGCCGCGAGGAGACCGGTGATCGCCAGGGCGGGCCAGCCGACGGCGTGCGACAGGACGACGCCGATGGCCGCGGCGGCGACGGTGGCCAGCGTCCCGGCCAGCGCGCCGACCTGGATCGCCTTGGTGTCGGCCCGCCCTTCCTGACGGCTGATCTCTGCTGCCTCTGCGGCGAGCACCTCAGCCAGATCGGGGTTCTCCGCCCCGGCGAACCCCGTCTCGGAGGAAGGACGGAAGCGACGCGCGAACTCGCCGGTGAGGATCTTCTTCGTGGACCGTACCCCTCTCGGCAACACGGTGTCTTTCATCGATCTCGCCTCCGTCGTCCTGGCCGTGCGGCCGCGGCGAGCGCGGTGACCTGCTCGATCACGTCTATCGGAGGGGCGAACAAGCCGAGTCGGCCGCGCCACTCGATCGAGACGATCCGGCGGGCGTCGGCGAGCATCCAATGCCAGCAGTCGGGCGCACCCCACTCCCGGCACTGCTCCCCACAGTGCACGGCGCCAGCCCGGTGGACGGCGACCAGGTTGACGACGGCGATGAACTCGCCGCGCGCCACCTCGGTGTCGTCGAGGCAGTGGCCCAGGCGGGAGCCGAACCAGAATCCGTCCCAGTCCAGCGTCTTTCCGGCGTGGATCGCGAGTGTGCCGCGCCAGTTGTTGGGTGGCTGCCACGTGCGGTTCTCGACCTGCTTGATGCCGTCCGCGATCCACTCTGACCAGGGTGGCCGGACGCTGAGCGCCTTGACCTCGACGGCGTTTTCGTTGGGGCGGCTCATGATTTGCTCGCGAACACTCGACGGCGGCGCCCGCTGCCCTTGCAGCGGCCGCACGCGCGCCACGCCGTACCGGTTGGGCTGAGGTGCTTGCCGCTGCCCTTGCAGCGGCCGCA
>NZ_VUOB01000121.1 GCF_008386585.1 Solihabitans fulvus
GGCCGATATCGACACCGACAGGATTTCGTTCATCCGCTCGTTCCGGGCGGTCCGCCGCCAGGTCAGCGACCAGGCGGCGTTTTCCCCCCGGAACACTGCAACAGGCGGTCCGGGAATCGATCTCCGAAATCCGTGAACGGCTCAACCCGGCACGCCGGAACCGCAGTTGCCCCCGCGCCGTGAAGAAGGCCCAAAGGCGCTACAAGAAGAAGACTGGCCCTGCCAGCGTCCGCCACACCGGCCCACCCCTGCTCGTCACACGAGCACCAAAACCGTACATACTAGGCAAAATCCCCAGCACTGACCAGCATAAACGCTAAGTAAGTGGCATTGTCCTGGGGGGCCGTGCCCTTGGCCAGCCT
>NZ_VUOB01000122.1 GCF_008386585.1 Solihabitans fulvus
GAGACACCCCACCCGTCTTCAGGGGCAATGCCTCTTACTTAGCGCTCATGCTGGTCAGTACCGGGCGTTTTGCCTCATATGTATGGCTTCGGTGCTCGTGTGACGAGCAGAGGTGGGCCGGTGTGGCGGACGCTGGCAGGGCCAGTCTTCTTCTTGTAGCGCCTTTGGCCTTTCTTCACGGCGCGAGGGCAACTGCGGTTCCGGCGTGCCGGGTTGAGTCGTTCACGGATTTCAGAGATCGTTTCCCAGATCGCCTGTCGCAGTGTTCCGGGGGGAAAACGCCGCCTGGTCGCTGACCTGGCGGCGGACCGCCCGGAACGAGCGGATGAACGAAACCCTGTCGGTGTCGATATCGGCC
>NZ_VUOB01000123.1 GCF_008386585.1 Solihabitans fulvus
CCTGGCCGCCCGACGCGGTGCGGACCCAGCCGCCGTCGCGGTCCTGGCCGTCGACCTCCAGCTTCACATGGCGGCCGCGGTCCAGGGTGATCCGCCCGCCGTCGCCGACGGAGGCCTGCGGCGACGGGCTCACCGCGTCGTGCTCGCCGACCGTGATGCCCTGGTCCTTGAGCACCTCGCCGACCGTGCCCGAGTAGGTGTGCACGCTCTGCTCGTGGCCGTCCACGTCGACCGTGACGGCCTTGTCCATCGCGATCGCGGTCGCGCCACCGCCGGTCAACGTCACCAGCGCGGCGGCCACGGCGGCCTTGAGGAACTTCCGCTTCCACGTCCGCACCGCCTTGACGAGCGCGGCGGGCGGGGCGCCCGGCTCCTCCTGGGCCTCCCCCGGCTCCTCGTCCGGGATGACGATGACCGGCAGCAGCGTCGTCTCGGCGTTGATGAGCCGGATCAGCTCGTCGACATCCACATTGGCCGTGGCCAACAGGTCATCGGCGTCCGGACCGAGCACTTCCAGCACATCGGCGGTCGTCACGCTGAGCGCGTTGAGCGCACCTGGCGGGAAGCTCGGGTGGTCCCAGTTGGTGCCGGTCGGGTTCGGCCGGTCGATCAGGCCGACGGCCGTGCCGGGCACCGGGGTGAACCAGTCAGTGATCTCGTTGAACGTCTCCTCGGGCACGTCGAGGCCCGTGGATCCGTCGCGTGCAGTCACAGAAGAGCACTCCCCGGTCTGGCGGTCACGTCCGTCACGCGCGGGCCCCACACACTGGCCACGCCCCGTAGCCACCACGGGCGTCACGGACCTTCGTCGCAATCGCGATCTGCTGTTCCCTGGTCGCCAGGTCGGGGCGGGACGCGTACGCGCCGCCACCGTTGGAGTTCCAAGTCTGGAGGTCGAACTGGAGGCCACCGTAGTAGCCGTTGCCGGTGTTGATGGCCCAGTTGCCGTGCGACTCGCACATCGCGATGCGGTCCCATGCGGCGCCGTCCGGCGGAATTTTGGTGCCCTGCCGGACAATCTTCGTCTTGGCGTCCTTGGTGACCTTCTCGCCGAGCTTCTCCTTGGCGGTCTGACGACCATTCTTCTGGGTGATCCGGTAGGTGACGATCTTCTCGCCGGGCACGCCAGGGTCGTCGACCTTCGAGTCGCCCTTCATCATCGAGTCGTCGGGCACCGTCTGCACCGGCGGGTCGAGCGGCTCGGTCTGGTTGATCACCGACACGCCGGTCCGGCTGATGTGGATCTCGGCGCCGTTAGTGATCTTGACGTCGGCACCGGGGTCGATCGCGTCGTCCGGGCCGATGCTGAGGTTCTGGGCCTTGAGCAGCTCACCGATGGTGATCGCGGTGGTGGTCAGCTGCGCGGGGTCGTTGCCGCCGTCGTACAGCGTGATGTTCTTGGCCGTCTTGACCTCGACGGTCATGCCCTGCACGGGAACGGCCCGGTTGGCGTCCTCGGACAGCCACGCGCCCTTGGTGTCGACGCCGAGCTGGGCGAGCGCCTGGCCGACCGACGCGGTGCGGACCCAGCCGCCGTCGCGGTCCTGGCCGTCGACCTTCAGCTTCACCTGGCGGCCGCGGTCCAGGGGGATCCGCCCGCCGTCGCCGACGGGGGGCTGCGGCGACGGGCTCACCGCGTCGGGCTCGCCGACCGTGGTGCCCTGGGCCTTGGGCACCTCGCCCACCGTGCCCGTGGTGGT
>NZ_VUOB01000124.1 GCF_008386585.1 Solihabitans fulvus
GGGGGGCGGGGGGGCCGCCCCCCGCCCCCCCCCGGGGCCCCCCCCCCCCCGCCGGGGCCCCCCCCCCCCCCCCCCCGCCCCCCCCCCCCCCGGGGGCGGGGGGGGCCGGGGCCCCCCCGACCCCCTCCCCGGGGGGGGGGGGGGCGCGGGGGGACTCGCCCGCGGGGGCGCCGGCGGCGGGGCCCCCGGGGCGGGGGGGGGGGGCCGCGCGGGGGGGGGGGGGGGG
>NZ_VUOB01000126.1 GCF_008386585.1 Solihabitans fulvus
TGCGCCACGCCCTGGCCCAGACCGGGCACACCCCCGTCATCAAGCCCGCTCCGCTGCGCCCACCGGTGGCAGGCGGGTTCACCCTGGACGAGTTCGCCATCGACACCACCGCTGGCACGGTGGGCTGCCCCGCCGGGCACACCGTCGCGTTGAGCCGGCCCTCCACCGGCGGGCAACGCAATGCCAACTTCGGCACGCGCTGCCGGGACTGCCCGCTGCGGCGACGCTGCACCACCGCCAAGGGCGGTCGTCATCTGACCATCCACCGCCATCACGACCTGCTGGCCGCCGCACGCCGCCAGGCCGCCACAGACCCCGACTGGCAGGCGGACTATCGGCGTTGGCGGCCGCCGGTCGAACGCGTCATCGCCTGGCTGGTCGCCGGCGGCAACCGGCGATTGCGGTATCTGGGCACGATCAAAAACGACGCCTGGCTGCGGCTGCGGGCCGCCGCCCTCAACCTCCGCCGGCTGGTCAGGATGGGACTGGCCCGCACCGACACCGCCTGGGTTCTGACCACAGGGTAAGAACAAGGGGCGGGTGGTTCCGTCCCATCTGCCCTCACGGCCAAACAAGATCTTCAGGACACTTCTAG
>NZ_VUOB01000127.1 GCF_008386585.1 Solihabitans fulvus
TGCTGGCCGGCGAGCACACCCCGGTCTCAGTGTTGGCCGATCCCGCCTACAGCGCCGGCGTCCTGCGCCACGCCCAGGCCCAGACGGGGCACACCTCCGTCATCAAGCCCGCTCCGCTGCGCCCACCGGTGGCAGGCGGGTTCACCCTGGACGAGTTCGCCATCGACACCACCGCTGGCACGGTGGGCTGCCCCGCCGGGCACACCGTCGCGTTGAGTCGGCCCTCCACCGGCGGGCAACGCAATGCCAACTTCGGCACGCGCTGCCGGGACTGCCCGCTGCGGCGACGCTGCACCACCGCCAAGGGCGGTCGTCATCTGACCATTCACCGCCATCACGACCTGCTGGCCGCCGCACGCCGCCAGGCCGCCACAGACCCCGACTGGCAGGCGGACTATCGGCGTTGGCGGCCGCCGGTCGAACGCGTCATCGCCTGGCTGGTCGCCGGAGGCAACCGGCGATTGCGGTATCTGGGCACGATCAAAAACGACGCCTGGCTGCGGCTGCGGGCCGCCGCCCTCAACCTCCGCCGGCTGGTCAGGATGGGACTGGCCCGCACCGACACCGCCTGGGTTCTGACCACGGGGTAAGAACAAGGGGCGGGTGGTTCCGTCCCATCTGCCCCCACGGCCAAACAAGATCTTCAGGACACTTCTAG
>NZ_VUOB01000128.1 GCF_008386585.1 Solihabitans fulvus
GTTCGCCAGCGGCTCACCCATGGCAACAGACTTACAACTGCGTCGCCGTCACAGGCCGAGCACCTTCCGCAGTCCTGAGTCCACGTCACGCATCAGTCCGGCAGGCACGTTCCCCACCCGGCCCGTCAGATCGTCCTTGTTCAGCGTGACCAACGCCGTCACGTTCGCCACCGAGTCCCTTGGCAGTCCTGTCGCGGAGGCAGGCAAGAAAACGTTCCCCGGCGCGGCAGCCAACTTCGTGTTCGATGTGAGAACCGCGATGAGCACGGTCGCCAATCGGCTCGCGTTGTAGGGATCGGCCTGGACAACGAGCACCGGGCGACGCTTGGCCGGCCTTGAGCCGTCGGCCTCACCGAGATCGGCCCAATGGATGCTGCCTCGTTCGATCACCACTCGTCGTCCGCCAACGCGAGCACTCGGCGACCTGCATCGACCGCCGTCGCGGCGGAATCGTCATCATCACCGATGAGTTCAAGAGCCGCGTTGATCTCACTTGTCAGCGATTCTTCTTCCAGATGCTCCAAGTAGAAGCGTGCGGCACGCGCATAAAACTCCGAGCGCGTCACACCCATGCACTTCGCACTACGTTCCACCTGCGCGAACGTCTCGTCAGGAACAGAGATCGCCGTCTTCACATCGACAAGTATAACCCGGTATTACCATGAACGCCAGGCAAGATCACTCCTCAGCGGCGAGCTGTCCGCAGGCGGCAGCGATCTCCT
>NZ_VUOB01000129.1 GCF_008386585.1 Solihabitans fulvus
GTGGACTCACCTTCACTCACACTTCAGGTAACGGTTTCGCTGCGGCAGGATGACGATGCCGGTGCCGAGTTCGAGCCGCTCAGTGACGGCCGCGACGTAGGCGAGGTGCACGAGCGGGTCGAGGATCGGGTCGGTCGCCTCCATCGGCGAGTCCGGCGTGCGCGGGCTGGGCAGCACCACGTGGTCGCCAGCCCACCACGAGCGGTAGCCCAGTTCCTCGGCCAGCCTGGCCAGCCGAGCCGTCTGGGCCGGGCCGAGCGTCGCCTTCGCGTTGAGCCCGTTGACACCCAACTCCACCTGCGGCCTCCTCCGTCGGTCGCGGCGGCCCGGTTCGCCTCCGCGCGTATCAGCGATCCTTGCCCGCCGGGACGGCGCTGTCCAAGATCCGCGCCGACCGCCGGCGGTCGTCTCAACGGGCGAGAGCGACCAGGTCCGGCAGCAGCGAGGACGGGTGCGGCATCGCGGCGATCTCCGCGCGGACCTCGCGCGCGGCCCCGGCGACGTCCTCGTCGGTGAGCAGCCTGGTCAGCAGCGCCGCGTCGATGTCCTCGGCCGTGGCGGCCAGTCCCGCGCCGCGCTCACCGACGGCGGCCGCGCTGATGAAACGGTCGGAGCCGTCGGGCAGCAGCAGCTGAGGGATGCCGCGTGCCAGCGCGCCGAAGGTGGTGCCGCAGCCGCCGTGGTGGATCGCGGCGGCGCAGGTGCCCAGCAGCGCGTCCCAGGGCAGCCAGCCGTGCGCGTGAACGTTCGGCGGCAGCGCGCCGAGCGAGCTGATGTCGAGGTCTCCCATGGCCAACACGAACTCCGCGTCGAGGTCCGCCGCGGCCGCCACCACGCGCCCCAGCCGCGTCAGGCCGTCCAGCCTTGGCGCGACGGTGCCGAGCGTGACGGCCACCCTCGGCCGGTCGGGTGGGTGGGCCAGGGCGGCGGGCAGGGGGTCGTCGCCGTTGTAGGGCACGGGCCGCACCGACCAGCCGTAGCGGTGCCCGCCGGTCATGCTCGGCGGCGCGATGTCGATGGTCGGCACGTCGTCGTGCGGGGCGCGCACGCCGTGCCGCGCGAACGCGTCGGCCAGCTCCGCGAGCATCAGCTCGCGCAGCCTCGGGGTGCGCACGAAGCCGAGGTCGTGTTGCACCGCCGGCACGCCGAGGGCGGTGGCGGCCAGCAGCGCGGCAGGGAACTGGTATTCGTAGACCACCAGGTCCGGCCGCCACGCGGCGGCCACCGCGACGGTCGCGTCGGCGACCGCGGCGCTGACCTGGGCGGCGATCGGCATGACGGCCTCGCGGTCCGCCGAGTTGCTGGCCAGCACGCGGGCCATCAGCTCGGGCCGCCGCGCGCCGGCCGCCCGGACCTCGTCGCGCCAGGCGACGCCCGGCGCGACGGCCAGGTACGGCAGTCCGGCGCGGCGGATCACCTCGCCGCCGTCCATGGCGGCCACGGCGACCTCGTGGCCGTGGCTGGCCAGCGCCCTGGCGAGCGGGACCATCGGGAACAGGTGGCCGACCGCTGGCACACCGGCGAACAGCACACGCATCGAAGCCGACCTTCCGTCAATCAGTGGGGAGCGCGGACTCAAGCCCGTCGAGCACGGCGTTGCAGTCGCGCAGCAGGGTGTCCGGGTCGACGGCGGTGATCAGGTAGACGCCGAGCCAGTTCGCGGCGCCGCCTGCCGGGTCGAACGCCGGCACGGGCCGGCCCGGCGGTGTCGCGGCGGACCGAACGGGTTCGATGGTGCTGCCCGGCGACAGCATCGCCGCCCAGTCCACGGCGTCCGGCGCCCAGATCGGCCTGCTGCGCCACGGGTTTCCGGCCGCGTCGGCCGGGGTCAGCACCAGCGACGCGGCGGCTCGGCAGCCGTCGACGAGCATCGCGGGCGGGTAGTCGACGCGGTGGCCGAGCAGTTCCCGCACCAGCAGCTCGATCGGGTCGAGGCCGAAGACCTCCTCGATCTCCCTGGTGATCAGCACGCCGCCGAACCGCGCGGCCGTCTCGATGACGACGATCCGGCCGTCGGCGCACAGCTTCAGCTCGGTGTGCGTGCCGCAGGTGCGCAGCCCCAGCGCGTCGACGGCCCGACGCGCCACGTCCTCGACGCGGCGTTGCAGGTCCACCGGCACGACGCAGGGCGCGGTGCTGCCGACCTCGTTGAACGGCGGGATCGGCGGCAGCCGCGCGGTCACGCCCAGCGCATGGTGCACGCCGTCGGCGACGATGCCCTCGACGCTCACGTAGTCGGCGTAGCCCGGCCGGTCGTACCAGCCCTCGGTCGAGCCGCGCACGATCTCCTCGACCAGCAGCGTGCGGTCCGCGCCGGGCTCGTACAGCTCGGTCATCCCGATCTCGCCGCCCCGGTCCAGCGCGGCGTCGATCGCCGACCACACCGGGTCGACGTCGGCGTCGGACCGCAGCACGGCCTGTCCGATGGAACCCGCGCCCCAGGCCGGTTTGAGCAGCACCGGCAGGTGCAGGTCCGCGACGGCGGCACGCAGGTCGGCCCTGCCGTCCACGCGGCGGAACCCGGGCACCGGCACGCCTGCGGCGGCCCACGCCTCGCGCATGAGGCGTTTGTCCCGCGCCAGCACCACGTTGGGGCCAGCGCCGCGCAGACCGAGCTTGTCGGCGGCGCGCGCCACGGCCAGCACCGCGAACTCCGACAGCGTGAGCACCGCGTCGGCGCCGAAGGTGTCGGCGTGCGCGACGACGGCCTGCACGAGCGCGTCGCCGTGCGGTGTCTCGGGCAGCACCGTGACGCTCGCGCAGGAGTCGCGCCACTGCTCGGCGGCCGCGGTCGGCAGGGGCGTCAGGGCGAGCACGTGCAGTTCGCCCAGCGCCGCGATCCTGGGGAACGCGTGTTCCAGCGGCGCGCCGCCCCTGGCGTAGACGTACAGAATCCTTGTCACCGTGCGATTTCCTCCAGAACGGTCGCCCGGCGGCGGCGCGCGAGGCGAAGCAGGACGGCGAGCACGGCCATGGCCGCGGCCGTGACGACGGCGAGGTGCACCAGGAACGCGTTCATCGCTCCCCTGGCCAGGTAGTCGCCGAGCAGGAGCACGACCAGGGCGCAGACCAACCGGTCCACCAGCGACTCCACCGACAGCAGCGTCGCCCGGTGGGCGGCGTGCGAGATGGCGCTGTTGACCAGGGTGCGCTGCACGGGAAACGCCATGCCCGAGGCGAACGCGAACACGCACAGCGCGAGGACCGTGCCGGCCAGCCCGGCCGGCACCACCAGCGCGAGGCTGGCCGCCATGACCACGGTGAGCGCCAGGACGGCGCGCAGGTCGCCGATCCTGCGCGCCAGCGACGAGCGGGCGGCGCCGGCGACCTCGACGAGCGTGGTGGCCGCCATCAGCACGCCGTATCCCGCCAGCGGCAGGTGTTTCGCGGCCAGGATCGGCTGGTAGAGGTTGGCCTGGCAGATCCGCACGAGGGTGAAGATCCCGACGCCCTGGACCATCAGCAGCACCAGCGTCGGCGAGGCGCGCAGCTGTCGCCACGCGCCGGCCAGGGCCGCCGACAGCGGCGGGGTCCCGCCCGTTCTCGCGTCCGGGTCGGCAGGCAGGGCGGGCAGCCGCAGCGCGACCAGGACGCCGATCGCGCAACAGGCCGCGGACAGCAGGTAGGGCGCCGGCCGGTGCCACTGCATCAGCAGCCCGGCCACCGGCAGGCACACCACCCGGCCGACCAGCGTGTAGGCGCGCGCGGATCCCTCGGCCCGCTGGTAGGCCTCGACGCGGCCCGAGCGCCGCAGCGACTCGTACAGGTAGGCGCTGCCCGCCCCGGACACCAGGGAGTAGGCCAGCGCGATGAGCAGGAAATGGGTGAGGAACCCGCCGTAGGACGGCCACCACACCGGGATCAGGTTGGCCAGCAACAGCAGCGCGCCGCCGCCGAGCAGGAAGCGCGGGTAGTCGAAGCGGTCGGCCAGCGCCCCGGTCGGGATGTCCAGCAGGCAGAACGCGAGGTAGTAGATGCCCTGGATGCGGAAGATCTGCTCGTCGGACAGGCCGGCGTCGCGTTGGTAGACGTAGAAGATCGGCAGCCACCACAGCAGCCCGGTGCACAGCTGGAACGCGTTGTACAGTCGGACGACCCGCGTGCCGTCCACTGTGGACGGTGTCACTCGGGCATCCGGTACGGGCGGAGCTGGAGCAGCTGGAACCGGTCGCCGTCCAGGACCCATTCGATGTCCACGGGTGTCGCGTAGGTGTAGTCGGGCGAGAAGTGCGACTGGAGCAGGCGGCCGATCAGCGCGAGGCGGCCCAGCCGCTCCTTCGTGGCGGCGTCCACGTCGGTCTCCTCGGCCCCGAGCGACAGGGTCCGGCCGCCGCCCTCCACGGTGTTGTAGAGGTGTTGCAGCGGCGCGTGTCCGCCCTCGACGACCTCGGTGACCGAGCGCGCCGACATGTTGACGTAGACGTTGCGGAAGTCCTTGCGGTTCAACGGATTGCACGTCACCAGGACGCCGCCGACGGAAGCCGGCACCTGTTCCTGCACGATCACGCCCATGTAGCTGTCCGCGAGCGGGATGCCGGCCTGCTGGCGCAGCAGCACGCTGCGGGTGGACAGCATCGACGCCCACACCTCGCGGACGGCGTCGACGACGGTGTCCGCCGTGCCGACGTGCCGCAGGGACTCGTAGACGCCGGCGGCGGAGAACCCGGCCAGGTCCTCGGCGTTGGAGGAGCTGCGCACCACGAAGCGGCCGACGCCGGACAGGTGCGTCACGATCGCGTCGTCGATCATCCTGCGCATGTCCTCGGGCAGCCGGGTCGTGGTGATCAGCCGCTGGAGGTCCCGACACAGCGGGTCGACCTCGACGGCGCCGATCTCCAGCGCCATCTTGAGCCGGCCGATGGCCTGCTGGATGGCGGGCGAGGACTCCAGGAAGCGTTGCTGTAGCGAGAAGGGCAGCGCGATGCCGCGCGGCACGGCGGTGTGCTCGGCCAGCAGCCGCGCGGCCGCGGCGGACAGCGCGTCGGTGTCGGCAGGATCAGCGACCCCGAGCTGGGTGGCGAGGTAGCCGAGCAGGTTGTCTCTCGGCGGTCTCGGCACGCGGTAGAAGCCGAGCCACCGCGAGGAGCCGTGCGCGAGCACGTGGCACAGCTCGCCGAGGTTGGCCGCCTTGGTGCCGAAGCGGTAGTGGGCGTCGCCGCGCAGGTCCGACAGCGCGACGATCGGCGTGGCGGCGACCTCGGGCGGTGCCAGCGTGACCGGCTCCTCGGCCCACGGCGGCCGCACGTCAAGGTCCGTTGGTGTGGCGGCGGGCTCCAGGTGGACGTCCGCGCCGCTCGCCTCGACGCGGTAGTCCACCCAGGAGCCGTCCAGGCGCGAGGTGGCCGGCCGGTCGAGGATGCCAAGGCGCACGGCGTTGGGGATGCCCCAGCCGGTGGCGAGGATGTTGGTGTGCGACAGGGGTGTGGTGTGCTCGGCGTTGATGATGCCGGACAGTCGCGGGATGTCGTCTGGCACGCGCGGCATGACGATGATGTCGTGCCAGCGCACCGGGTTCGCGGTGTCGCGGTACTCCCGTTCGGATCGGAAGACCCGCAGCCGGCCGCGCGTCGCGCCGGGGTTGAGCGGCACGAAGGAGGCCGAGGAGAACAGTTCGTGCGCGAGCAGGCGGGGCAGTTCGGCCGGCGGGATGTCCGCGATTTGCTGTTCCTGGAGGTGGTTCGCCGGCTTGAGGACGAGCGGCACCGAGGCGTCGACGTGGTCGCGGACGTAGCCGTAGAAGTACCGCAGCAGGTCCGCGTCCATGGTGTCGGCCTCGACGGTCTCCAGCGAGAGCACGTCGCCGTCGGCGGTGCCGTGCAGGGCGAGCAGCCCGAGGTAGAAGCGGCGGTCGGGCCGGTGCAGGACGTCGTGGTTGAACGCGTCGATGTCGCGCATCAGCTCGGTCGTCGGCACACCGAGGATCTCCTCCGCGATGTACCGCACGTGCAGGGGATTGTCGGCGCTGTCGATGAAGTGAATCGTCGGACCGTCGCGGTCGACGACCAGCTTGACGTAGGGATACCCGCCGAGGGTACCGGCCAGTTGCCGGAACCGTGTCAGGTCAAGCAGTTCGCCCACGACGGCGGCAGGTCGGATGTCCCGGTCGGCCACCTCGACGTGGTCCCTGTCGTCTCGCACCGTTCAACTTTTCAACACCTGGCGTTCTTGATCAAGACGAAATGGATCTTCATCACATACCGGCTATTACGGCACTGATACTCGGCACCGTCGACTAGGACACCAACGCCGACCGAACAGTCTCGCATCCCGGACCGCTCATCCCCACACCTCCGCGATCCGCTCGGCCACGGTCGCGGCCTGCGCGCGGCCTTCCCTCGCCGCAGCCGGTCCCCGCGCCGGATCGCCGAGCTCGTTGACCGAGCGGCCCAGCGCGCGCCGCGCGGCCCGGCCCGGCGCGACCAGGACCACCTCGGCGGCGTGCCGCAGGGCGTCGACCTCGGCGGCGACGCCGGAGACCGGGCCCCATCCCTGGACGATCGGCGCGAGCACCACGACCCTCCGGTGTCCCGCAACGACATCCGCGTTGGCGGCCGATCTCACCCCGGCGTCGATGTAGCGCCGGCCGCCGATCGTGACGGGCGACCGGAGACCGGGCACCGCGGTGCTGGCGGCCACCGCGTCGACCAGGTCGACCCTGCGGTCGGCGTCGAACAGCGCGAGGTCGCCCGTGTCGGCGTCGACGGCGGTGATCAGCAGGTGCCGCCGGGGCCAGTGCCGGATGCCGCCAAGCCGCCCGGCGACCTCGGCACGTCGCTCCGCCGCCTCGCCCGCGTTCGTGGCCAACGCCAGCGCGCCCACCCGAGCACGGAACCGCCGAGGATCACGGTGTCGCAACAGCGTCAGCCCCCAGCGCAGCGCGAATCCGGCCGGCAGCGGCGGGCCGGTCGCGTCGTCCGGCGTCAGCTCCCCCGCGTAGTGGCGCTCAAGGTCGGCGCCGTCGGTGAGCAGCACACCGGCCATCGCACCGGCCGACGTGCCCACGATCAGATCCGCGTCGGCCAACCCCACCCCGGCCTCGGCCAGGCCGGCCAGAACCCCTATTTCCCAGGCGAAACCGGTACGTCCGCCGCCACCGAGCACCAGCGCGCGCTCCCCCATGATCGACCCCCTTCACACTGTTCCAATACGTCTGTATCGTACTGAACAACGGAGATCGACAGGGAGAAAACGTGTCACGACAGGAAGATCAGGCGATGCGCCGCCGACAGATCGCGGAGGCGATGTGGCGGGTGACGGTGGCCAGGAGCCTGGAGGGCACGAGCATGCGGCACGTCGCCGCCGAGGCCGGCGTGTCCGTCGGCATGATGCAGCACTACTTCCGCACCAAGGACGAGATGCTGCTGTTCGCGCTGGACAGCATGACCGAGCAGGTGAGCCGACGCATCGGCGAGCGGTTCGCCGAGCTGGCCGACCCGGACGACCCGAAGCACCAGGTCCGAGCCGCGCTGGTCGAGACGCTGCCGCTGGACGAGGAGCGCCGACTGGAGGCCTTCGTCGGCTGCGCCTTCCTGACCAGAGCCGCCGTGGACACCAGGTTCGCCGACTACCTCCGCGACGGCCACCGCCAGGGACACGCCTACCTCGTCGAGCAGATCAACCGAGGAGGCCGACCCTGCGACGCCGCCGAGGAGGCCCACGTGCTGCTCGCCCTGGTCAACGGGTTCACCCTCGGCGTCCTGGCCGGCCAGTGCACCGCGCAACAGGCGCTGGCCGCCGTGGAAGCCAGACTGGACGCCCTGTTCGGCCCTTGACAACCGGCCGAAGCGCACCAGGCGAGTGACTCCGGCCGCTCGGCACCATCGCGGCGGCCAGAGGGCCTAAGGCTTGCCCTTGGACATCGACTCCGCCACCCCGCGCACCGCATCCAGCTTGTCCCGCGCGGTCGGATCCAAGGTCAGCAGCACATAGAGCAAGGCCCAGACCAGGCTGACCACCTTCGCCCAGCCGTAGACGCCGGAATCCAGCCGCAGCAACGGTTGCAGCGCCAGCACGCCGCCGATCGGCAACGCCGCACCCAGCACGGTCCTGGCGGCGAGCCTGCCGCGCTCGGCCCAGCGTGCCCTGCGCGAGGGCGGCGGCGCCCACTTCAACGCGCCAAAGTCGCCAGCGACCAACGCGGTCAACTCGTGCCGCAGCGCGGCAGTCAACTGCGTCCACCCCTCGGCGCTGGACGCGCCGATGAGCCGCTTCAGCTCGCGGACCGCCGTCGCGGCCCCGGCCGCCCGTTCCACGACCCAGGCATCGGTGGTCGGATCGCGGAACGGGTACACCCGGCACAGCCGCCGCTCCATCATCGCCGCCGCGTCCTCCAGCGCCCACACCCACCAGGACCGCTCGGCGAGGTCGTTCCTGTTGCGCTCCTTGGACATCCCGGCCAGCACCTCCAACAGGTTGTCCACGATCGCCGCGCGGGGCCGGTCCTCCTTGATCCGCGCGACGCCCCGATAGGTCAGATAGCGGGTCAGCCCGTTGGCGGCGAGCGACATCGCCGCCAACACCGCCGACAGCACGGCGACCAGGCCGACGGTGCCCGGCGACCACGGCGACACCGGCGGCGTCCGGAACAGCAGCCAGCCGCCACCGCCCGCCACCGCCAACCAGCCGAGCACCCCGACCACCAGCCGCGCGCCCGACGATCGCAGGCGCGACAGGGCACTCGCACCCAACGACGCGATGGAGACCGCGACCACCACGACCGTCCCTCCGAACACCAGCCGCCCCAGCAACAACGGACCCGGCCCGGCCAACGGCCGGTCGACGATCAACACCAACAACGCCGCCACCGCTGCCACCCACCACGCTCCCTGCCTGACCGCCGTGCGCACCGACCACGACCAGTCGGTCCGCGCGCTCCACCTGAGCAGGTACTCGTCCAACTCCACGCACATCACCGCCAGCGCGTCCGCCGACACCCCGGCAAGGCCGTCCAGCCCATCGCTGCTTCGGGACCACCGCAGCCAGTTGGTCCTGCTCTCGTTGTCCCTCCGCAGCACGCGCCGGCGCAGGGCCGCCACCGGGCCGCCGCTGCGCAGCCAGGACCGCAACCACACCGACCGCGCCGCCAGGTCCAGCCCCCTGCCCGGCCCGAACGCGGCGGTCGCCACCGCGTGCCAACCCATGTCCGCGTACAGCTCGCCGAACGCCGTTCGGACGCCGTCGGCGCGCCGCGCCGCCTCCGGCAGCCCGTCCCACAGGGCCATCGCCTCGCGGTAGCGCCGCTCCCCGCGCAGCCGGTCCACCCGCGCCGCGATGACCCCAGGATCGTCCGGGTCCAGCGCGGACGCCTCGGCCAGCAACGCCCTCGACTCGTCCTCGAAGCCATCCCGCCACTCGACGGCCGCCAGCTTCAGCAGCAGCCGCACGTCCGGTCCGGTCGCCGCGAGCCCGTCGCGCAGCACCTGCCTGGCACCCGACCGATCGCCCTCGTCCCAACGCGCATCGGCCAGTTCGAGCACGGACTCGACACCCCGCGCCGCCCCGTCCCCCTCGGCCACCATCGTCATGCCTGCATGATGCCGTTCCGGCCCCTGGCGCACGGACGATTCGCTCAGCCGTCCACCACGACCCACAGCATCCTGGGCAGCCCCGCGCACGGCGGCGGTCGCCGCGCCGCCGCACGCAACGCCCGCGCCGCCGGCTCGTACAGCCGATACCCGTGCACGGCGACCAACGCGTCCATCCGGTCCGCCGCCGCGCGCACCCCGACCGGGTCCCTGCCGACCGAGGCCAGCGCGCCCCGCACGAACGCCGCCTCCAACGGCAGCACGTCACGCAGGTCCGCCGAGGCGACCCCGGCCAACGCCGCCTCGGCCCGCTCCCGGTGCCCTGACGCGAGTTCTGCCAGCGCGGTGTGCACCCCCACCATCGCCAGCAGCTCCGGGTCTCCCCCGCCCTCCTCCGCCAGGCCCCGCGCCTCCTCCAACGGTTCCCGCACCGCCGCAGTCAACCCGCCGTCGGCGACCATCCGGACCGTCGCCAACGCGTCCAACACCTCCGCATACCGCCACCGGTAGGCGGTCGGCGACAGCCGCGACAACGCCCGCAGCATCGCCTCCTCCGCCTCGGCCACCCGCCCCAGCGACAGCAGTGCCAACGCCAGGCTGCGCTCGGACACCCCCACCGCGGCCGCGTCACCGATCCGCCGGTTCACCGCGAGCGACTCCTCATACAACGGCAACGCGCCCGCCACATCGCCCTGATACCGGCACACCACGCCGAGCGAGTGCAACGCCCTGGCCATGCCGTGCGAGTCGCCGGTCGCCCGCATCAGCGCCAACGCCTCCGCGTAGGTGGTACGCGCCAACCGCAGATCGCCCGTGTCCACGTGCACGCCGCCGAGGTTGACCATCGCCCGCGCGCTCAGCGTGCGCAGCCCGGCGGCCCGCGCGCTGCCGATCGCGCGGTCGAGATGGTCCAGCGCCGCAGCCCGGTCCCCCGCCAGCCGACACGCGATGCCCATCGTCGACTCGACCCGCGACACGATCTCCGCGACCGCCCTAGCGGGCTCGGCAACCCCCGCCACCAGCTCCAACGCCCCCCGACCCACCCGCAACGCCTCGCCGTACTCCGACAGCATCAACAACGCCCGGCACTCCACCGCCGCCAACCGACCAGCCAACACCCGGTCCAGCTGCTCCCCCGCCGCGCCGACCGCCCGCACCAGCTCCAACGGCTCGGCGACCTGCCCCCGGAACATCAGGTGCTCCGCGAACGGCCACGTCACCTGGAGCCGCGCCGACCCCGGCGGCGCGGCAGCCAACGCCAGCCGATACGACGACTCCGCCTCGGCCGCCCGATCGGTCTGCGCCAACAGGTCCGCCCGCGTCACCAACAACCGCCACGCCGGCACACCCGGATCCCCCTGCGCGGCAAGGATCTCGTCCAACAACCCGACAGACAGCCCGGCCGCCCCGGCGTCGATCACCTCGCTGGTCCGTGCCACCAACACCTGGGCGGCCGCCGCGACATCGCCGGCCCGCAGGTGATGCCACGCCGCCTCGGCCGCGTCGCACGCCACCCGCTCGCACCACGCCGCCGCGATCCCGTGCAGCCGCGCCAACCGCGCCGGGTCCGTCGTCAGCTCCGCGCGCATCCTGTCCCGCACCAACGGATGCAGCGACACGGCGGCCGGCTGGTCGACCAACTGCCGCTGGTGCAGCTCGGTCATCCCCGCGAACAGGTCGTACGGCCCGTCCCCGCGCTGGATCAACTCCACCAACACCGGATCGAACAGATCCACCCTGCCCCGAAACACCGCGACCAGCCCCAACAACCGCCGCGCGGGCTCGGACAGCTCACCCACCGTCGTGTCCACCAGATACCCGACCAGTTCGAGCTGACAGTCCAATCGGTCCACGAACGCGGCCGGATCGTGCGCGCCGATCCGGATCTGCCCGAGCGCCAACCGAAGCAGCATCGGACTGCCCGCCGTCCGATCCACCAACGCACCCGCCACCGGCGCCGGCAACCCACCGAACCGCTCGATCAGCGCGAGACCCTCCGCCGGCCGCAGACCCGCCAACCGGAACCGGGCCGTCCCCGGCAACCGCAGGTCGACCCGACTGGTCAACAACAGCTCCGTCGCCGTCGTCGCCAGCAGATGACCGAGCGCGTCGAGCACGCCAGGCTCACCGGTCAACAACTGCGCGTTGTCCAAGCACACCAACACCCGCCGCGCCGCCAACGCCGCCCCCAACAGGTGCAGCCGCTCGTCCAACGGCACCGGCCGCTCCGCGCTACCCGCCACCAGCGACCCGAGACCGGCGTGACCGTGCCGCACCAGGAACACCGCCAACCGCCGCAACACCGCGTCCACCGACACCGTCACACCGCCGGTCAACGTCAACCAACACACCGGCTGCACCGCGACCCGCGCCCTGGCCAGCGACGCCACCACCGTCGTCTTCCCGACCCCGGGCAACCCGGTCACCACCACCCGCCGCTCCGCGTCCACCAGCTCGCCGAGCCCGGCCAACACCTCCGCGCGCACCACCAGGTTCTGCGGCAGCACCGGAATCTCCGCCAGGTCCAGCGCCGACCGGCCCTCCGCCGACCGCCCCCGCCGACCGCCCTGCGCCCGCTTCGCCAACTCCACCAGGCGCCGCGCCAACGCCGGCTCGCCACCCAACCGCAACGCCGGCAGGAACAACGCCACCACCGTCGTCGGATCCGGTAACCGATGGTGCTGCTCCAGCCGGGAGATCTGCGCCTCGCTGTACCCGACGGCCAACCCGAGCTCCCGCTGCGTCAAGCGGGCCCGCCGTCGGAGAAAGTGCAACAGCTCGCCGAACGTCTGGTAGTCGCCCTCACGAGTAATCGCGCTCGCCATGCGCCGATCCCCCCTGCCGGCACGAGTCCCCGCAGCAGTCTGGCAAGAAAAGTCATAACCGACAACGAATCGACCGATAGACCTTGGAGACAGCCGGGCCGGGCACGGCACTGGACTCACGAAGAAGGGACATCACCATGCGGAAGTTCGCTGTCGCGCTCGCGGTCGCCGCGAGCGCGATACTGGGTGTGCCCGTCGGCCTCCACGCCGGCGCACCCTCGTCCAGCGCCGCAGCCGCCGCCGAGGCCGTCGCGCCGGCGGCCGTGCCACCGACGACCACCACCGGCAACCCGCCGCCCGGCGGCTCCTACTGCACCCTCGCCGGCGACGGACCCAGCATCTGCGACCCCGCCTCCCTGCCGGCCTACGTCACCGACCTGCCCGACCCCTGCGCCTGCCCCTACGCCTGGCTGGCCGTCTTCGCCGGCCAACCGCCACCCGAGCAGACCCTCGCGACGTTCCGCTCCGACGAGGCCGGCGGCTTCTCCCTGCTCAGCACCGCCGCCGTCACCGCGGACCCCGGCACAGCAGGGCAACTGCGCTTCCAGGCGTTCAACACCCTCCTCGACGCCGCAAGACAACTCGGCGACACCACCCTCGGCCAACCCGTCGCCGGCTTCCTCGACCCGCAGACCAGACAGTTCACGCCCTACGGCCTCCCGTGGCGCCAGGACATCGCCAACCACGCCACCGCCGGCACCGCCCTGCTCCAGAAGTCGCTGCACGGCGGCGACCCGCAATCCCTGACACAGCAGGCCATGGCCGAGTTCGACGCCGCCTACCGGACGTTCGCCCAGCACACCGTCAGGGGCAGCTGACCGACCCAGCCGGTCGGGCGCGCCCCGCTGGGGGTGGGGCGCGCCCGACCGGCACGCCCGCCAACCACCCGCCGCACACCACGTAGACTCGACGCCGATGCCGGCATTACCACGTCGGTCACTGACCATCCTGCTGCTGGTCCCCGTGCTGGCGGTGCTGGCGATCGTCAGCGACCACCCGTTCCCAGCCCCCATCGGGCCAGGCCCCGACGCGCCACGCGCCGTCGTGGCCCTCGGCGACAGCACCATGTCCGGCGAGGGCGCCGGATCCTACGAGGCCGGCACCAACGGCGAAAACGGCGACTGGTGCCACCGGTCGACCAAGGCAGCCGTGCACGAGACCGGCCTCGGCGGCGACATCACCACCATCAACCTCGCCTGCTCCGGAGCCAAGGCAGAGAACGTCGGACTCGGCAACGCCGTCCAGAACACCGAGGGCTCCCAGGCCCGCAGGCTCGGCCAGCTCGCCGGCCACTACCGCGTGCAAGCCGTCGTCGTCGCCGTCGGAGCCAACGACGACCCACACTTCGCCGACGTCCTCAACACCTGCGTCCAGGCCTGGTTCGGCCACCGCGACGACTGCGCGGCACAACTCGCCAAGACCTGGCTCGGCCGGGTCAACACCATGGTCCCCAAGGTCGAGAAAGCACTGCGCGACATCCGCAAGGTCATGCGCGAGGCCGGCTACCTCGACTCCTCCTACACGCTGGTCGCCCAGTCCTACGCCGCCCCCGTCGGCCCCGACCTGCCGGCGAACCTCCAGAACCTCGCCGGCTGCCCGCTGCGCACCGCCGACCTGAGCTGGGTGCGCGACACAGGCGTCGAACAGCTCGCCGACGGCATCCGCACCGCGGCACGCCGCGTCAACGCCCGCTACCTCGACCTCTCCCACGCCGGCACGAAACACGAAGCCTGCGCGGGCGGCGGCAACGACCACAGCGAATGGTTCACCCGCCTCACCGTCGACTGGCAAGGCCTCGCCGACACCGCGCGGGCCGGACACTCCCTCCAGGAGTCCTTCCACCCCAACGACCGCGGCCACGCCCAGTTCGGCCGCTGCCTCGGCCTGTTCCTCAACACCACCGACCAACAGGCCAGCTGCCAGACCGACCAGAACGGCAACCTGCACCCCGTCGCCCAACGCGACTGAGCCGAACCCGGCCGTCCCGAGCGACCGAGCCGAACCGCCACCGAGCCGAACCGCCACTGAGCGGCGGGGAGACGGCGTCGAGCCCCAGGCCACCTCCCCGCCACCCGCAGTACGAGTGCGTCCGCCCAAGAGAGCCCACCGCGATGCCAACCGCGTCCCCCTCCGACGGCGTCCCCCTCCACCCCCTTCACCGGACAGCCCGACTCCAGTTCGCGGCGTTCCGATCCCGGCGGAACAGCAACAACGCGGAGTGGCACCGCCTCGGGCGAACCTCCTCGGCCGCCCGTGCGGGTCTTGGCCGGCGTGCCTGGCATCTCCACCGAACGAAACACCGGGGCGACAGCCGCTGACGCCCCTCACAGAGCTAGGGACCCGGGTTACACGGACAGATACCCGACAGACCGCAAATCCCCCGTTCGACACAGACCCGTGGGCCGTCCGCCCACTCCCACCCGACCCACCCCGACGAACCCGCACGCGACCGCTAACTCGGCACCGAGGCCGCCGTCGTCGCCCGAAACGTCCGCCCCAACTCCGCGCCGACACCCACGTAATGCCGGAACACGTACAACAACGGACGCCACCCGGCCACCCGCACATGACGCAGATCCGCCTCCGCCAACTCCTCGTGCACATGAACCCGCAGCACCGCCACCTCCACCACCCCGACGCCCTCCTCCGCCGACACCCGCGCCGACACCACCCTGCCCTCAACCTGGATCGGACACTCCGCAACCCGAGGCGCCGCAACCACCTCGCCCGCCACCGGCGTCAACCCCGCCGCCCCGAACTTGTCCCGCTCCGTCCGGAACACCCCGGCCTTGCCCGCCGGCACCGGATCCGCACCCGTCAACGGCGCCAGCCGCTCCACCTGCCGCCACAACGACTCGCTCGCGTAGTTCAACACGCAGTCCGCCCGCCGCGACAGGTTCGCGAAGGTCTGCCCCTCCGTGCCCAACCCCAGCACCGCAGTCCGGCCGACCACCCACGCCGACGACATCGGCGCCAGGTTCGCCGAACCGTCCGCGTTCACGCTCGACACCAACACCACCGGCGTCCCCGGATACACCACCGGCGGATCGATCACACACGACTCACTCATGCCGGCCAGCCTCACCCGCCGACACATCGGCCCCCACCGACACATCGCACGCCTACCATCGACGACGTGCAGACCGTCCGGCTCGCCGACATCGCCGCCGTCCTCGCCGACCCGAGCAGGGCCACCATGTGCCTCGCCCTCATCGACGGCCGCGCCTGGACCGTCGGCGAACTCGGCAGGGCCGCCGGCATCGCGCCATCCACCGCAAGCGAACACGTCGGCGTCCTCACCGACGCCGGCTTCGTCAACACCCTCAAACAGGGCCGACACCGCTACGTCCGCATCGACGACCCCCGCGTCGCCGAACTCATCGAACGCCTCGCCGAACACGCCGAACACCAACCGGCGACCGGCCTGCGCTCCTCGGTCAGGGCACGCCGCCTCGCCCTCGCCCGCACCTGCTACGACCACCTCGCCGGCGCACTCGGCGTCGCCATCCGCACCGGCCTCATCAACACCGGACTCGTCGACACCGCCTCGGGACTGGCCCTCACCGACACCGGCCACCGCACGCTCCGCGACCTCGGCATCGACCTGCCCGACACCGGACACCGCCGCCCCCTGCTGCGCGACTGCCTCGACTGGACCGAACGCCGCGAACACCTCAGCGGCGCCGTCCCCGCCGCCCTGCTCGACCACGCCGTCGACAGGGGCTGGCTCGACCGCGACCAACACCGCGCGATCCGCATCAACGACACCGCGACGGAACCGTTCGCCCGACTCGGCGTCGACCTCACCACCCTGCACCCCACCGCGCCCTGACCCCACGATCAGCCGATAGTCCCTGCCGTGGCAGCACCCCTAGGTTGACCGAAACCCAGGGAGGCCACCATGACGCGGCGCACCAAGTACCTGCTCGACGAGTCCGACCTGCCGACCCAGTGGTACAACATCGTGCCGGACCTGCCCGAACCCCCACCGCCACCGCTGCACCCCGGCACCCGCGAACCCGTCACCCCGGCCGACCTCGCCCCGCTGTTCCCCGCAGCCCTCATCGAGCAGGAGGTCAGCACCGATCGCCACATCGACATCCCCGCCGAGGTGCTGGACGTCTACCGACTGTGGCGGCCGTCCCCGCTGTACCGGGCGCACCGGCTCGAAGCGGCGCTGAACACCCCGGCTCGCATCTACTACAAGTACGAGGGCGGCAGCCCGGCCGGCTCGCACAAGCCCAACACCGCCGTGCCCCAGGCGTTCTACAACGCACAGGAGGGCATCACCAGGCTCACCACCGAGACCGGGGCCGGCCAGTGGGGCAGCGCCCTGGCGTTCGCCGGCGCCGTGTTCGGCCTTGACTGCGAGGTCTGGCAGGTGCGCGCCTCCTACGACCAGAAGCCCTACCGGCGGTTGATGATGGAGACCTACGGCGCCACCGTGCACCCCAGCCCGTCGGACCGCACCGCCGCTGGCCGCGCCGTCCTCGCCGACCACCCGGACAGCCCAGGCAGCCTCGGCATCGCCATCAGCGAGGCCGTCGAGGTCGCCGCCGCCGACCCTGGCGCCCGCTACGCGCTTGGCAGCGTCCTCAACCACGTGCTGTTGCACCAGACCGTGATCGGCGAGGAGGCGCTGCGGCAGTTCGAGCTGGCCGGCGACCGCCCGGACCTGATCATCGGCTGCACCGGCGGCGGCTCCAACTTCGCCGGCCTGACCTTCCCGTTCCTCCGCGAAAAACTCGCCGGCCGCGGCACCCCTGTGATCCGCGCGGTCGAGCCGGCCGCCTGCCCCTCGCTGACCAGGGGCGTCTACGCGTACGACTTCGGCGACACGGCGGGCCTGACGCCGCTGTTGAAGATGCACACCCTCGGCCACGACTTCATTCCCGACCCCATCCACGCCGGCGGCCTGCGCTACCACGGGATGTCGCCGCTGCTGTCGCACATCTACCATCTCGGCCTGATCGAGGCGGTGGCGATCGGGCAGTCCGAGTGCTTCGCGGCGGGCGTCCGCTTCGCTCGCACCGAGGGCATCCTGCCCGCCCCGGAGCCGACCCACGCGCTGGCCGCCTGCATCCGGGAAGCCCTGCGGTGCAAGGAAACCGGCGAGGAGAAGGTGATCCTGACGGCGCTGTGCGGGCACGCCCACCTCGACCTGCCCGCCTACGGCAGGTACCTGGCCGGCGAGGTCGTCGACCACGATCTGCCCGAGGCCGCCATCCAGGATGCTCTTGCTCGGTTGCCCTGAACATTCATTTCGTTCTACACTGAAACCATCGAGTATACCGCCACTATCGACAGAAGTTCTCGGCGTGATCGAGGACCCATTCGCGAAACGTCCTGGCCGGCGAGCCGGTGACCTCCAGCTTGATGGAGGTCACCGGAGGCGGTTGCGCGACGACCAGCTCGGCGTAGGTGTCCAGCAGAATATCCACAAAGGACAGTGGGACGCCGTCGGCGAGCAGCTCCGCCCTGCCCTCCGCCCTGGACACCTCCTGCCAGCGCAGCGGCCGGCCGATCGCCTCGCCGATGATCCGGCGCACTGGACGGCACACGGCTCAGCTACTCGGCGTAAACCATCCGGCTGCGCTGCACGCCGGGCGCGGCTGGCTCGATCGCGTCCGCGCTGGTCATCCGCACGGTCAAGCGAACCGGCGCGGTACTGCCCGGCTGACGCTCCCGGCCTTCAGACGGCGGCGTTCAGACGGCCCCGGCGCGCAGCGCGGCCAATGCGACGGCCGCCGCGCGCACGGCCGTTCCGTCGTCCACCGGCTCCCTGGTGATGAACAGCCGGTAGTACAGCGGCGCGCACAGCACCCGGATCGCCTCGACTCCGTCGACACCGGCCGGGATCTCGCCTCGGTCCACAGCGCGGGTCACCACGACGGCGGCCTGTTCCTGCCTTGCCACCAGGAACTCGTGCAGCGCGGTCGCCGCGCGCGGCGACTGGAAGGACGCCGCGATCACGGCCGCCGGGGCGGCGCGCAGTTCGGGGTCGGTGAAGCCGACGACCACCTCGCGGGCGACAGCGAGCAGGTCCTGTTCGATCGAGCCGGTATCCGGGATCGGCCAGAACGTGTCCGCGGCCAGGCTCAGCGCGTCCGCCACGAGCCCGTCCACGCTCCCCCACCTGCGGTAGACGGTGGTCTTGTGCACACCGGACCGGTCGGCCACGTTCTCCACGGTCAGGCCGGCGTAGCCGCGCGCGACGAGTTCGGCGTACGTGGCGTCGAGGACGGCTGCGCGGGTGCGCGCCGTGCGTCCGCCGGGGCGGGTGAAACCCGGCTCTGCGGCATCCACTGGAGACTCCGGTTGCGTTGAGGCGGCGTGTGATGTCGTACTGAACTTAACGCACCGGAGGTTGCATTTGTGCGCTCTATAGGGTGGCAATCTTGACTACTCCCCGTCGTGAAGGACGGGGATTCTCCCGGTCGCCCGGGAGGGTTCCTGTTTCACCGACCGCTGCCCGCTCGTGCGTGCGCACGAGCAGGTCTGACACCGTCTCCACAGGCTTGGACCGCCAGCCCGGCGGCACGAATGTTGACCGCCGCGTTCACGTCCCGGTCAAGGGTCGCGCCGCAGCCACACCTCCACGTCCGGACGCCCAACGGCATCCCGACCCGCACGACACCGCAGGCCGAACACAACTTCGAGGACGGGAACCAGCGATCGACGACGACCAGATCCCGCCCATACCAATCGGCCTTGTACTCCAGCATGGACCGCATCTCGGTCCAGGACGCGTCCGAGATGGCTCGGGCGAGCGTGTGATTGCGGACCATGTTGCGGACGGTCAGATCCTCGATCACGAGCGTTTGGTTCTCACGCACGAGTCGAGTGGTGAGCTGGTGCAGAAAATCCCTGCGCCGGTCGGCGATCCTCGCGTGGACGCGGGCGAGGATCACCCGGGCCTTGTCCCGGTTGCGGGAGCCCTTGGCCTTGCGGGACAGCGCACACTGGGCCTTGACCAAGCGCCGCCGGTCCTGGCGTTCGTGCCTAGGATTGGTGATCTTCTCCCCGGTGGACAGGGTCACCAGGCTGGTGATCCCGGCGTCGATACCCACCACTGCCGTGGCGGCGGGCATCGGAACAGGGGTGTCCTCGCACAGCATCGACACGAACCAGCGCCCAGCTGCGTCGCGGCTGACGGTCACCGTGGACGGCGCAGCCCCCTGCGGCAGAGGCCGGGACCACACGATGGCCAGCG